>NZ_CP150215.1:0-12500 GCF_037969845.1 Paenibacillus sp. FSL W7-1279
TTGGAAAGCCATACTTCCGAATTATGGCAAGAAATATTATCGATCATACAAACCAAGCTGAGTAAACCGAGTTTTGACACTTGGTTTAAAGCTACCAAGGCATTGACCATTACCGATCACTCCGTCGTCATTTCCGCACCGACAACATTTGCTGTGGAATGGCTGGAGAGCCGATACACCAAGCTGGTTAGTGCAACCGTATTGGAGGTGGTGGGCAAGCAGGTGGATGTCCGCTTCGTCATTGAGGAGGCCAAAGGACACGAACCTGTGCCGCAGCAGATCTCGCCGCCGCTTGAAATATCCGGGGAAGAAATTCAGTCTCATATGCTGAATCCGAAGTATACGTTTGATACCTTTGTCATCGGTTCAGGCAACCGGTTCGCCCATGCTGCCTCGCTCGCTGTTGCCGAAGCTCCGGCTAAGGCGTATAACCCATTGTTCCTATATGGTGGAGTTGGACTTGGAAAAACCCACTTAATGCATGCCATCGGCCACTATATTTTGGAGCACAATCCCAGCAGCAGAGTCGTGTATATTTCCTCCGAGAAATTCACCAACGAGTTCATCAACTCCATTCGGGACAACCGCGCTGAAAGCTTCCGCAACAAGTACCGCAACGTCGATATTCTGCTCATTGACGATATTCAGTTCTTGGCAGGCAAGGAATCGACGCAGGAGGAATTTTTCCATACGTTTAACGCCCTGCACGAAGAGCGGAAGCAGATTATCATATCCAGTGACCGTCCGCCCAAGGAGATTCCGACGCTGGAAGAACGGCTCCGTTCCCGGTTCGAATGGGGATTGATCACCGATATTCAACCGCCGGATCTGGAGACGCGGATCGCCATTCTCCGCAAGAAAGCGAAGGCCGAGAATCTGGATATTCCGAACGAAGCCATGATGTATATCGCCAATCAGATCGATACGAACATTCGTGAACTCGAAGGTGCCTTGATCCGTGTCGTTGCCTATTCCTCCCTGACCAATCAGGACGTAACAACGCATCTGGCAGCCGAAGCCCTGAAGGATATCATCCCGTCCAGTCGGCCGCGAATGATTACGATTCAGGACATCCAGCAGAAGGTCGGCGAGTATTACAACCTCAGGCTGGAAGACTTCAAAGCCCGCAAGCGAACCAAAGCCGTCGCATTTCCGCGGCAAATTGCCATGTACCTGTCCCGCGAATTAACCGACTATTCCCTTCCCAAGATCGGAGAAGCATTCGGAGGCCGGGATCATACCACTGTCATCCATGCCCATGAGAAGATTACCCAATCTCTGAAAAACGACCAGGAGCTGTTTAAAGTGGTCAATAATATTACGGAGAAAATCAAAAATCCAACCTGAACAAGTTCAAAGCCTATGCACAATCTATACACATGTGGATAGGCTTAATTTTATGCCTTTTCTGGGGCTTATCCACATATTCAGTGCCCCTATTACTATTACTAATAATAATTAATAAATAATTTAACCATAAAGAGGGGGATCCTCTTGGCATTCGCCAAGGTGAAAAAACCCCTCTCATTTTTCCGTAAGGAGTGAAATTGATGAAAATCAGCATATTAAAAAATGTATTAAACGAATCCATTCAACACGTATCCAAGGCGATTTCCAGCCGAACTACGATTCCGATCCTCAGCGGCATTAAACTGGATGTCACGTATTCGGGTGTCACACTAACTGCTAGCGATACTGATATTTCCATTCAATCGTTTATTCCTTCGGAAGATGAGAAGCACACTATCGTCCAGGTAGAGCAGCCTGGTAGCGTTGTGCTGCCGGCCAAATTTTTTGTTGAAATCATCAAGAAACTCCCTTCCCAAGAAATCCAGATGGAGGTAAAAGAGAACTTCCATACCTTTATTTCTTCGGGAGCTACGGAAATTCAGATGGTGGGCTTGGACCCCGAAGAATTCCCGGTACTGCCTAACATTGAAGACAGCCAAACCGTTTCTTTGCCTGGAGATCTGCTGAAAAACATGATCAAGCAAACGGTATTCTCCATTTCCACCCATGAAACAACGCCTATTTTGACCGGGGTATTATGGAGTCTGAACGATAATGAATTGAAATTTACCGCAACAGACCGTCACAGATTGGCAACTCGCTCTGCACAGCTGGACAATGCACAGGACATTTCGTTCAACAATGTCGTCATTGCGGGTAAAACGCTGAATGAGCTGAGCAAAATTATTCCGGACCAAAATACGCTGGTGGATATCGTTGTGGCCGATAATCAGGTATTATTTAAAATTGACCGTGTTCTGTTCTATTCCCGTATACTGGACGGCATTTATCCCGATACTTCTAGAATTATTCCAACATCGCATAAAACAGAACTCGTTTTGGACACAAAAAAATTAAGCGAATCGATCGACCGCGCCTACCTGCTCTCCAAAGAGGAGAAAACGAACATTGTTCTCCTGCAAACGATGGAACAAGGCGGCATTGAGATCTCTTCCAGCTCCTCCGAGCTTGGTAAAGTGCGTGAAGAATTGGATCTGATCGATTTCAAAGGGGAGCCGCTGCGCATCTCGTTTAACTCCAAATACATGCTGGACGTGCTAAAGGTGGTTGAAAGCGAACAGCTGATGATCGCTTTCATGGGGGTTATGAGCCCGATCATTCTTAAACCGCTCGACGACAGCAAGAGCCAATATATTATTCTGCCGTACCGTACGGCCAATTAAAGTTATCCCCATGTTGATAGGGATGAAAGGACGAGGTCATGAAACAAATATTTATCCACAGTGAATACATCAAGCTGGATCAGTTCTTGAAGCTTTCAGATTGCGTATCCACAGGTGGGATGGCGAAGGCGCTGCTTGCGGAAGGAGCGGTTCTGGTCAACGACGAGAAGGAAGAGCGGCGCGGACGCAAACTGGTTCCCGGCGACATCGTCAAAGTAGAGGATTGCGGGACGTTTCAGGTGGCAGCACAATAGACAGCCTCCCGCAGCCGCTTTGGCGCTAAGCGCGGAAGACGAGGGAGAGGATAAGCTTGTTTGTCAAAAATGTCAGCCTGCAGCATTATCGAAATTACGAGAAGCTGCAGCTTGAGGCGTTTGGCGATGTCAATTTGATCATCGGACGCAATGCCCAAGGAAAGACGAATTTGATGGAGGCGCTCTTCGTGCTTGCTTTAACGAAGAGCCATCGGACCTCCAAAGATCGCGAATTGATTGGATTCGAGCAGTCCAGTGCGCATATATCAGCCGAGATTGATCGCAAGTACGGCCCTTTGAGGCTGGAGCTGAGTTTGTCTCAGCAGGGGAAGAAGGCAAAAATCAACGGACTCGAGCAGCGGAAGCTTAGCGATTTCATCGGCTCGCTCAATGTCGTGATGTTTGCGCCCGAGGATCTGGAGATTGTCAAAGGCACGCCGGGGGTTCGCCGCCGGTTTCTTGACATGGAGATCGGGCAGGTCGCGCCAAGCTATCTGTTTCACCTGCAGCAATACCAGAAGGTGCTTGTGCAGCGCAACAATCTGCTGAAGCAATTATGGGGGAAGGGCAGCGCCGAACAAGCGATGCTGGACATTTGGAACAACCAATTGGCAGAACATGGTGTTAAAATCGTCAAGAAGAGGAAACAATTTATAAAAAAGCTGCAAAAGTGGGCTGAGACCATTCATCAGGGAATCACAAACGGTCTGGAAGAGCTCTCTTTACACTACCTTCCGTCCTTTGCTGACGCGGAGGAAGAAGATGAAGCTGTCTTATTTGAGACATTTATGATAAAATTATCACAAATGAAAGAGCAAGAAATACGGCGTGGTATGACATTGGCAGGTCCTCATCGAGATGATCTGGCTTTTTATATTAATGGCAAAGAAGTCCAAACGTATGGATCTCAAGGTCAGCAGCGGACGACGGCGCTATCTTTGAAACTGGCTGAAATCGAGCTGATACAGGAAGAGATCGGTGAATATCCGGTGCTGCTTCTGGATGATGTGCTTTCTGAATTGGATCCGTACCGGCAGACACAATTGATCGAGACATTCCAGAGCAAAGTGCAGACATTCATCACGGCGACGGGCATTGAGAGTTTGAATACCGACAAATTGAAGGGTGCCAGCATTTTTCATGTCCATGACGGACAGGTGGGCTCTTAAGGAGTGATTCCATATGTATATTCATTTGGGCGGAGAGAAGATCATCCGTTCGTCGGAGCTGGTTGGGATTTTTGATATCTCGATAGAGAAATCTTCAAAAATCTCCAAGCAGTTCGTCACGCATGCCCAGCAGCATAAAGTCGTGGAGATGATTGGCGAAGAGGATCCGAAATCCATTGTGGTGACGAAGTCGATCGTTTATTACTCTCCGATCTCCTCTGCAACGCTTAAGAAACGAGCAAATCATTTTGTAGCTCAGGCATAACAGAATCTGTAGAAGTAGGTGAAGGCATGTCTATGAATCAACCGACATATGATGAGAATCAGATTCAGGTACTGGAAGGATTGGAAGCCGTTCGTAAACGTCCCGGGATGTATATCGGGTCTACCAGTGCCAAGGGTTTGCATCATTTGGTATGGGAAGTTGTGGACAATAGTATTGACGAAGCGATGGCGGGAATATGCGACCATATCGAAATCATTGTCCATGAGGATAACAGTGTTACCGTTGTCGATAACGGGCGCGGAATTCCGGTCGGCGAGAACGCCAAGCTGAAGAAGTCGACGCTGGAAGTCGTTATGACCGTCCTTCATGCCGGCGGTAAATTTGGCGGCGGCGGATATAAAGTATCCGGCGGTCTGCATGGTGTTGGTGTCTCGGTCGTGAATGCACTGTCTTCGAAAGTCGTGGTTCAAGTCAAACGTGACGGGCACATCTACCAACAGGAGTATCATCGCGGCGTACCTCAATATGATATCAAGGTCATCGGGGATTCCGACGATACTGGTACAACCGTAACCTTCTTGCCGGATCCGGAGATTTTCACGGAAACAACGGAATATGATTACAACACGCTGCTTACGCGGATTCGTGAGCTGGCGTTCCTGAATAAGGGCATTGCGCTTACGCTGACGGATGAACGTACAGGTGCCTCCGACTATTTCAAATACGAGGGCGGAATCATTGAATACGTTAAGTTCCTGAATGAGAAGAAGGAAGCACTGCACGAAGACCCTATCTATGTTGAGGGATCACGGGATAATATTCAAGTCGAAGTATCGCTCCAGTATAACGACAGCTATACCGAGAATATTTATTCTTTTGCAAATAATATCAACACGCACGAAGGCGGAACGCATGAATCCGGCTTTAAGAGTGCACTCACTCGGATTATCAATGACTATGCCCGCAAAACGGGATTGATCAAAGATAACACCAACAACTTGTCGGGTGACGATGTGCGTGAGGGATTGACGGCAATCATCTCGGTCAAGGTACCGGAGCCGCAGTTCGAAGGACAAACCAAAACCAAGCTCGGCAACAGTGAAGTCCGCGGTATTGTGGAATCCTTGTTCGCGGAGAAGCTGCAGGAGTTCCTGCAGGAGAATCCGTCGGTTTCCCGTCGGATCCTGGAGAAGGCGCTCCAGGCATCACGTGCTCGTGAAGCGGCGCGTAAAGCCCGCGAGATGACACGCCGGAAGAGTGCGCTTGAAGTCAGCGCATTGCCAGGTAAACTGGCAGACTGCTCTTCCAAGGATGCCTCCATCAGTGAGCTGTACATCGTCGAAGGTGACTCTGCCGGTGGATCCGCCAAGCAGGGACGCGACCGGCATTTCCAAGCCATTTTGCCGCTTCGGGGTAAAATTCTCAACGTGGAAAAGGCGCGGCTTGACCGCATCCTCTCCAATGCGGAGATCCGGGCGATCATTACGGCGCTGGGTACGGGTATTGCGGAAGATTTCGATCTGTCCAAGGCCCGTTATCACAAAATCATTATTATGACTGATGCCGACGTTGACGGCGCGCATATTCGTACCTTGCTGCTGACGTTCTTCTACCGTTACATGCGTAAGCTGGTGGAAGCGGGTTATATCTATATTGCCCAACCGCCGCTCTTCAAGATCGAGCGCAATAAGGTGATCCGTTATGCCGGCAGCGAGAAAGAACGCGACGAGATCATCAAGGAATTCGGTGAGAACGTCAAAATTAACGTGCAGCGTTACAAAGGTCTCGGCGAGATGAATGCCGGACAGCTGTGGGAGACGACGATGGATCCAGAGAGCCGTACCATGCTTCAGGTGACCATCGAAGATGCGATCCTGGCTGATACGTTGTTTGATACCCTGATGGGCGATAACGTTGAACCGCGGCGGGATTTCATTCAAGAGCATGCGAAGTCGGTCCGTAATCTGGACGTATAAAGTTAATAATCCAAAAAGGGGCATCCCAAGGTCTGTGAAGGCCTCAGGGACTGCCCTTTTATTTTTACGATAGATACGATTTGGTGTGTTCGCCATATATCCTGAATCTAGGCATTAAATTATATATCGCATAGGCTAACCGGTCTTTTTGGCTTTTTTCTTGCCGGTTAAGTTACGCCCATAAGCGTTTGCATATTTTTTTACTTGATTGTAGATGCTGGGATCCTTGAAAAATTTCTTGAACGGGAACAGTGCAGGTTTGGTATTAACCTCCAGGATCCAGATGTTCCAGCGACCGTCTATGGCAATATCGAGGCCGATTTCTTTCAGCTTGGGATAGGATTTCTGCAGCTGCGATGCGACATTCACCCCAAGCACATTCAGCTCTTTACGGATGTTCTCTGCCTCTTCTGCCGTCATATGCTCGGTCATCAGCGGTTTATAGTGCTGGGCTGCCCCACCGCTATGGTGGTTGGTAATGATTTTATTCTTGGCCGCTACCCGCCCGATTATTCCTGTGCTCACCCACTGGCCAGAAGGACTCTTCTGAGTAAGTACACGTAGATCAAAGGGGCGGCCTTTATGGCGAAGCAGATGGATGCCTTGCTGAATGAGATACTCCTTCCCCTGAAACAAAGCGCTCAGTGTTTTATCGAGACTCTCCAGGGAGGTAAACATTTCGGTTTTCTGTTCATAACGAAGCTTGTAGGAAGTGGTCGTGGTTTCGTCGGCATCACCGATTTTGGATTGGAGCTGCTCGACTGACATGACGCCGACGCCATAGGTTCCCCGGTCAGGCTTGATATACACAAGCGTATGTGTGCCCAGCATGTCACCAAGCGCCTCCAATGAATACTGGCGGGTAGAGGGAACATAAGAGGCGAGACCTTTATTTTTCAAGAGTATTTTCGTTTTCGCCCACTTGCTTGCAACGCGTTGGATAGTCAACCATCTTCATCCTTTCCAGCTGTATGATGGGAGTGACAGGATTTGGCCTGTCTCGTTAACAAACTCGTGTCCATCCGGTTGATTTGAAAGAATCGGGGCATCTCCAGCAAGAGAGCTTAAACCCGGAAAACATAGGACAAGTATGACAAACAGTGGTATAATATAAAGATGTGATGCTACGAAAAGTCCTGTGCAATGCATTGTATGTGAAAAGGGGCACGGAGGACAGGGCGTATATCCCGGTTTCCGGGCAAAAATCATTCTTTCACTTGATCCATCCCGTGTTTAATTGTGCACGGTTTGTGAAAGTAATATAATAAAGGTTAGTGCGTTTTTAGGTTTCTGATCACTATTCTGCTTTTTTCACATAGATCAAGGCATGGTTGATAGGAAAATGAAGGAGGTCCAGCATGGCGGAAGAAAATTTCTCCCAAATCAAAGATCGTGACATTGGTACCGAGATGCGCGAGTCCTTTATGGACTACGCGATGAGTATCATTGTCAGCCGGGCTTTGCCGGATGTACGGGACGGAATGAAGCCAGTACACCGTCGTATTTTATATGCGATGTCTGAACTTGGAATGGCCCCGGATAAACCGCATAAGAAATCGGCAAGAATTGTTGGCGAGGTTATCGGTAAGTACCATCCTCATGGTGATTCCGCAGTTTATGAATCCATGGTTCGGATGGCGCAGGACTTCTCCATGCGTTATATGCTTGTTGATGGACACGGAAACTTCGGTTCCATTGACGGCGATATGGCAGCGGCTATGCGTTATACCGAGGCTCGTTTATCGAAGATTGCTATGGAAATGCTGCGTGATATTAATAAAGAGACGATAGACTTTGCTCCTAACTATGATGGTGAGGAACAGGAGCCGGTCGTACTTCCTGCGCGTTATCCTAACTTGCTGGTAAACGGCGTGTCCGGGATCGCAGTAGGTATGGCTACCAATATTCCGCCTCATAATCTCGGTGAAGTTATCGATGGCGTTCAGGCGATGATTCGAAATCCTGATATCACGCCGATGGAGCTGATGGAATATATTCAAGGACCGGATTTCCCGACAGCGGGTTATATTCTGGGACGTGAGGGGATTCGTCAAGCATACCGTACGGGCCGTGGATCCGTTACGATGCGGGCGAAAGCGACCATAGAAGAGAATAATAACAAGGCTCGCATTGTCGTTCACGAGATTCCGTATCAGGTGAACAAGGCTCGACTGGTTGAGAAGATCGCGGAATTGGTTCGCGATAAGCGGATTGACGGCATTACGGATCTCCGCGACGAGTCGGACCGTAACGGTATGCGGATTGTTATTGAGCTGCGCCGGGACGTTAACCCAAATGTCGTTTTGAATAACCTGTACAAGCATACGGCTATGCAGTCTAATTTCGGTATTAACATGCTGGCTATCGTAAACAATGAGCCGAAAATTTTGAATCTGCGCGACGTGCTGTTCTACTATTTGGAGCATCAGGTTATCGTTATCCGTCGCCGTACCGAGTTTGAACTGAAGAAGGCGGAAGCTCGCGCTCATATTCTCGAAGGTTTGCGGATTGCGCTGGATCATCTCGATGAGGTTATTGCCCTCATTCGCGCGTCGCAGACTACAGAGGCAGCTCGCGAAGGCTTGATGGAGCGTTTCGGTCTCAGTCATGAGCAGGCGCAGGCCATCCTGGATATGCGTTTGCAGCGCCTGACCGGACTCGAACGCGAGAAGATTGAGAACGAGTACCAAGAATTGCTTGCCAGAATCGCGGAACTGCGCGAGATCTTGGCTAATGAGCATCTTGTGCTTCAAATTATCAATGATGAGCTCCAAGAGATTAAGGAACGCTTCTCGGATGAGCGCCGTACCGAAATTACGGTCGGGGAAGACAGCATCCTGGATGAGGATCTGATTCCACGGGAAGAAGTGATCATCACCATTACGCATACCGGTTACATCAAGCGTCTGCCTGCGAACACCTATCGCAGCCAGAAGCGGGGCGGCCGCGGCGTTGTGGGGATGGATACGAAGAGCGAAGACTTTGTCGAGCATCTCTTCGTCACGAATTCCCACCACTATCTGATGTTCTTCACGGACAAAGGGAAGGCGTACCGGTTGAAAGCCTATGAGATTCCTGAGCTTAGCCGTACCGCCCGCGGAACGCCGATCATCAACCTGATTCAGATTGAACAGGGCGAGTCGATCAATGCCGTGATCCCGGTGGAGAACTTTGACAGCGATAATTTCTTGTTCTTTGCCACACGTCAGGGTGTCGTTAAGAAAACTCCGCTTGAGGATTATGTCAATATCCGCAAGGGCGGTCTGATTGCGATCAACCTGCGCGATGATGATTCCTTGATCGAGGTTAAGCTGACAGATGGTCAGCAGGAGATCATCATGGGAACGGCGCAAGGCATGTCCATCCGCTTCAAGGAGAGCGATGTTCGCTCGATGGGAAGAAGCGCGACGGGGGTGAAAGGGATTACGCTCGATGACGATGACGAAGTCATTGGCATGGACGTGGTGGACCAGGAGCTTGATATCCTTATTGTAACGACCAAAGGTTACGGCAAGCGGACGCCTGCAAGCGACTACCGCAGTCAGACCCGTGGTGGCAAAGGGATCAAGACTATCAATATTACGGAGAAAAACGGACCGGTTGTGGCACTTAAGGTCGTGAAATCGGAAGAGGATCTCATGATTATTACGGCTAGCGGTACCATCATCCGTACGAGCATGGAGGGCATCTCTACCATGGGCCGTTATGCTCAGGGCGTGAAGCTGATCAACATCCGTGAGGATGATTCCGTAGGTACTGTGTGCCGTGCGGACAAGAGCGATGAGCCTGAAGCCGGTGAAGAGGAAGAAGAAGGCCATGACGGCACAGAGCCGGTTGAGCCGACAGAAGAATAAACGATAGTATCGAGCATGAATGCAGATTTGCATTCATGCTCTTTTTGTAAAAAGAAAACCATACGCTATGCGTATGGTTCAGGATAGCTTAAGCGTTGTATAAAAAAAATCCTCCGAAGTGTTAAGATAAATTCGGTTCGCCAACCAAATTTAAAACACGAGGAGGAGATCAGATGGCATCTGATGTGAACAGTTTAGCACATACAAAATGGAATTGTAAGTATCACATAGTGTTTGCACCAAAGTACAGAAGACAAGTGATCTATGGGAAATTGAAAAGAGATATAGGAAAAATACTAAGACAATTGTGTGAAAGAAAAGGTGTAGAAATTATAGAAGCAGAGGCATGTAAAGATCATATACACATGCTGGTAAGTATACCGCCGAAAATAAGTGTGTCATCATTTATAGGGTATCTAAAAGGGAAGAGTAGCTTAATGATATTTGATCGCCATGCAAATTTAAAATATAAGTATGGGAATCGAAAATTCTGGTGTAAAGGGTTTTATGTGGACACGGTAGGAAGGAACAAGAAAGTGATTGAAGAGTATATACGAAATCAGTTACAAGAAGACGTGGTTGCAGAGCAAATGACGCTGGAAGAGTATATAGATCCATTCACAGGAGAAGAAACAGGAAGCAAACGAAAGAAGAAGAACTAGAAGACCCCTTAAGGGGTAGCCGAAAAAGTAGTGCGGTTGGCGAACGATTCAATGCCCTTTAGGGCTGGCCAGTAACAAAGGCTTTCAGCCGCAGAGCAAACCACCCGTTCACACGGGTGGTTTTGATTTGTCTTACCGGATTACAAATTCAGGGAAATGGTATTGTACAGGCCGCAAAAGACGAACTATAATATGTATAATATAAGGTGAAGTTTGCTGCCGTGGCGCAGCTTAATAGATGGAGAGGGTTGATCATGACGATCAAAGCCGTGAATGAAGTGGTGGCTGGAGTAAAGCTGGCCAAAGATGTGCATACGCCTCTGGGGGGCCTTTTGCTGCAAAAAGGGAAAGTTTTGCTTCCCCGGGATCTAGAGGTATTGAAAGCTTTCATGGTGGACCATGTAATTATAGAATCCGTTGAAGCAGATAGCACAAGAATACCGACCGTAAAATCTGCCGGACAGAAGCCGTCGCTGATCTTTACGGGGAATCAACAGGGCAGTGGGAACGAAGAGGCACCTGTCCGAAAAGACTTGGCCTTGCATGAGGAATACGACAAGACCATGACCCTGGTCAAAAACTGTTACCAGTCCGCCATAACGGGCGAGCTGCGAATGTATGAAGTGCGTAAACAAATGGACAACTTATTAAAACACCAACATGAGTATCATGTCCTTAAATTCATTCCTCGCATGACCAATCGCCATGATTATCGGTATCACAGTGCCGTGCTTTGTGCCCTTTCCTCCTATAAGCTGGCACAATGGGTGGGGCTCCCGCAGAAAGATTGGATGCAGGTGGCCTTTGCAGGACTGCTGCATGATATCGGAAATGCCAAGATTGATCCGATTGTGTTGAACAAACCTTCCAAACTTACCGAAGAAGAGAACGAAGAAGTACGTCAGCATACGACCTACGGTTATCAGATTCTCAAGAATGTTGCGGCGGTGAATGAAGGAGTTCGGCTCGCAGCTCTCCAGCATCATGAGAAAGTAGATGGCTCGGGGTATCCATTGCGGCTGGAAGGGAACAAGATTCATATCTACGCCAAGATCGTTGCTGTTACGGATATCTTTCATGCGATGACACTGGATAAGTTCTATCGGAATGCTCAATCTCCTTATGTTGTGCTGGAACAAATTCAACTAGAGGCCTTTGGCAAGCTGGATCCAAAGATCGTTCAGACTTTTATCCAAAAGGTAACGGCCTTGCATTCAGGTACTCAAGTCCGGTTGAGCAATGGCACTTCGGGAGAAATCGTATTTACGGACGCTCAGCATCCAACGAGACCGATGGTATCGGTTCAGGGAGAGATCATTAACCTGATGCAACAGCACCAACTCTATATAGAAGAAGTTATTTATTGATTTTCAAAAAAGGGTTGACCTACATAGGAAAGCTGTGATATATTATTTCTTGCCGCTTCTGAGCGGGAATATATCGCAGCTTTCAATGAAATAAAAGTTTTCAAAAAAAAGCTTGCTAAATAATTGAGAATGTGATATATTATAAGAGTTGCTGGTGCGAATGAGATTCGCCGGTGACAAAGAAGTTGATCTTTGAAAACTGAACAACGAGTGAGTAAAACGAACCACTTAGGTGGGACGTTGAAATAGAGAATTGAACAAATTCTCGTCAGTTAAGAAATGAGCAAGTCAAACACTTT
>NZ_CP150215.1:17500-80000 GCF_037969845.1 Paenibacillus sp. FSL W7-1279
GAACACGACCGTTAAGCCTTCCAGCGCCGATGGTACTTGGACCGAAGGGTCCCGGGAGAGTAGGACGTCGCCAAGCGAAAAACCACTGTCGATGTAATCGATGGTGGTTTTTATTTGTGTTCACCGAAGTTTTGATGAAGTGCAGATTTAGAGATTGTCCGACTAATGATATATGCTGCAGCGTGATGTCAGCAGCTTCTCTGTTATATAACATGATCCTAAAATTGACGTAAACAGATGAAGATTTTGTTACCGATACCATGCCAAAAATCAGTATAATAGAATTAGGTATAATCGGGAATATGATTACCGATATGCGCAGGCAGTAGGAAATAAGGCCTGATTGGAAGGTTCTCCATTAACCAACCAACTATGAATACTCATCTGGAGACCGGTTATTGTGGGGGAAGGAGGACAATTACATGTTGTGTAAACGTGGTCTGCATGTGGCAGGGATGATCTGTGCGGTTACGATCGTGTTGATCGGATCCGGATGTGGGGCATCCACAAAACCAAGCTGGGAAACCTTTGACGGCGCGGCGAATGTGAAGTCATTCCCGGTTCCGAAGGAAGCGAATAAAACGGAGCAAACCACAGGCATTAGTGACTTGGATTATGTACGGTATGCGCTTCCGGGCTTAAAGGGAGACGACAGCATTCCTGAAGCCTACCTGGAAGAGATTGAGTCGTGGGGATGGAAGCAGAAAGAAGTTGAAGATAACGGTTCTTCTTTAGTTTTTGAAAAAGGTAAAAGTATCGTCCACCTATCGGTGCATGACGATTTTCTTATAATCACGGTTCCGGCACAGCTAAAAAAACAAGCCATACAAGGATTGGAAAGCAATAAAGCAAATGAATAAAGACCTCGTTCCGACTTCGGAATGAGGTCTTTATTTAGTTTGAAACGGAAATCGGGTTTATAGCGCTATGTAGTGATGGATGCAGAAGCTTCAACATTATTGCAGGTAGTAGGAGATGTCCTGTTCATTCATTTTCAACATGCCATCTTTACGCTGGCCGCTCAGACGCAGCATCGTATAGCCGCGCGGGAGAAGGAGCCAAAGATGCCAGAACAGAAGCGTAATGGCAAAAGGCAACGGAGACCAGAAGGCCATGATAGCGCTTAAGACAATCCCCACCCAACAGGTATAGAACTGCACTAAATTAAATACGCGACGGCTGACGTGTTGATCCGGAATATAACCAAGCCAAGGCAACCTCAGACGGAAGCGCCAACGTTTGCGGTAGCTTGCTCCCAATAGGACGAGCACGGTATGTCCGACGACATACTGGATCCATAACATAAGCGGAAAGGCGATTAGCAGATAGAGCAGGAAATACGGTGACACCCAAAATGCACCTGCAGCCGCTGCTAGCCAAGGCAAACTTAAGTAGAGGATGAGCAAGCTTTTGGGAATTTGGATTTTCTTAATTAATCGATAGTGATAAAAGGTGGCTTGACCATGTGGATCTGCCATTGGGCTATGCCGTCCCCCTTTAAGTAGAAGTGAATTTCGATAGACGAGAAGATTAAGTCTTTTATGTCTTTATCGGACAAAATCATATTTTTATTAAGCTGAAAAAAAAGGTACAGACACAAGGGCACCAAGGGGTACATATACATAAAGCGTAGACCGATATCCTATGAAAAGGTTTAAAATAATAGAAACTGTGTCATACTAATAGGAAAAGGATCAAGGTGGGATGGTTATGGAAGAATTGACCGAACACGTGTGTATCATATGCAATCAGACGAAGACAGAGGGAATCACCATTGTCTCGCAATTCGTATGCGAGGAATGTGAGTCCGAAATCGTTCATACCAGTGCGGAAGATGCCAAATATCATTTTTTTATTCGTCAATTAAAACAGATTGCCATGCCGAAAAATGCATAGATGCGGGTACACGCGTCAAATGGGCCTGAATGAAAGGCCTTTTTTTGTTTAGAGGGGGCTTTCCGTGCATGGAGACGTAGGCGTAGGTTTCAAATTGCGTTAAAATAGGTTAGAGAATGTAATCCGAAGGGATATGTCGATGACTACACATAGAGAGCGTGCCCCACTTGCAGAAGCTTTAATATGGTATCGAGAACGTGGGGCTTCATCTTTTCATGTACCTGGTCATAAAAATGGCAGGGCATATGCAGAAGAAGGTAACGCTGCGGAGATGCTGCAAGAGGCCATGCGCATTGACGTGACGGAAATTACCGGAACCGATGATTTATTTCATCCGGAAGGCGTTATTCAGGAAGCACAGGAGCTGGCTGCAGATTGTTTTGGCGCAGAGGAAAGCTTCTTCCTGGTGGGGGGAAGTACAGCCGGCAATTTGGCGCTAATCCTGACGGTTTGCCGTGAACCGGGCGATATCGTGCTTGTACAGCGGAACGTACACAAGTCTGTGTTGAACGGATTGATGCTGGCGGGTGCAAGGGCGGTGTTTCTTCAGCCAGAGATGGACAAGCCAAGCGGTTTAGCCATTGCTCCATCTGCGGCTACGCTGGCAGCGGCTCTTGAGGCCTACCCTGAGGCACGTGGGGCGATCGTCACGATGCCGAACTACTACGGGATGGGGAGCGACTTAAGGCCGCTCGCGGAAGCGTGCCATAAGCGCGACATTCCACTGCTGGTGGACGAAGCGCACGGAGCTCATTACGGACAGCATCCCCAGCTGCCGATGAACGCTTTGTCATGCGGGGCGGATGGTGTGGTTCAATCCACACACAAGATGTTAGCCGCCATGACGATGGGAGCCATGCTGCATGTACAGGGCGGGCTGCTGGACCGAAGCCTGCTGCGCCAGCGGCTGGCCATGGTGCAGAGCTCCAGCCCCTCGTACCCGCTCATGGCTTCGCTGGATCTGGCGCGGCGGTTGCTGCACACGCAGGGCGCAGGCGCCTTCACGGCTGGCCTGGCCGCCGTGGAGACCTTCCGGCGCGGCCTCGCGAAGCTGCCGCGCTTCGGGCTGCTGCAGCCACCGCAGCCCGGGGGCCACGCCGCGGGCACGGCCGCTGCGGCGTATACCCGCCAGGACCCGTTCAAGGCGGTCATCTATGACCGCACCGGGTCCCTGAGCGGGTATGCACTCCAGCGCGCACTAGAGGCGCGCGGCTGTGTGCCGGAGATGAGTGACGAGCAGCGCGTCGTCTTATTGTTTACGCTGGCATCGACTCGGGAAGATGCGAATCACGTCTTATGGGCTCTTGTGCATATTGTAGAGCAGGGGGAGAAGACAGAAGGGATCGGAACCGAACCAGGCGCTACGGCAGAGAGCACGGAATTACTGATCCGGACACTGCGGGATCAGGGGGATTTCATGAGCTATGAGCCGCGAGAGGCCCACGAGGATATGGATTCCAATCATTTCGATACCGATGATAAATTGTTAACTGACGCAAGACTGATCTCCGATGTTTCCACGTGGAACAATTTGTCCGCAGAGACTCCTTATTCGGCCCCAATTCCTTTCTCACTCAAGCCGATTGACAGGGGGAGGTTGGAATCGGTGCCGTTAGCGAAGAGCGCTGGGCGAAAGGCGGCGGAGATGGTTATTCCCTACCCGCCAGGCATACCGATCTTATACCCAGGCGAAGACATCACAGCGGAAATGGAACAGAGGCTCCTGGTATTAAGGCATGCAGGGGCGAAATGCCAGGGGATATCCGATCCAACGCTGCAAACCATTGTCGTTTATAAGGAAACGTGAAGGAAGGAACTCCACTTTACGCTGGTATACCGGAGTGTATAACTTAGAGCTCCTCGATCAACAAATGATGAAAGCAGGATACGCTATGAATAATCGCAGACCACTATTTATTACCATCGAAGGAGGAGACGGATCCGGAAAAACGACCATGATGGGCAGACTCGCTGCCTTTATGCAGAACCATTCGATTCCGTATCTGATTACACGTGAGCCCGGCGGCATTGAGATTGCGGAGAAGATCCGCTCCATTATTCTCGATCCGGAGCATACCGCGATGGATGCACGCACCGAAGCATTGTTGTATGCGGCAGCCCGCCGTCAGCATCTTGTGGAGAAGGTGGAGCCGGCTTTGAGCCAGGGCTTGACTGTACTGTGTGACCGGTTCGTGGACAGCAGTCTGGTTTACCAGGGATATGCACGCGGACTGGGCATGGAGGAGGTATGGAACATCAATCAATTTGCGATTGATACCCGCATGCCGGATCTAACGCTGTTGTTTGATGTGGAGCCGAAGATTGGCATGTCCCGGATCACGGCAAATGCAGAACGGGAATTGAATCGGCTGGATATGGAGACCATGGCATTTCACGAGAAAGTTAGGGAAGGCTATCTATTGGTAGCAGAACGTAATCAGGATCGAATTCGCATTGTGGATGCTTCCAAAACGCCGACTCAGGTGGAAAGAGAAATGATTCGTCACTTGGAAGACGCGATATTAAAGGATTTTTGAGGTTGTTTGTCAAATAAGTACTGTTAAGGACATACGATGTCCAAATAAACAAGGAGGGTTTACCATGAAATTGATAGTTGCGATTGTCCAGGATAAAGATAGCAACCGTCTCTCCGCCGCGTTGGTCAAAGCTAATTTTCGGGCAACAAAGCTTGCAAGTACAGGCGGCTTCCTGAAGGCGGGGAACACCACCTTTATGATCGGGGTAGACGATTCACAGGTTGAAAGTGTGCTCAGTGTCATTCGCACAAGCTGTAAAGTTCGTGAACAGCTGGTCACCCCGGTAACCCCTATGAGTGGTACAACCGATTCCTACTTGCCGCTTCCGGTCGAAGTGCAGGTTGGTGGCGCAACCGTGTTTGTTCTCCCTGTAGAACGATTCGAGCATTTCTAAATTCATTTTCTGGATCTGCGATAGATACGTAACGGATGTTTTTATTGGGATATTTGACGGCTGTGTTCTCCTGTCACCAAAGTCTTCTGAACCACTTCTGTATCATAATAAAAATAGTTACCGTAGATCGCCGCACTCGGGAGATGATCTTAATAGATGGATGATTTCAATGAATTCCGGATAATCGTCCAATTTATCGATAATTGTTAGTAAATCGCTTGACAAGCAATCCATTTCAAGGTACGTTCACGTGAGGCACAGGTTTGTTCGATATGAACGTACCGATGCCTCCGTTTTATTAGATGCAAGAAATAACGCAATAGGCGGTGGATTCAGGTGAAGATCAATCCGGGCTTTCGGCCCATGAAAAGCGAACTCACGGTGCCGGATGGCAACGCCAGACCGATTCAGAAGCGATCGTTCTCGGATATGATGCAGCAGCAGGGAGAACGTGCGACCCATGAAGAGCTGAGTCGTCAAATGCGTGAAATTGCAATGCAAGGTGATCGATTGGCTAAGGCGATGACCGTTCGAGAGCTCAAAGCGTATAAATTGATGGTTCGCCGATTCCTGGAGGAAACGGTACGTCGCGGTGTGAAAATGAAGGAAACGCGCGGCTGGGACCGCCGGGGACGCGGAAAGCGGTATAATGTAATCGATGAAGTCGATTCTGCGCTGCTCGCAATGGCGGATGAACTGCTGGATACGGAGCAGGGGAGAATTGATCTGCTGAACCGAGTTGGTGAAATTCGAGGCATGCTGATCAATCTTGTATTCTAGCTGCAAAAAGCAAGGAAGCGTATCGTAATTCATGACTGCTCCACATGGAGGAGGATCATAAAGGATTGATAGAAAGTGAGGACTTATGTCTTTTAATGATATCGTAGGTCAAGAGACTGCGAAGCAACTGCTGCAAAATGCCTTGCGCCGTAATGCGGTCAGTCATGCCTATCTGTTTAGCGGCCCTTATGGTGCCGGACAGATGCAGACGGCGCTTACGTTTGCCAAGGCTTTGTTTTGTACGGAACTTGAAGACGATGCCTGCGGTCAATGTTTGGAATGCCGCAAGGTAGATCATGGCAACCATCCCGATCTTACATTGGTTGAGCCTGATGGAGCAAGCATTAAGATCGATCAGATTCGCGATCTTCAGCGTATATTCTCTTATCGATCGGAGAATCGCAATCCTAAGGTTTATATCATTGACCGGGCGGAGAAGATGACCACACAGGCAGCCAACAGCCTGCTGAAATTTTTGGAGGAACCCCAAGCGCCGGCTGTAGCGATTCTGATTGCCGAGAACGGACAGGCCCTTTTGCCCACCATTCAATCGAGATCCCAGCAGGTTCCGTTCCGGGCTTTAGATCCGCAGATGATGGAGAAGGTTCTTGTAGGGGAGGGTTATCCTGCCGCACTTGTACGCTGCGCAGTTCACCTTTCATCAGGACTTGATGAGTGCAGGAAAATATTGAGTGAGAATTGGTTTGCAGAAATTAGAAACGTAGTGTTACAATTAGGGAAGGAGTCTTTGAACCGCAGCGGCTCAGCGATCATCACAGCGAGTCAAAAAGTGTTCAAAACCGAACTCTCAGATCATCTGGACCTATTGTTCAGTATGTTTCATTTATGGTTTAAGGACATGATCCATGTCCAGTATGGAAGGAAAGAGTCTCTCGTTTTCATAGATCAGGCAGAGTATATCTCTGGTCATGCATCAGCCCGCAGCACAGCACAGTGGGTGTCATACATGGATTTGGCCGCAGAGTGTCAGAAGAAGTTACGCTATAATGTCAATGGACAGCTCAGTTTAGAGCAGTTATTGATGGGTTTGGGCGGTAACACTCCGGCGTGAGAAGACCCCCAGGCCCGCAGAATGGCCATTATGTACAGGCACAAGGGGGTTTATTTTTGTACAGTGTAGTAGGTGTCCGCTTTAAGAAGGCGGGCAAAATATATTACTTTGATCCGCTCGACCTGCCAGTGGAGAAGGAACAATCCGTCATTGTGGAAACCGCGAGAGGTATTGAGTATGGTCAAGTTGTGATAGGAAAGAAGGAGGTCGGTGAATCAGACGTTGTCCTTCCGCTCAAGAAGGTCATTCGGATCGCTGGTGATTCTGATGCCCGTGTGGTTGAAGAGAACAAACAAGCGGCTAAGGATGCATTCACCACCTGTTTAAATAAAATTCGGGATCACGAACTGAAAATGAAGCTGGTCGATGTGGAATTTACCTTTGACCGCAACAAAATCATTTTCTACTTCACGGCGGAAGGCCGTGTGGATTTCCGTGAGCTGGTCAAGGATCTGGCCAGTATATTCCGTACAAGAATCGAACTTCGCCAGATTGGAGTTCGCGATGAAGCGAAAATGCTCGGCGGTCTTGGACCTTGCGGACGCGTACTGTGCTGTTCCTCATGGCTTGGTGATTTTGAGCCGGTATCGATCAAGATGGCAAAGGATCAAAGCCTATCGCTCAATCCGACTAAAATTTCCGGGCTATGTGGAAGATTGATGTGCTGCCTGAAGTTTGAGCATGATAATTATGAAAGCGTGAAAGAAGAGCTTCCATCCGCTGGGAAAATGGTCGTTACTTCGCTTGGAGAAGGCAAAGTAGTCGGACTGAATGCGGATAAGCGGACGGTTCATGTTCAGCTGTTTGAAATTGGTAAGGTTAAGGAACTTCCAATGGATGACGTTGTCATCAAATAGTCCAATAGAATGTTTATTTTCGGGGTGTAGACTTGGAGAAGAAAAACATTTTTGTGCTCATTCAAGAGTTGGAAACACAGATGGGACATATACACAGTGAACTGGGTGGACTTAAGCTGGTCATCAAGGAACTGCTGGAAGAGAACCATCGCCTCAGTCTTGAAAATGAACAGCTCCGGAAAATTTTAAAGCGGGAAGTCAATCCGGCAGAATTGGAAAACCCAGTGGCTTTACAACCTCAGCCTCATGTGAAGGATGAGGAACATGAAGATGTGGTCGGCGAGGGATATGATAACCTGGCTCGGCTGTATCATGAAGGCTTCCACATCTGCAATGTCTATTACGGACATCTGCGGACGGAAGGGGATTGCCTGTTCTGCTTATCTTTTTTGAATAAATAAGAAGCCGTAGGAGAAACTGCCTACGGTTTTTTTCTAGAATGGAAAGGTTATACTGTAAGGATCGCGATTGATACCATACGGCTGCTTGTCATGCAATGTGAAGAGCAGCCTTTTATGTATTTCATTTTATCAGGTACTATGTAGAGAGCCGATACACCAGAAGAGCGTGTTTGGAATTATGGAGATAAAGGGTTGAAACTATGAAATTGAAAGAAGTGTTATTGCAACCATCCGAGCGGATTGATGATCTGCTTACCCATGAGCTTGGCATCATCCAGAGTGAGGAGGTATTCAGCTTTTCCATGGACGCCGTCCTGCTCGCCAGGTTTGCCAGCATTCCGCGCAGGGGCCGTATTTTGGATATGTGCACGGGAAACGGAGTTGTTCCGATCCTGCTGTCAACACGTACAGGAGCGCCGATCGAGGGGATTGAGATTCAGCCCAGACTTGCAGACATGGCCAGACGGAGCGTCGAGATGAATGATCTGCAGGATCAGATCACGATTCATGAAGGAGATCTGCGGGAACTGTACAAGGAAAAAGGGTATGGAGCGTACGACCTGATTACGGTCAACCCGCCTTATATGCCGATGAACGGCAGCGACTTGAAGCTGAATGAGCACCAGGCGATTGCCAGGCATGAAATTCACTGTACGCTTGAGGAAGTAATTGAATCCTGTGCAAGACTGCTTCGCCAAGGCGGGAAGATGAGCATGGTCCACAAGCCCCTGCGGCTGGCAGAAATCATTACGCTGATGAGCAAATACCGGATTGAGCCCAAAGTCATCCGCTTTGTCCATCCGCGCGTGAATATGGAAGCGAACATGGTGCTTATCGAGGGGATTCGGGACGGGAAGCCTGAGGTTCGGCTGAAGCCCCCGCTGATCGTGTATGATGAGCAAGGAAACTACGGACCGGATTTTATGGAAATTTACTACGGAACACATAAGGATGAGACGAACGAATGAGAAATCTTATACAGCAAAGTTATGCCGACCAGGGAGAGGGGAGCCCGGGCTCTCTGTATTTGGTGGCAACGCCGATCGGTAATTTGGAGGATATGACCTATCGAGCCGTGCGCATCCTTCAGGAGTGCGATATTATCGCCGCAGAGGATACGAGGCAGTCACGCAAGCTGCTGACCCATTTCGAAATTCCGGCCAAACCGCTGTTTAGTTATCACGAGCATAATAAGGCGGCCAGCGGGCCTGAAATCATACGTTATATAATAGAAGGAAAAAATGTGGCACTCGTCAGCGACGCCGGTCTGCCGGCGATTTCGGACCCTGGCAGTGATCTGGTTTCACTTGCGATTGAAGCGGGCATTTCGGTCATTCCGATCCCGGGGGCCAATGCCGCTCTTTCCGCCCTAATCGTTTCGGGTTTGCCGACCGAACGGTTTACGTTTATCGGCTTTTTGCCGCGGGAGCGCAAAGATATCGTCCAGCAGCTGCAAGCTTTGCAATCGGCGCAGGGAACGTTATTATTTTATGAATCTCCGCATCGCGTGAAAAAGACCCTGGAGATCTTGCAGGAGGTACTGGGAAATCGGAAGGTGACCTTGGCTCGCGAACTAACCAAGCGCTACGAGGAGTTCTTGCGCGGAACCATCTCCGAATGTCTGGACTGGCTCACGGAGCATCCGCCGCTGGGAGAATATTGTTTGGTGGTTGAAGCCGGCAGTGCAGAAGAGGAGCTTAAAGAGAAAAATGCCTGGTGGCAGGAGCTTTCGCTCCAGGAGCATGTGGAACATTATGAGCGGGAAGGACTAAGCCGCAAGGATGCCATGAAAAAAACCGCGAGTGATCGCGGTGTATCGAAGCGGGATATTTATAATGCACTCCTGACGGATTCGTGATCTAGCGTAACTCGGCGCAGGGGGATAACAAATAGCCCCACAAAGTGGGGCCTATGCTTCGATGTTTATTCAAATCCTTTGCGGGGACCCCAAAACATATAAATAAATGCGATTAAAGAATTGCTCACTTCGCTGAAAACTTATAAATTCTTTAATATCAAAAAAAGACCCTCCTGCGGCCGGGTTCATAGCCGAGGAAGGCACCAAGGAGATATGAAAAAGGTTAGAATTAACAAAATGTAATAATGCTATTATATACTAAAAATCTTAATTTGTCACAGGTGTAGGGATTTCCGAGATACATTCATGGCAAACAATTTTACCTTTGAAGTAAGTGACATTCTCAGCGTTACCACAGAAGATGCAGGCAGGCTCATATTTCTTAAGCATGATGCGTTCGCCGTCTACATAAATCTCCAATGCATCTTTCTCACCAATTCCGAGCGTACGGCGTAACTCAATTGGAATGACGACCCGTCCAAGCTCATCGACTTTCCTTACAATTCCTGTTGATTTCATCATAACTTATAAATGCCCCTCTCGCCATAATTTAAAAAAGTCATAATTCGACATAGTTCTAGTTTTTATGTTATTTATAGTACCAACGATTCCCAAAACAGTCAACCTATATTTTTGAAAAATCGGAACCTATTTACGAAAGTATAGTGAACGAAACCCTTGTATAGCAACGTAATTACCATAAACGAACCAATTTTTGCTGCGGTTTTCTATTTGTCGATTTGGAAAGCGTAATTTTACCTTATTCGACATGGTTCGACATTAGATGTCAAAAGAAGTGTTTATCGGCAAAAACCCAAATCAAAACGATAAGGAGTTGAGATGGAATGCATTCACCAATTTCGGAAGAAAAAGTGTTTAAGGATCCCGTCCACAATTATATTCATGTGCAAGACGATATCATATGGCGATTAATCGATACCCCGGAATTCCAGCGGCTCCGCCGGGTGAGACAGCTCGGGACTTCATTTCTGACCTTTCACGGGGCCGAGCACAGCCGATTCTCCCATTCACTGGGAGTCTATGAAATTACGAGAAGAATCATCTCTCAATTCGAACGGAGGGGGTACTCCGATTGGCCTGCCGAGGAAAGGCAAGTTGCCCTCTGCGCGGCTCTGCTGCATGATTTGGGGCATGGGCCCTTTTCTCATTCTATAGAAGAAGCTTTTCATATGAATCACGAGGATTGGACATGCCGGATCCTGCTTGGGGATACTTGCGTCAATCAGGTACTGCGGGAGCTTGGAGCGGATTTCCCCGAGAAAGTGGCTTCGGTTATTAACAAAACCTACGACAAGCCGATTGTGATAAACCTGGTCACTAGTCCGCTGGATGCAGACCGGATGGATTATTTGTTAAGGGATGCGTATTATACGGGAGTCAATTACGGAACGATTGATATTGACCGGATCTTGCGGATGCTGCGGCCGTACCGGGATCGGGTCGTCGTGAAGGAATCGGGTATGCATGCCGTAGAGGATTACCTGATGTCAAGGTATCAGATGTACTGGCAGGTGTATTTTCATCCTGTCACCCGAAGCTCCGAAATTATCCTGCGCCAAATTTTCCGCCGGGCCAAGGAACTGCATGACCGTGGATATGCTTTTCGTTTCATGATCGAACCGCTTCCTGCGTTGTTTTCGGGGAATATCGGGGTGAATCAATATCTGCGCCTTGATGAAGCTCTGATCCAAACGGCCTTTCTGCAATGGACGGAGGAGGAAGATCCTCTTCTTAGCGAATTATGCGGCCGTTTCATGCACCGAAAGCTCTACAAATATGTAGAAATCGACAACATCGATCTGGAGACCATCGACGGGATACGCCACGCATTCAGTGCCGTGGGATTGCATCCGGAATATGACCTGGAGATTGATTTTCCAACGGATCTTCCTTATGATAAGGTTCATTCCGATATGCCGCTTAACGAGAAGCAAATCCTGCTTCTGGATCGGCATGATGAGCTGAAGGAAATCTCGGAGGTATCCGATATTGTACGCTCGATCAGCGGCATTCATAAAGGACGGTACCACCTTTATTATCCGGAGGAGAAGGTAAGTCCGCTGCTGGCTCAAATGCCGGAGAAGATAGCCAGTGTTTTCAAACAACAACATTAGCTAGGTAGAATACAGGAACATTTGGTTTATCTGCAATTTACCCAGCTAATGGAAGATATACGACACAGAAACGACAGGAAGGAGAGTGTGGATTTTATGTTGTTCGACACGCACACTCATATGGATGCTCCCCAATTCGACGAAGACCGGGAAGAGGCAATCCAGCGGGCACTCGAAGCCGGTGTGACCCGGATGATCAATATTGGATTTAACCGGGAGACGATTCCGACTACGATGAAGCTGGCAGAAACTTATGATTTTATATATGCAGCGGTAGGCTGGCATCCTGTAGACGCCATTACCATGGAGGATCAGGACCTGGATTGGATCGCCTCTTTGTGCAGTCACGAGAAAGTGGTGGCTATAGGAGAGATCGGTTTGGACTATTATTGGGATACGTCTCCGAAAGAAGTTCAGCACCGAGTGCTTCGGCGTCAGATCGGACTGGCCCGGGAATTGAACATGCCGATTGTCATTCATAATCGGGATGCGCATGAAGATATCGTGAGAATTTTGCGCGAGGAAAAAGCCTCCGAGGTGGGCGGTGTCATGCATTCCTTCTCCGGAAGCTGGGAAACGGCCAAAATATGTCTCGATATGGGATTCCATATTTCGTTTGGCGGGCCGATTACCTTCAAAAATGCAAAGCAGCCCAAAGAGGTTTTGGCGCAGGTTCCGCTTGATCGATTATTGATCGAAACGGACTCCCCTTACCTAACACCTCATCCCTTCCGCGGGAAACGAAATGAGACCGCTTATGTAAAATTGGTGGCGGAGGCGGCAGCCGAAATTAGAGGGTTGTCCTATGAGGAATTGGCCCAAATTACCACCCAAAATGCGCTGGAACGATTTGGTATTTAACGAAAACGAGAGCAAAAGCGATGAAAAAGGGAGCATTTTCGATTAATTAAAGTTTTTTAATCAGAAAAGGCGTTGATATTACAATATTTTAACCTTTTACATGAGAAAATGTGGTTGAATGTTGCTTTACAACCTGCATACAAACAGGATATCATCTTTTCAGTGATAAGAAGCTGCGATGTGCAGATCGCGGCCGAATATTTCATGAACCGTCTCGCTTAATCTCCGAAATTTTGGGGAACGGGGGAACCGATACCGCCGTGCATACTGGTCTGAATGCGCGCAGCTGTATTTGATTTCTTTTTCGGGTCTTTGGGGTGAATTTGAAGGATCTCGCCATGAGCGGGTATCCGGATCTAGGGCGTCTCTCTTACGTCCGAACCCGACAGCTAACTCCGTAAGCGAAATAAGAGGGGAATTCTCGTGCATACCATTTCCATGATTCTAATCATCAGGAAGCCACGTTAGAGCCTCTAGTACTCTTTCAATGGCTTTCTTTTATTTTTGAATAATGGAGAGGGGATCATCATACTCTTGGTAAACAAGGGGTGGTGGTACATGGACGGAAAGACGGGAATTGACGCAGGGTGTAGATAGATAGCAGGGCGCCTTGTGAGAAAAATTGCTATAGTCACGTCAAATGCATTCATGCGTTTACCTAGACGGCGGGACTATGAAGGAGGATGGAATAGTGGGCATTTTTCAACCTGAAGAAACCCATGAATCACAATCATCCAGCATGTCTTACGCATTGAGATGGAAGCATGACAATTTGCGTCAACTGATGTTGCTCGGTGCCATGGGTGCCGTTACGGTATCACTTCTCATATCGTTGGTCGTACATGATCAGGCAGGCAAGGAGGTTCAGCTTGTCGTCGATGGTCGTGTCACCACAGTAGAAACACGTGGATCATTGCTGCAGGAATTGCTGGATGAGCAAGCGATCACGTTGAGTCCTCAGGATCAGATTTCGATGCCTTTAAACGGCGCGATCCAGGATGGAGACCGGATCATCATTGACCGGGCAATTCCAGTCAAAGTTACAGTAGGCAGCACAACCAAAACCATATTTACATCCCAGGATACGGTTGATCATGTACTTAAAGAGGCTGGTATTACGATCCAGGGTGAAGATATAGTACAACCGGCACAGAACACGAAGCTGACCAGCAATATGAATATCGATGTCGTTCGCGTCACGAAACAAAAAGTTAAAGAGACGGAGGATCGCAGTTTCCGCGTGATCAAAACAGCCGACCCATCGCTTGAGAGAGGGGATAACCGCGTTATTCAGCGGGGCGAGCCTGGTCTCATGGTGAACCATTATGAGAAGGTCTACCACAATGGCAAGCTGGTTTCCAAGACGAAGGTCTCCCAAGAGATTGAACGCAGAACGAAGGATAAAATCATTGCTGTTGGCACGAAAAAAGTAGAGAAGCCTGTCATCGTTCAGGCGGCAGCCACCGATGTAAAGGCTAAACCGGCTAAATTGTCCGGCACGAAAAAAGTAACGACCGCCAAGGCTGTCGAGAACAACGTGGTTTCTCGGGCAGGCGTTGATTTTAAATACAGCAAGGTATTGAACAACGTGTCGATGACGGCGTATTCCGCTGAGCAGCAGGGAATCGGTACACGCACTGCATCCGGTACACGCGTTACAGAAGGACGCACCATCGCCGTTGATCCTAACATCATCCCGATCGGCTGGTGGGTCTATATCGAAGGCATTGGCTTCCGTCGTGCAGAAGATACGGGCGGTGCCATCAAAGGCAACAAAATCGATGTGTATTATGATTCACTGAAATCGGCCATAAACTTCGGCCGGAAGAGCGGCCGCACCGTTTACGTGATCGGTCCGGTTAAACCTGAATTGAACTAGACGCATGAATTCCAATTTACAATACCATTCTAATGCTATACTATTTAGCTTATAATATATAATGATGAAGAAGAGGGAATATTTCCTCTTCTTTTGTTTTGTTAAGAACGGAGTATATAGGGCTAAGTTGGTAGAACCTAGAGGTTGTACAAGCCTGTTTTCTTGGGAAGGAAGAGAACAAACGCATGATTAAAGAAGTGATTGTTGTGGAAGGCAGAGACGATACCGTTGCCATTAAACGGGCCGTAGAAGCGGATACGATCGAAACGGGCGGCTCAGCGATCAATAAACAAATCCTGAAACGCATAGCGCTTGCTCAGGAGCGCAGAGGCGTTATTATATTAACCGATCCTGACCATGCAGGGGAGCGGATCCGCAAAATTGTGGATCAGGGTGTCCCTGGCTGCAAGCATGCCTTTATTCCGGAAGCGGATGCTACCCGCAAAGGGGATATCGGCGTAGAGAATGCCTCGCCAGAAGCGATACGGCGTGCGCTGGAGCGGGTACATACCTCCTTTGAGGGCGGAGAGAGCCTGATCAGTCTGGAGGACATGCTGGAGGCAGGATTATCAGCCCATCCGGAGGCTGCTGCAAGGCGTATGACGATGGGAAACCTGCTCGGGATCGGATATTGCAACAGCAAGCAATTCCATAAACGATTGGCCATGTTTCAAATATCGCGGGAAGAATTTCTGGCCGCACTTTCACAGCTGGAAGAAGGGGGCGTAAGCCAATGAATCGGATCGAGGATATATCAACACCAAGACGGACGAAGGAGATCATCTCACGGCATGGATTCTCCTTCAAGAAGAGTCTGGGTCAAAACTTTCTCATCGATCAGAATATATTGTATAAAATCGTGGAGGCTGCAGGACTGGATGAAGATAAGGGAGCGCTTGAGATCGGTCCTGGGATCGGTGCGTTAACCGAGAAGCTGGCACAGACGGCAGGAACCGTCACCGCGGTCGAAATTGATCAGCGCCTGATTCCCATCTTGCGGGAGGTCCTGGAGCCCTATGAGAATGTGAAGGTGCATCATGGGGATGTCCTGAAGGTGGATCTTCATGAGCTGTTCCGTCAGGATTTTGCGGGCGTATCGAAGGTAAGTGTGGTTGCGAATCTGCCGTATTATGTGACGACGCCGATTCTCATGAAGCTGCTGGAGGAGAAGCTGCCGCTGGAGAATATCGTGGTGATGATTCAGAAAGAAGTGGCAGAGCGGATGGCGGCCGCACCGGGAAGCAAGGATTACGGCAGCCTTAGCATTGCCGTTCAATATTACAGTGAGCCTAAGCTGGTCTGTATTGTGCCGCATACGGTGTTTATTCCGCAGCCGAATGTCGCTTCGGCCGTTATTCGCTTGGCGGTACGGGAACAGCCTCCTGTCAGCGTAGAAGATGAAAGGTTCTTCTTCGAGGTGGTCCAGGCCTCTTTCGCACAGCGGAGGAAGACGATTGCCAACAATCTGAAGAGCCGGTTCTTTCCGGGAGAAGGCCGTGAACGGCTGGAGCAGCTGCTGCAGGAGGCGGGCATCGAGCCTTCACGGCGCGGCGAGACCCTTAGTATTGAAGAGTATGCCCGGCTTAGCAACATATTGTACAACGCGGATATTCGTTAATACAGCCATTAGGGCGCCCATAGACCCGCGGAAGGTCTCGACGCGATAAATTGATGTTTCCAAGAACCAATAGTCACAGTGGCCCATACCATAGGGTAGGGGTGATGTTGTGATGAACTTGGGAGACTTGGTCGTTCGTAAATCCTACGGCGGCGATGTAACGTTCCGGGTAGAAGGCATGCGGCAAAATAACAATATCGTCATCAAAGGGACGGAATTCCGGTTACTGGCCGATGCTCCCGTTGATGATCTGGTCACGGTCCCGCATCCCACCTTAAGCGAACGAACAAAGCAGGCACAGATCAAAGCCAATGAGTCGCTGGACCGCCTGCAGAAGCACAGACAGGAGCAGAGCGAGCGTCAACTGGCCAGCCTGCGCAATATCGAAGGCGGCCAGCTTGCGGATAAAGGATATTTTGACGTGCCGGGCAAAGTGCTGCATTTGGATGGGGATCTCCAATACCTGAAGAAGAGTTTGACCTTGTACAATCAGCTTCGGGTCCCAGCGGAAGGCCATTATATCAATGAGTCGGGGATGGCCGATTCATTATATCGTCTTCTTCCGCGGGTAAGACCTGATATCGTGGTAATTACAGGTCATGATGGAGTTCTGAAGAGACGACAGCCATACGATTTATATAGCCTGGACAGCTATAAAAATTCACACAACTTTGTCACGGCCATTCAGGTAGCACGTCAATATGAGCGGAATCTGGATTCCCTGGTCATTGTAGCCGGAGCGTGCCAATCGCATTTTGAAGCGCTGCTGCAGGCAGGAGCCAATTTTGCCAGCTCGCCGGGGCGAATCCTCATTCATGCCCTGGATCCCGTCTACGTTGCCGCCAAGGCAGCCTATACGTCGGTCAGGGATACCGTGAACATTCATGATGTCGTTCATCATACGATCAGCGGCAGCCAGGGCGTGGGCGGAATCGAGACGAGAGGCAGCTACCGGATCGGTCTGCCCAAGCTGCAGGATTTGTCCACATTGAAGGTTACGCCTTCGGTCAGTTAGGCTCATACTGTGTGCTGAAAGAGGCTTATCGGCCGTTGAGGAAAGACCCGAGAAGAACCCCACAAGCTGGGGTTTTTTATTTTTTGTTTCAATTCTTTAAGAAAGTTGTCAAAAAAAATACATAAAGCTTGTCAATTTAGCACATATTAAAGCAAATGCACACGAGAAATACAGGGTCAAAAAAAATACGTTGACAATATATTTTTGATGCTGATATAATTAATGTTTTTGAATTGACAAATGACTGAATCTTTTGTATAATGGACAAGGAAAGAGGTGGTCGTCGACAATGGCTAAAAACGCGCTGTTGGAAATCAAACGCAGTCTCGATGCCCATTTAGGGCAAAAAATTACGCTTCGGGCTAACGGTGGCCGTCGGAAGACCGTCGAGCGTACTGGTGTTTTGGAAGAAACGTACCCTTCTGTTTTCATTGTGAAGCTGGATCAAGACCAGCAAACTTTTAAACGTGTGTCCTACAGTTATGCCGATATTCTGACCGAAACCGTGGAAATCATGGTAACCGGTGATGACAACGAGATGCGAATCACCTATATCAAGTCATAACGATATGTCATGAGAGAGCAGTCTCCACTTACAGGGAGGCTGTTTTTTGTTGCCATCGAACCGGGGAGAATGACAAGCGAAAATTAAACGCATACTAAGGCTGCGCGAGGCCTTCTTTATCCGTTCCATATGCGGAGATGGAGGTTAAGCTTGCAGGGGGCGTAAAAGGTCACTGCATCGCGCCGGATGCTGTTCATGCCATACTCAATACATTTTCCAAGGAGGCGGGATTGATGAGCAGGAGAAGACGAAGCATTATGTCCGATCAATTGAAGACCGAATTGGCTAAGGAATTGGGATTCTACGATACCGTGGAAAAAGAAGGCTGGGGAGGCATTAAGGCCAAGGATGCCGGCAACATGGTAAAACGGGCGATTGAGCTCGCCGAGCGGGCAGCCCGCAAATCCGATCTGTAAGAGAAAGACCATAACGCGGCAGGGGCTTCCGGTTAAGCGGAAGCCCCTGTTTGTTTACCTCCATCAAACGGTCCCATGACTTCAAAGCCTGAGTTTGTTAATATAGAGGCATTAGATGTTTTTCCTCGAATATGTTAAGTTCAAGCATATGGGAAAAGCTAAGGATAGGTGAACGTTCTTGAAAATATACGAAAAAGCACCGGCCAAAATCAATTTGATGCTGGATGTACTTCATAAACGTCCTGACGGCTTTCATGAGGTAGAGATGGTCATGACGATGATCGACCTCGCCGATCGGCTCGAAATGTCCGAACAGAAGCGGGACACCATCATCATCACCTCACAGGCAGGGTACATACCGTTGGACGAGAAGAATTTGGCCTTTCAGGCAGCAAGACTAATTAAAGAGCGCTACGACGTGAAACAGGGTGTACATATTCACCTGGACAAAAAAATTCCCGTTGCCGCTGGGCTGGCAGGAGGCAGCAGTGATGCAGCGGCAACACTGCGCGGCTTGAACCGCCTCTGGGGACTGGGTATCCCCCAGGAGGAGCTGCTCGCGCTGGGGGCAGAGCTCGGCTCGGATGTGCCGTTCTGCGTAACGGGCGGCACCGCACTGGCTACAGGGCGCGGCGAGGTACTCACGCCGATCCCGAATCCGCCGCAGTGCTGGGTGATCGTGGCGAAGCCGCCGATCAACGTGTCGACGGCGGAAGTGTACGGCCGTTTGCGCAGCGAGCAGATTCAGCGCCATCCATCCGCAGAGCGCATGGTAGAGGCGCTTACGCAAGGCAGCTTCCAGCAGATGTGCCAATCGCTGGGTAACGTTCTGGAGGAGGTTACCTTGAAGATGCACCCGGAAGTTCAGCAGCTGAAGGAAGGAATGCTGAAATTGGGAGCTGACGGCGCGCTCATGTCCGGAAGCGGTCCTACGGTCTTCGGCTTGGTCTCCAAGGAATCCAAGGTAGCCCGAATTTATAATGGCCTGCGGGGGTTCTGCAAGGAAGTGTATGCCGTTCGCCTGCTGACTTAGAAACGGTTATGTTTGACAATTCGGGGTCGAATTTCAAACAAAGTTGTATAAATACGTACAAAGGTGTTATATTTAACATATAATATTCGGATTTAGCGAGGAACCCTAGGTGAAAAAATTAAAACGAAGCGAACGATTGGTCGATATGACCCAATATTTACTATCTAAACCGCATACGCTGATTCCGCTGACGACGTTCGCCGAGCGATATGGAGCAGCCAAGTCATCCATCAGTGAGGATTTGGCGATTATTAAGGACGTGTTCGAGAGTGAGGGACTCGGAGAGCTTCAGACCCTGGCCGGCGCAGCGGGAGGAGTCAGATACATTCCGAAGCTGCGCAAAGATCATGCCTTGCGGTTTGCGGAGGAGCTGTGCCAGCAGCTTCAGCAATCGGATCGGATTTTGCCGGGCGGATATTTGTACATGTCTGATCTGCTTGGACAACCTTCGCTGATGAACGAGGCGGGCAAGATCATTGCCACGGCGTTCGCCGACCGGGATATCGATGTAGTCATGACCGTGGAAACCAAAGGGATTCCACTGGCTTATGCGACAGCGGCCCAACTGAACCTGCCGGTCGTACTAGTTCGCCGGGACCATCAAGTGACCGAAGGGTCGGCCGTAAGCATCAATTATGTGTCGGGCTCGCACAAGAGCATCCATACCATGTCATTATCCCGCCGGGCGCTCAAGGAACGCTCCCGCGTGCTGATCGTGGATGATTTTATGAAGGCAGGCGGGACCATTCAGGGAATGGTTGACCTGCTGGGTGAATTTAATGCTGAAGTCGCAGGTGTCGGTGTGCTGGTAGAGTCGGGAGCGGTGGAAACCGAGGAAAGACTTCTGGAGGACTATATTTCACTGGCCATCTTAAGCGATGTGGACTCCAAAACGAAGAGAATTACCGTCAACCCTGGTAATTATTTCGAAAAATAGAGTCGCGATATTTGTCGATATAATAGCGTTTTCATTCGAATTAGCCCGAAGTCTGTCGAAAATATCACATTCTAAAAAAAATTCCTGTTTTTAGGACATTTTGTATTAGAAAAAAGAAGGATTTCTGGTTTGCTGTGTGGAATTATACACCAAGTCTCTGATGGAAAAAGGTGGTGAACACATATGCAAATTACGGATGTCAGACTCCGCCGTGTTAACTCTGAGGGGAGAATGAAGGCAATCGCATCCATTACCATCGATAATGAATTTGTCGTTCACGACATTCGCGTCATCGACGGAAACAATGGAATGTTTGTTGCAATGCCGAGCAAACGCACTCCTGATGGAGAATTCCGCGACATTGCCCATCCCATTTCTTCCGGTACTCGCGAGAAAATTCAATCGGCTGTATTGGCCGAGTATGAGCGAGCGGCTACTGAAGAAGAAGTGATTGAAGAAGGCGCTTAAGATTTACAATTGGGGTTCAAGGAAAAGAGAGCCATACCTGTGGCTCTCTTTTCTTTTTTTGTAGAATGATATATATTCAGTAGTGAGTTCAAGAGGAGGAGGCATGGCCCTTGAAAAGATTTGCTATTGTGCTCGCCGCTGGGCAGGGCAAACGTATGAAATCCAAACTATATAAAGTGCTGCATCCTGTTTGTGGCAAGCCGATGGTCGGACATGTATTGCAAACCGTACAACAGGTAAACTGTGAACGCAGTGTTGTGGTCGTAGGCCACGGCGCGGAAGCGGTTCGCACCTATCTGCAAGACGCAGCCGAGTATGTACTGCAGGAGCAGCAGCTCGGAACGGGTCACGCCGTGAAGCAAGCCAAGGAATTACTTGGCGGCGAAGAAGGCTCCACGATTGTCATTTGCGGGGATACTCCTCTGGTGACGTCCGAGACACTGGAGAATCTTTTGAATCTGCATGAGAGCAACAATGCGGCCGCTACGGTGCTTACCGCGCATATGGATAACCCGAAAGGCTACGGCCGGGTCATTCGAGGCGAGGATGGCAGCGCACTTCGGATTGTTGAGCAGAAAGATTGCAGTCCGGAAGAGGACGCCGTCACTGAAATTAATACCGGTACCTATTGTTTTGACAATAAAAAGCTATTTGCTGCACTGGACAATGTAACCAACCAGAATGCGCAGCAGGAATATTACCTGACCGATTGCATCGGTATTCTGAAACAAGCCGGCGAGACCGTGCTTGCTTATCAGACGGATGATTACGCGGAATCGATTGGCGTCAACGACCGTCTGGCGCTGTCGGAAGCCGAAGGCTTCATGAGAGAACGCATCAACCGCACGCACATGTTGAACGGTGTTACGATCATTGACCCGTCATCAACCTATATCGGGGCTGATGTTAAGATTGGTTCAGATACCGTGCTCTATCCCGGTACCGTCCTGAAAGGAAATACGGTGATCGGTGAAGATTGCGTGATAGGACCGGATTCCGATATCGAGGATTCCGTTATTGCGGATGGTGCCAGCGTCAAACATTCGGTGCTCAGCAGTGCTGAAGTCGGCTCTCGGACCTCTGTAGGACCGTATGCTTATCTTCGTCCAGGCGCCAAGCTGGGGAATGATGTAAAGGTGGGGGACTTCGTTGAAGTGAAGAACGCCACGATTGATAACGGCTCTAAAGTATCTCATCTCAGTTATGTGGGTGATGCCAAAGTCGGCAAAAACGTTAATATCGGCTGCGGTGCGATTACAGTCAACTATGATGGTTATAATAAGTCCATTACCGAAATTGAAGATGATGCATTTATCGGCAGTAATGTGAATTTGATTGCACCGGTGAAGGTGGGCAAAGGCGCATTCGTTGTTGCAGGCTCTACCATAACGGATTCCGTTTCGGATAATGATCTGGCCATCGCCAGACAGCGTCAGGAGAACAAGCCAGGGTACGCAGAGAAGATCCGGGAACGCGCTATCGCCAAGAAGAACAAGAAATCGTAATTATCCCTGCTTCCTTTACCAAGATATGAAGCGGTGATCGGATACCTAATTCAACGAACCAGCACGGAGGGTTTTTATTCTATGACTTATCTTGATTCTAAATTAAAAATATTCACGTGTAATTCCAATCCTAAACTTGCCCATCAAATCGCCGATTATATCGGCATTCCGATGGGGGAATCGCATACAACCAGCTTTAGCGACGGCGAGATTCAAGTAAAGCTCTCCGAGAGCGTGCGGGGCTGCCATGTTTATATTGTGCAGTCCACCTGCTTGCCGGTGAATGATAACCTGATGGAACTGCTGGTTATGGTGGATGCGCTCAAGCGGGCATCCGCGAAGAGCATCAACGTGGTTATTCCGTATTACGGATATGCCCGTCAAGACCGCAAAGCGCGTTCGCGGGATCCGATCACCGCTAAGCTGGTTGCGAATCTGATCGAAAAAGCAGGAGCTCATCGTGTCATTACGATGGATCTGCATGCGATGCAGATTCAGGGATTTTTCGATATTCCGGTGGATCATCTGCTCGGGGTGCCGATTCTTGCCCAATATTTCCGTTCAAAGCAGATCGAGAACCCTGTCGTTGTATCTCCGGATCATGGCGGTGTCGTTCGCGCGAGAAAGCTTGCTGATTTCCTGAATGCACCGCTGGCGATTATCGATAAACGCCGCCCTGAGCCGAATGTCAGTGAAGTCATGAACATTATCGGGAATATCGAAGGCAAGACCGCCATTCTGATTGATGACATTATCGATACCGCCGGTACGATTGTGCTGGGTGCCAATGCGTTGATGGAAGGCGGCGTTAAGGAAGTCTACGCGTGCTGTACACATCCGGTTCTCTCGGGCCCTGCCCATGAGCGCCTGGAAAACTCCCCGCTGAAGGAAGTTGTTGTAACAGACACCATTCCGATCACCAATCCGAACCCGAGCAGCAAGCTGACGGTATTGTCGGTTGCTCCGTTGATGGGTGAAGCCATCATCCGGGTTCATGAGGAATTGTCGATTAGTAAATTGTTTGAAATAGAATAATAAACCGTGTAAAGGCAGGGTTACATCTCCTCATGAGGAGATGTAACCCTTGTCGGCTATGGCGACTTTGTAGCTTGGGTTAAGCAAGAGCAGGTGAACAGCCTGGGGGAAAACGTTTTCATAATTTCAGCCTGATAATACGTGCTGCGCAGGCTATCAATATCCGGGCCTGGAGATGAAAGTGAACGTGTTCCGGTTGTATAGCGTCCCCTCAAGCTCGACAAAGTAGGCGTCGACTGCAGTGATCAGACCCACGTCGATGTGACAACCCAGTTCATAGACTTGAACAGGGATGCCATGCTTCATATGGTATTGAAAATGACTGTGGTGCGTTAATTTCTGTTCGAAAGCTTTCAATGCCGATTCACCTTCTTATGAGGGCATAACGCCGATAGGTTTTGTTCATATTGTACTCAGAAATGCGCAAAGAAGAAAGTATAAATCGTGAAAGGAATCAACCTGTGATGAAATGGATTGTCGGACTGGGCAACCCCGGTTCAAATTATGAGAAGACACGCCATAATGTTGGGTTCATGGCGCTGGATGCTCTGGCAGAGCGACACGGCATGAAGTTCAATCAGAATAAATGCAAATCGGTCATCGCGGAAGGGATGATTGGCGGCACTAAAACGGTCCTGATCAAACCGATGACGTTCATGAATCTTTCAGGCGAGGCCGTGCGTGCTTATATGGATTATTATAAAGTGAGTCTTGAGGACATGATTGTGGTCTATGATGATTTGGATACCGTCGTCGGTAAGATCCGCCTGCGATATCAGGGCAGTGCCGGAGGACATAATGGCATTAAATCCATTATTCAGCATACCGGGACGCAGAGCTTCAACCGCGTCCGAATGGGCATATCGAGGCCTGAGCCAGGTTATGCCATTGTGGATTATGTGCTGGGTACATTTCCGAAGAAAGAACGCGAACAGCTGCAGAGCATGGTTGAGGAGACCTGTGACGCGCTGGAATTCAGTCTGGATCATACCTTTGAGCAGACGATGGCGAAGTTCAACAAGTCCTAGAGAAGCATTATAGGATGGAAGCAACCTGCCGGAAGATCGAAGTCTTAAACGAGGGAATTCCGGGCATACTGAAGGTATATACGACCTTCAGGAGGCATATGATGGCGATAACCTATGTTTGCAGACACTGTCGGGCTTTTCAGGGCCGCATCGATTCCAATCAAGTATCCGAAGCCCGTCTCGGATTTGATTCCTTGACCCCTGAGGAACGCAAGGATATAATAGCCTATGATTTTAACGGAGAAGTGATGGTACGGGTAACCTGCGATCATTGCAGAGAAGCCCTCGAAGCCCATCCGGAACTTAGCCTTTTGGCAAATCCCCTGCAATGAGAGTATAATGGGGTTAACGACGTTTTTTGGTAGAAGACATACAGCGGCAGGCCCTGCCGCTGCTCTAGCCTTGGCAGTTTTGCTCAAGGCTTCTTTTCGGTTATAATTTTTTGGCAATCGTCTAAAATTCCATGAGAAATAGAGTCTAGGAAATTCATTTCTTTTGCATAAGAGAGGTGCCCCCTTTTGTTACAAGCACTTATTGATGTATTTTCGAAGGATTCGGACTTCAAATCCATAACCGCTGGCGTTCAAGCCGGCATGAGGGAGCAATTGATCTCCGGTCTTTCCGGGTCGTCCAGACAGATCTTAATGGCTGCATTGCACCAGGACCAGCAGCGCCCGCTGCTCGTGGTCACTCATAATATGTTTTCAGCCCAGAAAATTGCGGATGATTTACAGGAAGCGCTCTCACCGGATCAAGTGTTATTATACCCGGCGAATGAGCTGGTAGCAGCCGAGTCGGCCGTTTCAAGCCCCGAGACTCTGGCGCAGCGGATTGATGTTCTCGTCCGTTGTGCAAGAGGCTTCCGGGGTATTGTCGTTGCGCCATTTTCCGGCGTGCGTCGCCTTCTTCCCGCTCCCGAAGTGATGTCCGATGCCCGAATCGTGCTCCATGACGGCGGTACACTCGTGCTGGAATCCTTTCTGAACCAGATGATCGAGATGGGATATGAACGGGTGGAGCGCGTCGAGAGCCGCGGCGAGATGAGTGTCCGCGGCGGTATCATCGATTTTTATCCGATGACAACGACCATGGCGTACCGCGTAGAACTGTTTGATGAGGATATCGACTCGATTCGTACCTTCGACCCGGCGGATCAGCGCTCGATTGATAAGGTCCGGGAAGTCACCATTACACCATGCAAGGAAATTATTGCCGATTCGGAGCGGCTTAGTCGCACAGCGGATACGGTGGCCCGTCTGCTGGAGACGCAGCTCGAACGCATGAGTGATCGTCAGGCCAAGCTCCGTTTGCGGGACGAAATACACCGGGAAGTTGAGATGCTGCGCGAGCGGATGTATTTCCCTGAAATCTATAAATATATCTCCCTGTTGTATCCGGAGAAGACCAATTTATATGATTACTTGCCGAAGGATACGATTCTGATTATGGATGAGCCTGCTCGCCTGTTAGAAACAGCCAAGCAGCTGGAGCGGGATGAAGCGGAATGGAATTTGCATCTCATGCAAAATGGCAAATCGCTGCCGGATCTGCCGCTGTCGCTGGATACGGAAGAACTGATCTACCAGCATCCCTACCAGAGCCTGTTGATCTCCATCTTCCTGCGTCAGGTGCCAAGAATGCAGCCGCAAAATATTGTCAATATGATTACGCGCGGCATGCAGGATTTCCATGGACAGATGAACGTGCTCAAGGCCGAGATGGAACGCTGGAAGAAGTCGGGCGTTCAGGTCATGATGCTGGCAGGCGATGCAGAGCGGATGGACCGTATGCGGCGGGTGTTGCTGGACTATGGCATCGAAGAACCGGTGATGTATGAAGGGCATTTGCAAAATGGCTTCGAGATGCCTTCGGTCCATGCTGCTATTATTACAGAGAGTGAGATGTTCTCCTCGAAGCAGCGTAAAACACGCAAAACCACGAAGAATATGGACAACGCCGAGCGCATCAAGAGTTATACGGAGCTCAAAGTCGGCGACTATGTGGTGCATCAAAACCACGGTATCGGGAAATATATGGGGATCGGGACGCTCGAAATCAACGGAATCCATAAGGACTACATGCATATTTTGTATGCCGGGGGCGATAAGCTGTCCGTTCCGATTGAGCAGATCGATCTCATTCAGAAATATGTCGGTTCCGAAGATAAGGAGCCGAAGGTTTACAAGCTGGGTGGAAATGAATGGACACGGGTTAAGAACAAGGTTCGTTCTTCCGTTCAGGATATCGCCGACGATCTGATCAAGCTGTATGCCGAGCGTCAGTCTGCGCCTGGATACGGTTTTGAGAAGGATACGTCGGAGCAGCAGGAATTCGAGGACATGTTCCCATATGATGAAACACCCGATCAGCTTCGGGCCATTACCGAAATCAAAAAAGACATGGAACAAAACCGACCGATGGACCGGCTCCTGTGCGGTGATGTCGGTTACGGGAAAACGGAAGTGGCGGTTCGAGCTGCCTTTAAAGCGGCGATCGAAGGGAAGCAGGTTGCGGTGCTGGTACCGACAACGATTTTGGCCCAGCAGCATTACGAGACGTTCCGGGAGCGCTTCGCCAATTATCCGATCAACATTCAGGTGCTGAGCCGTTTCCGGAGCCGTAAGGAGCAGAATGAGACGATCAAGAAAGTAAAGCAGGGCTCCGTCGATATTCTGATCGGAACGCATCGACTGCTTTCGCAGGATATTGTGTTCAAGGATCTGGGACTGCTGATCGTGGATGAAGAGCAGCGATTTGGCGTTACGCATAAGGAGAAATTGAAGAAGCTGAAGACCAATGTCGACGTGCTGACGCTGACGGCAACGCCGATTCCGCGCACGCTGCATATGTCGATGCTCGGTGTTCGGGATTTGTCCGTGATCGAGACACCGCCGGAGAATCGTTTTCCAGTGCAGACTTATGTCGTAGAGCATAGCCAGACCCTGGTGCGGGAAGCGATCGAGCGGGAGCTGGCCCGGGGCGGTCAAGTTTACTATCTTTACAACCGGGTTCAGGGCATTCAGGAGATGGCAGCCCAGATATCCATGCTGGTACCGGAGGCCCGAGTGGGTGTGGGACACGGCCAAATGTCGGAAACGGAACTGGAGAAGACCATTCTCGACTTCCTCGACGGCGAATACGACGTATTGGTGAGCACAAGCATTATTGAGACGGGCGTGGATATCCCGAATGTCAATACGCTTATCGTGCATGATGCGGACAAAATGGGCCTCTCCCAGCTGTATCAGCTGCGCGGACGCGTCGGACGTTCCAACCGAATCGCATATGCTTATTTCACGTACCAACGGGATAAGGTGTTGACCGAAGTGGCCGAGAAGCGGCTGCAGTCCATTAAAGAATTTACGGAGCTTGGCTCCGGATTCAAGATTGCGATGCGGGACCTGTCGATTCGCGGTGCGGGCAACCTGCTCGGAGCGGAGCAGCATGGTTTTATTGCTTCCGTCGGGTTCGATTTGTATTCACAAATGCTGGCGGAGGAGATTCAAAAGCGCAAAGTCAGCATGTTGGGTGAGCCGCCATTGCCATCGAAGGACTGGAACACCTCCATCGATCTGGGGATTGATGCTTACTTGCCGTCTGATTACATTTATGACAGCATCCAGAAGATCGAAATTTATAAAAAAGTGGCTGTCGTTTCGTCTATCGACGAATCGGCTGAGCTTGAGGACGAGCTGCTTGACCGCTTTGGCGAGCTGCCGCTTGCGGTAAGTAACCTGCTTGCCGTATCCCGCTTGAAGGTATATGGTCGTACGTACGGGATCGACTCCATCATCCAGCGCGGCGATGATGTGCTGCTGCAGTTTTATGAAGGGCAGGACAAAGCGATTGATACAACAGGGCTTGCGCAAATTGGAAATATGTTCGAAAGACGTGTACAATTTGAACAAGGGCCGACTATGGCCATTCGAATCAAAGGCAAGGGACTTTCCGATCAACAACTGTTAGAATTGCTGGAGCAATTCCTGGAGGCCGCAAAAGGGCCATTCAACCTGAAGGGAGAACTACAAAATGCCGTCAAGAAATAACAAGGCATGGAAGACGTTTATTGTATCCATCACAGCAGTACTATCCATGTCGATGATCGCTGCGTGCGGAAACGACAAGACTAAGGGAACCGAAGATGATAATAGCAAAGTTATCGTCAAATATAAGGGTGGAGAAATTACCGAGAAGGAATTTGATCTGGAACAGCGCATGATTCAGTTCATGTCCCCGGAATACGCCCAATTTTTACAAATGGATGAATTTAAGGAGTATTTGGCGAAACAGGGGGTAGCCTATGAATACCTGTACGCCAAAGCTGACGATAAAGCGAAGGAAGCTGCCGGGAAGCAAGCGGATGATTTGTTAAAGCAGCAGAAGAGCGGAATGGGCGAGGAGCAGTTTAAAGCTGCTCTGGAATCGCAGAAATTGACGGAAGACGACCTCAAAAATTATATGCTTCGCGTCATGACCGTCATGGAGCACGAGAAGAATCAGGTAAAAGAAGAGGATATCAAGAAGGAATTCGATGCGAACAAGAAGGATTATACCAACATTAGCGTTCGTCATGTCCTGATTGGTTTTAAAGATACCGAAGGCAAGGAGAGACCTGAGGGAGAGGCGCTCAAAATTGCCAAGGAAGTACAGTCCAAGCTGAATAAAGGGGAGGATTTTGCTGCTTTGGCGAAGGAATACTCCCAGGACCCGGGCTCCAAGGACAGCGGGGGTCTGTACGAGAACAAACCCGCAGGCAGCTGGGTGCCTCAATTCAAGGAAAAGGCCTTAACGCTGGAACTGAACAAAATCAGCGATCCGGTAGAAACCGATTACGGCTACCATGTCATGAAAGTGGAGAAGCGTGAGGAAGTGTCTTACGACAAACTGCCTGCCGATCAGAAGGAAGGCATTCGAAATGAGCTGGCTTCGGCGAAGATTGACAACTTCATGCAGAATGAGCTTAACGACCTGATTGAGAGCATGAATCTTCCGAAAAGCGAGAATGCGGACAAGCCTGCCGAGGGCACGGGAGACCAGAAGACAGACGGTACAACCGACAAACCGGCGGAAGGTGATCAAACACCGGATGCAGGCAAGGACGACACAGGTAAATAAGCCGGCAGACAAGCGGTCGGGCAATGATATTGTAATGCGTTGGGGCAATGCCGGATGTATGGCCAGCGCACGCAAGAAATGGTGGGATCTTCGAATCCATAACGTGCGAAATCGCGCGTTATGGATTTTTTCTCCCCTGACGTCAGTCTCTTTCGAATGATATTTATTTTGGATTTCGCAACCAACAGAGGGTAGATGATGTATAAGGAATTGGGAATGGATGAATACTATGGTCAGACATTAACTCTTATATACCTGGGGACATCCTCTTCCCGAATGGAACAGTAGTTGAAAAATCTTCTTATGAAAGTGGGGCAACAAGTGACATGAAAGCTACTGGTATCGTCCGCCGTATTGATGACCTCGGGCGCGTGGTCATTCCAAAAGAAATTAGACGCACACTGCGGATTCGCGAAGGCGACCCGCTGGAAATTTTCGTTGACCGGGATGGAGAAGTCATTCTGAAGAAATATTCACCGATCGGTGAGTTGGGTGATTTTGCGAAGGAATATGCAGAGTCCCTTTATGAGAGCACAGGTCACATCACGATCATATCGGACCGTGATACATTTATCGCCGTAGCAGGCGGCTCCAAGAAGGAGTATTTGGACAAGCCAATCGGCAACCTTCTGGAAAACTGCATGGAAAATCGCAAGACAGTGCTGGAAAGCAACAGCGGTACGTATGAGATCAGCAAAGACAATCCGGAAACTCTGTCCGCATTTGTCGCTGCGCCTATCATTGCTGGTGGAGACCCGATTGGCAGTGTTGTGCTGCTGAACAAGGACGAATCCGTGAACATGGGTGAGATGGAAGTGAAGATGTCTGAAACTGCTGCAGGCTTCCTCGGCAAGCAAATGGAACAGTAAGACGAGGACATGAATCCTTGGATGGAGACTCCCGCTGAACGTTGATCACAGGTCAATCGGCAGCTGGGAGTTTTTGTTGTCCGGTTTCTTTTTTTGTACCACGCTCACACCCTTGGTTATAATGATGTACATATGGCAGCATCTGAATGATGATGGGTCTATATTTACGGAAAAAGAAACTAGGGGATTGGAAGAGGATATGAAACCAGATCAAACAGGGGCAAGGCTTCTACAGGGAGCGTTTATTCTCAGTGCGGCCGCGCTTTTGTCCAAATTGATTGGCACACTGCAAAAAATACCGCTGCAAAATATGGGCGGGGATGCCGTCTTTGGCATCTACAATACGGTTTATCCGTTCTATATGATGATCATTACGATAGCGGCCGTCGGTTTCCCCGCAGCGGTCTCCAAATATGTGGCAGAATATGAGGCTGAAGGGCGCACAGAGGACGGTCATCGCCTGCTCCGCCTGTCATCCGCCTCGTTGGTGCTGTTCGGTCTGATTCTCGGCTTGCTGATGTATGTCTGCGCTCCGTGGATCGGGATGTGGATCGGAAGCAGTCAGGTTGTACCCGCCCTCCGCGCAGGCGCGTTGGCGCTGGCATTCGTGCCTTGGATGTCGGTCCTCCGCGGTTATTTTCAAGGGCTGCACAATATGGTGCCGACGGCGATTTCCCAGATTACGGAGCAAGTTGTCCGTGTCGGGGTTATGATTGTGCTGCTCCTTTACATGATACGGGCCGGCGCCGATTCCGACATGATTGCCGCCGGGGCCCTGCTAGGATCTGCTGCCGGTGGTGCTGCCGGTCTGGTGGTGATGGGAATCTACTGGCGCAAGCATCTCCGGGGAACTCGGAGTAAAGCACAAGGAAAAGTTGTCTACGGAATCAGAGCAGCGGGTATGAACGAAACGAGGATGCGTGCCGATGTATCTAGAGAGGGAGCAGGTGTTCTGCTTGGACGCCTGCTTGCTTATGGAATTCCGGTCTGTCTTAGTCTGCTCGCGGTTCCGCTGATTGGACTGGTGGATACCTTCACGGTGCCCCGGTTATTGACATCCGGCGGACTGGGCGAAGCAATGGCTATGGCAGAGTTTGGGGTCTATAACCGCGGACTGCCGCTTGTCCAGCTGGTTACGATGCTGGCTACTTCGTTGTCGGTTCTGTTTATCCCTGCCCTGGCAGAGGCCAAGTTCAAGGGAGAGTCCAGCCGGGTTGCAAGCCAAACCCGCATGGCCCTCCGCTGGTTTTGGCTGATCGGGATGACGGCCTCCGTAGGCTTGGCAGTGCTGGCTGAGCCGATTAACGTTATGCTGTACGAGGATGCCGCAGGAACGGTGACGATGCAGGTGATTGCCTTTACAGCCGCCGGGGGTACGCTGAGCACGATTACAGCCGCGCTGCTTCAAGGCATCGGCATTGTAAAGGCCCCGGCGGTTCATCTGCTGGCTGCGGCAGGGCTCAAGCTGCTGCTCAACCTGCTGCTGGTGCCGCAGTTTGGCATTACCGGCGCAGCTATCGCCGGCGTGGCCGCGCATCTGACCGCCGCCGCGCTCAACCTCGCGCTGCTCTCGCGAAGCGCCGGCGCCCGCCTTGACGCCGGCGGCATGCTCGCGAGGACGCTGCCGGTCCTCGCCGCGGTGGCGCTGGCCGCCTGGGCCGCAGGTGAGGCAGCCGGCGGCATTCTGGCGGCGGCCGGCTTCGCCCCCGGCCGCCTCACCCACGCGGCAGCGGGCCTGAGCGGCGTCGCGGCCGGATGCGGCGCCTTCCTTATCGGCGCCGCGCTCACGAAGCTCCTCACCGAGGAGGAGCTTCGGATGCTGCCGAAGGTCGGAAGACCACTGGCAGCCTTCTTGCGGGCCCTGCGTGTGCTGCGCTGAACCGGGCCGATTGTGAGATGTTTGATCTTCTGTGCTATAGTAGTGTACGATAATGACGTCGACAAGGCGGACGAAGACGAAAGGAAGTAGCGTATGAGTGCATCCATTACGGTGGTCGGCTTGGGTTCTGGCAATCCGGATCGATTGACGATAGGTATCATAAAAACCATGCAGCGGGCATCGAAGGTGTATGTGCGTACATTATCTCATCCCGTCATTGCTGCGTTGAATGAATTCCAGATTGAACCGGAATCGTTTGACCATGTGTATGAAGCGTATGACACCTTTCCCGAGGTGTACGAATCCATTGCATCCGCGCTAATCAACTTGGCCAAAGCTGCTGAGGAGGATCGCGAGATTGTCTACGCGGTGCCCGGGCATCCCATGGTAGCGGAGGCAACGGTTCGGTTATTACGGGAACGCTGCCCGGGAGAGCATGTGACGCTTACGGTGCTCGGCGGTGAGAGTTTTCTGGACGAGGCCTTCGTTCGCCTTGGTTTCGATCCCATTGAGGGCTTCCAGCTTCTCGATGCGGCTGAGCTTCGGGCAAGCCTCATCCAGCCGCAGCTGCATACCCTGATCGGCCAGGTGTATGACATGTTTACGGCTTCGGAAGTTAAACTGGCGCTGATGGAGCTGTATCCGGACGATTATCCAGTCATTGTCGGCCATGCGCTGGGCGTTGAGGGCGAAGAAGCGATACAGCAAGTACCGCTCTTTGAACTCGATCGCATCGACGGCTACGGGAATTTGTCGCTGATCTACGTACCCCGAAGCGATGACAGCACGTTAAGGCAGCGAACGTTTGCCCGGCTCCATGAGATCGTTGGCATTCTCCGCAGTCCTGAAGGCTGTCCGTGGGACCGCGAGCAGACCCACGAATCCATCCGCAAAAATCTCATCGAAGAAACCTATGAGGTATTGGAGACGATTGATGAGGATGATCCTGAGCATATGCAGGAAGAACTTGGGGATCTGCTGCTGCAGATTATGCTGCATTCCCAGATGGAAGAGGAGCTCGGTACCTTTACGGTGTATGATGTCATTCAAGCGCTGAATGACAAGCTGATCTTCCGCCACCCGCATGTCTTTGGCGAGAGCAGCGCCAAAGACGCGCAATCTGCCCTGCAGAACTGGGAGCAGATGAAAGCGGAAGAGAAGCGTCGCAAGGGGCTCTCACCTGAGAAAGCCTCGGCGCTGGATGGCATCCCGCGGGATCTTCCCGCCTTGATGAAGGCGTACAAGCTCCAGAAGAAGGCATCCAAGGTTGGTTTCGATTGGGATAATATCGAAGGTGTGTTCCAGAAGATTGAAGAGGAACTCGGTGAACTGAGGCAGGCGGTGACCGAGGGCCAGTCTGATGAGGACACAGCACTAGAGCTCGGCGATCTGCTGTTCGCGGTCTCCAATGCGGCAAGATTTATCGGTGCGGATCCGGAAGAGGCGCTCTCGAGAACGAACCGAAAGTTTGTCAGTCGCTTCAGCTACATAGAGGAGAAGCTTGCCGCCCAGGGGAAAACCTTGCAGGAAAGTACTCTGGACGAGATGGAAGCCCTATGGCAGGCCGCTAAATCGGGATCGGCACAAAACGGCGGTATCGACGTGTGAAAAGGGCAACTTTTCACGTAAAAAATAAAAAAATAGGGATTTGCGGCAGGAATTCCGCAAGGCATCCAGAATAATCATTAATGGTGAAATCTTGCAGGTTGCAAGGCGGTTTAACCGAATAACCGTAAAATCTTATATTTTTCTGATAATTGGGAGGATTTAATTCATGAACAAAACAGATCTGATCAACAACATTTCCGGTAAAAGTGGTTTGACAAAAAAAGACGTAGAGAACGTCCTGAACGGCTTCCTTGGTGAAATCACTGAAGCTTTGGCTAATGGCGATAAAGTTCAATTGATCGGCTTTGGTACATTCGAAACTCGCAAGCGCGCTGGACGTACTGGCCGCAACCCGCAAACGGGTAACACGATCGAAATTCCAGAATCCAACGTTCCTGCGTTCAAGGCAGGTAACAAGCTTAAAGAAGCCGTAAAATAATGCGCGTCGATAAATTCCTGAAAGTATCGAGGTTAATCAAGCGGCGTACCGTAGCGAAAGATGTATCGGATCAAGGTCGGGTGCTGATCAATGGCCGCGAGGCCAAGCCGAGCAGCACGGTTAAATTGGGCGACGAGATCACCGTCCAGTTTGGCCAGAAGCTGGTGACCGTCCGGGTCGAGCGTCTTACCGAGACAACCCGTAAAGATGAGGCGACCAGCCTCTACACCTTGGTCAAGGAAGAACCGATCGTTAAAGATCGCGGATTGGACTGGTAAGCAGCCCAAAGCCGTTCCATCAAACGTCCCTCTCACCATATGGTGTGGGGGGCGTTTTTATGTTTATCATGGATGTATAAACGATTGGAACTCCTGCTCTCTTTCTTTCGCCTGGCTTTCGTCGCAGCGTCACGATCATTCCTGAGGCGGTTGTTCTTCTTCCGGTTCTAAAGACAGGCACCTTCCCATAAGCTATTGTTAAAGGAGGGGTACATGCCATGATCGACCAAGGGAAGGGTAAGTTTCATGACCTGCGGATGCAGAACCGGAAGCTGCTGGACATAACGGGTGTCCAAAATGTGGAGAGCTTTGACAGTGAAGAATTTCTGCTTCAAACCGAGCTTGGGCATCTCACCATTCGGGGGCAAAATTTACATATTAAAAATCTCAGCCTGGAAGAGGGGCTTTTGTCGATTGAAGGTCAGGTGCATTCACTGATTTATTTGAATCCCGGTTCGCAGACCAAGAACAAGAGTCTGCTGGGTAAGCTGTTTAAATGAACCCCAGCGTACAATGGATCACGCTGCTCTGGATGCTCTTCTCCGGAGCAGCGATGGGAGTCGCCTTTGACAGCTACCGGGTGCTGGCAGGGCAGCTCCGTTTCCCGCGATGGTCCAAGCATACCCTGGACTTCCTTTACTGGATTGCGGCAGCCTTCTTCATTTTTCGCATGTTGTACGTGACCAATGACGGTCAACTGCGTTTTTATGTGTTTGTGGGCTTGTTTATAGGGGTTTGGATCTATTTTTTATTATGGAGTGTCATAACCCAGCGTTTTGTGGTAATGTTAATTCAAGTGACAAAAGGCTTAATGGCCTTTTTGTACAAGCTGTTCCGTATGTTAGTGTGGAATCCCATCAAAGGAATCCTAATGCTCATCTTGGGATTGTTAAGGTTTCTATGGAAGTTTCTCCTGTCGCTGTTGCGTTTAGTCCTTAAATGCCTCATGCCTTTTTGGCGACTCTTGAAATGGATGCTGAGACCGATCACATCCAGAGTCAGGCTGCCGGCATGGAGCAAGCAACTCGCAGACAAGGTTATTAAGGCGTGGAAGCGCTGGTTTTAGGAGGTATGGTCATGGGAAGATTTGCTGATCCGTCGAAGCAGGCTCCCCAACAAACCAAGACAAAGAACAAGGGCGCACGCCGGCGTAAAAAAATGTTTGTGGCGATGATGGCGCTGTTTTTGATCTGGGCAGGTTCAACGCTCTGGTCCCAGAATGACCGCATCCGTAATCAGAACGAAGCGCTTGCTCAAAAGCAAGAGGATTATAAGTCCGTTGAACAGTCGCTAATCCAGATTACTCATGAAGTGGAGCGATTGAAGGACCCTGAATATATCGGGCAGATTGCCCGCAAGAAGTTTGGACTGTATCTGCCAAATGAGACGCCGATCATTCAGCCCCAAAATTCGGGCGAAAAGCCGTAATTAGGCATGACAGACGTCTGTTGACCTTGTTTAGGTCATTATCGTATAATCAAATCACCGCAGCGCGATTTCTAAATCGGACTGTATATTTTTAAGGGAGGATCATTTTATTCTATGGCAATTGAAGTGGGCACCAAGTTAGAGGGCAAGGTGACAGGCATAACGCATTTTGGAGCATTTGTGGATCTGTCAGGAGGTGTCACGGGTCTCGTTCACATCTCGGAGATCGCCGACAATTACGTTAAGGATGTCAACGATCATTTGAAAATCAACGACGTCGTTACCGTGAAGGTGATTAATGTCGACAAGGACGGCAAGATCGGTCTTTCGATCAAGCAGGCTGTCGACAAGCCGGCTTCCGAAAGTCGTCCACCCCGCGCACCGAGACCGGAACGCAGTGGAGGCGGCGGAGAACGATTCGGAGGTGGCGGTGGTGGAGGATTCAACCGTGAACGCGGCGGACGCCCGTTTAAGCCTGCGGCCAACAAGCCTTCATTTGAGGATAAAATGTCACGCTTCCTAAAAGACAGTGAAGAACGGATCTCTTCGCTTAAGAAGAATACGGAAGGCAAACGCGGTGGACGCGGAGCCAAACGTATGTAATTCGATAAAATATAAACTGACCGCAGAGGGAAATCGCCTTCTGCGGTTTTTTTGTCGTTGCATCCAAGGGTACGACAGGTTCCTACGCAATTTACGGCGCTGTCGTATGGAATGAGCACGGAATGTCCGCCTCAATTCGGGAAATGATCCGCATGAATGCTGCAGGCTTGACCCGTGGAAACACCGCTGGGCGCGGGGGATGGACGCTCTTTTCCCGAACGTTCGCAAGACACGTTGATTTTGTCGGAAATTTCTTTCGGGCTTGTCCGGTGTTCTGACAAACTTTCCTGAACAGGGGTTTTATAATGGGACCAACAAATTCGTGAAGAATGGGGTGCCAGCGTAATGGATAAAAGAAATCTGGTGATGTTTCCGGGTACTGAGGCGGTTAAAGGGGGAGCGGGTTCCATTCGTGCCCGTGTAACAGAACGGTTAGGGCAGCTGCCTTTCCTGCAGCGTCCCATCCACTTCCTGGCCGCTAAGAAGTGGATGATTCTGCTAACCTTCATGGGTTTTCTGCTCGGACGAGCTATGATTCTGGGGGAGCTGTCTCCATTTGCAGTCGCTTATTTTGCAGTTATTGCCTTTATGCGTCGTGATGTTTTGCTACCGGTAGGCGCAGCGATCGTTGCAGGTAGTTTATTTGCGTCCTTTCCGGTGGCATGGATGGTACCGGCAGAAATCTTGATCTTTTACTTTATGATGCGGGGATTGGAGACCTATGATCGGGCAGAATTGTCGTATGCGCCGCTGATGGTATTTGTCTCCACCTTCTTCGTGAATCTGTTCAGTGTTCTCATCGGACCTAGCATTACCTGGTATTCCATGATGATGCTCACCCTGAACGCCGTGCTCAGCTTTGTACTGACATTGGTCTTTATCCAAGCGATCCCGGTGCTGACCCTTCGTAAAAAAACACATGCTCTTCGAAATGAAGAAATTTTATGTATCATCATTTTGCTGGCGTCGGTCATGACAGGAGCCGTTGGCTGGACGATCCAATCCCTGTCGGTAGAGCATGTCCTATCCCGATACTTAATTCTGTTGTTTGCTCTAGTCGGGGGAGCTCCACTAGGCGCCTCGGTTGGTGTAGTAACAGGCCTCATCCTCAGTCTTGCCAACATTTCGGCATTCTCCCAGATGAGTCTGCTCGCCTTCTCCGGGATGCTCGCCGGTATGCTGAAGGAAGGGAAGAAAGGCGGCGTTTCGCTGGGAATGCTGCTCGGGGCTACCATTCTCTCCATCTATTTCAGCAATCCTGGAGAAGTGATGATCTCCACTTGGGAAACCTGCGCGGCTATTGTGTTATTCCTCATTACGCCCAAGAGCGTGATGCAGGCTATAGGCAAATATGTGCCAGGCACGCAGGATCATACCCGTTCACAGCATGAATATGCCAAGCGGGTCCGGGATCTTACAGCGGATCGTGTTACCCAATTTTCCCGGGTGTTCCGGCAGCTCTCGCAAAGCTTCGGACAAACGTCCGGGGTTATACAGCCTCCGGGCAAACAAACGGAGGAGATGAATCATTTCATGAATGCCGTGGCGGAGGGCAGCTGTGCCACATGCTTTAAACGGAATCAGTGCTGGGACATGAAATTTTACCAGACTTATAAATATATGACCGATATGATGACCTCCATCGAGGAGAACCCTGAGATGGAAGCAGATGATCTGCCACCGGAATGGAGCCGGATCTGTGCCAAGAAGGAGGAGGTGCTTGGCATCCTCAAGCGGCAGTATCATCTTTACCAACATGATATGCAGTGGAAACGCCAAATATACGATAGCCGACATCTGGTAGCGGAACAATTATCCGGGGTTTCTCAGGTTATGGAAGATTTGGCACGAGAGATTAAGCGGGAAAGCCAGACGATGCACATTCAGGAAGAACAGATTCGGGAAGCGCTTCAGCAGCTGGGTTTATCGATTCAAGGCATTGATATCATCAGTTTGGACTCCGGGCAGGTTGAGATTGAGATCGTTCATGCGTATACCCGGGGTTATGACGAATGCAGGAAGATTATCGGACCGCTGCTGTCCGACATTCTCGGGGAGCATATCGCCGTAATGGAAGAGACCTTGACCCATCCAAGGGATGGATTGGCCACCGTGCGATTCGGCTCAGCGAAAACATATGAAATTATGACAGGCGTAGCCGCAGCGGCTAAGGGAGGAGATATTTTATCAGGTGACAGCTTCAGTACGGTCGAGTTGGGGAACGGGACGTTTGCGGTAGCGCTTAGTGATGGTATGGGCAACGGGGAAAGGGCTCGGCTTGAGAGCAGCTCGGCTCTGAATATATTAGAACAACTGCTTCAATCCGGGATGGATGAGAAGCTGGCGATCAAATCGGTGAACTCCATCCTTATGCTGCGTTCACCGGATGAAATCTATGCTACGGTCGATATGGCCCTAATTGATCAATATACGGCTCAAACCACCTTTATGAAGATCGGTTCGACGCCAAGCTTTATCAAGCGGGGGAATGATGTCATACCGGTCTCGGCCAGCAATCTCCCGATCGGGATTATTCAGGATATCGAAGTGGATCTGGTGTCGTTACAGCTGCAAGCCGGTGATGTTCTCATCATGATGACGGATGGCATATATGATGCGCCGGGTTATGCGGTGAACAAGGAGCTATGGATGAAACGAATGATTCAGGAGGTGAACAGCGAGGATCCGCAGGAAATAGCCGATTGTTTGCTGGAGAAAGTGATTCGCTATCAACAGAATCAAATACATGATGATATGACGGTGGTGGTCGGGCGTGTGGATCACTTCCATCCGGAATGGTCGAATGTGCATGTTCCGGGCTTCGCCCGAATGGAGCGGCCGCGAACGGTTAGCTGATGCGATAGATAAAATAGATAAACTAAGTGATTACCCGGGAAATGGAGGACCCCGGAGAGGGTAAATCTTTTCCGTCGATTCTTCTATATATCGTTTGAACTCTCTTGAATGTGGAAATGATAGAGACAGAAGTCAAATCGATAGGATGAGACGGAGGCGATCATTTATTATGAAGCAAATTCTACTGATTACGGACGGATGCTCGAACGTGGGAGCCAGTCCGGTTCTGGCTGCAGCCCATGCGCTCCAGGATGGTATTGTCGTGAATGTGGTGGGGGTCCTTGATTACGGAACGATCGGTGAGCTTGGGGGATTGGAAATTCAGGAGATAGCCAAAGCGGGAGGGGGTATACACCGGATCGTAGGTACACCGCAGCTGGCGCAGACGATACAGATGATGACTCGGAAAACGGTGGTTCAGACGATCCAACAAGCGGTAAATAAGGAGATACAGCATATTTTGGGGGGCGGGTCGCTGGAGGAACTTCCGCCGGACAAGCGATCGCAGGTCGTTGAAGTTGTGGATGAGCTGGCTGAGACGTCCTCTCTGCAGGTCGCGTTGTTAATCGATGCAAGTGCTAGCATGAAACCCAAGCTGGCTGCCGTTGAGGAAGCGATACGTGATTTAATGCTGAGTTTGAAAGCGCGCGCAGGCTCAAGCGAATTGTCCGTATTCCATTTTCCTGGAAAACACAGCGGCGAGGATATCGTGATGGACGTGAATTGGACCTCGGATCTGGACGGCGCCCGGGGAATGTTCAGCCGCCTGCAGATGAGAGGGGCTACGCCGACGGGACCTGCCTTGTTAAAGGTGATTGAATTTTACCGATATGGTACACTAGAGGGTAATCAATCATGGCAGGGTCATTCCAGCCAAGAGGAAGGGATGCTCGGTGACTACGTTGTCTAACCCGGGTTATCCGCCAGGAACCGTAATTAAGGGCAAGTGGCGGAACAGCCGGTACATCGTAGAGCGTATGCTCGGCAAAGGGGCTAACGGCAAGGTGTATCTGGTCCATCGGGCAGGAGTACGCGAGCGTTATGCTCTAAAAGTTGGGTATGACGCTCTGGATCTTCAATCCGAAATTAATGTCCTGAATGCGTTGAAAGAACAGATGCCGAACCCTTATCTCGTGGAGGCGGACGATCATCATGACGGCAGTGGGGAAGTGTCCTTCTATGTCATGCGTTACATTGAAGGGAGTCCGCTGCATCATTTTATTCGCAAGCGTGGTGCCGATTGGATCGGATTGATCGGACTGAAGCTGCTCGAGAAGCTGTCCGTTCTGCATGCATCCGGTTATGCATTTGGTGATTTGAAGCCGGATAATGTGATGGTCTCGGCATACGGAAGAGTGGAACTGATCGATTATGGAGGCGTAAGCCCTTTCGGACGCAGCGTCAAGCAGTTTACGGAATGGTATGATCGGGGATACTGGAATGCCGGAAGCCGGACTGGCGACGTATCCTATGATTTGTTCTCGTTTGCCGTGATGTGTATCGGCCTGCTGGATGAGAAATCATTACGGGAGGCGTCTTGTCAGCTTCCCCAGACCCGTAGTGTTGCCGATCTGCAGCTGGTGCTGCAAAGAAACCTCCTGTTTAAGCCATACGCTGTGTGGCTGAACAAGGCTTTGTCGGGAGATTTCGCGGATTCACGGGAAGCGTTGAACGAGTGGAGAAAACGAATATATGAAGGCTCGGGCCGGAGCGTGCGTCCTAAACCGGGACGAACTCCGCGTTGGCTGAAGAACGCGTTTGGTTTGTCGTTAGTCATCATGGCCCTTACTGTTTATTTTTTCTTCCGCTCATGAAGTTGTTACCTTGTTACTGGGAGTTCATAAAGGTGCGAGTTCAAAAAGGTCGGTTTTCAGCACCGAAGCTTATGCTCCCGATGTGCGTTTTTTCAAAACGCTTCAGTTGGATGAAGCTAGGGACGTCAGGAGTGGAGCTACACGTTTTCGCAGAAAACGCCTTCGAAAGCATCTGCTTAGGTCCGGCTGAATTCAAGATTCGATGCCGAGTGGCTTCCTGATTCACTTCGTGTTAGATATAGAATTTATGAGTTATCAGTGGAACTGATGAAATTCGATATCGCAAGAAAACCTACCTATGCATCGCGGTCGCTCATCCTTGAAGTGGCCTCGATAGGGGTTTTCTTATCAAAAGCGGGCTTTTTGAACAACCTCTAAAGGGGACCTGGAAAGTGAAACAGGATTATTTACGGACATTCGTCAACCATGTCGAGCGTACAGCCGCAGAGTTTGATCTGTGGTCAGAAGGCGATAGCATCGTGGTCGCCGTTTCCGGCGGGCCTGATTCCGTTGCGCTCCTGCACGTACTGCATGAAATTTCTATGCACCGGACGCCGCTCCGATTGATCTGCGCCCATGTGCATCATGGGTTTCGGGAGGAATCAGACCAAGAGGCAGAAATGGTGCGTGAACTAGCGGAGCGGCTCGGACTTCCATTAGAAACGGCGTTTATCGATATTCCTGCTTATATGGAAGAGAGCGGTAAGGGTGGGCAGGAGGCTGCAAGAGAGAAGCGTTATGAATTTCTGCTGCAAACAGCCCACAAATACAATGCGCGCTCCGTAGCTCTGGCTCATCATGCTGACGATCAAGCCGAGACGGTGCTCATGCGGCTTCTGCGCGGGAGCGGCCTGTCCGGACTTGCCGGAATAAAATTTAAGCGAACGGAAAAAAAAGTGGAACTTATCCGTCCGTTTCTTCGTATGTACAAGGCGGATATCGTGGAGCTGTGCCGTATATGCGGATTCCAGTATGCGGTGGATAACAGCAATCTGCAGACGAAGTACCGCCGTAATGCGATTCGCCTGGAAGTATTGCCTTTTCTGGAACGATACAATGGGCAGTTCTCCTCCTCACTCAATCAGTTGGCCGAGATTGTCCAGCAGGAGGATGATTTTGTGGAGCTTGAAGCTGCGAAGCAATTTCGGAGTATGGTACAGGAGAACGATGGGAGGCTCGCTTTCGACGCGCCTTCCTTTTTGGGCTTACATGTCGCTTTACAACGGCGTTTGATTAAACTAATATTAAATTACCTGCCCTCAGACCAGGAAAACACCGATTTTGTCAAGATTGAAACGGTGCGCCATGGCATTCTTAACGATCAGCGAAGCAACTGGCGTCTGGATCTGGGTGACGGCATTACCTGTGTTCGTGAGTACGGAGTGATCCAGTTTTGGCCTAAGCCTCCGGAAGAACAGGGACAGTACATATACATTCTTGATTCTCCTGATGTTTCGCAGCAGTATGTTAAGGAAATCGGAAAGATGCTGAAATTGTCGTTAAAGACAGGAAGCGAAAGCCGGAGCGGCTCCAGACCATCGGCCTTTGTGGCGGATTTTGATGCGGATGAGCTTAGGTTTCCTTTAACCTTGCGTAACAGACAGCCGGGGGACAAGATGAAGATCATGGGATTAAACGGAAGCAAAAAGGTGAAAGATATTCTCATTGATGAGAAAATCCCACCGTCTGTCCGTGCCCGGATTCCTATTCTTTGTGACGGTTCCGGCAGCATTGTGTGGATTCCAGGTGTACGACGTTCCGTTCACGCCGCTTGCGGGCGGCACACATCACGAGTTCTCCGGATGGAGCTATCGGATGCTTAAGGCAAGTGTAAAACGAAGAATGGCCCGTTTCACGCTTTCATAGTATAAACGTAGGAGGTCCACTTAAGTTGCAGAATGACATTCAGGAAATACTCATCAGTGAAGAAGAGATTCACGCAAAGATTAAGGAACTTGGTTCCAAACTCAGCGCCGAATATGTGGGACGCAATCCACTCGTTATTTGCGTTCTTAAAGGTGCGTTTATTTTTATGGCCGACTTGGTTAAATCCATAACAGTACCTCTTGAGTTGGATTTCATGGCTGTATCCAGCTATGGGGCATCAACCAAATCCTCCGGCGTGGTGAAGATCATTAAAGATCTGGACGCATCCGTTGAAGGCAGGGATGTGCTGATTGTGGAGGATATTATCGACAGCGGTCTTACGCTGAGCCATTTGATTGAGCTTCTGAAGAGCCGCAAGGCAAACTCGGTGTGCGTTGTCACCTTGTTTGACAAGCCGGCACGCCGTACGGTGGATTTGCAGGCCGATTATACCGGATTCGTGCTGCCGGATGCATTTGTTGTCGGATACGGACTTGATTATGCCGAGCATTACCGGAACCTCCCCTACATCGGGATTTTGAAGCCGGAAATCTACAGCAGTTAAACCGCGCCAATGGGCCGCTATCACAGTTCAGGGCCCTTTGTTGAGATGGCCAGACAGGCTGTGGTAAAATATCTTATGTGTCTTGAGAGGAGGTAGGGGATGAGTCGGTTCATCCGGAATTCTGGTTTTTATTTGATTCTATTTTTAGTCGTGGTGGGCATAGTACAATTCGTTACTAATGGCGGCGAGCAAGCCGATGCCCCTAGTTATAATGAACTGCGGCAGGAAGTCAAAGCTAACAACATAGAGGAAATGACGGTACAATTTGACGGTTACGCTTATCTGGTGACCGGTAAGTATAGGGAGGTTTCCGAAGAGAAAAAATCGGAGAATTTCTCAGCCTATATTCCTGCCACGGATGCAGCGATGCAAGAGCTGACTGCAGCCAGTGAGAGCAACAAAGTCAAACTGTCCGTGTTGCCAATGGAAGGCCAAAGCATTTGGCTGACATTGCTTTCATCCTTTATTCCGCTCATCATTATGTTTGTACTGTTCTTCTTCCTGTTTAATCAGGCTCAAGGCGGCGGCGGCAAAGTGATGAACTTTGGCAAGAGCAAAGCCCGCTTATATAATGAAGAGAAGAAACGGATTACATTTGAAGATGTAGCCGGAGCAGATGAAGAGAAGCAGGAGCTTGTTGAAGTTGTTGACTTCTTGAAGGATCCGCGCAAGTTCAACACGGTTGGCGCTCGCATTCCGAAGGGCGTTTTGCTTGTCGGTCCTCCGGGAACCGGTAAGACGCTCCTGGCTCGTGCCGTTGCCGGTGAAGCGGGAGTGCCGTTCTTCAGTATTTCCGGTTCCGACTTCGTTGAAATGTTTGTCGGTGTCGGTGCTTCTCGTGTACGTGACTTGTTCGAGAACGCGAAGAAGAATGCACCATGTATCATCTTTATCGATGAGATTGATGCAGTAGGTCGTCAGCGTGGCGCTGGTCTTGGCGGCGGTCATGACGAGCGTGAACAGACACTCAACCAGTTGCTGGTTGAAATGGACGGTTTCGGAGCGAACGAAGGCATTATCATCGTTGCTGCGACCAACCGCCCGGATATTTTAGACCCGGCGCTTCTTCGTCCGGGACGTTTTGACCGTCAGATTACCGTAGATCGCCCGGATGTGAAGGGCCGTGAAGCCGTACTGAAGGTTCATGCACGCAACAAACCATTGACGAAGGATGTTAAACTTGACATCATCGCCAAACGTACAACCGGTTTTACAGGCGCCGATCTGGAGAATCTCCTGAACGAGGCTGCCTTGCTTGCGGCTCGCCGCAACCGTAAAGATATTTCCATGCGAGAAGTGGATGAGGCGATTGACCGCGTTATCGTCGGTACGGAGAAACGCAGCCGCGTGATCAGTGACCGCGAGAAACGCATAGTGGCATACCATGAAGCGGGTCATACCATTGTGGGTTACTTCCTCGAGCATGCGGATACGGTGCATAAGGTAACGATTATCCCTCGTGGCCGTGCCGGCGGATATGTCATTATGATGCCGAAGGAAGATCGGATGCTCGTGACGAAGCAGGAATTGCTGGATCGCGTAACCGGTTTGCTTGGCGGACGTGTCGCTGAGGAGCTGTTCATCGGTGAAATCGGGACCGGGGCATACAGTGACTTCCAGCAAGCAACAGGCATTATCCGCAGCATGGTTGTGGAATACGGTATGAGTGAGAAGCTCGGACCGATGCAGTTCGGTACATCCCAAGGACAAGTGTTCCTTGGACGTGATATCGGACATGAGCAGAACTATAGTGATGCAATCGCTTATGAGATCGATCAGGAAATGCAGCGATTCATTAATGATTGCTATGAGAAATGTAAAGAGATCCTGAATAAGCATGCTAAAGAGGTTCATCTGATTGCGAATACGCTCCTCGAGATGGAAACGCTGGAGCTTGAGCAAATCAAGAATCTCATTGAGACCGGATCAGCTGAAGGCAACGGCAGTGGCGACGGTGAAGGAGAAGGTTCTTCCGAGAATGGTGAACCGATCATCGACAACATTGGCGACGTGAAAGTTCGCATCCAAGGGAAAGAAGACGGCGAGCAGCCGACTTCCACGGAGGAAATTCCGAACAACCCGATGGATTCGAATGATCCAGGGCCAGAGCGCAAAGATTCGGAGCGCAAGGATCCTCCAGGCGGATCGGACAACGGTAACAGCAGCTTAACGTAATATTTGCTGATAAAACCTCGAATACCGAATAAAATTGAAGAACCGGAGAACGATAATTCGTTTTCCGGTTCTTTTTGTGCTTTCTATCACATTGACAGGGGGCAGAACGAACGTGTACATTAGTTGTTAAATAAGGATGCGAATCCTTTCACAAAGGTGGAAACCATCCTGAAAGTCACATGGTCATCAGCGGCGAACTGCCGGACTATATAAGGGGAGAGGGTCGATCATGGAAGCGTTGGCACTGGAGCGTAAGGCGGAACAGAACCGTGAGCTGCGCGAGCGGTTAATGCAATTGAAGAAGGAACGTAACGCAATCATTTTGGCACATTATTATCAACGGGATGAAATACAAGAGGTCGCTGATTTCCGGGGGGATTCCTTCCTGCTCGCGCAGAAGGCAGCACAAACGGATGCCGAGGTTATCGTATTTTGCGGTGTGCATTTTATGGGCGAAAGCGCTAAAATTCTGGCACCGGGCAAGACGGTTCTTATACCGGATGAGCGGGCCGGCTGCCCTATGGCGGACATGGTGAACGTTGACGGACTGCGGAAGCTGAAAGCGCAGCATCCGAATGCCAAAGTGGTCACGTACATCAATTCATCGGCTGAGATCAAAGCTGAGACGGATATCTGCTGTACTTCATCCAATGCCGTGAAAGTGATTCAGTCGGTGGATTCGGATGAAATTATATGGGTGCCTGACAAAAATCTGGGGCATTATGTTCAGCAGCATACCGACAAGAAGCTCATTATCTGGGAAGGGTACTGCAACACGCATGACATGCTGACGGTGAAGGATGTCGTCGAGATGAAGGCCAAATATCCTCATGCTGAATTTGTGGTGCATCCGGAATGCCGTCCGGAGGTTGTTGCGATGGGGGATTTTGTAGGAAGTACCACCGCCATCCTGGAGTATTGCAAAAATTCATCGGCCAAGGAGTTTATCGTGGGTACTGAGGACGGAACCGGTTATCAGCTTCGACTGGATAGCCCGGATAAATCGTTCCATTTCGCTACGAAATTCCTGGTGTGTCCGAATATGAAAGTGAATAACCTCAAAAAGCTGGTTAAAGCGTTGGAAACGATGAAGCCGCAAATTTATGTGCCGCCGGTCGTTGCAGAAAAAGCCAGAACTTCATTAGAGCGCATGTTACAGGTTAAGTAGCATGCGCTACTCTTTCGTGAAAAGACAGGTGAGGCATCGTGATACCGCAGTATTTAATTGATTTTGATCTGAACGATCTTCCTGCAGTTGAGACGGACGTCATCGTGATCGGTTCAGGCATTGCGGGTTTATATACGGCGATCATGGCAAGTGCGACTCAGAATGTGCTGCTGATTACGAAGAAATCGCTGCTCGAAAGCAACACGCGTTATGCGCAGGGAGGAATTGCAGCCGTAACAGCTGAGGATGACTCCCCGGCCTATCATCGGCAGGATACCCTCTTGGCAGGGGCGGGCCTATGTTCATCTGCCGCGGTGGATGTCCTTGTAAACGAGGGGCCGGTTGGCGTTCAAGAGTTGATTCGGCTCGGCACGATGTTTGATGTGGAGAATGGCGAGCTCGCGCTGACCCAAGAAGGCGCACACAGTCACCGCCGGATCCTTCATGCCAACGGGGATGCTACCGGATATGAAATTGTGCGTGCCCTTTCCATTCAGGTTGAAATGCTTCACAATATAGAGGTGTGGGACGATCATTTTGTCATTGACCTGATTACCGAGCAGGGAGAATGTCATGGCGCTTTGGTACAAATGCCTGATGGAAAACGGGTATTCGTTCGTGGACGGGCGACGGTTATGTGTTCCGGCGGCGCCGGTCAATTGTACCGGTATACGACCAATCCGGAGGTTGCTACAGCCGATGGCGTTGCCATGGCTTATCGGGCAGGCGCAGAAATTCGGGATATGGAGTTTATACAATTCCACCCGACGGCGCTTAGCTATCCGGGTGCGCCCCGATTCCTAATATCAGAGGCGGTTCGGGGTGAAGGCGCCGTTCTTCGGAATATACAAGGGGAACGCTTCATGCCCAAATACCATGATTTACTGGAGCTGGCACCGCGGGATATTGTAGCACGGGCTATTGTCAGTGAGATGGAAGCAACGGGGTCTACCTTTGTTTATCTGGATATTACCCATGAGTCGCCGGAAATGGTCAGACATCGATTCCCAACGATTTATGAAACCTGCATGCAGTATGGACTCGATTTATCGTCAGATTGGATTCCGGTCTCCCCGGCTGCGCATTATATGATGGGGGGCATCAAAACCAATCTGCACGGCGAGAGCAGCGTGAAACGTTTATTTGCTTGCGGGGAGGTATCGTCTACTGGTGTCCACGGGGCGAACCGTTTGGCCAGCAATTCGCTGTCGGAGGCGATTGTGTACGGTAGTCGTATTGTCGAGCGCATTAAGAGCCTGCCGGAACCTTCAGGCGATCCGCTTCATGTATCATTCCACCTCGGTCGCAAGGACGCTCCGTCCCAAGCGATGGTGGAAAAACGCTTGAAGCTACAGAAGGTGATGGTACGTTATGCAGGACTTCGGCGAAATCGGGATACTCTATTAAGAGCAGCGGAAGAGCTTGGCCGTCAGCTGCCATTGTTCCAATCCGTGCTCACCAAGCGTGAGGAATACGAGTTTGCTAACATGCTCACAGCATCCCTGCTCGTGGTTCAGGGTGCGCTGGGTCGTGAAGAAAGCCGGGGAGCCCACTATCGTGAGGATTTCCCGGAACGGAATGACAGCGTATGGCAGAAACATATTGTCCATACACGGGATCAAGAAATGACGGAGGAATTAAGCGATGATGTTTAACGGATACAACGATGGCCTTCTCCAGAGTATACGGACTTGGCTGCAGGAGGATATCGGGTCGGGGGACATTACGACCCTCACCACCATTGAGCCGGGTCATGAATCCAAGGGTGTTATTCATGCCAAGGAGGCAGGAATCGTAGCAGGTATGCCGGTTGCAGAGCTGGTATTCGAAACGGTTGATCCGTCGCTGACGTTTACAGCATTGGTCCGTGATGGAGACGAGGTTGAAAAAGGAACGGTTCTCGCCGAAGTGGAAGGAAGCACGCACCGTATTTTGACAGGCGAGCGTCTTGCTTTGAATTTGCTTCAGCGTCTGTCGGGTATTGCAACAAGAACGCGTTCTTTTGTTGATGTGCTTGAGGGATTGCCAACAAGGCTGGTGGATACCCGCAAAACGACGCCAGGCCACCGAATGCTTGAGAAATATGCTGTTCGGGTTGGCGGCGGCGCGAACCATCGTTTCGGCCTGTATGATGCCGTCATGATTAAGGATAATCACATTAAGGGTGCAGGCGGAATCGCGCAAGCGGTCAGCCGTGCAAGAGCCCATATTCCACATACCATGACTATAGAAGTTGAAACCGAGAGCTTGGCGCAGGTTGAGGAAGCACTGGCTGCAGGCGCAGATATTATTATGCTGGATAACATGAGTCATGACATGATGGCGGAGTCTGTTCGAAGAATCAAGGCCAAGGCCCCTCATGTTCGCGTTGAAGCATCGGGGAACGTGACGCTGGAGACCGTGCGCGGGATTGCCGAAACCGGGGTCGACGTCATATCCGTTGGACGGCTGACTTATTCTTTCCATAGTCTCGATATCAGCTTGGATCTAAATGCGAAGAAAGGAGGGACAGAGAGTTGATTCTGGTTGTGGATGTAGGGAATACCAATATTGTACTGGGTGTGTATCAGGGAAAAAAGCTGCTGCATGATTTTCGAATCAGTACATCGCGTCAGTCCACCGTGGATGAATACGGTGTATTGATTCATAATTTGTTTCAAATGTCCAATATACTGGTAAGCCAAATCGAAGGCGTTATTGTTTCTTCCGTAGTTCCTCCTCTTGTGCGTGTGGTCGAGGAGATGTGCAATAAATATATTGGCAAGGCGCCCCTGATCGTAGGACCAGGCATCAAAACCGGACTTAATCTGCGGTATGAAAATCCGCGCGAGGTTGGCGCTGATCGGATTGTGAATGCAGTAGCAGCCGTCGAGCAGTACGGGGGGCCGCTGATTGTGGTGGATTTCGGTACGGCGACGACGTTTGATTGCATCGATGAGGCAGGCAATTATCTTGGCGGAGTGATTGTGCCTGGTATTGGCATTGCCACGGAGGCTCTTGTACAGCGTGCTTCCAAGCTTCCTCGCGTAGAGCTCGAAAAGCCGAAAAAGGTAATCGGGCGCAATACCGTACATGCCATGCAGGCCGGTATCGTTTTTGGTTATGCGGGACAGGTCGATGGCCTGGTCAAGCGTATAAAAGCCGAGATGGGTACGGACAATGTTAAGGTTATCGCTACGGGGGGACTGGCTGAACTGATTGCCGGCGAGACGGAGTCCATTGAAGAGATTTCTCCCCTTCTGACATTGGAAGGCTTGCGTATTATTTATGAGCGTAACTAGAACCGATATAAAACCGTTAGATATTACAAACAACTAGAAAGACAAGGAGGCCTCAAGATGGGTAATCAAAAAGACCGTTTGCTGCGGGGAACTGCATTAAACGGGAAAGTACGGACATTTGCCGTGCGGACAACCGATTTGGTCGAAGAGCTTCGCCAAAGACATGATACGTTCCCTGTCGTTACAGCCGCTTTGGGCCGCACCGTGTCAGCAGCAGCGATGATGGGAGCTATGCTGAAAGGAGACGAGCGCCTTAGCATTCAAGTGCGCGGCGACGGACCGATCGGTTTGATTGCAGCGGAGAGTAATGCTAACGGCGAGGTGCGCGGATATGTCAAAAATCCGCATGTGGAGCTGACGAATATCCGTCCGGGCAAGATGGATGTGGCCGCTGCTGTAGGTACCACCGGCCATATTGATGTGATCAAGGATTTCGGCTTGAAGGAGCCTTACCGTGGCAGCGTGCCGATTATTTCGGGCGAGCTCGCTGAAGACTTCACATACTATTTTGCCGTATCCGAACAGACCAACTCGGCGGTAAGTCTGGGAGTGCTGGTTTCCCCGGATTATTCCGTGGCGAATGCCGGGGGCTTCATCATCCAGCTTCTCCCCGGGGTTACGGAGGATGAGATTACGGAGCTTGAGCTTGCGCTAAGCAAGATTCCTCCGATCACCGAGATGCTGGAAGAAGGACTGGAACTGGAAGACATCCTGAAGCGAGTCGTTCCGGATGTAACCATTTTGGAGGAAATGGAAGTGTACTTCAGCTGTGACTGCTCGCATGAGCGGGTGGAGCGCGCTTTGATCAGCTTGGGACAGGTAGAGCTTGAACAGATGATCGAAGAGGATGGCAAAGCCGAAGTTTCCTGTCATTTTTGCAATGAAAAATATACGTTCGATAAAGAACAGCTGAAATCCGTGCTAGAGCGGGCCAAATCTTAACGTTGGGATGAGCGACCGTGATGACGAGACAAGAGAAGGGATTGTGGGCGACCGTCATTGTCTTGACAGCATGCGTATTGGGTATGGGCGGCTGGATGCTGTTTTCCGGGAATTTTTCGCAAGAGGCTTCACCACCGTGGAAAGAGGGCTCCCAACCAGTTGCATCCATCCAGGACAGGGCGATTACCGAAGACGAGTGGGTTGACGAGCTAAAGAAGCGTTACGGCCGCGAAATGCTGATGACCATGCTGAATCGGCACGCTGTGGCCCTGGAAGCCAAAGCGAAGGGTATTGATGTTACGGCGGCTGAAGTCGATGCAGAAATCGAAGTCATGAGCCGCAGCTACGGTTCTATGGAGCGTTTCTTATCGGAAATGGAAAATCAGCTAGGCATTACGGAGAGTGAATTAAAGACAGAGACGACGTATCGGCTGCTGCTTGAGAAAATTGCAACTTCCGACGTGCACATCGAGGAGCAGCAGATCGATTCGTATCTGGAACAGTATCCTGACCAATTTCGTCCCAAGAAGCAGCTGAATTTATCCATGATCGAAGTCGCTTCGAAAGATGAGGCGGAACGGGTGATGGATCGGCTGGAGAATGGAGAAGCTTTTGCGGATCTCGCATCCCAGGTATCACTCGATGAGTATACTCGCGAAGACGGCGGGCAGATCGGACTGGTCGAGGAGGATGATCCCTTTTTGCCGCCGGCACTGCTGGATGCAGCTTTAACGCTGGAGCCCGGGGATATTGCGGGGCCAATCTCGCTCACAGACACCTATGCCATTGTTTATGTGAAGGATATTATCGAGCCTCAGGCCCCTAGTGAGGAAAGTGTCCGCGAGGCGGTTCGCAAGCAGCTGGCGCTGGAGCAGGCGGTGTCTTTATCCGAACTGGAGCGTCAGCTTCGTGAGAAATACGAGGCACGGATTAGTGCGGGTACGGTCACGTTGTAAAAAGAGGAAGAACAGGGAAAGCTCGCTGTGGCGGAGTAGGATGTAGCTGCAGGAGCTTTTTTTGCGTTAAAGGATGCAATAGGTTACGTTCACTGAAGGATGATGGCTTTTTGAGCGTGTATATCTTGGAGGCGAGTCCCCCGTTATCTCGTTCGGGAGGCGCAGGAAAATCCACCTAGAAATGTTGATTTTCGAGGTGTGGGATATTGACAATGACTCGTAACGTTGTTAAGATGAAGGTATAAAAACCTACCTTTTTACTCGGATATCAGAGACCTCAATAATCAAGGAGTTTGCGTCTATAAGCTGGCTCCGCTTTTCTTTCAACATCCAGACACTACAAATTTAATGATTCAACATTGAATGTATAACACCATTATGGACTTACTAGTTTATCTAAGATTCATATTTAGAGGAGGGCTTCATTCATGGCAAAAGTCGTAAATAATGTGACAGAATTAATCGGTGGAACTCCACTCGTCCGTTTGAACCGGATCGTACCGGAGGATAGCGCAGAGATCTATCTGAAGCTGGAATACCAGAACCCGGGCGCAAGCGTTAAAGACCGGATTGCGATCAGCATTGTGGAAGAAGCGGAGAAGGACGGACGTTTGAAGCCGGGCGATACCATTATTGAAGCAACCAGCGGTAATACCGGCATTGGTTTAGCTATGGTGGCAGCTGCCAAAGGCTACAAAGCCGTTATCGTTATGCCTGAAACCATGAGCTTGGAGCGCCGCAACCTGCTGCGTGCCTATGGTGCGGAATTGGTACTGACACCGGGATCGGAAGGAATGAACGGTGCGGTTAAGAAAGCAGAAGAAATTTTGAAGGAAAATGCCGGATTCTTTATGGCCGAGCAATTCAAGAACCAAGCCAACGTGAAGATTCACCGTGAAACAACAGGTCCGGAAATCGTTGAAGCGATCGAATCCATCGGTGGTTCCCTGGATGCGTTCGTTGCTGGGATCGGAACAGGCGGAACGATTACAGGGGCTGGCGAAGTACTGAAGGAGCAGTTCCCTGACATCAAGGTTATTGCGGTTGAGCCTGCTGCATCGCCAATCCTTGCAGGTGGCAAACCGGGTCCTCACAAAATCCAGGGCATCGGCGCAAACTTCATTCCTGAAATTTTGAACCAAGAAGTCTACGATGAAATCATTCATGTTGAGAATGACGATGCCTTTGAAACTTCCCGCCGCGTGGCGAAGGAAGAAGGCGTTCTTGGAGGTATATCCTCCGGTGCGGCTGTATATGCTGCATTGAAGGTTGCCAAGGAGCTTGGTAAAGGCAAGCGGGTAGTAGCCGTGATCCCAAGTAACGGAGAACGTTACCTGAGCACACCGCTTTACAACTTCGAGTAAGATGATATCGTAATATGCACCTATCTCCTTACCTCATTTGGTTGAGGTAACAGGTGGCAAGGAAGGAGCTCTCAATGTGTATTTATAGCATTGAGGGCTTTTTGCGTATACTACTCCCTAAGATAACGCTTTATTAGAATCCGCCTGATGACCGCTCCAAAAATTATTGTTGGACGAGCTTCTATTTAGGGTTTTCAAGAGAAGCGGGATACAGTATACTGACAGGCAACAGTAAGGCTTTTGATGACTAAGGGAGGATCGGCATGGAGAGAAGAGTGGAGCTGGCCCAGTGGCAGGCATGGGCTGAAGAGGGCTGGTCCGTCGTTCCCTATCTGGTTCAATATAAAGGAGCAACAAGTGGGTTACCCCTGTCATGGAGACATGCATGGAACGCCGCATCACCATATGCCTTTGTGCTGGAGAGCGGTAAGGGCGGACGCCATACGTATCTTGGATTGCGGCCGGTGTCCATTCTGCAAGGGAAGGGATGCCATGGTGAGATCATCGAGCTGTCTGACGGTCTGCGAACGCAGGTAACGGGAGAGCCGCTGCACCTGTTAGAGCAGTGGATGAACAAATGGAAGGCTCCCCGTGTACCGAGGTGGCCGGGCTTCCGCGGAGGCTGCGCCGGATTCCTGAGTTATGATGTGATTCGGTCGATTGAGAAATTGCCCACGATGGCCAAGGATGAGCCGGGGTTCCTGGATTATATGTGGATGCGTATGGAAGAGGTTTGGATCTATGATCATTCAGATGACAGCATCTACTGTTCGGTGCATGTCCCTCTGCCTTGGGCATTCGGGACCGGAGAAGTTTCGAAAGAAAAGAAAGCGCCCGGTGCTTCTAGTGATGAATCCAGTGGTTCGGTGCTTTCAACCGACCAAGAGAAGTTATTGCAGGAGTTATATGATCGGGCTGTCATAAGGGCTGAATCGATGCTGTCCCAATGGAATCAAATGTTCGGAACGGGCTCAGGGAACGACTCGAGTTCCGAAGATGAGCGCGTGCGGCAGGAACGATGGAAGAAAGCGCAGGAGCTGTCAGGGCCGAATGTCGAAATCTGGGATCGGCTGGAGATTGATTTTACGCAGGAAGCGTTCGAGCAGGCGGTGCTCTCGATTCAAGAATATATTCGGCAGGGTGACGTATTTCAAGTCAATTTGTCTCTTCGCCGGCACTTGCAGCTGCATGCGGACCCTGCCGATATTTATGAGTGGCTGCGCATCCTGAATCCGTCACCATATATGGGGTATATCTCTTCACCGGGCTTCAGCTTGGCCAGTGGCTCGCCGGAATTGCTGGTGAAGCTGGATGGCGATGTCGTGTCTGCACGGCCGATCGCGGGAACGCGGCGCCGTGGAAGCAATCCGGAAGAGGACGCGGCAATGGAAGCGGAGCTGCTTGGCAGCGAGAAAGAACGGGCGGAGCATATTATGCTGGTTGATTTGGAGCGTAATGACATTGGCCGCATTGCCGCATACGGGACCGTGCATGTTCCGGAGCTGATGACGGTTGAGAGGTACTCGCACGTGATGCATCTGGTGTCGCAAGTGGAAGGGCGGATTGCAGAGGGCAACGATGCGTATGATGTCATTGCGGCAGCGTTCCCCGGCGGCACCATTACAGGCGCACCCAAAATCCGGACGATGGAGATCATCGAGGAGCTGGAGCCTGTGACGCGAGGGCCTTATACCGGCTCCATGGGCTGGATCGATTATAATGGTGATATGGAGCTTAACATTATTATTCGGACCCTCGCCGTGAAGGATGGGGTTGGTTACATTCAGACGGGAGCAGGGATTGTTATTGACTCCGATCCGTACCGGGAATACAGGGAGTGTCATAACAAAGCAAAGGCTTTGATTGCCGCACTGATATGCAGCGAAGAGGAAGCGGCAGCAGTGGCTGCGAATATAGGGGGGAAATAACATGATACTTGTCATCGACAATTATGATTCGTTTACGTATAACCTGGTTCAATATTTGGGTGAGCTCGGCGAGGAAGTGAAGGTTTACCGGAATGATGAGATCGACATCGCCGGCATCGAGGAGTTGGCTCCGGACCATATCCTGATATCGCCGGGACCGTGCACGCCGAATGAAGCCGGCGTCAGTCTGGATGTGATTTCGCATTTCAAGGGTGTCATTCCGATCTTCGGCGTCTGCCTCGGCCATCAGGCGATCGGGCAAGCCTTTGGCGGCAACGTGATTCGTGCGGAGCGCCTCATGCATGGGAAAACATCCGCGATCCAGCATACGGGTGGCTCGGTCTTCGAAGGCTTGCCAGTTCCGTTCACCGCAACGCGCTATCACTCGCTGATCGTTGAGAAGGAGACCTTGCCGGAGGAGCTGGAGATTACCGCCTGGACCGAAGAGGGCGAAATCATGGGGCTGCGGCATAAACAATACCCGGTAGAAGGGGTGCAGTTTCATCCGGAGTCCATCATTACGGACCATGGCCATCAGATGCTGCGCAATTTCCTGAAGCGTACGGCTGGCGCCAAAGCATGAAATATATTGGCATGAACGGCGGCATCGTTGAAGCTGCCGAGGCTGTCATACCTGTAATGGATCACGGCCTTCTGTACGGAATGGGGTTATTCGAGACCTTCCGCACTTATGAGGGGAAGCCTTTTTTAATAGAGCGGCACTTGAACCGGCTCATGGACAGCTGCCGGGAGCTCGGAATCGCTCATAGGGCGGATGCGGAGAGGATCAGCCACTGGATATTGGAACTGATGGAGGCCAATGATCTCCAGGATGCTTATATCCGGTATACCGTAACGGCAGGAGAGGGATTGCTCGGTTTGCCTGCTGGCGATTATTTGAAGCCTTCCGAGATTTTATTCGCCAAAGAGCTGCCGGCCGCAAACGAAATGCTCTACGAGAAAGGCAGAGCCTTGCGGCGGCTGTCCCTTCCGCGTAACACACCGGAATCATCGGTTCGGTTTAAATCTCTGCATTATATGAACAATATACTCGCAAAGCGGGAATTGGCCGGATACCCCGGCCACTCGAATGGTTCAATAGAGGGGCTGATGCTAACGGCGGCCGGGGAAGTGGCAGAGGGCATTGTCAGCAATGTCTTTTTTGTCAAAGCGGGTCGATTATATACGCCTGACGTTGGCACGGGCATTTTGCCGGGGATTACACGGGACGTGGTGCTGGAATTGGCTGCCGAACTTGGTATTGAAGCCGAAGAAGGCCGTTACAGCTGGGAGTTTTTTACCGGAGCGGATGAAATATTTACGACAGGCTCTGTGCAGGAGATTGTTCCGGTCTCGACGTTGATTGGAGCTGAGGACGAGACTCTAGTCATTGGACAAGGATTGGCCGGTCCGATAACCCGTACATTACTGAGCGCATATAGAAGGAAAGCAGGGCAAAAGGCATGAAAACAACGATTTACGAACGTGAATTTCGTCTAAGCAAGGATGCTGTGTTAAAGCTCGGTCAATCCACGCTCATTATGGGTATACTGAATGTGACCCCGGATTCGTTCTCGGACGGAGGTCGATATAACGGTACGGAGCGGGCGGTCGAGCACGCGCTTCAGCTGGTGGAAGAGGGAGCCGACATCATCGATATCGGCGGAGAATCGACGCGTCCGGGCCACGAGCCGGTTGGAGCCGCAGAGGAGCTTGCCCGGGTAATCCCGGTTATAGAAGCCATTCACCGGCACGCGCCGCATATTCCATTGTCGATTGACACGTATAAAGCGGAAGTTGCGCGTCAGGCTATTGGAGCGGGCGCTCATATCATTAATGATATTTGGGGCTTTAAAGACGACGCGGATATGCCCAAGGCAGCGGCAGAGCTCGGATGTCCCGTGATCCTGATGCACAATCGCCGCGATCGAAATTACACCAATCTTATCGAGGACGTAAAGCGTGATTTGCTGGAAAGTGTCGAGATTGCGCGGGCTGCAGGCGTGCAGGATCATCATATTTTGCTCGATCCGGGTATCGGGTTTGCGAAGGACTATGATGAGAACATGAAAGTGATGGCATCCCTCGATCAGCTCGTGGGGCTTGGGTTTCCGGTGCTGCTGGCTACCTCCCGCAAAAGGTTTATCCAGACCGCGCTTGGCGCTCCGGCACAGGATGTGCTGGAAGGAACGGCTGCCACGGTGGCTTACGGGATTGCCCAGGGCTGCCAGATCGTTCGTGTGCATGACGTGCTGCATATGAAACGGACAGCGAAGATGTGTGATGCCATGACCTACGCTTCGACAGATCTTAGACGCATATAATTTTTCTTGGGACAAAGGATGGAAGGGCGGAGTAAGAGATGGATAAAATGATACTGAGCCGCATGGAATACTACGGCTACCATGGTGTGTTTGAGGAAGAGCGTAAGCTGGGACAACGATTCTATGTGGATCTGGAGCTGGAGATGGATCTGAGCAAAGCCGCCAGGACGGACGATCTGACGCTCACGGTAAATTATGCCGAGATTCATGATCTTTTGCTGGATATTATGCGGACGGAGTCGTTCCGCCTGATTGAAGCTTTAGCGGAGCATATTGCATCTAAGGTATTGGACACTTATACTATTATCGATGCTTTAACGGTCCGATTGACGAAGCCGCACCCGCCTTTTGACATTCATTTTGAAGGTGTGACCATTGAGCTGCACCGGACCAGGAAGTGAGACAATCATGAATGCACACGCCACCTCTGAGTGTTCAGAGGCTTATATTGCTTTAGGGGCCAATTTGGGTGACCGCGAAGGTAACCTGATGGAGGCTTTGGAACGGTTGGATGAAGTACCCGGCATTACGGTAGAGCGCGTATCCAACTTGTATGAGACCGAGCCGGTCGGATACGTGGACCAACCGATGTTTCTTAATATGGCAGCAGCCGTGTCGACATCGCTGAGTCCTCATGAATTGCTTGCCGAAATGCAGCGAATTGAAAAACAGCTCGGCCGGGTCCGTCATATTCATTGGGGGCCGCGGACGGTGGACTTGGACCTGCTATGGATGGAAGGGCGCCGTCTGGATACGCCGGACCTTGTACTGCCGCATCCCCGTATGCAGGAGCGGGCTTTTGTGCTCAGACCGCTGGCCGATATCGTATATGAGTTCGAACCTTCAGGTCTGTACCCTGTGGTGAAGACAGCACTTGAGAACCTGGAAGGAAAGGAAGGAATACAGCTTTGGAAAACAAGCAGCTGGCGCAGCGTATCCGCGCTTTCCGAAAATTAAAGGGTTTGACCCAGCAAGAGCTCGCTGAGCGAACCGGTATTTCACTAGCCGTCCTTGGTGCGATTGAGCGGGGGAACCGCCGTGCCGAGGAGCAAATGTTGGCTCAGATTGCGGATGTGCTGGAGATTTCATTGCAGGAGCTTAAGGAACGGAGTTAGATCATCTAAATAGGAAGTCGGTGCAGGTTTGTTTTTCATCAAACTCTGCCATTCATATAGGATGATGTTTCTGGATGCGATCTACAAGAATATGTAATTTTTGCGGACTGGACGATAACGCGATGAATGAGTATGATGGTTTGGTTTGAAACTCAGGGATCCCTTGCACGATAACCGGGATCTTTCGACTATAAATATCTGAACACAAAGGGGTGACACATAAAATGGATAAGTTGAAAATCGGAAACATCGAGATGAAAAATCAAGTGGTTCTGGCGCCGATGGCTGGCGTATGCAACCCGGCGTTCCGATTGATTGCTAAGGAATTCGGCACCGGATTGGTTTGCGCCGAAATGGTAAGCGGCAAGGCCATTGTTCACGGGAACAAGCGCACCCAGGAGATGTTGTTCGTCGACGAGCGGGAGAAGCCGCTGAGCCTGCAAATTTTTGGTGGTGACCGCGAATCTTTGGTGCAAGCGGCCAAAGTGGTCGATCAGCAAACCAATGCCGACATCATCGACATTAACATGGGCTGCCCTGCACCGAAGGTAACCAAGATGGATGCGGGTGCACGCTGGCTTCTGGATTCGAACAAAATTTATGAGATGGTGGCGGCGGTTGTCGATGCCGTGAACAAACCGGTCACGGTGAAGATGCGTACAGGCTGGGATAGTGATCACATCTATGCTGTCGAAAATGCACAGGCTGTCGAACGCGCGGGCGGTCAGGCGGTCAGCGTTCACGGACGTACGCGCGAGCAGCTCTACACCGGATACGCGGATTGGGACATCATTCGCCAAGTGAAAGAAGCCGTCTCCATTCCGGTTATCGGTAACGGCGATGTGGTGACACCGGAGGATGCTCGCCGGATGCTGGATACGACAGGATGCGATGGCGTCATGATCGGCCGCGGGGCGCTGGGCAACCCATGGATGCTGTATCGAACCGTGGAATATCTGAAGACAGGCAAGCTGCTGCCGGATCCGGCTCCGCAGGAGAAAATCCGAATTGCCATTCTGCATATGGACCGTCTGATTGCTCTGCGCGGCGAAGCGGTAGCGGTACGGGAAATGCGTAAGCATCTTGCGTGGTATCTGAAAGGTCTGAAAGGCTCCGCCCGCATTAAAGATATCATTATGGAAGAAACGAAGCGCGACGAAATGGTGAACCTTCTGAACAACTTTGTGAACAATCTGGAGGACCAAGAAGAATCGACAAAAAGTGTATATCCTCAAGCCGTTGCGGCGATGGGATAATTAGGGGTGCAGGCTGTTAACGGGTGCATGTATGCGACATTCGTGACAGCCTTTGCGCGCATTGACTTTTTGAAATGGTTCCCATATAATCTTTCAGTATAAATTCAAGAAATTGAGCAGGCATCAGAGGGAAGTTCTGATCCCCAAGAATTCGCATATAGTATGTTGATACCGTGGTTTAAATTATTTACATGACAGGAGAATCGGTTAATGAGCGATAAAGAAGTCATTCTTACCCAGGACGGTCTGAAGAAACTGGAGGACGAACTTGAGAATCTGAAGTCTGTAAAACGCCGTGAAGTGGCTGAGCGGATTAAAGTTGCCATCGGTTATGGTGATATTAGTGAAAACTCCGAATATGAAGACGCCAAGAACGAGCAAGCCTTTATCGAAGGCCGGATTATAACGCTGGAGAAAATGCTCCGTAATGCGCGCATCATCAACAACGATGATATCAATACCGATGTAGTCGGCGTGGGCAACACGGTGATCGTGGAGGATTTGGAATTCGGCGACACAATGGAATATACCATTGTCGGTACGGCTGAATCGGATCCGCTGAACAACAAGATCTCTAACGAGAGTCCTGTCGGCAAAGCGATTATTGGCAAGCAAAAAGGTTCGGTTGTAGATGTTAACGTTCCTGCGGGCGTTATTCAATATAAAATTGTAGACATTAAGAAGTAAGTCGGAATGTGTATAGAAAGCTTCCTTCGGGGGGCTTTTTTAACATATTAGAATTTATAATTTTTTTGGGGTCCCCGCAAAGTATTTGGAATAAGCATCGTAGCATAGGCTCCACTTTGTGGGGTTATTTTGAATAGGCAAGCTGGGTTGAGGGCTTAATGGGTTAGTGGCATGTCTTGAAATGGCTGCCCTACCGTTAAGTCCTAGCCGAATGTGTACAAGTTGTTTAAGAGCTGTCCGGATGTTATAGGTGGCGGCGTTTGTGCTGTTGGGGATTACGATGGAAGTGAAATGAAGGAGATGAATGACGATGACGGAAGAAATGAATAACCAGGAACAAGAACAGGAGTTAAGTGAGCTTTTGCAAATCCGCCGCAACAAATTGGACGAGCTTCGGAAGCTGGGCATCGATCCGTTTGGCGGAAAATATGAAAGAGAACATCACGCAGGTGATATTCTGAAGCAGTATGACGAGCTCTCCAAGGAAGAACTGGAAGAGAAGCAGGTGGAAGTGAACCTGGCCGGCCGGATTATGGCTAAGCGCGGCATGGGCAAGGCTTCTTTTGCTCATATTCAGGATTTGAGCGGCCGAATTCAGATCTATGTTCGCCAGGATTCGATTGCAGAAGCGCAATATGAAGCATTCAGCATCCTCGATCTGGGTGACATCATCGGGGTAAAAGGGGTCTTGTTCAAGACCAAAACCGGTGAAACCACCATTAAGGTAAAGGAACTGGAGGTTCTTTCGAAGTCGTTGTATCCGCTCCCTGAGAAGTTCCATGGTTTGAAGGATGTGGAACTCCGTTACCGTCAGCGTTATGTCGACCTGATTATCAACCCAGATGTACAGAAGACCTTCATTGCCCGTTCCCGTATTATCCAATCGATGCGTCGTTACCTGGATTCACAAGGCTATCTTGAAGTGGAGACCCCGACGTTGCATTCGATCGCTGGTGGTGCGGCGGCACGTCCGTTCATTACGCATCATAATGCGCTGGATATGGAGCTGTATATGCGAATCGCGATTGAGCTTCACCTAAAACGTCTGATCGTGGGCGGTCTGGAAAAAGTGTACGAGATTGGCCGCGTGTACAGGAATGAAGGGATCTCTACCCGTCATAATCCGGAGTTCACGATGATTGAGCTCTATGAAGCTTATGCGGACTATAAGGATATTATGGCATTGACCGAGAATATGATCGCACATATTGCCCAAGAGGTCCTGGGTACACAAGTGATTTCCTATCAAGGGCACGAAGTCGATCTGACGCCACAATGGCGTCGTGTATCCATGGTGGATGCGGTAAAAGAAGTTGTAGGTGTAGACTTCAGTGTGGAAATGTCCAATGAGGAAGCGCATCGCCTTGCAAAAGAACATAAAGTTCCGGTAGAGCCGCATATGACATTCGGCCACATCTTGAATGCGTTCTTTGAGCAGTTCGTTGAAGAGACGCTGATTCAGCCGACGTTCGTAACCGGTCATCCGGTTGAGATCTCGCCGCTTGCGAAGAAGAATGACGTGGATCCGCGGTTCACGGATCGCTTTGAGCTGTTTATCGTGGCGCGTGAGCACGCGAACGCCTTCTCGGAGCTCAATGACCCAATCGACCAGCGTCAGCGTTTTGAAGCGCAGATGAAGGAAAAAGAACAGGGCAATGACGAAGCGCACGAGATGGATGAGGATTTCTTGCGTG
>NZ_CP150215.1:85000-157500 GCF_037969845.1 Paenibacillus sp. FSL W7-1279
CTATAACGGTCCTAAGGTAGCGAAATTCCTTGTCAGGTAAATTCTGACCCGCACGAATGGCGTAACGACTTGGGCGCTGTCTCAACGAGAGATCCGGTGAAATTTTAATACCTGTGAAGATGCAGGTTACCCGCGACAAGACGGAAAGACCCCATGGAGCTTTACTGCAGCTTGATATTGGATTTGGGTACGATCTGTACAGGATAGGTGGGAGCCTTTGAAGCATGAGCGCCAGCTTGTGTGGAGGCGACGTTGGGATACCACCCTGATCGTATCTAGGTTCTAACCTGGTACCGTGATCCGGTACGGGGACAGTGTCAGGCGGGCAGTTTGACTGGGGCGGTCGCCTCCTAAAGAGTAACGGAGGCGCCCCAAGGTTCCCTCAGAATGGTTGGAAATCATTCGAAGAGTGCAAAGGCATAAGGGAGCTTGACTGCGAGACCTACAAGTCGAGCAGGGACGAAAGTCGGGCTTAGTGATCCGGTGGTACCGCATGGAAGGGCCATCGCTCAACGGATAAAAGCTACCCTGGGGATAACAGGCTTATCTCCCCCAAGAGTCCACATCGACGGGGAGGTTTGGCACCTCGATGTCGGCTCATCGCATCCTGGGGCTGAAGTAGGTCCCAAGGGTTGGGCTGTTCGCCCATTAAAGCGGTACGCGAGCTGGGTTCAGAACGTCGTGAGACAGTTCGGTCCCTATCTGTCGTGGGCGTAGGAAATTTGAGAGGAGCTGTCCTTAGTACGAGAGGACCGGGATGGACGTACCGCTGGTGCACCAGTTGTTCCGCCAGGAGCATGGCTGGGTAGCTACGTACGGACGGGATAAGCGCTGAAAGCATCTAAGCGTGAAGCCCCCCTCAAGATGAGATTTCCCAACTAGTAAGACCCCTTGAAGACGACGAGGTAGATAGGTTGGAGGTGGAAGTGCAGCAATGCATGGAGCTGACCAATACTAATCGGTCGAGGGCTTATCCAAATGACCCCAAAAAGTGAAGTGAAGCTTTGAAGCTGACACCGAATACTTTTCTGGGACCCCGATACCACATTGGGTAATGCTACGGATTCTAATCAACGCAAATTTCGTTTCGTATCTAGTTTTCAGGTGATCAAGCATCTGAGCCGTTTGGTGGCGATGGCGGAAGGGTTCCACGCGTTCCCATACCGAACACGACCGTTAAGCCTTCCAGCGCCGATGGTACTTGGACCGAAGGGTCCCGGGAGAGTAGGACGTCGCCAAGCGAACAACCATAAAGACCGTTATCGAGTCATCGATAGCGGTCTTTTCCTATACTCAATAACATGTGTTTGCGAAATCGAGGACTATCCCGTACCGGGTTGGGTGATACTAAACAACAGCGATTCATTGTCCATAGGATGGTGCCTCAAGGGTTAGCATATTGGCAGACAGGGCTTTAACCTGGGTAAGTCTCCATTTAATAGAAGAAACCCGGTCTGTTTGTCCATTCCAAAGAGACAGGATAACGCGCTGGATGGATACTTGCGAACTTCAAGCAAAGGGCGAATATCAATCCTTGACAGCCTATGGGCCCTTTGCTAAGATGGCAATAATATATTTCTGAAAATACTTGAAAATGCCGTCCGGTCCAGCTCTGACAGTAGTTGTAGTCCGCAGGAAGACGACAAAAAGGAGGAATAACCCAGGTGTGGGAAGATAAGTTTAGCAAGGAAGGCTTCACTTTTGACGATGTATTGTTGGTTCCTAGAAAATCCGAGGTGCTTCCAAAAGAAGTAGATGTTAGCACCAAATTGAGCGAGCATGTAAAATTGAATATCCCGCTCATCAGTGCAGGAATGGACACCGTAACGGAAGCTCCTTTGGCCATTGCCATTGCTAGAGAAGGCGGAATCGGCATTATTCATAAAAATATGACCGTTGAACAACAAGCAGAAGAGGTAGATCGGGTTAAGCGTTCGGAAAGTGGTGTTATTACGAATCCGTTCTCACTCCATGCTGATCATCTTGTATCCGATGCAGAGAAACTCATGAGTAAGTTCCGGATTTCCGGCGTACCGATCGTAGATAAGAACAATAAGCTGATCGGTATTTTGACGAATCGTGATCTTCGTTTTGTTCATGACTACAATACGGTAATTAGTGAAGTAATGACCAGCGAGAATCTGGTGACAGCTCCGGTCGGAACGACTCTTCAAGATGCCGAAATGATTCTGCAGAAGCATAAGATTGAGAAGCTGCCTTTGGTAGACGAAGATAATGTTCTTAAAGGACTTATCACGATTAAAGATATCGAGAAAGCGATTCAGTTCCCTAGAGCTGCGAAGGACGCTCAAGGCCGCCTGCTTGTAGGTGCAGCGATCGGAATTTCCAAAGATACCTTCGAAAGAGCAGAAGCGCTTGTGAAAGCTGGCGTAGACGTCATTACCGTTGACTCTGCCCACGGTCACCACATCAATATCATTGATTCCGTTCGGAAATTGCGCGAAGTGTATCCGGATCTGACGATTATCGCTGGTAACGTGGCTACAGGCGAGGGTACAAGAGAGCTTATCGAAGCCGGTGCATCCGTCGTTAAAGTCGGAATTGGGCCTGGATCGATCTGTACGACGCGTGTCATTGCCGGGATTGGCGTACCGCAAATCACAGCGATTTATGATTGTGCAACGGTTGCTAAGGAATACGGAGTGCCGATTATTGCAGATGGCGGCATCAAATACTCCGGTGAAATTACAAAAGCGATCGCAGCCGGAGCAAGTGCAGTTATGCTGGGCAGCATGTTTGCCGGTACGGAGGAGAGTCCGGGCGAAGCTGAGATCTATCAAGGACGCCGTTTCAAGGCTTACCGCGGTATGGGTTCCCTTGCTGCCATGAAACAAGGCAGTAAAGACCGTTACTTCCAAGATGACGACAAGAAACTGGTACCGGAAGGCATCGAGGGCCGTGTTGCTTACAAAGGGCCTTTGGCAGATACCATCCATCAGCTGATCGGTGGATTGCGCTCTGGTATGGGCTATTGCGGTACACAAAACCTGGAGGAACTGCGGAATGACACCCAGTTCATCCGTATCTCTGGTGCAGGACTCCGCGAGAGCCATCCTCATGATATCCAAATTACCAAAGAAGCACCTAACTATTCCTTGTAATTCACTCGGAAGAACAAGGATAAACAATATATATGTCATTTATTTCCTGGACAAGCTGGATGAAATTCATCTAGCTTGTCTTTTTTTGATACCCCCCCTATGATAGAATAGAACAAGTTAATGACTTATTGAGAATTAGAGGGGAGTAATTCCATTGATAGACAAGTCTGTAAAGAAGAATAAGCGACAACGCATTCAAAGAACGCTGGCATCCTTGATGCTGTTTAATATACTGTGTTTCTCTGCTGCGCCTGCGGTTTCGCTTGCGGCGCCTCATATGCTGGCAACAGCGGATACGACGAAAGCCACAGAGGACAAAGCGACAACTGAGAAGGCGACAACGAATAATGCAAAGCCGGATAAAGTGCCATCGATTGATCAACTGAATTTGGATGTAAGCTCCGCTGTTCTGATCGAGCCATCAACAGGACAGGTCCTATTATCAATTAATGCTGATGAAGCATTGCCGCCGGCGAGCATGACGAAGATGATGACGGAATATATCGTTGCAGAGAAAGTAAAGCAAGGCGACTTAGCTTGGGATGATGTTGTTACCGTGGGGGAAAATGCAGCAAAAACCGTGGGATCACGGATATTTTTGGCTGAGGGAGACCAACATACAGTGGAAGAGCTCTACATAGCCATGGCTGTCGGCTCAGCGAATGATGCGACAGTGGCATTGGCTGAGCATGTGGCTGGTTCCGAAGCGGAGTTTGTTACCATGATGAATGATACGGCGAAAAAGATGGGGCTGAAGACAGCGTTCTTCATAAACTCCACAGGTCTTAGCCGTGCCGATATGCCAGAAAAGTATCGCCCTGCGGAGGATAAGGAAACGGTAATGTCGGCGATGGATACCGCTCTACTTGCCAAATATATCGTTGAGGATCATCCTGATTTTTCGAGATTTACGGCCATTCAGTCCCATAAATTCCGGCCGCGCGACACGAATCCGATTATCAACTACAACTGGATGCTTGAGGCTAATAAAAGTATTACAAACTTTAAGTCCTATGCGTATGAAGGTTTGGACGGTTTAAAAACCGGTCATACCAATGCGGCGGGTTATTGTTTTGCTGGTACCGCTGAACGCGATGGCATGCGTCTGATTAGTGTTGTTATGGGTACGAAATCTGAAGGTGCCCGTTTTAAAGAGACCAAAAAAGTCCTGGATTACGGCTTTGACAACTTTGAAGTGAAGGAAGTCCAAGCTGCCGGGGCAACCGTGCAAGGCTTTGAAACGGTCGAAGTGAAGAAGGGCAAAGGCAAAGAAGCTGCACTCGTAACCGATAAGGCTCTCACTTTTGTTGTACCAAAAGGATCAAGCGGCAAGAACATTACCTTCGAAGCCAAGCTGGACTCCTCCAGCATGACAGCGCCTGTTGCTAAAGATACGAAGGTGGGCACGGTAACCTACACCTATAAAATAGAAGGCATGAAGGAAGCTCAGACCGAAACGGTGAATTTAATCACAGCGGAGGAAGTTGAGAAGGCCGGCTGGTTCAAGCTGTTCCTGCGGGCGATTGGAGACTTTTTTGCCGATTTATTTGATTCCATCAAAAATCTTTTCTAACAGCCGACAAATTCCGAGTAAATGGGTTGTGTATTTGATTTTGATGCGGTAAAATATCGAGTTAGATTCATTGCAAGTATGCACCTATACAGGTACAGTCCATATCGCCAGGGAATGCTGTAATGGCGATGAGATACAACATATAATCGGGGGGCTAGGGGACATGGAAACAGGAACATCAACTGTAAAAAGAGGTATGGCGGAAATGCAAAAAGGCGGCGTCATTATGGACGTCATGAATGCGGAACAAGCAAAGATCGCTGAAGCTGCCGGCGCAACGGCAGTTATGGCGCTGGAGCGCGTTCCTTCTGATATTCGCGCTGCTGGGGGCGTAGCACGGATGGCTGACCCAACCATCGTTGAGGAAGTCATGAAAGTTGTATCCATTCCAGTTATGGCCAAAGCTCGTATCGGTCATTACGTCGAGGCGAAAGTCCTTGAATCTCTTGGCGTGGATTATCTCGACGAGAGTGAAGTGCTGACACCGGCGGATGAAGTGTTCCATATCGATAAATGGGATTTCACGGTACCGTTCGTATGCGGTGCAAAGGACCTTGGCGAAGCGCTGCGTCGTATTGGTGAGGGTGCTTCCATGCTCCGTACGAAAGGCGAGCCGGGAACAGGTAATATCGTGGAAGCCGTTCGCCATATGCGCCTTATCAACAGTCAAATCCGTAAAGTTCGCAACATGTCGAAGGACGAGCTGTATGCGGAAGCGAAGAACCTCGGTGTTTCCTATGACCTCCTGAAGGGCATTCATGAGACGGGCAAGCTCCCTGTCGTTAACTTTGCAGCTGGCGGCGTGGCAACACCTGCAGATGCCGCATTGATGATGCATTTGGGCGCTGACGGCGTCTTTGTTGGATCCGGTATTTTCAAATCGGACAGCCCTGAGAAATTCGCTCGTGCGATCGTTGAAGCGACTACGCATTATGATGATTATAAATTGATTGCTGAAGTATCCAAGAACCTGGGTACTCCGATGAAAGGCATCGAGATATCCAAGCTTAGTCCTGCTGAGCGCATGCAGGATCGCGGCTGGTAAGAGAGAAGGGGTAACATGAAGGTCGGCGTACTGGCACTTCAGGGTGCCGTTGCAGAGCATATTCGAAGCATCACGCTTGCTGGTGCCGAGGGAGTGCCGATCAAGAAGGTTGAGCAGTTGGACGGCATTGACGGCTTGATTATCCCTGGCGGTGAGAGCACCACCATCGGCAAGCTGATGCGCAAGTATGATTTTATGGATGCGATTCGTCAGTTCTCAGCCCAGGGTAAACCGATATTCGGAACATGCGCCGGACTGATCGTGCTCGCTGAACGAATTCAAGGCGACGAAGAGGCCCATCTGAAGCTGATGGACATCACGGTGGCGCGGAATGCATTTGGACGTCAGCGTGAAAGCTTCGAGACCGATTTGCCTGTAAAAGGAATCGAGGAAACGGTACGGGCAGTCTTTATCCGTGCGCCGCTCATTCTGGAGGTGGGTGCGGGCGTTGAGGTCTTGTCTACTTATAAGGATGAGATCGTTACAACCAGACAGGGGCATCTGCTTGCAGCTTCCTACCATCCGGAGCTGACGGACGATTACCGACTTCATCAATATTTTGTGGAGATGGTTCGTTCCCGGTCTACGGCACCACAGACGTAATAGTTACAGTAGAAGACATCTTGACTCTTTGGCAGTATGTGGGAGTCAAGTTGTCTTTTTCGCTGAAATACAATAAGATGTATCGTATGTAATAATGTACACTGCAGCCTTGTCCCAAGGCTTTTTATCAACATATAGGGCAGCTGCTTCGATATACTTGATGGATGTTTTACTTTAGGAGGGTTTCCCGTGTTAGACGTAAAAATATTGCGCAGCGAGTACAGTCGTGTAGAAGAAGCGCTGAAGAATCGAGGCAAATCGCTCGATCTGATTGCGGATTTTCCTAAGCTTGACGCCCGGCGACGGGAATTGCTGCAGGAAAGCGAAAGTTTGAAGAATCGCCGCAACACCGTGTCGGCTGAAGTAGCCAAACTGAAGAAGAATCGTGAGAATGCAGATGATCTGATACTGGAAATGCGACAAGTGTCGGACCAGATTAAAGCGATGGATGAGGAAGTTCGTGAGCTGGAAGCCAGCATATCCGAGCTTACTTTGGCGATTCCGAATATCCCTCATGAGAGTGTGCCTGTAGGCGCCTCGGAGGAGGAGAACGTGGAAATCCGCCGCTGGGCGGAGCCAAAAGCTTTCGATTTCGAGCCTAAGGCTCACTGGGAGCTTGCTCAGAATCTGAGTATTTTGGATTTTGAAGCAGGTGCGAAGGTAACGGGCTCGCGGTTTACGTTCTATAAAGGTTTAGGTGCTCGTCTTGAGCGTGCCTTGATCAGTTTCATGATGGATCTGCACAGCGACAAACACGGCTATGAGGAAATGCTGCCTCCATATATCGTCAACCGGGACAGCTTGTACGGAACAGGACAGCTGCCTAAATTCGAAGAGGATTTATTCAAAATTAGCGATACCGACTATTACCTGATCCCAACCGCTGAAGTTCCTGTAACGAACTACCATCGCGAGGAAATCTTAAATAGCGAGGATCTGCCTAAATATTACGTGGCGTACAGCTCCTGTTTCCGTTCGGAAGCCGGCGCGGCAGGGCGCGACACACGGGGACTTATTCGTCAGCATCAGTTCAACAAGGTTGAGATGGTGAAAATTGTACACCCGGAAACTTCGTTTGATGAGCTTGAGAAGATGACGGCGGATGCGGAGCGCGTGCTTCAGCTGCTGAATCTTCCTTATCGCGTCATGGCTCTCTGTACTGGGGATATGGGCTTCGGATCGATGAAGACATACGATCTGGAAGTTTGGCTTCCGGAGAGCGGTGTATATCGCGAAATCTCCTCATGTTCGAACATCGGGGACTTCCAGGCACGCCGTGCCAACATTCGCTTCCGTCCGGAACCGAAGAGCAAGCCTGAATTTGTCCACACCTTGAATGGTTCCGGGCTTGCGGTTGGACGTACCGTCGCTGCGATTCTGGAGAATTATCAACAGGCTGACGGGTCCGTCGTGATTCCTGAAGTACTTCGCCCGTACATGGGGAACGTTAGTATCATCGACCAGAAAAAATAAGTTGATAAAACAGTTTGTCTTGTGGTATAATGATTTTTGCACGTGATTCATTTGCATGGATCATTACCACATGGAGAGGTACCGAAGCGGTCATAACGGGGCGGTCTTGAAAACCGTTAGGGGGCAACTCCACATGGGTTCGAATCCCATCCTCTCCGCCATACATATCAAACGCAAACCGTTTCCTTAGGGAAACGGTTTTTTTGCTCTATTTTATGAGGAATCATTGCGTGGTCTTCCCTTCAGTAGGTTTGTGCTTTATGGAGGAGGCTGTATAAAACATCCCCTGTTATCGCAATTTATAGAGAAGGGGAGGTGTGAACATGAACTCAGAACTGAATGTGGATCAGTCGACGCTGGTCAATGCCTGGCAGGAAAGGCTGCCCACCATATTAAAGCCGGGAGATCGCGCAGAAGTGGCTGCAGACGAAGGGGATCCGAACGCCATCCGCATTCACATTGATGCAGCAGGTCGCCAGGAGTATTCATTTGATTTTCAATGCACGTATGTGGATTCACGGGAAGTGAAGGTCGATTTGGTCGATGTAGAGCGTGATGGCGCAACGACGGATGAGCGTAATGAGAACATTCAGGGCATGGTCGGCGATTATACGCGCCATATCCATGAGTGTGCCCAAACGCTGCAGCAAATCACGCATCACTAGTTCCATAAATGAGCGAGACAGTTTCCATACTGTCCATCATGGTATGGACATCAAAGGCAGGATAGCGTAAGACATCGTTGTGATCCATGAAATGGAGGGCTATCAGATGAGCAAACCAAAAGCGATTCCGGTACCGGAAGCACAGGAGCAGCCGAAGCAGCGCAAGGACCATGACCGTGGCGGCCAGGAGCCGCTGTCAGGCTCGCATAGAGCGAAGATCCGTAAACAGGATGGACATTTCAATCCGGAGGGCTAGAAGCCTGTAGAGGAAGACTGAGAGGCTAGAAAGCAAGAATCGAGGGAACTTCCTGTCATTCGACAGGAAGTTCTTTTTTTCGTTTTGAAACCTTTTGCGTCCAACTTCCGTATTAGTGTTCAAGTGTAATATTTTGGGGCCCCACCTTATTCGCATGTTAAGAAGTTTGAAATTAAGATGGATGGAAAAAGAAAGGAAATAAAATTTCAGTAAATATTCCAGAAAGTGTTTCTCATTTTGGTTAAATGGTTTATGATTAGAAGGTCTGTTATTTTTTTGACTGTTAGAGGGGAGAGAAATTTTAATGAACAAGAAGTTTGCAGCTATCATGCTGACACTGCTGCTCACAGTGACAGTTGTACTTTCTGGCTGCGCCAAAAAAGAAGAGCCTAAGGCAGCGATGACGAATGCTGCTACAAACGCGATGAAGATGACATCCTACGAAATGAAGAGTAAATTTGTCATTGAAGACCTTCAAGTTAACATACCTGCAGTTGAAGGCGATCCAAGCGTAACACAGGCGATGACGATGTTGAAGAATGCTGAGGTTACGCTTGATGGTATCTACCAAGCTGATCCAATGCAAACCGAGATGAACATGGGTATCAATCTGAAGGGTGATATGGCGATGTCCTTCAATATTGATATGGTGATGACGAAAGAGAAAATCTACGTTAAAGTTCCAAGCATTCCAATGCTGCCATTCCCAGAGGACGTTGTTGGTAAGTTCCTCATGATGGACATGAAAGAGCTTGCTGAGCAATCCGGTGAAACGTTTAGCCCAGAAAGCCTGGATACTGAGAAGTCCCAGAAATTCGTTAACGAAATCCTTGAAGCCTTGCTGAGCGAGTATGACCAAGCGAAATACTTCAAAGAGATCAATGTTAAAGATGCTGGCCTTCCAGAAGGCGTTGACGCTAAACAAGTGGTTCAATTCTTTGTAACCAATGATAATCTGAATGAAGCATTGGATATTATGGTAAACAAGGTTGCACCTAAGGTTGTTGACATTGCAGCTAAAGACGAGTACCGCGAATTGCTGGGTCTGACCCAAGAAGATATCGATGCTGCTAAAGCTGAAGTATCTAACGTTAACCAAGATGAATTCAAAGCGGGCTTGGAAGAGATGCAGAAATATCTGAAGATCAACACATTCAACATCAACACAGCTATCGATAAAAAGGATTTCCCTGCATATCAGGATGTTGTGTTGAACGTTGATTTCAACGATCCAGAAACCAATGAGAACGTGAAGTTGGCTGTGAAGGCTAGCACCCAATACAACAACATCAACGCTAAACAAGAATTCAAAATCGGTATTCCAAAAGATGCTGATGTCATCACGATGGAGCAATTTGAGGAATCCATGAGCCAAATGGGCACTTATTAATATTATTCATCGCAGACAACAAAACCCGGCCGTCATGGCCGGGTTTTTACGTTGTTATACTTTTACTCTACATAAGGATCATAGTTTCCCGCGCAAACGTCGGAAGAACTGAGTGAGCAGTGATGCGCATTCTTCCTGCAGCACGCCCTGAACCACGTTAGTCCGGTGATTAAAACGCGGCTCTTGAAGCAAATTCATCAATGTGCCGGCACAACCGGCTTTGGGATCACCAGCACCATAGATCAGCTCTGGGACCCGGGATTGGACGATAGCTCCTGCACACATGGGACAGGGTTCTAACGTCACGTATAATCGGCAGTCCAGCAGCCGCCATGCTCCAAGATGCTGGCTTGCCTCCCGAATAGCTACCATCTCGGCATGGGCCGTACCATCGTAAGTCGTTTCACGCAAATTGTATCCACGGCCAATAATCTCATCGCCCCGCACGATGACAGCACCAATCGGAACTTCACCGAGCTCTTCAGCTTTCCGTGCTTCTGCAATGGCTTCTCTCATCCAGTGCTCATGATTATCGTTATCCACAGCCAGTGGGTCTATTGAATTTGATATCAAACTAAAGTCTCCTTTCACAGCCCGTTAAAACCCTGTATTTATACCCAATGTTCAACGAACATTTATTCGTTTGTTAACATGTTGTGGACAGAATTGTGGATAACTAAAATATTATACACAAAGTTATGCACACTATCCCCAGATAAGTTGTGTATTTGTGCGCAATCTGTGGATACGTTGTTTATTTTACCGGGAATGACCTCTTATATTGTAAGGATTCCTTATTTCAATAGCAATGCGATTGTGGAAAAAACCATATAGCCATAAAGCTGCTTGTCTTTTCAAACGTTCGTGATCAAGGTATCATGAGGGTATTAGATTCGCAAGTCGTCTATGTGACAGCAGAAAGGTGAAGATGCCACTTGTCGATTAAGACGAAATTATCGATGATCATGTCCATATCGGTATTATTTATTCTTCTGCTCAACATTACGCTGAACTATTACACGACCCAGGAAAATTTGCAGCAGGATAGTGAAACCAAGATGGTGATGGCCGCTACTCAGATCGCCATTACGGTCCAGCAAACCGGCTTTAGTTCTGCATATGTGGATAATATATTCGGCGATATGCTGAAGGTGGCCGCGGTCAACGCGGCAAAAGCTTTGGATCCGGATATTAACAATATAACCAATCAGCAATTGGTGGAATTGAGTAAGGAGATTGGCGTCACTCACATATCATTAATGGTTCGGACGAATGATGATATCGTTGTTGCCCGATCCTCCTCTCAAGATGAAATCGGCCTTTCAACAAAGAACTGGGGGTATTGGCATACGGCTTTTCTGGAATTGTTCCAGTATGGTAAAGTCGTCTCAGTTACCGAGGGCCAGCGCTCCGATCATTTTTGGTCTGGACCGTTTGAGTTCTCCACATCCAATCCGGAATTCATTGATAAATGGGGATACTATTACGATAGCAAGCGCAATTATATTATTGATCCCTACATAAGGAATTCCAATATCAAGGACTTTGTGAAGATTACAAGTCCGGACACCGTTGTGAAAGAGACCTTGAAGTCGAATCCGCGGATATTGGAAGTAACAGGCATCAATCCTGAAACGTTTGGCAATGAATATATGAGGGAAGATGGAACAGATGACGTTCACCACAAGCTTCGCAATCGACCGATTACATTCGGCACCTATGACTATGGGAGCCTGGACCAAGATGCGGAAGCTGTGCAGAAGGCTGTTTCTACCGGCGATAATGTGGTGTTTGTCAGCACCATCAATAATAAGAAGGTGCTAAAAAGCTTCATCCCTATCGTATCCGAAAATAAACCGACCAGTGTCATTAGTGTCGTTATGGACTATGAAGCCATCTCCTCCGTGATGAGAGAGCAGATGATCAGTCTTGTGGCGATCTCATTGGTTTTATTGGAAATTGTGATATTCGGCAGTTATATTGTTGCGGGGTATTTTACCAAGCCGATTCAGGCTATCCTTGGAACTGTAAATGATGTGTCGGATGGTCACTTTGATCGAAGGCTGGAGGTAAGCAGCCGGGACGAGCTGGGTCAGCTTGCAGGTCGAATCAATGCGATGACACGTAATCTGGGCAACTATACGAGCCAGTTGAAGCAAATGGTCGACGAGAATCAGTCCGTTAAGGAATATCTGGAGTCTGTCATTAATCAGACAGCCGACGCCATTCATACAACCGATACCTATGAACGGGTTATTAGTGTAAATAAAGCGTTTGAGCAATTGTATGGTTGGAAGGCGCACGAAGTGGTTGGACGGAAGCCTGCACTTGTCCCTCCCGCTAAAGAGGAAGAAGAAAAGGAACGCATCCGCCGCCTGCGGGCCGGAGAACGGCTTCCTCCAGTGGAGACGGTCCGCCTTCATAAAGATGGAAGCGCTATTGAGGTCAGCATCAGCACCTCGCTGGTGCGCGATGAGAACGGTGAGGTTACTTCCATGATTAGCGTGTCTCGGGATGTGACGGAACGCAATCGCATCGAGGAGCTGCTGCGACGTTCGGAGAAGCTCAATACTGTTGGCCAGCTGGCTGCCGGCGTTGCTCATGAGATCCGGAATCCGCTGACGACCCTCCGTGGATTTCTGCAGCTTCAGAAGCAGACCCACAAGGTCAATCCGGACCATATTGATCTGATGCTGTCGGAGCTGGACCGAATTAATCTGATTGTCAGTGAATTTCTGATATTAGCGAAGCCGCAGGCGATTCATTTCCAAGAGAGGGATGTAAGAATCATTATGAGAGATGTCATTTCATTCCTCGACAGCCAAGCCCATTTGTACAGCATCGAGTTCAAATTGAAGTTTACTGAAGCACTAACCTACGTACACTGTGAGGAGAACCAGCTCAAGCAGGTGTTCATCAATCTGCTCAAGAATGCGATTGAAGCGATGCCGGATGGCGGGAGGATCTGGATTGAGCTTTCAAGGTCGAAGGGTGAATGGGTCCAAATCGACATTCGGGATGAAGGGCAAGGCATTCCGGAGGAGCTGATGCCGCATCTTGGCGAACCGTTTATTACGAATAAGGAAACGGGCACAGGGCTGGGATTGATGGTAAGCCAGCGTATTATTCAGGGCCACCGGGGTATGATGGAAATCGAGAGTGAAGTAGGAGCAGGAACGAAGGTGAGTATAGTTCTGCCTGCGATTCAGCGGAATGCGATCGAGGGATAAGCAAGAAGTAGTTACAGATAAGGGGATGGCATCTTGAGAATCAATAAATTTATCAGTGAAACGGGATATTGCTCAAGGCGTGAAGCGGACAAGCTGGTGGAGAGCGGGAAGGTTACCATCAATGGCGTGGTTGCAGTCCTTGGAAGCCAGGCAGAAGAAGGAGACGATGTCCGGATTCAGGGAAAGCCGCTTCAAGATAAGAAGAAGCATGTGTATATTGCTCTTAATAAGCCAGTCGGGATTACAAGCACCACCGAACCGCATATTAAGGGCAATATTGTAGACTTCGTAGGCCATAAGGAGCGTATTTTTCCTATCGGACGATTGGATAAGGACTCCGAGGGGCTGATTCTGCTGACGAATGATGGGGATATCGTCAATAAGATCCTTCGCTCCGAGGGGAAACATGAGAAAGAATACATTGTGACGGTGGATCGCCCGGTAACGGAATCCTTCCTTAGCGGGATGTCCAGCGGCGTCAAGATTTTAGGTGAGATGACGCTGCCCTGTGAGGTCACTCGAATGTCTGAGCGAGTGTTCCGAATCATTCTGACGGAGGGGAAAAATCGTCAAATCCGCAGAATGTGCAGCGCTTTTGGTTATGAGGTCCGAAAATTACAGCGAATCCGGATTATGAATATCCGTCTCGGCAGTCAACGCATCGGCGCTTGGCGTGATCTTAACGAGAAGGAGAAGGAAGAGCTTGGTCGGCTGCTGAACTATAGGCTCGAGTAGGAGGCTGAAATACATCTATAACCCTAAACCAAAACAACCGATGGATCTGGAGACCAGATGCATCGGTTGTTTATTGTGTGTTATAGTCTGTAGGGACCGTTCCCTGTTGAGTTATTCATTCACGCTGGTAAAGGTCGCACTATCCTGGTATTTACGTATAATGGAAACCTCGACTCTGCGGTTCTTCGCTCGCCCAGCAGCGGTGTTGTTATCGGCAATCGGATGGTATTCACCATAACCGATCGGCATGAACCGTTTAGGATCCAACTCCGAGTTGGTGAGCAAAATCTTCATGAACTGCAAGGCACGATCCGAGCTTAAATCCCAATTCGACGGATATCGGCTATTAGAGATTGGCACATTGTCCGTATGTCCGGATACAATAATTTCATAGTCCGGGAACTTATGAAGCATTTGTGAGATAGCCATGGCCAATTTGCGGGCCTCCGGCTTCACAACGGCTTCGCCGGAAGGGAACAAGGCGTTATCCCGTATTGTAATGACAAGCTGGGAGTGGTTCAACTTGGTGCTGAGCTCCGAGGTTAAACCGTTATTTTTAATATAATTATCGAGCTGCTTCTTTAACTTCTCCAGATCCTGTTGTTCCTGACGCATCAGCTCAGCACGTCGTTGGTCAGGTGTTGTTGCGGGAACGGAAGGGGATGTCGCTTTATGATCTTTAATATTGGGCGGATCATCGCTGGGTTCCGTTTTGCTGTAATCCAGCACGCCGGTCCCGCCAGTGAGAGCAACGCTGAAGGCTTCGCTCATTTCTTGAAATTTGCGTGCGTCTGTCGCGCTCATGGCGTATAGCACCAGGAACAGGGCCAGAAGCAAGGTCAGTAGGTCTGCGTAAGGAAGAAGCCAGGATTCGTCGGCATGCTCCTCATGCGGCTCGTGCCTAGTCTTTTTGCTCACTAGCACCAGCCTCCCTCTCGCTGAGCTCAGCCCGTTCGGACGGTGTCAGGAACACGGAGAGCTTTTGATTGATTGCAATGGTGGATACACCGGATTGAATAGACAGCAGGCCTTCTACCATCATCAGGCGGATTTCAACCTCGCGTTTGGACAGACGCTTGAGTTTATTCGCAATCGGGTGACAGATAACATAACCGGTGAAGATACCGAGCAGGGTAGCAATAAATGCAGCCCCGATAGCATGAGCGAGTTCGCCCATATCTTCCATGTGGGACAGTGCAGCGATCAAACCGATAACGGCTCCGAGTACCCCGAGGGAAGGTGCATACATACCGGCCTGCGAGAAGATCAATGAACCGGAACGATGGCGCTCCTCGGTGGCATTAATATCTTCCATTAAAACGTCACGTACGAATTCCTGATCGTTGCCGTCGATGATCATGCGCATCCCATTACGCAGGAAGCTGTCATCGATTTCATCGACTTTGGTTTCCAGAGCCAGAAGTCCTTCACGGCGTGTGATCGAAGCCCACTCCATAAACAGCTTGATCATATCCGTTTTGTCCATCAGATTCTGTTTCACGAAGGTCATCTTGACCAGCTTCGGAATCTTTTTTAGCTCGACTAGCGGAAATCCGATGAATAAAGTTGCTGCCGTACCGCCAAGAATGATTAGATAGGCTGCCGGATTATACAAAGCGAGAAGGGAGGCACCTTTCAGGATCATGCCCACCAGTACCGCGACGATACCGATTATTAAGCCTATAATTGTTGAAATTTCCATACCACACCTCATCCGTGAGAAATAAAATAACGAATCCATTCGTCAGAACGGCTCTCATGGAGAACCGGGCCCCTTATGTGGGGCGTTATCCTATTTATCGTCAGGTCGGGCTTTTTTTTTTAGTTGTAATTTCCGGTATAATGGAAGGAAGGGAAACGAAGCTAAGTACGGCAAGGAAAGGAGTGATTAAGATGGGCGTTAAGCACGGAAGGGATTATGGCGAAATTCTGGCAGAACTGACCGAGGCGGTCGGGCGAATTTCCGACAGCTATGTCTTCTTTGAAATGGAAGCTGAGGATTGGGGCAATTTGGGCGAAGCCGAGCGAAATGAGGTCCATGAGGCGCTGGCAGAGGATTTGTTCTATGCGCTGGGCACAGAGCCGGTGATTAATGTTGGCAGCGGCGTGGTCATGCATGATCAGACGAACCATCGAATACATATTTTGATTGGTGAGGAAGAGTTGGCTTTTGTGGCCCTTGTGTAATCACTCCAGTTATCAACAGAAACAGGGCAGAATAGAATAGATGACAGATAGCCCATATTACGGTTAGTCGGCTTTAAGATAGGTTTTTTTCGGGGAGGAAGATAAAAGATGCTTTATACGCAGCAAGAAGTAGAGGCTCATCTGGAAAAGCTTGAGGGTTGGGAATTTGAACAAGGGAGATGGATTGTACGAAAGTATACCTTCTCCTCCTTCATGAAGGGAATCGCTTTTGTTGATGAAGTGGCAGCTATTTCGGAAGCTTTCGGACATCACCCCTACATCACCATAGATTATAAAGTCGTTACACTTCGTCTCACTTCTTGGGACGACGGTGGCATTACGGCTGTGGATATTAAGGAAGCGCAGCAGTTTAACGAAGCCTATGAGAAGAGTCGTTCGAAGGATGGCAAGTCGGGACAATAGAACGGGGAGGCCATTAGTCCCTTTAGAAGTCCCCAATATGTAAAAAAACACGCTTGCACCGGGAACAACTCCAGGTGCAAGCGTGTTTTGCGTATAAGCTGATTTATTTTTTCTCAGCAAGGTACAGCGCGATGTTTGCGATTTCTTCAGGTTTAAGTTGGTCTTTAAAGGAAGGCATTCCCTTACGACCTTTGGTTACAACGTTGAAGATCGCGTCCGCATCCATGTGTCCGCCTACTTGATTCAAAGCCGGCCCTGCGCCGCCTTGAAGTTGGTCGCCGTGACAGCTAATGCAGCTTGCTTTCAGTGTGGCTTCCGCTGCGGCTGCATCGAGAGTCACTTCCGGCATGGTCGGCTTCTCTTCCTGAGCTACCTGTTCCTTACCTGGGAGCGTAAACATCAGCGCGATAGCCAACGCACATGCGACGAAGAACAATCCGCTCATGATCCATTTTTGCATCGTCATATCGTCCCTTCTATGTATACTGCACTTTTGCACTTGTCTCCATTATAAACCAACATCCATAGACAGCATAGCCAGTTGTGACAAAAAAAGCAACTATACGGCGTAGCTTCATAAAAAGTACACAAAATTGTGCTTTTTCATATAGACAAAGATTACTATTCCTCATTTGTAGGGGGCTCATACACCATACAGTGGAAAAGGGCATTGCCCGTTGGCGTAAGCCGCTCATACGTATCGGTGATGTGAAAGCCTGCCCTTTGATAAGCGCGGATTGCTCGCTCATTCCAGGTCATTACCTCAAGGTCAATTTCGTCGGCAGGCCGCCTCCGTCTGGCTTCCCGGACAATCGTCTGCATAAATCGTTTACCCATTCCACGCCCGCACCAATCAGGCCGCATGCCAAGTCCAATTCGTGTCACCTCATGCATCGGAAACAGCTGGGCAAATCCCCAGAGGGCCTCCCGCTCATCCAGAACCGAGATGTACTGTCTTCGGCGAATGTCCGGATCGCCAAACTCCACCTCAAGCCCTTTCATCTGCTCCCAGGGAAGAAAGCCATAGATATTATAGGGGGGAGGGTAGGCCCAGGCGCATATTTCTTCGGCGTGCTCTTCACGCATGACCACGGTGTGAAATGTAATCGGTGTGGCATCCATTTGCGAAGTCCTCCTATCGTCTGCATAAATAATAACCATATTACGAGCATCCAGGTTGCATCAAAAAAGCCCGCCAAAGAGAGGTAAGGGCTCCTTTAACGGGCAAGCATTATGTATAGGGAAGATTAGCCTCTATAGCTTAGGATGATTCACCGACCGACTCTTCATACTTATCATCGCTCATGATACGCTTTGCACCCACGTATCGCTGATCGTAGTAATCCTCTGCCAGGCGGTTGATAACCACGCCGCGGTTGGAGGAAGCATGGGCGAATTTGCCATCGCCGACATAAATGCCGACGTGGGAGATGCCCTGGCCCGATGTGTTGAAGAACACCAAATCGCCAGCGCGCAGCTCCTTACGGGACACGCTTGTCCCCATGTCGAATTGAGAGCCGGATTGATGCGGGAGCTTCAGACCGAGTTTAGCATAAACATACATGGTGAAGCCGGAACAGTCAAAACCGCTCGTGGTTGTACCACCGTAGCTGTATCTTGTACCTAGAACCTTATCGATTTCCTGATCCAGCGCATGATCAGCAAAGACGCTGCCAACGCCCAAAGTGAACAACAGCGTGATACTTAGGGCTGCTGTCGATAATGTTTTCTTCAGCATGGAAAGCTCCTTTTCGATGCCGCGAGGCATAGCAATCTATATATTAAAGCACTTACATTAATGACAAAGTTGTTACTGCGTCCATTCTATCAGACAGCAAGCGAGATTGGCAATTATTTCTTGGTGAATTTCGCTATTTTTCAATAGCATTAGCTGTCGAAGCACCAAGGAAAATCAATATTTTTCCAAAATGGGTGTTTAATGAAGGGAGAGAAGGGTATATAAAGGATAGATGATGTGAAGACATGGCGAAGTGAAGTGAAATTGTATAATAAATTTTATTTTTTTTCGAAAAGCGGGAACTTTTTTGCTGTCCTGAACGTTATAAAGGTATACACACAAATCAACAAAAGAAAAAAGCCGCTGGATGAGATCGGCACAATCTCATAAACCCAGGGCTTTCTTGTAAGAGTAAATCAATTAAGTTCCAACATTAATTGTAGCTCACAGCTACAGATTTGTACGTATTCTGACTCATAATTCTCTTAGCGCCTACATATCGGTTAGCGTAATAGCTCTGGCTCAGCGGACTGATAATGACACCGCGCGAAGATGAAGAATGAGCGAATTTGCCGCTCCCGACATAAATACCCACATGAGATACACCTCTACCGGATGTGTTGAAGAACACGAGATCGCCAGCTTTCAGGTTGCTCTTGGATACGGCCGTACCTACTTTGTATTGAGCTGCAGACGTGCGGGGCAGGCTAAGACCAAGCTTCTTGTAAACATAGCTGGTGAATCCGGAGCAGTCAAATCCATTCGTTGTAGTTCCACCTGTTTTGTAAGAAACACCAATGGCTGGTTTGATTGCAGTATTTAATTTGGAATCGGCGAAAGCGCTTCCGGTCCCTAATGTGAGTGCGAGTGCGAGGCCTAGAGAAACAGCCGTTAACTTCTTTTTCAAAACAAAAGCTCCTTCCATTGCCTGCGAGGTTAGCTTAAGGGTTCGGTTGAAGGTCCCCTATGATCCCTCTCTTGCGAGATCAATTCACCCAAAACGGATCCCCCGCTTCCCATATCGTTATGGGAATTCGGCTCCTTGAAATGTTGATGAACCCATTCATTGACGTTTGACGTTCCAACATAGTTAGCGAATTACAACGTTCCTACATAAAAGTTACAGTAAAGATGACAAAGTTGTTACTAACATATTCGTTATTTTAGCAGAGTATTAACAATTTGGCAAACGAGGAAACATTATTTTTAAACAAAAAAACCTGTCCCCATCTTGAGGGAACAGGTTTTTTTGTAATTTGGCGTTCAGAAATTTGTAATATAGAGGATAAATGAACTCTTATTCTCTGTAAAATCTAGCGCGGGATAGAAACGTGTCGCTTCTGATTACAGCTTATTCACGAGCGTGTTTCATTATTATAGGGTGACGAATTGTAACCATTAAGGATGCTGTGAGGAGGAATCTCTCCACAAATGATATTGAGCGGACATTGCCCAAATTTGGAAAAGTCCATTCAGGAAATAAGAGGCCTGCTGAATAATTAAGCCGATCAACCCGGCCCAGAAGAGCGAGGCCGAGCTCAGGAGCAGCAGAATGACACAGGCGGATCCGCCGATGGTGATGGATAACAGCATTGCTGTGCCCAAGCGGCGGAAGAGCGCATGGATAGAGCTGATCATGCTGGAATCGCCGGTACGGCCAAATTGCATATAGAGCAATAACAGGCGGATCAGATAGGCGTACAAGAACCAGCCAGCTGCATAGGGCAGTGCATGAAGCAGCAGTACAGGCTCCTGAATTCCATTCAGCAGAATCGGGAGGATTTTGGGCAGAATCCAGTAACCGGGTGCGAAGGTGAGAATAAGCTCAACCAGATAGAATAGCGTTACGGGTTTCCACAGTTTCCGCATGCCAGTGAAGAAGAATAAACCGCGCTCGCCCTTGGCTTCCTGGTGAAGGTTGTAGAAGATGCCGGCCCGAATGAGCGGGGTGAGGAACATCCGGATCAAGAGCAAACCGGCCAAAAGCCATCCGTAAGTGTGTACTGTGCTGCTCAAGGACAGGCTCATCTCGCCCTCGTAGAAGAATAAAAGACGGCTGAGCTCGTTAGGGGCGGAATCCGGATATCGCATCAGAAGGGGGACGACTGCCGATTTTACGAGTCGGTACAGGCAATATCCCCACAGCAAACGGTATAAGAAGAGCAGAATCGAGACGTATAGCTGGTCTTTAACACTGATCCACCCTTGGCCTGCGTAACTTTTCATGTGCTCCCCCCTCACCATGACAGGCTGCCGAACAGCGTCTCCACAAGCTTGGTAATACTGAGATTCCAGCGTGTAACCACCGTCGGATCCATTCCTGCCTTCATATAGTTATTAATGTGTTTATTCTCCAGGACGATGGAGTACTTCGGATCAACCATGGCCCAGGCGAGCGGAGAGCTGTATTCCAGGGTGTAAGCCACTTTGCCGTCTTTGCCGCTCCAGGTTCGTTCCACCGTTTTGCCGTCCTCAAAGGCGAACACGATCGGCACATCGGTGATATCCCCGTCCTTGCTCGTAATCTGGACCGTGGACTCATACCGAGGATTTTCAGCCGTGCCTTTATTTTTGGTTTTGATCACGTCGATGGCGACATCCGCCATCTGGCTTCCATATACATATTGGTCAAAATACGACTGCCAGGACGTTTTGCTTACTTGCTCGACGACTTTCTGAAAGTCAGATGTGGTTGGATGCTTGAACCGGTATTTCTGGGCATAGGTATGCATAATCTTGCCCATCATCTGTGGACCGACCTGCCGTTCGATGCCTTGCAGCACCAGCTTGCCCCTCGTATATACATTCAGTGCGTAGTTTTCGTGAGAGCTGTATTTCCAGGATTCCATCTTCAGCGGTGCAGGGGAAGTAATGGATGCTCCCTGAGCCGCCGTATTGGAGGTAATACCGTATTCTTTTTCCATCACTCGTTCTTCTGCATAGGTTGCAAAGGCCTCGTCCAGCCACGCTTCCTCAAATTCGTTACTTGCAATCATTCCGTAAAAATATTGATGGGCGATCTCATGAATAACGGTCCGCTCCAGTTCATATCCCGGCGAATCGTTCTTGGCACCGAAGGCTGTGACCAGCGTCGGGTATTCCATGCCGCCTGCACCGTTGCCCGATTCAGGCGGAACGACGATGGACAACGTGGAGTACGGATAGGTTCCGTACCATTTTCCAAACGAAGCGAGTGCCGACTTGGCGGCATCAAAGTAACGCTCCTATAAGTCTTTATGGGCTGGATCGAGATACAGCTTGATGCGGACGCCAGGTACGCCTGGTGCGGAGAATGCTTCTTCTGCCGTGACAAAGTTTGGCGATGCCGACCAGGCAAAATCATGTACGTCATCCGCGTAAAACTGATAAATTTTTTCCCCGTTTGATTTTTGGGCAGGCTTGGTAGGGAATCCGGTCGCGGCGACAATGTAATTTTCGGGCACTCGAATGCGAACGCTGTAAATGCCGAAGTTGGAATAGAATTCGGAGTTGCCGTGGTATTGATGAAGATTCCAGCCTTCCTCTGCTCTTCCGCGAAGACCGGCCGGTTCATAGACCGAAATTTTCGGAAACCATTGGCCAGCCATGATAAAATTCTCGGTGGTTCCCATGCGGGCAAATATTTTGGGAAGCTCGACCTCGAACTCCAAATGAATGGTAACACTCTCCCCGCTCTTGATGGGTTTAGGCAACCTTAGCTTGGCAAGGCTGTGATCCTTGATGTTGCCGTCGTCAGGTTGAACAAATTGAAGGCGATGGGTCAGGGCCAGTCCTTCGGTTGTTTTCACGCTGGTAATGGTCATGGAGCCGTATCCGTCATCTGGCATGGGATCGGAACGAAGCCTGCCGCCCGATTCCTTCATAAAAGTCGTGTCATTGGAAGCAAAAGCATTGGGATACAGATGAAAGTACAGCTCGTTTACGCTTTTTTTGCCTGGATGAGTCCAAGTGAGTGTCTGTTTGCCCTTAAGCTTGTTCTCCTCAGGCTCGTACCGAACATCCATATGATATTCCACCAGCCGGTCGCTTAAGGCCGGAGCGGGAATATTAGGCTGCACCTTAGGCGGTGAGAGCGGGGCCTTCTCCACGGCAGAGGCGGAGGGCTTGCCCGCATTTGGGGCAAGAGCAGACGCTGAGGACCCTGGATTCAGAAATATCGGCATCGATCCTGCAAGCAAACCTAGGGCAAGCAGGGATGATAGAAAGACTTTGGCACGTGGTGGGACCATATCGAACAACCTCCCGTTGACAAGCATCTAGTGCATGTATATGTTTGCTTTTGGGGGATTATTAGTTAAAATAAAATTATTGGGACATGGTTATCAATTTAGCAGCTGATACGTAAGCATCGGCTCTGATATAGGAGGTCGGCAGCAGTGGAGAATGAAGAGCAGAAGCAGGGTGCGAAGAAACCGATTGCTTTGAATATTATTAATAGCAAGAGTAAGCATAAAGGGTTTGGATCAGGCTCCATCGATCTGAACAGTCTGTCACCCGTCATTATCGATAATGGCGAGGCCCGAGTGGATATTGGGGCCATGCATGCCAAGAGTAAGGTGGAGAAGGGTATCCGTTTCAGCATGAACCGGGATGAAGTGCCCAATGGACGACAGGTATGGATCGTGTGGGTGGCTGTAGATCGTACGGCGGAAGGACAGCATTATGCAGGCATGACCGCCTGTGAAATGTGGATCGACCAGGAGGCCCGTCGCGGCTGGAAGATCCTCGCCGATCATGTGAATAAAATGGATGCGGCGATGAAGCGCAAGATCATTCTGGATGGTCTTGGCGACGTCGAGAAGAAGGCACTGCGCGAGCTGCTGATTTCGCGTAACGAGGAATGGTGGAATGCATCGCCAGAGGAATTCAGGGAAGCACTTCAGACAGCGGAATGATACAATAAATTAAAGAAGCCTTTCCAAAAAGGACGAACATGAAGAAGACCGGTTGGATTCGTAAATGAATCCGGCCGGTCTTCTACTTATTTGCATATCGATTAGAATGGAAGGGGGTAGGTCAGCTTTTCTTTTTGATCGAGAAACGGATTGTTGTATTGGAACGTCAGCTTGCCGCCGGCATATCCGAGATACGTAAGGCCGTCACCAATGAAGCCCACCTCATTCGGCGGCATTTCCTCTATGACCTTGATGGTTTCCTCGTCCAGAAGCTCAGGATAGATAAGCTCGGCTGTCTTGCCAGTCGGATGGACGATATACAGGGTCGCCTTCGTGTATGGTCGGACGAGCAGGAAGTCCTGTTCAATCGCTTCTACGATAAAACTATCCTTTACTCCCGTGAGCGCGGCCAGGTCATAAGTTTTGACCGTTTTGCCCATCGGATGAACCAGCTCAAGCGTACTGCCGTTCATCATGGCAATATTGCCTTTGTAGCTGAGTTGGTCCGGATGGTAGTTGATCCCGGCAAAATTGGAATGATTGGTTTTGGATAGCTTCAGGATTTTCTTGTCCTGTATGAGCACCCGGTATCTTCCCTCATGAATATGAGGTTCACCGTAATAATTGGACAAGTCGACCACGTAGGTATTGCTATTGATGCGATGTGCGCTTAAGCTGACTTGATCGATCTCCTCAACCGGGATTATACCAACTTGGGCTGGCGTGGATCCGGCTTTACCCATCGAGAGCATACCATTCTCGCGATTTACCCAGAACAGCATATTGGCCTTGGAAGCATAGGCATATTTTGACCAAGCATCAAAGGTCGTTCTAAGCCCGGATTTGCTGTCATATTTCAGAGGGATGCCGAAAGCTTTGGTAATCAGACTGGCTGGAACATAAGTCACGCCTTTCTTCACGACCGGAGCCGCCTCAAGCTTGAGAGGGGTCCCCTTGGCATTGACTGCGCGCGACTGTCCGATGATAATGCGAACAGACTGTGTCGGGCTGTTAATATACAGCTCTTTTTTTCCCGGGATCGTCAACTGCAGCTGCAGTTGTTCGGAAACTTCCTTCAACGGAATGAATACGACGCCTTTATTCGTATAAGGTTTATGTTTCACGTCCAGCGTGCTCCAGTTTGCCTTGCTCTGTGATGTGGAGGCTGCTGCCGCATGGGCAGGAATCGTTATGAGCGATGAGGACGTAAGCAATAAAGACATGGCTATGGATGCGGTACCTGCTAATTTGATGAGTTGCACGGATTTCATATCAGTTCCTCCTTATGTTTTACACTCCCGCCTATATAAACGACTAAATAATGGGAAATGTTTCACCCTATCGCAAAATCATGTAAAAATTGATATATGCTTATGGCGTAAGATCAGAGCTAGTGGCCAAATGACGAACTAAAAAACCGGAGCTGCCCTGAAGGGGCGAAGCTCCGGTTATATTAATATCCTGATTTCAGCTCCTGATCCTTGCCAAGCAGGATGGTGAGACCAAGCAAGGTAACGATAATGGTGGCGCCCATATCCGATATGATTGCAATCCACAGGGTCAGCCAACCCGGGATCGTTAGCAGCAAAGCAATGGCCTTCAGCGACAAGGAAAGCCCGATATTCCACTTGATAATCTGATTGACCCGTCTTGCGGTTTTGATGGCCCCCGGCAGCTTGCCAAGGTGATCCTGCATCAATACAACGTCGGCGGTTTCTATGGCACTGTCAGTCCCTTTTCCCATCGCGATACCCAGATCGGCAGCGGCCAATGCAGGGGCGTCGTTAATACCATCGCCAACCATGCCGGTTTTTTTGCGGGAAGAAAGCTCCTTGATTTTGGCAACCTTCTGTTCCGGCAGGAGGCTTGCGAATACCCGAGCTACACCGGATTGTTTCGCGATGGCCTGTGCGGACTGCTCATGGTCGCCTGTCAGCATGACCGTATCCGTGATACCGGCCTCGTGAAGCTTGCGGACGACGGTTGCCGTCTCCGGTCTGATCTCGTCGGCAAGGCCGAACTGGCCTAATACGCGATCCTCGCTTACAGCAGCAACAATCGTATAACCTTGGGCCTTCATGCGCCGAATGTCATCCTCCACGGCACGGATATGATCTTGCTGGCCGTTCACATGCTTCAGCACTTCCTCGCTTCCGACCCAGAACAATTTCCCTCCAACTTCAGCCCGAATGCCTTCGCCTGGCAGTACCGTTATCTGTTGAGGTTCATTGAACATGCACTGCGGATTCTTGATCTCCAGATGTTTCATGACGGCTTTAGCCAACGGATGGAGTGACGATTGCTCCAGTGCGCCTACAACGGCATAAAATTTGGTTTCATCATATACCGTCTCTGCATAGACGGCAGGCTCGCCTTTGGTCAAGGTTCCCGTCTTGTCAAAAGCGATGGCTTCCAGCCGGCCAAGCTGCTCCAGGTGGACCCCGCCTTTGATCAGAATACCGTTGCGTGCTGCGCGGGTCATCCCGCTGACCAATGCAATCGGAGAGGAAAGCACAAGCGAACAAGGGCATCCGACAATGAGGATGGACAGCCCCTGATAGATCCAGGTCATCCAGGGCTGATTCAGCAGCAGCGGAGGAATCAGCGTAACCGCCAGTGCGATGATCATAATAGCGGGAGTATAGTACTTAGCAAATTTATCGATGAAGAGCTCTGTCGGTGTCTTGCTGTCCTGTGCCTCCTGTACAAGATGCATGATCTTGGCCAGGGAGGAATCCTCATAGGCCTTCGATATGGCGATATAGAGCACACCGTCGGTGCTGACGCTGCCGCCAAACACAGCATCGCCCTCCCGTTTCGTAACAGGTACCGATTCCCCGGTAATGGCGGCTTCGTTCACCGCCCCGGTTCCTTGGGCTATGGCTCCATCGGAAGGGATCTTCTCCCCGGGTCTCACCCGGACAACGTCCCCGGGAGTGAGACTCTCGATCGGCACGCGCTGGGTTTGACCGTCTTTCCATAGTTCCGCTTCTTTGGGCGCTGCGGCCAGCAGCGCTTCCATCGATTGCCGGGCCCGATTCATGCCGTAGCCTTCCAGCAGCTCGTTAAGACCAAACAGAATGGCAACCAATGTGGCTTCTCTCCACTCCCCGATGATGACGGCACCCACGAGCGCAACGGTCATCAGGGTATCCATATTGAATTTAAAGCGGGTCAGATTACGCAGTCCGCGCAAAAATGTCGTATATCCGCTCAAAATCATAGCGCCTGCATATAATGCGATCACAACCGGTTCGGCGACTTTTCCTTCCAATAGAAAGGTGAAGAGATAGAAAACAGCGGAGATGGACAGCAGCCACTTCATACTCCCTATGCCGCCATGACTATGTTCATGAGCATGATCATGGCCATGTTCGTGATCATGTCCTTGTGCCGATCCGTGAGCATGCGATGAATGGATAGGCTGCACTTCAGCACTGGCGGCCGATAAGGCTGTCTGCGGAGCATAAACGATGCGCGCACCGTCACTTTTCAGAATGGTTTCTACTCGGCTTAGATTGACATGGGGAGAGAGGGTCAGCTTCCCGCTGTTGTAACTCAGTCGGGCATTGTTCCCATGATCCAGCTTCTGAATCTCCTCCTGCATTTCACGTGTACAGTTAGGGCAGGAGAGCCCTTGTACCCGGTATTCAATAAGTTCGCCGCTTGTCTCCGGAGAGGATTGGGAATGTTGATGGTTGTCCTTACTCATCTACATCTTCTCCTTTTGGTGCTCCAGCGTCATGTGAAGCAATGTCCGGATGTGGTCATCTTTGAGCGAGTAGTATACATTCTTTCCGGCCTTGCGCGATTTGGCGATTTCTTTGTTCTTCAGCGTCCGCAGATGATGGGAGGCCGTTGCCGTTGAGCTTCCGAGAACCTCAGCTACATCGCAAACACATAACTCGCCGCCGCGGTCCAGCATATAAGCTACCTTGACGCGCGTCGGGTCGGCCAAAGCCTTGAAGATTTCCGCCATGCCGATCATATCCTCATCGGAGATCGTTTCTTTTAAGGAAGCAATTCTTTCAGTTGAAGGACATTCCGTTTCACACAGCTCGAGGGCGACTTCTTCGTTCATCGTCCGTACATTCATAAGAATAACCTCCTTGGAATAGGAGCAATAAGTGCTCTTTACTCTATATATATTCAAACGTTGATTTGATTGTTAGTCATAATATACCCGATTTACACTCGATATTCAAACGAATATTTGATTGTTCACAAGCATTTCACAGAATGAGATTGAATCAACAAGTCATATAGTATTAACCAATTCCAGGGTTAGGCGCAGTATCGTCCCTCAGAAAATCCTTCCATTTCATAACACGTCAACTTATACTATTAGCAAAAAGATGTAAATTCTCATAGAAAGAATACCTGGGCCCAGAGCGCCTCATGTTACATAGCATCCTTGCACGGGCCAAACGTTTCGACTCGAATGTGTACATTATCTAATACCTATCCTTCGATTTGCGGATGTGTATGAACAGGGGGGCCAGAGTATGACTTGTCCAATATGTCGATATGAAACGGGAGATGGGAAGTATTGCAAGAAATGCGGGGCAAGGCTGATTATCGAGGATTCGCCCGTATTTGCCGCCATGAAAGAGCAAGCAGCAACGTCGGAGGCATACAGTGTCACTAGGCGAAATGCCGGCAGTACAGGGGAGTTACCTCATGTACGCCAGACCGAATCCGTTCTGCCGGTATATACCCCGCCGGATATTCCGTTCCGAGCGGCAGGCCGGCAGCATTCTGAAGAAGAAGAGGAACCCAATCCTTATTGGACCAGCTTAAAATTGTACGGACAGCTCTATGGGGATTATTTTTTGAAGGGATTAAGAAATCCCTTTGGCGCAGCTGCCGGAACGGAAAGCAGCCAGTTTTTCAACGCGATCGTGTCCATGCTGCTCTATGTTGTTCTTTTTCCACTCGCACTGTATGCAGCGCTTCATCATGAGCTGCAAGGGCTGCCTGAGGGGGCATTTGCAGATCTTGTCCTAAAACCAACCGTTTGGACTGCGATTTTCCTATTCTTGCTGAACGTCTTTACCTTCGCTGCGGTCAAGCTGTCCTTCAACCCGGCTGCGAAGCTAAAAGAAGTGATGGCAAGATTCGGCGCTTTGCTGCCCTTGTTCCTCGTGTTGTATGGGGTCAGCTTTCTGTTCCTGTTCCTGAATGGCGATATCTCGAAGGTTATCATCCTTCTGTCGTTCATCAGCACCGTGATGACCGTCCCGTTATTCGTCATGACCAGCTACAAAAAAAGAATGGTTGGCGGCCTGGATCCGCTGTATGCGATCCTCCTGGTCTACGTTGCACTGATGCTCGTGATCGTGATTCTGGGTAGTTCCATGATCGAATATATAACCGTTTTATAATGAAGTCATCTACATAACATATCGTGAAAAAAAGAAAAACAGCAGGTCCTTGTGCGGGAATATCCCGTAAAAGGAGCTTGCTGTTTTTTTGATGTGACGGCTTCGATCCGAGTTACTCGACCCACCATCGTTTGAAATCCTTCCACCAGGAACGCTCTTCCTGTTTCTCGGCCGCATCCGCAGGGTTGGCCTTCTTGGCCGGCTCCCCGCCTTCATGCTCGTCGCAATATTCCGTAGGCTCCGTTCCCTTGACGAAGACCTCCAGAACTTTGTCCGGACAGCCGGCGCCGGCGAGCTTGCCGGTCTTGGGATCCACATATGCGCTGACGACTTCGTCCGGGATCGGAAAAATCTTAGGCGGTACGTTCTCCAAAGCCTTCTCCGTATACTGCGCAAAGATCGGAGCTGCCCGCCGACCGTCCACTTTACTAATCTCCCGTCCTTTGTCATAACCCACCCATACCGCCGTCGACAGCTCCGGCGTATAGCCGACAAGCCAAGCGTCGGTATCGGTGGTGCCTGTCTTTCCGGCCACCGGTCGTTTCATTAGGGTAGAGACGCGGTTGCCCGTGCCGCCAGTCTCGAATACACCCTCCATCATGCGCGTCATCACGTAAGCAGCGGAAGGCTCAACCACTTGTTCACCTGCGTCTTCCGGCGCTGAATACAAGCTGCGGCCGGCAGCGTCGGTGATGCTCAGCACCGCGACAGGGGAGACCCGTTTGCCGCTGTTAGCCATGACGGCGTAAGCCGAGGCCATCTCCAGCGGGCTGACGGGCGAGGTGCCGAGGGCCAGGGAAGGAACAGGCTCCAGCGGACTTGTGATCCCCATCTTTTTTGCCATGTCGGCTACTTTTTCCGGGCCGATCTTCATGATGGTGTTCACGGCATAAATATTATCCGAAGCGGCGATAGCTTCCCTCATGGGAATTTCGCCTAAATATTTATCGCCGAAGTTGCTGGGCTGATACGTCTTGCGGTTGTTATCGTAATGAAACAGGGTGGGCTGGCTGTTGAACACGCTGGTGCTTGTCATTTCCTTGGATGCAATGGCCGTTAAGTACATGATCGGCTTAAATGACGACCCGGGCTGCCTTGTTTTGGCTAACGCGTGGTTGTACTGATTCTCCCGGTAGTTCTTACCGCCCACCATGGCTTTAATGTGCCCGTTACGCGGGTCGATGGATACTAGCGCCGTTTCCAGCTCGCTCTTGCTGTCCATGCCCGCAGATACAGCCTCTTCGGCTGCCTTCTGGGCCCGCGGGTCCAGGGTCGTATAGATGTTCAGACCACCCTGTTCGAGCTGCTGATCCGTAATGTTCAGCTGTTTGGTGACGAGACTCCGGACGTAGTCCCGGAAATAGGAGGCAATCACTTTATTCTCCTGTCGGTCCTGAGGAAGCAGGGCGAGTTTGGCTGAGGCGGCTTTATCGGCTTCTGCCTCGGTAATGAATCCAGTCTCCGCCATGGCATTCAAGATAATTTGCTGTCTTTTGAGCGCGTTGTCGATATGGTTATAGGGCGAGTAATAGGTCGGACCCTTTGGAATGCCGGCCAGCATCGCGCTTTCGGCCAACGTCAGGTTTTTTGCCGACTTGCCGAAGTAGAGCAGGGACGCCGACTCGATGCCGTAAGCACCATGTCCGTAATATATTTCGTTGAGGTACATCTCAAGTATTTCATCTTTCGTATATTTCATCTCAAGCTGGACGGTGAATTTGGCCTCCTTGAGCTTCCGTGTCCACGTTTTTTCATGAGATAGGTAGAGGTTTCGTGCAAGCTGCTGGGTTAACGTGCTTGCCCCCTGTTTGCGATCCATATGCTGCAGGTTGACCAGCACGGCTCGGGCCATGCCCTTCATATCAAATCCCGGATGATCATAGAACTTCCGGTCCTCCACTGCCAAGGTAGCCTGGATCAGGTGAGGAGATATATCGGTTAAGCTCACTTGCTCGGAGGTATGCCCCGTGGTGGAGAAGGTGGCGATTAAATCTCCTTGGCTGTCGAGCAGACGAGAGTAGCGGGATGTTTCCGCAACGGGCAGTGGCGTTATAAATAAATAGGCGAGCAGAATGCCGCCGGCGATGATGGAAATGCCAAGAAGTACGAACAGAAATGTAGCAAGCCGGACGAAACGACGTTTGCGCTTGGGTGATTTTTTTTGTCCCGGCATGATGGTTCTCCTTCCAGTCCTTTTTGTAAAGTTGATTACTTTAAGCTGCCAAGGATGGAGATGTGTTGAAATTCCCCTTGGCTTCCTTCTTTTTCTATATATTATGGGGCTGGAGCGGGCAGGATATTCATGGGAATCCATGCGGATTTTGCTTCTGTCCGTGCGATCTGGAACTTTTGGTTGCAATTTGGGCTTGATTTAATATAATCTAATTTGTTTGGTACAATAGAAAAAGTGTGAAACTGTAAGCTAAAGGCATCTGCCCCGAATAAAGTTTTACGGCTTGGATCTGGACGGCTGAACATTATTCTAGCGGAAAGAAGGTAGTGACGATGGAATTATGGTACACAGAGAAGCAAACCCCGACTTTTGGCATCACGGCTAAAATCCGGGAGACTTTTGTACATGAGAAGACGGAGTTTCAACAACTGGATATGATCGATACTGAGGAATTCGGGCGCATGCTCGTTTTGGACGGTATGGTTATGACTACAATTAAGGATGAATTCGTCTATCATGAGATGGTCGCTCACCCCGCGCTGAACACGCATCCAAATCCGAAGAAGGTTCTTGTTGTCGGCGGAGGAGACGGTGGCGTCATTCGCGAAGTGATCAAGCATCCGGGCGTAGAGAAAGCAGTACTCGTTGAAATTGATGGAAAAGTCATTGAATATTCGAAGCAGTACTTGCCTGAGATCGCCGGCAAGCTGGATGATCCGAAGGTCGAAGTGCTGGTTAACGATGGATATATGCACATTATTGAGCATAAGAACGAATACGACGTCATTATGGTAGACTCCACCGAGCCTGTGGGCCCGGCTGCTCCGTTGTTTGAGCGCGGATTCTACCAAGGGATCTACGAAGCGCTCAAGGAAGACGGTATTTTCGTGGCGCAAACGGACAACCCATGGTTTAAAGCGGACCTGATTCAGCAGGTCAACAAAGACGTGAAGGAAATCTTCCCGATCGTACGTGTGTATGGAGCGAACATTCCAACCTACCCGAGCGGTCTGTGGACCTTTACATTGGGCAGCAAAACGTATGACCCGCTTGAAGTGGACGAGTCCACCATTGATGAGATGGATACGAAATATTATTCGCCTCGCCTGCATAAAGCCGCATTCGTGCTGCCGAAATTCGTTGAAGACCTGGTGAAATAAGGAGGAGCGTATAAACTGATGAAACTGGATCAAGGTTACTCCGGCAACGTGTTTATTCTGAGCTCCGAGGATTATGAAGGGTCCAAGGCCGTCATTTACGGTATGCCGATGGATTTCACGGTTAGTTACCGTCCCGGCTCCCGTTTTGGCCCGGCCCGTATTCGCCAGGCTTCCGTAGGCTTGGAGGAGTACAGTCCGTACTTGGATAAAAGCATTGAAGACATGACGTATTTCGATGCAGGCGACCTGATGCTGCCTTTCGGCAATGCCGGCCGCAGTCTCGAAGTGATTGGCGATTATGTAGGCAAACTGCTGGATGACGGGAAATTCCCGATCGGACTTGGCGGCGAACACCTCGTATCCTGGCCGATCATTCAGAAGGTGTATGAAAAGTATCCGGATCTTATACTGATCCATATCGATGCCCATGCTGACCTGCGTGAGCATTATGAGGGAGAGCCGTTGTCCCACTCCACGCCAGTCCGTAAGGCGGCGGGTATTATGGGCGGAAAGAACATTTATCAGTTTGGTATCCGTTCCGGCTCCCGCGAGGAGTTCCAATATGGACGGGAGAACATTAACTTCTATCCGTTCGAAGTGGCAGCGCCTCTTAAAGAAGCCTTGCCTTCCATGGGTAACCGTCCGGTCTACGTGACCATCGACATCGATGTGCTTGATCCATCTGCCGCACCGGGCACCGGTACCGCAGAAGCGGGCGGCATTACGTCGAAAGAGCTGCTGGAAGCCGTGCATCTCATTGCTGGCTCCGATGTGAATGTGGTCGGCTGCGATCTCGTGGAAGTGGCGCCGATCTACGATCCAACCGAGCAGACCCAGATCGTGGCTGCGAAGCTGATTCGTGAGATGCTGCTGGGATTCGTGAAATAGTCCACCCACCCAAACCCTCCCTGCCAGGGAGGGCCCCAAGGGCGCTGCCCTCTGGACACCCGCAACTTCGGTGTTCGGAGTGGGTATGAGGATATGAGCGGGGCTGGTGCTTGTGCCCGGCCACCGCTCGGTCTCCCCTGCGGGGACGTCCTCGTGGCCTCTTGTGCGCCCATATATTAGCCGAGGCTAATCGCCCCTCGGCTGTGGTAGAAAAAGCAAGCCTCCCCTACCTAAGCCTTTGGCTATCGGGGTCGGCTTGCTTTTTCGCACTTGTTGGAGGCCACCTCGCGTGAGCTGCCCTGACGGGCATGCTCGGTGGTCGGGAGTATGAGCCGGGTTGGCACTGCCCCTCGGCTGTGGTAGAAAAAGCAAGCCTCCCCTACCTAAGCCTTTGGCTATCGGGGTCGGCTTGCTTTTTTGCACTTGTTGGAGGCCACCTCGCGTGAGCTGCCCTGATGGGCATGCTCGGGGGCCGGGAGTATGAGCCGGGTTGGCACTGCCCCTCGGCTGTGGTAGAAAAAGCAAGCTTCCCCTACCTAAGCCTTCGGCTATCGGGGTCGGCTTGCTTTTTCGCACTTGTTGGAGGCCACCTCGTGTGAGCTGCCCTGACGGGCATGCTCGGGGGCCGGGAGTATGAGCCGGGTTGGCACTGCCCCTCGGCTGTTGAAGAAAAAGCAAGCCTCCCCTACCTAAGCCTTTGGCTATCGGGGTCGGCTTGCCTGAGCAATTGAGAAGAAATCCTCGGCGATTCTATGATGTAAACTTAAGATAGATTCAGATTTATTAAGGAGGGTTACATCATGACGAATGCTTCGAGCAAGAAGAGAACCGACACCGCATCAAGAGTTATTATGGCGTCGCCGTCTACGATTTATCAGGCATTCTTGAATCCGGAGACGCTGGCTTCGTGGCTTCCGCCAAAAGGGATGACAGGCCATGTCGACACGTTTGATGCCCGCGAGGGCGGGACTTATCGAATGATCCTCACCTATAACGATACCGATCACGCGGCACCCGGTAAGTCTTCGGACAATACGGACGTCATTGAAGGAAAGTTTCTGGAGTTTGTTCACGATGAGAAGGTTGTGCAGCTGGTCGAATTTGAGTCTGAGGATCCCAATTATGCGGGGTTTATGAAGATGACATGGGCATTGGAGCCGCTTGCGGAAGGCACCCAAGTCACGATCGTGTGTGAGAATGTGCCCGAAGGCGTACGGAAGGAAGATCACGATGAAGGCTTGAGGTCCACCCTCGAGAATCTCGCCGAATCTACGGAGGGACAATAAGACAGTCGGCTAAGCTGTATAACGAAACAAACGATTTGTGATGAGGCATTTTCATGAACAAATCGTTTTGTGGATTTTATCAGGGCCACGTTTGAGCCCTGAATGTTAGACTAAATGATAATGATATTGGAAACAGGAGAGAGCAGCATGAGGAAATTCATCTATAGCTTACTTGCGGTCATGGTCGTCTTAACATTAATTTATATGTTTTTCATAACAACATCTTAATGAAGAACCATCCACCTTCACTATTGCTGCAGGTAGCTGGTTTTTTTCTTTCCGGTGAAACCAAACCCATCCTCCATCCCATCAACAAATCCTTTTTACCCTCCCTCCGTTTGCTTGCTCCCTCCTTAATTTCAAGTTCGACTTCAAGTCCGTTCACGGGTACACGGTACGCGTAGTTGTGGGAAGAATCGGCGATCTGCTCATTGCGTGTCGGATTGAACGATTGTGCCGATATACCGGAAGCCGTTAATATTGGCGTTACATCGACCATATCGACGAAAAGGAGGTGCGAATACGATGGCAGCTCAGTCACCCGAAATAAAGCGCGAGGATTTGATAACCGCCCGGCACCCAGGGACATCCCGCAACCGGTACATAGCCAACATCCGCAAACATTGGATGCTTTATCTCATGATCATTCCCGGAATTCTCTATTATATTGTGTTTAAATATGTCCCGCTGGCGGGCAGTGTCATCGCATTTCAGGACTATCAGATTTTCAAAGGCATCCTTGGTAGTCCGTGGGTGGGCCTGGACAACTTTGGGTTTATTTTTTCCTATCAGGACTTCTACAACGTGCTGCGCAATACGGCAGTGATCGCTTTCTATCAGCTTGTTTTTGGTTTTCCGGCCCCGATCGTGCTGGCTCTGCTGTTCAATGAAATCCGCATCATGCTGGCGAAGCGGGTTGTGCAAAGCATGTTCTATCTCCCGCACTTTTTATCATGGGTCGTTGTCGGCGGGATCGTTTTCGAGCTGTTGTCCAACCAAGGAGTTGTGAATGCGGTGCGGGACTGGTTCGGCTATGAACCCATTCTGTTCATGCAGGAGGAGCGGTATTTCCGAGGGATTGTCGTCCTGTCCTCGATCTGGAAGGAAGTTGGCTGGGGCACGATTATATATTTGGCTGCCATCGCCGGCATCAATCCGAATTTATATGAAGCGGCCGTCATGGATGGAGCAAGCCGGTGGAAACAAACGATCTATATTACGCTGCCGACCATGTTTCCGACGATTCTGGTGCTGTTCCTGCTGCAAATCGGTAACTTCCTGGAGCTCGGCTTCGATCAGATTTACAATTTATTGACACCGATGACGTACTCGGTCGGGGATATCATCGAGACGTACGTCTATCGTGCGGGTGTGCTTCAGGGGCAATACAGCATGACGACGGCCATCGGGCTGTTCCAGTCTGTCATTGGGTTTATACTGCTGTGGATTTTTAACCGATTGGCCAGAAAAACGGATCAGGGGTTGTGGTGATGAAAGCGACATTCGGAGAAAAAATGTTTCAGACGCTGAATTATGTGTTTCTGTTCGCTGCTGCGGTGACGATGCTGTTCCCGCTTCTTCAACTGCTTGCCGTATCGCTCAGCTCCCCGGTAGCTGCCGATTCGAAGGAAGTATTCCTGCTGCCTGTGGAGTTTACAACCGCATCTTGGGAGCATGTATTAAAAAATAAAGGCTTGTGGACATCTTTTGGGATTACCGTATATATTACGATCGCCGGGACACTGCTCAGCATGCTGTTTTCGGTCATGACGGCATACCCGCTCTCAAGACGGGAATTTCTGATCCGCAAACAGGTCATGTTCGGCATTGTGTTAACGATGATTTTCAATGCGCCGATGATTCCGTTTTTTTTGACCGTTCGCGAGCTTGGCATGATGAACTCCCTGTGGGCGCTCATTATTCCCGGCCTGGTTGGCACGTTCAACATGATCATTATCCGGACCTTTTTCATGGGCATTCCCAGTGAGCTGGATGATTCGGCTCGAATCGACGGATGCAGCGAGTTCGGCATATTGTTCCGCATGTATTTGCCTTTGTCCAAACCGGTCATGGCGACGGTCAGTCTGTTTTACGCGGTCGGATATTGGAACACCTTCTCCCGTGCCGTGCTGTTTATAAGGGATCCGGAGAAATGGCCGCTTCAAATGAAGCTGAGAGCATACCTCCAGTCTCCCGAGGAGCTGGCTGCGGTCAATCTGTTTCTTGGGGATTACGATTTCAACACAACAACATTGAAAGCGGCAACAATCCTGTTTGCTACCATTCCGATCATTCTGGTATACCCGTATCTGCAAAAATACTTTGTCAAAGGGTCCATGCTGGGTTCGTTAAAGGAATAAAGCAAAGCGAGGCATGCGATATGAAATCGGCCTTAATGGCTGGTTTGATATAACTACCAATCCGAAAAAGGGGAGGATTTACTCATGTCGAAATGGTTTTTCCAAAAAGGGGCATGGAAACCGGCGCTCACGGCGACACTTGCGGCAGTCATGCTGTTTGGCTGCGGCGGCAAGGGCGACGGCGAATCGCAATCGGGCCAGAGTGGGGAGGGAAATCAAGAATTTACACAGGTAAAGGTGTTCAAAAGCCACATGGGTGTCGGCACGATTCCGGGTGCAGATAATCCGCATGTCCAATATGTGGCAGAACGGACCGGCGTGGAATATCAGCTGGTAACGACCCCGCCGGGCTCGGAGCCGACTGAATATCTCAATCTGATGATTGCATCCGACGACTTGCCGGATATTCTTCGCCCGATCGGCGGGATCGAGCAGACCCTGATCCGCCAAGGAGGTGCGCTGGCGCTGGACGATTTGCTGCCCCAGTATGCCCCGAATGTCTGGAAGAATATCCCGCAGGAGGCATGGGATGTCGTTCGATCCGCTTCACCGGACGGCAAAATCTATTATGTGCCTAAAGTGTTCCTGGTTCCGGAAAGAGCACCGCTCATCCGTCAGGATTGGCTTGACAAGGTAGGCATGTCCATGCCGAAGACAACAGAGGAATACAAGGAGGTGCTGCAAGCCTTTCTTGACAAAGACCCGAACGGCAACGGCCTGAAGGACGAATTGCCCACAACAGGCCGGGAATTCGGCAAATGGATGGATCATTTGTTTGCCATGTTCGGTGTCGCGATGTGGGAGGGGAATCCGGAATGGGACATCTACGACGGTAAAATCCAATATGCCGGCGTAACGGACAATATGAAGGCAGCCATTGCATTTGCCCGTGAGCTATATGACGAGAAGCTGCTTGACAATGAGACGTTTCTGAACAAAGGCGATGTATGGACGGCGAAGATCAATAACAATTTGGTTGGCAGCTGGTACCATCTTCCCGCCAACCTGCGCGACCGGTTTACAGCCATGCAGCAAAAAGCACCGGATGCTTATATCGTTGGCATGCCGCTTCCAGAGGCCGAAGGGTATGAGGGCTTTGTCACGCAGAAGAGCATGGGCGAACCGGAGTGGATCATTCCGGCAAAGGCCCAGGATAAAGCCCCCGCAGCCTTGAAGCTGCTTGATTTCTTCTATGATCGGTCGAATGACGAATTTATCCGCTTTGGCATCGAAGGACAGCAGCATGAAGTTGTCGACGGCAAAAAAGTGCTGCTTCCAGCCGAGGATAGCCGTCCGTTGGCGCTCGGCATGCGCAACCTGACGACAGAGGAGGACATGGACATACGGATTCAGGAGACGATCCCGGTAGACATGCAGCAGATGGTGAAGGATATATTCGAGGTGAGTACCGCGGACGCGAAGCGGATCGCGGGGGACGGACTTCCGAGCACCGTGTATGAAGGCTTCCCGGATATTCAATCGCATAAGCTGTTTCAGGAGTATGTAACCAAGATTGTCATCGGCGAATGGCCCCTGGAGAAGTTCGATGAATTCGTCGACCGCTGGCATAAGGCAGGGGGAGACGAAGTAACGAAGAGGGTAGAGGAATGGTACTCAAGGATGTGATCATACAGTGAAAAAGAAATATGCCATATGCGGTGTAAGCGGTCGTGCACTCGGGATGTTCGCCAAGCCGATTCTGACGACCCATGCCCGGCGCTGCGACCTGGTGGCCATGCTGGACTGTGATCCTGCCCGCTTCGAACTGTATCGCTCCCGCTTCCCCGAGCATACCGCCGTTGCAACTTACGGTGAAGAGGAATTCGGGAAGATGATCGACGAGACTAAGCCGGATGTGGTCATCGTGGCGGGGCGCGACGATACGCATGCGCGTTATATTGTTGCCGCCCTGGAAAGAGATGTGGATGTCATCACGGAAAAACCGATGGTCACGACGGGTGAGGACGCCCGGCGTGTGCTGGATGCGGAGCGGGTGAGCAAAGGCTCGGTGACGGTCACGTTTAATTACCGCTACGCCCCGATTCACACCAAAATCAAAGAGATGGTATGGGAAGGTAAGCTCGGTCGGATTACATCCGTCGATCTCAACTGGTATTTGGACACATATCATGGCTCCAGCTATTTCAAACGGTGGAACCGCCGGCGCGAAATGTCAGGAGGTCTCTCCATCCACAAAAGCACGCATCATTTCGACCTCGTGAACTGGTGGATCGGGCAAAAGCCAGTTGAGGCCTTCGCCTACGGGGCCCTCCATTATTACGGCGCCGAAGGGGAGCTTAATCCGGGCAAAGAAGCCGGTCGTCATTGCGGAACCTGCCTCTCAGCCAGCCGCTGCGCCTATTACTCGCGCTGGAACGCAAGTCATGTGCCGGATGATCATCTCGGTCTGCTGGAGAGCGGGGGGCCGCAGTTTCCTTATACAGGCTACCGCCCGGACCGGTGTATTTTTGATGATGAGATCGACATCGAGGATACGTATGCGGCCACCGTCAAGTACGACGGAGGAGCACTACTCAGTTATTCCGTCAACTTTTCGCTGCCGTATGAAGGGTATCGCCTGGCGATCAACGGTACGAAAGGCCGGCTGGAGACGATGGAATACCATGCTCCGTCCAGAACCCCTTTTCCAACGCCGGTCCAGACGATCGACTACTTCCCGTTGTTCGGCTCCAAGGAAACCATCCATGTCGTTCATCGGGAAGGCGGCCACGGGGGAGGCGACCCGCTGCTGCTGAATGACCTGTTTCTAGGTGAAAACCGGGAAAGGCCGTTCCCGATTTTGTCCGGGGCTGTGGATGGCGCCTATTCCGTGGCGGCGGGGGAAGCCGTGTGGCGTTCCGTGAAGGAGCACCGTCCAGTGGCGATAGCGGATGTTCTGGGCGGGTGGAAGGAGAGTGAGCCTATTGATCGATAAAGGATATTTTGACCCGGCTGAAAGCCTGGCTTCCCAAACAGAGGGCAGTAACATCGAGCATGCGCTTACGGTCATTGCCCAGCGTTATGTCGGTGACCATCCGCCTCATGCCCCGGTTTACCGGGTGACGCGGAAGAGTCCGATCCGTAAGCGGGCCGACCACTGCTATCAGCTCCCCATCGCGGATATGTTCCCCGAAATGACGGAGGGCCAGGTGGTCTACGCCTGGACGAAGCTGTGGGCTGCCCAGCCGCAGAGCTTTCCCTTTCTGATGGAATGGACGGGGCATGTCCGGCTGTACCATAACGGCCGGAAGCGGTTCGGTTCGGCGCCAGGGGAAGAAGCGACAGCGGACGGATTGCCCCTGAAGCTGGGGATTCAGCTTACCCAGGGGTGGAATCACTTCGTTCTGGAATTCCGCCGGGGCCCAAGCGGCTGCAGAGCGGTATTTGGCACAAGCAACCGCAAGAACAAGCCGTTTCACTTTCTGGCTCCTTCCATGGAGCGGGAAGGTGAGGAAGGATGGATTGTGACGGTGCCGCTGGACCGGGCGCTTGCCCGCATCCCCGATTCAATGGAACGCGAATCATGGACGGGGGCACAGTGGCTGCCCGTGCTTGCAAAACACGATGGGGAAGCAGATCGCGGCCCGATGTGGAGAATGTACGGGCGGAAGCCGGGGTATGCCGCTTACGCCTGGACTGCCGTTGTCAACCGGACCTTGGCGGCCAAGAAGGTGACCTTGTCGGGAACCTCCTATGGCCCGGTCCGGTTTGAATGGAACGGCAGGGAGGTTTACACCAGCCGCGAGGCAGGCACGTTCAGTATCGTCATCGATGTGCCTCCGGGCCGCGGGGAGCTTACCGCACGCTGCGAATGCGGTGCAGAGGGCTGGGGGTTTGAGATAGGCGAAGCATCGCCTGAAGGGATGCTGATCGCTCCGCGAAGGGTGCACGGCTTGACCGGCGAGTGGCTTTATCTGGGTCCGTTCCGCGCAGAAGCCGATCTTGAGCTGTCCGACTATTTTGGTCTGGACACGGTCGCTGTTGACGGCGGAGAGAGACTGTTCTGGACAGGGAGCGAGCCGGGAGCGTACGTAAGGCCGTTTTTGGAGAATGAGCTTTTTGGCCGCTGGAATTATCCGCTCGGCGTCACAATGTACGGCTTGCTGGAGACGGGAAGGCTGCTTAATCGCCTGGACATCCAGGAATATGTACTCCGCCACGTCGAGTTTACCGCAGGCCATTACGAGTATTCCTTGTGGGACCGCACGGAATTCGGTGCGGCGGGGCTGAACAACCAGCTGTCCGACATTGACAGTCTGGACGATTGCGGATCATTTGGCGCGCTAGCCATTCTTGCAGACCGAATTCGATCCTTGAAAGGAGTGCGCAAGGCAGCAGACGATATCGCCCAGTACATCATGGATACACAATCACGTCTTGCGGACGGGGCACTTTATCGCGAGGTCGGCGTTTCCCCAAGCATGCACCTGACGATGTGGTGCGACGACATGTACATGAGCGTACCGTTCCTATGCCGATACGCCGAGCTGTCCGGAGATTCCCGCTATCTGGACGAAGCGGCACGCCAGCTTCTGCTGTATAAGTCATACCTGTACATGCCGGACCTGCAGTTAATGTCGCACGTATACGATGTACGTCGTGGGCAGCCTTCCCGGACGGTATGGGGAAGGGGCAACGGATGGGTGTTTTTCTCACTGTCAGAGCTGCTTGCCGTGCTTCCGGTCGGCCATCCCGACTATGTGGAACTGCTTCATTTTTATCGCAGTCTGGCGGAGGGATACTTCCGCTTGCAGGGAGTGCATGGGTTATGGCACCAAGTGCTGACGGACCCTGAATCCTATGAGGAAGCCTCCTGTACCGCGATGTTTATTTTTGGTTTGGCGCGGGGGGTACGCCATGGCTGGCTGGAGAATCCGGATCCGTACTTGCAATCTGCCATTGCGGGGTGGGACGGTTTAACCAGCAGGGCCATCGACGGCAGGGGAAATGTGTACGGTGTGTGCAAGGGCAGCAGCTGGTCAACCTCCCATGCTTATTACAAGCACGACTTATCGTGGAACTTGAATGATACGCACGGAATCGGCATCGTGCTGTTGGCCGGGGTCGAGCTTCTTGAATTCATGCGGTCAAACCATATTGTAAACGCTTAAGTTTACCTGACGGCAGGAGCGGATCGTGAGCTATAATGGAACCATTCTGGTAGTAAAGCGGGGGTTGATATGTTCCAATCGATCGGCAAGTGGCTAAAATACACGCTGGCCCATACGCAAGCGAGGCTGGTGCTCATTTTGACCGTTTCCGTTTTTATGATCATTTTGGCCGTCAGCCTGACCTCATATTACACCTCTAAATCGGTGCTTCAGGAAGAGCTCAGCGAGCCGCAGCACCAAATGCTGCAGATCAGTATGAAATATATTGACGATTTAATCCGGGAGAGCGACAAGATTGCGGTCCAGGTCGCGGTGAATGACTATATCTATGATTTTCTGACTAGCGAGAATCAGAACTCGGTGGCCAATATATCGACATTGTACCGACTGCTATCCACCTGGATCAGCAATTCGAAATACATTAACAGCATATACGTATACGATGTCGAGCGGGGAAGCTTTATTTCGCTTCCGCAGGGGTATAGCTCTAGCAGGCTCACCTTCGTGGATTCCGAATGGACCAGTATTGCTGACGAATTCGGGGACGACATGATGATCATCCGAAAAAGGCATGTCCCGGAGGGAGCGGGCAATAAAGGGTCGGAGCTGACGCTGTTCCGCAAAATCATGATTCAGGGCCGATTAAGAGGTGTCGTAGCGGTCAATTTGCGGGATGCGGAACTATTCGCAAAACTAAATCCGCCGGCGCTGTCGCAGCTCGACAGCATGCGGTACATCGTGGACCAGCATAACAACATTCTTTATTCGGTTTCGAACTCGGAATTCAAACCGGAAGCCGTGAGGCAGGCGCTGCACGAGCTGAAGGAGGACCGCTTCGGCGATTTTTTCCATGAGGGGCGGAAGCTGCTGGTCAACCAGATCGAATCGCCGCTGACCGGATGGAAATACGTATCCATCGTCTCCCAGGACAGCTTGCTTGCCCAGTCCAAAAAGGTGCGAGACACGGTGCTGTATGTATCGGTGGCGGCACTTGCACTCGGCTTGCTGACCATTCTATACGTAAACTCCGCGGCCTTCCGGCCGGTGCGCAGGCTTAAGCAGCTGTTCAGTGCCTACGACGGGAAAGCGACCAGCCCGGATCGCATCGATCTGGAAAAGCTGGCTGGCGAGCTGCTCAGCAATCATGCGCATCTGTCTCAGTTGATCCGCGAGACGATATCCGATGCGGCTTCCAAGTTTCTGTATGACATTCACTCGGGTCATATGAGCGGCAGACGCGAAATTCGCGAGAAGTGGAGACGATATTTCGCGGAATGGACGGATGCACCCGTCACGGTAGCAGTGCTGTCGATCGACCGCTACGATTCGTGGTCGCGCAGATTTCCGGCCAGTGACCACTCGCTGCTGAAATTTGCGCTCGCCAATATTATGGCAGAGCTGCATGAGCCCGAATGGAGGGTGGCCTGCGCCGATTTTGGGGCGGACCGGATGGCTATCCTGCTGCAGCCGCGGAGCGGCGAAACGCGGCCTCCGCTTGTCGAGGCGATCGAAACGGTGTCCCGTTTGCTGAAATTCAGTGTATCCGCCGGCGTGAGCATGCCACAGAGTGAGGTTTGCCGGTTAAAGCAGGCCATGCTGGAAGCGGAGAATGCGTTAACCTACCGTTTATATAAAGGGTATGGTCAGCTCGTGCCGTTTCAGGATGTATCCAGTCACGAGGTGACGGATATGCAGCCGCAGGAAGATGGCGTACGGGAATTGATGACGGCTGTGGAGACCGGTGATGGGGAGCGGGCTATAGAGCTGCTTGGGCGTATTATTGGCGATATCCGCAGCCATTACTGGTATCCTTCGGAGGCGCTTGCCTTGCTTCAGGCGCTGCTGGAACGTCTTAAAGGGATATGCCCAGAGGGCGATGGTTCCGAGGGGGATCCGGCCGGTCGGCTGGGCACGCTGTACATCGAAGATATCGAGGCGGAGCTTTCCGGCCTGATTTCGGCCTTGGCCGACCGCTACCGCCGTTTAATCGGCAGCAAGGATTTTTTGATGTGCCAGCGGATGATCGAATTCATGGAGCAGCACCTCGGCGATCCGATCGGCATTCCGGAAATTGCGGAATCGACCGGCATCAGCAGCAGCTTGGCCAGCCAGCTTTTTAAGCAGGAAACAAACGAAACGATCTATAACTACTTAACCCGGCTGCGGATGGAGCGGGCTAGCGAGCTGCTGGTCAAAACCGACCGCAAAGTATCCGATATCGCCCAAATGGTCGGTTACCAGCATGAAAACAGCTTCATTCGCAGCTTCCGCAAATTCAAGGATATCACCCCGGGCAAATACCGGGATATGATGAGAACCCGGATAGACGCCTTGTTTGAATAAAGGGCAGGGAAGGGAGGAGCTATGGAGATGGAGAGAGAGCAGATTGTTAGGCGGCATAATCCTGAATTCGACAGGCTAGATCCGCTTTCACCACTGTCGGTAGGCAACGGGGAATTTGCGTTTACCGCCGATATTACCGGGCTGCAGACATTTCCAGAACAATACGAGGTGCCGCTTGGCACCCAGTCGAACTGGGGCTGGCATTTTACGGGGGGGCGCGAAAGGTTCTCCGCGCAGGATGCAGCGTTGCAGATGTTCGAGACCCACGGCCGGCAGGTCGGCTATCCGATGAAGCCGGGGGATAAGCCGGAAGCTTACCAATGGCTGCGGCAAAATCCCCACCGACTTCACCTAGGCCGGCTGTCGTTCCGATTTCTAGACGAAGCGGGAGAAGAGCTCAATTACAGCGCTGCAGGCCAATTCCGTCAAAATCTCGATCTGTGGACGGGCATTCTATCGAGCAAGTTCGAAATTCGCGGCGTGCCGGTCGAAGTTACGACGGCGTGCCATCCGGATGCTGATATTATAGGCGTGCGGGTTGTCTCGCCCCTCATCCGGGAAGGGCGGCTTCAGGTATTTATCCGCTTCCCCGCACCGGATATGACGCATTCGGCTTGGTCGAAATCGGTGTTTCCCGATTGGGAAAACGATCAACGACATGATACCGTTCTCGTCAAGCAGGAGGAAGGGGCGGCCTTGATTGAGCGAACGCTGGACGAAGAACGTTATGCGGTCCGCTGGCATTGGAGCTCTGGCCGATTGGAGCAGACGGAAACCCATGAATTTACGCTGTTTCCCGGCGAATCTCCTGAACAATCTTCGGAGGAGCTGGCGTTTTCCGTCGGCTTTGCAGCTGGGTCGCCCGGTGCGGCTGACTTTGAGGCCATCGTTCCGGCCAGCGCCCGGCACTGGGCATCGTTTTGGCAGAGCGGGGGTGCAGTCAGCTTCGCAGGCAGCTCCGATCCGCGAGCCTTTGAGCTGGAGCGACGCGTTGTCCTGTCGCAATGGTTATGCGCCATTCACAGTGGGGGCTCTATGCCGCCCCAAGAGACCGGCCTAATGTATAACAGCTGGTTTGGCAAATCGCATTTGGAGATGCATTGGTGGCATGCCGCCCATTTCGCGCTGTGGGGCCGGGCTTCCATCCTGCGGAGAAGTTTGGACTGGTACAACGGCATACTGCCGGTCGCCCGCGAGCTGGCGCTATCCCAGGGATACGAGGGAGCACGCTGGCCGAAAATGGTCGGTTTTGACGGCATCCCGTGCCCGTCGCCGGTCGCTCCGGGCTTGATCTGGCAGCAGCCGCATCCAATCGCCATGGCGGAGCTGTGCTATAAGGCCGACTCAGCACAAGAAACGCTGCGCCGGTTCCGTGACATCGTCTTTGAATCGGCTGACTTTATGGTTTCCTATGTTCACTGGAATGAGGCAACAGGCGCTTTCGATCTTGGCCCGCCGCTTATTCCGGCTCAAGAATGCCATCCGATGAATGCAAGCGCGAACCCGCCTTACGAGCTGGAGTATTGGAAATACGGCTTTGATATCGCTATAAAGTGGGCTGATCGGTTGGAAATTCAGCCGAATCCGCGTTGGGCCGAGGTGGCAAGCAATCTGGCGGCACCGCCCCGACTCGACGGCGTTTACCTGGCGCATGAGTTTGCGCCGGACACGTTTACGGAGAAGAATCATGACCACCCGTCCATGCTGTGCGCATTAGGCGTGCTTCCCGGCAAGCTGATCGACCGCGAAACCATGCGGCGTACACTGTGGAAGGTTAAGGATGCTTGGAAATGGGAGACGGCCTGGGGATGGGATTTTCCCGTATGCGCCATGACCGCTGCTCGGCTCGGCGAACGCGATCTGGCTGTCGATTTTCTGTTAATGGACGAAATGAAAAACACGTATTTGCCAAACGGGCATAACTATCAGCGCCCAGGCCTATCCGCTTACTTGCCGGGTAACGGCGGACTGCTTACGGCGGTCGCTATGATGGCCTGCGGCTGGGAAGGCGAAGAGGACCCGAACTGCCCGGGATTTCCGGCAAGCGGCTGGACGGTGCAGTGGGAGGGGCTGAAGCCGTGGCTATAGCTTCGGCTTATACAACTTGCGGACAGGAGGGCTGAATATGGCCAAGGGAACGGTGTGGAGGCCGGAACGTAAGTTTTACCGCGACCGGTTGACCGGAGTCGAAGTGGTGCAGCTGACCGACTACAAAGCTCACAGTCATCATCTGTATTTTACGGAAAGCGGATGGTATGACGGCGGGAAGCGGCTGTTGTTCGTATCGGACAGGGACAACAGCTCGAACTTGTACAGCATGGATGTTAACAGCGGTGAGATGCTTCAGCTGACGGATTACCCGGACAATGATGCTGTGGATGCCTGTCTATTACCGGATGGCCGGGCCGCCTTTGTCAAAACGGATCGGAGCGTACGCCGTCTCGATCTGGCAACATTGGAGGAAGAACTGATCTACGAAGCCCCGGAGGGGTACAACATCGGCAATCTGAGCTGTCCTGCGGATGGACGCTCAGTCGTCACCTGCATACAGGAGGATCTGTCCCATCGCATGCCGCTCGATCTGGGCAACGGCTATGTCGGCCATAGGGAGTTGATGGAGGCCGCTCCCCACAGCAGGATCGTGCGGATCGACTCGGAAGGGCAGACGCAGCCGGAAACCCTATATGAAGCCCATCGTTTTATAACCCATATTAACGCGTCACCCGTCGAACCATGGCTGATCACCTTCTGCCACGAAGGACCCTGGCATTTGGTCGATCACCGGATATGGGGGCTGGACCTTCGGAGCGGAGAGGCCTGGAGAATTCGCCAGCGCCTTGAACCCGGAGAAAAGGTCGGCCATGAATTTTTTTATCCTGACGGTATAACCATCGGTTACCATGGCTTCCGCATGGATGGAACTAATTTCTTCGGAAGCATCCGGTATGACAATACGGCCATGGAAGAGACGGACTTCGGGTTTGATACGTGGCATGCGTATGCGGACGGCTACGGTCAGGCCGTTGTCGATGGCAAGGGGGCGGTCAAAACCCTCTCCGTATGGCGTAAAGACGCCAAAGGAGTCTACCAAGGACCGCGAATGCTGTGCGAGCTTCGATGCAGCTTTCATTCCCAGAAGGTGCACGCGCATCCGCGTTTTGATCCGGGCGGTAAACGACTCTTGTTTACAAGCGATAAAAATGGTTACGGCAATCTGTATCTGGTCGGCATGCCGGAGGATTTTGATTCGCTGCCGCTGCTGTCGGTTTAAGCGAAGGAGAAGGGAGTGGTCAACCGTGGCTGAAGCAACGGTGCTGGAACGAATACCGGTCCAGGTTGCAGAGACGATCCTGTCCGCTTGCGTGGACGGATACCATCCGAATATAGCCAACAAATGGGGCTACGTGGCCGGCATGGCTTTGACTGCACTGGGCCGCCTGGCCAATTGGACGGGTGAGGAGCGTTACAATGAAGTGGTCAAGCGTCATATGGACGTCTTCATACAGGAAGACGGGGCCATAGCCGGCTACACACTGGAGGACTATAATCTCGATCATATCAATAAAGGCAAGAATCTGCTGCCCTTGTGGCGCACGACAGGAGAGGAGAAATATCGCCGGGCTGCCGAGCTGCTGGCATCTCAGTTGGTTGGACAGCCGCGGACCGACGAAGGCGGATTTTGGCATAAAAAAATCTATCCGTTTCAGATGTGGCTGGACGGCCTCTATATGTCGTCACCGTTTATGGCAGAATATGCAGAAACGTTTGATGAGCCGGCATGGTTCGACGAAGCGGCCCGGCAGCTGCTGCTCATCGAGCGGCGTACTCGGAATCCGCAGACGGGGCTGCTGCATCACGCTTATGATGAGAGCCGGGAGCAGCGCTGGTGCGACAAGGAAACGGGCCGCTCGCGCCATGTATGGGGCCGGGCCATGGGCTGGTATGCGATGGCGCTTGTGGACGCGCTGGAGTTTTTCCCTGTGAGGCATCCGCAGCGCGGGCAGCTGATGGGCATTTTCGAAAGGATGGCCAATGCGCTCGTACGCGTTCAGGATCAAGACAGCGGGCTGTGGTATCAGGTGATGGACTGCAATGGCCGGCAGGGCAATTATATGGAAGCTTCCGGCTCCTGCATGTTGACCTATGCCTTGGCCAAAGGCATTCGGCTTCATTATTTGGCCGAGATCGACATCGGGGTGGTCGAACGTGCCTATGACGGCATCCAGAAACATTTTATCACCGTCGACGGCGAAGGGCTGCACCTTCACGGCATCTGCCACGGCGCCGGATTGGGCGGGCGCAAATACCGCGACGGATCATACGATTATTATTTGAGTGAAAAGGTTGTCAGTGATTCGCTCATGGGCGTCGCTCCGCTTCTGCTGGCCAGCATCGAAATGGAGAGGCTGCAGGCGGGGGGCAAAGGCGGGTATCGGGGATGAGTCAAGAGAACCTGTTAACCATGAGGTATCCCGCCTCTTGGTGGCGTAATATGTGGCGTGAGGCGCTGCCATCAGGCAATGGGATTGTCGGGGCCTCGGTTTTCGGGGGCGTGCAGGAAGAGACGGTACTGCTGAATCACGAGGGGTTGTGGCATTGGGGTCGAAAAGATCCGCTGCCGGACGTGAGCATGACGCTCGCCGAAACGCGCAGCCTGATGGATGAAGGACACTATATGGAGGCCAGCTGGAACTTGGCGAACGCTTTAAGGGAGCGGGGATACGGGACGAGGCTGGCCTCCCGCTTTCCGCTCGCGGCGATTAAGCTGTTCATGCCCAGCACACGGGCATTCCGTCGTTACCGAAGATCCCTCAATATGGAGACCGGCGAAGTTTCGGTAGGCTGGACGGACGGCCCGAACCGGTACGTAAGGCGGCTGTTTGTATCCCGTGCAGATGGGGCTGTCGTCTATGAGATTGGCTCCGAAGAATGTGCCAACGAAGAAATACACCCTGGAGACAGGAAGGGGACCGGTAAGCATATCGAGGATCAAGCCGGGGCGTTTCACTGTATTTCGGGGGAGATCGGACTGACGCTTTACCCAAGCGATCGATGGGGGGATACGCCAGAATTCAGGGAATTGGCCGAATCCGTGGTCACTTCGGCGAAAGGCGCGTATATCCGGTACGCCGGCCGCAATGATGACGGTACAGATTTCGGTGCCGTGCTGCGGCTTATTTGTGAAGATGGAAGCTTGCAGTCAACTAAGGAAGGAACGATGTTGAATTTTACTAAGGCCCGCCGGGTGCTTGTACTGGTGAAAGTATTTATTCGTGGCAAGCGTGAACAGGAATGGGAGCAGCTTGAGCATGAACTCAAAAACTTCCCTGAAACGTGCGAATATGACCTGTTGCTCAAGCGCCACACCGAGCTCCATGGTCCTTTGTTCCATTCCGCATCCCTGGAGCTTAACACTGCCAGCAGGGAGGACGTGCGTTCGAACGAGGAGCTGATGCTGGAGGCTTACGAAGGCGAAGCGCCCGTATCGCTTGTCCGTAAAATGTGGGCTTATGGAAGGTACTTGTTTATTAGCGGGACGGCAGCCGAATCAGGGCCTTTCGGACTGTATGGCTTGTGGGGCGGAGACTACCGGCTTGTCTGGTGCCACCATATGGCAAATGAGAATATTCAAATGATGTATTGGCACGCGCATGTTGGAGCCTTGGGAGAATTAGTGCCCCCTCTGTTCCGCTACTATGGCAGCCTAATGGGCGATTTCCGCGGCAATGCCCGCAAGCTGTACGGATGTCGCGGAATCTACATCCCGGCTGGGACCACGCCGGGGATCGGAACGCCGAATCAAATCGTACCCGTCATTCTAAACTGGACGGGAGCAGCCGGGTGGCTCGCCCGGCATTATTACGAGCATTTTTTGTATACGGGCGATATCCGGTTTTTGAGGGAGGAAGCGCTGCCGTTCATGCGCGAAGCTCTTCAATTCTACGAGGATTTCGCAGTCGTTGGTGAAGACGGCTCCTATCGTCTGTATCCTTCGGTATCGCCGGAGAATACGCCGCTTAATTTCATGCCGGAGGACGGAAAGCAGCTGGCTCACCCGATGCCGACAACCGTCAATGCAGCGATGGATATTGCGATTATGAAGGAACTGCTTACCCATCTGATCGAAGCGAATCGGCTCGTCGGAGGCCCAGGTTCGAAGGATGAGGAGGAGCGGTGGAAGCGAATGTTCGAACGCATCCCCTCTTACCGGACGAACGAGGACGGAGCTCTTGCGGAATGGCTGGATCCTAAGTTTAAGGACCGATACGATCACCGTCATCTCTCGCATATCTATCCGTTGTTCCCGGGTGATGAAGTGACCCGCGAATCAGCGCCGGAGCTGTATGTCGCCTTCGAGAAGGCGTTACGTCTGCGCCGGCTCGGCGCCCAAAGCGGCTGGTCGCTGGCTCATATGGCGTCCATCTATGCGAGGTTAGGGGAAGGCGACAGTGCACTGGAGTGTCTGGATACACTGGCGCAATCATGCCTGCTGCCGAATCTGTTTACCCTCCATAACGATTGGAGGGGGATGGGGATATGCATGGATATGCCGGCAGCGCCGATACAGCTCGATGCGAACATGGGTTGGGTGAATGCCGTACAGGAGATGCTGCTGCAGGTATCGCCGGATATGGTGAAGCTCCTGCCGGCGCTGCCGGAGCGCTGGCGTAGTGGCCGGCTCTCAGGTTGGAGATTCCATACCGGTCGGATCACCATGGAATGGAACCGGGATGCCGGTATGTTCCACGCTAAGCTTGAGGCTGAACGGGAGACGAACATCCTCGTTTCCCTGCCGCCTTGGGCAGGAAAAAGCTCCATGTCTGGGCAGGGAGCCTCCATCCAGCCATCAACGCTAGGGCCCCTTTTTTATGCGGTTCGTCTGGGCCCGGGAACACAGCTGTCGATCCATTGCAGCCCGCAGGTCGACGGGGACGTAATCGGACCTTGAAATTGTAGCTAGCGAAGACCGGTTAACGCAAAAAGGCACCTCAACCATGGGCATTAGCTTTTGGTTGAGGTGCTTTTCCTTTAAGAGTTATCTTGGCTTAACTGAGAACATGTTGCTTGGCTGCCCACTTTTATTATGGCTGCAAGGTGATCCCGAAGGCCGAGCCTGGGGCACCGGCAAATACAACAGCTCCATTGGCTGGGAGCTTCACTTCGTTACTACCGCTGACGAGGCTGTAGTTTACAACCGCACCTTTTTCGTCATACACGACGAATGCGCCTTGTGCCGGCAGGGTGACGGTCATGGTTTTGCCCTCAGCTTGTTTAGGGACGGTGTACCATTTGGCATAACCATCGGCTTGCAGGGTGACGGTTGATTTTTTCCCTTTATAAAGCGGCTTCACGTTCTTACCGCTCACAAACAGGGAGCCTGCCCCTTCGAGATACTCTACGCCCTTTTCTTTATAGAAGCGGAATTCGGCCGTATCCCGGCTACCGATAGCCGGAACCTGATGCTGGCTTACTGCGGTATCCTGGTCAATGATCTTTTTGTCGATCATGTAACCTTCCAGACCGCTCTTGCTGTTAATCTCAACCGTCGGTTTCGTAATGAAGTACATCAGGGATGTGAATTTCTCGTTCAATGGATAGAACGTTTCGCCTTCCCGCTTGGCCCAAGCGGCAGCGGTCTCCTTGGATAACGGGTTCGCTTCCATTTTCTCGGCGGTATAATGCGATAAAGCCATTTGCCCAAGTCCAGGAATCGTTACATATTGTCTTACCCATAAATAGATGCGGTCATTCTTTTCTTTGACGAAGCTTACCTTCGTGCTGCCATCCGCGCTGACAAAGGTTCCATCCGCAGTGTATACATATTTCTCCGCAGGATAATCCGGCACCATCGGTACGGTAATGGATAGTTCGCCGTCCTTGATGTCGACTTTCATCTGCTGATTCGTCACGCCATAGTAACCGGCATATTTCGCGATGTCGCTAGGCATGTCGGCCTTGACCGGTTTGCCGAAGGATTTCTCCGGCTTGATTTCCTTGATGGTGCCTTTCTCCTTGAGCGCTTGCAGCAGAATGTCGTTGGCCAACAGTTGGTTGGTTGAGCTGGAACCGCCAGACGATAATACAGCGGCAGCCATGTTCTGCTCCGGAAGAACAACGAGCGAAGCGTGATACAGGATGGTGTCTCCACCTTTGGTTACGGCTTTCATGTCATATTGGTTAAACGGGAACAGTCTTACGCTGTCCCAGCCAAGTCCGTAATCGAACGAGTTATCGGCATCTTCGGGCCACAGACCCTTTTTATATTCTTCCTGCTCCATGGCTTTAACGGATTTGTCGGAAAGAATGCCTTCGGCTTCTCCGGTGAAAATCTGCGCGAACTGTACCAAGTCTTCAGCCGTAGAATAGATGCCGCCGGTGCCGATCACATTGACCGTCTCGTTAGGAAGCTGTCCTTGGTGAGTAGGAAAATACAGACCTGCCATTTGGCTTAAATCCAAATTATCTTGGGATGTCTTCGTGTGGTCCAAATCTAACGGCTCGGTAAAATATTGATGAATGAAGGCGGTAAAATCCTTGCCGCTGACTTTCTCTACCAGTATCTCAGCTAGCGTGAATCCATCATTACAATAAACGGAGAATGCACCCGGATCCGCTTTCAGGTTTTGGGTGGACAGCTGCTTCAGCAGCGTGTCATGTGCATGAGGGTCATTATCCTCGAACAAAAATGCATTATTCAGGCTTGAGCCTTGCAGTCCGGAGGAATGATTAAGCAGCATGCGCGGCGTGATTTTTTTGTAACGTTCGTCTTTCATCGTGAATTCGGGTATGTACTGAACCACAGGCGTATCCAGGTTGATTTTTCCCTCATCCACCAATTTCATTACCGCAGCGGCGGTGAACACTTTACTCGTGGAACCGATGGCATACATCGTATCTTTAGTCAGCGGTTTCTTTCCTTCCATATCATTGACGCCCTCTTGCCCGGACACGGTAATCACCCCGTTGTCGATAAGGGCATATTGAACGCTTGTCGTTCCATACGTCCCGGTGAGCAGCTTGGCTTTCTCAGCGGCGGTTTTCTCAAGGCTTCCTCCAGCGGCAGCTTGGCTGTTATCTGCTGCCATTACCCCAGCCGGAAGGATCATCGTAACGGCGAGTAGGGTAACCAGCATCCGTGATAGTCTTTTCTTCAAATAAATACCTCCTTATTATGAATGTACTATTAGTACGATTTACCAGCCGGAATGGTTCAATCTTTTTTCATATTTCTGCAAAATTATAATGTACACGTGTGCGAAAGATGTGGAGCAGCCTGAATAGAGGCAAGAAAAACAATGAGGGAAGCACAAAAAAACAGGCATTCCATCCAGAGCCGTAAAGCCAAGAGGGAGATGCCTGTTTTTTTAACTGAGCACGATAAGCAGCGCCGAGGTCGTTCCGACGAAACAGCCGGCCAAACAATCCGAAGGATAGTGAAAGCCAAGATAAATCCGTGACAGGCTGACCGTAAGGGCCAGCAGGATCAAGAGCAATGATAGCCACGGCGTTATGAACAGAAACGGCGTAATAATGGAAAAGATCGCCGTCGAGTGCCCGGAAGGAAACGAGTGATCCTTCATCGGTTTTTTTTCGAAGCGCACCTTTTCAAGTGCCAGATAAGGCCTGATGCGCCGCATCTTCCTTTTGATGAGGGCCGTAATCAGGAAGCTGAGGGAAAGCGCAATAAAGCTCTGCCACCCCATCGTATTCCACGGCTCAGGTGCAAAAAACGCTATCGAGAGTGTCAGCACAATGGTAAAGATAGCACCCCCCATATGGGTGACCAGCGCGAGCATCGAATCCACCGTTTTGTTGCTGATCTTGCGGTTTAACCAGCGGAAGATAAGGTGGTCATGTTGCTGAAGCCAATCCATCGAACGAGTAATCATTGTGAACAGAACACCTCACATTATAATTTTGTAAGCTGGCAGCCCAAAGTCCAATCGGGCTGCAATATATGCTTGTAAGGGCTAAAGATTCATAGTGTAGACAAGAGGCTTACATACGACAGTATACAGGAGAATTGTTAAGCGTGGGTATGAATGACTTGTATTTTTTCATAAATTGAGCATTCCTTATCGCACGGCGAGTTGATGATAACCGTTTTAGCGTGCTAGAAGCTTGCTTCTTAGGATTATGGTTTCCAAGGGAGGATGACTTCATGTTCCCATGTTCTCGAAGCGCAGAATCCGATATAATGTAAGCATCTAACCACGCTTAAGGAGGAGAAGCATGAAATTTCGCGTTTCTGCCGTGCAATACCATCTGCACACGATTCAATCCTTTGACGATTTTGCCCGTCAGTCGGAGCATTACATTCGGACGGCGGAGGAATTTGAAGCTGATTTTGTGCTGTTTCCGGAATTTTTCACGACCCAGCTGATGTCCATCGGGGACGATCAGGGCAAGGCATTGACGATCAATGATCTTCCGGATTTCACAGACCGTTACCGCTTGCTGTTTCAAGGCTTTGCGAAGCAATATCATATGCATATCATTGGCGGGACGCACGTCATTCGCCGGGAAGGGAAGCTGTACAATGTAGCGCATCTGTTCTATCCGGACGGCCGCATTGCGGAGCAGGCCAAGATCCATATCACGCCTTCGGAGATTAGCGGATGGAATATGGGAGCGGGCGAAGGGCTCAAAGTGTTCGAGACGGAAAAAGGCACCATTGCGATGCTGACCTGCTATGACATCGAATTTCCTGAGATTGTGCGCATGGCCAAGGCTAAAGGAGCCGATGTCATTTTCTGTCCATCCTGTACGGATGATCGTCACGGATTCCATCGCGTGCGTTACACCAGTCATGCCCGCGCCATTGAGAATCAGATCTATGTGGTGTTGACCGGTACCGTTGGTTCGCTGCCAACCGTGGATCTGATGCGTGCCAACTTCGGACAGGCGGCCATCATTACCCCGAACGATATCCCGTTTCCTCCACAGGGCCTGCTGGCCGAGGGAGAGCTGAACAACGACATGATCATAACCGCCGATCTCGATCTGGATTTATTGTATCAAGTGCGCGAGAAGGGCTCCGTCACGACATGGCGTGACCGGCGTACTGATCTGTATCCGGATTGGGAGTAAGCCGTTTATCATTACTTGAGGAAAATAGGACAAAGGCGGTGCAGAGGAAATGGCCCGGTTTCATCAACAGTTATATGTATTTGACGATGCCCGGCCGGTGCCGGTTATCATTCGAAGCTACACGGAAGCGGATTCTGACGAGCTGATCGTCATTCAATCCGAGACGTTCCCGCCCCCATATCCGCCGGAGCAGTGGTGGAACAAGGAGCAGCTGAAGCAGCATGTTACCCTGTTCCCTGAGGGGGCTCTGTGCGTTGAAGTGGAAGGCATGCTCGCAGGGTCCATCACTTCGCTCATCGTGGATTACGATCCGATGGAGCCTGCCCACTCCTGGGCGGAGGCCACGGATAACGGGTATATCCGGTCGCATAAGGCGGACGGGAATACGCTATACATTGCCGACATTTGCGTCAGGCCGCGCTTTCGCAAGCTTGGGCTCGGCAAATGGCTGATTCAGTCGCTGTATCACGTGACCGTCGAACAGGGATTGGACCGGCTCCTTGGCGGCGGACGGATGCCCGGCTATCATCGGCATGCCCATCAAATGTCGGCTGCGGAGTATCTGGACGCTGTTGTCCGGGGTGATCTCAAGGATCCGGTGATTACCTTCCTGCTTCGTTGCGGCCGGACGCCCGTTGGGGTAGCGGCAGATTATTTGGAGGATGAGGAGTCCTGCAACTACGGGGCTCTGATGGAATGGAAGAACCCTTTCACTGGATAAAGAAGTCTCGCTTGAACGATATAAATTGATTTCAACTATAATGATGGATTTTTTTATTACATATAATAAGGAGGCTTTAATTTAATGGAATATATTCGCATTACGAGCATCGACGATCCCTTGTTCCGCAAAATGCACAATCTGATGAAGGAAGTGTTCCCTCCGGAAGAGGTGCTGGAATTCAGTTTGTGGAAGGAACCGCTGGAAGATCCGGGCATCCGGGTATTCGTTGCCCTGCATGAGGACGAAGTGGTGGGTACAACGGAATACCGCTATTATGAGGACTGGAATGTAGCGATGACCGATTTTACCATCATCGGGCGCGAAGGGCTCGGCATCGGCCGATTCTTGGCACAGCATCGTTTGAAGGATCTAAATCAACTCGCGGCCGCGAACGGCAAAGAGCTGTTCGGCATGTTTGCCGAGATTTACGATCCGTACCGGGTGCAGGACCATGCATTCGGCGGTGTGAAGCCGATGGATCCTTTTGTTCGCCGCGAAGTCCTCTCGCATCTTGGCTACAAACGCACGGATATCGCCTACGTGCATCCTTCCTGGAACAATGACGGCGAAGCGGTGAGCGGGCTCGATTTGTGCTTCATGCCTGGCGATGATGCCGTTGATGAGCTGTCTGCGGAGCTGATCGTCAACTTCCTGAGACGTTACTATTCGGTACTGCCTGAGAAACCACAGGCCTGGAACGACATGGTGGCCAAGCTGGAAATGCGGGAGAAGGTAGCCTTGCTTCCGTTGTAACTTATATGATAGTTCATGCCTGATTCGTTACGGATCAGGCATATTCTTTTCCGGGTATGCCTACAGCATGTGATATTTTGGTATTCTAATTGGTAGGATAGCAGAGGGTGAGGTTATCGGGGGAACCTCGTTCCCTGATCGGGGCGATTTAGCCGGTGCGCCTTATTCCATCGACGGGAAGACTCTGGTGGAAATCACGGGTGTAAGTTATCGTGAGTGGCACAAGCAATGGGTCGAGAAATACGGGGATTGAGGATGCACCCGATCTTTCGTGTAAGCACGCGGATAGACGTTTACTTCACATTTGCTAAAATCCTCATTTGAATTGCAGGGCTATACTGGATATAGTAATACAATAGGTAAGGAAAAGAGGAACGAACATGAACGACCGAAAACAAGTGAGCATCCGTCTTCAAAGCCTTCACGAAGGGGAGAATACGATACAGGAGCTTCCGGCAGAGGCGTTTATCAAAGGAAATGTCCTGTATGTTCGCTATACCGAACCAGCGCTTGGACCGCATCAAGGGGAAACCCGGGCCATGCTCAAGCTGACGGAGGACGAGCTGAAGCTGATCCGTCACGGCGAGGTGGAGTCCGAGCAGGCATTTAAGCTGGGTCAGCGATTGCCTGGGTATTACCGCTCCCCGTTCACTTCATTTAATCTGTCTACGCACACCCAGCGTCTGGAGCTTGCGCTTGAAGGAGTGTCCGGACGAGCGGCTTGGGCGTATGATTTATATGTGTTTGACGAGTTTTCGGGACACTTTTCTATTAGTTTGACTATTCAGGAGGCACATGAATCATGACAATGAATCCATTAGATCACATTAACGGGCTGGTTGCAGAAGCGGTGGCGGACGCTGCCGTAGCTGCAGGATTGGTTTCCCGTGAGGAATTGCCAGGCATTACGCTTGAAGTTCCCAAGGATAAGTCGCATGGCGACTTGGCTACGAATGTAGCGATGCAGTTGACACGAATCGCCAAGAAGAACCCGCGACAAATTGCGGAGGCTATCCTGGAACATCTGGACATGGGGAAGGCTTCCATTGAAAAAGCGGAAATAGCCGGGCCAGGATTCATTAATTTTACCTTGGACAAGGGTTACCTCTATCCGATCGTTGCGTTGGTAGAAGAACAGGGCGACAACTACGGGCGAATTGCTACCGGAGAGGGGCAAAAGGTTCAGATGGAGTTTGTCAGCGCCAATCCCACCGGAAGTTTGCACCTGGGACATGCCCGCGGAGCGGCGGTAGGTGATGCCCTTTGCAATGTGCTTGATTTTGCTGGATACGAAGTGACGCGCGAATACTACATTAATGATGCAGGCAACCAAGTTGTGAACCTGATAAAATCCCTCGAAGCCCGTTATTTGCAGGAGCTCGGTCAGGATGCCGAAATGCCGGAAGATGGATACCACGGCGAAGATATCAAAGGGTTTGCTAAAGAGCTTGTAGCTGAGAAGGGCGACTCTTTGCTGTCCATGGATCCAGGCGAGAGAGCTGCATTCCTTCGTCAGTTCGGGCTTGAGAAGGAACTGGATAAAATCAAACGCGATTTGAATCGATTCCGCGTTCATTTTGACGAATGGTTTAGTGAGACATCCCTGTACGAGAACGGACTCGTGGAGAAATCCCTGGAAGAGCTGAAATCGAAGGGCGAAGCTTATGAGAAGGATGGGGCAACCTGGCTTCGTACCACCGACTATGGGGATGACAAAGACCGCGTCCTCGTGAAGAATGACGGAACCTATACTTACCTAACGCCGGATATTGCGTACCACCGCAATAAATACGAGCGCGGTTACGACAAGATCCTCAATATTTGGGGAGCCGATCATCATGGTTACATTCCGCGGATGAAGGCAGCTATGGAGGCGCTGGGCAATGATCCGGACAAACTGATTGTATTGATCGCTCAGATGGTCAGCCTGTTCCAGGATGGCGAGAAAGTGAAAATGTCCAAGCGTACCGGTAAAGCGGTCACGATGGAAGACTTGATGGATGAAGTCGGCGTAGACGCAATCCGCTATTTCTTCACTATGCGCAGCATGGATTCGCATCTGGATTTCGATATGGATCTGGCGGTGTCAACGTCCAATGAGAATCCGGTCTTCTATGTGCAGTATGCACACGCACGTATCTGCAGCGTATTCCGCCAAGCGGAGGAGCAGGGCGTTAACCTCCTGCCGCTTTCGGAAGTGAACCTGAGCGTTCTGACAACCGAGCATGAATACGACATTTTGCGCAAAATAGGAGAGCTCCCGCAGGAAGTGTCGCTTGCTGCAGAGAACTATGCTCCGCACCGACTTATCCGGTATGTATACGAGCTGGCCTCCTTGTTCCACAGCTACTATCGAGCTGAGCGCGTGATTACGGAGGATACGGATCAAACGCAGGCTCGCCTGGCTTTGCTTCGAGCTGTTCGTACCGTTATTGCTAACGTGCTTCGCCTGATGGGCGTATCGGCGCCGGAACGGATGTAAGGAGCCCTAATTTGAATATGTGACAGCAGCCGTCTTTCCGTGGAAAGGCGGCTGTTTTGAATTTGCAAACGGACTTCTTTTGTAACTACTGAAGAATCAGTCTATAATTTCATGCCCTCGCGCAAAAATTTCAAGGCATTTACCTCTCCATCGGAGACGCTGTATCCTTTTTTAAGCTTAAGGGGAGAGGAGGTGCGTCGCAGCAGGGCCTTAATGGTAGCCGTTTTTTTCAGGTCAGGCTTTTGCGCAAGCAGCAGGGCGATCGCTCCGCTGACGTGCGAAGTCGCCATAGAGGTGCCGCTCATCTCGTGGTATTTTCCTTGCAGCCAAGCGGACACGATTTTATCTCCAGGTGCATAAATATCGACAAATTGCCCACGATTGCTAAAGGAGGGGATCTTCCGGTTGCGGTCGGTAGCTCCGACGGATATGGTTTGAGGATAACGGGCAGGATAGTCCGCGGTACGACGTTTGCCGTCATTGCCGGAGGAGGCTACAATAATGACGCCTGCTTGGTTGGCCTTGCCTACAATATCCAGCAGCGTACGGCTTCGGGTCTGCATACCGAAACTCATATTAATGATATCGATCTCGGCCCGCACGCACCAGTCGATGGCCAGAATGATATCCGACACAAAGGCGGATCCGTTGTGATCAAAGGCTTTGACTGGATACACCACAGATCTTGGAGCAACGCCAATCATGCCCTGCGTGCTGTTCGCAGCAGCGATGGTACCCGAAATATGTGTTCCGTGTCCGTTGTCATCGTATGGCGGTATGTTTCGGTGGACGAGATTAATCCCTCGGGTCAGCGAATACTTCAGATCGGGGTGAGCGAAATCCACCCCGGTGTCGATAACCGCAATCTTCATGCGGTGTCCTGTCGAGATCGACCAGGCTTGAGGGGCTTTGATTTGCTTGATACCCCATGGGATCCCGGTTAGCGTTCCAATTGTCCCTTGTATGGCTTGGATATGAACCTGGTCATCCTCTTCTACCATCAGTTCATTCCGGAACTCCGCTTCAAACTTCGCGGTTTGGGGAGCTGGAGCGATGATGGTTTGGGTAAGCGGCGAATAGCTGACTGAACTCGGGAAACGCCTTTTCCCGACAAGTCGTATCCATTCGCGGATACATTCCTGGTACAGCTGAGGGTCATGAAACGTGAGGAGCCGCCGGTTCATTTCCCGGACGTTCCGCATAGGGTTCGTCTCTGTAAGTAGTGATTGCATGATCCGGGTGTAATCCATATGTGGCAATCTCCCTTCTCGATGAACCGTTGCTTCAGTATTGTATGAACCGGGGAGAGTGCCCGAATGGGATGTTGCCCTTTTTCCGGGAAATAGGCCCTGTTTACCGTGTCAAAGCAGCAGGGCTAACATAAGATACATGGAGGGAACATCAAGGTTCTCTTATCTAATCCCGTAAGGAGTCGATCCTTGGGGCGGATACAGTCAGAAGACGGAGACAATTGTCTCCGTCTTTTTCCTTTTGGCATCTGATGGGTAATGGCGCAGAAAAACTTGATTTTTATTTCCAAATAGGTTTTACTTAGTTTTGATAATGGATATGTTGAGGGTATAACGTGAAGATTGTGTGAGAGGAAGTGTGCGTTAGTGAGTAATCCGCTCAATTTAAAGATCGATCCGGAGAAGATTCAGGAAATCCCAATGGTTGACCTGGCTTTTATGGTTCTGAAGGCGGCGAATACGCCGTATTATTACCGTGACCTTATGAATGAGGTGGCCAAGCTTCGCGGCTTTACGGAACAGGAAATTAACGAAACGATTGCCCAGTTATATACCGAGATCAATATAGACGGACGTTTCGCATGTGTAGGAACGAATCTGTGGGGACTAAAACGCTGGTATCCGCTGGAGAAGTCCGAGGATCCGATTGCGAACGCCAAGCGTCCGCGGATCATCAACGATGAAGATGATGATGACGATGACTTCACCGATGAAGAGGATACTTATAGCGGTGACGATGTCGAGGAGGATTTCGACAGCATCGATGAAGAAGATGATGATCACGACGATCTCTTCCCGGATGATGACGATGCCGACGATGAAGTAGACGAAGAGGTTGTTCTGGATGATGACGAATTGGAAGACGAGGATTCCGAATCCGATGAGGAAGATGATCTGGAAGATGAGGCATTTGAGGAAGACGATAAGGATTAATCCCTCATGCAGCAGGGACTTTAGCACTTGTCTGAGCTGATTATGACGGTGTTTTACATTGTCAGCCGATTGGGGAATTTTGAGGTTGCTTCTTCTCTTGACAAGCAGACAAGGCACAGAGTAAACTATTGCTTGGGCTTATGATTGTGGATTAAATATGTTTAATATAAAAGTGCCCCGTTATTTATTCGGGGTCACTTTTTTTGTTTTTAAGGCTCAGAAAGTGTAAACGACGCTAGCTTCTGGACCTAATAACGCAAGAGAAGCACCTTATCAAAAGCGGTCTGTCTTCTGGAAGTTTGTCGATAGACATTTTTTCTTTGGACTGTGGAGGCATCCTTCCTGTAGGGACTGGACTTTCATGGTCTCTTGCAGTGAGTATTCCGCCGGTAGGGGACATCTTCTGCTAAACCTTATGTCAACTAAGATTCAAGTTTGCAGTTGTTTAAGATGAGGTATGGAAACCGCTCGTCTTGATGCCTCATAACGTATGCCGTGTTAAGCAGCTCGACATGATATGAGGATCATTTAAGCGTCAATATATGCGGTTTGTAATAGGTCGGAGGTCAGCTCGCTCACCATTTTTGGAAGCGAGCGATGCTTCTTTGTTGGTCCCTCTGATGAATCAGGGGAAAACGGGTTAGGATAAACATCATATGTCGCCTGAAGTTATGGAGATTATATAGGAGGGTTTTTACAGTGACAAAGTATATTTTTGTAACAGGCGGGGTCGTGTCATCTCTTGGTAAGGGAATTACCGCCGCTTCGCTCGGTAGATTGCTTAAGAACAGAGGGCTCAAGGTAACGATTCAGAAATTCGATCCGTACATTAATATAGATCCGGGCACCATGAGTCCTTACCAGCATGGCGAAGTATTCGTTACGGACGACGGTGCGGAAACCGACCTGGACCTGGGACACTATGAGCGCTTCATCGATATTAACCTGTCGAAGAACAGCAATGTGACAACAGGGAAAGTATACTCATCTGTTATCAGCAAGGAACGTCGGGGAGAATATTTGGGCGGTACCGTGCAGGTAATCCCTCATATTACGAACGAAATCAAGGAGCGCGTGTTCCGTGCAGGCCGTGAAGCGGGTTCGGATGTGGTTATTACCGAAATCGGCGGAACGGTCGGCGATATCGAAAGCCTTCCTTTCCTTGAGGCGATCCGTCAAATTAAGAGCGACGTTGGCCGTGAGAACGTGATGTATATTCATGTAACCCTCATTCCATATATTAAGGCAGCCGGTGAAGTAAAAACGAAGCCGACTCAGCACAGTGTAAAAGAACTCCGCAGTATCGGCATTCAGCCGAATGTTATCGTGTGCCGTACGGAGCATGAGCTTTCAACCGAGATGAAAGCAAAAATCGCGCTCTTCTGCGACATCGATCCTAACGCGGTTGTAGAATGCCGCGATGCCTCCTCGCTGTATGAGGTACCGCTGAATTTGCGTGAAGAAGGTCTTGATGAAATTGTTGTCAATCATTTGAAATTGACTACCCCTGCGCCGGATATGAGCGAGTGGGAAGATCTGGTGGAGCGTGTATCCAAACTGGAGAAGACCGTTGAGATTGCGATCGTTGGTAAATATGTCGCACTGCACGATGCTTACCTCAGTGTTGTTGAATCCCTGTCTCATGCAGGCTTTGATGCTAATGCTGACGTGAAAATCCGCTGGGTGAATGCCGAAGAGATTACGGCAGACAACGTGGAAGAGGCGTTGAGGGGCATTGGTGGTATCCTTGTACCGGGTGGATTTGGAGATCGGGGTATCGAAGGTAAGATCAGCGCGATTCGTTATGCCCGTGAGCGCAACATTCCATTCTTCGGTATTTGTCTTGGGATGCAAGTGTCTGTTATTGAATATGCCCGTTCGATTGTCGGTCTGAACGGCGCGAACAGCTCGGAAATTGATCCGGCTACCGAATATCCAGTCATCGACCTGCTGCCTGAGCAGAAGGATATCGAGGATCTTGGCGGAACGATGCGTCTGGGTCTGTATCCATGTAAGCTGGTTCCAGGATCGCTTGCAGAGTCCTGCTACCAGGACGAGCTCGTTTATGAAAGACATCGCCACCGGTATGAGTTCAACAACCAGTACCGCGAAGATATTGAAAAAGCAGGTCTGCGCATATCCGGTACTTCTCCGGATGGACGTCTGGTTGAAATTGTAGAGCTGCCAGGACACCCATGGTTCCTCGCCGTGCAATTCCATCCGGAATTCACTTCCCGTCCGAACCGTCCGCAGCCGCTGTTCCGTGAATTTGTAAAAGCCTCGATCCAGCATCAGGCATAATGAGAAGAGCCTCTTTTGAAGAGGCTCTTTTTTGCGTAGAAATCCATTATCATAATGACAGAGAGGGCAAGCTAACCTTCAGAGCGGATGTCCGGAGCTGTCGATTCACATACAACAAATTCGTACATCTTTTTTTCTTACTTTTTTTAGGGTAGGAAGGAATTCGACATCTACAGGCGAATACAAATAATGGTCGGTTATGGGAAAGTTAGGAACTTTCGAGTTTGCATATACTCATTATACGAATTTATGTATCGGGGAGGTTAGAAGGATGAGCAAGGAAAGCAAACACAAAGTGTTGATTGTGGATGACCAGAATGGTATCCGCATCCTGCTTGTGGAAGTGTTCAGCAGTGAGGGATATGAGACGTTTCAAGCGGCGAACGGCAAGGCGGCACTTGAAATTGTGAAGATGCATGCTCCGGATTTGGTGCTGCTGGATATGAAAATTCCTGGAATGGACGGGCTTGAGATTTTGAAGCATGTAAAACAGATGAATCCGGACATTAAGGTGATCATGATGACGGCCTATGGAGAGCTTGACATGATCAAGGAAGCAACCGATCTTGGTGCGTTGATGCATTTTACCAAACCCTTTGATATTGACGAGATGCGTCAAGCCGTTAATATGCAGCTGAAAGGGACCGCCAGTAATATCGGTTGAATGATGAATTCTGCTCAAAGGGCGGAATTCTTTTTTTTGCCAGAATGTGAGCTCCTTCGCAGCATTTTAGGAAATGCTTGTTTAGTATTTATGACGCGATGTGGTATAATAAGTCCGTATGTTATATCGGCTAAAAACCATAGACAAACTAAGCATCTATAGGAGGATGAAACCATGCCATTAGTATCAATGACAGACATGCTGAACAAAGCACTCGAAGGTAAATATGCTGTTGGTCAATACAACATCAACAACCTGGAGTGGACATATGCGATTCTTGAAGCGGCTGAGCAAGAGAAATCACCGGTAATTCTTGGTGTTTCCGAAGGGGCAGCTCGTTATATGGGTGGATTCAGCACCGTCGTACACATGGTAAAAGGCTTGATGGAGGACCTGAAAGTTACGGTTCCTGTTGCCATTCACCTTGACCACGGTTCAAGTGTTGAGAAATGTAAAGAAGCAATCGACGCAGGATTCACTTCGGTTATGATCGATGATTCCCACAGCCCGATTGATACGAATATTGCAACAACGAAACAAGTCGTTGAGTATGCTCATGCTAAAGGCGTTTCCGTTGAAGCTGAAGTCGGTATGGTCGGCGGACAAGAAGATGATGTTATCGGTGACGTAATGTACGCGAAGCTGGACGATTGCGTTCGCATCGTGAACGAAACAGGCATCGACACATTGGCACCTGCGCTTGGTTCTGTTCATGGTCCTTACAAAGGCGAACCAAACCTTGGTTTCAAAGAGATGGAAGAGATTCGCAATGCTGTGAAACTTCCGTTGGTGCTTCATGGTGGTACAGGCATTCCGACGCATGACATCAAGAAAGCGATCTCCTTGGGTACTTCCAAAATCAACGTGAATACTGAGAACCAAATCTCGTTCTCTAAAGTTGTTCGTGAAGTGCTTGCTGCTAAACCGGAAGCTTACGATCCACGCACATTCCTGAAACCAGGCCGTGAGGCAATCAAGGAAACCGTTGTTGGCAAAATCCGTGAGTTTGGTTCCAACAATCAAGCTTAATTATTCATAGTTAAGTCGCTTGTAGTTCTAGTGGCTACGACATGACGATTGGAATCACCTAAGATATTTAGGCTGTCTTATGCTGCATACAATGAAATGGAAAGCACACCGCGTAGCCGGTGTTTTTCCATTTCATTTATTGAGATATCAAAGTACAAGCGGGTTGTGAGCTTCACAACCGGATCATCGAGAACAATAAGAAACGCTAAATGCGGTCTGTCATCCTTAAGGAACGTCGATAAGACGTTTTTCTTGTATGACGGCCATCAGAACCATTTCCGGCTGCGAAGTGATGTAGGGGGACCCGAAAGCTTATGGAAAAATTGATGATCAGCGGTGGACGCCCACTGCGAGGTACTGTAACAATCAGTGGTGCCAAGAACAGCGCGATTGCGTTAATTCCCGCCGCAATTCTGGCGGAATCGGAAGTCGTACTTGATAATTTGCCGCTTCTCAGCGATGTGGCTGTTTATGCTGAGATTTTGGAAGAATTGGGCGGGCAAGTTTCATGGGAAGGCAATCAGATGAGAATTGACCCTTCTGATATCAAATCTATTCCGATGCCTAACGGACCCGTTAAGAAACTGCGCGCGTCCTACTATATGATGGGCGCCATGCTTGGAAGATTTAAAGAAGCCGTGATCGGCCTGCCGGGCGGCTGCAATTTTGAACCTCGTCCCATCGACCAGCACATTAAGGGTTTTGAAGCGCTTGGCGCAACCGTCACCAATGAACACGGTTCGATTCATCTGCATGCTAAAGAGCTGCGAGGCGCGAAGATCTATCTGGATGTGAGCAGTGTTGGTGCAACGATTAATATTATGCTGGCGGCTGCTAAGGCCAAAGGCTCCACAATTATTGAAAATGCGGCGAAAGAGCCTGAAATTATAGATGTTGCAACACTTTTGAATTCCATGGGGGCTGTCATTAAGGGCGCCGGAACGGAAACGATCCGGATTGAAGGCGTAACCGAGATGCATGGCTGCCGCCATTCCATTATTCCAGACCGGATTCAGGCCGGTACATATATGATTGCTGCCGCAGCTACACGCGGTGATGTTCTGATTGACAACGTCATCCCGAAACACCTTGAAGCCCTCACGGCCAAGTTGATCGAGATGGGTGTTGGTATTGAGGAGCTGGACGAAAGCATCCGCGTGATCGGTAAGGACCGATACCAGCATGCGGACGTGAAGGCGCTTATATATCCTGGATTTGCAACGGATTTGCAATCACCGATGACCAGCCTGCTTACCCAAGCGGAAGGCGTCAGTGTCCTTAGTGATTTTGTATATAGCAACCGATTTAAACATGTTCCGGAGTTAGTTCGCATGGGTGCCAAGATCCGCGTGGAGGGACGCTCGGCCATTATAGAAGGTGGTCCGCTGAACGCAGCCAAGGTCAAAGCGACCGACCTGCGCGCAGGTGCGGCTCTTGTGATTGCGGGACTAACCGTACCCGAAGGGGTGACGGAGGTAAGCGGCGTAGAATTCATTGATCGCGGCTATGACCATCTGGTATCCAATCTGCGCATGCTGGGTGCCGACGTATGGCGTGAGACCGAGGAAGAATGATTTTTTACCAAAATGAGGGAAATGTGTGGTTGAAACTGCATATCTCCCTCAGATTTGGGTAATGCTCCTAGTAAAGCTCTCATAGAATAATAGACTACATGACAGCAGGATTGCTGTGACAGAAACAAATAATTGAATAGGTGGTTATTGAATGGATTTACAAATAGCCGATTTGGAAGGCATGAAGCTGACGGATCTGTATAAGCTGGCCAAAAAGTATCAGATTCCTTATTATGGCCAGTTGAAGAAAAAAGAATTGATATTTGCCATTCTCCGGGCGCAGGCCGAACAGAGCGGCTTGATGTTCATGGAGGGCGTACTCGAGATTTTGCCGGAAGGTTACGGTTTTCTTAGACCGATCAACTATCTGCCGAGCACGGAGGACATCTACATTTCGGCCTCCCAGATTCGTAAATTTGATTTACGGACTGGAGATTTGGTTTCGGGCAAATGCCGGACACCTAAAGAGAACGAACGTTACTTCGGGCTGCTGCAGGTCAACGCCGTGAATGGTGAGAATCCTGCCGTCGCAGCGGAACGATTGCACTTCCCAGCCTTGACTCCTCTATATCCGCAAGAAAAGCTTGTTCTTGAAACATCCCCTAATCAGTTGTCAACCCGAATTATGGATCTGCTTGCACCTGTAGGTTTAGGACAACGCGGTTTGATCGTGGCACCGCCAAAAGCAGGGAAAACGCTCCTCTTAAAAGAAATCGCCAACAGCATCTCAACCAACAATCCAGAGATTGAACTGTTTGTTTTACTCATCGATGAACGGCCTGAAGAAGTGACGGATATGCAGCGTTCCGTTAAGGGCGAGGTGGTTGCTTCTACTTTTGACGAGCTTCCGGAGAACCATATTAAAGTGGCGGAACTGGTATTGTCCCGTGCCTTGCGGCTGGTGGAGCATAAGAAGGACGTTGTTATATTGCTGGACAGCATCACCCGTCTTGCGCGTGCATATAACCTGGTTATCCCTCCGTCCGGAAGAACCCTGAGCGGCGGTATTGATCCTGCTGCATTCCATCGTCCGAAACGCTTCTTCGGTTCGGCGCGTAACGTGGAGGAAGGCGGAAGCTTGACGATTTTGGCTACAGCCTTGGTTGAAACCGGATCGCGGATGGATGATATTATTTATGAGGAATTTAAAGGAACGGGCAATATGGAACTGCACTTGGATCGCCGCTTCGCGGAACGCCGTATTTTCCCGGCGATCGACATTCGTCGCTCCGGTACCCGGCGTGAAGAGGTGCTCTTGAACAAGGATGAACTGGATACCATTTGGGCGATCCGTAAAAATATGAACGACTCTGCTGACTTTGTGGAAGGATTCCTCAAAAAAATGCGTGACAGCAAGAATAACGCGGAGTTCTTGGCATCATTTGATGTGAATGCCAATAACGGCAGCGGAACCGGGACTCAGAGCCAGACAGCCAGACGTCCATCGCGTGCATCTGCAGCGACGGCACCTCAGAGCTAAGCCTGAATCAACCCGGAGAATAGGAGATCAACATGTATTTGGTTTATGCAGATGAGCAAGGGAACGTTTATGATCATTCCGAGCTGTTCGGGCTTGCCCGAAGCGGTAATATGATCGTTGAAATATTGGATGATGAATTGATACCTTTGCCAGAGGGAGCTACCCTGGTCGGGCTGCCGAGCACCCGAGCGATCGGGATGGATCCGGAGACCGGTGAAATGATGCCGCTTGAGGATGGGTATACCGCTGTCGGAGCGCTTTTGCCGCAAGGATATACCCGCTTGTGCTTGCCAGGGTACGTGAAGACGGACAAGGAATATAAGCTGCCGCTGTTTGGTTATTCGGCGGTGGTATGGAAGGATGGCGCCTTCTATACGACGGCGCGTTTGTCCGATGACCCTGAGAAGTGGAACCCTGTGAACTGCGATGTGAACGATCTTGAGCTTGGGGTTAAGACGCTGAAGGAGAAATATCCGGAGAATCGACTCTATGAGCATCTGTCTAACTGTGCATTAGGATATGAATGCCTGACGGCATCCAACACCTTCCTGAATCGCTGGGAAGGCGCTGTTCCCGTATCTTATTCCTGCAATGCCGGTTGCTTCGGTTGTATATCGGAACAGCCGGATGACAGCGGCTTTGTCGCGCCTCAGACCCGCATGAACTTCCGTCCGAGAGTGGATGAGCTGGTGCAGGTCATGCTGGAGCATCTGAAGACACCGGAATCGATCATCAGCTTTGGCCAAGGTTGTGAGGGAGAGCCCTCCACGCAGGCGAAAATCATTATAGAAGCCATGAGAGAAGTTCGGGCGCAGACTGATATGGGCTACATTAATATTAATACGAATGCGGGACTGACCGATTTTATCCGCGGCATCGTGGATGCGGGTCTTGATCTGATGAGAGTCAGCACAATCAGTGCATTGGATGATCATTATAACGCATACTACAAGCCAAGGGGCTATACGCTGGCCAATGTGGAGAAATCCCTTCGCTATGCAACCGATCAAGGCGTGTATACATCCATCAACTATCTGATCTTCCCGGGCGTGACCGATCGCGAGGAAGAGCTGGAGGCTATGATTGAGTTTGCCCGCCGCACGGGCCTCAAGTTAATCCAGCTCCGTAATCTCAATATTGACCCTGAGAGCTATCTCGAGCTTATTCCGCCTGCGCAAGGTGAGATTCTGGGGATGAAGCAGGCTATTGAGATTATGCAGGAGGAGCTGCCGGATGTGGTGATTGGCTCCTATACGCATGTGCCGCCTCCGGGACAGGCAAGACCGAAGAAGAGACCTTCAATTATCTAGCAGAATCGTGCTGGCATTGCATGTGTTAAAATCAGGTTGAAATTCCAATTGTGGACTTGTCTGATGATTTGTGTATGGGCTATTGCGCATTCAATATGCTCGTGATATACTCCATTTATGTGTCCATATAACTCTGGGTCCGCATGAGGCTCAGGGCGGAAAGAGGTGAAAGCTACAATGAAACAAGATATTCAACCGAAATATCACGTTACTACAGTTACTTGTGCTTGCGGTAATACGTTTGAGACAGGTTCTGTAAAACCAGATCTTCGTGTAGAGATTTGCTCGAACTGTCATCCGTTCTTCACAGGTAAACAGAAATTCCTGGATGCTGGCGGTCGTGTTGATAGATTCAAGAAGAAATACGGTATCTAATAAACAAACCCTTCGCCCTTGTGGTCGAAGGGTTTTTGTCTGTTTACAGGGCTGGTGGAGTATGCAACTTCTTCCGTCGGTTGCTTTTTTGATAGCCATGCGATATACTAAAGTTCGCCGTGCTAGACGGGGAGGTAGCGGTGCCCTGTAACTCGCAATCCGCTGTAGCGAGGTTGAATTCCTGTTAGAGGTATTGTCGATGTGAGGCTGGTCCCTGCGCTCAACGTTGACGGTTGGGTCCTCCGCAATGAGCACTTGTGAACCTGGTCAGGTCCGGAAGGAAGCAGCCATAAGCAAGATCGCTTTTGTGCCGGAGGGGTGCCTAGCCCGAGTTGTTGCTCAGGATTGCCGCTCGGATCGCAATTATCAATAACAGGTGCACGGTATACATATCTGCACATAACACCTTTGCCATATTGGCAAGGGTGTTTTTTGTCGAGACGGCTATAGATTCAAGCTGATCCTTCATGTGCACTTTGGATAAAGATTTCCAAGTAAACGTTTTGCTAAGGCAGGGGAAAGTAGTATAGAATGTAGTATAATATAACCGTTAAACTCACGCCTTTTGGGCTGGGATTGACCATGAATGCAATAGTAAAGCACGCGAAGATCGGGCTTAGTATAAACCTTAGGGTTCTCGATCTCGTGAAGTGGAAGTTGAAAGAGGGTAAAGCACAGTGGAACATATCGCGTTATATCGTGCTTGGCGACCACAGTCGTTCGGCGACATGGTGGGCCAGCAGCATATTATCCAGACCCTGCAGAATGCCATTCGCGAGCAGCGGGTTTCCCATGCCTACCTGTTCAGCGGTCCACGGGGTACAGGCAAGACCAGTGCCGCTAAAATTTTGGCCAAAGCCGTGAACTGCGAGCATGGTCCGGCTGAGGAACCCTGCAATGAATGCGAGGCCTGCCGGCGTATAACGTCCGGAGCCGTCATGGATGTTCAGGAGATCGATGCTGCATCCAACCGCGGCGTCGAGGAAATCCGTGATTTGCGGGAGAAAGTCAAATACGCACCGACCGAGGTGCGGCGCAAGGTTTATATTATCGATGAAGTACACATGCTGACGACGGAAGCGTTCAATGCCTTATTGAAAACGCTGGAGGAACCGCCGGCACACGTGATGTTTATACTAGCGACAACAGAGCCGCACAGGCTTCCGGCAACGATCATCTCACGCTGTCAACGGTTTGACTTCCGTAGAGTTTCCTTGGACGAACAAACCGGGCGTCTGGAGCAGATTTGCGGAGAAGAAGGCATTACGGCAGAGCATGAAGCGCTGCAGTATATCGCACGTCTGTCGGATGGCGGTATGCGGGATGCACTGAGCATTCTGGATCAGATTGCTTCCTTTACCGGAGGTACGGTATCTTACCAGCAGGTCATGGACATGACGGGCGGCATTGCCTCGGAGCAGTTTGGCCGTCTGGCCAGTGCTGTGAAACAGGGGGATGCCGGACTTGTGCTGCAGATTGTGGAGCAATTTATGCAGGAGGGAAAAAGTGCAGATAAATGCATGGAGAACCTCCTGTATTATTTCCGCGATTTGCTCATGATCAAGATGGTTCCAGGCGCTGACAAGCTGACCGACCGGGTTTTGAATCCGGCAGAGTTTCAGGAGATGGCAAATGCCTTCAGCCGAGAGGAACTATTTCAAATGATTGATACGCTGAACCGGTATCAGAGTGAGATGAAATACGCCTCGCAGCCGCAAACTCTGTTTGAGGTAGCGTTGCTCAAGCTCTCCGGTATAACCCAATCTGCGGGTGGGGCCTCAGCTGCCCATAGTACGGCCGATGCAGGTGAACTCGCTCAGCTGAAACAGCACGTAGCCGCACTTGAGAAGAAGCTGGAGCGACTGATACAAAATGGTGTTCCTGCATCAGGTCAACGTGAACCGGCCAAGTCTACCCGTACACCGGCACCGAAAGCAGCTTCATCAGCCAAGATTCCGCAGCATATGGATCAGTATGTATCTTGCCGAACCGGAGAGGATTTTACCTCTGTTCAACGGCAGTGGGCCCAAATTCTGCAGAACGTGAAAGAGGAGAAGGTAACGGTCCACGCATGGTTGATGGATGGTGAGCCTGTGTCCGTATGGGAAGACAAGGTTCTTATCGCTTTTAAAAACAACATCCACCGCGAAACCACGGAGAAGCCTGCCAATAAACAGGTGATTGAAGGGGTTCTTGAGTCAACGCTTGGCAAGCCGTATCATCTGGTTACCATGATGCTTCGTGATTGGAGTGACGCGGTAGAAGGAGTGGGCAAGCCTCAGGCAGAAGAACTTAAGCTTGAGCACGAAGAAGCGGAGGCCGGTGGGGAAAAACCATGGATTGATGAGGCCATCCAGTTGTTTGGAGAAGACCTCGTTGTCATAAAAGACTAGCACGTCCCTACGTGCACCCTATTATAAGGAGAGATGAATCATGAATAATATGAACCAAATGATGAAGCAAGTGAAAAAGATGCAGGAGCAAATGCTCAAGG
>NZ_CP150215.1:162500-1095000 GCF_037969845.1 Paenibacillus sp. FSL W7-1279
AGAATGAACCGGCGAGTTACGTTCCCATGCAAGGTTAAGGCGAGAAGCCGTAGCCGCAGCGAAAGCGAGTCTGAATAGGGCGACTGAGTATGTGGGCGTAGACCCGAAACCGTGTGATCTACCCCTGTCCAGGGTGAAGGTGCGGTAACACGCACTGGAGGCCCGAACCCACGTATGTTGAAAAATGCGGGGATGAGGTGGGGGTAGCGGAGAAATTCCAATCGAACTCGGAGATAGCTGGTTCTCCCCGAAATAGCTTTAGGGCTAGCCTCGGAATGAAGAGTCGTGGAGGTAGAGCACTGATTGGGTGCGGGGCCCGCAAGGGTTACCAAGCTCAGTCAAACTCCGAATGCCATAGACTTATATCCGGGAGTCAGACAGTGAGTGCTAAGATCCATTGTCAAAAGGGAAACAGCCCAGACCATCAGCTAAGGTCCCCAAGTGTGTGTTAAGTGGGAAAGGATGTGGAGTTGCACAGACAACCAGGATGTTGGCTTAGAAGCAGCCACCATTTAAAGAGTGCGTAATAGCTCACTGGTCGAGTGACTCTGCGCCGAAAATGTAACGGGGCTAAACACACCACCGAAGCTATGGCTTGATGCTTTGCATCAGGGGTAGGGGAGCGTTGTATGTAGGTTGAAGGTGTACCGTAAGGAGCGCTGGACAGCATACAAGTGAGAATGCCGGTATGAGTAACGAAAAGATCAGTGAGAATCTGATCCGCCGAAAGCCCAAGGTTTCCTGAGGAAGGCTCGTCCGCTCAGGGTAAGTCGGGACCTAAGGTGAGGCCGAAAGGCGTAATCGAAGGACAACAGGTTGAAATTCCTGTACCACCGTAAACCGTTATGAACGATGGGGTGACGCAGGAGGGTAGTGACGCGGACTGATGGATGTCCGTCCAAGCAGTGAGGCTGATGTGTAGGCAAATCCGCACATCGATAAGGCTGGGCTGTGATGGGGAGTGAAAATTATAGTAGCGAAGGTCATGATCTCACACTGCCAAGAAAAGCCTCTAGTCAGGTGAAGGTGCCCGTACCGCAAACCGACACAGGTAGGCGAGAAGAGAATTCTAAGGCGCGCGGAAGAACTCTCGTTAAGGAACTCGGCAAAATGACCCCGTAACTTCGGGAGAAGGGGTGCCTCGGTAGGGTGAATAGCCCGAGGGGGCCGCAGTGAAAAGGCCCAAGCGACTGTTTAGCAAAAACACAGGTCTGTGCGAAGCCGTAAGGCGAAGTATACGGGCTGACGCCTGCCCGGTGCTGGAAGGTTAAGGGGAGCGGTTAGGAGCAATCCGAAGCTGTGAACCGAAGCCCCAGTAAACGGCGGCCGTAACTATAACGGTCCTAAGGTAGCGAAATTCCTTGTCAGGTAAATTCTGACCCGCACGAATGGCGTAACGACTTGGGCGCTGTCTCAACGAGAGATCCGGTGAAATTTTAATACCTGTGAAGATGCAGGTTACCCGCGACAAGACGGAAAGACCCCATGGAGCTTTACTGCAGCTTGATATTGGATTTGGGTACGATCTGTACAGGATAGGTGGGAGCCTTTGAAGCATGAGCGCCAGCTTGTGTGGAGGCGACGTTGGGATACCACCCTGATCGTATCTAGGTTCTAACCTGGTACCGTGATCCGGTACGGGGACAGTGTCAGGCGGGCAGTTTGACTGGGGCGGTCGCCTCCTAAAGAGTAACGGAGGCGCCCCAAGGTTCCCTCAGAATGGTTGGAAATCATTCGAAGAGTGCAAAGGCATAAGGGAGCTTGACTGCGAGACCTACAAGTCGAGCAGGGACGAAAGTCGGGCTTAGTGATCCGGTGGTACCGCATGGAAGGGCCATCGCTCAACGGATAAAAGCTACCCTGGGGATAACAGGCTTATCTCCCCCAAGAGTCCACATCGACGGGGAGGTTTGGCACCTCGATGTCGGCTCATCGCATCCTGGGGCTGAAGTAGGTCCCAAGGGTTGGGCTGTTCGCCCATTAAAGCGGTACGCGAGCTGGGTTCAGAACGTCGTGAGACAGTTCGGTCCCTATCTGTCGTGGGCGTAGGAAATTTGAGAGGAGCTGTCCTTAGTACGAGAGGACCGGGATGGACGTACCGCTGGTGCACCAGTTGTTCCGCCAGGAGCATGGCTGGGTAGCTACGTACGGACGGGATAAGCGCTGAAAGCATCTAAGCGTGAAGCCCCCCTCAAGATGAGATTTCCCAACTAGTAAGACCCCTTGAAGACGACGAGGTAGATAGGTTGGAGGTGGAAGTGCAGCAATGCATGGAGCTGACCAATACTAATCGGTCGAGGGCTTATCCAAATCACCCCAAAAAGTGAAGTGAAGCTTTGAAGCTGACACCGAATACTTTTCGGGGACCCCGATACCACATCGGGTGAATGCTACGGATTCTAATCAACGCAAAGATCGTTTCGTATCTAGTTTTCAGGGAATCAATCTCTGTAACTGCATACAAGTTATGATGGAGAGATACCCAAGTGGCTATAAGGGGACCCTCTGCTAAGGGGTTAGACTGCGTAAGCGGTGCGAGGGTTCGAATCCCTCTCTCTCCGCCATTTGAATAACTTGAACGCAAATAGGTTTATATGGCGGTGTAGCTCAGCTGGCTAGAGCGTACGGTTCATACCCGTGAGGTCGGGGGTTCGATCCCCTCCGCCGCTACCATACATACCTGGAGGCTTAGCTCAGCTGGGAGAGCATCTGCCTTACAAGCAGAGGGTCGGGGGTTCGATCCCCTCAGCCTCCACCATGTACTATTTTTATCACCTTACCATGCCGGTGTAGCTCAATTGGTAGAGCAACTGACTTGTAATCAGTAGGTTGGGGGTTCAAGTCCTCTCGCCGGCACCATTTTTAATAATGTGGAACTGTGGTGTAGAGGCCTAACATGCCTGCCTGTCACGCAGGAGATCGCGGGTTCGAATCCCGTCAGTTCCGCCATTATTAATTTTAAGGAATAAAAATAGTCGGTTTTCCACAAATTAAAGTGGGATGCCGAACTTTATTTTTATGTCATGTATATAAGGCTCGGTAGCTCAGTCGGTAGAGCAGAGGACTGAAAATCCTCGTGTCGGCGGTTCGATTCCGTCCCGAGCCACCTTTATATCCTGGAGGATTAGCGAAGTGGCCAAACGCAGCAGACTGTAAATCTGTTCTCGTCCGAGTTCGGTGGTTCGAATCCATCATCCTCCACCAGTAATAAGAGCCATTAGCTCAGTTGGTAGAGCACCTGACTTTTAATCAGGGTGTCGAAGGTTCGAGTCCTTCATGGCTCATCCGAAGAGTCGTCAACGTTGTTGACGGCTCTTTTTGTATTGTTTTAGGCTGTTTTTGTCCAATGTAAATGGGCTTAGAGAGAAGGCATTGTCGCTTGTACTGGGTCTTATGCTAAAATAAGAAAAAACGATAAAGTGGTGGAGTCATCAATGGTGGAGATGGAGCACATCGTTCAGAAACTAGAGCAGACCTTGGGTACCTCACTCGGTTTAAAAACATTGAATGATCAGGAAGCGGCATGGTTAACAAAATCAATGGCGACCTCACCGCCATTTGGTGATCGGATTGGTCAAGAGGTAGGAGTTCAGGGGTCCAATAACCGTGTAGAAAACGGAATCTCGCACAAATCCCGAAAGGTTAACGGCGCCTATGCTCGCAAGGACCTGGGTGAGATTTGGATTCCAGTGAATCCACAGGATCCTAGCCAGGTAATCGTAGCGGATCAGGGTGCTTTGACGGAGTCGGAGATTGGGCTTATAACTCTACTATTGTCGAGCCTGCAGGATACGATGCCAGGGGGAGTGCCCAAGAATACCGGTAAGGTTGAAGAAGAACGACGCGCCCAACAGTTGGGTGGCTGGTTAAAGGAACGCCTGCAAGCCGGTGAACTGCTTGCTGAATTACCAGATGAAATGTTGATTCGAACAAGTTTGACTGAGGACATGGTTCCCTTTCTTCTAATTCATGAAAGCGAGCATGCTCCCACTCCAAGCTATAAGGCGCTGCATCGGTTATTGCGCAGCTATTTTGGCGGGGACATCATTCTGGTGCCACTGCTTGATAAGGAATGGATTATCTTAGCGAACCAAGAATTGCTGGATGGTATAACGACCGATGATAAAGAGGATACTTCGTTGGACGGCGACCAGGATTTGCTCTCCTTATTCTGTATGGGGCTCTACGAGCTGATTTCAACGGAATGGGTGGGGGATTTCCATATCTCGGCGATACCGGCGGTTAATGCGCTGCATGCTCTGCCACAGACTGTTAGCATGTTAAGAGAGACCATGACCATCGGCCGTACATTCCAGGTCAAGGAACATATCCATCTATCGACTGGGCTTCATCTGGAGCGTCTGGTTTATAGCATTCCCGAGTACCAGCGCAATCAATTCCTGCGCGAGTACGCTGCCGGCCATACCGATTTGTTCGAGGATAGCGAGACATTGTCAACGCTCGAGTCTTTTTTCGAATTGGATTGTAACGTGAGTGAGACGGCCAAGCACCTGTATATTCACCGCAACACGCTGCTGTACCGGCTGGATAAGATTAAACAGGAGACGGGGTTAGATGTTCGGAGCTTCAGTGATGCGGTTTTAGTGAAAATAACGCTTCTATTGTATAAAGTGACGAAAAGGAAATAGGTTTTTTGTGCAGATTGTGTATAGCAAGTCAGGTGCCTATGGGGTAATATAAGATTATAAATTAATTGTATTCGATTTCATAACATTCATATGAGGGGGCAAATGCACATGGCTGGTGTACGCTTAGAGCATATTTACAAAAAGTATGCAGGTTCGGATAAAGCAACTGTAATTGACGTTAATTTGGATATTAAAGATAAAGAATTTTTGGTTTTGGTAGGTCCTTCCGGTTGCGGTAAGTCCACGACACTGCGTATGATCGCGGGTCTTGAGGAAATTTCTGAGGGTAAACTTTACATTGGCGACCGTGTTGTTAACGATGTAGCACCTAAAGATCGTGACATCGCGATGGTATTCCAATCCTACGCCTTGTATCCACATATGAACGTATATCAGAACATGGCATTCGGTTTGAAACTCCGTAAAGTGAAGAAAGACGAAATCGATAAGCGTGTACGTGAAGCAGCAAAAATCCTGGATATCGAGCATTTGCTTGAGCGTAAGCCAAAAGCTCTGTCCGGTGGTCAGCGTCAGCGTGTTGCCTTGGGTCGTGCGATTGTCCGTGATCCACAAGTCTTCTTGATGGATGAGCCGCTTTCCAACTTGGATGCGAAACTCCGCGGTCAGATGCGTGCCGAAATCACCAAGCTGGTTAAGCGTCTTGAAACCACTTGTATCTACGTAACGCATGACCAAACAGAAGCTATGACGATGGGTGATCGTATCGTTGTTATGCAAGACGGCATCATTCAACAAGCGGATTCCCCAGAGCAACTGTACAACAATCCGAACAACCTGTTCGTTGCTGGTTTCATCGGTTCCCCAACCATGAACTTCATCAACGGTAAATTGTCCGAGCAAAACGGTGGCGTATACTTCACTTCCCAGGGCTTGAACGTTCAAGTACCAGGTGGTAAAGCACAATTGCTCAAAAATAAATCCATGATTGGTAAAGAAGTGATCATGGGTGTTCGTCCGGAAGATATTCATGAAGAGCCAGTCTTCCTGGAAGCTTCCCCGAATACGATCTTCTCTGCAAAAGTCGATGTAACCGAGAACCTTGGTCACGAAATGCTCTTGTACCTGAGCGGCTTGGGTACCGATACGGTTATCGGCCGTGTAGACGGACGTTCGACTACTCGCGAAGGCGACAATGTGAAATTGGCACTCGACATGAACAAAGTTCATATCTTTGATAAAGAGTCTGAATTGAACGTATTGCTCGAAGACTAATCTTCAGCAATCGGGATCTCTTGAAAACCGCCCCCTCAAGGGGCGGTTTTTTTTAGGAGAAAAAGACAATATCACGCTAACATTCACGCCCTGGGAAAAGGTTTGGATATCCTTTACCGATGCCAATTGAGGTATTCCATGGGCAGCAATCTATTTAAAGCACACCCCTATATAAGCCTAATGTCGCAATGGAGTAGTCGGTTAGAATTGCATTCATTGGCTTTTTTCGATAAGATAAGCACAAAGCAAGGCATACATACGTATTGAACATATGGGATGTTGAGCATATTTCATGGTAATTTCCAAGATCGCAGGTAAGTGTACAGTAGTGTTCTTTAGGAATAGCTGAATGATGGAATATATCATCCAAGACGGGCCGTGCCATATGACGGTTTCGTTGTGATGTCAACATACAATGGAAGAAGAGGGGTAAGACCATGGCCAAGAAAGTGAAGGTATCCGAGCTGGTCCAGCAGTTTCAGCTGGAGGTCATCGCAGGTGAGGAAGGCTTGAAACGTCAGATTACAACGGACGATCTGAATCGCCCGGGATTGGAAATGGCCGGTTATTTTGAATACCATCCGCGGGAACGGGTTCAGCTTATGGGGCGCACCGAGTTGGCTTTCTTCGGAATGCTGAAGCCGGAAGAGCGTAAAGAGCGTATGCGCAGCCTGTGCACGGAAGAAACACCTTGCATCGTGGTAACACGTTCCTTGGAGGTGCCGGAAGAACTGGTGGAACTCGGGAATGAGAGAGGTTTGCCTGTACTGCGCAGCAGCATGGCAACAACCATTCTGACAAGCCGATTCACAAGCTTTCTGGAACGCAAACTTGCACCAACTACAACCATCCACGGGGTATTGTGCGATGTTTATGGCGTAGGGATGCTGATAACAGGCTCAAGCGGTATCGGGAAAAGCGAGACGGCACTGGAGCTCGTCAAACGCGGACACCGATTAATTGCGGACGATGCGGTGGAGATACGTCAGACATCGGATTTTCAGCTGCACGGTACGGCGCCGGAGCTCATTCGCCATCTTCTGGAGATTCGCGGAGTCGGTATTATTAATGTAATGACGTTATTCGGTGCAGGCGCCGTTCGAAACAATAAACGGATTACCCTTGTTGTGCGATTGGAAGCCTGGCAGCAGGATAAACAGTATGATCGTCTGGGGTTAGATGAAGAAACAACACGAATTATTGAGACGGACATCCCTCTGGTCACCATTCCGGTTCGTCCAGGACGTAACCTTGCGGTTATTATTGAAGTGGCAGCTATGAACTACAGACTGAAACAAATGGGACTGAATGCTGCGCTGCAGTTTACGAACAAACTGACAGCTACGATCGCTGAAGATATGGACGATTTGGACTAGGACTAGGGAGGTTATAAGTGATGCAAACATTGCTCATCGATCCGGTGGTGTTCTCCATCGGATCGCTGCGTGTTCATTGGTATGGCTTGATTTTAGGGCTGGGTGCTTTGGTGGGGCTGTTGCTGGCCATTCGCGAGGGGAAGCGTTTTGGCATTCCGCAGGAGTTCTTTATGGATTTGGTATTGCTTGGCGTACCTTCGGCAATTATTGGTGCACGTATTTATTATGTAGCATTTAAATGGGAAGATTATAAGGACAACTTCCTGGACGTGTTCAAAACATGGAATGGCGGGATTGCGATATTTGGTGCTCTCATCGGGGCCATTATCTGCGCTTTGATCTTTGTACGTAGAAGAGGCTACTCATTCTGGCGGATTGCTGATATCTGTGCTCCGTCTCTGTTGGCCGGCCAAATCATTGGTCGCTGGGGGAATTTCGTTAACCAGGAGGCCTATGGCGGTCCTGTCAGCGAGTCCTTTTTACGCGGGCAGCTGCACCTGCCTGATTTCATCGTCAATCAAATGAATGTACAAGGCGTATTCCATCATCCTACCTTCCTATATGAATCCTTATGGAACTTGGTCGGTATTGTCATCCTGCTTATTCTTCGCAGACAGAAATTCCTGCGCGCAGGCGAGCTCTTCATCGGATATTTCATCTGGTATTCCATCGGCCGATTCTTCATTGAAGCGGTGCGCACGGACAGTTTGGCGTTCCAAGGCGCAGCCGGACTTGCCGACTTCATTAACAATACGTTATGGGCACCGATGACTTGGATGGGCTTTGAACTGGGCCATCTGGACCCGGCTTACGGCAATATTAGGATCTCCCAGCTGCTGTCCGTATTGATTGTCATTGGAGGCATCGTACTGATCATTGTGCGCCGTGTAACGGGTCGCGCCAATGTGCGTTATTTGGACCCCATCGTGTCAACGAAGACCGGAGCAGGTCCTACGCCTGAAGCGGACCTTCAGACCAATAAAGCCGCGAAGTCATCTGCGCAGGCACCTGTTAAGCAGGACAAACCGGCAGCAGAGCCAGCAGAGACGGCTGACAAAAGCCCTCTAACCCAAGTCCAGGAGACGGAAGTCAAACCGTCCCCAGTAGAAGATACTCCGGCAATAAAACCAGATACGGAGGACAAAAAGGAGTAGTTGCAGCATGATCGAAACCGTACTGTTTGATTTGGACGGAACCATTATTGATACGAATGAATTGATTATCTCGTCGTTTCTGCATGTCTTTGAGGCTCAGGCCCCAGGACCGCTAACCAGGGAGCAGATCATTCCACATATGGGAACCACGCTGGAGCAGCAGCTGCAGGCTTTCTCGGGGGGCGTTGATGACGTTAGTCCGCTTATCAAAGCATACCGCTCCTTCAACACGCTTCATCATGATGAGATGGTTAGACCATTCCCCCATGTAAATGAAGTCGTGGAGCGTCTTCATCGTCATGGGCTTTCACTGGGGATCGTAACCACGAAGATCCGCCCCTCCACGATGATGACTTTGGAGAAGTACGATCTGGAGCGCTTCATGTCGGCGATTGTGACAGTGAACGACGTCGAGCATCCGAAACCGCATCCTGAGCCCGTTCTGACGGCGATCGAGCGTCTCGGCGCCAATCCGGCTACGACGTTGATGATCGGGGACAGCCCGGTCGACATTCAATCTGCCAAGGCGGCGGGCGTGAAGGCCGCAGCTGTAGCTTGGTCCCTGAAGGGTGAGCAGAAGCTGATGGAGTATGGTCCGGATTATGTTTTAAAGGATATGAAAGACCTGTATGAGATCGTAGGACTTCAAGAGGAATAGGAGTTTTGGCAGCATGGCCAGAAAGATTACCCGTTATCCTGTAGAAGGGCCCAACGCGTTATGGCAAATCTACCGCACCGTGAGCCCGTTCAAGGGCGTCAAGAACTTCATCTTTATCCAGTTGGCCCGCTATTGTCCTATTCTGCCCTTGAAGAACTGGATATACCGCCATATGCTCGGGATGAAGGTGGGGAGGCATACCGCGTTTGGATTGATGGTCATGGTGGATGTGTTTTTTCCGGAGAAAATATCCATCGGCGAGAATTCGGTGATCGGCTACAATACAACGATTCTTGCCCATGAGTATTTAATAAAGGAATATCGTCTGGGTGAAGTGCGGATCGGGGAGAACGTACTCATCGGCGCGAACACCACGATTTTGCCTGGTGTAACGATCGGAGATGGAGCGGTTGTTGCTGCAGGGTCTGTCGTACATAAAGATGTGGCACCGGGTGTTTTTGTAGGCGGCAATCCATTGCAAGAGCTGAAGAGGACATCAACGGAAAGTGAGTCAATTTGAGGTAATGTGACAAGTTAGGTTCTCAAGCTACCTGAATTATTGTAGAATGAGTAGAGGATAACATGACACAAAGCGATTCAATAGTCCCCTGGGTATGATAGCCTTGAGGGACTTTTTTGCCCGCCTATCCTTATACAATGACTCTATGAAAAAACTTGAAAACAAGGAGGCGACGCCTGACATGAGTGCAACGCTGAACAAAAAGGAAAGGCTCCCGCAGCTCGATATTTATCGCGCGCTGGCCATCCTGGGCGTGCTTCACGTTCATGCGACTTCATTTGCAACGGTCGATGCGATTGATTCGCGATTCTATTATATTATTAATTTTTTGAATATTTTCTTTAAATACGGCACACCCTCGTTTATATTCCTAAGCAGCTTTGTGCTGTTCTATAACTATGCGGACCGGCCGCTGACTAAGGATCTGATCAAAAACTTCTACAAACGGCGGCTCTTGTACATTCTGCTGCCTTATGTGTTGTTCTCGATCATCTATTTCTTTGTGCGGATGTATCAGAACGGGTTGCTCAACAGCTCATTTGATCTATGGGCACAGATGCCGATATTCTTTGAACGCTTGATTCGGGGGCAGAACTATACGCACTTATACTTTGTGTTTATTAGCTTGCAGTTCTACATCCTGTTTCCGATCTTCCTCAAGCTGTTCAAATCGTCCCGGTTTCTCGTACGGTGGGCGGTTCCCATCGGGTTCCTGCTTCAATGGGGCTTTATCATATGGAATAAATACGAGCTGCACTACACGTTTAAAGGAAGCTTGGCGATCTCGTATTTAGCCTACTATATGCTGGGTGCTTATCTGGCGATGAATTACGACAAATTCAAGGGCTGGCTTACGTCATCTTGGAAAAAGCAGACGTCAGGTCAAAGAGCAGGTACAGTCGTGTTATGGGCGGGCTGGCTCGCGATGGCGCTGACGCACGTGCAGATTTGGTACAATCAGAGATTGCACGGTGCCAAATACGACTCCCTGTTGTACGAGCTGTTATGGAATCTGCACACGGTTTTCTCCGCCATTGTGCTGATGCAGCTGGCCAGCTGGCTGTATAACAGCGGTTGGAGACTCATCGTGAAGGTGCTGACGCGGATTGGCGAGTTGTCCTTCGCGATCTATCTGGTGCATCCTCTCTGGCTGTTCCTGTATCGGGAGTACGATCTCAAGCTGAATCCGGTAACCGATGATTATCTCATCTGGATTTATGGCGGCATGGTAACTGCGCTGATTGTTAGTGCGCTGGTCGTACAAACGGTGTTCCGATGGATTCCAGGCTCCTGGGTGCTGCTTGGCAGCGTTCCACGATCATTGAAGCCATCATCCAAAGCTCCAAAAGCGCCATCGCTGAGAAAAGACACCGTTGCAGGCGACAGCAAGAAATCAGTTGATCTATAATCATAGCAGGCATATTCTTTATTCATACCAGACATTATGAAGCAAAGCCGTCCGGCAATCGGGCGGCTTTTTTGTATGATTAGCGATCTAGAATTTACGGGGTGGCCTAACCCTACGATACCATCTAATGTATTTTTATTTATGCCGCTAAAGACATGAGAGATTCATCCACAGACAAGCAAGCCACTCCAGCTTGTTCTTGTGTTACAATTATACCCAGAAGTTAAGCGAATTCTTTGGCGGCTAAGGTGAAGAACAACAGAGAACGATACACAGCAGGAAGCCTCCATGATGCATTGACGATCGGGCAGAGTTCATGGTAATATAGCCAATATCCTTTAATTTATTAGCAAGGTACCACTTTACCATATTAAAGACTTTTCTGAATTTGAGGTGGAGCGTCATGTCTAAACCGAAAGGCTTCGAGAAACCGGCAGGTGTTCGTGATTATCTCCCTCATGCGGTCACGAAGCTGCGCCGGATTGAACGTGAAGTGCTGGCATGTATGGACCGCTGGGGATACCGGCAGATTATGACACCAACGATGGAATATTACGATACGGTAGGCGTGGCAAGCTCTACGTCGGACCAAAAACTGTTTAAATTATTGAATAAGCGCGGAACGACCATGGTGCTGCGGTCCGATCTAACCGCCCCCATAGCAAGGGTCATGTCGTCGCTGCTGAAGGATGAGCCGTTACCGGTGCGTTTGTCCTATCATGCGAATGTATTTCGCGCAATCGAAGAGGAGGCGGGCCGGGAGGCTGAATTCTTCCAGACGGGAGTAGAGCTTGTAGGCGACGATACGCCGGAGGCCGATGCCGAAGTGATTGCACTGGCGATCGAATCCCTGAAGGCGGCAGGCGTGGAGAAATTCAAAATCGCGATGGGGCATATGGGTTACCTTAATGGCCTGCTCCAGGAAGTGCTGCCTGAGCGGACGGAGGATCAAGAGAGCCTGAAGCAGGACCTGCTGAACCGCGACTATGTCGGATACCGTAACACCATTGCCAGTCTGCTCCTTACGGAGACACAGCAGGACCAGCTGGAGGGAATCCTGAAGCTGCGCGGGGGCCGGGAGATTGCCGGGCAGGCACTTGAGATTAGCAGCAACGATCTCGCAAGAGCTTCTATTGAGCATCTGTGCAGAGTATGGGAGGTGCTGGAGGCATACGATGTCTCCAGGCATGTTCTGTTTGATCTGACGATGCTCGGAGACTTCTCCTATTACACCGGTATGACGTTTGAAGGCTATGCTGCTGAACTTGGTTCACCCGTAGCGAGCGGCGGTCGGTATGACAAGCTGCTGCAGCAGTTTGGCCGTGCGGTTCCGGCAACCGGCTTTGCGCTTAAGACCAATCGCATTCTGGATGGGGTTCAGGGGGGAGAGATTGCGGAAGAGCTGCCCATACTGATCCGTTACACGGCTTCCTATCGCAAAGAAGGTTTGGCAAAAGCGTCACAACTGCGGGCGCAGGGCCATACCGTCATCACCTCGATCATTCCGGATTCGGCAAATATTCGCGGTGAAGGCGTGCCCGTCGTATCCGGCAGTCTGCTTAACAGAGGCTACCAGGAGATCATTACCCTTCGATAGAACGTTGATATATCACCCTATTTTATATAGGTCAAGGTCAGGAGGATTTGAACGTGGCGGAAACGTTGAAAGTAGCGATGCCCAAAGGGCGTATATATAAAAAAGCATCCGCGCTGTTCCGTTCAGCCGGACTTCCGATTCCCCTCGATGTGGATGAGACGCGCAAGCTGGTCATTCCCTTGCCGGAGGCAGGAATGGAATTTATTCTGGCAAAGCCGGTGGATGTGCCGACTTATGTGGAATACGGTGTCGCGGATATTGGAATTGTTGGCAAGGATGTGCTGATGGAAGAGAACAAGGACGTTTATGAGCTGCTGGATCTCGGCATCGCAAGGTGCCGGATGTCGGTTATCGGCTTGCCGGACTGGAAGCCGGGCATTCGTCAGCGGGTTGCTACCAAATATCCGAATGTCGCTTCGCAGTATTTCCGTGAACAAGGCCAACAGGTTGAGGTGGTTAAGCTGAACGGTTCGATTGAGCTTGCACCCCTTATCGGGTTGGCGGACCGGATCGTGGATATGGTGGAAACAGGCCAAACGCTCAAGGAGAACGGACTTATTGAAATGACCAGCATCTTTGAGATCACAAGTCGCCTGATTGCCAATCGCGTCAGCTATCGGATGAAGAATGATGAAATTCAGGCATTATGCGATCGCCTGCAAACGGTCATTATGTCTGAGGGAGCGAATAAACAGCGCTAAGAAACACAGGTACAAACAGGATGAGCATGGTGATCGGACAGATTGATAATCGATTGAGTTAGGAACGATATGCGTATATCGAAAACAGAATGTGATGCAAGCAGCGGGATTGGGGGAGATTAAGGTGAAGGTTGTATCAGCACGGGACTTTCAGCTGAAACGGGAAAATGATTACGGCACACCAGAGCAGAATGAAGTTGTGAAAGCGATTGTGCGGGATGTTCGATCCGAAGGAGATGCTGCTTTGCTGCGGCATACCGAGCAATTGGATCGTGTCCGTCTGACCGCAGGTCAGCTTCGCGTAACGGATGAAGAACTCAAAGCAGCTTATGATCATGTGGAGCCTTCGTTTGTAAAGGCGATTCAGGCTGCCGCGGATAACATACGTGCTTTTCATGTGAAGCAGAAGCGGAATTCCTGGATGGATCTTCAAGCCGACGGCAGCATCTTGGGGCAGATCATTCGTCCGTTGAAACGCGTGGGTGTATATGTGCCCGGAGGAAAGGCAGCCTACCCTTCGTCCGTGCTGATGAACGTGATCCCGGCACAAGTGGCAGGCGTGCCTGAGATTGTCATGGTCACTCCCCCGGCAACCGGCGGGAAGGATGGGATTAATCCCTATATCCTGGTAGCCGCGGCCGAGGCCGGCGTTACGGAGATCTACCGCGTTGGAGGAGCTCAGGCGATTGCAGCGTTGGCCTACGGTACGGAGACCATTTCCCCTGTTGATAAAATTTGCGGTCCCGGCAATATTTACGTTGCGCTGGCTAAGCGAGAAGTATATGGTGCGGTCAATATTGACAGCCTGGCCGGTCCGAGCGAGATTGCGGTATTAGCCGACGACAGCGCGGATGCTTCGTATATTGCGGCGGATTTACTCTCCCAAGCAGAGCATGACGAGATGGCTTCGGCCATTCTCGTAACACCTTCACGCAAGCTGGGTGAGGCCGTTGCCGCCGAAGTAGAGCGGCAGCTTGAGCTGCTGCCGCGGCGCGACATCGCCCGGGCCTCCGTGGACACTTATGGCGCGGTGATCATCACGGAATCCCTTAACGAAGGGATAGAAGTTATTAACCGTTTGGCGCCGGAGCACCTGGAGATCGTGACGGCGGAGTCGATGGCCATCGTGGGCCAGATCGAGAACGCAGGCGCAATCTTCCTCGGGCCATATAGCTCGGAGCCGGTAGGTGATTATTTTGCAGGGCCGAATCATATCATCCCGACGAATGGGACGGCACGATTTGCGTCGCCGGTGGATCTGGACGATTTCATTAAAAAATCGAGCTTGATCTACTATAGCAAAGAAGCGCTGCTGCGCGACGGCGAGCAGATTATGGAGCTGGCCCGGCGAGAAGGGCTTGAAGGCCATGCCCGGGCGATCGAGATTCGACTGGAGCAGGAGCGTTAATCAATAAAGAGGAGCATCAATGATTCGTTATATTAGATACGTATAGAGGAGGCAGTCAACGTGAGCAGTTTGGATGCAGCAGCAAGATCAGCCGGCGTGAGCCGCAAAACCAATGAAACCGATATTGCCTTGGATTTCAATGTCGATGGAACCGGTATTTCGGAACTGGAGACCGATGTGCCGTTTCTGAATCATATGCTTGATTTGTTTACGAAGCATGGCCAATTTGATCTTCGCGTGAAAGCGAAGGGAGATATTGAGATCGATGACCATCACACGGTGGAAGATATCGGGATTTGCCTGGGGCAGACGTTCCGCGAGGCGCTGGGCGATAAAAAGGGTATTAAGCGATATGCCAGCGTATATGTACCGATGGATGAAGCGCTTGCTCAAGTCATTGTAGATATCAGCAATCGCCCGCATTTTGAGTACCGAGCGGAATATCCTTCGCAGCAAGTAGGCTCTTTTGATACCGAGCTTGTTCATGAATTTCTGTGGAAGTTGGCGCTGGAAGCCCGTATTACGCTGCATGTCATCGTTCATTACGGACACAATACCCACCATATGATTGAAGCGGTATTTAAGGCGCTCGGCCGTGCATTGGATGAGGCGACTACCGTGGATCCGCGGGTGACCGGCGTGCCCTCCACGAAGGGAGTGCTCTAATCGATGGCGATTGCAATCGTGGATTATGGCATGGGCAATCTGCACAGCGTGAGCAAAGCAGTGGAGCGGCTTGGGTATGAGCCGCTCGTCACGGGGAAGCGGGAGGAGATTCTGGCGGCGGATGGCATCATTCTGCCGGGCGTCGGCGCGTTCGGCGATGCCATGGAGCAGCTGCGTGAAACCTCGCTGGACTCGGTCATGAAGGATGCTGCGGAATCAGGGAAGCCGCTGCTGGGAATTTGCCTCGGCATGCAGCTCCTGTTCAGCCGGAGCGAGGAGCATGGCCAGTTTGAAGGGCTGGATATTTTGCCCGGATCGGTTGTTCGGTTTACGGGTGGTGACTACAAGGTGCCGCATATGGGCTGGAATTCATTGCAGTTCGGGAAGCGGGAGCATCCGCTGTTTGCGGGACTTGAGGAAGGTCATGTGTATTTTGTCCATTCGTATCATGTTCTTCCTGAGGTTCAGGCTGATTTGCTGGCGGTTACTGATTACGGTCAGCCAGTGACGGCCATCGTGGGCCGCGGTTCGGTGTACGGCATGCAGTTCCATCCCGAGAAGAGCGGGGAGCTTGGGATGAGCCTGCTTCGTAATTTCTTGGCTTTAACGTAATGTAAGGCGATCAAATAGACCAGAAGGAAAGTGGGAATGGGGATGTCCTCTTTTATCATATATCCGGCAATCGATATTCGTGGCGGCAAATGCGTCAGACTCGTGCAAGGCGATTATAATCAAGAAACGGTATACAATGATAATCCGCTGGAGGTAGCCAAATCATGGGAAGAGCAGGGCGGCACCTTTATTCATCTCGTGGATTTGGACGGAGCCAAGGCAGGCCATCCGGTAAATGACGATATCATCGGGAAGATTGCAGCCAGTGTCCAGGTTCCGGTTCAGGTAGGCGGAGGGCTGCGCACGCTGGCGGATGTGGAGCGGCTGCTGTCGCTTGGCGTCAGCCGGGTGATCATCGGTACGGCGGCGATTGAAGACCGTGTCTTCACGGAAGAGGTGCTGGGCAAGTACGGGGATAAGGTGGCCATCGGGATCGATGCGCGCAATGGATACGTGGCAACCAGAGGCTGGCTGGAGACGTCCGAGGTTCAAGCCGAGGTGTTGGCTAAGGAGCTGGCAGCCAAAGGAGCGGAAACCTTCATCTTTACCGATATTTCCCGTGACGGGATGATGCAGGGGCCTAACGTGGAGGGGATTGTCTCGCTTGCCAAAGCCAGCGGCCGCTCGGTCATCGCTTCGGGCGGCGTGACGAAGCTGGACGATTTGCTGGCGCTCAGCGCGCACAGCGGTGACGGTGTAGGCGGAGCAATCGTAGGCAAGGCACTGTATACAGGCAATATTGATCTGAACGAGGCCATTACTCGAATCAAGTGATGCCGGACCAAGGTTCCGTTCAAATAAGCGATTGATCGACAGAGTTCATAGGGGAAGAGGGGAAAGGCATGCTGGCAAAACGGATCATACCTTGCCTGGACGTGAAGGACGGCCGGGTGGTGAAGGGCGTAAATTTTGTGAATCTCCGCGATGCGGGCGATCCCGTGGAACTGGCGGCACTCTATGACCGGGAAGGCGCAGACGAGCTAGTCTTTCTGGATATTTCGGCATCGGTCGAAGGCCGGGCGACGATGGAGGAAGTCGTGCGGAGAACGGCAGGAGAAATTGCCATCCCTTTTACCGTGGGTGGAGGCATCTCGTCCGTCGAGGACATGAAGCGGATTCTGCGGGCGGGAGCGGATAAGATCGGGATCAATACGGCAGCGGTCAAGCAGCCGGAGCTCATCTCGGCCGGAGCACGAAAATTCGGCTCCCAATGCATCGTTGTGGCCATCGATGCCAAGTACAAAGAAGCGTGGGGAGAATGGGAAGTGTACACGCACGGCGGACGTACGCCTTCCGGCATCAAAGCGCTGGATTGGGTAAAGCAGGCGGAAAGCCTGGGTGCGGGCGAGATTTTGTTGACCAGCATGGATGCGGACGGAACGAAGGATGGGTTCGATCTGTCGCTAACCTCTGCCGTATCTTCGACGGTGCAGATCCCGGTCATCGCATCCGGCGGCGCCGGCAAAGAGGATCACTTCTATGACGTGTTTACCAAAGGCAAGGCGGATGCGGGTCTTGCCGCAACGATTTTTCATTATAAAGAGATTTCGATTCCTCATCTGAAGTTGCAGCTTAGTCAAAAAGGAGTGGATATACGGTGAGCGAAGATATGTTGAAGGATTTATCCCTGGAGCAGGTCAGCGAGCATATCCGTTGGGATGCCTTGGGCTTGGTGCCGGCGATTGTACAGGATGCACAGAGCAAGCAGGTGCTGATGATGGCTTATATGAATCGGGAGTCTCTCCGCTTGACGCTGGAAAGCGGGGAAACTTGGTTCTGGAGCCGTTCGCGCGAGGAACTGTGGCATAAGGGGGCAACTTCCGGGAACGTTCAAACCGTGGTTTCCATGACGTACGACTGTGATGGAGACACCCTCTTGCTGCAGGTGAATCCGAAGGGACCGGCTTGTCATACCGGACAAACGACCTGCTTCTTCAATGAGATTACGGTTCAGGGGCAGAAGAGCGAGCCTGTGAACAACCATGCAGCTGCAGAGAGCGGGCGGTTTGCGGTGCTTGCCGAGCTGGAAGAGGTCATTGCCCAGCGTGAAGTGGAGCGGCCTGAAGGAGCCTATACGACTTACCTTTTTGATAAAGGGGTAGACAAAATCCTTAAGAAGGTGGGCGAAGAAGCTTCGGAAACAATCATCGCCGCCAAAAATAAAGACAACGCCGAGCTTAAGCTAGAAATCAGCGATCTGATCTACCACCTGCTGGTACTTCTCCAGGAGCGGAAGCTCCCGCTGGATGAGATCATGGATGAGCTAAGCCGCCGCCATGAACGGCCGCGCCGCGATTAGGAGGCTTACCGATGCATATTGATTACCATACCCACCATGCCCGGTGCGGACATGCCGAGGGGCAACTGGAGGAGTATGTACGGCGCGCCATTGAACTCGGGATGGATCAATTGGGCTTGTCGGATCATATGCCCTTGATACACGTGGATCCGGAGGCGTACTATCCGGAGATGGCCATGCCGATGGACGAGCTGCCGCGTTATGTGGAAGAGTGCCTGCTGCTGAAGGAACGCTACCAAGGGCAGATTGACATTCGGATCGGACTCGAAGGCGATTATATCGAGGGTTATGAAGAACAGATTGAGCGGATTGTGAATGATTATCCATGGGATTATGTCATTGGCTCCGTTCATTTTCTTGGTGAATGGGATATTACGGATTACCGTCAGACCCAAGGCTGGGAGGGCAAGGATCCGCTTGAGGTTTATAGACGATATTATGATGCGGTGCAGAAAGCCGCCGCGACCGGCTTCTATGATATCATGGGTCATCTGGACGTGATCAAGCGTTTCGGTTATGGGCCGGGCCCCGAGCAGAAGCCGGAAGTGATCGCTTTGGAGCAAGGAGCGCTTGCGGCCGTGGCCCAAAGCGGAAAAGCCATGGAGCTGAACGCCTCCGGCTTATCGAAGGCCTGTGAGGAAATGTTTCCAAGCCGCCGCATGCTGGAAGAAGCGATGAAGCTTGGCATTCCGTTGACTTTAGGGTCGGATGCCCACCAGCCGATGAAGCTGGGCGAGCATCTGGATCAGGCCCGGGCACTGCTATCGGAGCTTGGCGTTCGGGAGGTTGCGACCTTCCGTAAACGGAAGCGGGAGATGGTGCTTTTGAATGTTGAGGGAAACCATGTATAATAAAGAAAAGCACTAATTGCAAACAGGTTTATTGCAGACGGCTGTTTTCTACTCCTAGAGACCCTTCTTCGAAGAGGTTGACGGAGGCGGGAACGGCCTGATTTGACGATAGCGCTTTCAACGAGATCGCTGCATCAGCCGACATTATCAACCACTCTCGTCAGGAGGTCCTCATGAATCGTTCATTACGATTGTTCGCCGGCACTTCAAATCCGACGCTTGCCGCAAATATCAGTCAGCAGTTGGGAGTTGAACCGGGAAAGATCAAGATTTCCCGCTTTCAGAGTGGCGAAGTTTATGTGCACTTTGAAGAGAGCATCCGCAATTGCGATGTTTTCCTGCTGCAGTCCTTTTCTCACCCTATCAATGAAATGTTCGTGGAGCTATTGGTGATGATTGATGCCGCGAAGCGCGCTTCCGCCAGAACGATCAATATCATTGTGCCTTATTACGGTTATGCCAGACAGGAACGAAAGTCAGCGCCGCGTGAACCGATATCGGCCAAAATGGTAGCCGACGTGCTGACCACAGCCGGTGCCAACCGCGTGATAACCATCGATCTGCATGCGCCAGCCATTCAGGGCTTCTTCAATATACCGGTGGATCATCTGACTGCGCTGGATTTGATTACGGAGTATCTGAAGTCCAAGAACATCGAGAATCCGGTTATCGTTTCTCCCGATGCCGGTCGGGCGAAGACGGCCGAGAAGCTTTCGAGCCGCCTGGGGTCGCCGTTTGCCATGATGGTCAAGCAGCGTCCTGCCCATAACGAAGCGGTTATTACCCATGTTATAGGGGACGTGGCGGGTCGCACGCCGATTATTATCGAAGACTTGATCGATACGGGAACCACCATCGTGCAAGTGGTGGAAAGCTTAAAGGATCGGGGAGCCAATGATGCCATTGTGTGCGCGACCCATGGCCTTTTCTCCGGTGAAGCACTTGACCGTCTCGACCATGCACATATCGAGGAAATCGTGGTCACAGACTCCATTGTGCTCCCGGACCATCACTGCAAAATGCGGCTTAAGGTGCTGTCCGTAGCGCCCATGTTGGCCCAGGCAACCCATATTATTATCGAGGGCGGATCGATCGCCACTTTGTTCAAAGACGCCGGTGTGTAAACTGGTGTCTTTTTTCTGCAAATGACGTTGAAACTTGTGTTATACTGTTGTGGATAGAGGAGCAAGTTAAAGGAGGTGCCTTGCTTTTCGTGAATGGTCATCCATATGGGTCCAGTGACCCCCACAATGTTATATCTATCGAGATGAATGCCAATTTCTTCTTCGATCGCGCGGTTCGTTCGCTTGATCGTTTCCAATATGACAAGGCTCTGAAATATTTTCGCAAAGCTGTTGAATATGAACCGGATAATCCGGTGAATCATTGCAATATGGCGGGTATATTATCAGAGACGGGAGATTATAAAGCTTCCAACGATGTGCTGGCTCACATTCTGGAGCAGGTTGACCCGTTGATGACGGAGTGCTACTTCTATATGGCGAACAATTACGCCAATATGGAGCAATTCGAGAAAGCGGAAGAAGCGCTTGTTACCTATCTGGAGGAAGACCCGAGCGGTCAGTTTTTGGATGAGGCTGAGGAGATGATGGAGCTGCTTCATTACGAGCTGAATCGTCCAGCCAAGCTAAACCGGATCAAGAGTCGTGAAGGCGTGGTCGAGCATGAGCATGCGCGGGCACTGCTTGAGGAAGGGAAATTCGCACAAGCGGTCAAGCTGTTGGAGGAAATCGTCAAGGATAATCCGGATTTTCTGGCTGCGCGCAACAATCTGTCTCTAGCCTATTATTATATGGGACGCTTTGATACCGCGAAGCGCACCATTGGCGAGGTGTTGGATCAGGAGCCGGGCAATCTGCACGGTCTATGCAATCTGGCTATCTTCTTTCAGCATGAAGGAAATCAGGAGCAGCGTGACCGATTGATGGACATGCTAACGGTGACGGTTCCTTTCCATCAGGAGCATGTGTTTAAGCTGGCGACAACGATGGGAATACTGGGGCAGCACGAAATTGCCTACGGTCATTTTCGCCGGTTGTTGAAGGATGAGGAGTTTAGCGGAGATCCTAGCCTGTATCATTACACGGCCGTTGCGGCATGCAATAGCGGTTATTATGACAGGGCCGAGAAATATTGGCGGCAAGCATTGAAGCTGGATGGGGATTCGGTGATTCCGAATTTCTATCTGGCACAGCTGCAAAAGCGTAAAGAGACCGGTACGGAACAGATGAAGGTGAGTTATCACTATCATCTTCCGTTCGAAGAGCAGTTCAAACGCTGGGAGCATGACGGCGACAAATTGACGGAGGAAGCGAAGCAGAATCCGCTGATTCGTTCTTCGTTCTTCTGGGCGCTCCGACATGGCGATCCCCATACCAAGCTGCAGGTGATCCGGACGCTGGAATTGATTGCCGATGAAGAGGTGCAGCACGCGCTGCAATCGTTCCTGCAGGAACCGGGAGAGGATGCGGAGCTGAAGGATGCTGCCCGCCTGGTGCTTCAGCAGATGGAGGCCGCAAGCAATCGGCTGAAGGAACGCCGCGACGATCGCGATATATCCAGCAGCAAGACCCGCGAGGTGCTGCCGGATTGGCTGCCTTCCTGGAAGGCGGTGTTGGAGAGGGCAGAGCAGACTATGGACATGCGGGTAGATGCTTTTTGGAAAAAAGAGATGGAGAATCTCTGGTCCGAGTTCCTGAGCCGGCTGTACCCTGATATTCCGAACATTCGGAATGTGGAGGGCTGGGCAGCGGCATTGGAATATTTGACGGCCAAGAAGCGTGGAAGAACTCTGACCTATGAACAGGTAGCTGTCCGTTACGGCATTTCGCCATCAACGGTGAGCCGTTACGCACGTCAAATGGATAGCGTATGTGAAACGAAAGCACAGCCGGATGATAATTTCCGGCCATTTACGGAAAACATTTAAGTAAGAACCCATATTCGGATACTTAGGAGACCTTGGTACATGAAGATTCCATAAGTCCTGAATAGGATGTAGCACGTAACAGAAATCGACACCTTAAAGGAGGCCGTATCTATGTACAAATCAATCGTAATCGGAACAGGACCTGCCGGATTGACGGCAGCCATCTACTTGGCACGCGCGAACTTGAAGCCGCTCGTTATCGAAGGAATGCAGCCGGGCGGTCAGCTTACGACAACGACCGAGGTTGAGAACTTCCCCGGATTTCCGCAAGGAATCATGGGCCCCGAGCTGATGGATAATATGCGTCAACAAGCGGAGCGCTTCGGTGCGGAGTTCAAGAGCGCCTGGGTCGAGTCCGTTGATTTCTCCGAGCGTCCGTTCAAGGTGAATGTTGAGGGCATGGGCGAGCTTCTGGCTGAGTCCGTGATTATCTCGACGGGAGCTTCCGCGAAGTATCTCGGAATTCCGGGAGAGCAGGAGAACGTTGGTCGCGGCGTAAGCACATGCGCCACTTGCGACGGGTTCTTCTTCCGCGGGAAAAAAATCATTGTCATCGGCGGCGGCGATTCCGCGATGGAGGAAGCCAGCTTCCTGACGCGTTTTGCTTCCAGCGTTACGGTAGTGAATCGCCGCACCGAGCTGCGTGCATCCAAGATCATGCAGGATCGCGCGCGCGAGAACGAGAAGATCCAGTGGGCTCTGGACCGTACGCCGGTTGAGGTGGTTACCAGCGAAACTGGTGTAAAAGGATTGAAGGTCCGCAACAATGAAACGGGAGAAGAAGAACTGATTGAAGCGGAAGGCGTATTCGTGGCGATCGGCCATACGCCGAATACGAGCTTCCTTGGCAATCAGATTACAACCGATCCGACAGGCTATATCCTGGTTAAACCGGGAACGACAGAGACGAACATCCCGGGCGTGTTCGCTTGCGGCGATGTCCAGGACACACGTTACCGCCAAGCGATTACGGCCGCAGGCACAGGCTGTATGGCCGCTATGGACTGCGAGAAATATCTCGAAGGCCATATGGTGCATGACTGGAGCGAAACGCTGAATAAATAATCCCTGACTTTTAGGGGATGATATGTGAAATAGAAAAAGCCTCTGAGCTATACAGCTGACGGTTTTGGCGAGACTAACATCTCGTACCTAACCTGTCTTGTGTAGCCCGGGGCTTTTTTTGCTGAGGTTACAGGCTTAATGCCTTGTTGGCATTCTTCACGTCATTCTCCAGCAGCTGCTTCAAATTGTAGGAAGGATACAGACCGCGAGCATACATGAAATAGAAGACCTTGCCGTGCAGTTCAATGGCTTTGTTCAATTGCTTCTGCAGGGTTTCTCTTACGCTTGGTGTTGCGGCTTCGGTAATCGCAATGGCGTAGCTGCGGACAGAGGTTTTGGCGAAGCCCAGCAGATGGCCTGCGTAATACGCCGTCAAATCGGCACCGGAAAGACTGCGGGTTCCTGTGGGCGCTTGTGAAAAATAAGGCAGGAGCTCCCTCAGGTTCTGTTCTACTCCATTTATCGCTTCAGTATACAGCCCATGGAGCTCCGGGTCCTTGATATCATGCAATGACATCTTGAACCCCATCAGGTTATTTGCCTGAAAGGCGGTTAATTCATGAATCTCCAACGTTTCATGCCAAGCGAGATGCCTCGGATTTTGACTCATGCTCAAGTAGATTCTCCTCCATAATCAATATGCGATAGCCTATTCATCGGATGGAGAAATGGTGCATCTGCCCAGACCTAAACCTTACAAATCTAGCGACAACCGCACCATATCGCGCAGCCGCATGCCATTCTCGTAGATTTCTTCATCATAATGACGGACAAAAAAGTCCCGGTCGATGCCTGTCATCCGAAATCCGCATTTCTGATACAGCGCCAGCTGCGCGACGCCCGTACTCCCTGTTCCGACTTCAATGGTTGCATATCCGAGCTCTCGGGCCTGCCCGATGGCATGATTCACAAGCTGTTTGCCATATCCCTGGCCGTGCAGATTCTCGCTTACGGCAACGTTAACGAGCTCGATCGTATCAGGCCTTGTAGGCAGCAGGACGTAGACCCCAATGGGATGCGTGTTCTCTTCAGCGACATAACAATGACCGCGCTTTACATAGTCCTCCACGAGCCTTACCGATGGATCTGCAAGCAGCAGCAGGTCCATTGGGGGTTTTTCATGAGTATTCAGTTTACTAATGTTCACGAGTTTTTCCCTCATTATCATCTATAGTAATTATAAAAACAGGTTTATTGTAACATGCCGGGCCATCAAATTCCTGGATTTGGATGATTTCTCAACTGACGGTTGAATTCTTCCGGTATTCAATAATCAGGTTATTGTATGCCTTACGCAGCGCCCCTACAATGTGGTTATATAGGAGCGTGATTCATATGAGAGACATGTTAGCCAAAAATATTCATCGATACCGCAAAGAACGGGGGCTCACCCAGGAGGGGTTGGCCCACAAGCTGGGCGTGACGTTCCAGGCGGTGTCCAAGTGGGAAACGGGACAGACCATGCCCGATATGGCGCTGCTTCCGGAGCTGTCACAGCTGCTTGATGTCAGCATCGATAAGTTGTTTGGTTATTCTGTGACGGGCAAGCCAATCAGCATATATGAAGAGGAGTACAAAACACCGGAGTACTATTGGGGCACGGAGCCGAATGCAGCCTGTTATCAGGTGCTAGAAATGATCCCTCCCACAAGAAGGGTGAAGCTGCTGGATATCGGTTGCGGGGAAGGGAAGGATGCCGTGTTTTTTGCGCGTAACGGCTATGATGTCACAGCATTCGACATTTCGGATGCGGGGATTGAGAAAACGAAGCGTTTGGCCGATCATATTGGGGTTCATGTGAACGTATTTAAGGCGGATATTTCGGATTACCGTTTGGATTCGGAGTTTGACGTGCTGTATTCCAGCGGCGTTCTGCATTATATCAGACCCGAGTACCGTGAAGAGATCTTTGCTAATTATAAAAAATTCACGTCGGCCGAGGGGCTTCATTGCCTTAATGTGTTCGTACAAAAGCCGTTCATTGCGCCTCCTCCCGAGGATGAGCCGTACGCTTACGACTGGAAATCCGGGGAGCTTATGATGCATTATCACGATTGGTTGATTCACAGCTGCCCGGAGGTGATTTTTGATTGTAACTCATCGGGTATTCCGCACCGGCATGCGATGAGTAAGTTGATTGCGCAGAAGGCGTAATGGAAGGGAGGTTGGGCGGTTTTCTTGCTTTTACGAATATAAATATGAGGATTGTTAACATAGCGGCCCCTCCCGGGACATACATAAGGGTGTAGGAATAATAAATATTGGCATGGGAGGTCTTTCATGAACAACCATAACCATTTTGGTTATCCAGCCCCGCCTGCGGGTTATGCACCGGGTTACTATGCCTATCCCCCGCCCCAACCTATACCGCCGAATTACGCGCCGCGTACCCCGGCAATTCCGCAGCCAGCCCACTACGCAGCGCTGGTTGAACCGGTATTTATTGAACATCTGCTTCGGCATAAAGGAGCCAAGGTAGTCATCATGACCACCGCGGGGAAAGTCGATGGGATCTTATCCGGCGTTGCGCTGGATCATCTTCAATTGACGGTCGGGGATCATAAAGCGCTGCACATTCGTCTGGCCGAGGTGGTGTACTTCGAGGGAGTTCCATTCTGATAACAGGGATCAAAAATAGTTTAAACGAAAAATTACCGGCTGGTAGGGAAGGATTAGGCCGGCAAAGCGCCAATTCATACAGTACAGATCCGAGGGCGTTCCGATGGGGACGTCTTTATTCTATTGAACTGAGGCCGATCGATTGGGGTCGGTGTGGAGGAACGATGAAAAAAGTACGGATTCCATTCGACATCAAGGCGCTGCCTGCCAGCTTGCAGCCATATATCCAGACCGCTGCCGTCTATGACAGCAGCTCATCGGAACAGGCCAAAACCCTGTACATCGAGGGAGCGAACCAACCGATGTTTTTGAAGATAACGAAACGCGGTGAACTTAAGAGAGAAGGGATGATGTCGGATTATCTGCACGGAAAAGGCCTGGCTCCCAAGGTGCTGGCTTATGAGCAGCATGGCGAGAACGATTACCTGCTGACCGTCGCTCTGCAGGGTGAAGATGGGGTGTCCGGGGGACACCTTGATGATCCGAAGAGGCTGGCTGCCGTGTTTGGGGAGAGTTTGCGTTATCTCCATTCTGTATCTGCTGCCGATTGTCCATTTCCGAATCGAACGGCTGAACTTCTCCAGGAATATCAGGAAAGTTTCATGAACAAAACGGAAGATATCGAAGGGTTTCCGGGTGGAAGAGAACAGGCTCTATTAAGCCTTGAGAAGCTGCAAGGAACGGCAGATCATGATGTGCTGCTCCACGGCGATTATTGTCTGCCGAATCTGATAATGAGGGATTTCCAGCTTGAAGGTTTTATCGATCTGGGTTATGGCGGGATCGGGGACCTTCACTACGACCTCTATTGGGGGATATGGACGCTGCGATATAACCTGGGGAACGATGACTACAAGGATATTTTTCTCGGCCATTACGGCCGGAACGATTACGATCCGGAGAGATTGGCGTTATGGACTGTACTGACGGATCGTATCTAGGAGGAAAGGGAGATGTACATGAGTTCATATCATATTCGAGTCGCTGGCCGGGAGGATGAATCCTTTCTACGTGAAATGCTGTATCAGTCCCTGTATGTGCCCGAGGGGGAGGAGCCTTTTAGCAGGGATATCCTCGAGGAACCGTTTATGAAAAAATATGTGGAGGACTGGGGGCGAGAGGGCGATTTAGGCTATATTGCCGTGAATGCCGCAGGGAAGCCGGCTGGCTCGATTACGATCCGTTATTTTGATGAAGGGAACAAAGGGTTCGGTTACGTGAGTGACGACATTCCGGAACTGGGCATGGCGCTGCTGCCGGAATCCCGCGGGCAAGGGCTCGGAACGGCCCTGATGAAGGAATTGTTCAGAGGAATGAAGGAGCAGGGAATTCAAAAGGTATCGTTAAGCGTCGCTCCGGAGAATATGGCCGCTATGAAATTATATGAGCGGTTCGGATTCCAGGAGGTGGGCATGAGCGGAACCTCTATCACGATGCTTGCGGATGTAATCTGAAGAATGAGAATTGGGGATCTAATAAGGGAAGATGGGGGGATCGCGATGCTGGTGTACGAGGCTGGACCGATTACGGTTCGCGAGCTGGAGGAGCAGGATGAAATATCCTTGGCTTCATGGCTGTCCAATCCGGATGTGCTGCAGTATTATGAGGGACGGGACAATCCTCACGACGTGGAGCGGGTGCGGGAGCATTTTTACGTGGATGATGATGAGACTCGCTGCATCATTGAGCATGAGGGGAAACCGATCGGATATATTCAGTTTTATCTTCTGGATGAAGAGACGTTAGGCGAGTATGGATATAACGAGAGTGATGCAGACTGCAGAACCTTCGCCACGGATCAATTCATCGGGGAGCCGGATTATTGGAATCGAGGCATCGGTACGAAGCTCATGACTTCCATGGTGGAGTATCTCGTGTTTCAGAGGCAGGCTGATCGGATCGTAATGGACCCGCAGACATGGAATGAACGGGCGATTGCTTGTTACGAGAAGTGCGGCTTCCGGAAGGTCCGACTGCTGGAGAAGCATGAACAGCATGAAGGTGAACTGCGGGACTGCTGGATTATGGAGTATCGGGCAGAGCGAAAGTAAAAAGATTGGGCATTAAAGGAATGGGCCGGTGCGGCTAAGATTACACGTGCTGAGTTTTCAGTTTAGTTAGGAAGCAAAAGAGTACGGTCCTAGAGGAAACCGTACTCTTTTGCATTTTCTTTAAATACTCATATCACTATGGTTTAAGATGGGTCGCTCTATAGATCTTAGGGATCCATCCTCTTTGAGCTGCAGCTGCAACTGGTGCTTGGCGAATACTTCCCGTTTCATGAATCGTAACCGTTAGCGGTATTCCCTTGGAATACGGCGCGCGACCCCGGTTCGGATGGCTGCCTGGATGACAAGGTCCCGGATGCCGCTGACGACTTGCTGGTTGAATACGCTCGGAATGATGTAATGCCGGCTCCGTTCCTTGTCCGTGACCGCCGATGCGATCGCTTCGGCCGCGGCGAGTTTCATCTCCTCGTTGATGGCGGAGGCTCGGCAGTCCAGGGCACCGCGAAAAATACCGGGAAAACATAACACGTTGTTAATCTGGTTCGGGTAATCCGAGCGGCCTGTTGCAATGACACCCGCGATATCCTCCGCCTCCTCCGGCAGAATCTCCGGGATCGGATTGGCCATTGCGAAGACGATCGGGCGCTCTGCCATCGTCTGAACATCCTTTCTCTTCAGGATTCCGCCGGCAGACAAGCCGATAAATACGTCGGCGCCCTGGATGACGTCTTGAAGTGAACCGGAACGCCGTTCGGGGTTGGTGTTGCTGGCGTACCATTGCCACATGGGATGGTCATACGTCTGATCGGCGGTCAGCGCGCCGAGGCGATCGACGCCGATGATGTTCTTCACGCCCGCCGACATAAGTATTTTGCTGCAGGCAACGCCGGCGGCGCCAATGCCGCAGACGACAACCTTCAGATTCTCTACGGATTTACCGACGACCTTCAGCGCATTGATTAAGGCTGCATACAGGACGACGGCGGTTCCATGCTGGTCGTCATGGAACACCGGGATGTCCAATTCCTCGCGCAGACGCTGCTCAATCTCAAAGCATCGCGGCGAGGAGATATCCTCCAGATTGATACCGCCAAACGCGGGAGCGATCGCTTTGATCGCCGTAATGATGCCTTCGGTATCCTGTGTATCCAGACAGATTGGGAAGGAGTCCACATCCGCTAGCTGCTTGAAGAGCATCGACTTACCCTCCATCACCGGCATGGCCGCATAGGGGCCAATATTGCCAAGTCCCAGGACGGCGCTGCCGTCGGAGATGACAGCTACGGTGTTACGCTTGACGGTGAGTGTAAAGGCTTTACGCGGTTCTTCGTGGATTGCCATGCATACGCGAGCAACATCCGGCGTATAGACGCGGGAGAGGTCGTCGCGGTTCTGGATCGGAGCTTTCAGCTTGGTTTCAATCTTTCCTCCAAGATGGAGCAGGAAGGTGCGGTCAGATAGATGCAGCAGCTGAACGCCGGACATGGTGCGAATGCGCTCGGCAATAATGTCGATGTCGATAGTGTCGATCACCGTGATGGTAACGTCGCGAATCGTGGTATGCTTGCTCGTCTGAATAACGTCAATGGCCACGATATCGCCTCCCGCCTCGAAGATGGCGGCCGTTACTTCGCCGAAGCTTGCTTCTTCCGTATGCATTTCGATTCTTGCGATGACACTTTTGCCGCCTAGTTTGCTGGTATTCATGACTGCCTCCTTGGCTTATCGATATACGTATGATGGGTTAGCCTTCTTCGTTCACGACAACTTCCTTGCCTCTTCGCTTGAGTAGAATCGGAACGATAATCCAGAGCAAGGCGATGATGAGGAATGCCAGCGACATCGGCTTCTGCAGGAAGATCATAAAGTCGCCGTTGGATGTGGTCAGCGCCCGGCGCATATTGTTCTCGATCATGGGACCCAGCACGAGCCCGAGCACCAGCGGCGCGAGCGGAAAGTCATTGCGGGCCAGCAGGAAGCCGGCAATGCCGCAGATGAGCAGTAGGACCAGGTCAAAGATCTGTGCTTGAACGGCGTAAACGCCAAAGATGGAGATGGCAATGATGATCGGTATGAGATATTTGGCCGGGGTCTGGATGACCTTGGCAAATACTTTAACCAGCGGCATGTTCAGTACAAGCAGAAGCAGGTTACCGATGAGCATGCTGGCGATCAGTCCCCATGCAACTTGAGGGTGCTCCTCGAACAGCAGCGGGCCTGGCTGGATGTTGTACATGATGAGCGCCCCCATCAGGATGGCAGTTGTTCCGGAACCCGGAATACCCAGTGTCAGCAGAGGGATCATAGCACCTCCGGATGCCGCATTGTTGGCTGACTCGGGTGCAGCAACGCCAGCGATGTTGCCTTTGCCGAAGGATTCGGGATGCTTGCTAACCTTTTTCTCGACGATATAACTGAAGAAGGAAGCAAGCGTTGCGCCGGCACCCGGCAGGATGCCGATAAAGAAGCCGAGGATCGAGCCGCGGGCAATCGGTCCCGCGCTATCCTTCAAGTCTTGGCGTGTCGGCAGGATGCGGCCGATCTTGGAAGTTGGACCCGCTGCGTAGTCCCTCTCCAGGATGGATTTAAACACTTCGCCAAGGGCAAACAAACCGACGGCAATCGTTAGAAATTCCAGTCCGGAATACAGGATGGGGATATCGAAGGTGAATCGGGCGACGCCGGATACGGTATCCATGCCGATGGTAGCGAGCAGCAGACCGAATACGGTCATAATGAGTGCCTTGGTGATCGATTTGCCTGCAAGCCCACTTACTGCACAGAGTCCCAGCAGCATGAGCGAGAAATAATCAGCCGGGCCGAATTTAATCGCTACATTGGATAAAGGCTCCGCCAGTGCGATCAACGCCACAAGCGCGAAGAGCCCGGCTGCGAACGAGCCGATTGCAGCGATGGACAAGGCGGGGCCTGCCCTGCCTTGTTTCGCCATCTGGTAGCCGTCCAGCGTCGTAACGACGGAAGAGGACTCTCCGGGCGTGTTCAGCAGAATCGAAGTTGTAGATCCGCCATACATGGCTCCATAATAAACGCCTGCCAGCAGAATGATTGAGCTGGTTGCTGCCGCTTCCGCCGGCAAGCCGCTAGTCAACGAGGCAGTGACGGGGATCAGAAGCGCGACGCCGCTCATCGGACCGATGCCGGGAAGCACCCCGACCGAAGTGCCGATCAGCACGCCTAAAAAGGCGAAGAGCAGGTTATGCCACTGCAAGGCGGTCATAAAGCCGTCCGCCAGATAATCCAGAACATTCATTGTAGATTCCTCCCATGCTCATGATAGCCAAGACGGGAAGCCCGGCATGGAGCCTTCCAGCAAGACGACAAAGATGACGTACACGCCGCCGGAGAACAGCGCGGAGATTAGAATGGATTTCAGCCACACGCCTCGTTCCAGCGTCTGAAACGCAAACAGGAGGAACAGGAAGGTACCGATGATATATCCGATGAATTCCAGGAAATAGGCATAGAGAAAGGCTGCCGCAAAAATCATGAAGAACCGTTTGTAGTCCAGTTTCTCTGTACGATTCTCCGTCGGCTTGGCTTTCAGGGCTTCATAAAACAAACGAATGCTCAGCAGCACAAGCGCCAGCCCGAGGCCGAACGGGAATATGTTAGGGCCAACGGTGCTTCCGTACGCGGATGAGCTGATCTTGGCGCTCTGCCACATAAAGCCGATGCCAAGGAGCAGAAATACGATGCTGGCGTAGCGGTCAAACGTTCTGTTCAAGGTGGACACCTCCTCAAGGATGAAACGGGAGAGGGGAGCGCACCGCTCCCTCAACTCCAAGGCTTACTTCTGCATACCCAGCGCTGTGAGCAGCTCCTGCACGTCTCGCTCCTGTTCTTCAAGGAATGCCTTGAAGTCAGCAGCGTTTCGGTATTCGCTTGCCCAGTCGTTGGCAACCAGCTCTTTCTGCCATGCTTCGTTCTCGGAGAGGGCCTTCAGCGTTTTATCCCAGAAGGCCAGCTGTTCTTCCGTCAGTCCCTTCGGACCGAATACGCCGCGCCAGATCGTAAATTCGGCATCCAGACCGAGCTCCTTCAGGGTCGGTACATCTGCGAAGTCTCCGCCCTGGCGTTCACTTGAAGTAACGGCCAGAATTTTGATCTTGCCGGCTTTCAAGTAACTGCCGAGCGAAGAGATGTCCGTGCCGATCGCGTCGGCATTGTTGCCGAGGAGGGCCGCGATGGCTTCGCCGCCGCCATCATAGGATAAGTACTTCACGGTTCTCGGATCCACGCCGGATTTGAATGCAGGCAGAACGCTGATCAAGTGGTCCATCGAGCCAGGAGCGGAGCCGCCAGCTAGCGTGACTGAAGTGGGATCGGCTTTGATCGCGTCGATCAGCGATTGCAGGTCGGTGAATTTGGAGTTTGCTGGTACGGCAATCGCTCCATAGTCTTTGGTCATTTGGGCGAGCGGTGTCACGTCTTTGTAGCCGAACGGACTGTTCCCTTCTTTTTTCAGATTGTTAATGAGAATGGGCGGAGAACTCACGAATAGCTTGTAGGGATCTTCGTTGTCTTTTGCTACATATTCCGCGAGAAATACGGTCCCGCCGCCGCCGGGTTTATTCTCAACGGTCATGGTCTGTTCGATGAGCTTCGTCTCCGTTAATACTTTGGTGAGGGAACGGGCCGTTTTGTCCCACCCACCGCCGGCGCCTGAAGGCGCGGTCACGATAAATGGTTTTTTCGGATAATCGCCGGTGCTGCTTCCGGAAGTACTGCAGGCTGTCAGGCTCATCGCCAGGACAAGTGCAGAAGCTATGATTTTGAAGCCGGTTCGTTTCAGCATGAATAAGTTCCTCCTTAATGGATAACCATTGCTCGTAATTTCTGTAAGCGCTTACTTTATAGGGTTCCTCTATACTATCATCGAGAATTTGGCTTGAATAGAATTGCGACATAAGTTGAAAAAGCTTCATTTCGCTAATTTTGTTCATAAAATTCACGGCCGATTTTTTTCAGAGACTATTGTTACAGGTGTGATCTAGAATACAATAGGGAAATCAGAGCAACGTTTATGGCGACAATCCTTATGGAGGAATATGAATGCGTTTACAGACTAGATTGATTCTGCTTATAGGCACCCTTTTGTTTTCTGTTATTGTCGCCTTGACCTTCAGTTTTGAGCGGCTGCTCGTCACAACGCTGGAGAAAAGCATTGGCGCTTCGGCATTAAAGCTGGCGAAGGCCGTGGCGGAGATGGACGTCATTCAGGCCGCGTTCGAGGAAGAGAACCCGTCTGCCATCATTCAGCCTGTGGTGGAGGAAATTCGGATGGAGACAGACGCGGAATATATCGTCATCGGTAATCGAGAAGGGATCCGTTATGCGCATCCGCTCGCCGATCGGATCGGCAAAGAGATGGTCGGTGGCGACAATGGCCCTGTATTACAGGGCATGAGCATCACATCGAAGGCGATTGGCTCCATGGGACCCTCGCTTCGGGGGAAGACGCCGATCTACAATGATAAGAATGAAATCATCGGTATCGTATCGGTCGGCATTTTAATGAAGGATATCGAGATATCGGCACAATCGTATCGCAATCGTGTCCTGTTCTTTGCAGGAATTGCGTTAATCCTGGGATGTGGCGGCGCTATATGGATATCGTCCAGCGTCAAGCGATCCATTCACGGGCTGGAGCCCAAGGAAATCGGCTTGTTATATCAAGAGAAACGGGCGATTCTGGAAACGATTCATGAAGGCATTATCGCTGTCAATCGGGAGGGCATCGTAACCTTGGCCAACCATACAGCCATGATGCTGATTGATCCGGAGGAGTGCAGGGTGATCGTCGGACAGTATATTCACGACGTTATCCCGGGCACCAGGCTGCTGGAGGTGATGCAAACCGGGGTAGCAGAGAAAGATCAAGAGATGGTCATTAACGATCATGCGGTTGTGGTGAACCGGCTGCCTATCTATGATCATGAGCATCGGATTGTAGGGGCGGTCTCCAGCTTTCGAAACAAATCCGAGCTGCTGCACTTGACCGAAGAGCTCACGCAGGTGAAGAGATATACGGAAGCGCTGCGCGCGCAGACGCACGAATATTCCAACAAGCTGTATACGATATACGGCCTGATTCAGCTGGAATCGTACCAGGAGGCGATGGATCTGATTACGCATGAGACCGATGTGCACCAGAACCTGATTCAATTCCTGCTTCAGGAGATTCCTGATCCCATCATCGGCGGCATTCTTATTGGAAAGTTTAATCGCGGAAGCGAGTTGAAGGTGAAGGTTGAGATCGACCGGAGCAGTTCCTTTAAAGACATTCCCAGTCATATTAGCCGAAACCAGCTCGTTACTATTATCGGTAATTTGATCGACAACGCCATGGAGGCAGCAATGGGATCCAAATCGGAGAATAGATGGGTTAGGATAGAGTTACACGATCAGGCCAATGAATTAATGATCGAAGTATCCGACAGCGGGACCGGTATTGCCGAGGCTGGAACGGATCGACTGTTTGAGTTGGGGTACTCCACCAAGGGGGAACGCAATCGAGGTTTTGGCCTATCGATCGTCAACGGGACCATACAGCAGCTTCAGGGTACCATTGCTTACCGCAACGAACCTGAAGGCGGGGCCGTGTTCACGGTCAAGATACCAAAAGCAAGGGGAGATGTTCATGATTCGGGTAGCAATCATTGAGGATGATGTGCGTATTGCCAGCATTAATCAACGGTTCGTTGAGAAGGTAGAGGGCTTCGAGGTCGTCGGCATTGCAACGGATCGGGCCCAGGCGCATGAGCAGCTGGATATTCTGGCACCTGATCTGGTGCTGCTGGATTTGTATTTCCCCGATATGTCGGGATTGGATCTGCTGCAGCATATTCAACGGGGATATCCGAATACCGATGTTATTATTATAACGGCAGCCAAGGAATTCGATACGGTGCGGGAGGCGATTCGCGGCGGAGTGTACGATTTTATGATCAAGCCGGTGGTCTTCGACCGTTTCCAGGAGAAGCTGAAAGCTTATCGGAAATATTACGAGCAGATGAAGCAGCTCGGCGGCGCGAACAAGCAGATCGATCAACAGGGCATTGACCAGCTGTTATGGCGTGCCGGTGAACGGATGGACAGGGAAGTATATTTTCCAAAAGGCATCGATAAACTGACGAGCGAGAAAATCCTATCCTACATCGAGGAGTCCGGGGACGTGTGGACCGCGGAGGAACTGGGCAAACGTGGAGGCTTCAGCCGAACGACGGCGAGAAGATATCTGGAGTACTTCGTGGAGAAGGGCGTCCTCGTGGCGGATATTTCCTATGGCACGGTAGGCAGGCCGGAACGGGTATACCGGAAAGCGGAGGATTAAATAACAGGATGATGGTGCGGCAACTCTCCTAAGCTTGCAGGGTTATCGTTTAAGCTATTACCTGTATTCTCAGAGAAAGGATGGACGCTATGATTACTACCGTTGTTTTTGATCTGGACGGGACCCTGCTTGACCGCGATACATCACTGGTTCGCTTCGTACAAGACCAATATGATCGTTTATTGCTCCTTGATGCGTCAGTGGACAGAGAGGTGTATGTGAGACGGTTTGTTGAACTGGATCGCAGGGGATATGTATGGAAGGATCAAGTATATCGTCAGCTAATCGAGGAGTTTGCTCTACCTCTGCCATGGGATACCCTCCTGGCCGATTACATATCCGAGTTCCATCATCATTGCGTCGGTTTCCCCAATCTGTATGCAGCGTTGGACAGCTTGAAAGGTAAGGGAATAAAACTCGGACTGATCTCCAATGGTTACGGCGAATTTCAATATAACAATATCAAGGGACTTGGCATCGAGCCTTATTTTGATCTTATCGCGATTTCGGAATGGGAGGGTTTACGCAAGCCCGATCCAAGGATTTTTGCCAATACATTAAGTCGTCTTAAATCAAAGGCCGAAGAATCCATCTATGTCGGCGACCATCCGGACAACGACGTAACCGCAAGCCGGCGTATCGGCATGAAGGGCATCTGGAAGCGAGATCCCTACTATGATCCGGACTTCGCCAAGGATGGGGAGATTACCGATTTGCTTGAGATTATCGATTATTTGCAAAATTGAAAAACCATTCCCTATGCATCCTCGTTATTATGATATGAGCCTAATCGGGATAACCATGTTTTCAAATGCTTCTTGCATATGGTGATCCTGCCCACACTGCTGGTGTGGGTTATTCGGTTTTGGGGTATAACCGGAAACCCCCGGGTTAACAGCAGGGCCGATTATGACGCGGGTGTGCGTTTTTTTAAACGCATTTTAAACATAGGAATCCCCGTCATTTAAACTTGATCCTGTAACTTATAAGTAGAACATCACAGAGGGAGTGAACGAAGAGCATGCTGGAAGCCTATCTGTTTCCTATATCTTATGCATTTTTAACCTTTCCCATAGCGGCTTTGCTGTGCGCAGTTCCCTTTCTGATTGTGCAGTATCGCAAATATGGTTATTTTAATAAATTCCGGGGATTTCTGCTGTATCTATTTCTTCTCTACATGATGAACGCGGTGTATCTGGTGCTCCTTCCTTTGCCTGCCTCGCGGCATAATACCCCGATGAATGTGGCCTCGGTCATGCAGTGGATTCCGCTGAATTTTATACAGGATATATTGAAGGAGACCAAGGTGGTATGGGGCGTACCCTCGACTTACCTGCATTTGTTGAAGGAAAGAGCCTTCTTGCAGGTCGTGTTTAACGTATTTCTCGTGGTTCCGTTCGGTATGTTCCTGCGTTATTACGCTCGGGCATCCTGGGTTACGTGCCTGGTGGCCTCATTCGGACTCTCGCTGTTCTTCGAGGTGACCCAGGTGACCGGCATTTACGGCATCTATGATCACCCTTACCGGTTGTTTGATGTGGACGATCTGCTGTTGAATACCATGGGTGGGATGATGGGATTCTTGCTCGCGGATTGGATGAAAAATCACCTGCCACGCCTTGATCGACTGGACGAGACGGTGGATCTGTCGCAGAAACGGGTCAGTTATACGCGCCGGGCGATCGCTTTTGGCATTGATGCAGGGGTCGTGCTGCCGATCATCGGCGTGTTGACCGTACTGAACGTGAGGGGTGCGTATTTTATTGTCGTCATTTTATATCATATCGTGCTGCCTTATATGATGCAGGGACAGACGCTGGGGAAATGGGTCGTCCGGGTTCAGATCCGCGGAGCGGGCGAACATCTGAAGCTGAAGGAAGTGATTGTTCGCAACGGCCTGCTGTATGTGGTATGGGGCGGGTTCCATGCCCTGTTCATTACGGTTAATGTCACCGGCTCTCATGTCCTGCTTGCGATGTACGCGCTGGGGATATTGCTGCTGGACGGCGTTGTGTTCCTTCACATGCTGTTATGTCTCATCCATCGTGACCGGAAGCTGCTGCATGAAGCCAAGAGCGGAACGAGGCTGGGTATTGTAGAGAATAAACCATTAACCAAGACGGATTAATTAAGGTTACCACAGGGTCTCTTATTTGTTATAATGTGGAAAACGGGTTCGCCAAGGGGGAGATATAACTGAAAGGTAAAATCCTCTCCATTTCCGCAATCATCATGGGGTTGCTGTTTATTTCCAATCAGCATCTGGGCTATTCGTTCGGGGATGATCTGTTTCGCTGGGCAGGGATCTCGCCATGGACTAAGCAAGGCAACTTAGGTCTTCATCTGCCCGTTATTGCAGGTCTTATCTTATTGACGATCGGCGTTCTGTGGGTAACGAGCATTTATCGCCCGCATTATCCGAAGATCATGAGCCGGGTGATGATTGGCTGTGTTGCATGGATCGTTATTTTCCCATTCATATCAGAGTTTGTGATGTATGTTGTGAATTATAATTCGAGCGGAATATCCAGCGTCGCCTATACCAAAAAAGACAGCAAATGCGATTATCGTACAGAGAACGAGGCTATTCTGGCACGCTGCCAGATTCAAATTTACAGTTATGGTACCGAGCAGCAGGTTACGGTACGCCCGCTAAGCCTTGATATTGGAGGGAAGATGGTTGATTTCGAGCCTAAGGTGGTTACGGTTCGGCCACGAGGGGTGGTGCAGGTCGAAGAAACCTTTGAGGGTTCGACAGAGCAAATCGATGCTTCATACGGTGTTTCAGGCGGAATAAACGAGCCAGGCATCGAGTTGATCGTCGATGGCAGGAGCAAGCAGGTGAAGTAGCCTCCCGTTACGTATGAAGGTACATGACTCTGATATCCGAGGTGGACCATGGCAAACTTCCATCGCATGGAGTGCTAGATGAAAATAACGCTGATCACGCTGTTCCGTGGGAGAATATTAAGGATTGGATTGCGGCGGGGTTCATCCTGCTGATCATTGTGTGCGTGGCGTCCGTTGTTCGCAAGAAGCGGGCGAGTGGCTCATATAGGCGCTAGATGGCTTCGGGAGTTGGGCACTTATTCACGATGTGTTTATAACAGAGCCGGTATTCTTTGAGCATGCTCATAGGACACCGGCTTATTACATTCATGTATTTGTACGAATTACAGGCTGACTCATGGAGGATTTATATTTGCTACAATAGAATACAGAACTAGAAACCGATACGATAAGGAGACAGCTCATGAAACCGATACGAAACTCGGCCAAGGCCGTCATTATGCGGAATCATCAAATTCTTCTAACGAAAAACGTAGATCATTTGGGGGATTTCTATCTGTTCCCTGGCGGCGGACAAGAGAAAGGGGAAACCTTGGTACAGGCGGTGATCAGAGAGTGCCAGGAGGAAATCGGGCGTAAGGTGGAAGTTCGCGATCTGCTGCACGTCCGTGAATACATAGGGTCCAACCACGAGTTTGCGGAATGGGATTCCGATGTGCACCAAGTGGAGTTTTATTTTGAGTGCAACTTGGCGGATGCAGGGGATACCTTTCTTGGCCATAACCCGGATGAATACCAGGTGGGTGTGGAATGGATCGATCTGCCCGCATTGGATGACATTAGAGTATACCCTCGCTCCTTGGTTAAGCCGCTTCAGGATAAGGCTGCGCGCCCCGTGGTTTGCTATGTTGGCGATACGAACTGATTTTATCTATAGAAAGTGTTCAAGTTTGTGATCCAAATTCAAATGAGAGGATGGAGGATGCCGCGTATGGATCAATGGGAATACAAAACGCTGAAATACAAAACCGGAGGATTTCTCGGAGGCAAGGTGAACGAGGAGGAATTCGAGGATTTATTGAACAGCTACGGAATTGACGGCTGGGAATTGATCTCGTGCTTTGATACGAGCGTGCATCAAGGCCAGTCCAGAGACATCATTGCCGTGATGAAGCGAAGGGCATATCTGGGGTAGAGAATGAATAGAGGGGAGACGATCTGATGATCATTCGCGAGACAGAGGATGCTTTTGTGATGACTACCCAGGACGACCATGGCCGATTCTCGGGCGATGTTGCCCGGGGCTTCCGGCGAGAGCTGTTTATGGATGAGTCTGTATTGGAAGAAGTACTGCTGGCTATTACCGAGCATGACCGTGCTTGGCTTCGGATGGATGACACGCCGATTTGGAATGACGAGAGCCGGACTCCGTATACTTTTATCGATTATCCGGTCCAGCCGAAAATGCTAATGTATACCAAGGGTGTTGATGAGATCGAAGCGATGAGTCCTTATGCAGGGTATCTCTGCAGCCTTCATTTTGCGTCGTTTATGAAAAATGCGGCGGAAGCCCCGCTGGTAGAATTCTACCGTTCGGAGACGGAACGGCAAAAAAGACTGCGTGAACAGTTTTCATTCCCCGATGAAGATGTGGTTAACAGGCAGTTTGGCCTGCTGCAGCTGTGCGATGATATCTCGCTCTATGTAAACATGAATGCACCCGGTGTTCCCAAGGATCAGGAGCATCCTTGGTTCAAAGAGGGCTTCGATATGTCAATCGATGGGGAAAAGGTCATGGCGTCCTGGGCAAGCGAGCATGAGATTCGATTGCGTCCATTTCTGTTCGAACAGGCATGGTCGGCTTCAGTGAAGTGGAAATATGTGCTGATGGCGAAGATTGATCAGCAGGGAGTGGCCAAGGCATTTGATGGAGCAGCGTGGACGGAGCAGACGGTTACTTTTGTACCTTAAGTTTATATAAACGGTCATCCTTCATCGGCAAAAATATGATATGATCACCACAGTGGGTTATAGACTGGACGATTTGATTCTGTAGGAATGTAGAGGATGAATAATGAAGAAAAAGGAATTTTTGATCGTTGCGCTGCTTAATTTTTTGGCTGCGATAGCGTTCTTGGTGGTTGTTTTCATTACGGATCGAAGCTCTTGGCAGTGGGGATTTGGAGTCGTTTCACTGTTGTTTGCGATTGGTGGAGTAGGAAACTTGGTTTTGCATGCCAAGAACAAGTAAAATCTCCTTCGCAGGGCTATCACGATAAGATTCACTTTGTAAGGCAGGAGGATTATGATTTTGATAGAATGGAAGAACCTTTATCGGGGTGTGCTGATGGGAGTCAGTGACCTGATACCAGGTATAAGCGGCGGCACCATTGCTGTCGTGCTCGGTATCTATGATCGTTTGTTGGCGGCTATCAGCGGATTTTTCAGCAGGGAATGGAAGAAGCAGCTGGGCTTTTTGATTCCGCTTGGCGTTGGAATTGGAGCAGCTCTATTGCTGCTGAGTCGCTTGATTGAATACCTGCTGGCAAGCTATTATGAGCCCACCCAGTTTTTCTTTACCGGATTGATTTTAGGGGTGTTGCCTCTTATTCTACGTAAAGCGGAGGCAAGAACCAAATTCAAAGCCGTGCATGTGGTCGTGTTGATTGTAGCAGCCGGTTTATTGGCTTCGACAGCCTTTCTCAGAACGGATGCCACATCCGATCCGATAACGGTCCTGACCTGGTCCAACGGGATCGGACTGTTCTTATCCGGCTGGTTAGCCAGCATGGCGATGCTGCTGCCTGGTATTAGCGGGTCATTTGTACTTCTCCTTCTAGGCGTATATTCTACTGCTATTTCAGCGCTTTCCTCATTAAATATAGGAATTATAGCTGTCATTGGTGCGGGAGTGGTGGTTGGCTTTGTAGTTAGCAGCCGGTTGATTCGGTACTTGCTTGACCGTTTCCCATATATGACGTATGCCGTGATTATTGGATTGATATTAGGATCTATTGTTATCGTGTTTCCGGGTATTCCATCCGGAACGGGGATGATGGCTACCAGTGTAGGAACCTTGCTGCTGGGGCTTATCGTAGCGGTATTCATGGGCAGAAAAGAATAAGCTTGAAAATGTAAAACTGGTATTATCCCCTCATGGTAGACAGTGAAAAAAGAGGACATGTTACAATGAACTCAAATACTGGATACCGGAGGGGATTTTTGTTATGTCAGCGAAGAAAGGCCAAACCTTTAATCGATATAGCGAAGAAACGAAGAAAGAAGCCGTTCGTCTGCGAGTGGAAGAAGGTTGGACGTACAGTCGGATCATGAAGAAGTTTGGGATTAAGAGCGAGAGCCAGATTATCACATGGGTTCGTAAAAACCAAAATGGAGAGAGTTTCGAGGATTACCGTGGACGTTGGACGAAGAAGCATTTTAGTAGTGCAGAAGAAGAAAATGCTTATCTGAAAGCACAGGTAGAATATCTAAAAAAGCTCAATCCAAATTTGCACGGAGAGGAAAGTTGGATTTCGAAGCCCGGTGCCAGTCCGTTCGAGAAATAAGCAAGTGGGCACCTGTGGTTTGGCTGTGTAAAATTGCTGAAATTTCGCGTGCAGGTTACTACAAATGGAAGAAAAATGCTGCCCTCAGAGAGAAACGAGCAGACCGGGATGCGGATCTGAAAGCACATATTTTAAGCATTCATCGGCTTCGTCCTTATTTCGGCTACAAACGTATGCGAACCGCGTTAGGCAAAGAAGGCCTTGTAGTGAATCACAAAAAGGTACGCCGCTTAATGAGAGAACTTCAGATTCGTTCCGTGATTCGCAAGAAACGTCCATTTGCTGGCCGGAAACCGTCCGTTCTGTTCCGTAATGTCCTAAATCGGGAATTCTCAGCGACAACTCCTGTGCAGAAGCTCGTGACGGATATTACGTATGTCCGGATTGGGCATGATTTTGCTTATCTCTCCGTGGTGATGGATCTGTACAACAATGAAATTGTAGCGTGGGAACTCTCTGAGCGAAATGACTTAAAACTCGTTACAGACACAGTGAAGAAACTGAAATGTGGACCTTCCTTGCTCCACTCGGACCAGGGGTTTCAGTATACAACACAAACCTATGCCAAGTTACTTGAAGAGAAGAAGCTTACAGGAAGCCATTCCCGGCGTGGAAACTGCTATGACAATGCTTGTATTGAGTCGTTCTTCTCCCACTTAAAGACAGAGAAACTGTATTTGGAGAGACCTCAAAATCTGGAGCAAGCCAGGAGCCAAATTACGGAGTATATTTCGTTTTACAACATGGAACGTTTCCAAAACAAACTGGGCGACCTCTCCCCGATTGAGTTTCGGGAAAAAGTCGCCGCTTAATAAAATCTCTTTTTTTAATGTCTACTCGACGGGGCTATGACCAAAACAGGGAGCCGCGTGCTTCCTGTTTTTAGGTTGACACGGAGCAACTTTACTATGGCGGAGCGAAGGGTTGAGGTGGAATATGAATCATTTATGCCTTTACTTGTCATCACATTTATGTGATAATATTCACAAATGGTAGCGATGTTTAGATGTCGATGTTGTCTTTCCAAGTAAAGGAGCGTTATTCATGAGGAATAATGGGAATTGTGTCAGCTGCGGCGGCGAGGTATACCCTGCCTCTAACAGATGCGCTCAATGCGGAATGCTGCAGACGCCCGGTCCAACCAAGCACAGATTCATGCTGCAGGTCGCTTCGATGATTGGTGCCGGGTTGCTTATTTTTGCAGTCCCGGTGATCCTGCTCATGATGTGGAGATATTAGAATCGAAGCGAATCAACATTGGTATAAATCCCCCACTGGAAGACTGATTGAAGCGTTCATCAAGTGATGAGGGGGATTATTTCATTATATTGATCTTGTACCGAGACTCTCATTCAGGATGCATGGTAAAATACCCCTAACTAGAAAAGGATGGGGTTCGCTATGATACATATAATAGAAGAATTTGCTGCCAGCATTCGTTTTTCGGGTGCTGTGCTCGTAACCGACGAAAATGACAACATCGTATGGAACGGTGCCTTCGGTTATTCAAACCGGGCCGATCAGATCCCGAATCAAGCAGACACCCGGTTTGGCATTGCCTCAGGCTGTAAGCTGTTCACCGCGATTGCGGTTTGTCAGCTTATCGAACAGGGCAAGCTGTCGCTGGACAGCAAGCTAAGCGATTGTCTGGATATTCCGCTGCCTAATTTTAGCCCGGAGATTACCGTTTCTCATTTGTTGAGTCACAGCTCGGGTATCCCGGATTACTTTGATGAAGAGGTTATGGACGACTTCGAGGATCTGTGGAAGACAATTCCCATGTATACACTCCGTAACGGAAGGGATTTCCTTCCTCTGTTCCAGGATGAGCGTATGAAATTTCAGCCCGGTGAAAGATTCCATTACAACAACGCAGGATTTGTGGTGCTTGGCCTGATCGTTGAACAGCAGACTGGAATGCCGTTTCGCGACTATGTCCAGCAGTTTGTATTGGAGCCGTGCGGCATGCAGCATTCGGGATATTTTCCGCTGGATCGTCTGCCCGCGAATACGGCTTACGGGTATATTGATGAGGAAGACGGCACGTGGAGAACGAACCAGTATGCCATTCCGATTCAAGGTTATGCCGATGGCGGGGCCTATGTGACGGCACCGGATATGATCAAGTTATGGAGATCGCTGATGAACAACACGATGCTCACCGCATCCATGACCGAGAAGCTGCTGGCTTCACATATACAAGTCCCGGGCAGTGATCTGCATTATGGGCTTGGCGTGTGGATTACCAAGAAAAATGAGAATGTGTTTAAATACCACGTCATGGGCTATGATCCGGGGGTGAATTTTCGGTCTGCTTATTATCCGGCCACCGGTCATACCCTTGTAGTGGCTTCCAATGCCGCTGATGGTGCTTTTGAAATGATGCAGTTCATCGAAGAAGAATGGTTGAAGTGATCTGATCAATATGAAACAGCCCCGGGCCTTGAATAGGTCAGGGGCTGTTGCTTTGTTGATTCCAAGATCAAGCGGGTGCTGAGACTTACGATTCAGCTTTGAAGTACCGATTCGCCGCGGGTCGGAACATAAACATCAAGGCTGCAACAACGGCGATTATATGAAGGATACGGCTGGAGGCAAACAGGATGGAAATATTGTCTGCATTAGCAAATGCGTCCCAAAGGGAACCGCCGTTTATGAGCCATTTGATGGGGTCAATGATAAGGGAGAGAATGCCAAACCCGCCTAAAAACAAAGCGAGTGTGATACGCGCCCAATTCTTACCACGAAGCATTCTGACCATGATGTAGACAAGGACTGCGAACATCATGGTTCGTGCTGCGACTTGAGTGAGAATACCGACAATTCCAGCACCCGTTTGGCTGGATATCGAATCGATGACAGCCAGAGTCATCTCGAATACTCCTGCACCGATGGCAATGATCCATAACAGAAAGGACTGGAACACCTCAGAGGGGATAGCATCCTTTTTCAAGATTCATCATTCCTTTCGTGCTAGAGTGATACAATAACACGTTGTTAGGAGAAACAAGTTTAAACGATGGTGCGTCTGGCCGTGAACCACCAGCCTCCTGCAAGCAGAACGAGGGAGATAATCAGCGTGAGCCCAAGCCCTTGTAGCAGCGAATCGTTGAAGAGAAGGGCCAGCAAGCCGTCAGCCAGCGTATGCCGGAGTGAAGGAATGGAGGTAAAGATCGGGATTGCCGCAATAAATACCACCCAGATCACCCAGCCCATGATGTGACGCAGACCGGAAAACAACAGATTCAGTAGTGAAATAAGAAGCAGGTACGCGCCGAATTGATAGAAGAACATGCCAACGATTCCAAATTGAGTCCACCCAAAGATTTCAAGGATGTTGAAGGTATTCTCGTATTGTCGTATAAAGCTGATCTCCACCTGTAACCAGACGATATTGAGGACAGCAAAAATGGCGGACCATATGGAGTAAACCAGAAGCATGCCAACATAATATTCTTTTCGTGTAGCTCCTAAATTCATTACCCGCCGGAACAAGCCTGCCGGGAGCACGCTGCCTACAAATATAAGGAACACGATGAGGAGATTGGCCGCAGACACCTGCGTATTCTCCGTACTGTCTCCAAGAGACAGGCTTACGATTACATTTGTAATCATACTTATCGCTACAGTGCCCAGCATCACCAGGAGATAAGGTCGAAGCTGAAGAAATGAAGCCCTCATGAGCGCAGTGGTTTTATTCAATGGATTGGCCTCCTTCGATCAAATAGGAGAAAAACTTTTGCAGCGGTAAACCGTCAATAACGATACCAAGCTTGTTGGCTTGTGCACGGTCTGCCTCATGGATAGCTCCATATATCGCGGTTAAGGAACCTTTACCATAAGATTCTTTATAGATCACGTGGCGATCCTTCGTAAACAGTTCGACTTGCTCCTGGTTCCCGGTCAACAGATGAGAATTGGCACGGATATGATCAACATCGTCATGCAATAACATAGCGCCGGAATCCATGATGTAAACTTTCTCAACAACGGTTGCGATCTCATCAATCAGATGGGTCGAGAGCAGGATGGTCCGGGGATGATTGGCATAATCCTCAACCAGAACGCGATAAAATCTCTCTCGCATGAGCACATCCAATCCCAGCACCGGTTCATCAAATACGGTAATCGGGGCCCGGCTGGCCAGACCGATAATGTTTCCGACCAAAGACTCCATTCCCCGTGACAGCTGGCGGATTTTTTTGTCCGGGTTCAGCTTGAATGTCTTCAGCAGGCTCTGGGCATAATCCCAGTCCCAGTTCTCGTGAAAGACCGATGCTAAGCGCAGCACTTCAATCACCTTGGCACCGCCGAAGAACAAATTCTTCTCTCTTACGTAACAGATCCCTTTCGGAGTTTCCCCATGCTTAAGCTTGACACCCGAGATCTGGATGCTGCCATAGTCGGGAAAAGATCCCCCGGTCATCATATTAAGCAGCGTGGTCTTTCCGGCGCCATTGCGGCCCAACAGGCCATAGATCGTATTCTCTTCAAGCTGGAGCTCCAGATTTCGGACCGCTTCCGTACGCCCGTAACTCTTGCTCAGGTTGGAACAGGTAAGTATTACGTTCATCGTGCTCATCTCCTATCTCTCTGTTTGATCATTTCTATAACGTCGTCGGTGGTCAATTCAAGCTTTTCCGCTTCATCAAGCAGCTTCAATACGAGTTCGTTGTAAAACCGGTCCTGCCGCTTGGTCAATATGATCTGTTTGGCATCTGCTGCAACAAACATGCCGAGCCCCCTTTTCTTGTACAAGATCCCTTCATTGACAAGCAGGGCAATGCCTTTTACAGCTGTAGCGGGATTGACCTGAAAAGTACTCGCGAACTGCGACATCGAGATAATCTGATCATCCGCTTGGTATGTCCCGTTCAATATGTCATCCTCAATCATATCTGCGATTTGCTGAAAAATCGGCTGTCCTTCGTCAAACCTGGAATTCATGATATCACCCTGTCGGTATGTTAGTCTTGTAACATACTATAATGCCAAGTGGAAAGATGTGTCAACCAAAAAAATAAAAAACAGGCCAACGTAGGCCTGTTTTCGATGTGAAGTACAAAAAGCCCCCGTCTTAAAGAGACGGGGGGAGGTGTGTGAGCAAGCCGTGAGGGGCCTATATCCAGCCCTTCTCCTCTGCCATTGAGATGGCCTCGATCCGGTTCTTGGCACTCAGTTTGCTTAAGATCTCGGACATATAGTTGCGGACAGTCCCGTAGGATAAGTGGAGCTTCGACGCAATTTCATTAGAACTGTTACCGTCGGCAGCCAATCGCAGCACTTCCCGTTCGCGTTCGGTCAGCGGATTGGCACCCGCACCTGACAGCGTACCGAATACGAGCTCAGGGGAGACCTCCCGCCGTCCATCCATGACTCGGCGGATGGCTTCTGCCAGCCGTTCACTGGGCTCATCCTTAAGCAGGTATCCCTGAACGCCCGCCTGTACGGCCCGTTCGAAATAACCAGGCCTAGCGAAAGTGGTCAGGATGATGACCCGGCTGGGATAACCGCGCAGCTTTACTTCCTCCGCCACTTCGAGACCGCTGCGCGCAGGCATTTCGATATCGAGCAGGCATACATCAGGTTGATGCAAGGCAATCAGGGACAGCGCTTCATCCCCGTCGCCGGCTTGACCAATCACATCAATATCGTCTTCAAAATCAAGCAAGGAAGCCAGAGCGCCGCGCAGCATTCTCTGGTCCTCGGCGATCAGCACTTTGATGCTCATGGGAAGTGTCCTCCTTCCGGTTCTTGATGATGATCGGAACACGAATCACTAATATCGTGCCTTGTTGCTCGGAGCTGGCCTCAACGGTGCCCCCGATGAGGGACAGCCTCTCCGCCATGCCTTTCAGGCCATTGCTGTTGGATGAAGCTGATGGATCTTCTTCCTTGCAATGAAGACCAACGCCATCGTCGGCCACCTCAAGCCGCCACTCATTGCCCAGCGACTCGATGGCAATCCGGCACTGGCTCGCCTGACTGTGCTTCACCACATTGGTTACGGCTTCCCGCAAGCAGAGGCTTAGAATATTGTGGGCCAGGTCTGAAATTCCCTCCAGCTTCGGATTACCGGCACAGCTAAACTGGATATCGGCGCTCTCCAGAATGATCTGGGCCTCGACCAGTTCCTCGGGCAAGGTGGCGGTCCGCATGTCGGATACCAGCTCACGCACTTGGCGCAGCGCGGCGCGCGAGGTGTTCTGAATCTCCCGGGCCTCCATTTGGGCTTTCTCGGGATCCTTTACCGCCAGCTTCTCCACAAGCTGGCTCTTCAACGTGATGAGAGACAGGGTATGACCCAAGGTATCGTGAAGATCTCTGGCGATACGCATCCGCTCTTCGCCTTTAATCAGATTGCGGATCTGCTCGTTAGCCTGCGCGAGCTCCTTCTCCAGCTGCTGTCGCCGGTTTAGAGAGCGGATGCCGAAGGGTGAGAACAGCATGATGAGAAAGAAAGGAATCATAAAGACCAGATCCCTCCATCCCAGCATGCTCGCATTTTTGATCAAAGGAATGGTCTCTATGATGCCAAACAGCACAAGGGATATCGTGAATTTGCGCCGGTCGGTATACCAGCCGATGAAATTGGCAGTGAAGAACCCCATATACATATAGGTTGGGTGGTACCACATGCAGAGAATGAAAATGATGGACATCTGAAAGCCGAGCCACCAGAAAAAACGAGGCGTGCCAGCAGCGAAGTAAAGCTGGCGGTACGTGAGGAGAAACAAGGCAATCAGCGTATATCCAATCCCCATCTTCCAGCCTTCTTCGCTCATCATGTTGATTACGGGCAGAGATATATAAATGAGCCACAGATAGGGGAAAACCCCCAATTGCGTTGGAAAAACCTCAAACCCTGCGGACTTCGCGTCTTTCAATTTTTTCATGAAGCCATCATCCTATCCCCTTAATCGGCTTGTTGTTTTTTCCGAATATAGGTGGATAGTAACATAAATACTGCCAAATATCCTGCTAAAACCATGAAATTATCCAATCCCGGCGCTTCTCCGCGAACGATTGACCATGCACCTCCGCCAAAATGATAGGAGGGCATCCACTTACCGATGGCTTGCATGATGGAAGGCATCGCTTCGATCGGGAACCACATCCCGCCCGTAACGGCCAGCCCTAAGTAGATGCCGTTGCTGACGCCGCTTGCCGTGTCGACCCGTTTCATGGATCCAATCAAGGTACCGATGGCAAGAAACGGGACGGATGCGATCAGAATCCACAGTCCGCTGAGCAGCCATTGTCCGTAGGTGAGGGAGACTCCGTTAATCAGGTAGCCGGCTACAAAAATGACGAGGATGCAGAGCAGATGCATAACCGTCTGCACAAACATTTTGCCAAAGAAATACACGCTGCCAGGAAGCGGCGTTACCCGCATATATACAGCCCAGCCCTGGACTCTCTCTTGCACGAGGCGAATGCCGAGCGACATGATGGCGGTGCCCATGACACTGAAGGACGCCATCGACATGAGATAGTGGGCCTGCCATTGTCCGGTATCGTCGGCCCCCGTATTCACGACCCGCGTAAAGATGAAATAGAACAGAATTGGCATGACCAAAGACCAGAAAATATAATACGGATTGCGTACCATCCGGAGTAATTCCATTTTGCACTGCAAGGTTATCAGTTTCCAGGTTGTCATCGTTATACAGCCTCCCCTTGATCCATCGTTAATTGGTCGAATGCTTCGTCCAGGCTTCCCTGATCAATGCGAATGTCGCGTACAGCCAGCCCGGCCCGGAACAGAGCCGCCAGGGCCGTGTCCGTATCATCGGTTACGGCGTTCAGCCGGCCGTTGTGTTCATACACATCGGTTACGCCGGGTACTTCCTGAAGCAGCTCCTTGACCTGCTGGTGGTCCGCATCCACGATAAAGGAAACCGACCTTCGTGTCAGCTTGGCTTTGATCGCTTCCGGCGTGCCATCGGCGGCAACCTGGCCTTGATGGAATAGCAGAATGCGGTCGGCCATATCGTCCGCCTCTTGCAGATAATGCGTGGTGAACAGAATCGTTTTGCCCTGATCGGCAAGCTTGCGTACCGTCTGCCAAAATAACCGGCGGGCAGAAGTATCCAGGCCGACCGTTGGTTCATCGAAGAACAGCAGCTCGGGGTTGCCCGCAATCGCCAGCGCAAAGCTGAGCTTGCGTTTCTGGCCGCCGGACATTTTGACAGCCCATTTATTCAGTTCTTCAGCGGTAAGTCCGCTCAAGCTCGCGATTTCATCCAGTGTTAGCGGGTTCGGATAATAGCCTCGGATGAGATTGATAATTTCGCGCGTCCGCAATCCGTCCATAACACTGACCTCTTGAAGCATGGCGCCGATCTTCTCACGTACCTTCAAGTCCTTCGGACTGCGTCCGAACAGAAGAACTTCACCCTGGCTCGCGTCTTTAAGGCCGAGCATCATGGAGATGGCGGTTGATTTCCCTGCTCCATTAGGTCCGAGAATGGCTGTGATTGACCCTTTCTCTATCGTAAACGACACTTGGTTGACGGCTTTTTTGCTTCCGAACATCTTGGTTACCTGCCGCAGCTCTGCAATAGGTTCTTGAATTGGGTTTGTCATGGAATCGCTCCTCCGTAATCGAAATGATCTGAATTCATCATACGAAAGCGAAGGAATGCCTGTTAGTAAAGGATGTCACCACTTCGGAGTGACAATTGTCATGTCGGATCTGCCATAGGGAGAGGGGAGTTAGATGATGAACAAACAAGAGAGGTTTCGCGGATGTTTGGATACGCTTACATAATCGAAATTAAAGGACTGCTTACCGTTTTCCGTCACGTGGTGTTCTCTTGACCGCAGAAGTGCCTTCAATTATAGTGGGTACAGTAGGAGCAATCTATAATATAGAAGGAAAAAGGTGGCTTGAAACATGTCTGAGAACATCTACGTCGGTGTCGATCTGGGCGGAACAGCAATTAAAGTTGGAATTTGCAATGAAGAGGGGCATCTTCTGCATAAGTATGAGGGGCCGACGGAAACAGCCAAAGGCGTTGACACGGTTATTGACAACATTGAGAAATATGTGCGTCACATTGTGGAAGAATCGCCATTCAGCTGGGATCAACTTGCTGGTGTGGGAGCTGGATTCGCCGGCTTTACGAATATTCGTGAAGGCATCATTATTCTGGCACCGAATGTAGGATTTAAAGATGTACCGATTCGCGCACTGCTTGAAGAGCGTCTCGGCAAGCCCGTCAAAATAGACAACGACGCCAATGTGGCTGCATTGGGTGAAGCCTGGAGCGGATCAGGCCGCGGCGTCGAGAACTGCGTATGCTACACGCTGGGTACCGGTGTTGGCGGAGGCATTATTATTAACGGCAAGATTTATCAAGGCTTCGGCGGCATGGCTGGCGAGCTTGGACATATCTCGGTTGTGCCGGACTTGGAAGCGATTCAATGCGGATGCGGTGAAATGGGCTGTCTGGAGACGGTTTCGTCCGCAACCGGCATTATCCGTATGGCGAAGGATGCCGTAGAGCGTGGGGACCGTACTTCCCTTGCCCATGTAGAGACCATTGCGGCGAAGGAAGTGTTTGATGCTGCAAAGGCCGGCGATGAAGTTGCCGTTCGGATCGTGAATCGCGCAGCTTATTACCTGGGCAAATCTATGGCTGCCGTTGCGGCCGTGCTGAATCCGGAAGCTTTTATTATCGGCGGCGGCGTATCCAAAGCCGGCGACATTCTGTTTGATGAAGTCCGCGCTGTATTTGCGAAGCTGACACCAGAGCCGCTTCAGCGAGGTGTGCGCATCGTTCCGGCTGAGCTCGGCAATGATGCCGGCGTTGTAGGCGCCGCCGGACTGCATTTGCGTTCGTAGATTATTCACCATACATCGTCTGATCTAAACTTATAAGGGAGGGAAAGCTGATGCTGGAAGCAGCCAACCGAGGCAGCAACACATCATCCATGGCCACCCTGATCATCATCACCGGGATGTCGGGAGCAGGTAAGACCTTGGCCGTACAAAGTCTGGAGGATCTTGGATTCTTTTGCGTCGATAACCTGCCTCCGGTGCTCATTCCCAAATTCGCGGAGCTGATCGATCAATCCAAGGGTAAGATCGGCAAGGTTGCATTGGTCATCGACCTGCGTGGCCGCGAATTTTTTACGGCTCTATCAGAGTCTCTGAGTTACATCAAGGACCACTTTACCATCCACTGCGAGATTCTATTTCTGGATGCAACGGATTCCGTGCTTGTACAACGTTATAAGGAAAGCCGCCGTCGCCATCCGCTCGCTCCGGAAGGTATGCCGCTTGACGGAATAAGGTTGGAGCGCAAAATGTTGGATGAGCTGAAGAATTCGGCTACCCAGGTGATCGATACCAGCAATATGAAGCCTGTGCGATTGAAGGAGAAGATTATCTCACGTTTCACACATCTGGAGAGCAGCACGTTATCGGTAAATATCACATCCTTTGGGTTTAAATACGGGATTCCGATTGACGCTGATCTGGTGTTTGATGTGCGCTTTCTGCCCAACCCTCACTATGTGGAGCAACTGCGCCCAAATACCGGCCAGAACAGTGATGTGTATGAATACGTGATGAAATGGCCGGAGACGCAGGCCTTTCTAACCAAACTGCTCGATATGCTGCATTTCTTGATCCCGCAATACCGGAAGGAAGGCAAAAGCCAGGTTATTATCGGCATTGGCTGTACCGGCGGGAAGCATCGCTCCGTTGCGATAGCCGAATACCTTGGCAAAATGCTGGGCGTTAGCGAAACGGAGACGGTATCGGTGAGTCACCGTGATTCCGATCGGGATCGGCATTAATTAAGGGAAGTGATAAATGTGGCTGTGCAAGCTAGAAAGCGTCCCCGCATCGTCGTGATGGGTGGAGGAACCGGGCTGTCCGTTATGCTCCGGGGACTCAAGGAGAAGCCGCTTGATATTACGGCTATCGTTACCGTCGCTGATGATGGGGGAAGCTCCGGCATACTGCGTAGCGAATTGCAGATGCCGCCCCCGGGAGATATTCGAAATGTACTTACAGCGCTCGCCGATGTGGAGCCGCTGTTATCCGATATATTGAAATACCGTTTTAAGAATGGCTCGGGACTGGCCGGGCACAGCCTCGGCAATTTAATCTTGGCTGCCATGACGGATTTGCACGGTGATTTTGTCACGGCAGTCAAGGAGATGAGCCGGGTTTTTGTTGTTCGTGGACAGGTGCTGCCCGCAGCGGGTGAAGCCGTTATTTTGCATGCAGAGATGGAAGACGGTTCCATCGTGACCGGTGAATCCAAAATCCCGGAGGCTGGGCGCCGCATTAAGCGGATCTTTCTGGAGCCGGAGCATGTTGAGCCGCTGCCGGAAGCGCTGGAGGCGATTCAGCAGGCCGATGCAATTCTGATCGGTCCGGGAAGCCTATACACCAGTATTTTGCCCAATTTGCTTGTTCCCAAGCTTGCTGAAGCCATCGTATCCTCTGAGGCGATCAAAATGTTCGTGTGCAATGTGATGACGCAGCCTGGAGAAACTGATAATTATACGGTAAGCGATCATTTGCAAGCCGTTTATGATCATATTGGTCTTCATCTGTTCGATTATGTTATTGTAAATGATGGCGAAATCCCGCCGCAGGTTCAGGATAAGTATGCTCAGAAGGGTGCAAAGCCCGTGTTCCTGGATCGCGATGAGGTGACCAGCAGAGGGTACAAACTCATTGCAGATAAGCTTGTGCTATTTAGAACATACTTAAGACATGACGCTGACAAGCTGAGCAATCATATTTTTCAGCTGGTACAGGATTGGATTACACGAAAGGGGTGAGTACCTTGTCCTTTGCGGCACAGACGAAGAAAGAACTGACAATGATCGAAAGCCAGAACTGCTGTGAAAAAGCCGAGCTGTCCGCGCTCATTCGGATGAACGGTTCTGTTCAGCTTTCGAACAAAAAGGTAATCCTGGATATTTCAACGGAAAATGCCGCGATTGCAAGACGTATTTATTCCTTAATTAAGAGGCATTTCCAGGCACATACCGAACTTTTGGTGCGTAAAAAAATGCGTTTGAAGAAGAATAACGTATATATCGTACGTATTCCCGCCCAGGTTCAGGAGATACTTAAAGAACTGCGCATCGTTTCCGAGGGCTTTCTGTTTCAATCGCGGATTGATGAACAAATCGTTCGCAAAAATTGCTGTAAACGCGCCTATTTGCGCGGTGCCTTTATGGCTGGCGGATCCGTGAACAATCCGGAGGGGTCTTCATACCATCTGGAAATTGCCTCAATGTATGAAGAGCACTGCCAGTCCCTGGTGGATCTGGCGAATGAGTTTCATCTGAACGCACGCTGCATCGAGCGGAAGAAAGGTTTTATCTTCTACATTAAGGAAGGCGAGAAAATCATCGAGTTCCTTAATCTGATCGGTGCCCACCAGGCATTATTCAAGTTCGAGGATGTCCGGATTATGCGGGATATGCGGAATTCGGTGAACCGGATCGTGAACTGCGAGACCGCCAACCTAAACAAAACGATCGGCGCTGCCGTCCGTCAGATTGAGAACATTAAGCTGCTCCAAAAGGAAATGGGTCTTGAGAATTTGCCCGATAAACTGCGGGAAGTGGCGGAAATTCGGCTGGCTCATCCGGATATGAATCTGAAGGAAGTCGGCGAGCTGCTTAAAGGAACCGTCAGCAAATCCGGCGTTAATCACCGCCTGCGCAAAATCGACGAATTGGCCGAAAAGATTCGGAATGGGTAAGAATTTTTTCTTCTAGTGTCCTGTATGGTAAAATGGTATAATATTATAAAATGTCAATCGCGCTTTCAATGCAGCAGATTTATTAGATAGGGGGTAATTTTCATGACAAAGCACCCGGTAGTCGTTCGGTTAAAGACGGGTCTTCACGCCAGACCGGCCGCGCTGTTCGTTCAGGAAGCGAATAAATACTCATCTGAAATCTTCGTTGAAAAAGATGATAAAAAAGTTAATGCCAAAAGTATCATGGGAATTATGAGCCTTGCGATCAGCTCTGGTACGGAAGTTTACATTAGTGCTGAGGGAGCCGACGCGGAGCAAGCGGTTACTTCACTCGTGAACTTGGTGAGCAAAGAGGAACTCGAGAACCAATAAGGATCACCGTGATTGAAGTTTAAGAAAAGTCTTGTTACTGCAAGGCTTTTTTTGCTATCAAGGTCTTCTGTTGCTGGATTCTCGCTTGGTTTTCGTGCGTACATATGAATAGATTTCGAGAAGGGGCGGAGAAATCCGCTCTTTTTCAACATATTGGATGTATAAGTTTCAATGGGGTCCCCGCAAAGTATTTGGAATAAGCATGTAGCTTAGGTTCCACTTGGTGGGGTTATTTTCGGTTGTTTCCCTAGAAGTAAGCCTTCGTTTAACTTCAGTTTAACTTGTTGATATATTCTTTCCTTATAGACAATAAACAGGGATGGAAGGGAAGAGAACACGATGAGAGAAACGGATCATACTTCGATACAGGAAATTGCTCAGGAAAGGCCGGCCGGCAGCAGCAAAGCAGGTTCGCAGGCCTTCTTCCGGCTGTTAAAAGAAACGAAACCGCCGATGCTGCTGCTGATTGGAGCCATCTTGCTGAATGTGGTATCAACCCTGGTCGGGCTAGTCATTCCGATGTTTACAAAGAGCCTGGTGGATGGCTTCTCCTTAACGGATATGAACCGCTCCCATATCATCGGACTTGGGATCGCATTTGTGGTGCAGACGATAGCCGCAGGGGTTTCGATCTTCTTGCTGAGTTATACGGGACAGAAGATGGTGGCCGCCCTTAGGGAACGGCTGTGGAAAAAGCTGCTGGTGCTGCCGATCCGCTACTTCGATCATAACCGTTCAGGGGAATCGGTCAGCCGGATGACGAATGATACAGGAGTGATCAAAAGTCTCATATCGGACCATGTGGCCGGATTTTTTAGCGGGATTATTTCTATTGTCGGTTCCATTGGGGTGCTCCTCTATCTAAACTGGAAGATGACACTGACGATGTTTATCGTCATTCCGATTGCAGCGCTGATTCTTGTGCCGCTTGGCAAGAAAATGTATAAAATCTCGCTTGGCATGCAGGATGAGACGGCTACGTTTACGGCGAATATCAGTCAGGTGAAAGCATCAAACGCTGAGGACAGAGAGTATGAGAATGGGCATAAAGGGATCACCAATCTGCTGAATTTCGGGATCAAGGAAGGCGTGGTATCCGCCTGGATCGCGCCGCTGATGTCTTTCGTGCTGATGATGCTGCTGGTGGTGGTCATCGGGTATGGCGGACTTCAGGTATCCACAGGGGCATTGACCGCCGGCGAGCTGGTTGCGTTTATCCTGTATCTGATTCAGATCGTGATGCCGATGACGCAGTTAACGACGTTTTTTACCCAATTTCAGAAGGCCAAAGGAGCAACCGAGCGAATATTGGAAACACTGGATGCAGAGGAAGAGTCCATTTCGGAAGGTAGCGATGTGGTGAACGCGAATCAGCGGGTGTCCATCGAGAATCTGTCGTTTGGTTACAAACCGGATGAGCTGGTACTGCATGATATCAGCTTTCAGATGGAGCCGGGCACGGTCACGGCAGTGGTTGGACCGAGTGGCGGAGGCAAAACGACGCTGTTCTCCATGCTGGAGCGTTTTTACCTTCCGCAAAAAGGACAGATCCGATTGGGCAAGGCGGCGATTGATACGTTCTCTTTACGCTCATGGCGCGGGCTGATTGGTTATGTCTCACAGGATAGTCCAATGATCGCGGGAACCATTCGCGACAATTTATGTTATGGGATGGACCGGGAAGTGAGCGATGGGGAGATCCGAAGAGCGGCAGAAATGGCCTATGCAGATGGATTTATCGACGAGCTGCCGCATGGTTTTGATACGGATGTAGGCGAACGGGGCGTGAAGCTCTCCGGCGGTCAGCGGCAGCGGATTGCCATCGCCAGAGCCTTGTTGCGGGATCCGAAGATTCTGATGCTGGACGAAGCCACCTCCAGTCTGGACAGCCGTTCCGAGATTGAAGTACAGAAGGCGCTCAAGAACCTGATGGCTGGCCGGACGACGATTATTATTGCACACCGGTTATCCACGGTTGTAGGAGCGAATCAGATTATTTTCATTGAAAAAGGAACGGTAACCGGACGGGGAACGCATGATGAATTGATTGAGCAGCATGACATGTACAGAGAGTTTGCCGTACAGCAGCTGCAGATGAATGAAACGATTGAGGCCTAAGCGCGCCTTGAAATGCTGGGGAAGAAGGGATGGCCACCATGGCAAAAATATTGGTAGTGGACGACGACCCGAATATCCGCGAACTCATAAAGGTGTTTCTGGAGGAAGCGGGGATGGAAGGGGTATTCGAAGCCTCGGATGGCGTCGAGGCCTTGTCCGTCATGGATCAGACATCTCTCGATCTGGTCGTGATGGATATCATGATGCCGAATATGGACGGATGGGAGCTATGCCGGGAGATCCGGAGGAACACCGGTATTCCGGTGCTGATGCTGACGGCAAAAGGGGAAACGAGGCAGATCGTGAAGGGCTTTGAGCTGGGTACCGACGATTATCTGGTGAAGCCCTTCGAACCAGCGGAGCTCGTTGTGCGCGTCAAAGCGCTGCTGAAGCGGTATCAGGTAGCCGCATCGCAGACGGTGACCATCGGCAAGCTGCAGATGAACCGCAGAACCTATGAAGTCAAGGCGGGTGATGAGGCTTTTACCCTGCCGCTGAAGGAGTTTGAGCTGCTCTTCAAGCTGGCCAGTTATCCGGGGAGCACGTTGCCGCGCGACAGGCTGATCGAAGATATATGGGGATATGACTTTGAAGGAAACGAACGGACGCTGGACGTCCACGTGAATCGGCTGCGGGAGCGGTTCCCGGAGGAGAAATACCGGTTCAGGATTCGGACGGTGCGCGGTCTAGGTTACCGCCTGGAGGCAGGTGAAGGTTAATGAAGAAAACGCACAAAATATGGTGGAAGATCGTTCGGGAAACGCTTCAGACCATCTTGGTCTTTGCTGTCTTAGGCGCGTCATGGACGGCGGCGACCTATGTGACGCGGTTTATTTACACCTGGACTGGAACGCCGCGTTGGGATTATGTCGTCCAGCTGATCAACTTGTTTGTTGGCGTCATCATCTTCTTCCTATGCATGCTGGTCGTGGGCATGTTCTTCAAGCATCGGCAAATGGCCATGCTGAATTCCATTACGGATGCCATGCGCCGGATATCGCAGGGAGACTTCAAGGTAAAGATGAACGAAAATGAATGGCGCGGGGAGTTCAAGATGATCGCCAGCAGCATTAACGACATGGCCGGCGAATTGGGGCGGATGGAGACCATGCGTCAGGATTTCATCTCCAATGTGTCCCATGAAATTCAATCCCCGCTTACTTCGATTCGGGGGTTTGCAAGGGCGCTCCGAAATCCCCGCCTCACGGAGGAGAAGAGAGCCCGTTACCTGGAGATCATCGAAGGAGAGAGCCGCCGCTTGTCGCAGCTGAGTGACAATCTGTTAAAGCTGTCATCCCTGGAAGGAGAGCAGCCGGCATTCGAAAGGGCCCGTTACCGGCTCGACGGGCAGCTGCGTGCGGTCGTCTTGGCGCATGAGCCGCAGTGGCTGGCGAAACGGATTCAGGTGGATCTGGATCTCGCTAAGGTAGAGATTGAGGCCACAGAGGATCTGCTGAGTCAAGTGTGGACCAACTTGCTGCACAACAGCATCAAATTCACGCAGGAAGGCGGTATGATCACCATCGTGCTGAAGGCAGGGGAAGACGGAGCCGAGGTTACGATGACGGATACGGGGGTTGGGATGTCGGAGTCGGACCAGCTGCATATATTCGAACGCTTCTACAAAGCGGACAAATCGCGTAATCGCGCTGCGGGTGGCAGCGGGCTTGGATTATCGATCGTGAAGCGGATCGTCGATATTCATCAAGGGAAGATTACGGTCCAATCCGAGCTCGGAAAGGGCTCTGTTTTTACGGTGATGGTGCCTTATAAGCGACCACTGGATATGAAAAAGTGAATTCTGCAGAGAAGGTTGGACATAAAGCATTTCCCTCGGTAATCTTGCGAATGTAACGGACACCAAGGACCTTATTTGCCGTATAAAGCACCGTAAACTAAAATAACGGACACCAGATCCGTTATTTTAGGATTTGTATAGGTAAATGCGGTCTTTTGGAAGGATTAACGGATCCTTAGTCCGATAGTCTTCGGAAAAGCCCCATTTTCCATCAAATAAGGTACTCTCGGTCCGTTAGCTCCACTAAAGCAGGGTGCAATGCAGTCATAGCAACGACCATTGCAGTCGGCTCTAAATAATATATTGCAGATGCCTATAGCCGTAAGAAAAAACTAGCCGGCGATAACGCTGCACGATAAAATGCAGATGCTAATACTTAGCTGGCGATAGCGCTGCACGATAACATGCAGATGCCAATACATAGCTGGCGATAGCGCTCTACAACAATATGCAGATGCCAATACTTAGCTGTTCGATGGCATGTACATGCCATTGTTAGCCGTACGATAACCGGTTAGTTTCACCCTAACGGTGCTAGTCGGATAATAGGGTCACTGGTTACTGCATGAATATGGTCGACAGCCAAGCACATTCCGAGGCCATGCGCCGTGTTTGCCGCGTGCCTCTCCCGCGCAGTGTAATAATGGCTGCTGCAAGATGATCAGCGTCGACGCACCTCAGCCACGCACCGTGCGCATAGGAAGCAGTGCGCACAGGGAGCAACGGCAAGGTACGTGCAGCCATTCGGCAACGGTTTGCTACAGGTAGGTTAGCTGCACTGTTACAGCACCTTCTCCAAAAAGCTGATGGTACGCTCATGCTTCGGTCTGCCGAACACTTCCTCCGGCGGGCCTTCCTCTACGATATACCCGCCATCCATGAAGATCACCCGGTCCGCAACCTCGCGGGCAAAGCCCATCTCATGCGTGACGATCATCATCGTCATGCCTTCGCGCGCCAGATCCTTCATGACGCCGAGCACTTCGCCGACCATCTCGGGGTCCAGCGCCGATGTCGGCTCGTCAAACAGCATGATGTCCGGATTCATCGCCAAGGCCCGGGCGATCGCGACACGCTGTTTCTGACCGCCCGACAGCTGGCTGGGGAAGGCCTCCGCCTTATCGGAGAGGCCTACTTGTTCCAGCAGCTTCAGCCCCGTGGCACGCGCCTCGGACGCGCTCTGCTTGCCCAGCTCGACCGGGGCAAATGTGATGTTCTTCAGCACATTGAAGTGGGGGAACAGATTAAAGTGCTGGAACACCATGCCGATGTTTTCACGTGCCTTGTTGATGTCCGTTTTAGGGTCATTGATATCCTTGTCATGCACGAACACCCTGCCTGCCGTAATGTCCTCCAGTCGGTTGATGCAGCGCAGGAAGGTGCTTTTGCCGGAGCCCGAGGGCCCGATGACACAGACAACCTCGCCTTCCTGAACCTGCATGTCGATGCCCTTCAGCACCTCGTTCGTGCCAAAATTCTTCTTCAGTCCTTCTACGCGGATTTTATCCATGACGCACCTTCCCTTCCAGACGGCCCGAAATTTTAGTCAGAATAGTAATCACGACCAGATACATGATGGCGACCACGAGCCAGATATCAAACGATGCGAATGTTCTTGCGATGATGATTTTCCCGGATTGGGTCAGCTCGACCAGGCCGATTACCGACAGGATCGACGTATCCTTGAGCGTGATCACCAGTTGGTTAATAAAGGTCGGAATCATGACTTTGATTGCCTGGGGAATGATGATTTTCATCATGGCTTTACGGTATGGCAGACCGAGCGAGCGGGCAGCCTCCAGCTGTCCAGGGTCAATGGATTGGATACCGCCCCGGATAATTTCCGTGACATAGGCACCGGCATTCAGGCTAAGTGTCAGGACAGCTGCCACGATCGGCGACATCGTGAACCCGAGCGCTTGCGGAATACCGAAATAGATGAAGAAGGCAAGAACCAGCAGCGGTATGCCGCGGAAAATATCCACGAATACAGTTGCGATGCCTCGGAGCCATTTATTGCGTCCGACCTTCATAAAACCGAATATCAACCCTAGGAAAAAAGCGAAGAACAGCGATACGATGGTCAACAGCAGCGTATTGCCAAGGCCCTTCAGCAGCGAAGGCAGCGACTCCACGATCAGCTCCCAGCGGCTTTGATTCGCCGCGCCTACGGCATTTTCGCCAATGTATTTTGCCTTAATGCGATCGTACTCTCCGCTTGCCTTCAGGTTGATCAAGCCGGCATTGAATTTTTCCAGTAGCTCCTGGTTCCGTCCCTTGCCGACGGCAAATCCGTAGGAGGCACCCGGCTCCATTTTCGTGACGATCTTCAGTCCATTGTTCTGTTCGACTCCGTATGCCAGCACGGGAAAATCGTCAAAACAGGCAACGGAATTGCCGGTCCTGACATCGTCATACATCTGGGCGGAATCGTCGAAAGGCACGATGGTAAATCCGTACTTGGACGAAATGGATTCAGCAAAGCTGTAGCCCTCCGTACCGGTTTTGACAGCGACTTTTTTTCCTTTTAAATCCTCGTACCCTTTAATAGACTCCTGATCCTGGCGGATGGCCATGACCACACCAGAGTCAAAATAAGGGTCGGAGAAGTCGAATTTCTGCTTCCGCTCTTCCGTGATGCTCATGCCGGCAATGACGCCGTCCACCTGATTGGCTTCCAGCGCCTGAACCGCCGCATTGAAGCCGAGCGGCTTGATCTCATATTTGAAATTTTGATCTTTTGCGATCGCATCCAGCAGATCCATGTCGATACCGACAAATTTGCCGCTTGCATCCTGGAATTCAAACGGGGCAAACGTAATGTCCGTTCCGATCTGATAGGTTTTACCGGAGGCTGGCTCTGCCGCGGCGCTTGCCGCCCCGTATGGCATGCCCGCTGCCATGAGTATCAGCAGTGACATGAACGCGTATAACATCCGGAATGATTTCATAGTGACCTCCTCTTTTTAAACACCGATGTAAGTTAGTTACCCATTAAGGCTTCCTTATTAAACAGTTTCCGTCTTCTTCATTGGGTATCTTATTTTGCTAATCAACCAATCATGCCTAGATATACCAATTAAATGGGGCGTATCAACATAAGCTGAAGAAAAAATTCAAAACGCTTCAATCCGGATGCAACATTTACCAATGCCCTCACGTTAGAAGGGTAAGGCAAGCATGGTAGCGATGCCAATATAAAGGAGGCTGACAATAATGAAAAGATGGGTCAAACAAGTAGGTTCCATCATGATTGCAGGTGCACTGTTGACTGGAAGTACGGCTGTAGTAGGATTGAGCGGGGCAACCGAGGTGCATGCGGCGGAGGCAGCACAGCAAAACCTTCTGACCGTACTCGGTAAAGGCGAGATCTCGGTGAAGCCAGATATCGTATATCTTTCCATCGGGGCTGAATCATATGCGGAAACCGCAAAATCCGCACAGAAGAGCAACGCACAGAAAATGGATAAGATTACGAAGCTGTTGAAAGAAACCTGGAAGATCGATGACAAGGATATCAAAACCGAGCAGTTCTATGTACAGCCTAACTATACGTACTCTGATGATAATGGACGTAAAGTGAAAAACTATTCGGCGTATCATTCCCTGGAAGTCACGCTTCGCGACTTGAGCAAAGTCGGTGATGTGCTTGATGCAGCGTCCGATGCCGGCGCCAATTCCATTGGAAACGCACGTTTCTCGGTTGAGAACCGCGATGCGTTTGAGGCCCAAGTGATTGATAAGGCGATGGCGAATGCAGACCTGAAAGCTCAGGCGATGGCAAAAGCCTCCAAGCGTCAGTTGGGCATCGTGCTGAACATTGTGGAAGGTTCCGTTGGTGTAGATACCATCTATGGTCTCGAAAAAATGGCGATGGAAGCACAATCCACGGCAGCGGACGCGGGCGCAAACACATCCGTGAAGCCGGGCGAAATCAAGATCTCGACGCAGCTGTACGTGCAATATGAGCTGAAGTAGTTGTTGTTTTCGACTCAGCATGCAGAGAACCGTTCATCCGGATCTTACCGGGTGGACGGTTTTTTGTGTATTCTTTTTTCGAAAAATGAAATACCATAATCAGGGCCCACATCCGTCCCTTCCCCTGTCGAAATACACAGAAAAGTGTTGTGTATAGGGGGAAAACGAGGTATAGTGAATATGCGAAAAACTGAACTTTGATCTGAACGTTACAGCCATACCCATGGATATGGCTTTTTTTTCTTAGTCGAGACTTCTAGCATCCTCCACCTTTAAGAAACGGATTCTGCCAACCTGAGCACAACAGGCAGTAGGACCGTTTCTTCTTAGTGGGGAACGTTTTTGTGCATACTGGTTAGCAGAAATGTACACATGGAATAGGTCACATTTTGAAGAAGGGGTTGATGCATGTGATTGAACTTGTCCAGATCGAGAAGCATTTTCAGGGACAAGCGGTCGTGCATCCGCTGTCGCTCTCCATTAAAGAAGGGGAATTCCTGACTTTGCTGGGCCCCAGCGGCTGCGGCAAAACGACGATTCTCCGAATGATAGCAGGATTCGAACAGCCGACCAAAGGACAGGTCTGGCTGGCGGGTCAGAATGTGACGGAAATGCCTGCGAACAAGCGGGATTTGAATCTGGTATTCCAACACTATGCTCTGTTTCCGCATATGACCGTAGAAGATAATATCGCTTTTGGGCTGAAAATGAAAAAAATGCCCCGTCAACTCATCAAGGAGCGGGTGGACGAGGCCGTTGCCATGACGCAGTTGACCGCCCTGCGGGAACGCTTCCCGCACCAACTGTCCGGCGGACAGCAGCAGCGCGTGGCCATCGCCCGCGCCATTGCCAACAAACCGAAGGTGCTGCTGCTGGATGAACCGCTTGGCGCACTGGATCTGCAGCTGCGGAAGAATCTGCAGTCCGAGCTCAAGCATTTGCAGCGGACGCTCGGGATAACGTTTGTATATGTAACGCACGACCAAGAGGAAGCCATGATGCTCTCCGACCGGATCGTCATCATGAACCATGGACGGGTAGAGCAAATCGGTACGCCGCGTGAGATCTATGCAAGGCCGCAAACGCTGTTTGCCGCTACGTTTGTAGGGGAGAATAACGTTTTTTCTTCGCCAGAGGGTCTCTTTGCCGTACGGCCGGAGAAACTCATTCCCCAGCGGGAATCGGGTGCCAAGAAGAACGGCGTGATTGAGGATGTGCAGTACCTCGGCAGTGTTCATAAACTGCTGGTCCAATTGGATGATGAACCGATGAAGGTCATGATTGCCCTCGATATCTCGGATGATCAGCCATGGGAGGTTGGCGAACGGGTTGGGGTGAACTGGAACGCCAAGGATGAGGTGATCATCGGATCATGAGGAAATCAAGGTTCCTGTTGACTCCGGTCCTGCTGTGGTTATCCCTGTTCCTGATCGTTCCGATGCTAATCGTGGTCGGCATCTCCTTTCTCTCGCGGGATTCGCTGGGGAATATCGTGTTTTCCTTCAGTTTGGAAGGATACAGGACCTTCTTTGATCCATTATATTTAGGGATCTACTGGGATACCTTGGTACTGTCGCTTCTGACTACGGTGATCTGCTTGTTAGTCAGCTATCCTTTGGCCTATTATATAGCCAACGCTTCCCCGCGTATCCAAACCTGGGGATTAATTCTGATCACGGTCCCGTTCTGGATCAACTTTTTGATCCGTACCTATGCCTGGGTCCTGCTGCTTCGGACCCAAGGCGTGGTGAACAGCCTGCTGCTGTGGATGGGATGGATCGACGAGCCGATTCAGATGCTGTATACGTACGGCGCCGTACTGCTCGGAATGGTGTATAACTTCATTCCGTTCATGGTGCTGCCGATTTACGTGGCTCTGGAGCAGATGGATAAGCGTCTGCTGGATGCGGCCAGCGATCTGGGCGCTTCCAGGTGGAAAGCATTCCGGCACATTACCTTGCCGCAGAGCAAATCCGGCATCATGACGGGAGCGGTTCTGGTCTATGTCTCGACATCCGGAATGTTTGTAGTTACGGATATTTTGGGAGGAGCGAAGTCCTCCATGATCAGTAATATCATTCAGCAGCAGTTCCTGGGTGCGCGCAACTGGCCCTTTGGAGCGGCGTTGTCGGTGATCTTTGTGATTACGTCCCTGGTGCTGATCCTGCTCTTTAACCGGGCGATGCAAGCCCGCCATCAACGCGTAGGGGAGGGGAGATAGGTGAAGAAGAAGAATCACCCGCTGCTTGGGATTCACTCTTTCCTTATGATGGCTTTCATCTATGTACCGATCATCATGATCATTATCTATTCCTTTAACAACACGCGGCTCAGCGGCAATTGGGAAGGATTTACATTCGATTGGTATGTGTCTCTATTCGAGAACCGGCATGTGATGGAAGCGCTGATGAACAGTTTAACGGTGGCGGTCATATCGACGATCGTTTCTACCCTGCTCGGAACTGCGGCGGCGCTCTCGCTTCGGACTCTGGGACGCCGAGGTCGCAGCGGCATGAACGGGCTGCTGTATCTGCCGGTCATTATCCCGGATATTATTATGGGGCTGTCGCTGCTGGTATTGTTTAGTCAACTGAATATGCCGCTTGGCAAGACGACGGTGATCATCGCCCATATTACGTTCAGCCTGTCGTATGTGTATGTCGTAGTGACCGCCAGACTGTCGGGCATGGGCAAACAGCTGGATGAGGCGGCCCAGGATTTGGGCGCTACGCCTTGGCAGACGTTCCGGCATGTTACATTGCCGCAGATTGCTCCGGGCATTATCTCCGGCGCCTTGATTGCTTTTACGCTGTCATTGGATGACTTTATGGTTAGCTTTTTTGTCGCTGGCCCCAGCTCAACGACGCTGCCGATCTATATTTACGCTCAAGTGAAGCGCGGCATCTCGCCAGAGATTAACGCGCTGTGTACGCTGCTCATTCTGGTCAGCATCACGCTGATTCTGTTAGCGCAATATATTCTTAACCGCGGCAACGGGGAAAAGAAACATAAAACATTACCGATCTAAATAGGTACTGCTTTTTTCGAAATAAAACATGGAAGTGGAAAGAGAGGAGATATTGAATTGAAAAAATCAAGATGGACCCGCCTGCTGACGGCAGGCATGGTTGCGGTATTGTCTGTAGGACTCTTGGCCGGTTGCGGATCGGATAAGGAGACGCTTCACATTTACAGCTGGGCGGATAACTTTGATCCCGAGGTGCTGAAGGACTTCGAAGAGAAGTTCGACGTAAAGGTAACCTACGACAATTACGCAAACAATGAAGACCTGCTGGCTAAAATCAAGGCTGGCGGCAGTGGGTATGACCTCATTCAGCCGTCCGATTATATGGTCAAAACGATGATTGAATCGGAGCTGCTTGAGCCGCTTGACATGAATAATATCCCGAACTTCGTCAGTCTTACGGATACTTTCAAAGATCCTTCTTATGACCCGGGCAATAAATATTCAATTGTCTACACGTCCGGTGTAACGGGAATTGCATATAACAAGAAGTATGTGAAGGATGAGATCAACAGCTGGGAAGATCTCTGGAACCCGGAATACAAGGGTAAAGTCCTGCTTCTGGACGACAACCGTGAAATGATCGGCATGGCGCTGAAGAAGCAAGGAAAGTCCAACAGCAGCACAGATGAAGCGGAAATCACCGCAGCTGCGGATGAGCTGAAGACCCTGCTCCCGAATGTGCTAGCGTTTGATACGGATAACATCAAGCAGAAGATGATCCAAGAAGAAGGCTGGATTGCTACGGTATGGTCCGGAGATGCCGCCTTTATTGCTGCGGAGAATCCGGATGTGGCGTATGTCGTGCCAGAAGAAGGGGCTACCATCTTCTCTGATAACTACGCGATTCCTAAGGGTGCCAAGAATAAAGAGCTGGCCGAGAAATTCATCAATTTCATGATGGAGCCTGAGGTCAGCGCCAAAAACTATGAATTTATCGGATACAGCAATCCGAACACCAAAGCGATGGAATTCCATAGCGAGGAATACCGCGCCAATACGATGATCAACCTGACAGATGAAGAGCTGGGCCGTACCGAATGGCTGGATAATGTCGGTGACTCGCTCTCGATCTATGATCGTTTATGGACCGAACTGAAGAGCGGTCGTTAATTATAGGGCTTGCATTTTCATATTTTTGTAATAAAAAGAGTCTGTCCCATTGGGGGCAGGCTCTTTTTTGTTTGTAAATAATAGTCCCTTAGTCCCGGGATAGGAAGAAATAGCCGATTTATACGAATCAAACCACAACTTCGGGGCCCGTTTCGTTGTTATATATAAAGGAGGACGCAAATAACTTAAACCAGGTTTCTATACGTTTAATCAGGAAAAGGAGAAAGCGGCTTGAGCGATGTGATGGGTATGTTTTTGATTGCATTGGTAGTTGCCGGGGTTGCAGCCGTTTTATTTCTGAACATCTTCAGGAAAAGCGCGCTGCATCTGCTGTTATTGAGTGTTCACAGTGCGCTTGTGGGAATCGGACTACTTCTATTAAGTTATGCAGCCCAGGGAAGGAAGTCTTGCTGTTTATGGGTACATGCGCTCTCTTGTTCGGTGTATTTCTAAGCGTAAAAGCATTCACTCAGAAAGACTTGGCGAACATATAGGTCCTATGGCCTGGAATCAAAATTGTCATTGACTTTGTTACCAATACATTGAAAGCTTTCCTTATAATGATTAAGGGTAATAGATTAACAACTAACGGAAACTTAATTTAACAAAGGTGGAATTCTGATATGAATCCTAAATTACGTGTATGTGCATCATTAATTGCAACTAGCGTCCTGCTTGGCGGTCTGGGTTTGAGCGGACAGGTCATCGATGCAAGTGCCGCTAAGGCACCCGTTTCCGCCAGCCAAAAATCGTCGAAGAATGAAGTCGTACTGAAATGGAATGGCAAGACCCTGTCACAGAAAGGTCTCGTGCTGCACGGGGTAACTTATGTGCCGGCAACCGCTTTGCGGGACGGCCTGGGAATGCCTCTTAAATATGATGCAAAAAAACGTACGTATACACTGGGTAACGGTTATAACAAACTGAGTGCCATCGTATATGATTCAACTGAAATTGGTATTCTGGTGAACGGTTCGTATGCCGGCGAGCCTGGGGGACAGATCATTAATGGTCGTCTGTATGTGCCATTCAAAACGATCAGCGAATACATGGGTGTTCAGGGACAATGGAACCCTTCCTTGAAAACACTCAGCATGACACAAAAGAAACAGAACGACATTACGATCAAATCGGCTGCGCTGAAGAAAAAGATTCAGGGCGTGGATGCCGTTGTGAACTATCCTGTAATCAGCGGACTCGCAAATGCGGAGGCGCAAGCCGAGATCAATCAAGTGCTGAAAGAAAATGCGTCCGGCGTAATCACCCGTGCCGAAGGGAATGCTGAGGAATTCCCGCCGTCGGAATCCAGTTTCCCTTATGAATTTAGCGGTGACTTCGTGGTCCATTATAACCAGAACGATATCCTGAGCATTACGGCATACGATTATTCCTACACGGGTGGCGCTCATGGCATGACCTTCCGTAAAAGCTTCACGTTCTCCTTGAAGGATGGCAAGAAAATGCAGCTGGGCGATTTCATCAACCTGCAGGGCAAGAACAAACAGAAGCTGAACAACCTTGTGCTGAACAAGCTGAAGAAAGAGGGGGGCTACCTCAGCGGATTTGAAGGCGTGCCTGCCGATGCGGACTTCTACGTGAAAGATAACGCTGCGGTGCTGTACTTCCAACTTTATGAGTACACCGCATATGCTTATGGATTTCCGGAGTTTGAGCTGAAGCTGAAAGAGTGGAAGTAAGAGTATACGGTAGCGGTTTGTGTAAACTGCAATCATTTATTTTCATACTATAGCTTGCCTAGAAACATGATGTTGTCCTGATGTAACACTGTATTGGAACGAGTTACGAAAATCCCTTGATCATGGAACGTGGAGAGTGTATTCTCCTTTCCTGCGATCAAGGGGTTTTTCGTTTATCTAGAGACTTGCCTGGATGATAACTTGCACGTCTTGTACATCTGCACACTGCTTCTGCTCCCTGTGCACGCGTGGTCCGTGGCAAGCAAGCCGTTCGTTGAAATGGCCACCCTGCACGGGTCTTCTTTTATTTTCCCTCCCCACAAGTTAAGGCAGGCCTTTTAGGAGGGGGATGCTCTTGAGCTAGTCTTTAAGTTTTTATAGATAAGGTCAGGTCGTACCAAAGTGAGAGTATCCTCGGAGGAGCAAAGCGTTCGCCTTTGAAATCGGGAAACCTCCCTATCCATTCATTCAAGTTTCCCGAGTTCAACAGCGACCGGAGGGGATACTCTCACTATTCAGTACTCGAAGTTTTCAATGATCCAGAGGATAAGAAAGGGCAGGCACCGGATAACGGCGCCTGCCCTTTACTTTATTTCTTTTATAAGCCTTGCGGTGGTGTATTCTCTAATACTTGATCAATCAGACCGTATTCTTTGGCTTCGTCAGCCGTCATGAAGTAGTCACGATCGGTATCCTTCTCAATGCGCTCCAGCGGTTGGCCCGTGCGATCGGACAGGATGCGGTTCAGCTTGTCGCGCATTTTGAGGATGCGGCGAGCACGGATCTCAATATCCGTGGCTTGACCTTGTGCGCCGCCGAGCGGCTGGTGAATCATAATCTCGCTGTTAGGCAGACCGTAGCGTTTGCCTTTAGCGCCTGCGTTGAGCAGGAATGCGCCCATGGAAGCAGCCATGCCGACACAGATCGTCGAAACGTCCGGCTTAATGAACTGCATCGTATCGAATATCGCCATACCTGCGGTAATGGAACCGCCAGGACTGTTGATGTAAAGATGAATATCCTTCTCAGGATCCTCAGCCGACAAGAACAGCATTTGGGCAATGATGGAATTGGCGACCACGTCATTTACGTCGGAGCCGAGGAAGATAATGCGGTCTTTCAGCAATCTGGAATAGATGTCGTACGCCCGCTCACCGCGGTTGCTTTGTTCAACGACCATAGGTATAAAACTCACGTGGAAAACCTCCTCTTAAGTACCTCATATAAATACTGTTACCGTATTACCCACATGATAAACAATTTAAATCAAAAAGTCAAAGATAGTCAAACTATTGGGTAAAAAAAAGAGCCGTCATGGGCGCTTTAGGGTAATCAGTATAGAAAATAAAAGTTATAATGGCGCGCCCGCGAGGAATCGAACCTCGATCTCAGGCTCCGGAGGCCTACGTCATATCCATTGGACCACGGGCGCAAAAAAAATTAGCAACGAAGTTGATTATACCGCATCTATTTAAAAAATACAATAGCAGACAAAACTTTGTTCCTATTATATAGACGAGCCAGTACTTGGCCATAATGTATAAGAATGCCCGGGGCAGAGAAATATACTTTCGGACACTTGCAACCGGCATAATTATTGGTTAGAATAAAGGTGGGACTTAAAAAGTTCAACTGGGACATTTTACGACCAGATAGAGGAGAGCCGAGACGAAGTTTGCAGGAGTGGAATGCATGCGTAACCTATTAGAAATACAAGAGCAGCTTCTGCCGGATCTGATGGACACTCTTAAACGAAGGTATACCATCCTTCATCAGATCAAGTTGTCCGGAATTGTTGGCCGAAGAACATTGGCTTCATCACTCTCGATGACCGAGCGTGTTCTCAGAGCAGAGACTGATCTTCTGAAAGCGCAGGGGCTGATCGAGATTGAAACGCTTGGCATGCGCATCAGCAGCTCAGGGATATGCTTGCTGGAGGAGCTGGAGCCGGTCATGAATGAGTTATTCGGACTGGTTGAACTGGAAGAGAAGATTCGTCAGGCTTACGGGCTTCGTAAAGTGGTCATTATTCCCGGTGACAGCGAGTCATCTCCGGAAGTCAAACGTGAGCTTGGCCGGGCCGGAGCAAGAACGCTGCTAAGCTTTGTCCAAGATGGAGATACGATTGCCGTAACCGGCGGCTCCACGCTCGCCGAAGTGGCCGAGCAGATGTCCTCTTTGCCAGGCGGCGAACCGCTGACAAGCACTTGGTTTGTGCCAGCGCGGGGCGGTCTTGGGGAGAGCGTGGAGATTCAAGCGAACACCATTGCTTCCAAGATGGCAAAGCGCGTTGGAGCTGAGTACCGATTGCTTCACGTACCGGATCTGCTAAGCGAGGATGCCTATCAGTCTCTGGTGCAGGATCAGCATATCCAGGAGATCGTGGATGTGATCAGGCGCTGCCGTGTCATTATTCACGGCATCGGAGATGCCATGGAGATGGCAAGAAGGCGCAAGCTGGATGAAAACTCTATTCAGAACTTGCAGGCAGATGGCGCGATTGCGGAATCCTTCGGCTACTACTTCAGTGAAGATGGTGAAGTTGTCCACAAAATGCTTACTCTCGGGCTGCGGCTTGAGGATATTATGCGGACAGAGACGATCATCGGCATTGCTGGGGGTCAAGGCAAGGGCAAGGCGATTCATGCGGTGCTGAAATTCGGACATGAGGATATTCTCGTTACCGATGAAGCCGCGGCACTGGAAGTCGAGAAGGAGATTGACGCCGGGATTTGAACCCACGGGCGTGCACACTGATTTTTCCTTATTGTTGTCTTGATTGGCTTAACGGCCAATCTTGAATATATAAATTTTACAAATATGGAGGGAACTACTCATGGTTAAAGTAGGTATTAACGGTTTTGGACGTATTGGACGTAACGTGTTCCGCGCTGCGCTGAACAACAGCGAAGTTGAAATCGTGGCAATCAACGATTTGACGGACGTAAGCACGCTGGCACACCTTTTGAAATATGACACAACTCACGGAAGACTTAATGCAACGGTTGAAGCTAAAGAAGGCGCACTCGTTGTAAACGGCCGTGAAGTAAAAGTATTCGCTGAGCGTAACCCTGAAGCATTGCCTTGGGCTGAGCACGGCGTTGAAATCGTTGTAGAATCCACTGGTATTTTCACAGCGAAAGACAAAGCTTCCGCTCACTTGAAAGGCGGCGCTAAGAAAGTTATCATCTCCGCTCCAGCAACTGACGAAGATATCACGATCGTTATGGGCGTTAACGAAGACAAATACGATGCAGCTAACCATACTGTAATCTCCAATGCTTCTTGTACAACAAACTGCTTGGCTCCTTTTGCTAAAGTTCTTGACGAGAAATTCGGTATCGTTAAGGGTATGATGACTACGGTTCACTCCTACACGAATGACCAGCAAGTGCTTGATCTTCCGCACAAAGATCTGCGTCGTGCTCGTGCAGCTGCTGAAAACATCATTCCATCCACAACTGGTGCTGCTAAAGCGGTTAGCCTCGTTCTGCCACAATTGAAAGGCAAATTGAACGGTATGGCAATGCGTGTACCTACGAAGAACGTTTCTGTAACGGATCTCGTAGTTGAGCTGTCCCAAAATGTAACCCTTGAAGATGTAAACGGAGCTCTGAAAGCAGCTGCTGAAGGCCCGCTGAAAGGCATCTTGAACTACTCCGAAGAGCCGCTTGTATCCAGCGACTACAATGGCGACCCAGCTTCTTCCACTATCGATTCGCTCTCCACTATGGTAGTTGGCGACAACATGGTGAAAGTAGTTTCTTGGTATGACAACGAGTGGGGCTACTCCAACCGTGTCGTTGACCTCGCTGCTTACATCGCAAGCAAAGGTCTGTAATTGATCTAGCCATACAATCGAAGAGGAGTTCCGTTTCACGGGTCTCCTCTTTGGTTCATGGTTTTTCCTTGTTTTCATGCCAGAGCACTGGGAAGTATAGACAAGATCCGGGCGCTGGTTAGCGATAGAGAGAGAAACGAGAGCAACTGCATGCTGTCGGTGAGGAGAATAGTTTTCTTAGGAGGAACGTGGAGATGAACAAGAAAAGTGTACGTGATGTAGAAGTAAGCGGCAAACGGGTGTTTGTCCGCGTCGATTTCAATGTACCGCTCGAAGATGGTAAAATTACAGACGACACTCGTATTCGCGAGACTTTGCCGACCATTAAGTATCTGGTAGAGCAAGGAGCGAAAGTCATCCTGGCCAGTCACATGGGTCGTCCAAAAGGAGAGGTCGTTGAATCTTTGCGCCTGACTCCGGCAAGTCAGCGTCTGTCCGAGCTGCTCGGCAAACCGGTAGCCAAAGCGGATGAAGCGGTAGGAGAAGCTGTTAAAGCTCAAGTCGAGAAGCTGCAAAACGGCGATGTGCTCGTGCTTGAAAATGTTCGTTTTTACGCTGGTGAAGAGAAGAATGATCCGGAACTTGCGAAGCAATTCGCCGAACTGGCCGATCTGTTCGTGAATGACGCGTTTGGTGCTGCTCACCGTGCGCACGCTTCGACAGAAGGTATCGCTCATCATCTTCCGGCTGTATCGGGATTGTTGATGGAGAAAGAGCTGTCCGTTCTCGGCAAAGCCCTTTCGAATCCGGACCGTCCTTTTACCGCCATCATCGGTGGATCGAAGGTTAAGGACAAAATCGACGTGATCGACAACTTGCTTACGCTTGCTGATAATGTCATCATCGGCGGTGGACTTGCTTACACGTTCTTCAAAGCTCAAGGCCATGAAATCGGCCAATCTCTGCTTGATAAAGAGAAGCTTGATGTTGCACTCGGTTTCATCGAGAAAGCTAAAGAGCTGGGCAAAAACTTCTACCTGCCGGAAGATATCGTCGTTACGGACGAGTTCAGCGCAGACGCGAATACCAAGGTCGTTGATATCGACGGCATTCCTGCCGATTGGGAAGGCGTTGACATCGGACCTAAGACTCGCGCCAAGTATGCAGAAGTGATCAAGAACTCCAAGCTTGTCGTGTGGAACGGTCCTATGGGCGTATTCGAAATCGCTCCGTTCAGCAACGGTACTCGTGAAGTGGCACAAGCTTGTGCGGATACGGAAGCTTACACGATTATCGGCGGCGGCGACTCGGCTGCAGCTGCAGAGAAATTCGGTCTTGCCGACAAGATGAACCACATCTCGACAGGCGGCGGTGCATCTCTTGAGTTCATGGAAGGCAAAGCACTTCCTGGTGTTGTGGCACTGAACGACAAATAGAAATAGGCACTATATTGGATAGCAAGTGGATGAAGTTTGGACCCCGATTCTTCGGGGGAATAAAGGAGTGAATCGTGTGAGAACACCTATCATAGCTGGTAACTGGAAAATGTTCAAAACCGTTCCGGAAGCAACTTCATTTATTGAAGATGTGAAAGGCAAAGCGGAAGTAGAAGGCGTTGAAAGCGTGATTTGCGCGCCATTTACCAATCTTCCTGCATTGGTTGAAGCGGTCAAGGGCACGAACATCAAAATCGGTGCACAAAATCTTCATTTTGAAGACAATGGCGCCTTTACGGGTGAAATCAGCGGTTTGATGCTGAAGGATCTGGGCGTGGACTATGTCATTATTGGACACTCCGAGCGCCGTCAGTATTTTGCTGAAACCGATGAGATCGTGAACAAGAAGGTACATGCGGCATTCCGCCATGGTCTTCTTCCGATCGTATGCGTCGGCGAGAAGCTGGAAGAACGCGAAGCCGGCCAAACCAAAGACGTGTGCAAAGTACAAACGGAGGCAGCGTTCGCAGGTGTTCCTGCTGATCAAGCGGTTCATGTCGTTATTGCTTATGAGCCAATCTGGGCGATCGGAACGGGCAAATCCTCTACGGCAGAGGATGCGAACGAAGTCATCGCTTATATTCGTGAACTCGTTCAAGGTCTGTACGGCGAAACCGTTGCAGAGCAAGTTCGTATTCAATACGGCGGCAGCGTGAAGCCTGAAAATGTAGCGGAGTATATGGGACAAAGCGACATCGACGGCGCGCTCGTTGGTGGTGCAAGTCTACAACCGGCTTCCTACATCGCACTCGTTGAGGGGGCGAAGTAAATGTCTGCTCCAAGACCTGTAGCTCTGATCATCATGGACGGTTTCGGGCTTCGCAACACCGAAGTGGGCAATGCGGTCGCTCAAGCGAACAAGCCTAACTACGACCGGTATTTGAAGCAATACCCGAACACCACGTTGACCGCTTGCGGTGAAGCCGTAGGCTTGCCGGAAGGTCAAATGGGGAACTCTGAAGTGGGTCACTTGAACATCGGCGCAGGCCGGATCGTGTATCAGGACTTGACCCGCATCACGAAGTCGATTCGTGAAGGAGAATTCTTCGAGAACGAAACGCTGGTGGAAGCCGTTCGCGCTGCTAAGAACAACAACAAGAAGCTGCATCTGTACGGGCTGGTATCCGACGGCGGCGTTCACAGTCATATTGAGCATATGTTTGCCATGCTGGATCTTTGCAAGAAGGAAGATTTCCATGACGTATACATCCATGGCTTCATGGATGGACGCGACGTGGCACCGGACAGCGGCAAGCAGTTCGTTAAAGATCTGATTGCGAAGATTGAAGAAGTGGGCGTTGGCCAAATCGCTACGCTTTCCGGTCGTTATTATGCGATGGATCGCGACAAGCGTTGGGATCGTGTCGAGAAGGCTTACCGTGCCATGGTGTATGGCGAAGGACCGAAATATACGGATCCGCTGAAAGCCATCATCGAATCTTACGAGAAATCGGTTTACGATGAATTCGTAGAACCGACCGTGATTGTGAATGGTGAAGGCGAGCCGGTTAGTCTGGTGGAGAGCGGAGATTCCGTTATCTTCCTGAACTACCGCCCTGACCGTGCGATTCAGCTGTCCCAGGTGTTTACGAATAATGACTTCCGTGGCTTTGAACGTGGACCGAAGTTCCCGCAAAACCTGCATTTTGTCTGCTTGACGCTGTTCAGCGAGACGGTGGAAGGCTTCGTTGCCTACAAACCGAAGAATCTCGATAACACGCTCGGCGAAGTGCTGGTTCAGCACAACAAGAAGCAGCTTCGAATTGCGGAAACCGAAAAGTACCCGCACGTGACATTCTTTTTCAGCGGTGGACGCGATGTTGAGCTTCCTGGTGAAACGCGCGTACTGATCAACTCGCCGAAAGTGGCGACCTACGATCTGAAACCGGAGATGAGCGCTTATGAAGTGGCGGATGCTTGCGTGAGAGAAATCGAAGCGGATAAGCATGACGCGATCATTTTGAACTTCGCCAACCCGGACATGGTAGGTCATTCCGGTATGCTGGAGCCGACAATTAAAGCCGTTGAGACTACGGATGAGTGTGTCGGCAAGGTCGTTGAGGCTGTTTTGGCAAAAGGCGGGGTAGTTCTGATTACCGCTGACCACGGGAACGCGGACATGGTATTTGACGAGAGTGGACGTCCGTTCACCGCACATACTACGAACCCGGTTCCGTTCATCGTAACGGATGAGAATGTAACACTGCGTGAAGGCGGTATTCTTGCCGACATTGCGCCAACCATTCTCGACCTGATGGATCTGCCGAAGCCGGATGAGATGACTGGAACTTCCATGATTGCAGCACGTAAATAAGTGGTTCATAATGGAACATAAACATAACATTAAAAGGAGACTATACACATGACTATTATTTCTGATGTATATGCACGCGAAGTCCTTGACTCCCGTGGCAATCCAACCGTAGAGGTTGAAGTATACCTGGAATCCGGTGCAATCGGTCGCGCGATCGTTCCATCCGGTGCTTCCACTGGCGTTCACGAAGCCGTTGAGCTTCGCGACGACGACAAATCCCGTTACCTGGGCAAAGGCGTTCTGAAAGCTGTTGAGAACGTGAACGAAATCATCGCGCCTGAAGTGATTGGCATGGACGCTCTGGACCAGCTTGGCATCGATAAACTGATGATCGCTTTGGACGGTACGCCGAACAAAGGCAAATTGGGTGCGAACGCAATTCTGGCCGTATCCATGGCTGTAGCTCGCGCTGCTGCTGATGCATTGGATCTTCCGCTGTATGTTTACCTTGGCGGATTCAACGCAAAACAACTTCCAGTACCTATGATGAACATCGTTAACGGTGGCGCTCACGCGGACAACAACGTTGACGTTCAAGAGTTCATGGTATTGCCTGTTGGTGCACCTAGCTTCAAAGAAGCCCTTCGCATGGGCGCTGAAATCTTCCACAACCTGAAATCCGTTCTGAAGGGCAAAGGCCTGAACACAGCGGTTGGCGACGAAGGCGGCTTCGCTCCTAACTTCACGTCTAACGAAGATGCACTGTCTTCCATCATCGAAGCGATCGAAAAAGCCGGCTACAAGCCAGGTGAAGATGTATTGCTGGGTATGGACGTTGCTTCCACCGAGTTCTTCAAAGATGGCAAGTATGTTCTGGAAGGCGAAGGCAAATCCTTCACGCCGGCAGAATTCGTGGACTTGCTCGCTTCTTGGGTAGACAAATACCCAATCGTAACCATCGAAGACGGATGCTCCGAGGACGATTGGGAAGGTTGGAAATTGCTCACCGAGAAATTGGGTAACAAAATTCAACTCGTGGGTGACGACCTGTTCGTTACCAACACCGAGCGTCTGGAAAAAGGTATCAACGAAGGCATCGGTAACTCCATCCTGATCAAAGTAAACCAAATCGGTACATTGACTGAAACGTTTGATGCGATCGAAATGGCAAAACGCGCAGGATACACGGCTGTCATCTCCCACCGTTCCGGTGAGTCCGAGGACAGCACGATCGCTGATATCGCGGTGGCTACTAATGCTGGTCAGATCAAAACGGGTGCTCCTTCCCGTACGGACCGTGTGGCGAAATACAACCAATTGCTTCGTATCGAAGATCAATTGGGCGAGCTCGCTCAATACAACGGCTTGAAGTCGTTCTACAACTTGAAGCGCAAATAATTGAAATAAGAGAAAGCCCGGCTCCTGCTTTTGTGGGAGCTGGGCTTTTTTGCATTGATTTGAGAGAGCGAAGGGCTGCACACTCTGTTATCGTGCTGTGGGATGGTGTCGTACATCGGCTCAGGTCGCTGTTAAAATCGGGAAGCTGGAATGGATTAAACCGAGGAAGCTTCCTGATTTTAAAGGCGAACGCGTTGCTTCTCCACCCCGATATACGCACCTGAGCAGGAAGAAGGTGTGCAGCCATTTGTGAGTATCTCATAGGAGTGAAAAGAAGAAAGCCCAGCTCTGTGATGTCACATGAGCCGGGATTTTGGGTGTATGGGAGGCGGGCCCATTAGCATTTCGGTCTCGTCTTGAAATAACCGCTTAGTAAGAGGTCATCGAAAAGGATCATAAAGGTGGATTGCTGTAGACAAGATCATGTATTCATAAGGTTGATGATGCTAATTTTCTTTCGACGGGAAGATCATCAATTCTGCTGCAGCATCTCCAAAAATGCCCCTGCCGCCAGCGAGGGCGACTGCTGCTTCCGAACGGCGACGCCAATATATCGATCCGGTAACGGAGTGTCTGTTCGAAGCTCCAGCAAGGAACCGTCCGAGATCTGAGACGAGACAAAGGCCCGTGGCAAGAAGGCTGTTCCATAACCGCGCTCGGCAAATTCTGCTAACATGTCCAGGCTGTTCAACTCGAAGTCGGCTGCCACTTCCACCCCTTGCGATCGGAACCACCCTTCGATGAAGGACCGCGTCGAGCTGCCGGGGGACAGCATCAAGAGGGGGAGCTCCGTCAATTCTTCCGTCCGTAGAGGCCTGCGCGCCCAATCTGCGAAGGCCGTTCCGACCACGGCGCAATAAGGCGAGGTACGGGAGTCGATGATATGGATTTCCTCGTCCGATACGGGAAGGTGAACAAAGCCGAGATCCAACGATCCTTTCTTTAAGCGCTCCACGATGCTGCTTGTTCGCTCCTGTGACAGCTGAATGCGGATGTCGGGATAGCGGGCATGGAATCGGTCGAGCAAGGAGAGGAGAAAGTCCTTAACGATAGCCCCGTTCGCGCCAATCCTCAGCCTGCCTTCGCTAAACTGCTTTAGCTTCTTCAATCGCCGCTCGGCTGAATCGAGTTCGTCGAATGCTTGCCTTACATGCTGATACAAGGCCTCTCCTTCTGTTGTTAAGCGGACGCCCTTGGATAACCGGTCGAACAGCCCCACGCCGAGGGCTTCTTCCAACTGCTTGATGGCATAACTCACAGAGGGCTGTGTCATATGGAGGTTATGCGCAGCTTTCGTGAGATTGGAAGTCTCTGCAGCATGCAGGAACACTCGATACCATTCCGTGTTGGCGATCATTTGTTATCAATCCTCTCTATGGCAACTGTTGATTATTGTGATTTCATTTATTTCAAATATACCTCTAAACTGAAGGATAAGGAATCGAAATGTTTACGGGAGGTATGAACATGGCAGGAAGTACGTTTGGAGAGCGGTTAAAAATGACTACGTTCGGGGAATCACACGGAGAAGCGGTGGGCGTCATTTTAGAAGGTGTCACACCGGGCGTTGAGCTGGACGAGGCTTACATTCAGATTCAGATGGATCGCAGAAGGCCGGGGCAATCCTCTGTTACGACTCCCCGCAAGGAATACGATAAGATCCGCATTTTATCTGGACTTTTCGAGGGGAGAACGACGGGGACGCCACTGTGCATCATGCTTAACAACACCGACATGCGCCCGTCGGCTTACGATACAATCAAATCGACCTACCGGCCCGGGCATGCAGATTTCACATATGAAAAAAAATACAAGATTCGCGACTATCGAGGAAGCGGAAGAGCTTCGGGAAGGGAGACGGCTGCGCGAGTGGCTGCTGGAGCCGTGGCGCGGAAGCTTCTGGAACGTCGGGGTGTCTCCATCCTGGCGTATACGACCGAGATCGGAGGTATCCGATGCGAGCAATTTGACGCCGATGCTATCGAACGGAATGCGGTTCGTGCGTGTGATCCGGAAGCAGCCGTTCGCATGATTGAGAGGATAGAACGACTGGCCGAAGAGGGGGACAGCTGCGGGGGGATTGTCGAATGCCGAATTAGCGGCATTGCCGCGGGACTGGGGGAACCCGTATTCGACAAGCTTGACGCTGAGTTAGCGAAGGCTATGTTGTCCGTCGGCGCGATTAAGGGCATTGAATTCGGGGCAGGCTTTCAAGCGGCCACTATGCGGGGAAGCGAGCACAACGATCAGATGGACGCGGGAGGGTTCCGGACGAACCATGCCGGCGGAATCATCGGTGGTATCAGCACCGGGGCGGATATCGTGTTCCGAGTCGTCGTAAAGCCGACTTCATCCATTTCAACCCCTCAACAGACTGTCGATGTAGACGGCAATGAACGGGAAATTGCGACGATCGGCAGGCACGATCCATGCATCTGTCCCCGCGTCGTACCGGTGATCGAAGCGATGGCTTGCATGGTAATCGAGGATCATTACAAGCGTCAAGCCGCTTTGCTGGACGAATAGCAGGAAACAACATACGGCAAAAAAAACCGGAAGCGATCTGCTTCCGGTTTTGTATTTAAAGATCTAATGCGGCTCTCAGGTCCCAAGGGGGCTGGGGAGCTGAAATCGCATTAAATCAGGGTTTGCAAGGAATCCGGCTTGAATGGTGCCAGCTCGTCGAAACGTCCATCTCGAACCTTAGCGGCCCATTGCGGATCAGCCAACAGGGCACGGCCGACGGCAACCAGGTCAAATTCATTTTCCTCAAGACGATTCAGGAGCTCTTCGAGGTCTCTTTGGCCGGCACCCTTACCTTGGGTGAAGAGGCTGGTGAATACTTCATCGAGACCGACGGAACCGACGGTGATGACTGTTTTTCCTGTCAGTTTCTTGGCCCATCCAGCAAAGTTCAGGTCAGAACCTTCGAATTCAGGCTCCCAGAAGCGACGGGTCGAGCAGTGGAATATATCGACCCCGGCGTCAGACAGCGCGGTTAACAACTGACCCAGCTTTTCAGGCGTATCCGCCAGCTTGGCCTCATATTGGGTTGTCTTCCATTGGGATAGGCGGATGGCAACTGGGAAGTCTGGACCCACCGCCTCACGTACGGCTTTGACCACTTCGACCGCAAAGCGGGCACGCTTCAGCATGTCACCTCCGTATTCATCGGTACGCTGGTTCGTTCTCTCCCAGAGGAATTGGTCGATCAGGTATCCGTGGGCACCATGGATTTCTACGCCGTCAAAGCCAAGGCGTTTGGCATTCGCGGCTGCATCGGCATAAGCTTGAATAACCTGCTCGATTTCATCCTTGGTCATGGGTTTCGTGACGACGTTGCCGTCCAGGTCAAGTCCGGATGGTCCGATCGGAAGTGCTTCCGGGTTAGGCTCGGCACCTATTGGTCTAGTCATGCCGATGTGCCAAATTTGCGGCATGATCTTACCGCCGGCTTCGTGGACCTGACGGACCACCTCGGCCCAGCCGTTCAATGCGGCTTCACCATGGAAGTTAGGTATATTGGGGTTATCGGTTGCAGCCGGGTGATTTATCAGTGTTCCCTCGGTAATGATCAATCCGACGCCATTCTCCGCACGCCGACGGTAGTAAGCGGCCACATCCGGGCCTGGAACGCCGTTCGGAGAGAACCCGCGCGTCATAGGGGCCATCACCACGCGGGATGGAAGAGTAAGGTTACCGATGGTATATGGCTCGAATAGGGATGCTGTAGATCGGACACTTTGATTTTGATTGCTCATGTATGGAATCCTCCAATATGTTTAATATACTTTTCTGCATTTTCATAAAAATAGATATATATGATAAAAAGAAAGAGCTTTTAAGCTTAATCTTCAATCTGAATTTGCTTTTTAAGCCTAAAGCTCTTCCTTGAGTTGTTCGATAAAACGCTTAATGCCCTCCTCATTGCGTCTGTAATATGTCCACTGGCCCGCTCGATGGGATTCCAGTAAACCGGCCTTTTGCAATTTTACCAGGTAGCCAGAAACGACCGACTGAGCGAGTCCTGTTTTTTCTGAAATGGAGCCCACGCAGATACCGCCATGAAAATCACATTTGGAAGGCATGTGATCCTGCGGATCAAAATGTTCCTCCGGATGCTTCAGCCACTCCAGGATTTTAAACCGGGACTCGTTTGATAGTGCTTTGATGGTTTGTAAGGTATCCATGTGTTTCATTATATCTATTTTTATAGAAATGTAAATATGATTTTTAAAAATGATCGCTATCGGAGGATTAGGACAACCAAGCGTGCGTTGTTTTGCCGTATAAAGGGATGTAGACTGCTTACTGCGCTCCTACAAATTCAGCCGATTTAATGCCGGCTTGGCGGCCGAAAATAATGATCTCGGCAACGGAGTTGCCGCCGATCCGGTTTTGACCGTGCAAACCGCCGGTTAGTTCGCCGGCTGCGAACAGTCCTGGAATAGGCTTGCCGTCTTTATCCAAAACTTCCGTGTTCGTGTTGATTTTTACGCCGCCCATGGTGTAGTGAATACCGGGGGCAATTTGGATGGCATGGTATGGAGCCCCGGATAATTCGTTATCCATGCCTGTCGTTCTGTTGAACTCGGTATCTTTATTGTTCTTCACCGCGCTGTTCCATGTATCCAGTGTGGCTTGAAGCTGATCAACTGGAACGCCCATTTCATTGGCCAAAGCCTCGATCGAATCGCCCTGAATGACAAAGCCCATTTTTTCATATTGCTGAATCGCTTTAACCCGGGATTTTACCCCGGAATCGAACACAAGATAAGCCGATTTTTCAGGAAGCTTATTGATGGCGGCGGTGACGTTATCCCGAGTATCCAGCTCGTTTGTGAAACGTTTGCCTTGGCTGGAAACGAGGATGGCCCCTTCTCCCCGAACGGCTTCCCCGATAAGATAAGATTTCTCCTGCTGAACCGTAGGGTGAACCTGGATTTGATCCATATCGACCGTAGTGCCGCCGAGTTTTTCAATCATGGTAATGCCGTCACCGGTGCTGCCTTCTTGATTGGTGGTCACGTAACCTTTCAGATCGGACCGAACTTCGGAGATCATGTCCATGTTGGCTCCGAAACCGCCGGTTGTCACAACAACGGCATCCGCTGCAATAGCTTTCTCGTCTTTCCCGTTGAAGATGACTTTGACGCCGTTTGCTTTGCCCTCTTTTTCCGTAATATCCGTTACCTTGGCGTTGACGAATAGCGGAATTTCTTGTTCTTGTACATTTTTCACCAGACCGTTGACAAGGTATTGTCCTACCGCCGAGCCGTCCTCAGGACGGTGCGTGCGCTTTTCGTTCATGCCGCCCGTAATGGTGATATTGTTCAACCGAATCCCGATGGAATCCAGCCAATCGATCGCGCTTGCCGAATGGTCAACGAAGAAACGAAGCATGTCTTTGTCGTTGGTTTCATGACCGCCCTTTAAAGTCTCTTCATAAAATAAATCGTTGCTGTCCTTAATACCCTGTTCTTGTTGGAACTTGGTTTCGGAAGCATTCATGCCCGAGGATGATTTTATGGTATTCCCGCCGGCAATCGGCATTTTTTCAAAAATGACCGGGTTCATGCCTTTTTCTTTTGCCTCAAGGGCAGCAGACATACCGGCTCCGCCTGCACCGACGATGATGATATCATACTTTTCTTTGAGCTGATCGATTGGCGTATACCCGGTTTGGGACGCACCCGAAACGGCCGTATCTGGGGCTTCTTCTTTTTTTGCGTTGTCTTGACTCTGATCCTGGGTCCCGCCGCCGCATCCCACGATGGCGAACATGAAAGAGAGAATGAGTATAAGCGTTGCTGCAACCTTCTTTTTCACTGTGTAACCCTCCACTTTCTCTACATCTATTTAGTTGACCATAAAGAGCCAAACGAAAAAGGAGGTTTACCGTAGAAAAACGAGAAACAATAGGGTGTGCGAGTGTGGCCTTTATTCTTCGAATCTCAGATCTTCCCCGGTTGCCTCCCTCCGTCAGCCTCGTTAGGTCCACTTCATTTTAATATAGGGCTGTTAATTAAGTGGTGAATTATTTCACAATATAAACTTAATTTTTATTTACAACGATGCCATCGGGTTGCGATTTTCTCGACTTCTGCGCATTTCCAATCTATTTGCCTTCATAGGGTCACCGCTTTTTCGCGTTGAGTTCCTTTATAATGAAGGTGTATCGTCTGACTAATGGCCTTTGTGAATGATTACGCTCTGGATTGGAGGAGTTTTATGGCACAAACAACAAAAAAAGCGCTTGCCCTATCGCTAAAAAAAATGCTTGAGAAAAAAACGCTTGATAAGATTACCGTCATTGATGTTGTCGAGGACTGTGAAGTGAATCGGCAGACGTTTTATTATCATTTCAGGGATATTTATGATCTTGTGGAGTGGATTTGCACAAGCGAGGCTACCATAGCGCTGGATGGCAAGAAAACGTATGACACGTGGCAGCAGGGCCTATTGCAAATATTTGAGTATGTGCTAAAAAACAAGGCGTTTGTGACGAGCGTCTATCATTCTATTAAACGAGAGCAGCTGGAAAGGTACCTATTTAACGTAACGTATCATCTTTTGATAGGGGTTATTGAGGAAAAGGCCGTTACGATGTCGATCAGGGATGAGGATAAGTCGTTTATCGCTGACTTTTATAAATATGCGTTTGTAGGGCTGATGCTGGATTGGATTGCGAAAGGGATGAAGGAAGAGCCCTCTGCGATTGTGGACCGGCTGAGCATTTTGATTCAAGGCGATATCTTTTTCGCGCTGGAAAAGTTTAAATTGCACCACTCTCATTAGACAATATTAGCCTTGTGTCGAAAGTTTCGACATTAGGCGGACATTGTCTATGGGAGACCTCCGAATATTTTTTTATGATGTAGTTGCTAGAATCAATTCGGAGGTGACTGGAATGTATTATAGCAATGGAAATTATGAAGCGTTTGCTCGCCCGGAAAAACCGGTCGATGTCGACAAAAAGTCTGCATATCTGGTTGGAGCCGGTTTAGGCTCTCTGGCAGCTGCGTGCTTCCTCGTGCGCGACGGCCAAATGAAGGGAGAGCGGGTCCACATTCTGGAGGAGCTTAGTCTTCCCGGAGGTGCCTGCGACGGAATTCATGACAGCGATAAAGGTTTTATTATTCGCGGTGGGCGAGAAATGGAAGATCATTTTGAATGCTTATGGGATTTGTTCCGTTCCATTCCGTCTCTTGAAATTGAAGGCGTATCGGTTTTGGATGAGTTTTACTGGCTGAACAAGAAAGATCCGAACTTCTCTCTAATGAGAGCCACGGTTAACCGGGGCGAGGATGCGCATACCGATGGGAAATTTGCTCTGAGCGAAAAAGCTTCGCTGGAAATCGTGAAGTTGTTCTTTACTCGAAACGAAGATTTGTATGATAAGAAAATTACCGATGTATTCACGGAGGATTTCTTTGCCTCAAATTTCTGGCTTTACTGGAGAACGATGTTTGCCTTTGAAGATTGGCATAGCGCCTTGGAGATGAAGCTTTACATCCAAAGATTCATTCACCATATTGGCGGACTGCCTGATTTTTCGGCGTTAAAATTCACGAAGTATAATCAGTATGAATCATTGATCCTGCCGATGATGAAATATTTGCAGTCGCATGGCGTTCATTTCCAATATGATATGACAGTTACGAATGTAGTATTTGATATCCAGGGCAATAAGAAGGTTGCCAAGCAAATGGTATGTCGCCGTGCCGGCAAAGAGGAATATATCGACTTGACGGAAGATGATTTGGTGTTTGTGACAAATGGCAGCTGCACGGAAAATTCTGCTTCGGGCGACCATCATCGCGCGGCTGAATTTAATCGTTCCACAGGCGGCTGCTGGGAGCTCTGGAGAAATATCGCTAAGCAGGATCCATCCTTTGGACGCCCCGATAAATTCTGCACGAATACGGAAGCGACGAACTGGGAATCGGCAACCGTTACGACACTTGATGACAGAATCCCGCCATATATCGAAAAAATCTGTAAACGCGACCCGTTCAGCGGAAAGGTCGTTACCGGCGGCATCGTGTCCGTAAAGGATTCCAAGTGGCTCATGAGTTATACTCTGAATCGGCAACCGCATTTCAAAGAGCAGCCGAAGGATCAGCTTGTCGTTTGGGTGTACGGATTATTCACCGATGTTCCGGGCGATTACGTCAAAAAGCCGATGAGAGAATGTACAGGCGAGGAAATTACGATGGAGTGGCTGTACCATCTTGGTGTGCCGGAGCATGAAATTGCGGACATGGCTGCCAACTCTGCCCGCTGCATCCCGACTATGATGCCTTACATTACGTCATTTTTCATGCCGAGGACAGCAGGAGACCGGCCTAAAGTAGTTCCGGATGGTTGCGTCAACTTCGCTTTTATCGGACAGTTTGCCGACACGGTTCGCGACACCGTATTCACAACCGAATATTCGGTTAGAACGGCAATGGAAGCTGTGTACACCTTATTAAACGTAGACCGCGGCGTACCTGAAGTGTTCGGCTCTTGCTATGATGTCCGCGTACTGCTGGACTCCACTTCCAAAATGATGGACGGCAAAAAATTAACCGATCTGAAGCTTCCGTTGATCATGAACTTAATAGAAAAGCAGGCTTTGAAAAAAGTTTCCGGAACCGTCATTGAAGATTTACTGAAACGCTATAACATCATATAGTCGAAGTCCCATTATCAAAGATGATATGGAACATCAACGAGCGCACCAATCCAAGATTGGTGCGCTGTATGGGAAAAAATAAACACGATAGATCCCTGGTCCTTATGGCTTCAGGAGACCTATCGTGTTTATTTATTCTTTGAAGGCTAGGCCCTTCTCGGCGAGAGCTTCGCGTAGTATTCTGACCGCCTTGGGTCCTACCCCGTGAATCGCCAGCAGTTCTTTCTCGGATGCCTGGGTGAGGTCGGCAAGCTGATGATAGCCTGCAACGATAAGGGCTTGGCGTGCAGGTTTGCCGGCCTTAACGGGAAAGTCGCTTTCTGCAGCCGGAGCGGGGGGGTTGTCACACATGGAGATCCCTCTCTTTTCGAATGTTTTGTTTAATGGATACAAGGCACAAGAATAGTGGTAGAGGTTAAGATGGTAGGAATAATCAGTAAGATTATGTTATACATCTAACGTTCTGTAAAGAACGAATCCTATAATCGAAGAAGGACAGATTCATGGATCGTTTAGACAATCTTCATAAATTCTATTGACATTCTTAATGAGAATAATTATCATTGTGCTGAGTATTGATAATGATAATTGTTCTCAATAATTATTATTAATAAACAATATCTACAATACATAGAGGGTATGAGGGGGAGAAATTCGATGCGCAGTATGAAGGGTGTCGTGTTTATCGTATTGATATTTGCTTTGGCTTTAGCCGGTTGCGGCGGGGGTGCGGCATCCAATGAAGGAGGCAGCTCCACGGCAGCGAAGAATTCGGATCAAGGGGCTGCACAGGGCGGGGATAACACTGAAAGCACGCCGGAAACCCGAACCATCAAGCACGCTCTGGGCGAGACGAAAATTACGGGCGTTCCGAAGCGTATTGTCGCGCTGGAATGGCTTTACGCGGAGGATGTCCTGGCACTTGGTGTTCAGCCTGTGGGCATTGCGGACATTGAAGGGATGAACCAATGGGTGAACATCCCCGTAGAGATTGGGGCGGACGTTACCGATGTCGGCACCCGTCAAGAGCCGAATCTGGAGCTGATCGCTTCCTTGAAGCCGGACCTGATCATCGGTTTGAAATCGAATCTTGAAGCCGGCTATGATACGTACAACAGCATCGCGCCTACCTTGGTGTTTGATCCTTATCCGACTGAGGGACAAGGGGATCAATATGAAGAGATGGTTAATACCTTCAATACGATTGCTGACGTGCTTGGCAAGAAAGACGAAGCCGCAAAAGTGCTTAGCGATCTGGATCAAACTTATGCCGATGCCAAGTCCAAGCTTGAAGCAGCCGGCATGACGGAAAAACCGTTTGCCCTCGCGATGGGATACAGTAATCAAAATGCGGTGACGTTCCGGATTTCGACGGATAATTCCTTGGCCGTCAAAATTCTGGAGCACATCGGGCTGACCAACGCCCACAAACCTGATCAATTTGAGGTTTATGGCTTTACCACCACAGACGTAGAGGCATTGCCTGCCCTTCAGGATGCGAATTTCCTGCATATTATCCAGGAGAGCGATAACATCATCGAGAACCAATTGAAGGACAATCCGGTGTGGAAAGGTCTGAACTTTGTTAAAGAAGACCGCGTGTACGCACTTGGCGGTGACATGTGGCCATACGGCGGCCCATTGTCTGCCCAAACCATGGCCCAGAAGACAGCTGATCTGCTCACAAAATGAGTCTCGGCAACAAACTGGCACAAGGCTCCGCGCCGGTGAGCATTCATCCAGCCCCACCCGTTTCCTCAGGTAGGGGCTGGAAGCCGTTATGGATGCTGGTTGGAGGCCTGGTGGCTCTGTTATTCCTCACGTTTATCAGCTTGACGCAAGGGCTAGCCGATATATCCGTCAATACGGTCGTGCAGGCCCTGGTGTCTCCGCAGGATATCGCGGATCACCATCTCATCCGCAGCGTGCGCCTTCCGCGTACGGTCATGGGCCTGTTGGCTGGCGCCGCCTTGGCGGTGTCGGGCGTGCTTATGCAGACCGTCACGCGCAACCCGCTGGCCTCGGAGACGACGCTTGGCGTAAATGCCGGCGCTTATTTGGCCGTCGTGGCGGGGATGATCTTCTGGCCGGGACTGCTGCATCAGTATGCCCTTCCACTGGCAGTGGCAGGCGGAACGCTGGCGGCCGTCGCCGTCTATGCGCTGGCGGGAAAAACGCAGGGCTCTCCTCTGCGGATTGCATTATCCGGGATGATTGTTACCCTGGTTTTATCCTCCGTTACGAGTGCGCTGGTGCTGCTGAACCAGCAAACGACGCAGGGGATTTTTCTGTGGGGCTCCGGCTCGCTTATTCAGAATGACTGGGATGGCGTAGCTTTTTCATGGCCGTGGATCATTGGCGGGCTGATCGTGCTGTGTTTGGCGGTACGTCAGTGGGACATTCTGACCCTCAATGAGGAGTCGGCACGTTCCCTTGGCCAAAAAGTCGGCACCACCCGTTTGCTTGCGATGGGGGCAGCGATTGTGCTGGCCTGCGTGACCGTGAGCGTGGTCGGTCCGATCGGCTTTATCGGGCTGGTCGCTCCCCATCTGGTCCGCCTGTCCGGCGTGGTCCGGCATGCGGGGTTAATTCCGCTGGCTGCCTTATGGGGCTCGGCTCTGCTTGTCGGGGCCGACACGGTGGCCAGGATGTTCATAAACGCCTACGGGGAGCTTCCGGTCGGAGCCATTACGGCCATGATCGGAGCCCCGTGCCTCATCTGGCTTGCAATGCGGGTATCCCGTTCGTTGATCGGAGGGCGCGGGTCTTCCGGCGGATCGATCATGGCGGGCACGAGCCTGCGCCGGATACCTTATCCGGCCTTGGTAACACTGTTTAGCGTGCTGCTGGTGCTGGTATGGGTATTCAGCCTGATGAGCGGCAGTCTGCGCATTCCCTTCACGGAAGTGCTGGCCGTGCTTACGGGAGGCGGCGAGTCGATGTATCGCCAGATTCTGCTGGAGTTCCGCCTGCCCAGGCTGTTAACTGCCGGGTTGTCCGGCATGGCGCTGGCCGTCAGCGGCAGTCTTCTGCAGAATGCGGTCCGCAATCCGCTGGGGGATCCCCAGGTGATCGGAGTGACCAGCGGAGCCGGTGCTGGCGCACTGCTCCTGATGATCGGTTTTCCGCAATTGTCGGCAGGCTGGGTCCCGGTCGGCGCGGTTCTTGGGGGGATGGCTGCAGCTGCTTTGGTATATGCGGTGTCCTGGAAAAGAGGACTTCATCCGACGATTCTTACGCTGGTCGGCATTGCCGTTGCCGCGCTTGGTTCCGCCATCATCAATCTGATGATCATTCATGCCAAGGTGGACGTAGCCCCCGCATTATCCTGGATGGCGGGCAGCACATATAACCGGGGCTGGACGGAGGTGCAGCGGATTGTTCCCGCTATTCTGATCCTGCTTCCTCTGGCTGCGTGGCTCGGGCGGAAGGTGGATCTGCTGACGTTCAGCGAAGAAAGCTCAACCGGCCTCGGTCTCCATGTGCGGAATACCCGGGTGTATGTCGCCATCATTGCGGTGCTGTTGGCTTCGATTGCCGCAGCCAATGTCGGCTCGGTCGGCTTTATCGGACTGCTTGCGCCGCATGCCGCCAGAATGCTGGTTGGGGCTCGCCATCGGCAATCGATGGTCATCGCGGCGCTGCTTGGCGGAATTTTGCTGGCTGGGGCAGACTGGCTCGGGAGGGTGGTCATGATTCCGAAGGAGTTGCCTTCGGGTATCGTTACCGCGCTTCTGGGTGCGCCGTATCTGTTATATCTGATGGGAAAAACCAATAAGCTGAAGAAGAAATAACCGTGATATATTCAAAAAGGCTATTCCATAGTCGCCAAGAGAGGTGGCATGGGATAGCCTTTTTTGTCTTCATTCGGTTGATTATTAGATTTGCCTCTTTTTCATCTTCTGGCTGCGGTGGGCTGTTAGACTTCCGTGTACCGTACAAAAGACAGGATGATATCCTGCGGATGATCTCCGAAACCCGAACCATATAGATTCAGGCCGTTCGGGTGCTCGGCGTCTTTCTTCACTTCGAAGCGGACGCGGATTGGCCGGTTAAAGGCAAGCTCCAGCGAATCGATGGTCGTGGCGCTGGACTCGTGGCCATTGACCTGGCTGCCTTGTTTGGTTACGCGCCATTCCGTCAGCAAACCGTACTCACTGCCGCTTCTCCATTTATCCGGGGTGAGTTTCCCCTTGCGATCACCAAAATCACCGGGACTCTTCCAAGTGCCTACAGGTTGGTCGTTGATGCTAACCGTGATGTCGGATGGCCAATCCTGCTGGAAGGAAGGCGCTTCGGAGCTAAGCTCCGCGCGAATGCGCAGCTCATCAAGGGCCGCTCCGGGCGGCATAGGGTTCGCAAAATAATATTCGATATATCCTGATCCCGAGAACCAGAGCAGCGCAGCCTCCGTTCGTTCCGGCATGTAAAAGGCGCGCGGATCGTCAGGGGATCCGATCAGAGATCCGTCCCGAGCTGCCATCCCGCAGGTTGGCTCGATATAGCAGTGGGAGAACATGCCGATGGGCATATGGATTTCTTCCGTGCGCTGCAGCCCCTCGCCCGGCTTCGATGGCAGCTCGAGAAAAATGGAACGGCAGGTGACGGCGCAGATTTTTTCCCGGTTCGCTCCTTGCGAAGAGACGATCAGATCCGCTTGCTCCAGCATCTGGACATTAATGGACACCGTAGGCTGCGCAATCCCTAGCGCCTCTGCTAACTGACCGACACTCATCGGTTTATCGCCAAGCGCTTCAAGGATGCGGACACGGACGTCACTGGATAGGGCCTTGGCCACTTCCACGATCCGGGATGCCGGATAACGGTTGGTTTCCAGCTTCGATTCGTTCATAATCCCCTTCCTTTACTGAAGAGTTGTAGTAGCTCCAAGTGTACAATACATTTGGTATATTGTAAAAGTATAATGTACATTGCATTTATTATATACAGGTGCTAGAATAGGGGCAAATTCAAAAAAAGGAAAGGTTGTGTACCTTCATGAAGACTCCTGTAGCACCCTCCATTCACACGGAAATTCCGCGCGCGGAGTACCCCAGACCGGATTTTGAGCGAAAAGACTGGTTGAATTTGAACGGCCAGTGGTTGTTCCGGCTCGACACGCAAGGATCAGATGATGTACAACAACAAGCAGGTACGGGCGCCGATGGAGACGCTGCTGCCCTGGAGGGTGGAGACGCCAGCCTTTTTACTTCAGAGATTACGGTGCCCTTCTCTTGGGTTAGTCCCCTGTCCGGCATTGAGCGTAACGAGAAGGGGGTAGGCTGGTATCGTCGATCCGTGAAGTGGGAGCCAACCGGGAGCCAGTCCCGGATCTTTCTGCGGTTTGGTGCCGTCGATTATCTGTGTGATGTATGGGTCAACGGCAAGCATGTCGGCTCGCATCAAGGCGGCTACGGAACCTTCGAGTTTGACGTGACAGCGGTGTGGGATTTGGTAAAAGACAATACGATCGTTGTGCGTGCAGAGGACTTCGACCACAATTATCAGGCCCGAGGGAAGCAGGGGTACGGCGAGATCCGGGGCATTTGGCAGCCGGTTTGGCTGGAGGCCCGGCCGCAAACCTACTTGGAGCAAGCCATCTTTACGACCTCCATTGACGGTCGGATCGAATTGAAATCCAAGATCCAGGCTCAAGAAGCAGGGACAGTGAAACTCCAACTCTCTTTTGCGGAGGGCTCGGTTACGCATCAGGTGGAGTGGGAACTGCAAGAAGGCGCGAATGAACGGACAACGGTGTTCCAAGTCCACGACCCGCGGTTGTGGAGTCCTGAAACCCCTCATTTATACGAAGGGGAGCTGCGACTGGCCGGTTCATCCGGCGAAGATGTCGTCCATACTTATTTTGGCATACGGGAGATCGGAACGGCGAAGTTTGACGGACGGGATTACCGCTGGATCACGTTGAACGGGAAGCCGGTTTATTTAAACGGGACGCTGGACCAATCCTACCATCAGACGGGATTCTTCACTTACCCGACGGATACGGAGATGCGGGACGAGATCTATCTGATGAAACGGCTTGGACTCAACTTCGTGCGGATTCATATCAAGCCGGAGGAGCCCCGCAAGCTGTATTGGGCGGATAAACTCGGGATTCTGGTGATGGAGGATATGCCGTGCTTCTGGGGCAATCCGGATGAAACGGCGCGTTCCGCCTATGAGCGCGAGGCGCTGGAAGTGATTGAGCGGGACCGGAATCATCCGTCGATCTTTTCATGGGTCATGTTTAACGAGACTTGGGGGCTTCGCACGGATAGCGAGTCTGCCGGCCTGACGGGCGGCGAAGGACAGCATCGGTATTATCTTCCGGAGACCCAGGAGTGGGTAAGGGAGAAATACAGATGGGCCAAGGAGCTGGACCCGACTCGAATTGTGGAAGACAATTCTCCATGCGCTTACGATCATGTGGAGACGGATATTAACACCTGGCATTTTTACATCAACGGTTATGAACCGCTGCGGAATCATATTGAGGAGATTGTCCAGAAGACCTATCCAGGGTCCGAACATAACTATATCGGCGGCAATCAGCAAGGCGACGCTCCGCTCATGAACAGTGAATGCGGAAACGTGTGGGGAATTGACGGAGGAGCCGGGGACAGCGATCTCGCGTGGCATTACCGTTACATGCTGAACGAGTTCCGGCGCCATGATAAGCTGTGCGGCTTCGTATTTACGGAGTTCCGTGACGTGACAAACGAATTCAACGGCTACTACCGTCTGGACGGGACGGACAAAAAATTCGGGTATGAGGATTTTGTGCCGGGCATGTCGATCGCCGATCTGCACACGCCGGATTTCATCGTTATTGACGCACCGCCTTGCCAGACGCTGGAGCAAGGGGCTGAGGCTGTCATACCGCTGCTGCGCTCCAGTTATTCGGATCAATACCATGGACAGAAGCTTACCCTTGCCTGGGAATTATCCTATGATCAGCTCGGAACGAAGGTTGTCGCTGATCAAGGCACCCTGGATGTGGTCTGGGACGGCTACGGTGTTGCGCCACTAACGGAACTCAAGCTTCGCATGCCGAAGACCGATGCGGTTGCGATCCTCGGAGTTCGTCTCTTGAATGAAGGAAGCGGTGTGGTAACGCGCAACTTTACGACGTTTGATGTGCGTGGCGGAGAAGTTCAGGGGAACGATGGAGCGGAAGGCAGCACCGTAAGCATCCCGGTTAACACATTCCGTGATCAAAGCTTCGCCTACATGTGGGAGGCGCTTCAAGGCTCCAAAGTGAATGGCGGCGGAGAAGGCCGATTCGTCTATGAGGTGCAGCTGCCGGATCACGACGAACAGCCGCTGATCCGCGATATCGAGATATTCTTCGAGGCTGGAGCGAAACGCTTATTGGCCAGAAATATCGAGGGGGCGCGGCATCGGACGCACGGAATCGATTTTATGCACGGGGCGTCGGCGGACGTGGAGTATAACCCAAGCACGTACTATATGACAGATGAAGAGCTGCATGAATCCCGTATATCGGTTTGGGTGGACGATGTCCAAATCGGCGAGGTTGTGCTCGCCGATGACCCTGCCGATGGTCGAGGCGTGCTGTCGTGGCACTATCAGCCGGTCCATAACCTTCTGGAAGAGGCCGGTTCGTACGGATACCTGTGCCAGGCGCAGGTACCGGGAAGACTCGCGGCAGAGCTTGACCGCAAGCGCAGCTTCCGACTGGAGCTGCGGGCCGAGGAAGGCGGCATCAGTCTGTATGGACGGAATGCAGGCCGCTATCCGATCGATTTGCTGGTGCGGTTTCGATGAGGATGGTTAATAGTTTTTTATCAATTTGCTTTTCGGAAATGATGTCTTAAAAGTATTGGGCAAATTTCATCTAATGTTTTTGCATTCAGATGTGACTCCAGCCTAAGATAGCTTATATCTTAGGCTGGGTCATGTGTTCTCTGCCATTTCTGAATATACATCAGGTCACCCAAGGTCACTAGCCTTCATTGTGAATGAGTGTTATGCATCTCTTCTAACCTATTCGATTCATTAACAAACAATTTATGTTAGACATTGTCTAATATAAATTTATGCTTTCTCTTCAAACATTTTTGACATTACCTTTAAGGTTTCATAGTGATCATTTGCATTCGTTTTAGTTTGATATGTTTGAAGATTTGTTGTAACTATATTAAATAATTCTTGAGAATCAATTTTGTTTTCCCCTGCTTTATAAATGACTCTCCTAACTGTATCTTTCCAAAAGTCCAATTCCTTTCTAAAATCACTTAACTTAGATTTATATAATATTTTCCATTTTGTATTATTATAATTTATCTCTTTTATTTTTTTGTGTAGAATATCTACTTCTTCTTTAAGTTCCTCTCGATCTTTTTTCAGGTCTTCTTGCCAATCACTTACCAACTTTAAGGACTCTTTCAAATCATTTTCTCTTATTCCTGCTAATTCCCTGAATTCTTCCATTCTTTTTTGACTTCTTCTGTCTATTAGATAATTGGCTACAGTAAGTAAAACTATAAACATTAGTGAGTTAATGACTAAACTTAACATAGTTTTTTTGAATGGACTTGTTACTTTATTAAAGTATTCAACTTCTATACTATTACCATTTTTATTTATTTTCACTTGATCACTATTAATAATTTTAGAACTTGTAATAATCATTGTTACTTTCTGATTCCCTAAAATATCAGGTATATTAAATATTGAGCCATTGTTAATTCCGTAATTAGCATTGACTTTTTTAATTACAATTGGTTGAGAAGTAATAATATCTTTTTTTTCAACATTCAATGGTAAACTAAATTCAATATTGCTAATATTTTTATCGGTTGAATTTAATATAGAAATTGAAGTTTGAAACTGACTTTGACCTACTTCTATTGGTTCACCAATTCGTACAACTCCTTTGTCTACAAACAAATAGCTAAAAAGTAAATTAATTAAAAGAGATCCTATTCCTAATAATACTGATGAAATTATTGTTTCCAAAATTTTCTTATTCATCATATTGCTCCTTCATAATAATTTAAGAAATATATACATAGTAGTTGCTCGATAACGCTATTGTATTCATGAGATCCCACATGACTTTAGGACCTGCCAGGGTTGCCGCGGTACGGTTATTCGGTGCGAGTTGTCCAGCGAATTCCAATCCTCTGCTGTCTCTTTGATCTACGGACTGAGGGCCTAATGACCCGATGCATGAATATTCTGTTAGATAATGTTCTATTAATCTCTCAGCTAATTTTATTTTTTAATGAAATTTATATAATAGGAATCTATTGCAACGAATGTAATAAGACTTTCAAACGAAATTTTACTAATCGTGTTCCAAAAATCACTATCAATTATTGGGCTGCCGTACAGCTTATCGAGAGTAGACAAGATGGTCAGTAAAATTACTAATTCATAGGCTCTTCTTCTAAAGAAAAAAACAGACAATGCTTTGTCAATTAAGCTTTGAATATCCTTGTGAGCTTGTGAATGTTCATTGCTAGTATATTTGTAGGTATAGATTGTTATTTTCCGACCGAAATATGCAAATACAACTATTGATACAAGCAAAGCTTGGTACGCTTCAATAACTTTCATTGAGTGATCCACATCAAATAAATAATAAATAGCTTCCCAAGTTAATATTTGTACTCCTGCTATCAATCCAAATGTCATAATTGGAAAAACAATTACTAAGTAGCCTTGTCCGAGAACCATAAGTGATGTTGCAATTCCACCGACAGCTTTCATTGTCAAGGCAATAAATTTGTATCTGGAGAATGGTTTTAATGCAGGGTAAATTACCAAAGAAGAGAATAAAACAGCTAACGTAGACAATAAAATATACTCAAATAAAGAAAGCTTTGAGATAAATATTGTTCTCCAAAAATAACAAGTAATAAAAATTAATATAAAATAAAATACTAGAGGGAGCCAATGCTTTTTTATCATTATTCATCATTATCTCCTTTATCAAGTTTCAGCTAAAGTTGCTGTATCTACGAACCTCACTGGGTTAAGAGGCTATAGCGCAGGTCCAACGAACTTTCCAAGTGAGGGGCTGTCTGCTGATTATACTTCATCAAGAATCTCTCCTGCAGACCAAGGGTTGTAAAGCCCCGAAGCGCAGATACACTGTTAGATGATGGTATTGCCTCCTTCGAATTTGCTATTTAATTGATCTATTAAGTTTGTTACTTCCCTTGGTGTTTTAGGTATTATTATATTTTTTCCTTTTTCATTTTTTGAGTATTCCTGGTCTTTTATATTTTCTGAAATTCCATACCCACTTAATGAATTCCCAATCTAATTGCTCAGGACATCTCTCATTCAAAATCAAGCCTCGTTCTTCCATGGCAACTAATTATTCGTTTAATGACTCTGAAGGTAGCTATCAACGGTGGTAAACCGCTGTTGGTGTCTTCCTCGAATTACTAGTCATCCTCGTTTACGCACCATAAAAAGTCAGTGTAGAAGCAGAGATTGTTGCTATAGCCGTAATTGCATTTCCTAGCCACTGTGGATCTGCCATGGTATCTCCTTCTTATTCGATATATCTTTCGCGTTGAATTCTTATAATGTCTTTTCCATACAGGACTCAATGGACGAATTCATATAATGCACACATACAGTATATTAGACGAAGAGAAGGCCAATCCTGCTCCATCTCCGACAGGTTCCTTCGCATGAGGCGGTCCAGGGTTTGGGAATGTGCTGATGGTTTTTAAGCCCGACATGGTATAATCTCTCGATTCGTTTTTAGGCTGAGTGGCAGAAAAACTCCCAGAATACGCCTTAGATCGATTCCAATTACCAGCTCATGACGCCGTAACGCATAGATCGTAGCTTTGTTCAATTCGTTTGGCCCGCTCAATAATATATCTATGGTTGTCTATGGATGGTAGGGGAGGAATCAAATTTTATGATGAAGAAAATAAGCTCTACTATTGTACTATGTTCCATCCTAATATTATGTTTTTGTATGAATCATGCCATCACAAAAAAGATCCTTTATAGGAATCAAGCGTTATAAAAAAGCCAGCGTCATTCCAAAGATTGGATAACGCTGGCTTCTTTTTCCTGTCTTGCAATTAACCTGTTTCACCGCTTCTTCCAGAACAGCTGGAGCGCCACCCTCGCGCACCATAGGGAGAACAGCAGGAACAGCAGCGCCCAGACGAAGGCCGGGAGCACGGTCATGTTGGCCAGGTTGGAGGCGTCGCCTGCTTGTTTGGGCTGGGTCAGCGCCATGGTCAGGAGGGTTAGCGGACCGACCACGGACTCTTCCAGCACGAGAAAGGCAAGCAGCAAGTAGTAGAAATTGCGGATCTTCTCCCCGAGGAAATAGAAGATCAGATTCACGATCATAAAAATAATGAGCCACCATAATCCATAGCCGGCACGAACGAAGAAGATGATCATAATGAGGGCAAGCACGGTAATGGTGATCAGGCCGGTGGCCTGTTTTTTCTTGGCATAGCCGTAGAACATCAGAATGGCGAACAGGGATGCCGACATATAACCTGCAAGCGAAACCACAATCGGACTCCAGCCGCCGGAAGCCAGCATGGAATAGGTCACGCCGCTGTGATCCGGATTCAGCTCGATGCTGAGCACCCGCCCCGACATCAGTAGGGTCATGACGGCATGCCCCAGCTCATGGACCATCGTATCCAGGATACGGAACCAGGAAGAGAAGGGGATCAGCCTTGTCAGAATAGCCGCGCCCACTAGAAATAACAATGCTTTCAGCCATTTATTCATTCGAAGGTCCTTTCAGCATAAAGTCATTCGCTAGACTGTCATTCCGTCCATTATAATACAGATGAGAAACATGTGAAAACCGGGTAGTCCCTATAGGTTAAATGGTATAATTGAAGTTGTGACGGAGGTTCATGTTCGATGACAAACGATAAGCCTAACAACGACAATCACATAAAAGATATAAGACAAACTACGCACGTGAGTGACCAAGGGATTCGTTTTGCCGAATTCGAGCTGGCCGGTGATGAGCAGGACGTTTCGCTGCCGGACAAGCAGTCAGTTATGCTGAATCAGGAGCAGGAACCCATGAATCCTGTGGCACCAACGAAGAAATCCTTGATTGTGAAGCCGCAGCAGCCGCTGGATATGAATTGGGATGAGGACTTCCGCTACGTGACCAAGGAGCAGCAATTCGTGCAGAAAGCAAGGGAGCTCGCATGGCATGTGGAGGGAGAGGCCCCTTTTGTGGCTTTCAAAAGCTATTGGCCGACCTACGACCAGATGGCCAGCGACCAGTTCAAGTGGTATTTTTACTGGCGGGAGGAAGTCAGGTCCGGGCGGTACCCGGATACGGACTTATCCTATTTGTTTGTCTATTTTTACGAGCTGATCCATGGTGTAGGCTGGAGCGATCCCTTACAGGGCTATGAGTTGATGGAGCAGGCATGGATAGCCTACCGCAAGCGGTATACCAAGCTGGATACGTACCTGCGGGAGTGGCTATATGATTTTATGATCGTGCATGGCTTGGATATGCCGATCCGCGAAACGTACCAGCGCTTTCCGCGCGTTCTATCCAGTGAGCTGAAGGAGAAGGAATGGAAGCGTCGGTTCTCCCTCCAGCCCGTGAAGCTGACGTGGGAGCTGCTGCTCGATTTACTGGATTATGACGTGGAGAAGAGCCGTTTTTATCAGGAGAGTGGCCGCAAGGACTTGGAACAGTATGCCCCCAAAGTCATTGCGCTCGTGGACAGCTATTGGGCCAAAATAAAGGGGCACCGATTCATCGACCACTTTCAGCCCCGGCCCCGGCAGGTGAAACGGCATTTATTCCGCAGTGCGGTGTACGATCATGGGTTATACGGGCGAAACGTCGTGCTGACGGTGGTGTCTTTAAGCGAGTATGCACCTTTGCGTTCCTATATAACGGCGCTGGTACGCTTGACCGAGAATAAGCTGCGGGAGCTGAGAGGTTTCAAGGGACGGCTGCGCGGCCCGGATGTAGTGGATCCTGAAATAGTAGAGATTATTACCCGTTATCTGAAAAAAGAGATTCAGGAGCAGATAGAGGCCCAGCGCAGACAGGCGATACCTGAGGTTCAGATCGACATCGGGAAGCTGCGCCGATTACAGCAGGAGTCGGACCAGGTCCGCGACATGCTGCTTACGGAGGAAGCGGGGCAGCAGGCTGAAGCGAGCAACAGTCAGCCGGCATCGGAACCAGCTTCGTCCGTTGGTGCTTCTTCAGATCACTCCGAAGATACGGGAGCAAGCAGTAACATGGCTGCACCTTCCAAGGGCCGATCTTCCCGAAAATCGGCGGCGAAGAAACCGGACGTGTTCCAGGCGGTGATGGATTTTGATGCGGATCCTTATGAGGTTGAAGCCATAGAGGTACGTGATCAGCTTGATGAAGCAGATGGCATCGTTCACTCCGTGAACACGGAAGAATCGAAATCAGAAGCAGCGAACGGAAAGTCTATGGGGTCGTCAGGGAGTGCTGGTGATCGCTCAATGCAATCCACAGGCTCTCTAGAGCTCAAGCCGCTGCCTTCATCAGAGCATTCATCTGAAGCTGGGGGCATCCACGTTATAGACCCGCACGTCGTAGATGTAGAGGCCCTTATAGGGATGCCTACAGTAGGAGAGCAGTTGTGGCAATGGGAGGTAGAGGATGAGGAATGGCAGGAGCTTGCAGAGCGTCTCAATCCCACCCACCTGGAAGTTCTCCACGCCCTCAAGGCGGGACCGAACCGCTCGGAGCTGCAGCAAATTGCGGAGAAGGTCGGTTCCATGCCGGCGTTATTGCTTGATGAGATCAATGAGGCCGCGATGGACACCATCGGTGATCTTTTGATCGATGGAGAGGTCATTGCGGATGATTATATAGATATGCTGGAAACATTAAAGTCCGTATAACCGGACGTGTGGAAATAGATTTTATGTTTTGAGAGATGTTTGTAAGATGCTTGAAAGAGGTGGAACTATGACGGAACTAAAAATACCGAAACGGCTCACAACGGCCCTCGTAAACTCTTTAACGGCAGGGGTCGTGCCGCGGGTGGGGCTTGAGTTCATCGCCGTCGGCCGGAAGCCGGAGGTGGAGTCCATCCTGCGCGATATGGAAAATATCGCCGAGGGCGGCGCCGCCTTCCGCCTGATTACGGGCCGCTACGGAAGCGGCAAAAGCTTCCTGCTGCAGATCATCCGCAACTACGCGATGGACCGCGATTTCGTGGTGGCGGATGCGGATCTGTCGCCGGAGCGGCGGCTGGTGGGCACGAAAGGGCAAGGTCTTGCCACTTACCGTGAGCTGATGACCCATCTGTCCACAAGGACGCGTCCGGACGGGGGCGCGTTGGAGGCCATTTTGCAGAAATGGATTGCCGCGATCCAGCAGGACATTATGCAGGAGACGGGCATGCGGCCAGATGATCCTGCCCTGAATGATCGGGTGGAGCTGCAGATCTATGCGGTGACAAACGGCATGCAGAATCTGGTGCACGGGTTTGATTTTGCGAAGGTGTTGGCTGCCTACTGGAACGGCTATAAGCTTGGCGACGATGACCGCAAGGGAGCGGCGCTGCGCTGGCTCCGCGGGGAAGTTCCGACGAAGACGGAGGCGCGTAAGGACCTTGGCGTCGGGGTCATTATCGATGATGACAATTGGTACGATTATATGAAGCTATGGTCCGAGTTTACGGCGGCCATTGGGTATAAGGGATTGCTGCTGTTCATTGACGAAGGGGTTAATCTCTACAAAATTACCAACAGCGTATCCCGCCAGAGCAACTACGAGAAGCTGCTGACCATGTTCAACGACACGATGCAGGGCAAAGCGGAGCATCTGGGCATCTACATGGGCGGAACACCGCAGTTTGTCGAGGATGAGCGCCGGGGGCTCTTCAGTTATGACGCGCTGCGTTCCCGCCTGATCGACGGACGCTACGGCAGCAGCTCGCTGAGAACGTACACTTCGCCCATCCTGAAGCTGGACATGCTGTCGTATGAGGAGATTCTGATCCTCCTGCAAAAGCTGCGGGATATCCACGCCCTGCACTTCAAATATGAAGCGCAGTTAACGGATGATCAGCTCATCGCATTCATGCAGACGGCCGTGAATAGGTTGGGAGCAGAGGAGCTGCTCACCACCCGCGAGGTGGTGCGGGATTTCATGGATCTGCTGCATACGCTGCATCAGCATCCCGATGCCACGTTTGAAGAGCTGCTAGGCGAGCGTGCCGCAGCGCAGCCGCAGGGCAAAGGGCCGAATGATGCCGATTCGGACGATCTGGACGATCTCCTCGCGGAGTTTGAATTATGAGTGCGAACCCTTTTTCCAGACTGGCCCCGTTCATTCAGGAGTTCATCTATAAAAAAAGATGGGATACACTCCGTGAGGCGCAGGTGGAAGCCTGCCGCGTCCTGTTCGACACGCCCCATCATCTGCTGATCGCTTCCGGTACGGCATCGGGCAAGACCGAAGCCGCGTTCTTCCCGGCGCTGACGGAGCTGTACAACGTGCCTTCCAGCTCAGTAGGGATCCTGTATATCGGCCCGCTTAAGGCGCTGATCAACGATCAGTTTGAGCGCATCTCCGATCTGTTGAAGGAGGGCCAGGTGCCGGTATGGCATTGGCATGGCGATGTGTCCCAAGCCGAGAAAACGAAGCTGATGCAGAAGCCGTCGGGCGTGCTGCAGATTACGCCGGAATCGCTTGAGGGGCTGCTCATGAACCGGCCGAACGCCATCCCGGCGCTGTTCCAGGATTTGCGGTATGTCATCATTGACGAGGTGCATGCCTTTATGGGAGCGGATCGGGGCATTCAGGTGCTGAGCCAGCTGACCCGGATCGAGCGGATGGCTTCCTGTTCCCCTCGCCGCATCGGGCTGTCGGCTACGCTTAGCGATTACGAGACCGCTGCCGGCTGGCTGGGCGCAGGCACGAAGAACGCGGTCGAGGTTGTCTCGCCGCAAGGGGGGCGGAAGCTGCGGCTGTCGGTCGAGCATTTCTCCTTCCCCGATGCGCGGGATGAGAAGCAGGCGGAGCAGCTGGAGCTTGCCCGTAAAGCCTATTACGATTTCGTATACGACAACACGCATCTGAAAAAAGCGCTGGTCTTCACCAACAGCCGCTCGGATGCCGAGCTGACCACGCTCGAGCTGCGCCGGATTGCGGCCAAGCGCGAGCAGCGGGACGTCTTCCATGTGCACCATGGAAGCATCTCGGCGATGCTGCGCGAGGAAGCCGAGGCTGCGCTCCGTGAAGGTCCGGGGCCGGCGGTTGCAGCGGCCACCCTGACGCTGGAGCTCGGCATCGATCTCGGCGAGCTGGAGCGGGTGATTCAGCTGGGCGCGCCGTACAGCTGTTCCAGCTTCGTTCAGCGGCTCGGCCGCTCCGGCCGGCGCGGGGATCAGGCCTCCGAGATGATGTTCCTCTGTCCGGAGGACGAGGATGAGGAGGCCATGCTGCCTGCGCGCATGCCATGGATGCTGCTCCGGGCCATTGCAGTCATCGAGCTGTATATTCGCGAGAAGTGGGTCGAACCGCTGGCCCTGCGGAAGAAGCCGGTGGGCGTGCTCTATCATCAAACGATGAGCACGCTTAAGAGCATGGGCGAAACCGAGCCGCCGGATCTGGCGAGAGCAGTGCTGTCTCTCCCGGCTTTCCGCGGCATTGAGCCGGAGGAATACAAGGAGTTCTTGCAGTATTTGCTGCAGACGGACCATATCCAGCGTACGGAGGAAGGAAGCTTGATCATCGGCCTTGGCGGGGAGAAAATCGTGAACAACTACCGCTTCTACGCGGTGTTTAAGGACGATGAAGAGCATGTCGTATATAACGGGTCCGAAGAAATCGGATCGATTACGACCGTGCCGCCGCCGGGCTACTGCTTCTCGCTCGCGGGCAAGCTGTGGAAGGTGGAGGAAGTCGATACGAAGCATAAGGCCCTGTATGTAAAGTCGGCCAAAGGCAAGGTCGATACCTTATGGCTTGGCGCAGGCGGCGATGTGCATACTCGCGTGGTGCAGAAGATGCGGGAGGTGCTGGCGGACAGCGCCATTTATCCGTATCTGGCGCCGGGCGCGGTGAATCGTCTGGAACGGGCTCGTCGTCTCGCCCGGGAAAGCGGACTGCTGAAGCAGGTGGTTCTACCGGCGGGCGGCGACTCCCTGTTCATCCTGCCTTGGGCGGGCAGCAAGCAGTTCCGCACGCTGGAACGACTGCTGAAGCATAATCTGTCCGAGCGGCTGGCGCTGCGCTCCATCGTGCCGATGGAGCCGTATTATATGGTGGTTGCGGGTAGGGTCGATAATAAGACGCTGATGGAGGAAATCAAGCAGGAACTGATGGATTGCGAGGACGCAAGCGCACTCCTGGATCCGGACGAAGCGCCGTATCTCGGCAAATATGACGAGTTCGTCCCGCCGAAGCTCGTTCGCACCGCTTTTGCCGCCGACGGACTGGATCTGGAGGGATTGGCTGATGTGCTGGGGATGGCACATGGAGCAGCGGGAAGGGGAGCTATGGATGTGTGACAAGGAAGAAATACTTCCTTATGGCAATGTGAACGAAGTCGTACGTATCGGTAATACCGTTCATCGTACGACTGAATGGAGTTCTTTCGTGCATGACTTGCTTCAACACTTGGATAAGCAGGGGTTTGAAGGCGCCCCCAAGTTCATAGGCATTGATCACAGCGGTCGCGAGATCTTGTCCTACATTCCTGGCGAAGTGCCGGGAAACCGATATCCTGATTTTAAACCCTATATATGGTCGGACCATGCCCTTATCCAGAGTGCAGCGTTGTTACGGCGTTATCATGACGCCGTGTAGGGCTTTGCCGCAGCTTCAATCCAACCGGAGGTTGCACATACCCCTCAGGCTTCGGGGGGATGGGACGATGAAGTGATCTGTCACAATGATGCCACGCCATACAATATCGTTTTTCAAGACGAAGTGCCGGTTGCACTGATTGATTTTGATTTGGCTGCGCCAGGTCCAAGAATCTGGGACATCGTTTATATGCTGTACACCTCAGTCCCGCTGGCAAGCTTTGCAATAGATTACACTACAGGGACATCGATACCTTATCAATCGGAATTACATGCTGCGGATCGCACGCACAGAGTATCGCTGTTCTTTAAGTCCTATGGTATAACACCGCCTCCCAACCTGAAAGAATGGACTATTAGACGCATCAAGGCATTATGCGATACACTTACAACCGGTGCGGCACAAGGCAACAAGGCTTACCAGAACATGATCGACGAGGGGCATGTGGCCCATTATGAGCGAGAGATTCAATTTCTGCAGGCACACTTTGAAGAGTGGTACCGATGAAGGGTACCGAGTTGAAGAGTGTCTGCTTTTTTTCATATCTATCCCCCCAGGGGTCGCTGAGCATAATCGAAAAAAATATTTGTAACCCCTTCCAAAAAAACATTGTGTTCACCTCGCGTATGTGGTAACTTATGTACATAAAAACGTTTTTATCGCAAAGGAAGAATGGAATGGTTATATGGGTAAAGTAACAATCAAGGATGTGGCAAGAGAAGCCGGCGTCTCCATTTCTACGGTTTCGAATGCATTGAACGATGTAGATGTATTGAACCCGGAGACCAAATCCCATGTGCTGAAGGTGGCGGAGCGACTCAATTATGTGCCTAACCTGAACGGAAAGCTATTGAAGTCGGGGAAGACCAAGATGCTGGGCTTCTTTACGACAAGCGTGTCAGGGCCTTACTTCTACACATTGGTGGAGTCGATGTCACGTGAATGTGACCGTCTGGGTTATGGATTGAACGTATTCGTGACGAAGGATAAGCAGATAATCATGAGCAATATTATGGGCGGCCGGGTGGATGGCGTCATTATCTTTGAAGAGCTGAAGATCGACGATAGAGACATCGCCGCTATGGAGAAGGACAAGATTAAGGCCGTTTTTCTGGATCGCGAGGTTCAGAGTGAGACGATGGGCAGCATCATATTCGACTCTTACGTAGCCGGTTATGAAGCAACCAAGTACCTGATCAGCCTGGGACATAAGAAGATTGCCTACATCTCCGGCGTGGATACGATGTTTGACAGCGTGCAGCGGAAAGAAGGATATCTGGCCGCGCTTCGGGAGTGCCAGTTCCCGATCGACGGAGACTACATCCTGCAAGGCTATTTTGAGGAAGAGGGTTCCTATAACGCCGTCAAATCGTTTCTTCACTTACACCCTGGCAAAGTGCCGGACGCGTTTCTTGCCGGTAATGACGTGAGTGCCATCGGCTGCATTCGGGCGTTGAAGTCCCATGGATACGAGGTTCCGCAGGACGTCAGCGTCGTAGGATTCGATGATATCGATATCGCGCAGTATTTTACGCCGCCTTTATCGACCGTACGCAATCAGATTGCCAGACAGGGGATTCTGGTCGTGGACCATCTGGTGCGCATGATTCAGAAGAAAGAGAAGGGCAAGATTCAGAAGCTTCCGGGAGAGCTGGTCGTTCGCGGCTCCAGTCATGTGAAGATGAATCGGAATGAATCGGGTTAAGCGAAGAGACGAGACTTACCAAGTCGCTTTTTTTAAAATGATTCAATAAAATCAGGGCGTTTTTTTACTGAAAATAAAAACGTTTTTATGGCGGTTCGAATCAAAGGAGGCTAAGCAGGTGAGCAAAACAGCTGCAGTTCAGTCAACCGGCACGGGAGCGGTTCGACCCACCGGGAAAAAGCCGATGGGGCAGAGGATCAAGGAATTCTTTATGGATTACAAGCGGCAATGGGAGCTTCAATCGATGATCATTCCCGGCGTCATCTTCATGTTCATCTTCTGCTACATACCGATTTACGGTTTGACGATTGCGTTTAAAAATTACACCGTTATCGATACGTTGGATTCCGCGCCGTGGGTGGGCTTGGATAACTTCAAAATTATTTTGTCGGACAAGTATTTTTGGGATTCCGTCGTCAACACGCTGGGCATCAGCTTCTTGAAATTGGCGATCGGCTTTGTCATTCCGATCATTCTGGCCATCATGATTTACGAGGTGGGCATGGGGCGCTTCAAAAAAATCGTCCAAACCGTCTCCTACCTGCCCCACTTCTTGTCCTGGATCGTATTGGGTGGCATGCTCATTACTTGGTTCTCGACATCCGGCCTGTTCAACGAGATATTGCTTGCTTTGGGGCTGATCTCGCAGCCGCAAAACATTTTGCTTGATCCAAGCAAGTATTGGTGGATCGCAACGCTGTCGGATATTTGGAAAGAGGCCGGCTGGGGAACGATTCTGTATCTGGCGATCATGGCCAAGATCGATCCTACCTACTACGAGGCTGCAAGAATCGACGGGGCCAGCCGACTAAGACAGATCTGGAACATTACCTTACCGAACATGAAGATGATTATCAGCTTGAATCTGATCCTGACTGTAAGCGGTTTATTGGGATCGAATCTGGATCAAACTTTGGTGCTCATGAATTCGCAGAACCGGGAAAAGGCTGAAGTCATTAACTCGTACGTGTACCGGATGGGTATGACGCAGGGAGATTTCTCCTATGCCACAGCCGTTGGTTTGGGTGTATCCATCATCTCCGTCATTCTGCTCGTTACGGCGAATAAGGTGACCAGTAAATTAAACGATAATCAATCCGTTCTATAGGTCATGCAGAAGGGGGTATAACGGTGAATTTCAAAGCAGCAAAAGGGGATCTCGACAGCCGGATCTTTGATACGATCAACATCATTTTACTGGTTACGTTTACGATCATCATTGTCGTTCCGTTATGGAACGTCGTCGTCTCATCCTTCAGCTCGGGCAGGTCCCTTGCCGAGGGTGGGTTCATCTTCTGGCCTACCGAATTCTCGCTTGAGAATTATCAGGCCGTGTTCCGGGATGCGAATATATGGAACGCCTTCTTTATCTCGGTAGCCAAAACTGTGATCGGGGTCATCACGCACGTGTTCTTCTGTGCCATGGTGGGTTACGGCTTGAGCAAAAAATACGTACGCGGCCGCAAGTTCTACGTGGCAATGGGCGTCGTCACCATGTTTTTTTCGGGCGGCATGATTCCGACGTACTTGTTGATCAAAGACTTGGGGCTGTTAAACAGCTTCTGGGTTTATATTATCCCAGCCCTGTTAAGCTTTTACGACGTCATCATTCTGATGAATTTCTTCCGCAACGTGCCGGATTCGCTGGAAGAGTCGGCGAAGATCGACGGCGGGGGAGACTGGAGGATTTTCCTGAGCATCTTCATTCCGCTTTCGATGCCGGCTATGGCGACGATAGCCCTGTTTAACGGGGTGGGGCAGTGGAATGATTTTATGACCACCAAATTGTATATCACCGATCAGTCGCTGTATCCGTTACAGATGATGCTGTATGAGATTATTGTGCAGTCCCAGACCCAATCGATGCAAAATATCGGTTCGGTCGCGATTCAGACAACGACCAAAGGGGTCCAACTAGCAACAATTGTCGTGACGACGCTGCCGATTGTTGTGATGTATCCAATATTACAGAAATATTTTATCTCCGGCATGATGCTCGGAGCTGTTAAAGAGTAGAGAAACTGCTCTTTAAAGGGGTGGAACAGAAGCAAGTCAGGGTCTGGTAAGTAAGCGCTTTTATTAAAAGGGAGGGTTACAGGATGTTGATGAACAAAGCATTTGGCAAGAAAGGACTTACGCTGATTACGGCATTGATGGCGGTTGTGCTGGTTGTGAGCGGCTGCGGCGGGTCTGGCGGGAATTCCGGCTCCAAGAAGGAAAATTGGGTTTCGATCGAGGATCGTTATACACCGAATGCTGAGACGCCGGCTTGGCAGCTGGATAAAAAAGAAGAGACAACCGAGCTTACGTGGTACGTGAATGCGGATTGGTGGAATACGGATTTTGGCAAGGACGTTGTAACTAAAAAGATTAAGGAAGACCTGAACATCAACATCAAATTTATCACGGGTGACGACACCAAGCTGAATACGTTTTTTGCCGGCGGGGACATGCCGGATCTGATTACAACGTTTGACTCCAATTCTCCGGTTGTGCAGAAGGCGGCGACATGGGCGCTGCCGCTGAACGATCTGGCCGAGAAATACGACCCTTACTTCAATAAAGTAGCGGCGCAGGATACCCTCAACTGGTTCCAATTGAAGGATGGCAAGACGTACGGATATCCGAACTACTCCAATACCCAGGAGGATTATGACAGCGGTAACATTCCGGCCAAAACGGCATTTATCATCCGCAAGGATGTTTATGAAGCGTTAGGTAAGCCTGCTATGGGAACGCCGGAAGAATTCCGGACCGTTCTTGCTGATATCAAGAAGCAATTCCCTGCTCTGATTCCACTTGGATTCAACTCCATCGGCGAAGGAACGGGCTCGCTTGGCGACGTGCTGCAGGATTTCATCGGCGTACCGCTGGAGGAGAATGGCGGTTTCTATAACCGTAATCTGGATGAAGATTATCTGACTTGGGTGAAGGCGTTCAATACCGTATATCGGGACGGCGCGATCAGCGATGACAGCTTTGCCGATGACGGAACGGCTTTTGAAGAGAAGGTGAAGGCGGGCAAATACGCAACGATCATGCTGGACGGCACGCCGCAGCAGGGCGGAAACCTGCAGAGCTTCTACAGCAACAACAAAGGCAAAGAATACATCGCAATTGACGGACCGCAAAGCACGGCAGGACGCCAGCCGACGTTGAATCAATCCGGTATCACCGGCTGGATGATCAGCTTCATTACGAAAAATAATGCAGATCCTGCCAAGTCGATTCAGCTCTTCACCTACCTGTTAAGCGAAGAAGGACAAATGCTGATGAATTACGGCATCGAAGGCGAGACCTACCAGGTGAATGCAGATGGAACGGTGGAGTTCCTCCCTGCCGTAAAGGATCTTCAGATGAACAATCCGGATACCTTCAAAAAGGATTACCGCATGGGCGAATTTATGTTCTTCGGGCATGACCGCCATAAAGCGCTGAGCGGGGATGCGTTCCCGGATGCGATCAAGCAAATGCAGGAATGGGGCAAAGGCAAGCTGACGCCGCACTTTATTTTGGAGAACATCAACCCGGATCAGGGAACACCGGAAGCACGCTCCCTGACGGCCATCAATACGAAATGGAACTCCACGCTCGTCAGCATGATTCGTTCCAAGGACGACGCAGCCTTCGATAGTCTCTTGAACGAATATAAAAAGTTCCTGGACGATAACAACTGGGATAAAATCGTCGAAGTCCGCAACGAAAAGATGAAGGCGAACAAAGAGAAGCTGGGGCTGAAATAACTCTAGGGTAATGGTAGGGAGGGTCCCCTTCTTGACAGGAGAGGGGCTCTTTCCAAAGTTATCTTCAGTAGGCCATGGATAGGAAGACACAAGAAACCTGGAGGGAAACAACATGCTGAACATCACCATCTACCAGTCGAACGGGGAAGAAGAATTATTCGTGAAGAAAGACAAGGCGCAGCTGACACCCGTAACTACGGGTGCACAGCAGCATACGGTTGTCATCGATGAGGAGCAGACGTTTCAGGAGATGGACGGCTTCGGCGCGTCCTTCACGGACTCCGCTGCTTATCTGATCCATCAGGTGCTGGATGCGACGCAGCGTTCAGAGCTCATGAATCAGCTCTTTGATCCCAGCGAAGGGATCGGATTATCTGTACTCCGCCAGCCGATGGGGGCATCCGATTACGCGCGTGACTTCTACAGCTATAATGATATGCCTGAGGGTCAGACGGATGTAGAGCTGGAGCATTTCTCCATTGTGCATGACGAGGAAGACGTTATTCCTCTCCTGCAGGAAGCGCTCCGTTTGAATCCGGACGTCAAGCTGATGGGCTCCCCGTGGAGTCCGCCCGGCTGGATGAAGACGAGCGGGTCAATGATCGGTGGAGAGCTGAAACCCGAATACTATTCGGTGTATGCTAATTATTTTGTGCGTTACATTCAGGGGTATGAAGCTAACGGTCTGCCAATCTATGCAATCACGCCGCAAAATGAGGCATTGTACTCGCCGGGTCATTATCCAGGCATGATCATGCTGCCCGAGGCGCAAAGCGATTTCATCAAGAATCATCTGAAGCCGCAATTTGTGAAGAACGGTATCGATACGAAAATCTTTTGTTATGACCATAATTGGGACAAGCCGGACTACCCGTTGACCGTTTTTGAGCAAGCGGGAGACGCTGTGGATGGCGTCGCTTGGCACTGGTACGGCGGCAAGCCGTCGGCCCAATCCGAAGTGTTCGATGCATTCCCGGGGAAAGAGGTTCATTTCACGGAAGGATCGGGCGGGGAGTGGATCCCGCCGTTTGAGCAGGCCTTCTCCAATGTGATGCGAACCGGAATCGAGATACTTCGCAATCACAGTAAATCCTACGTGCTGTGGAATATGGCGCTGGACGAGAAGAACGGCCCTACCGTTCCGGGCTTTGGAAAAAGCACCTGCCGCGGCATAGTCACGGTAAATCAGCAGACGAAGGAGCTTACCTATACGCTGGACTACTATGCGCTGGCGCATTTTAGTAAGGTGATCCGTCCGAAAGCGGTTCGCATTGCTTCTACCAGCAATGAGTGCATCCGTTCGGTAGCATTCAAGAACACGGATGGATCGATTGCCGTTGTGTTGTTTAACGACAGCGAGCATGTGGAGAGTACTGCACTGCGCTTGCGAGGAACGGAACACCTTAACCTCAGCCTTGCGCCGAAAAGCGCTGTATCTGTATTGATAGAGGTGTTAGGGTGAGGTAACATTTTCATAGGTTAGATAAGATAAGATAAGGCACTCTGTTCGGCGCCATCGGCCTTTTTGGTTGATGGTTGCATTGGCTGGGGTGCCTTTTCATATATAGAGTTGGTTATTTCATATAGAAACGGTAGAATAATAACAAGAATAAGGTTGACCAAAGAAAATACAGGTGACAATCATGACCATTAAAACGTTATTTATTGCTCCGTATCCCGCAATGAGCCATTTAATAGAAGAATGCCGGAAGGAAGAGCCGGAGCTGGATGTGCAAGTCGAGGTCGGCAATTTGCTAGAAGCGGTTCCTCTGGCAAAGGAAGGCGAACGCATGGGATATGACGTGATTATTAGCCGGGGCGGTACGGCTAAGCTGATCGAATCCGAGGTACGCATTCCCGTTATCGATGTCCATGTTTCAGGCTATGACATGCTGCGCGTGCTCACCTTAGCCAATCATTTTCCAGGCAAAAAAGCCATTGTGGGCTTCTCCAATATTACGCTTGGAGCCAAAGCCATTACCGATGTGCTGGATATCGAGGTTGACGTGTTCACGGTAGAGAAGGCCGAAGAGGTAGATCGGCTGCTGGAGGATCTGAAGACGAAGGGCTTCGAATTAATCATGGGCGATGTGGTGACGATAGAAGCAGCTGCCAAGCACCATTTGGAAGGGATTCTGATCCAATCCGGGCGCGAGGCCATCTTCGATGCATTTCAAAAGGCCAAATCCGCGTTTCGGTTACATGAACAGACGCAGTGGGAAATATCTTTTCTGCAAGCACTGCTGAAGGAAACGGCTGCGAACCTTGCCGTATTGGATGCTGAGGGACAGGTTGTATATGAACAGTGGCCGGATTATGGTTCCTGTCCGCTCCCGGTGGAAGCCTTGCAAGCCGATCTACGGCTAAACCGGGAGGCGGAAGCCTTGGTCCTGATTCAGGATGACGGAACCCGGAAGCTTAAGCAGAGAAGGACGCTGAAAGTAATACAGGGACAGCGGTACTACCTGTACACTTTTTCCGAGATGAAGCAAAATGGGGAGGCCGCAGGCTATCATGTCGAGGCCGTGGCCCAATTGCCGATGTTGATATCGCAAAGCGAGGCGATGCGCGGCTGCCTGCAGCGGATCGAGGATCATCTGGACAGCCGTGCCTTGATTCTCATCGGCGAAGCCGGTACAGGCAAGCAGCTGCTCTCCCGGTATATTCATTACCGAAAGAACGAAGGCCGGGGCTTGTATGTCCGGCTTACCGGAAAGCAGGCTGTGGCCTTGTCGGAAAACCACGAAAAGGAAGCTTGGGACAGCGATATCCGCACGCTATATCTCCATGGATTGGATGCGATCGCTCCGCAAGAAATGTCGGATTTGAAGCAGTGGATGAACGAGATGAAAAACCGGGCATTCACGGTCATCCTCTCGCTGGAAAAGGACGATTCGAATTATCATCCCCTCCTGCTGGATGAGGAGGCGGCAAGGATTGCCGTGCCGGCTCTGCGCGAGCGTATGGACGACATCAAACCATTGGTGACTTATTATATTGCCTCCTACCATGGCACGCTTGGGACTTCACCGATTAAGATCAAGGAGGAAGCGATTCAGCTGCTGACCCAGTACGATTGGCCGGGCAACGTGTCGGAGCTGAAAATCCTGCTCCAGGACGCAGTGACGGAGGAGAAGGGCTACGTGATCGGCAAGCCGCTCATTTCCCGGCTTCTTGCCAAGAAGGAAGGTCATCCGTCAACTGCAATGAGCCCCGAGTTTCTTCATGGTACGCTGGATGAGATCGAGAAGAGGATCATCGACGCGATTATGGAGGAAGAACAATTTAATCAGACGAAGGTTGCGGAGCGGCTCGGTATCAACCGTTCGACCCTGTGGAGAAAGCTGAAACAATAGTTTCAGCTTTTTTTTTATTTTGCGATCAATAGATCCCTCCGTTTCGGCAGATATTAGGATAAAGAGGGATTTATTTCAATAAACTAGCGGCAACACAACAATCAATTGTTTAAATTTGCAACAATTAATATTTAATATGTTGCAAATTTAATTGTATGCACTTACAATAAACCCTGCAAGCGATTTCAATATGAAATCACTGTTTAATATTGAAACAATTATTAGAGGGGTGTTACAATAATGAAGATTAAAGCGACGTTGGATCGGATTCCTGGAGGTATGATGGTAGTACCGTTGCTTATTGCAGCAGTCATCAATACTTTTGCTCCGGATCTACTCCGGATCGGGAATTTTACGGAGTCTTTATTTGTAAACGGTTCAGGTACATTGATTGCGCTGTTCCTCCTCTGTACGGGGGCACAGATTAACGTCAAATCTTTTGGCGTTTCCGTTGGAAAAGGAGCAACGCTGCTTGCAACGAAGTGGGTGGTCGGCGCAGCGTTCGGACTGATCGCTTACCTGTTTGCCGGAGAGAACGGATTGTGGCTGGGTCTGGCGCCGATAGCTGTCATTGCGGCGATGACCAACAGTAATGGGGGATTGTTTGTAGCCTTGGTAGGCCAATATGGCAGCAAGGAAGATCGTGCTGCGTATTCGCTGCTTGCCCTGAATGACGGACCTTTCCTCACGATGGTGGCCTTATCAATCTTCGGCGCCATGGGATTCGTGGACGGCATGTTCTCCTTCGTATCCTTCATCTCGGTTCTTCTTCCGATTATTGTGGGGATGGTGCTGGGTAATTTGGATGAGGAGATGCGCAAGTTTTTGGACAAAGGCAGCTCCATGCTGATTCCGTTCTTTGCATTTGCGCTCGGAATGGGCATTGATTTCGGAGCGATCGTGGATGGCGGCTTGTCGGGTATCATTCTTGGACTGCTTACGGTTTTCGTTACAGGTACTGCAGGATACTTTGTGTTTAAAGCGTTGAAATGGAATCCGATCGTGGGGGCGGCGGAAGGCTCCACAGCCGGTAATGCCGTGGCTACGCCTGCTGCAATCGGGGCGGCGAATGCTTCCTTTGCAGCATTTACCGATATCGCGACGGTGCAGGTTGCGGCGTCCGTGGTAACGACCGCCATCCTGCTTCCTTTATATGTCGGGTTTTTAGTGAAGCGTCTAGAGAAGAAAGGGCACTCATTTGATACAAATACAGCAGATGCCGAATCATAGAAGGTGTGATGAAATGTGATAAAACAAATTGGAATCATCGCGGACGATCTGACCGGTGCGAATGACTCGGGTGTACAATTGGCGAAGAAGGGGCTGGTTTCCACCGTCGTCTTCGATCATCGCCATTACCGTCAGGACACCCGTGCCGAAGTGTTGATCGTGGATACGGATAGCAGGGCGAAACGCAGTGTGGGCGCCTATGAAGCGGCGTACGAAGCCGCTCAATTCCTTGAAGAGCAGGGCTGCCGCCACATCTACAAGAAGCTGGATTCGACCTTGCGCGGGAATGTTGCAGAGGAATTGTTTGCGGTGCAGAAGGTATTCCGGCCGGACTTGGTGCTGATCGCTCCGGCTTTTCCCAAAATGAACCGCACGACGGTACAGGGACATCATTATGTTCAAGGTGTACTGATCACGGAGACGGAGTTTGCCAAGGATCCCAAAACACCCGTTATGGAAAGTTATATCCCGAAGCTGCTGCAGAGGGTAGGAGAGCCTGAGGCGGTGCTGGTTTCATCAAGTCAAGTGCGGCAGCCCGCCGCGCAATTTCTGCCATGGCTCCAATCCAAGCTGGCCGAAGGTCAAACTTGGTTTGTATGCGATAGTGAGACGGAAGCGGATTTACAGGCGATAGCGGCATTATTTTCACAGCTAGACAAGAAGATTCTGTGGGCCGGTTCTGCCGGATTAATCGAATACTTGCCGGAGGAGCTGTCCCTGATTTCCGTGGAGGAGAGGAGCCAAGACTGGGCTGGGGCGGATAAAGCGCTGATCGTATCAGGGAGCTTGTCCCAAACGACCCGACGGCAGCTTCGTGCCGTCAAGGACATGCCTGGCTCGTTGATGCTGGAGATCGATCCGGCCGCGTTGATTCGTGAAACTTACGACACGGAAGATATCCTGCAGCAAATCGCTCAGGATATGGACAAGCGGTATTTGGTCCTGTACGTCGACGCTTCGGAAGATAACCGCAGGCTGGCAAAAGAAGCAGGGGATGAGCAGGGATTATCTTCAACCGAGGTAAGCGAAGCGATCTCGTTGGGACTCGGAAGAATGACAAAAGCCATTTTACAGGCATACGCTGAGATCCAAGGGTTGGTATTAACCGGCGGGGATACGGCTAAGGCTATCTGTATGGAACTTGGCATGGGAGAAATGCAGCTGTATTCGGAAGTAGAGCCCGGCCTGCCGTTCGGAAGGCTTCAGGGCATGGGAAAAGGCTACTGGACCGTCACCAAAGCCGGGGGCTTCGGAAATGATCGATCCCTGGTAGATTCCTTGCACTATATAACAAATAAGAAAAAGGTGAGAACATGAGCCAGCATAAACCGGTTATCGGGATTACCATGGGAGATGCCGCAGGCGTAGGTCCTGAAATTATACTCAAAAGCCTCATGAATGAGGAGATGTATCATATCAGTCACCCGGTTGTGATCGGGGACGTGAAGATACTGGAGCGGGCAAAGTCCTTCGTGGGCAGTGACTTGACTATCGAAGCGATTACTGCCGATGAGATCGAGCAGGTTGACTACCGTTTTGGCACGATTCATGTGCTTGATCTGGATCTGCTGCCAGGGGACTTGCCGATAGGACGAGTTGCTCCGGAAGCCGGACACGCCGCGTTCAAATTTTTGGAGACAGCCATCGAATTGGCGAAGGACCATAAAATCCAGGCCATATGCACCGCACCGCTGAATAAGGAAGCCCTGCATAAAGGGGGTCACAAATATCCGGGCCATACGGAGATTCTGGCGGATTTGACCGGAACCACGGACTATTCCATGATGCTGTCGGCGCCGAATCTGAAGGTTATTCACGTGACGACCCATGTCGGCATCCTCGATGCCGTCCGTTCGATTAATCCTGAGCGCGTATACCATGTCATTAAGCTTGCTCATGAGACGCTGCAGAAGTCCGGCATCGCCGCTCCGCGGATTGCCGTTTGCGGAATTAATCCTCATGCGGGCGAGAACGGACTGTTCGGATATGGCGAAGAGGAAGAGAAAGTCATACCGGGCGTCGAAAAGGCGCAGGCGGAAGGAATCCAGGTCGTAGGCCCGCTGCCGGCCGATACGCTGTTCTTCCGGACGGTACGCGGTGACTTTGACATTGTAGTAGCCATGTATCACGATCAGGGACATGGTCCCGTCAAAGTGCTCGGCTTGGACGCAGGCGTCAACATTACCGTTGGCCTTCCGATTATCCGCACCAGTGTCGATCACGGTACAGCGTTCGACATTGCCGGTCAAGGCATCGCCGATGAGAAAAGCTTGATGGAAGCCATCCGTCAGGCGGCGGAGCTGGCGCCTAAAGCGTAAAGATGTTGTTGCTTGGCGGTCATAGCGGCCGCCATTAATCTTTAATGGAAGTGACTGCAGAAGACTCTGCTGAATCACTGCCATAACAAAAAGATGACTCCACCTGTGGGATCATCTTTTTTATTGTTTCTTCATCCGTGATGTTTCAGTGTGATTTTTCGCTAACATGAGAAACTCGATCAACAGTATGAAGGGAAAGGCTGTTTTGGTGATGTTTGGGATTAGAATAGCCGGCTGCCGCGAAAAAATCGCGGCCTTTTTTGTACAACAAAATAAGCATCGTGCCTGAGACTCATTGAGCTATGCATGGTCCTTTAGTCCGTTTAGCTCAACATGTATCTTTAGTAATGCTTTTTATAAATAGAACCTTAGAGAACTAGTAGTATCAAAATCAAATGATAGGTCGCACGTAGGGCGATACTGGTATAATATGGCTGTTTTTTTCGCATGGGAAGGACATATGTAGAAGGATGTCGTATTCCCACACCATATATCTTTCTTAGTCGGTTACCGCGGGCAAGTCTTTTTTTGGAATAGCGTTTCAACAGAAGGGCTTACCTTTCATGGTAACTCGCAAGATCAACTGTCAGAGGGAGAGGGGTGATCATCCTTGTACAACTAACGGCTTGAAACGAATCGAGGGCATCGGCTGATGTTTTGGTTCATGGCAATTAACGCGTTACATAATGATGCTAAAGGAGACCTCGTTACATACACAAGCGAAGTGATTCTTAAAGAGATCATGCAGAATTTTTGAAAAAGGTTAGATTGTGTAAGGAACAGGGTATGAACGTCGAGTTGTGCGGCTTTCGGTACAACAAGGTGGGAAGTGAGTTGTCTTTCTCTTAACTTGCAATCAACAACACTCCGCCTTTTACCGCGCACCCGCCATAATGCAGCAGCTTTCACGGTTCGTGAAATGAAAGTGTATGTATGGTTTAATCGACGGATGAATTCATTTGACAGCATCGGAATGGCTCCAAAGCCTTCCCATTGAAGATAGGGAGGAAACAATGAAAAGAAAACCGATAATCAATCGGCGTTTTAAGTATTTGATGGCGGTTTTCATCATTTTGTTCGGTCAGCTTCTACCTCTGTACCCTCAACAGGCTGAGGCGGCTGCGGATAACTGGCTGAATTTTAAATTTGATGAATTCTCCCAAAATACGGTCAATCAATTTACCTTGAATGGTCATGCCACGATCGCTCAAGGGCAAAATATTATACGATTGACACAACCGACTACGTTACAGAGTGGCGCCGCATTTAACAATACGGCGCTGTGTCCCAGAGACAATTATTCATTCAGCACGGCCTTTTCTTTTAAAATGAGTAACCCGAGCGCCCAAGGCGCAAGCGATGGATTGACTTTTACGCTCCAGACTGGCACAACCAGTCAGAATATGAACGGTGGCGGCTTGGGATATTACGGCATTAGTCCGAGTTTTGCCGTTAAATATGACACGTTTAAAAACGATGTTTATAAGGATCCTTCTTCAAACTACGTTGGACTTGCGGTAAATGGAGACGTAGTGAATCAAGCAGGCTGGTATACCGATTTAGACAGCACCAGCTTCAAATTGTCTAACGGAACCCAGTACTATACGTGGATCGATTACAATAGTTCAACTCAGAATGTTCAGGTTCATCTGGGCACTTCGCCGGATCGGGTAAATGCCAGCAAAGTTTTAGATGTCAATAGCATCGATCTTAGTTCGATATTTAACGGACAATCGATTCATGCCGGTTTTACAGGATCAACAGGGTTGCCGAATTACGAGACGCATGATATCCATAACTGGTATTTTGTGAATGCATACGCACCGATTGAAACTCTCAATCCGAATAATACTTACAAAGTGAACGAGGCACCCGTTGTGCCGGGTGATTCAAAAGTCACCGCGGTAAATACGCCGGTCTCGGGACAAGTAATCGGCACGGACCCGGATGGAGATCCATTGACGTACGCAAAAGGCGCGACGGATCCTCGGAACGGAACTGTGACGGTTAATACGGACGGAACTTGGACGTATACGCCAACGCAAGACTTTATCGGTAGCGATAGCTTCACCGTCATCGCCAATGACGGTAAATGCGCCGCTGCCGAAGCTACGATTAACGTTGAAGTATCGGATTCAGTTCCTCCAACGACTCCACAACCGCCTAATGCATGTGGAGTTAAAGTGGCATTGATTAACGGAAGCTTTGAAGAACCGCCTGGACCAGGGTCAATGAATGGTACATTTGGGTACTATGAAGACGAAGTTCCAGGATGGAAAACGACTGATGATACGGGTGGGGTAAAGTGGATTGAAATCTGGGACTACGCTGAAGGATATCCAGATCCTTATGTAAAACAGCAACCTGCCCCCGTTCATGGAAATCGATACGCAGAGTTAAATGCTAGCGGTAATGGCATGTTATATCAAGACGTAGAGACCACGCCTGGACAGACCATCTATTGGAGACTTTCCCATAAGGGGCTGTACGGTGAAGATACAATGCAGCTTCGCATTGGTCCGGCAACAGCCGATCCTTATGATACCTCAGTAATCGATCAGATGACGGATGGTAACACGGCTTGGGGAACTTATACGGGTTCCTATACGGTTCCTGCAGGACAAACGATGACAAGGTTTGGATTTGAAGCCGTTTCGACATCCAATGGATCGATCGGACACGGCAATCATCTGGATGATATCTTCCTGGGAACCGAACCATGTGTTATCGCAGAAAAATCCGTTTCTCCTGCTGGAGACGTTTTTGAAGGCAATGAACTCACCTACGAAGTCACAGTTAAAAATGAAGGTGGAGACGTTGCCGCCAATACTGTCTTTGAAGACGTCATTCCTGCGGGCACGGAATATGTTCCGGGCTCCATGAAAATGGTGAGCGGGACCAATGCCGTTGACCTAACCGATGCAGATGATACAGATGCAGGGCACTTTGACGGCAGCAAGGTGATCATTAGGCTCGGGAATTTGCAGAATACCAATGACTTGCCTGAAGGTATTACGCTTCAATTCAAGGTGAAAGCATTATCCAGCCATATCGGCCAGACGGTCACCAATAAAGCGGCTGTTGATTACAAGAATTTACTCATAGACAAGGATGAAACGACCGAGTCGAATGAGACGACGAGTCAAATTATCGAAAGAGAAGTTGTCAATGCCTGCACTAGACCCGTTGCGCTAATTAACGGCAGTTTCGAGGAACCTGCATATACGCCTGGTGATCCGAAGACCCCTACAGGTCCAGGGTATACATTCCCACAGGATGAGAACGTGCCGGGATGGCATACAACCGACTCAACAGGACGATATGACATTTTTGTTAAGAGCTTGATGGAGGCACCTGGAACTCCTGCTGGAAACAAACATGAGGTAATCCATGGTGAGCAGTTTGCAGAAATTAATAGTTTTGAAAATGCAACGTTATATCAGGATGTTGAGACTACTCCTGGACAAGCCATTTATTGGCGCCTAGCTCATAAAGGTAGATTCGGCGTAGACACCATGGCTGTAAATATTGGTTCAGGCAATACGGCTCCGGGTGATCTTCCGACTGTTCGTACAATGTCAACCGATAAAGACGCATGGAAATATTATTCTGGAACTTATACCGTTCCAGCCGGTCAGACGGTAACACGATTTGGATTCGAAGCCATAGCGTCTGCTAACGGAAATATCACCGGTGGTAACTTCATTGATGATGTTTTCCTTGGAACCGAGCCGTGCGTCATTGCTGAAAAATCCGTTTCCCCTGCAGGACAAGCCTTTGTCGGGGATGAGCTTACTTACGAAGTCAACATCAAAAACGCAGGTGGAGACGTTGCCGCCAATACGGTATTCGAGGATGAAATTCCTGCGGGCACGGAATACGTTCCGGGATCGATGAAAATCGTGAGCGGGACTAATGCTAGTGATTTGACTGATGCAGATGATCAAGATGCAGGCCATTTTGACGGCAGCAAGGTGATCATCCGGCTCGGGGAAGTGCCGAACACGAATGACTTACCTAACGGCATAACGGTTCAATTCAAAGTCAAAGCATTATCCGACCGTGCGGGAGACTCCGTCTCCAATAAAGCGAATGTGGGGTATAAAAACCTACTCACAAATGAAGATAAAACAACCCCGTCCAATGAAGTAACAACATCTGTAGAGTACAGAGAACCAAAATTAGAAGCTAATAAAACAGCGGAACTGTTTGAAAAAGCTACCGGCAACACCGACGCAACGCATCCGGAAGTCGGGGACACGCTGCTCTACACGATTCAAACACGCAACACCGTTACAGGCAGCCTAGTGACCAACCTGACGATCTCGGACGAGATTCCAGCGGGTCTGGAATACGTAACAGGCACGTTGAAAGTCGACGATGTGCTCGTCACCGATGACCAAGATGGCGATAAGGGCCATTTCGTTAACGGTAAAATCTTCGGTCAGTTCGGAGATGTGACCGGTACCGGGTGGCACAAGGTGACGTTCCAGGTCAAAGTGCAGTCGGGGCAAGCCGGCAATGACATCCGCAACGTGGCTGAGGTAGATGGCGACAATGTCACCACACCGAGCACGCCGGAGCAAATTGTCGAGGTTTATCCGCGTGAAACTTCGCTGGAGTCCACGAAAACAGCGGAGCTGTTTGCAAAAGCAGCCGGCAACACCGACGCCGCACATCCGGAAGTCGGAGACACGCTGCAGTACACGATTCAAACGCGCAACAACATCAAAGATAGTCTGGTTAAAAACTTGACGATCTCGGACGAGATTCCAGCGGGTCTGGTATACGTACCAGGTACACTGAAAGTCAAAGACGTGCAAGTCACCGATGACCAAGATGGCGACAAGGGCCATTTCGCAGACGGTAAAATCTTTGCCCAGTTCGGAGATGTTACCGACACCGAATGGTACAAGGTAACGTTCCAAGTCAAAGTATTGCCAGGACAAGCCGGCAAAGTGATCCGCAATGTGGCTGTCGTGGACGGCGACAATGTTAATACGCCGAAAACACCTAGGGAAGAGGTGGAGATTTATCCTCACGCACCTTCTCTGGAATCCACGAAAACCGCGGAAATGCTTGAAAAAGCAGCCGGAAACACCGACGCCGCGAATCCGGAAGTCGGAGATACCCTGCTTTACACGATTCAAACGCACAACACGATCGAAGATAGTCTGGTAACCAACCTGACGATCTCGGACGAAATACCAGCTGGTCTGGAATACGTAGCGGGTACACTGAAGGTCGACGACGCAGCTGTCACCGATGAGCAAGATGGCGATGCGGGTCATTTCGCAGGCGGCAAAGTCTTCGCCAAGTTCGGAGATGTGACCGATACCAAGCCGCGTAAAGTGACGTTCCAGGTGAAAGTATTACCGGGTCAAGCCGGTAAAGACATCCGGAATGTAGCTGCCGTGGATGGCGATAATATCACCACGCCAAGCACGCCGGAGGAAGTCGTCGAGGTTTATCCGCGTGAAACCGCGCTGGAGTCTACGAAGACTGCGGAGCTGTTTGAAAAGGCAACCGGGAATACCGATGCCGCGCATCCGGAAGTCGGGGACACCTTGCTTTACACGATTCAAACGCACAACAAGAACGAAGATAGTCTGGTAACCAACTTGACGATCTCAGACGTGATTCCAGCGGGTCTGGAATACGTAGCGGGTACACTGAAGGTCGACGACGCAGCTGTCACCGATGAGCAAGATGGCGATGCGGGTCATTTCGCGAACGGCAAAGTGTTTGCCAAGTTCGGAGATGTGACCGATACCAAGCCGCGTAAAGTGACGTTCCAGGTGAAAGTATTACCGGGTCAAGCGGGCAAAGACATCCGCAACGTGGCTGAGGTAGATGGTGACAACGTCACCACACCAAGCACGCCGGAGGAAGTCGTCGAGGTTTATCCGCGTGAAACCGCGCTGGAATCCACGAAAACCTCTGAGCTGCTTGAAAAGGCAGCCGGGAACACCGATGCCGCGCATCCGGAAGTCGGGGACACGCTGCTTTACACGATTCAAACCCGCAACACCGCATCCGACAGTTTGGTGACCAACCTGACCATTTCGGACGAGATTCCAGCTGGTCTGGAATACGTAGCGGGTACACTGAAGGTCGACGACGCAGCCGTCACCGATGACCAGGATGGCGATGCGGGTCATTTCGCGAACGGCAAAGTGTTTGCCAAGTTCGGAGATGTGACCGATACCAAGTTGCGTAAAGTGACGTTCCAGGTGAAAGTATTACCGGGACAAGCCGGCAAAGACATCCGGAACGTGGCCGTGGTGGATGGCGATAATATCAACACACCTAGCACGCCGGAGGAAGTCGTCGAGGTTTATCCGCGTGAGACTGCGCTGGAGTCCACGAAAACAGCGGAGCTGTTTGAAAAGGCAGCGGGGAACACCGATGCCGCGCATCCTGAAATCGGGGACACCCTGCTTTCACAATTCAAACGCGTAACACGGCCTCCGATAGTCGGGTAACCAATCTGACGATCACGGACGAAATTCCAGCAGGTCTGGAATACGTAGCAGGTACGCTGAAGGTCAACGACGTACAAGTCACCGATGATCAGGATGGCGACAAAGGCCATTTCGCTAATAGTAAAGTTTTCGCCGGTTTCGGGGATGTTACCGATACTGAATGGCACCAGGTGACGTTCCAAGTCAAAGTATTACCGGGTCAAGCCGGTAAAGACATCCGGAACGTGGCCGTGGTGGATGGCGATAATATCAACACACCTAGCACGCCGGAGGAAGTCGTCGAGGTTTATCCGCGTGAGACTGCGCTGGAGTCCACGAAAACAGCGGAGCTGTTTGAAAAGGCAGCGGGGAACACCGATGCCGCGCATCCTGAAATCGGGGACACCCTGCTTTACACAATTCAAACGCGTAACACGGCCTCCGATAGTCGGGTAACCAATCTGACGATCACGGACGAAATTCCAGCAGGTCTGGAATACGTAGCGGGTACGCTGAAGGTCAATGACGTACAAGTCACCGATGATCAGGATGGCGACAAAGGCCATTTCGCAAACGGAAAAATTTTCGCCGGTTTCGGGGATGTTACCGACACTGAGTTGCGTAAAGTGACGTTCCAGGTGAAAGTATTACCGGGTCAAGCCGGCAAGAATATTATCAATATTGCGGCCATAGAGGGCGACAATGTTGGTACACCGGACAGACCAAGAAATGAAGTCGAAGTTTATCCGCGGAATCCGCAGATTGAAACAGATAAGTCTGTAGCGAATACGAATGTAACCAAGGTCACGTATGAGGTCGGGGACACCATCACGTATACGATTCGTGTGAGAGGTGTTGTCAACGATACGTATCTGGAGAATCTGACGATTACTGATACGCTGCCAGCTGGGCTGGAGTACGTTCCAGGCAGCTTGAAAGTGGATGGTGTCACGGTCACGGATCCGAAAGACGATGACGCTGGTCATTCGGTTACCGGAGACGTATATGGCTCATTTGGCAATGTAAAGGATACCGACTGGCATACGCTGGAGTTCCAGGCCATCATTCTGCCGGGACAAGGCGGGCTGACAATCGAGAACACGGCACGGGTAACCGGCGATAATATCGATCAGCCAGGTGAACCGACGGAAAAAATGGTCGTTGAACCGGAACCGCCAGTAGAACCGCCTGTAGAACCGCCAATCGATCCGCCAACCGATCCACCAGTCAACCCACCGGTAGATCCGGATCCACCGGTTACACCGCCTGTAACGCCGCCTGCTCCAGTGATGGAGTCACGGAAGACGTCGCGGGATCTCAATGGCGGCACTATCGCGGTCGGCGATACGCTGGAGTATACGATCTCTGCCCGCAATACCGTTGCCGGCAGCTATGTATCGAACCTGATGATTGCCGACATCCTGCCGGAAGGGCTGGTATATGTAGCAGGCAGTCTGAAGGTGGACGGCGTTTCCGTCACTGATCTCGCCGATGGCGACAAAGGCCAATACGTGAACGGCAAAGTGAGCGGTAACTTTGGACGGATTACGGATACCGAATGGCATACGATTACGTTCCAGGCAACCGTCAAGGCGGGACAAGCCGGTCATACGATCGAGAACATCGGTGAAGTTACAGGTGATAATGTGACTAGTCCGGAGAAGCCATCCAATGTCATCGAAGTAACGGACAACGGGAACAACAATGACAACAATACGAACCCGGGTGGAACGGGAGATTCCGACAGCGATTCAAATGAGGACCCGAACGGAAACTCGAACGAAGACACGGACGGAGATTCCAACGGGAACCCGGATGAAGACTCGAATGGAGACACCGACGGGGATTCGAATACCGGGGTACAAACACCGGACGATCATGACGATTCAACCTTAGGCGTATCGGATTCGACTCCACGAGATCCGGATCAATCCGGAGATCAGGGAACGAACGAGCCTAACAGAAATAAATTGCCGAATACAGCTACGAATATGTACAGTTTTATGTTAGCCGGAGCGATTATGCTTTTTGCAGGTTTGCTTCTGCTCAGAAGAAAAAAAGTATAGGCTAAAAAAGCCGCCCCCCAAGTGAATTGAACTTGAGGGGTGGTTTTTTTAATGTATAAGTAACCTTTTCGAGGAATAAGGTCTTGTAGGTATAAGGTGGTTTAGTCTCTCAGAGAGGGACACACTTCTTCGACTATCGAGACTTTCTGGACTGCCATATTATGTCCAGTTCGACATGACTCAAAGGAAGATAATACTGCAAAATCATGATCTCCGACACCTCAGCGCAGAGTCGAAGGAAGGGGTTTAAAACTCAGGCGGGCTTTTACTGTACCCACTTGACTTCCAGAGCAGCGTTCGGGTATGATTTCCAGTAACTTGAATAACGTTAGACAAAAGCAATGAAGAGAAAGAGTACCTTGGCGACGTCTTTGAACAGAGAGCCCCGGCTGGTGAAAAGGGGTAAGGAAAGAACCTAGGGAATATGGTCTCTGAGCTGTGCACCGAAACCCTGTAGGGTAGTAGGCTGTGCCGGATCCCGCACCCGTTAACGTGCTAGGGTATACACGCGATACATGGCGTCGTACCCGAAGAGGTGAATGCCGCAAGGCATGAATGAAATTGGGTGGTACCACGTGAGCGGCAAGCTCTCGTCCCTTTTGGGATGAGGGCTTTTTTTGTTGTCTAAATAAAGGAGGAAGATTGACATGGCGAACATTTTTATCGGCGGTGCCTGGCCTTACGCTAACGGGTCCTTACATTTGGGGAGACTTGCAAGCCTCTTGCCCGGCGACGTGTTGGCACGTTATTTCCGCGCGAAAGGTGATCAAGTCCTGTACGTATCCGGTAGTGATTGTCATGGAACGCCTGTGGCGGTTCAAGCCATTCAGGAGGGCGTGGCTCCCGGGGATATTGCGGATCGGTACCATAGGGAGTTTGTGGATTGCTTCGAACGGCTGGGTTTCTCCTACGATTTGTACACGCGAACCGATCAGGCGTTTCATCACGCGGTAGTGCAGGAGTTGTTTCTGAAGCTGCTGGACAACGGACATCTGTACCGTAAAATCGTGCTGCAAACGTATTGCGAAACCGATCGACGGTTTCTGCCGGACCGCTATGTGGAAGGAGACTGCCCTGTATGCGGCAGCAGGGCCCGTGGCGATCAGTGCGACGCCTGCTCCACGATACTTGATCCGTCCGACCTGACGAACAGGACTTGCAAAATTTGCGGAAACCCTCCGGTGGAGCGTCCTACTGAGCATTTTTACGTATCGCTGTCGCATTTTCAGGGGGAGCTGACCAATGACCTGAATAACGCACAAGGCTGGCGGGACAATGCGGTGCAACTGACCCGCAGATATCTGGAGGAAGGCCTTCAGGATCGGGCGGCTACAAGGGATCTGACGTGGGGCGTAGATGTGCCTATTCCGGGATTTGAGGATAAGAAAATCTATGTCTGGATCGAAGCGGTAAGCGGCTATTTATCCGCCAGCAAACAGTGGGCCGCAGAGACGGGCGGTGATTGGGAATCCTTTTGGCTCAAGGGGAGGGATGGGATTACGGCTTACTATGTTCATGGGAAGGATAATATCCCGTTTCATACGCTGATCTGGCCAGCGCTGCTGAAGGGGACCGGTGACCTGCATTTACCGGACCGAATCATATCTTGCGAGTACATGACGCTGGAAGGGAAGAAGTTCTCGACCAGTCGGAATTGGGCGATATGGGTGCCGGATGTGTTAAGCCGTTATCAGCCGGACTCCATTCGTTACTTCCTCATTGCGAACGGACCCGAGAAGCGGGATACCGATTTCTCCTGGAGGGAGTTCATTCACAGTCACAATGGCGAACTGCTTGGCGCATTTGGGAATTTCGTCAACCGTACTTTGGTGTTTGTGAACAAATCGTTTGAGGGGAAAGTGCCCGAGGGCTGCATATCCGAAGAGTGGCAGAGCAGAGTTGAGGCATTGTATCGCGAGGCTGGGGCGCTTATTGAGGGTGGGCGACTGAAGGAAGCGTTGGAACGGATTTTTAGCACAGTGCGCCTGGCGAACAAATATTTTGATGAACGGAAGCCGTGGATTCAGGTCAAGGAGGATCATGAAGCGTGCCGGACAACGCTGTTTATTTGTGTTCAGATCATAGCCAATTTGGCGAATCTGCTGCAGCCGTTCATTCCATTTTCTTGCAATAGGATACGGGACTTTCTCTCGCTGGAGCAAGCGGCGTGGGAGTGGAGCCATGTTCCGGCTGGCAGGCCGATTCATGACGTAGAGCTATTATTCGAGCGGAACGATCCAAGCCGGATTGAGGAGGAGACGCGCAGGCTGGGGGAGCTGTCCCTCTAATGATAGGACTCTACGTTTCTCAAACTCCCAAAAGGCGAGTCGATGGAGTTGGGAGGCGCGAGGAGCTATTGTCGTTATGATGCAAATCGTACGATACCCTGCGAGGTAAAATAGGAGCTGCATCAAGGGATCTAGGGATCTGGAGACAAGGGATCTGGGTATCAAGGTATGGAGAGTTAAGGATAGGATCGAGGCAAGGAATCAAGATACCGGGAGTGAGGATTAAGTAATTAAGGAAGCGAGAATCGAGAGTTGAGGATTGAGAATTGAGGAATCGAGTAATTAAGGTATCGAGAGCTGAGGATTGAGAATTGAGGAATCGAGTAATTAAGGTATCGAGAGCTGAGGATTGAGGAATCAAAGCAACGAGAGCGAGAATCGAGGAATCAAAGTATCAAGGCACCGAGAACGAGAATGGAGGAATCAAAGTATCAAGGCAACGAGAGCGAGAATCGAGAATTAGGGAATTAAGGTATTAAGGTAACGAGAGTCGAATTAAGGCATCGAGGGGCGACGGCTCAAAGACTCAATGCATCTAGGTTTTTTGATGGGTCTGGTTTGTGTTTTAAAGGACAGTCGTTCCGCTATTTCTGTGTTTTTGGCTATTTCGTAGTGGTTTGAGGACATGAGATCCGCTATTCGCAAAATATTCCGGGATTTTTCCGTGAATGTGTTACATTAACGGATCCAGTGTCCGCAAGGTATCAAAAAACGATCGAATATCAGCAAATAGCGGATCCTGTGCCCGGATGATCTCAAAAACGGCTCAATATCCGCCAATAGCGGATTTTGTGCCCGCATGAACACAAAAACAGCCCAAGATATCAGCCAATAGCCTTCCATGTCCGTCTGGACTCAAAAAGGCGCAGTTCTCAGCGAAAAGAGCACCCATCCGCACGCTGCAGTCGAAGCTGTATGAAGCGAGAGTTTCAAAAGATTACCGACTGAAACGCGCAAATAGATGGTGAGGAGCCTCCAGCAAGACGCAAGAGGAGCCCCCAGCAAGATGTAAGAGGAGTCTCCAGCAAGATGTAAGAGGAGCCCCCGGCAAGACACAAGAGGAGTCTCCAGCAAGATGTAAGAGGAGTCTCCAGCAAGATGCAAGAGGGAGCCCCCAGCAAGACACAAGAGGAGTCTCCAGCAAGACGCAAGAGGAGTCTCCAGCAAGACGCAAGAGGAGCCTCCAGCAAGACGCAAGAGGAGCCTCCAGCAAGACGCAAGAGGAGCCTCCAGCAAGACGCAAGAGGAGCCTCTCCAGCAGGACGCAAGAGGAGCCTTCAGCAGGACGCAAGAGGAGCCCCCAGTGCTGAGGGCTCCTCTTCATTACAGTAACGCATACGTCGTATCTTCACGGGTTAGTTGTCCGTTTCATGAATCCAATCGGTCAATATGGCGTTAAACAGATCGGGCTCTTCAAACATCGGATTATGGCCGCTTTTTTCGAAAATGACCTTCTTCACGTTAGCTTGCGAGCCGTTAATCGCATCCCAAAGCGATACGGGGCTAACCAAATAGTCGTACCGTCCAAGTCCAATAAGGACGGGCTTGCCAACCTCTTTCAGGGAATCAATTAGATTGAGCCGCGCGAAGGCTTCTCCCCATAAATGATCGATGACGGGCATGTTGGTGAAGACGCCTTCCCACATCCAGGCCGCGTCATAGGCATAATCATAGAAGCTGTGCGCTCCCATTCGGATGCACATATGAGCAAACCGCCGTTCAGGCTCTCTCTGGATATCACCCTCCAGCAGGGCGATATCCGCTTCAAACTGCCGTTTCCGCTCAGGACACGCCGTCTCATTGAAAAAAGCAATGCTCTGCTGCTGCCGCTCCGGGCTGTTGGTCGGGGCGGTGTTCAGCAGGACTACCTTCCGGACGTGTTCCGGGTATTTTTTGGCATACTCCAGCGCCATGAAGGCGTGCCCCGAATGCCCCAATATAATAAAATCCTCCAGTTCCAGCGTTTGTCTTGCCGCTTCGATATCATCCAGAACCTTATCCAGTGTGTATTCTTCCGGCTCCAGTGTCCGAGGGGGCTTAACAAAGCCTCGATGGTCCAGGAAAATCAGTTGAAATGAAGTGTAGAGTTGTTCCGAAAACAAGCGGGGGTAGTAAATACTGCTTCCCACCACCAAAATGGGCCTGCCATTTCCACGAATGGAAACATTCAATGCAAATCCTTCGCTCATTACCGTACTCTGTATGTTCATGTTTATCGTCCTCGTTTCATTTTTTAAATTAAACGCACCATCCCCTTTCCTGTTCAGATTCCATTACATTCTCCATAGAACGTTCCAACATTCTATCTCACCTCGATTAGCGTTCGTTCAAGCTCAGTATAGCACCAGACATGCGCTCGGTCGACAGCCATTCAAGCATGCCCCGGACCACACATAGCGTCTCTACATCCGGACCGGTATTCGTTCCAGGACCGTTGGTTCAGCCACGGTTTGCATAGGGAGCAGTACCCTCGATGCGGCATCTGCGCGTATCGCTGCTGTAAAAAACGCTGCTGTAAAAAGCATGGTGCAAAGGCTTCGAACTACCTATTCTCCAGCTCCCCTTATTCAGCCGTATTGCGGATCGTCAGGGTGATTCCAGGATAATCCGCGGCAATTGCGCTCTTACGCTCGATGATGCGGTTAATATCAAAGGCAGAGCTGAATAATTCGGGCTCAGGCTTGAATGTCACGCTGGTGCCCGTCTCTTGAGTCATGCCGACAATCAGAAGCCCGGTCTGCGGAATGCCGTGCCTGTACTCCTGCCGGTATATGCTACCGTCACGGCGAATTTCCACGGTCAGATGCTTGGAGAGAGCATTGACTACTGCGATGCTGATGCCCTTCTCCGCGCCGGGGGCCAGAAAGTGTGCGCTGGTGTTCAATCGGTGGACATCGGTTAGTACCGATTGTACGACTGGGATGTTGGAATTCGGAAGGGCCTGCACGGGAATGCCTCTCCCGTTATCGGTAACCGTCACGCTGCCATCCTCATGCAGGTAAATGCCAATCTGATCGCCATACCCACTCGTGTGCTCCAATATGGAATTTTCCACGACGGCCCAGAGCAGCTGATGAATATCGAAGCCGTGCGAAGTCCCAAAATACATCCCTGCATTGTTGCGGGTTTCGGTCATCTCCAGGTAATCGCTTGTATCGAGCAGATCGCCAGCAGCAGAGAGCAGCAGTAGGAACGGCAGGCTCCGATGCTTAGGAAGAGCGTACTTTCCGCCTTGCTCCTGTACAAGGAGATCCGCGCCGAGCAGCGCCTTGAGATGGTGATACAGCTGACCCGTCGTTCCCATATTCAAACGTTCTACCAGCTCGGTGCCGGATAGGGGCTCTGCCATGACGGCCTTTAAAATATCCAGGCGCTGCTTGTTGCCCAGTGCTGCGAGGATTTTGGCGGCCTTCTCGGTGTTCATGTCCAGCAATTGATCCATTCGCCGTTCCTGCGGCTCCCAGCGGATGTTTTGTCCATTCAGGTGCACTTGTCCGGAGTAGAAGACGGAGCCGTCCTCGGAGGCTGCTTTATATATCGTAGGTGTTGGCGAGATTTCTTGGCGGTGTTGGTTTGATGCGGAACCAGGTTTGCGTTCCATAAGGGCTTGATAGACAAGCTGCTGCAGTTCCGTCATTTGATTCTTTAAGACATCCATCTCATAAACCAGATCACGTGTCATGGGGAATCATCAACCTCGCTTTATCATTATTATGTTATTACGTAATTATTATATTACGTAATTAAAACGTTGTAAACCCATAATAAGGAAAACGGTGCATGGTTAAGCGATTTGTTCGTTTATAGTTGTTTTTTATCTATTTTTATCATTCAGGGTCGTCTTACAATGAACGCAAAGGCTGGTGACATTCATTTGGGTGAAAGAATCATTCGGAATTTTAGGCAGGGCGATATGCCTCTGCTGGGGGAGCTGTATCAGGCAGTATCCGCAGCGGATGCGTTGTTTTGGTGGGTAGGTGACCAGGAGAATTGGGGCAATGTGTTCTGTGCTATTGAAGACGGGAAGATGGTGGCCAAGGGACAGGTGGGCATTATTAACGTGATCCCGCCGGGATGTGCGCCTAATTGCAAGCATCACATTTATGTGAATCTCAAGGCTGTACCTCAGCGGGAGCGGGATTATGATCTTCTAGGTGAAATGTATAAGATGCTCTATGAACATGCCCTTGTGTTAAAGAGGACGCTGCCGAAGATGTACGGGACGTATTTGTGCGTGGGCAATTATGTTCATGAGATCGCCAATAATGCTTTTTTTACTGAGGAAATCGGATTTCAGCCGCTGGAGAAGCTGTATACCATGAAGCGGTCACTTGAGGAGCCTTTACAAGCCTTGCCGTTAGATGATCGCTATCGCTATCGACTGTGGAAGATGGTGTCTGCGGAAGAGGAAGAGATGTATCTAAAGCTCGAGGCCGAGGTTTGGCCGGAAGCGCCGCTGGGGCTTGAACGCTTACGGGAATATAAAGAGCATCCCGGCTGGACTGCGATGAATGTCCTGGAAGGGGACATGATTATAGGCAGTACCATGGCATGGCTGGAAGAGGGGAACGTCGGCGTGATTGAAGATGTGTTTGTGAGAGAGCCGTGGAGACAACGGGGAATCGCCAAACATCTGCTCTACCGTGCCATGTCCTATCTTCAGGCTCAGGGATCCACCTCAGTAAAACTTGAAGTGAAGGCAGCCAATGAAACGGCGTTGTTACTCTATCAGTCGGTTGGCTTTGTCAAAGATCAAGAGGAGCACCGATTTTATCTGCCTTTGCAGGAGGAAGGCCGCTAATAGGTCATACGACGGCCATGCGTGCGTCAAGCATGTAGGACGGTCATCCAAGCATGTTGGTTGACAGCCATGTGAAGCATCCCTCCCGTGCACTTATCGTACGCACAGGGTGTCATACGCACGATGGGATATAACAAAAACCACGCACGGATCAATCCTGGCGTGGTTTTTGTTATATGAAATTTAGAAGAGTTATGAGGTCGATTCCCGCTCGCCTGTTACATTCGGATTGGCATCCAAGATGCTTTCCGTGACGCTCCAAAGTTTCGGCAGGAAATGGAGAACCTCGTCTGCCCGCTGCAGCAGGTCATCGGTGGAGGTTATGCCGAGATCCGCAAGGATCGCATCAAAAGCAGGGATATACTGCTCCTGAAACTCAGGAGTCCCGTCGACCTCCAATATGTTGTGGCAGCGAGCGAAGGTAGCCACCATCCAGAAGACGGCTTCCCTATGGCTTCCGTTTAGGATCAGCTCGCGGCTGCCGTCAATGGCAATGGCTCTTGCATCCGGCGTAATGTCACTGCTGAAGAAGAAAGGGGTCTTCGCAATCGCAGACGCGGCATCGAAGGTTCGGGCCAATCCATTGAGATGAATCATGGCTTGTTCGGCTCTCATGTCTTTACAGCCCAAAAGTCGTAACAGCTCCTCATATACCTCCTCTTGGTTATACTCCTTGAGCACATCGCGAACCGCTGCATAGCGGAGCCTGACCGTAGGGTTTCGAAGAGCGGCGACCAGGAGCATATGGGTAGTTACGCCGGTAGGGAACAGCCAGGAGGTAACCTGGCGATGCCAAGGGCCAGAAGGATCTATGGATCGGAGTCCGGTTATGATTCGTTCGCGCACGTTCTCACAGCGGCGGGTAACCCATATCCGGTCGGAAAAACGACGTGAAACCTCCGTCTGCAGCTTGCGCAGCTGCCCAGTCGGATCGGACATCAGGGTGTCTACACGAAAGCTGCCGGCAAGATGATAGGACGTTAATACCTGCTCGGGCGAGGCGAGGTCTCGCCAGGACAGATAGGTGGCTTCGATCAAAGCGTCCTGGTAGATAAATTTTCCCAGCTTAAGAGGGGGCTCCGCATCCTGGGTAACGATAACGATGTCAATATCCGAGGACGGGTCCATCTCCGCCTCATCCGGCTTTCCGACTGTGGAGCCGCTAAAATAGGCACCCATGTATCCAGGCTCCCTGCTGGCATGCTGCAAGACCCAGTCCGTTGCCGCAGCGCGTGCTGATCCAACGTTCATAATCAGTTTCCTCCTCTACCTGCATGGTGTCGCAGAAAATAACAAAAATATCCTGTTTCCCATTCATTAATCATTATATGGACTTCCCTTCTAATGTACAACCGCTTACAAAAGGGGGGCGTCATGCACATAATAAAGAGATGGTGATGCATGGGGGGAAGAAGATAACCCGTATGGATGCAGGATACTGGAAAAGGCTCGGTACATATAAGCTGGCATCGGTCTTCGCCAGTGTGAACTAAAAAACGGACATTCCAATACTCGCTGACGTTCGGCGATCGGTAATGTCCGTTTTTTGGCGTGCTCTATTCTATTCATCCGCAATGACTAGCGTTGTATTGGTTTTTTTGAATTTTGGGATGAAGCTTGCATGGACGTTCGCATCGGTCACGATCGTATCAATCTTGTCGAGCGATGCGATGGAAATGGTGACGTCTTTGCCGAACTTGGTGCTGTCCGCCATGACAACCACCTCTTTGGACAGCTCGATCATTTTTTTGCGCGTAATGGCTTCTTCCAGATTGTAGTCGGAAATGCCTTTTTCGATGGTAATGCCGCTGCAGCAGATAAACGCCTTCAACACATTCAGCTCATGAAAGTTGAAAATGTATTCATACGCGACGACGGATTGTTCCTCCCGCCGGATTTTGCCGCCGATCATAATCAGTTCCACATCGCTGTCCATCAGCTCAATCGCAACCGGTAGCGAATTCGTAACCACCGTCAGCTTCTTCCTATGCTTCACGTATTTGGCCATCTGATACGTAGTCGAGCCGCTGTCGATATAGATGCAATCGCCGTCATGGACGAATTCGCCGCATTTGCGGGCAATCCGGTCCTTCTCTTCCAACTGGCTGACCATGCGCTCGTCCATGGACGATTCGCCGAACCGGGACTCCACGAGCTTAACCCCGCCATATATTTTCTCGATCCGCCCCTGCTTGGTCAAGGTGTTCAAATCCCGGCGCAGCGTATCCACCGAGACGTTCAGCTCTTCCGTTAGCTCCGTGATCTTCAGCACTTTTCGAATCGTAAGCAGCTCAAGTATTTTCTTTTGCCTCTCCAGTGGAAACATTCGCTCACCCATTCAATCCGCATTAGTAGTTGGTGCCTGCATTCATGTCTAGTTTACCGATTCGCTCGGTCATGTTCAATAGAAATACCTATATTATTCGTAAGTTAGGCAACTAATGTGGATGAATATGGTCAATAGTTGGTCTTGATTTATGAATGATATATGCATAATTTACTTACATTTAACAGTTCTCATGATTCATGTTTACATATGGTTTCTATACTGAGGATGTGTTTAAGGGAGGTGAGCCGTTTGCTGAAGCTAGAGCATATTAGCAAACAATTCGACGATAAAGTGGTTTTGGATGACATCAACGTAGAAATCGGTTCGGGCGAGATCGTGTCGCTGCTCGGTCCGAGCGGCAGCGGAAAGACCACATTACTGAATATTATTTTGGGACTCACCCGGATGGATCAGGGAAAAATCGTGTTCCAAGATCAAGATCTGAGCAACGTGCCGATGAAGAAGCGGGGGTTTAATATCGTTTTTCAGGACTATGCCTTATTCCCTAATCTGAATGCCTACGACAATATCGTATACGGCCTGCGCAACAAGAAGGGGAGCGTGAGTCAGCAGGAGGTACAGGAATATATCGAGTTTCTGGAGCTTCAGCCCCACTTGAACAAGCGGATCGGCGAACTGTCAGGAGGGCAGAAGCAGAGAGTGGCCCTGGCCAGAACGCTGGTCACGAAACCGAAGATCCTGCTGCTCGATGAGCCGCTCAGTGCGCTGGACGGCGTGATCAAGGAGTCGATCAAACAGCGGATTCAATCCATAGCTAGAGAATTCAAACTGACCACGATCATTGTAACGCATGACCCGGAGGAGGCGCTGACGCTCTCGGACAAAATCCTGATTATCCATCAGGGACAGATTGCCCAATTCGGCACACCCCAGGAGATTGTCCATCATCCGAACAATGATTTTGTGAAGCAGTTTATTATCAAGCAGCTGCACATCAAAAGGCAGAACATCTACAACCTGTTCGGTGAGCAGTATGCATAACGTGAAACCGGAAATGCGGATTATCTTTACCGTCATCCTGTTATTGTTCGCCGTGTTTCTGTTCTTGCCGCTGCTCATCCTGCTCATCCGTTCCTTCGAATCCGATCAGGGGTTTACCCTCGGGCATTATGTATCCATAGGGTCGAGCAGGGAATTCATCACAGCGATTGGCAACAGTGTGAAGATATCGGGCATCACGGCGGTGATCACAACCGTCCTGGGGTTTATACTCGCGTATTCCATTCATTGCACCAAAATATACCGACCTGTTAAAGGCCTGCTGAAAACGGTCATCATCATCCCCATGCTGCTCCCGACCATTACATATGGGTTCGCCATTATGTATTCGTTCGGTAATCAGGGATTGATCACTCGGCTTGCCGGGCGCAATTTGTTTGAAATCTACGGATGGAACGGACTGCTCATAGGCTACATCATTTACACGCTGCCACCAGTATTCCTGTTGATCCATAACGCGTTTAAGTACATTGATAAAAAGTTCATCATCGTCTCTAAGTTAATGGGTGACGGTACGATGAGAAGTTTCCTGAATACGATTTTGCGCCCCCTCGCCGGAGCGCTTGGCGGAGCCTTTGTGCTTTCTTTTATCCTAAGCTTTACGGATTTTGGCATTCCGGCTTCGGTTGGCGGTACCTATCCGGTCGTGGCAACGCAGCTGTATCAGGTGATGCTGGGCTCCATTCCGGACTTCAACCAAGGCGCTGTCATTGCGGTGATGATGCTGATCCCCGCCGTGTTCGGCATCTGGCTGCTGAACTACCTGGAAAAATGGAATTTTCACTATGACAAGCTGTCGGATATGGAGCTGCCGCGGCAGCGTATTCGGGATATCGCCTTCGCCATAATGTCATCGGTCATCGTGCTTGGCATGCTATCGGTTTTTGCCGTGATGTTCATTGCGCCATGGCTGAGCAGCTACCCCTATGACCTGACGTTTACGCTTAAGCATGTACGGGACGTCTTACAATCGGGTGATTTGACGGGGGTATACCGCAATTCGCTCTGGGTCGCCTTGCTGACAGCGCTGTTTGGCACCTTGATGGCATACGGATCAGCGCTGCTGAATGTGCGTACGCCGTTAAAAGCCCGATCCACGGTGGATATGGTATCGATGATGACGAATACGGTGCCCGGCATGGTGCTGGGGATATCCTACCTGCTCTTCTTTAATGGAAGCAGCCTGAAGGGAACCTTCATCATTATCGTTCTGTGCAATATCATTCATTTCTTTACAACACCGTATCTGATGGCTAAGAACTCCCTGTCCAAGATGAATCCCTCATGGGAAACCACGGGAGAACTGCTGGGGGACAGCTGGTTCAAGACCGTTTATCGGGTGATCCTGCCAAACTCGGCTTCAACCGTCATTGAGATGTTCAGCTACTATTTCATCAACGCTATGGTGACGATCAGCGGCATTATCTTTCTTGTATCCGCTCAGACGTCGCTCGTAGCCAGCAAAATCAAAGAGCTGCAGCATTTCGCCAAATTTAATGAGATCTTCGTGCTGTCAATGCTGATCTTCTTCACGAATCTGATCATCAAGCTGGTGTGCGACGCATTGCAGAGGAGAACGACGCAGCGCTAAAGCCGCCATTACGTTCATGTCCGCTGCGATGCCGGATACGCGGCTGGCAAAAAACATACTCGAACACCGAGCGGAGAGGACGAATCGTATTGGAGAAGCGTATGCGTTCGCCTTTGTCTGGGTTTCTACAGTGGATTCATACCAATCAGAAGAAATCTGAAGACAACAGCGATCGGAGGTACGATACAGTATCGCAGTGGACATCAAGCACTGAATCTATTTTAATGCCAATAAAAAAATTCAAGGAGTGGAGTTAATCATGATGAAGACGCTTAAGGGAATGCTGCTGTCATTGATCGCAATCAGTATGGTGTTCGCTCTGGCCGCCTGCGGAAGCGGAAGCGCGGGGGAAGCCAAGAAAGTGGTCATCTACACCAACGGGGATGAAGAGGCCGTCGCTGCTATGGAAACATCGCTTAAGAATGCCGGTTACGAAGGGCAGTATCTCATGCAATCCATGGGTACATCCGAACTTGGCGGGAAACTGATGGCTGAGGGGAACAAAATCGAGGCGGATCTCGTCACGATGAGCTCGTACTTTATCGAAAGCTCGCAGACCAAGCACTCCATGTTTAAGGATTTGGCTTTTGACGCAGGCACTGTCGGAACTTATCCGAAATATTACACGCCGATTCTGGCGAATACCGGCGCCATCTTCGTGAATACGCAGGTACTGAAAGACAAAGGTTTGCCGATGCCGACCTCCATCACGGATCTGACCAAACCGGAATTCAGCGGACTCGTATCGATTCCGAACATTATGGATTCCTCCACCGGTTGGCTGCTGGTTCAGGCAATTCTTAACCAATACGGCGAAAATGCGGGACGCCAAGTGCTCCATGATCTGATTGCCAATGTGGGACCGCATCTGGAGAGCTCGGGCTCCGGTCCGATCAAAAAAGTACAGGCTGGAGAAGTGGCTGCGGGCTTCGGACTCCGCCATCAGGCGGTAGCGGCCAAAGCTGACGGTGCACCGATTGATTACGTGGATCCGGTCGAAGGAAACTTCTCCCTGACCGAGTCGGTTGCGGTGGTGGACAAGAAGAATGCAACGACGGATTTAGCGATGAAAATGGCCGAGACCATCGTGAAGGATGCCCGAAAAGACCTGATCGTGAACTACCCGGTGGCCCTGTACGAAGGGGAGACCGTGGATGAAGTCAACAAACCTGCGTACTCGATGACCTTTGAGAAGCCGCTGACCGTAGAGCTGCTGGAAGAGCATCAGCAATTCTTCAACGGATCCAAAGAATAAGCCAGCATAGGAGCGATGTGAAATGAATACCTACAAGCTTTTGACCCCGGGGCCTTTGACGACAACCAAGACGGTGAAAGAGGAGATGCTCTTGGACCGCTGTACATGGGATGATGAATATAAATCGATTACGCAAAAAATCAGATCACAGCTCCTGGCACTTGCCGGGGCGGATCAAGAGCGTTACACCGCCGTGTTGATGCAGGGAAGCGGCACCTTTGCCGTCGAAGCCGTCATGACGTCAACCATCTCTAAGGATGATAAAGTGCTGATCGTAACGAACGGCGCATATGGTGAGCGGATCGTGAAAATGGCGGAGTATATCGGACTGAATTATGTAGAGTACAGAGTGAATTACGACGAACATCCAAGCGAGGATGAACTGAGAGCCATACTGCATAAGGATGTGCGTATTACGCATATCGCGATGGTACATTGCGAGACGACAACCGGGATTCTGAATCCGCTGGAGATGGTTTCGTCGTTGTCCAGAGAATACGGCAAAACCCTCATGATCGATGCGATGAGCAGTTTTGGCGGAATGGAAATCGATGTTCAGGGTCTTGGCATCGACTACCTGATCAGCAGTGCGAATAAATGCATCCAGGGCGTTCCGGGGTTTGGATTCGTCATCGCCAAACTGGACAAGCTTGCAGCCTGCGAAGGGATTGCGCGCAGCCTGTCGCTTGACCTGTACGGCCAGTGGAAAGGCATGGACAAGGAAGGCAAATGGCGTTATACTTCGCCGACCCATGTTGTGGCCGCCTTCTCCAAAGCGTTGGATGAGCTGAACGAAGAAGGCGGTGTGTCGGCGAGATTCAGCCGTTACCGGAATAACAATCGCCTGCTGCGGGAGAGATTAGCGCAAATCGGTATCCGGGCTTATATTACCGATGACAAGCAATCCCCGATCATCACCACGTTCTTATTCCCGAGTGAAGGGTTTAGCTTCGAGCATTTTTACGCTTATATTAAAGAAAGAGGCTATGTGATCTACCCGGGCAAGCTGACCGACGTGGATACCTTCCGCATTGGGAATATCGGGGAAATTTATGAGCAGGATATCGAACAGTTATGTCATATTATCGAAGAGTATATGGGGGTGACGGCACAATGAGCCGAATCGAAGGCGTTATATTGGACTGGGCCGGAACGGCTGTGGATTTTGGATGTTTTGCACCGGTGAACGTGTTTGTCGATATTTTTAAGAATGCGGGCATTGAAGTGACGATGGATGAGGCGAGAGCGCCGATGGGGATGCTGAAGATCGATCATATTCGTGCCATGCTGTCCATGCCGAGAGTGTCGGCGCTGTGGGAAGCGAAGTACGGAAGAGCTTTCGATGAGCAGGACGTAGAGCGGCTGTACGCGGAATTCGAGCCGGCCTTGATGGCTTCCTTATCCGAGTACACCGACCCGATCCCGGGTGTCATCGAGACGGTTGAAGTTTTGAAGAGTCAAGGCTTGAAGATCGGTTCCACGACGGGATATACAAGCAGCATGATGGAGGTCGTGGTCGCCAATGCCCGGCAAAAGGGCTACAGCCCGGATGTCTATTTCACGCCGGATGACACGAATTCCCAAGGAAGACCTTATCCTTACATGATTTATCGGAATATGGAGTCTCTCCGTTTATCGGCATCCTGGAAAGTCGTTAAGGTAGGGGATACCGTCTCGGACATAAAAGAAGGCGTGAACGCAGGCGTGTGGTCGGTTGGCGTTATCATCGGCAGCTCGGAAATGGGCCTGAGTGCAGAAGAGTTCCATGCCCTGTCAGTATCGGACCGGGAAGCCGCGATCTCGAAAACCGAACAGACGTTTATCCGTAACGGGGCGGACTTTACGCTTCGGACGATGAACGAGCTGCCGGGATTAATCGAGAGAATTAACGATATGCTGGCTGAGGGGAAAAGACCGGGCATTCGATCCTAAGATAGTAGTTAATGAAGAAGCCGCATGAGAAATGTGGCTTCTTATAAGTTATTCGTGGTACCTAACGCGCCTGATCCTCCTTGTGCAGGGGACGGATAGCACCGTTATAATTAAACATTACCTATTCATCATTTGGTAATCCTTGTATATTAGGAGTGTAACTTTGAAGGGACGTGAAACCGTTGGTATAACGCATGGTATAACCCATTCATGCTGTTTGATAATTTCATATCATACCCATGGGAGGATACAATGAGCGATATACAGCGGATCGTTGAGAATTTAGATCGGATTCTGCCCCAGTTTTTAATGGATGAACCCTTGCCGGGCTTGGCTATTGGTGTGGTATATAATCATCGGATGATCTATGCCAAGGGATTTGGGGTCACGGATGCAGAGAATGGAGAAGCAGTTACAGAACACACCCTGTTTCATATGGCCTCCGTCTCGAAAACGTTGGTTGCTACTGGTATCATGCAGCTTGCTGAGGAGAGAATCATCAAGCTGGACGGTTTAGTGTCGGATTATTTGCCTTATTTTCGAATGGAGGATGACCGGTACCGGCATTTGACGATACGTCAGCTGCTGAGTCATACATCAGGACTGCCGGATGAAAATGATTTTGCATGGGATCGTCCTGAATATGATGATGGAAGCTTGGAGCGATATGTGAGGGGCTTGAAGAATTACAAGCTGCAAGGAGAGCCAGGTCAGGCTTTCGATTATAGTAACATCGGCTACGAGATATTAGGTGATGTGATAGCAAAGGTCACGGGCCTTTCGTTTGAACAATATATGAAAGAAAAGGTGATTGCTCCTGCTTCCATGCAGAGCAGCACTTTTTTGAAGGAAGAGGCCGCATTAGATACTCTGGCAACACCGCATGTGCTCGGACTTCAGGAGGGTTACGGTGCTCAAGTTAGCCGCATATTTCCTTATCATCGTGCCCATGCACCAAGCTCAACCCTCTATTCCAATGCGCTTGATATGTGCAACTATGCATTAACTCATTTAAGTGGGGGCCGTATGCGTAGGGAAGCAAACGCCATCCTCGAAGCGAACAGCTATAGTGAGATGTGGCAAATAGAGGCGTCTACGGAATATGGTGATGGTCTCGATGAAATGGGTCTTGGGTGGTTTATGGGCCAATACAGGGGCCGTCGTGTTATGTCCCATATGGGGCGGGATACCGGGTTTCGGAGTCACTTCATGCTGCTGCCGGACGAGGGAATGGCCGTGTTGTTTATGATGAATGCCGATTATATCGGGGGCAAAGTACTCTATTCAGCGATTCTTGATGTCCTGCTGGGCGATGATGTTCCTTATGTACGAAGATCACTTGCCCATCACTTATCTCAGGTTACGATGGTGTCCGGGGTAGATGCAGCTGTTAGGGAATATAACAAAATTCTGGAGTCATGTCCGGAACGCTTCCTTGTTCTTGAAGGAGAGTTCAATGCAGGCGCTTATACGCTGATGCGTGGAGGATGGCTTCAGGAAGGGATCCGGCTGCTCGAACTGTCCGCACAGATATTCTCGGAATCTTCGAACATCCATGATAGTCTTGGCGAGATGTACTTGCTTGCGGGTGAACCCGCGCTTGCGCTGAAGCATTATCAGAAATCAGTTGAGTTGGACCCGGAGCATGCCGAGGGAATTCGTATGGTGAATGAGCTACTTCAGTCCAAATAAGACATGAGGCACAAGGCAATAGCATAAGCTGGCTATCTATCCTGCGGTAGCAAGTACGCTAGTGTCACTCTATAAAAAAGAGCAGTCCACATGGACTGCTCTCAGATTGTCGAGAAACCCTGCACTTTTTTCAAAGTACAGGGTTTCTCCCTTTTTAAGTGGTCAATTCAAGAGGGGAAATGGGGGATTACCCCCTGTTTTCCAGGCGATCCAAGTGGATCGCCATCTTCTTCATATTCTGCACGGTTGCTGTCATCAGAGCTTGTTCCCTGACGTTTTGCAACCCGCGCAACCGGCAATAGCGAAACCCATGGAGCTCTTTGGCATCCGCGAAGCTTCGCTCAATCGTTTCTTTTCGTTTTCGGTATAAATACTTGCCGGATCGACTGAGCCGGTTGTTTCGCACCCATTCCTTGCTGTCTTCCCAGACATGGCGCGTGACGACCTTGCGGTGATTCCGTGAACGGGTACATTGCTCCAGCATCGGGCAAGTCTTGCAGTGCTTCGGATCGGAGGCATATTGCCGGTATCCTTCTCGATTCGTGGTGCGATACAACAATTCATGCTGGAGCGGACAAATATAACGGTTACGCTCGGCATCATAGGTAAACTTCCACTTCGGAAATAAGCCTTGGGTCGGATGAAATCTCCGGTGAGCAATCACTCCAAAGATCCCCCGTTCCTGCAATCCTTTGCAGATGGGGGTTGTTAAATAGCCTGAATCCAGGGCAACGGCTTCAACTTCAAAACCAAATCGCTCTCGTTGGCGATCCAAACGCGACAAATACGGTACAGAATCATGGACGTTTCCCGGCGTGACGTGGACATCGGTAATCAGATTGTACTTCAAATCAACGGTCCGGTGATCTAAATAAAAGAATCCTTCCGGTTTCCCGTCGCGAATCATATAACCGCTATCCGGGTCGGTTTTGCTCACCTTGATTTCTTTCTTCTCGACCACATCCTCTCTGGGTTTTAAAGCTTTTTTCCATGCGCCTTCCGGTCGGCTTCTACTGCGCCATTGAGTTCGTCCATGTAATCTCGTGTGTTTTGTAGAACCTGCTGCTTGGTGTACTGGTGTTTGTTCGCATTGGCCTTCACATGCGTGGAATCCGAAACCAGGACTCGTCCGCCGACCATGCGATGCTCGATTGCCTGCAGCACAATCTCATCGAAGATATCTTGAAAGATATTAGTGTCTTTGAAACGAGTCCGTCGGTTCCAGCTAATGGTGGTATGGTCCGGAACTTTGTCTGTCAATCCCAAACCAAGAAACCAACGGTATGCCAGATTCGTCTGAATCTCGCGTTCCAGTTGACGCTCTGAACGGATGCCGTAAAAATAACCGAGGAAAATCATCTTAAATAACACGACAGGATCGATGGCTGGTCGCCCATTATCAGCACAGTAAAGCGGACGGACCTTTTCGTCGATGAAAGAGAAATCGATATACTTGTCCACTTTACGGAGCAGATGATCTTGAGGAACCAATTCTTCAATCGAAACAAACTCGTAAGCCTGCTGTTTTTCTCGGTTAGAACGCAACATATTTAACACCCTTCCGAACGGTTTATTTACTAATATTATATAGTATTAACGCGGTGTCGTGTTGAACTAAATACACAAAAAATAGCTGTCGAGACTTTCTCGACAGCCTGAGAGCAGTCCACATGGACTGCTCTTTTTTCCTCTTATTGCACATACGCACCAATAAACTCCGTCACTTCGCGGTCATACCCCTCGGGATCGAACTGGCGCGCCATGCCGTGGCCCGCTTCGGGGACGATGAACAGCTTCTTTTGCTCCGGACCATTCTCGTACAGCTCATACACCATCTCGGTAGGTACGAACAAATCGCCGCCGCCGTGAATGAACAGCGTTGGTGTTTTGGATTTCTTCACCTGCTCGAGTGCGGATGCTTCGCCGAAGGAGTATCCGGCGCGGATCTTGGTCAACAGGCTCGTGGATTGAACCAGTGGGAAGGAGGGCAGCTTATACATGCGCTTCAGCTGATATTTCAGCTCATCCGTGACCGAGGTATATCCGCAGTCCTCAACAATGGCTTTTACCTGGGGAGGAAGCTCTTCGCCACTGGTCATCATGACCGTTGCACCGCCCATGGATACTCCATGAAGGACAACTTGCGAGCTTTCACCCGTATGCTCGATGACTTGATCGATCCATTTCAGATAATCCTTGCGCTCCGGCCAGCCGAAGCCGATGTAATCGCCTTCGCTTCGTCCATGACCTCGCGCATCGGGCAGAAGCACGTTGTAACCCAGGGCCTTATGGTACATTTGGGCGAATCCGCTCATCTGCTCCGAATGCCCGGAGTAGCCATGAGCAATGATGACGGTTTTATCCGTCGATACCTCGGCAGGTAAATAGTAAGCATGCAGCTTCAGACCGTCGTCTGAAGTAAGGTTCCATTCCTCGAAGCTCTGCTGGGCCCACCATTCCTTGCTGTCCGCAAAGGGATTGTCGATATTCGAATTGGCTTCCAGGTCCGGGTTGCCGTTCAGAAAGCCCTTGTCGGCGCGGGCAATAGCGACGTTATAGAAGTAGAAGCTTGCTCCGACAATAATGAGAACTAGAAATGCGATGATTGCTGCTGACATGATCATAATCCTTTTTTTCATGTTGATGGTTATCCTCCCCGTATCCATGGGACAAGCACGATGAATGTGATAAGGAAGGCATAGTCGATACGATATCGTTCCTTCCACCTATCATATCGCACGTCCCCTGATTAATCTATATCGCGGATCACGTTCGTTTCATGGGTGTTACATCAAATCTATCGGTTGGGGTAGCCTAAAGATAAAGAGCTGTAGCAGGAGGCGAGGGAGAATATGAACAAACGCTTCATCAGCCTAATTCTTGCCATCGTTATGGTTATGGGTTTAACGCTGCCGTCCCATGCCGAGGAGACCTATTCTTCACCGAAGAAGGATAGTGCGCAGCTGCAATATCAGGATATGCTGATGCTATTTCTGCTTCCTCATATCGATGAGGCGGTTCGCGGGCATTATATCCACACGTTGAAGGAGCAGCCTCTTGTTTATCCATACTTTGTGGATGTGACCGAAGTGAAGAGGGTGAATGGATTCCGCGGTTTTCATTTCATCATTACGCTTGAGGCCAATCCAACGGTTGGTCCCCATATTTCGGTTGGAAAGGATCGGCTTGTGTTTGAAGTAGCTCCGACGATTCCCGGCGGTATGGTCAAGCTGGTGGAATACAAACATTTGAAGACATATGAACTACCTCCGCATTGGCAAAATATCGTGAAGTAACGGCGGCGAAATCGATCCAATGTCAAAAAACAAGCAAACGCGGTTCGCGCGTTTGCTTGTTTGGCATGGAGATCATGGTGCGTTTATCGGGTCTCACACCCTCAAGCATTGAAGTAGCAGGTAGGGTACCTGGCGAGGTAATGCTTACCAGCTCTCATAAACCGGTCGATCCGGTCCCGGTTCGGCCTGGATCCAGCCGATGGCGAGCAGAACGATGATGGCGATGAAGGCAGCTGGCAGTACCCATTTCCAGGCAGATGCGAGCATTCGCACAGCAGGGGACATTAGGGCAAGAATCAGCCCGATCAGCACCACGCTGAATAGGTGAATCCCTGGCGGCAGCATAAGGAACACAATATGAAAGACCGAAGTGAACATCAGGACAGGGATCAGGGACGTTCCCAGTACGACTGCCGGATGGTTTAAGGATTCGATCGGGTCCCGGGTAAATGCCGCCCATGTCAGTGCCGCGTAATGGACCAGCAGCGGAATCGCAAATAAATAGCTTGCGCCCGGCAGGAACCCGGTTGAGCCGACAAGCAGCAGCAGGAACAGGAATGAGCCTCCCAGCAGCATCTCCATTTCATTCACTTTACGCACGATCCAGCGGGTGAGCGCAACATGAATGATGAAGGTTACCAGGATGAAGCTGACACTGTACAGAAGCGAATCATAGGTTGCCCCTGTGGGCTGCGTCATTTTGCCGGCCCACAACGTATCAACCAGCGACCACAGGCCAAAGCTTAGCGCTGCCGAGAGCACGATGGCCGCAATCGGGGTTAGCAGGCCGAGCAAACTTCCCTTGAGGGAGAGTCTGGAGATACGGGCAAACAATACTGCGAAAGCCATCCATACCGCCGCGAACACCACGGTGATCGGGATCGCCCATTTTGCAGGGTAATGAACCAGCAGGCCAAATAGATTGAAATAAATACGGTTGTCTGTTGAAGTCAGGTCAGTCAAATCAAGATTGCCAAAATGCTTTGCCACGGCCAGCGCATTCTCGCCTTGATGCTGCATGGTTTCAAGGGAGACGTTCTCCGTGTTGTCCATCGGGGTATGATAAGCGACCCACCCATCGCCATAGGCAAAGTTAAGTCCCGGGAGACCATGCTCAAGCGCCACCGTCAAATCGGTATCATTCGGCAGTTGTTTGTAGAGGTCCACCAAGAGCGAGTTGCTGACAGGATTGGATACGGCTTGTGCGTATTCTTCAATGATCCGACTATTGCTGTCGCTGGTCTGGAACATGAAGGAGGAACCCTTCGATCCCCGGGCTTCAAAATTCGCAATCATGCCAACCTCAAGGTGCTGCGGGTCACGGAAGAACACTTCCGCCCCCAGTAGGCCCTTCTCTTCCCCGTCTGTCAGCAGAATCCATATGTCATTCTGCGGCGGAGGTCCGGCTTGGATCGCTCTTGCCGTCTCCAGCAACGAAGCTACGCTTACCGAAGCATCATTGGCTCCGGGTCCGGTAGAGACCGAGTCATAATGGGACATAAGCAGGAGCGGTTTGCCCGATCCGGTGCCCTTAATGACACCCAGAATGTTCGTAAGCTGAATGTCGGCGTCGATGTACTTGGTTGTCAGTCGGCCATTAAATTCTTGAACGTCCGGGTTCAAGCCGAGCTGCTTCATCTGTTCCACCAAGTAAGCTCTGACTTCCGCATTGGCAGGCGAACCCATCGGATGGGGTTCTTGTGCGATGCGCTCGACATGCGCCATCGCGCGTTCGGCAGAGAACTCGGTTGCGGGCGCATCGATATTTCTGGCTTCCGGCGGCTTCTCGAACCACAGCATGAGGGAGATAACGAGTATGACGGTGAGGATGGTTGTAAGCGGCAGCCAATAAGGAGGTCTGTAATCCGGCGGTCTACTCAATTGAATTTGCATGATAAGTACTCACTTCCTTTTTATGATCATTCAGGCGTTTCGTAAAGCGATCTTTCATCGTATGTAAGAAAGCGGCTCTTACACAGCGTAGTTCCAGAATATGACATGTGTCAATATAAGATTGAGAATGATCAGCATTCCATGCATAACACAAAGCAAGAGCCTCCATCAGAATGGAAGCTCTTTTGATTTATATTCAATGTTCATTTTATCATACCATGCGTTCAGACCGGTCCAGAGCTGTTCGCAAAGCTCATACACATGATCGATCTGGAGAAGCTGACCCCGCATCACCAATTGTGCCAGCTCATCGTATCCCGAAGGCCTGGATTTCAGGGACAGTGATTCCTCCAATGTCTTGGCTCTTGTATTGTAAAACGTTCGGTTGGCAAGTCCAATCAGCTTGGCCGTCTGCCAGGTCAGGTCCTTGGCTCCAAGCGGGAGGTAGCCTAAGTTACCGGATTGGACGTTGTTTCGTATTTTGCCCATCGTTTCGTAGGGTTCCCAGATCATGAATTCCCGCATCGTTTCTTTGATGGCTTCGTCTGAAACCTGGAGGGGCAGCTTCCGAATTTCAGCAAGCAGGTTCGCCGGATCGTAGATTTCCTGTAGATGGACATAAGCGCCCGCTGTAATCGCCCATGAGTCGTCCACCGACGCTGCATCCTTGAATATGTCCTGCTTTTGTTCCATGCCGATTTCGATTTTGAAAGGGGGGTATATGAATTCATATCCGGGCAGGGAGACTCCGTCCTGTGTAACAACTTGAAGTTCAATGTCCGAGTAAGGACCATCAATCCCTTGTGCAATCGAACCGTACAAGCCAATGGCCAAAATGTTATCGCCGTGCAACTGAAGCAGTCGGTCTTTGATTTGATGAATGATGTTCATTTTCTCTTCTCTAGTCGTAGCAGCAGGATAAGGCAGCATAAGGAAATCCCCTCCGAAGAAAGTTAGTTATCTATATTATAGTATAAATAGAACGGTTGTATTAGGGGGGTGACGGGTTTATGAAGTTTAGGAGAGTTCTAGTCTGGTTCGTCATGGTGATAGTGATTGGTTGTTCTGGTTTGAGCAAGATAGCTGTGCCTGAGGACCTGCTCGCGGAGGGGGAAGATGAATTACGAATTCATTATTTCCATGAAGATGCCCATGCCGCGAATGAGCTGGATGAGCAAGCTCGGATTGTATGGTGGAGTGAAGAGGTCGACGATATGCCCGATGCCGACACAGAGGTTTTACAGGCAGCCATGTTACATAACGTAAGGGAGGAGATCGCCAAGCAAAAGGCCGAAACGTTAGGACTTCGAAGATTTCCGTTTTTTGTAGTGGTGAACCATAAAGAAATTGCCTTGAAAACAGCTGACTTGAATGAAGTTGTAGACTTTCTAAAGAAGAACAGGTAGAGATCGTAAAATCCTTATCCCCTCATTCCACCTTATGGTAATATATCCTTGCGGAGGTGGGGAAGTAGCCATCGTACCCGTTCCCGTAATAAATAGCTGAGGTGAGTAGAGATGAGTAGAGATGAGCAGAGTCAAGGCAAGACCAAGCAGGAACTGGACCGGGTTGTATTCATTGGCCGCACGTTTGAAGAATACACGCATATGTTTGATTTGGAAATGTCGAACCTAGCCGGCAAAAGCGTATTGGATTGCCCTTCCGGTGCGTGTTCGTTCACCGCTCACGGTGCGAAGCGTGGTCTCGATATAACGGCCAGTGATATTGCCTATGACCACAAGCCGGATGACCTGGAGGCCAAGGGGCTGCAGGATATCAGGCATGCGATGGAAACGATGGAGCAGGCGAAGAGAAATTATGTCTGGGACTATTATGGAGATGTGGTGGGGCTTCGTCAGCATCGCCAGCAAGCGCTCCTTGATTGCGTTCAGGATATGAGGGAGTTTCCGGATCGCTACGTCGCTGCGGTACTGCCGGAGCTGCCTTTTGATAACAATCAGTTTCATCTGGTGCTGTCCGCCCATTTTCTGTTTATGTACAGTGACCGATTGGATTATGACTTTCATGTCCAGACGATTCGGGAGCTGCTGCGCGTTGCCTCGGAAGAGGTGCGCATCTTTCCGTTAACCGATTTGTCGGGGGGGCGCTACGCTCATTTGGAGCGCCTGATTCATGAGCTAGAGGCAGACGGTTTTCGGGTGGCGGAAGTTAAAGTGCCTTATGAGTTTATGAAGAACGGCAATTCGCTGCTAAGCATTCGTAAGTTCTAGAAGAATGAAGGTAAGATGTGGGGAGCCGGCAATGTGCCGGCTCCTTTATTTTTAGCTGGGTATGGTGTTTGTCGTCAGGGAACAGGGTCCGCCGTATTTACTGATCCAATGAATGCGCCTGTCTTACAGGAGCGCGGAGAATGGTTTTCATGGAGGAGGAGGCGGCTTTTCGTGGATCGGACAAATAAACCTCATGATGATGCCCGTCCTGTACGTAATGATGCTGTTTCATGTAAGCATACATTTTCGCCAGCGTATCAGGCTCTGTGCTGTAGGGGCCGATATGCATGATTTGGACGCATAGTCCCTCATGGATCGTTTCCAATACCACTTGCTGAATGGGCTCCAGATGATTTTTCTTGGAGAAGGCTTTGTCCCGTGCGGAATCGACGATCTCCGGGGTGACAAACGCCGGCATCCGAATGAGCAGCTTCCAATGCCATTCCTCTTTTGGAACCTCCAAACCATACCGATCCGAGTTAACCCACCATTGCCCTTCAAGTTTAGGAACGGTGAAATCCTGAATCTCCGCCTTGCAATATCCCTTAACGCCATAGGCAACGGTATACAGCGCCTCGGTTGCATTCTCGAAAAGGGAGCTTTCGGGCGCGCCTTGACCTTCGAACGACAGATAGGGCAAGGGATCAAACTGCACGAGCTCGGGGGTGTTCCCGGCTGTATAATAGGTTTTATCGCTTTTGGCCAGATCGAGTTTAGGAAGCGGCATACATGAATCTCTCCTTTTTGGACATGATTTACGCCTATCATAAACCAGCTTCACTGACAGCATAGGAGTCAGTGAAGTTGTTGAAGGATCAGTCCTCGTAATATGCGGCCAGGTCTCGGGCCGTCTCGGAGAGAACAGTTCGCAGCTGCTGCGGCTCAAGTACTTTGACTCCTTTGCCAAAAGAAAGCAGCAGATAAGGCATGTATTGCAGCATCCAATCCGGATGCATACGGAATTCGGCCTCATCGTCATTGCTTCTTGCGACAAGATAAGGCTGTAGGAACCACTGGTTGCATAACGTGTCCAGAACCTCGGAGCGACCTTGAAGGCGAACGGTTACCAACGTCGGTTCCTTCGCCTTCGACTTCGTATTGTGATCCTGATACTCATGAATATGGCTCATATAATCATGTACCGAGAAATGTTCCGGCATTTCAAATGTACGGCCTGTTACCGACAGGCTGTTCATCCGGTCTACCCGGAATACGCGGAGGGCCTCCCGTTGATGGCAATAGGCAATCAAATACCATTTGCCGAGCCGGTAGATCAGCCCATAGGGATCAATATGGCGCTCCTCCACGGAGCCGCTGAAGGACTTCGCATATTGAAGGACCAGGGTTTCGCGTCTGGCAATGGCTTGCTCTAACTCTCGCAATCTGGGGTGAAGCAAGGCACTCTGTGATGGCAGTGGGATGTGAATGCTGCCAACATGACGCCTCAAGTCTTCCAATTGAGATTCCTGAAGCCGGTGCTCAATCTTGGTTAGTGCCTTTTCAAGAGCATCCGTAAACGGATAGTCCGCTTGCCGGGCAAGTAGCGCACTGTGTTCCATGGCTTTAAGCTCGGTTAGTTCGAAGAACAGCGGCACGCTTAAAAAAGAATCGGGCAGCCTGAATCCCCCGCCATGTCCGGATTCGGATATGATAGGGACCCCGCTCATATCCAGCGTGTCGATGTATCGGTAGACCGTTCGGACACTTAGCTCAAGCCTCTCCGCCAATTGCTGGGCCGTCATTTTTTTATGGGATCGAAGCAGCCATAGTATGGATAACAGATAGTCCAGCTTAGCCATGGACAGCACTCGCTTTCTTCATGTTATTTCGGTTATATCCGGCTTAATGAAGCTATTATAACAATCCATGAGGGGGTATGATCAAGCGAATAAAACGGGGTCTCCTGGTATAACAAATAACAAAACTTCAATATTGATATTGAATGATGGTTTGTTATAATGTGTTCAACAGAGAGGGGGCGTGAAGATGGGCAGTCGGGCGGACAATGTAAGTCCCGTTTCGGTGCTCATTGAACCTATGTCACATGACCAACCACTAACGAAAGAAGCCATATTGGACGCGGCCGAGCAGACGCTTCGGCGCTATGGTCCTGACAAAACCTCGGTTGTCGATGTTGCCAAGGCGCTTCAAGTCAGCCATGGATCCCTGTATCGGCATTTTCCCAGCAAGGCCGCTCTGAGAGAAGCCGTAACGGAACGGTGGCTGCAGCGGATTGCGGATCCGTTACAGAAGATTGCAGACGGAACGGAGGGCAGCGCCACCGATCGCTTGCGGTTATGGACGGATACCCTCATCCGGGCCAAACGGGCTTATGTCCTCGAGGATCCCGAGATGTTTGCCATGTATACGACCGTGACGCTGGAAGCCGTCAAGGTAATTGATACGCATGTAAAGCTGTTAATCGGACAGGTTGCCCAGATCATCGATCGAGGGATGCTTACTGGTGAATTTAAGCCGGGCCAGTCGGAGTCGGTGGCAAAAGCCTTTTTCATGGCAACGTCCCTGTTTCATCATCCGGTGCATGCTTCTCAGTGGACCTCGCAGGAGATTGAAGCCGATTTTGACTCGGTGTGGGCCATATTGTTATCCGGAATCGCGAAACAGTAAACGGGTGAGAATCATAGTTAGAGGGAACTAAGCAGGGGTAGAGGCGGCCGTTATGCATTTCCGAACAGCACTTCGGGAGCTGGTGCAGCGAGATCACCCATTACGTTAAAAAGATGCTATTCTTGGCGATGTGCATGAGATAGCGTCTTTTTTGTATATATATCATTACAAATGACAAAAATATAAAACTGTCACTTGTAATTTGTAATGTGCAGACATATAATCAAATTACAAAAAATGACGTACAGATCAGAGGATCCATCTGATGAGATATTCGTGCACCTAATTCATATGCGGGAGGTTGTATCATGACAAAGAGTTTATCGGGCAAGGTAGCTATCGTAACGGGAGCATCAAGAGGCATCGGGCGTGAAATTGCGGAGAGACTTGCGGAGAACGGGGCTAAAGTGGTTGTAAACTATGCAAGCAGCCCGGCTAAAGCCGAGGAAGTGGTGAGCGCCATTAAGCAAAGCGGCGGCGAAGCCCGGGCCATTCAAGCTGATATTCGTCAGGTAGCAGCGATTGAACGACTGTTTGGTAAAACGATCGAGGTTTATGGCGGCATCGATATTCTCGTGAACAATGCCGGCATCATGACAACCAAGCCGGTTGCTGCCATGACGGAGGAAGATTTCGATCAGCAGTTTGCGATTAATGTGAAGGGGACTTATTTCGCGATCCAGCAGGCTTTTCACCATATGAATTCGGGCGGCCGCATCATCAATTTCTCGACGTCGGTGGTTGGGCAGATGTTCCCGGCGTACAGCGTATATGCAGGCACGAAGGGCGCTGTAGAGCAGTTTACGCGTCAGTTGGCCAAAGAATTCGGACCGAAAGGAATTACAATTAACGCAGTGGCGCCCGGACCGATTAATACGGAGCTGTTTACGATTGGCAAGTCGGAGGAGCAGATCGCGGGTATCGCAAACATGAATGCTTTCGGACGTCTGGGAGAACCGGATGATGTTGCAGGGGCCGTCCTCTTTCTGGCCGGCGAAGAATCGAAATGGATCACAGGCCAAACGATCCGCGTGAACGGCGGTTTTGTGTAATACTCACACCATCAAAATAACGCAAGAACAAAAAGGCACCGGGAGTCCGGTGCCTTTCGTTACGGATACGGTCGATCTGTTGTAGAGAATCCTAAATACGTATCAACCAACATGGAGTACAAGACTTCCCTGAATGCGTGGGAAAGATCGCTGTTCTCCGCAAACGCTCCTTAATCCAATTCCTTCCACTTTAAGTCCAGCGTCGGAGGGGTGTAGCTATCCATGAGCTCGAGCAGCTTGAGCGGGTCATCGGAGAGGTTGATCAGGTTTAGGTGGGAGGCATTGGAGAAACCTTCCGTGATACTGTACTGAATCAGCTTCATGAACGGTTCATAATACTCCCGGACATTCAGCAGCCCGATCGGTTTCTGATGAATTCCGATTTGCGACCAGCACAATACCTCGAACAATTCCTCAAAGGTTCCAAAACCGCCCGGTATGGCGATAAACCCGTCGGACAGCTTCGCCATCGTCGCTTTGCGCTCATGCATATCCGCTACTTCAATGAGCTGGGTCAGCTCGGTATGTACAATCTCGCCTTTAAACAGTCCTCTCGGCATCACACCGATAACTTCACCGCCATGCTGCAAAACGGCGTTAGCCACTTCACCCATCAATCCGATTTTGGAGCCGCCGTATACGAGCTTGTATTGGTTGTGGGCAATGTGTCTGCCGAGCTCGGCAGCTTTCGCTTTATAATCTGGATGTTCCCCCATGTTCGATCCTGCAAATACACATATGGATTTCAATTCGCACACTCCTTGACAAGATGTTGATATTTCATTCGTGTAATTATACTATATATAGTGATTTGTGTCATGGCGTCGATGAACGATATTGTTAATGATCATCAGATGGCACCACTTATCTTATGGCATACATGTTAGCATTATCATGAGTTTGTTCTTGAATTGTGTAAAAAGTAAAGGTTTAGTCATCCCAGGGAATCGCGGAGGTAGCACAAGTATGGATATGAATGAAGCGCAGCAATGGATTAAACAATTTTATGGAGAGCGAGGCTGGACCGAGTACGGCCCCTTTATTCGCGTTGGGTTTTTGATGGAGGAGACAGGGGAAACAGCGCGTGCCGTTCGCGCTTATGAGATCGGCAGGGATCGCCCCGACGAGGAGGTTCAATCCAGGGAACGGCTCAAGCAGGATTTGGTGGAGGAGATCGGCGACGTGTTCGGCAACATTTCACTGTTGGCGGATCTTTATGGGATTTCGCTGGAAGAAGCGTTTACGGCCCATCAGCAGAAGCTGCTGAAGCGGTTTGGTTCTTAAATGAACGAAAGTCGGGTCCTTCCTATCATCAGATGATGACGTGGTGGAGTCATTGAATGGCTGAATGGCAGCATACATAACCGGCTTGATAGCGCATTGCAGGAATTATGGCAGTAGCCAGAAAGCAAAAAGGATACGTCCGGGTTTAGAACTGTAAAAAGGCTGCAACCCAGGGTCCAATGGACGTTGGGGTGCAGCCTTATCATATTATATCATCTAATGAGCTTGAATTATGCTAGGATACCAGGACTTTGCGGAATTCCTGCGTCAGCATCGGAACGATGTCGAACAGATCGCCGACGATGCCGTAATCGGCGACCTTGAAGATCGGTGCCTCAGGGTCTTTGTTGATGGCGATAATGACCCGCGATTGGCTCATGCCGGCCAGATGCTGGATGGCGCCGCTAATACCGCAGGCAATATAGATCTCGGGCGTAACGACTTTGCCGGTCTGCCCGATCTGGAGCGCGTAATCGCAGTAGCCGGCATCACAGGCGCCGCGCGATGCGCCGACGGCACCGCCGAGCAGGTCCGCGAGCTCCTCCAGCGGCTGGAAGCCTTCCGCGCTCTTCACGCCGCGCCCGCCGGAGATGACGATTTTGGCTTCCGAGAGGTCGATTTTTCCCGTGGTTTTGCGGACGACGTCCTTTACCACGGAGCGGAGGGAAGGGGCAGGGTAAGCGATGTCCTCAATGCTGGCGCTCGCGCCTTCGATGGCTTCCGCAGCAGGAATATTGTTCGGACGCACCGTGACCACCCACGGTCCGTTCTGGAAGACGCGCTTTTCAAAGGCTTTACCCGCATAGAGCGGACGAGTGAACACCACTTCTCTACTTTCCGTCTCGATCGCGGTTACGTCGGAAATTTGCCCGGCATTCAGGGAAGCGGCGACGAGCGGTGCTAAATCGCGGCCGATAGCTGTATGTCCGAAGAGTACGGCATCCGGCTTGGCCTGACCGATAACCGCTTCAATGGCGGCCATATAAGCTTCAGGATTATAATTTTCCAGATCATCATGCTCAACCGTATAGATCGTATCGGCACCATAGGCGTTCAGGGCCGATACAGCCTCCGTAATGTTGGAGCCCGCAACCAGAATGCGGATGCTGTCACCGTCACCTGCAATCAAGCGAGCCGCGCCAAGCGTTTCGAGAGCAACCTGACGCAGCTTCCCATCCCGGTTCTCGGCATACACTAATATCGTTTTGCTCATATCATAACCTCCTAGGATCCATTTGGGATTGAAGAGAAGAGATTTGACGATTTAACCAACCTGAGCAACTTAAGCGAATTCAGGGGATTTCCTCAGAAGCGCTGCTGCTCGGATTTCGCGGAACGTATCAAGCGAAAAGCGTGCATGACGGACATCCCGTAAACCATACAATCAGAATACATAGGGAATGATGGCATGGCTCTCTGTCGGGTCCGTGTAACCGCATTCAATAGTACGAGTTAAAGGGGTATATTCGTACATTCGAATACCCGTTCATCAGATCACTTTCGACTGGGTGCGGAGCAAGGATACCAGCTCATGCGCTACTTCGGCGGGCTCGCCCTTCAGAATGCGTCCTGCACTTCGCTCCGGCGGCAGGGACAGTTCGCTTTGCTTCGTTGCCGGCTGGATATCGGCTTCCGATAATCCGAGATCATCCAGGGTCAACGTCTGAAATGGTTTTTTCTTAGCCTTCATGATGCCAGGTAGCGATGGATAGCGTGGTTCGTTCAAACCTTGCTGTGCCGTAAAGATCGCCGGGAGCTGAACCTCCAGCACTTCAAGATCGCCTTCGGCATCCCGGTGCACTTTAGCCGTGGTACCGTTCAGCGTAAGCTTGGTAATGGAGCCGGCATGCGAAATACCAAGAAGGCTCGCCAGGCGAATGGCCACCTGACCCGAACCGCGGTCTACGGAGAAGTTGCCGCCAATGATCAGATCCGGGCTTACCTTGGACAAATACGCGTGCAGCACTTTGGATACCGCATATTCATCGTCTGGAATCCGCTCGTCGGAGATTAGCACGGCATCATCTGCACCCATCGCGAGGGCAGTGCGCAGGGCCTCTGCCGTACGATCCGGCCCGACGGACAAGAGTGTCACGCTGCCGCCGTGGTCATCCCGAAGCTTAACGGCCTCTTCCACCGCATATTCGTCATACGGATTGATGACAAATTTCACCCCATCCTCGGCAATCGATCCGTTCTCAATCGTAATTTTTTCCTCCGTGTCAAAGGTCTGTTTAAGCAATACCACAATCTTCATCGGTTAAACGCTCCCTTCAATATGAATATCAGCGGAACTTATTGTCCGCCGGAAACACCGTTCAGGAAAAAGCTAAGCGTCTCATCCGCCTGATCGGACAGAGAATACTTGCGGCCGGAGATCAGCCAAGAGGTTACCGCTTCGTCCATCGCGCCAAAAATCAGGTTGCGCACCAGCTTGACGTTCAGATCGGAACGGAATTTCTGTTCTTTGATGCCCTGTTCCAGAATATTCTCGATCAGCACAATATATGGCTTCAAAGCGCTGCCGATTTCCTTGCGCAGCTCCAGATCGCTCTGCCGCAGCTCAATCTGCGTGACATAAGCAAGCTCAGGATTGCTTTCCAGCTCCGAAAAATGGATGCTGCACACCGTCCGCAGCGCTTCCACGGCATCCGTGGTTCCTTCCACGCTTGCGTGGAATTTGCCGACCAGCTCGCCAAGCTTTTCCTGGAACAGGCGGATCAGGATATCCTCCTTCCTCTTAAAGTACAAATAGATGGTGCCGTCAGCCACGCCGGCAGCTTTGGCGATCTTGGAAACCTGGGACCGGTGGTAGCCGTTCTCGGCGAATACTTTCAGGGCGCCCTGGAGAATAAGGTGGTATTTTTCATTTTTTTTACTTGTCATATGCTCACCCCGGTGTTAGAATACAGTTAAAATTATGAATGAATACTCATTCATTTCTTGTATCCATCATAAAATACGTTCATGTCGTTGTCAACGATGGGTTACGAAGAAGCGCGAAATGGATGAAGCAGTTGGATCAGAGCAGCAGAATAAGGCGTTCATATCAGAGCAATAGACGGCAGTTCAACCGGAAGAAACAAGTCACTGGGTATCCGCAGGCAAGTACAGATGAGAGCGATGTACGGATGAAGAGATGCAGCCAGAAACGATGAAGTTCGGTTTAGAGTGGTCGGCACGGCACGATGTGGAGGTCTATTTTTGTTCCTCTAATGAAAGCGCTTCATATATGTCCCGACATGAACACATGACAAGAGGTTTCGGAAGGAGTGACAGGAGCTTCGCAAAATGGGACGCTGCACAAGACTATGAGAAGAAAGAAGGATTTTTAACGCAAGGGGCTGAGAGAGATGATTCTGACATTAATCAACGCGCTGCTCTTTGTCTTGATCACCGGTTGGGCGGTGTATATGTTCGCCACCGTGGTGTATCGCCGGTACCTGTATATCCGTTTGGGCAAGCCAGCGAATCTGAGGAAGGATCTGAAGGAACGCCTGAGCCAATTCGCCATCCAGGTATTCGGACAGAGCAAGCTGTTTAAGGATCGCAAGAGCGGCATCATGCATTTTATCGTGTTTTACGGATTTATCATTTTGCAGTTCGGTGCGCTCGACATCATCTGGAAGGGATTGTCCGGCCACAGCCTGCCGATTCCGGGGCACGCCGGCTTTATTCTCATGCAGGAGATTACGGTTGCGCTGATCCTGCTCGCTATCGGTTATGCGGCCTATCGCCGCTATGGCGAGAAGCTGAAACGGCTCAAGCGGGGCTGGAAGCCAAGCATTGTCGTGTTTTTCATCACCACGCTGATGGCTTCGGTGCTGCTGACGATGGCTTTTGAACGGCTTATGGAAGGACTGGCGTGGTCGGCCATGGCACCGATCTCCTCCAGCATTGCGGCCGTGTTTGCCTGGATGCCGCCGGTGGCGGTTACGGTTTGCTATTACGCGTTCTGGTGGCTGCATCTGTTGATTCTGCTATCGTTCCTTATCTATGTGCCGCAATCGAAGCATTTTCACCTCATTACGGCGCCGATCAACATTCTGGTTCGTCGCACCGATCCCCCGAGCAAGCTCAGCAAGCTGGACATGGAGGATGAAGAGGCCGAGGCATTCGGGGTAGGCAAGATTGAGGATTTTACGCAGAAGCAGATGCTCGATTTCTATGCCTGCGTCGAATGTGGAAGATGCACCAACGTATGCCCGGCCTCGAATACAGGCAAGCTGCTGTCGCCGATGCACATGATTGTGAAGCTAAGGGATCATCTCACGGAAAAAGGGGCTGCGCTCACCTCCAAATCGGCATGGATGCCAGCCTCTGTGTTTGGATCACCCGGCGTTCACTCCATGGGCGCAACGGATCTGGCCCTTGTCGGCTGGAAGGGCGAGGGCATTACCGATATCGGCCCGACGATGGAGGTGCAGAAGCGCTCCTGGCATCAGGTTGAGGGCGTTGACCCGAAGGACATTCAATTGATCGGCGGCGTCATGACGGAAGAAGAGATTTGGGCGTGCACGACCTGCCGCAACTGCGAGGATCAGTGCCCGGTCGCGAATGAGCACGTCGACAAAATCGTGGACCTTCGGCGTCATCTCGTTCTGATGGAGGGCAGCGTGCCGCAAGAAGGCCAGCGGGCGATGCAAAACATCGAGCGACAAGGGAACCCTTGGGGAATCAGCCGCGCGGACCGGAGCAAGTGGGTGAAGGAGGTCGATCCGGAAGGGACTTTGGATCTGAAAATTCCGACCGTGAAGGAAAATCCGGATTTCGACGTGCTGTTCTTTGTCGGCTCCATGGGCTCTTACGACAATCGCAGCCGCAAGATCACCAAGGCCTTTGTCCGGCTTATGAATGAAGCGGTCGTCAACTTCGCCATTCTCGGCAACGAGGAGAAGAATTCGGGCGATACGCCGCGCCGGATGGGCAATGAATTTCTGTTCCAGCAGCTGTGCATGGAGAACATCGAGACATTCCAGAAGTACGATGTGAAACGAATCGTGACGGCTTGTCCGCATACCTTCAATATTTTGAAGAATGAGTATCCGGAATTTGGGCTTGAAGCCGAGGTGATTCATCATACGGAGCTGCTGGACCAGCTGGTGAAGGAAGGGCGTCTTAAGCCCAAATACCGGGTTCAGGAGAAAATCACCTATCATGACTCCTGCTACCTGGGACGGTATAACGACGTGTATGATCAGCCGCGCAGCGTGCTTCGCGCCATTCCTGGCGTCGAGCTCCTGGAGATGGAGCGGAATCGCGAGAACGGGATGTGCTGCGGCGCCGGCGGCGGGCAGATGTGGATGGAGGAGGATGCGGGCAAGCGCGTGAATCTGGCGCGTACCGAGCAGGCGCTGGCTGTATCTCCGACGATGATCAGTTCAGCCTGTCCGTTCTGCCTGACGATGCTGGAGGACGGCACGAAGCTGAAGGAAGTGGAAGAAAGCGTAAAAACGCGAGATATCGCGGAAATCCTGGAGTTATCCGTATTCGGTCTATCCGAAATCCATGAACAGGAGGTCGTTGTGCAATGAGCAATACCATTACCAAGGAATCCGTCAGCGGTTCCGGTGTCGCAAGTCGAAACATAACCAAAGCCGCCGTGATCGGCTCTGGCGTCATGGGGTCGGGGATCGCCGCCCATCTCGCCAATGCCGGCATTCCCTGCCTGCTGCTCGACATCGTTCCGAAATCCTTAACCGCCGAAGAGGAAAAAGCCGGATTGTCGCTGGATCATCCGAAGGTACGAAACCGGCTTGCGGCCAAAGCCATTGCCGCTCTGCCCAAATCAAGCACAGCTCCGCTGTATAGCGCCGATTTTGTGGGCCGGATCACCCCAGGCAATACCGAGGATCATCTGAGCCAGCTGAAGGACGTGGATTGGATCATTGAGGTGGTCACGGAGCGCCTGGAGATCAAGAAAAGCATCTTCAAGCAGATTGAGGGCGTGCGCAAGGAAGGATCAATCGTCAGCACGAATACCTCCGGCATTTCCGTTAATGCGATGGTCGAGGACTGCAGCGAGGAATTCCGCAGCCACTTCCTGGGAACCCATTTCTTCAATCCGCCGCGTCATATGAAGCTGCTGGAGATTATCCCGGGCTTTGATACGGATCCGGACATTACAAAGTTTATGGTTGATTTCTGCACGAAGCGCCTTGGTAAAGGGGTTGTGCTTGCGAAGGATACGCCGAATTTCATCTCGAACCGGATCGGCACCTACGGTCTTCTGGTCACATTGCAGGAGATGGTGAAAAACAGCTATACCGTGGAGGAAGTGGATGCGGCCACGGGACCCGTTCTGGGGCGTCCGAAGAGCGCCACCTTCCGTACGCTGGATTTGGTCGGCATCGATACCTTTGTTCATGTGGCCAGAAACGTGTACGACTCCGTGCCGGACGGGAACGAGAAGGACGTGTTCACGGTTCCCGATGTCATGAATGAGCTTGTCACCCGCGGCTGGATCGGTGAGAAGGGCGGCCAGGGATTCTATAAAAAAGTAAAGAGCGAGCAAGGCAGCAAAATTTTATCGCTCAACCTGTCCACGATGGAGTACAATCCGAGCGCCAAAGTGAGCTCCGCTTCCATCGAAGCCGCCAAAGCGGTGAAGGGAGCCAAGCGGAAGATCAAGGCATTCCTCGGTACGCAGGATCGTTACTCTGAACTGGCTTGGAATGTATTGAAGCAAGTGCTTGTCTATGCGGCCGACAAGCTCGGAGAGATAGCCGATTCCATTCAGGACATCGACAACGCGATGAAATGGGGCTTCAACTGGGAGCTCGGTCCATTCGAGACCTGGGATCTGATCGGACTGCCGGAATCCGTGCAGCGCATGGAAGCGGAGGGCATGATCGTCCCGGCTTGGGTGAAGGATTGGATTGCCGCCGGGAACAAGTCCTTCTATCAGCAGAAGGACGGCGAGGTGTTCCATTATTTCAAAGGCGAGTATAAGGGCGTAGAGGTTCAGCCTGAGCTGATCTCGCTGCAAGCGCTCAAATCGCAAAACCGGATCATCCGCTCGAATACGGGGGCGAACCTGATTGATATTGGAGATGGCGTGGCATGTCTTGAATTCACGTCCCCGAACAATGCGATCGGCGCCGATATTCTGGTCATGATCCAGCAGAGCGTGGAAGAGGTCAGGGCCAATTACCGCGGGCTGGTGCTGGCGAACGAAGGCCGCAACTTCTGCGTCGGCGCCAACCTGATGCTTATGCTGATGGAAGCGCAGAGCGGCGATTGGGATGAGGTGGATGACATCATCCGTCTGTTCCAAGGCAGCATGATGAAGCTGAAGGGGCTAGAGAAGCCGGTTGTGGCTGCGCCTCACCGGATGACGCTGGGCGGCGGCGTGGAAGCGTGCCTGCCGGCTGACCGGATCATTTTCTCGGCGGAGACCTATTTCGGTCTCGTAGAAACGGGGGTCGGCCTCATTCCGGCAGGCGGCGGCTGCAAGGAGCTGGCGCTCATGACCAGCAACCGTCATCCCGATAAGGAGAGCGACCTCCAGCCGGAGATTAACAAAATCTTCGAGATGGTGGCGATGGCGAAGGCATCGACCAGCGGACATGAAGCAATCCGCATGGGTTATGGGCGCAGCGGGGATACGGTGGTCATGAATCAGGATTACCGGATCTATGAAGCGAAGCAGGCGGTACTTGCGATGGACCGGGCAGGCTATGTTCCGCCGCAGCCGGGCAAAGCCCGCGTGGTCGGCCGCGACGGCCGGGCCGTGCTCCAGATGGGCGCCATCGACATGAAGCGCAGCGGTTATATCAGCGATCACGATCTGTTGATCGCGAAGAAGCTGGCGCACATCCTGACGGGCGGCGATGTTCCCGCGGGAACGGTGGTGAGCGAGCAGCATCTGCTCGACCTGGAGCGGGAAGCGTTCCTCAGCCTGCTCGGCGAGGTCAAGACCCAGCAGCGCATGCAGCATATGCTGGCGAAAGGCAAGCCGCTGCGGAATTAGGGCGATTCAGCTTGGACGGTACTTCCTTGGCAATTTTGAGCGTCTCGACTTCCGGTCTCTCCTTGCCTTCGGTATCTTGAAAGCAATCAGGACATGACGAAAGCTAAATGTTGGTATAGTCCTTAAAGCTTCACAGCTAAAAGATTAGCTATCATCCGCAACGTGCGATTCACCAAATCAAACGTGGATACGGTACATGTGGCAGATTGTCCGTGCTGTTGAAGTTTGGGTGATGGCAGCTCTTTAATCAGTTCCACCTGTTACGAATTCATTTCACGGCCGATTAGCGGCCCGCGCAATTATAAACGGTATTGGATCCAACCATTTCAAGTTGATGAGGTGAATGGCATGAGAGAAGCAGTCATAGTATCCCTTGCCCGTACTCCGGTGGGGAAGGCGAAGAAGGGCAGTTTTGCCCAGACGCGCGTGGAGGATCTCGGCAAAGCCGTACTGGAAGCCGTCATTGAGCGTGCACCGGGCCTGAAAAAAGAGGACGTCGAGGATATCATCCTCGGCTGCGCGATGCCGGAAGGCGAGCAAGGCCTGAATGTCGCGCGGATTATCTCGCTATATGCGGGATATCCCGTGACGGTACCCGCGCTGACCGTCAATCGTTTCTGTTCCTCGGGGCTTCAGGCAATCGCTTTTGCGGCAGAACGCATCATGCTTGGTCATGCCGAGGTCATCGTCGCCGGCGGTGTCGAGAGCATGAGCCATGTGCCGATGACCGGCTTCAAGCCGGCGCCGCATCCGACGATCGTGGAAGAGATGTCGGAGGTGTACATTGGCATGGGCCATACCGCGGAAGAGGTGGCCCGTCGCTTCGGCATTACCCGCGAGGCGCAGGATGCCTTCGCGGCTAGCAGTCACCGCAAGGCCGCGGCGGCCATCGCGGAAGGGAAGTTCCGGGACGAGATCGTACCGGTGAACGTAACGCTGGCTGCGGCCGATGAGCAGGGCAAGGTGCGCAGCAAAACCTTTGCCTTCGATACGGATGAAGGGGTCCGGCCAGACACGACCCCGGTTGTGCTGGCTAAACTGAAGCCAGCCTTTGCCCTTGGCGGCTCGGTGACCGCGGGCAATGCGTCGCAGACGAGTGACGGCGCGGCGGCGGTAGCCGTCATGAGCCGCGAGAAAGCGGAGCAGCTGGGCCTTACCCCGCTGGCTACCTTCAAATCGTTTGCCCTGGCAGGCGTAGAGCCGGAGATTATGGGCGTCGGCCCCGTTGAAGCGATCCCGAAGGCGCTGCGCATGGCGGGCATTGAGCTGGATCAGGTGGATGTGTTCGAGATTAACGAGGCGTTCGCTTCGCAATGCCTCCACATCATCCGCGCGCTGGGTATCGACGAGAGTAAAGTCAACGTCAATGGCGGCGCTATTGCGCTCGGCCATCCGCTCGGCTGCACCGGCGCAAAACTGACCGTCAGCCTCGTCTCCGAGCTGGCCCGCCGCGGCGGCGGCTACGGCGTCGTGAGCATGTGTATCGGCGGCGGCATGGGAGCCGCGGGGGTGTTCGAGGTGCACGCAGCCGGGGCGTAAGGAGTAGGTGGTGCAGAATTACGCTACCTTCCAAGCGCCTAGAGGATATGGGGCGGGATTCTCGCATTAGTCTCTGCAGGTGCTCATTGTGGTTCGATTCGCGTTTGTCCTCAAGAGGACCTGCAGCTCCCAACAAGGTGTTAGGAAAAGTTAGTTCAATAACGTTTCTGATAATAATCGGTCAACCCAATCTAGATTCTTTAGTATCAAGTCTACTGGTCCTCTACTGATGCATGACCAGCCTATTCACTCTGAAATGTAGTCTTAGTGCCGTGTCCGCTCCGAACACGGACCGGACACGGCACCACCCACTCCAACCACAGGGGAGTGCAATGATAGCCAAAGGCAGGGGTCAGGACCTGAGCGCTCTAGCCCAGCGGAGAGGGCGGAATTGTACTGGAGAAGCGGCAGCGGTCGCCTTTGAGTTTGGATTTCTACTATTGATAGATCCATTCCTGGAAATCCACACTCAACAGCGATCGGAAGTACAATCCGCACGCGGAGCGGCCACTATTGCGCCGAAGTGAAGGTGTTTATGCCTCTATGCTCAACCCAGAAAAGTTACCACGGAGCAACACCTAGGCATTTCATTGCACTCCACCTTATTCCACATTCCGAAAGGGGAAACCAATCATGAGCGATAACCAAACCAAAGAACCGAAAATCAAAGGCGGCAGCTTTGTCATCGATAATCCCGATAAACAGCGCATCCTGACACCGGAGGATTTCACGGAAGAGCACCGCATGATCGGCGAGACGGTGCGTGATTTTATTGACGGGGAAGTCGTGCCGCATGATGAAGAGCTGGAGAAGCTGAATTACGAGATGACCGTAGATCTGCTTCGCAAGGCAGGCGAGCTGGGTCTGCTCGGGGCCGATGTGCCGGAGCCGTTCGGCGGGATCGGGCTGGATAAGGTCAGCTCTACGATTATTAACGAATCGTTGGCCAAAGGTTCGTCCTTTGCGCTTTCCTTCGGGGCTCATGTGGGGATCGGTACGCTGCCAATCGTGTTCTTCGGCACGACAGAGCAGAAGCAGAAGTACCTGCCGGATCTCTCGACCGGCGCTAAAATCGCGGCTTATTGCTTGACGGAGCCGACCTCCGGCTCGGATGCACTGGGTGCCAAAACGACGGCACGCTTGTCGGATGACGGCGACTATTATATTTTGAACGGATCGAAGCTATATATAACTAACGCCGGATTTGCGGATATTTTTATCGTCTACGCCAAGATTGACGGGGAGCACTTCACCGCGTTCATCGTCGAGAAGGAGATGGAGGGCTTCACGCTCGGTCCGGAGGAGAAGAAGATGGGCATCAAGGGCTCGTCGACGCGTCCGCTCTTTTTCGAAGACGTCAAGGTGCCGAAGGAGAACCTGCTCGGCGAGATCGGCAAAGGCCACCGGATTGCCTTTAACATCCTAAACATCGGCAGGTATAAATTGGCAGCCGGTACGGTCGGTGCGGCGAAGGAATCGATCGAGCTGAGCGCGAAATATGCTAACACCCGTAAACAGTTTGATACGCCTATCTCGCAGTTCCCGCTCATGCGCAAGAAGCTGGCCGAGATGAACATCACCACCTTCGTGATGGAGAGTATGGTTTACCGGACGGCAGGATTGCTGGACGAAGCGATGCAGGACATCGATTACAACAGCGAGGATGCCGGAATCCACTCGGCTGCGGCGATCTCTGACTATGCCATCGAATGCTCGATCAACAAGGTGTTCTGTTCGGAAGGACTCGATAACGTGGCAGACGAGGCGGTACAGATTCACGGGGGCTATGGATATATCCAAGAGTACAAAGTGGAACGCATCTATCGGGACTCCCGCATCAACCGTATCTTTGAAGGCACGAACGAGATCAACCGGCTCCTGATTCCGGGCACGCTCGTGAAGAAGGCCATGAAGGGTGAGATCGCGCTCCTGCAAAAAGCACAAGGTCTCCAAGGAGAGCTGCTGCAGCTGGTACCTGGTCAAACCTTCGAGGGCACACTAGAGCAGGAAGCGCACTTCCTGGAGATGAGCAAGAAGATTTTCCTCCTTGCAGGCGGTATGGCGGTACAGAAGTTCGGAACGAAGCTGGAGAAAGAGCAGGAGGCCTTGTCCAATCTGGCGGATATGATGATTGATATTTATGCTCTCGAGAGTGCGCTGCTGCGTACCCGCAAGCAAATCGAACGCACCTCCGAGGAAAAAGCAGCCGGCATGATCGAGATGACGCAGGTGTTTGCATACGAGGCGTTCCAGCGCATTGAAGCACTTGCAAAAGAAACGCTGGCCTCAGTGGAAACCGGGGATATGCTGCGGATGCAGCTGTCGGTGCTCAAGAAACTGACGCGTTGCACGCCGGTCGATACGGTGGCCCTCAAGCGCAGCATCGCAGCCCGCGTGGTCAAGAACGAGCGGTACACGGTGTAACACGCGTCAACGCCAATACGATGCGTAAGTAACCGCAAAAGAGAGAGATTTTTCTTGGAGTAGGAAAGAAGGAGCATTCCTTAGGAAAGGGTTGGTTTTGTATGGATACAAAGCCTTGGCTGCCGTTTTATCCGCCCGAAGTAGCCCCCGCTTTTGATTATCCGAAACAGAATTTGGCATCATTTCTCGTGACGTCGGCACAGAAGTTTCCGAATCGGCCGGCCATGTATTTCATGGGCAAGACGATCAACTATAGAAGTCTGCTGGAGTCGTCCTATCGTATGGCGAACGCGCTCCGCAGCAAAGGAATTAAGAAGGGCGACCGGGTAGCGATCATGCTGCCCAACTGCCCGCAGGTGGTGATCTCGTATTATGGCGTGCTGCTGGCCGGAGCCGTTGCCGTCATGACCAACCCGCTCTATATGGAGCGGGAAATTGCGCATCAGATGAAGGATTCCGGTGCCAAGATCATCATTACCATGGATATGTTTGTGTCCCGCGTTGAAAAAGTCATCGAGGAGACGGAACTGGAGCATATGATCGTCACGTCCGTGGCGGATTACCTGCCATTCCCCAAAGATCTTCTCTACCCGATCAAAGCCAAGAAGGAGGGCCCTCTTCCGGTCGTCAATTATGGGAGCCGCGTCCATGCCTTCAAGAAGCTGCTCGCCAGCGCGCCGAATGACCCGATCTGCGAACCCGTGAAGGCGGAGAAGGACTTGGCACTGCTCCAGTATACGGGTGGTACGACGGGTGTTCCTAAAGGCGTCATGCTGACGCATATGAATCTGATCGCCAACACCTTGCAGTCCGCGAACTGGTGCTTTCAGGTGGAGGATGGGAAGGAGCGCTATTTAGCGGTTTTGCCCTGTTTTCACGTGTTCGGACTGACCGTGCTGCTGAACCAGGCCATCTACCGTGCCGGCATGCTGATATTGGTACCGAAATTCGAAGTGACGATGATTCTGAACCTGATCAAAAAAATGAAGCCGACGCTTTTCCCGGGCGCGCCGACCATGTATATCGCACTGATTAATCATCCCAAGATCAGGGAATATGACCTCTCTTCGATTAATGCTTGCGTCAGCGGCTCTGCCGGGCTTCCGGTTGAGGTGCAGGATAAGTTCGAGGAGCTGACCAAAGGACGGCTGATCGAAGGCTATGGCCTGACTGAAGCTTCCCCGGTTACTCATGTGAATCCGATCTGGGGAAGGCGCAAAATCGGCACCATCGGCGTACCTGTTCCGGATACGGATGCTAAGGTGGTCGATCCCGATACGGGCGAAGAAATGCCCATCGGGGAGCCTGGTGAGCTAATAGTAAAAGGACCGCAGGTGATGATGGGGTACTGGAACCGGCCGGAGGAGACGTTCGACACGCTGCGAAACGGCTGGTTGTTCACAGGGGATATGGCAACGATGGACGAAGAGGGGTATTTTACGATCATCGACCGCAAGAAGGACATGATCATTGCAAGCGGTTTCAATATTTACCCTCGGGAGATCGAGGAAGTACTGTATGAGCATCCTTCCGTCAAGGAAGCCGTCGTTGTCGGAACGAAGGACGATTATCGCGGCGAAACCGTGAGGGCTTATATCGTGCTGAAGGATGGCGCGTCTCCGGACCCTTCGGGCCTTGAGAAGTTTTGCCGCAGTCAGCTGGCAGCCTATAAGGTGCCGCGCGAGTACGTGTTCCGCGATTCGCTGCCGAAGACGATGGTAGGCAAGGTGCTGCGCCGCAAACTGCTGGAGGAGGAAGAGGAAGGTAGAACGGGCTGAAGCGCAGAATAGCGGAGCAGGCACGTTAAGTGATTCATGTTATCCCGCTGGAATGGATACAGTACTAACGACGTCATAACAAAAAAAGGAGGCGGCCTGATGAATCATACCAATGCCAATCCGGATACGAAGGCCGGGCAGCCGGAATTCGACCGGGAGGCGTACATTGAGGCCATGACTCGAGCGGCGGAGCCCACCTTCTGGGGATATCTCGGCTGCAAGCTTGCGTCTGCCAGTCCGGAGGCGGTTGTCGTCACGCTGGATGCCCAGCCACATCATATGAATATGATGGGCATCGTGCATGGCGGCGTACTCTCCTCATTGATGGATAACGCCATGGGCATTGCCGTCATGCTGGAGCGCCCCGGCGAATCCACGGTGACGAGCAATCTGAACGTGCATTTTGTCATGCCGGCCAGAGCGGGTCTCCTTACCGTAACGGCAAGCATCGTGCATCAGACGCACCGTTCGGTCACAACAGAATGCAGAATTGCGAACGAGAAGGGCGATCTTGTAGCGATCAGCACAGGATCCTTCCGAGTGAAATAAAGCAGCCTTGGCTGCTATGAAACAGGTGGTCTGCCAGCGCTGGAGGGGCAGGCCATTTGTTTTTTGGCGAGCGAATCATGGTGTGGCCGGATATGGAGTGTCAGTCCATACCGCCAATCGACGATGTTAGGCGACTTCCAACCGGCTGGCCGAGCAGATTTTTTGTTGGGATTGTTCCCCGCACTTCTTGTCAGGCCATTAAAGCTGTGGTACAATAAAAATGCTGTTTTTCATGTAGAATCTAGAATGTCTCTTCAGATCATAAATTTAGATGTTTACATACGTAGGAGGTGGAAGTCATGGTTGTATTTTTTGAAGTGTTGCTTGTTATTTTCTCCATCGGGTTGATTACTGTCGTTCTTCTCCAAAAAGGGAAAAGCGCAGGTCTTGCCGGTGCCATCTCCGGCGGTGCGGAACATCTTTTTGGTAAAACAAAGGCTCGCGGTATGGATCTCGTACTGCAGCGTACAACGGTAGGTCTTGCAACAGGATTTATGATTTTGGCCATCGTTGTTGCTATGTTGAAATAACAATGAACGTTACCCTCGCTTTTTCACTCTTGGAAGAGCGGGGGTTTTTTATTGCCTGAATTTCGGAATACATAGGTTAAGACGGTGTTCGGAAGGATACCGAGGATTAAATTCGTGTATACTAGGGTATGAGTATATGAAGGTAAAGAATGGATAGCGGAACGATGAAATTGCAGGTTCCCCGAGGTGATAATGATGATAACTGAAGAAATATTACTGAATTTTATGCGGGAAACTGCATACAAGCCGATGACGTACCAGGAATTGGAGCAGCATTTTGCCATTAAGGATGCCCATGAATTCAGGGAATTCTTGAAGCTGCTGAATGAGCTTGAGCAATCCGGAAAAATCATTCTGACCAGCACCCAGCGATATGGCGTGCCGGAACGGATGAATTTGCTGCGCGGACGACTGCAGGCTCATGCGAAGGGTTTTGCCTTTCTGATTCCTGATGATCGCGAGCACCCGGATGTGTACATTCATGCTAATGACTTGAAGAGTGCGATGAATGGAGATATCGTGCTTATCCGGATCAGTTCCCAAAGCAGCGACGGCGGCAAAATGGAAGGCGAAGTGGTCCGTATCGTGACGCGCGCCGTCACCCAAGTCGTGGGTGTATTCCAGAACCATGAAGCCTATGGCTTTGTGCTGCCGGATGACAAGCGGATCAACCGGGATATTTTTATTCCGAAGCATGCGATTAACGGAGCCGTTGATGGCGTGAAGGTCGTGGTGAAGCTGGTCAGCTATCCGGAAGGAAGAGCGGCGGCAGAGGGCGAAGTGGTGGAGATTCTGGGTCACAAGGACGATCCGGGCGTCGATATCCTGTCCATTATCCGCAAGCATCAGCTGCCAGAAGGCTTTCCGGAGGAAGTTCTGGCCGAGGCAGATGCAGCGCCGGATGCCATTTCGGAAGAAGAGATTGTACAGCAGGGACGCCGGGATCTGCGCGGCTTGAACATTGTGACGATTGACGGCGAAGATGCCAAGGATCTTGATGATGCGGTGAATGTGGAACGTCTGCCGAACGGGAATTACCGTTTGGGCGTTCATATTGCCGATGTCAGTTATTATGTCCGTGACCGCTCCGAGCTGGATAAGGAAGCTTACAATCGCGGCTGCAGTGTGTATTTGGTGGATCGGGTTATTCCGATGCTGCCGCACCGTCTGTCCAACGGCATATGCAGTTTGAATCCGCAGGTGGATCGTCTGACGATGTCCTGTGAGATGGAATTCAACGAGCAGATGAAAGTTGTGAAGCACGATATTTTCACGAGTGTTATTCGTACAAAAGAACGGATGACGTATAACAATGTACGTAAAATCCTGGTGGATGAGGATCCGGAGCTGATCGAGCGTTACAGTGACCTCGTGGAGGATTTCCGCTTGATGCGCGAGCTGGCGCTGAAGCTGCGGAATCGCCGGATGCGCCGGGGCGCGGTGGATTTTGATTTTGTGGAATCCAAAGTCATCGTGGATGAGAACGGCAAACCCGTGGATATCGTTAAAAGAGAGCGTTCCATCGCGGAGCAGATCATTGAGGAATTCATGCTGGCGGCCAACGAAACCGTGGCTGAGCATTTCCACTGGCTGAAAGTACCGTTCATCTACCGGATCCATGAGGACCCAGATCAGGAGAAGCTGCAGAACTTTATGGCATTCGCGGCCAATTTCGGGCATCAGGTGAAGGGACGGGGCAACTCGATCCATCCGCGTGCGCTGCAAAACCTGCTGGAAGCCATTCAAGGCACGAAGGAGCAAACGGTGCTCAGCACCATGATGCTCCGTTCGATGAAGCAGGCGAAATATGACGCGGAGAGCACGGGTCACTTCGGCCTTGCTGCGGAATATTATTCTCACTTTACGTCTCCGATTCGGCGTTACCCCGATCTGGTTATTCACCGGGTCATCCGGGAAGTGCTGGAGAACGGCGGCGCGCTCGATGAGAAGCGTCATGAGGTGCTGGCGGGCCGGATGGCTGACATCGCTCAGCAATCTTCGGAGCGCGAGCGTGTGGCCGTGGATGCGGAGCGCGATACGGAAGCGCTCAAGAAAGCCGAGTTCATGCTGGATAAAGTCGGCGAAGAGTTCGAAGGCATTATCAGCAGCGTGACCAGCTTCGGTATGTTCATCGAGCTGGAGAACACGGTCGAAGGCTTGATTCGCCTCAGCGCGATGACCGACGATTATTATCATTTCGATGAGGGCCATATGGCGCTCATCGGGGAGCGGACCTCGAAGGTATACCGCATCGGTGATGATGTGAAGGTTCGCGTGGCGAAGGTGAACATGGACGATCACACCATCGATTTTGAGATGGTGGATATGAAGCCGCGCCGCCAAGGGCGCGGCGAAGGCGACCGCGGCGGCAATGGCGGCCGCGGATTTGGTGCCCGCGACGGCGCAGCCCGCGGGGGTAAGGGCCGCGGCGGTAAGCGCGGCGCGGCTGAAGGCGGCGCGCCAGGCGGACGCCGCAAGGACAGCGCCGGCGGCCAGGGTGGCCGCGGCGATGCCCCGCCGAGCGGGCGTGGTGCGCGCGGTGGCGGTGAAGCAGCTGCTGGAGCTGGCGAGCAGCAGGCGTCGAACTTCGCCTTTGGCTCCGGCAAAGGCGGCTACAGCTCCGCCAGCGGCGGCGCCCTCGGCTTTGACCGCAACGCGCGCTCTGGTGGTGCCGGCGGCAAGGGTCGACGCAAGAAGACGGCGGGCAGCGGCATTTTCATCGGCGAAGGTCCAACACCAGGCGGCAATACTGGTGGCAACTCCGGTGGCGGCGGTGGCCGCAAACGGAAGAGCAAGGGCGGAAACGGCACGGCCGCTTTTGTCCGCAAGAAGAAAAAGTAACATTCTCCTCCTGATCTGTCACTGGAGGCGCTTGCCCCACCTTGCTTTTGGAGGCTGACGTTTGATACAATGGACTTCTGGTGAGATTGCATTGGCGGTCTGCCGGAAGTCCTTTTTCCATTATCATTGTTGATGACAAGGGGTGAGACCATGGGTAAGAAAAGTGACGGGAAGGTTCTGGCCCAGAACAAAAAAGCTTCCCATGATTACTTCATCGAGGATACGTATGAAGCCGGGATGGTGCTGACCGGAACGGAGATCAAATCCATACGGAACGGCCGCGTCAATATCGGAGATGCATTCGCAACCATTCGGAATGGCGAGATCCATATCCATAACATGCATATCAGCCCGTTCGAGCAAGGGAACCGCAACAACCCAACGGATCCTACGCGGACACGGAAGCTGCTGCTGCACAAGGAGCAGATCCGCAAGCTGCTGGGCCTGTCCAAGCAGGACGGTTACGCGATCGTACCGCTGAAGATCTACGTTCGTAACGGCTATGCCAAGTTATTGCTGGGCCTCGGTAAAGGTAAGCGTCAGTACGACAAGCGTGCCGATGCCGCCAAGAAGGATGCACAACGCGATATCCAGCGTGCGCTGCGCGAGAAGCAGAAGATTGCAAGGTAATGGAGCAACTTGCCCGATGGCAGCTTTTAGCTGTGTTACCTGCAATGTATATATCATTTTGATGTAAAATGTGATATACTAGGTGATGTAAGAGAGATCAACAAGATCTTTGACAATCAGCATACAGCCTGCGTATTCCTTTCTTGGAGGGAAAGAATGCGCAATAGATGGACTGCTATGACTGAATACATTCTTTGATTTAATCCGATAGCCCTTTTTGGCAGGAACGCCAAGGTGCGAAGCACCGGCATTTCTCCAACTTAAGGGGGCGTTTTTGGATTCGACGGGGATAGTTCGGGCATGAGTAGCGGGTAGTGGGGACGCGTCCACTTCATCAACGCTAAAGCCAATTAAACGGCAAACAACAAAACAACTACGCTTTCGCAGCTTAATAACCTGTGAGCGTGCTCTCGCTCTGTATCGCCCATGTACCGGGATGAGGGCTCAACTTTAGTGGGATACGCTGTCTAGTCTCCGCCTGGGGCTAGCTGAAGAAGACAATCAGGCTGACCTGAAGGGAATCCGGTGACAGGGAGTTCCTAGGGTGACATCAAATCTGTCACTACACCCGTAGAAGCTTGTGTTGTCGTTATCTTCGGACAGGGGTTCGACTCCCCTCGCCTCCATACATAAAATCGAAAAGCGACCTTGTGAGGTCGCTTTTTTGCGTGAAAATAAAAGAGAACCTTTATGACATGCATTGCAGCAAAAATAACAATAGTCGAAGTTAACTTTGCTTGTATCTCGTTTTGACTCGTTGAATGGCAGATTGACAATTATGAGAGTTAAAGTAAATATTTGCGGGAACGGCAAGCATTTACTTTAATAAACTTACGGCAAACCTTTGCTTTAAGTGTTATAAAAAAGTCCCATAAAGGGAATTTTGTATCCAGTCTTAAAAAGCTTTTGACTGGCGGGAGTTTAAGGTGGACCCACACAGTTTAAGAGAGGGCATTTGTCGCTGACCAGCCTTTCATTTTTAAAAATAACATTCCAAATAAGAAAAAATGCTCTCAAGCAATGGATATATGCACGTACAAGCGATCGCCGATGAAATAGGTTGTAAAAAAAACACTATACAATCACTTTCCTACACTTTGTAAAGCCCAAACGATAAAATGGAAGCAATACCTGGGGAGACGTAAACATATACGACTAGAAAATATTAAACAAGAAATTACGAATCTTTTTGAAAAGTATTCATGTCAAGGAAGGCAGATACTGAAAATTATGGAATAGATATTTGTAGTGATGAAATCGATTTGAAGGGCAATAAAGTTTCTGCTAATGATTTTAGAGCTGTGCTAGCGTTTCTTGGGCATAACTATAACAATGAGGACATAAAAAGGCTACTGGTTTCAAGTGGCGTGCCAATTGACAAAACTGATACGTATTCGAGCCTTGTTGTGCGAGCACGCGGACGGGATCGGAAGTGTTCGTGTCAGCGAATTCTTCTTGGAGTAGGAGCATCGCTATTCTCTGCTCATAAAATTTTTATGAGTTGTTATTGTATTCGTATGGTGGAATATAGAAAAAGGGGTTTTTGGGAGGTCCACCTCAATGCATAGTTCTAAATTAACCATATGTAACTTTAGAAACTTTAAAAATGTGGATTTTAAATTCACACATGAGGTAAACACTCTGATTGGTGAAAATGGATCAGGTAAAACGAATGCATGATGAGTAAATAGGAAATTAGTGAGAAAGCCAATTGAATTTCTGCAAATTTTATTTTGTAAGGGTGAGATTGAATTCGTCTGAGCTATGCCTTGAAAAGCTCCCCCCTTTATAATCTACTTAATCCTTTGACTCCGTGAACAGCCACAACTAACCGTTTCAAACCATTGCTGGTTGAGTAAATGAGGGCAATTGTAAATGGTGTAAAAGCCAGCCCGGATGTGACGTTAATGATCGCCCCTAATTCTTTTGCCACGAAAAAAGGAGCGAGCAGCATGGACAGATGGACCTGAAGGCCTCAATAAAGCTGCAGCTCGGTGGTGCTTGCGGTGTCCGGGCTGCGCTTATTCTAAAATGTTGTCCGAAGCCGCCGATCGCGCTAAAATGGCTTTAAATGAAACGCTTCAATAAAACGGAGGCTTCGCCGTGACGATTAAATGGATTGACTTGTCCAGGAATGCGATAGATTTATACGAGCAGAAGCATACGGGCGGACATCTCGTGTCTGAGCACTATCACCAGACGCACCAGCTGCTGTTTGTGCTGGAGGGCGAAGGCGCTATCCAGCTGGGGGAGGAGGAACGGAAGCTAGTGGTCGACGATACGGCGCTGATCGTGCCGTATTCCGTCCACTCGGTCATGTCCGACTCTAGGCTGACCTTGCTAGTGTTGGCGTTTGATGAGGCGGTGCTCGATCCGGATATGAAGGAGCAGCTGCTCCACGCCTATTTCCCGGACTCCTGTCTGATGAAACCGGGATTGTTTGCCGCGAGCGAGCTGCGTCAGTTGCTCAGGAAAATGCTGTTCGAGCAGTCCAGGGAGCTGTCGCCGCTCATCCGTCTATCGCTCAAAGTCCAGCTGTCTCAGCTGCTGCTCTTGCTGGTTCGTCCGGCCGGAACAGAGGCCGCCGGAGCGGGCTCCAGCTCCAACAGACTGCGCGCTGAGAAAATACGCAGCTATATCGATTCACAGTATTTTGATCCGCTGACCGCGGGGGACATCGCCTCCAAACTGGGCATCAGCACACGGCACGTGAACAACATCTTCAAGGAACGGTACGACATGACACCGATGCAATATTTGACCGAGGTGCGCATCCGCATCGCCCAGAAGCTGCTGGCCGAAACGGGCAAGGACATTATTTCGATCTGCTTTGAGGTTGGTTATGACTCCGTGTCCACATTTTACCGGTCGTTCAAGTCTGTCGCCAAGCTGTCCCCGAAAACGTACCGGGAGCTGAACGCACCCGCGCAAGCCGAGTAGGCAGGCCTTCCGTCAAAAAGGACAAACGAGCGCACAAACGTGCGATCAAACGAACAAGAATGCGATCAGCGGCCGACTGGCCGATTGATTGAAACGTAATTCCCCCTTCATCCCCCATTGGCTAAGCGCCCGCGGGGGATGTTGTTTTTCGCTCGAACAATTCGCTTCCGAAATTGAGAATCGTGTTCCCGGAATCGTAAGAAATGCGGTTTCGCACCGACTATAATACAGATATACGAAGCGAAGGGGGCAATGAAAGATGGCAGTTCGCAACATCGGCATTATTATGAACGGCGTTACCGGACGGATGGGAACCAACCAGCATTTAATCCGTTCGATTCTTGCAATTCGCAAGCAGGGGGGCGTCGCGCTATCGGGCGGAGACGTCATAATGCCCGACCCGATTCTGGTCGGCCGGAAGGAGAACAAGCTGCAGGCGCTGGCGGCCGCCTACGGCGTCGAGCGTTGGAGCACCGATCTTGAAGCATGCCTCGCCGATCCATACAATGAAATTTATTTCGATAGCCAGACGACGGTGCGCCGCGCGGAAAGCATCAAGCAGGCGATCGCGGCGGGCAAGCATATTTATTGCGAGAAGCCGACGGCCGTCGATCTCGAAGGAGCGCTCGAACTGGCCCGCATCGCCGCCGAGGCGGGGGTGAGAAACGGCGTCGTGCAAGATAAGCTATTTTTACCCGGATTGCTTAAGCTGAAGCGCTTGATCGACTCCGGCTTCTTCGGGCGCATCTTGTCTGTGCGGATGGAGTTCGGCTATTGGGTATTTGAGGGCGACTGGCAGCCAGGTCAGCGGCCTTCATGGAACTACCGCAAGGAAGACGGTGGTGGCATTATCGTCGACATGTTTGCACACTGGCGCTATGTGCTCGAGAATTTGTTCGGGGAAGTGAAGGCTGTTTCCTGTCTTGCCGCTACGCATATTCCGAAACGTTTGGACGAGCAGGGCGTTCCCTACGACTGCACGGCAGATGATGCGGCGTACGCCATGTTTGAGCTGGAAGGCGGCATTATCGTGCAGGCCAACTCGTCATGGGCGGTGCGCGTAGATCGAGACGATCTACTCACGGTTACAGTCGACGGCACCGAAGGCAGCGCCGTGGCGGGCTTGCGCGACTGCAAGACGCAGCATCGGGTCAACACGCCAAAGCCAGTATGGAATCCGGACATTCCGAATCCGTTCCAGTTCCGCGACCAATGGGTGCAGGTGCCGGACAACGCGTCGTTCGACAACGCGTTCAAGGTGCAATGGGAAATGTTCTTGAAGCATGTCGTCATCGACACGTCGTTCCCGTGGGATCTGCTCGAAGGTGCGAAGGGCACCCAACTTGCCGATCTCAGCTTACAGTCGTGGCATAAGCGCCGCTGGATCGACGTGCCGAAGCTGAGCCTGTAAAGGAGGAGAGTACAGATGACTAAATCGCTGCTCCTCCCCCGCGCAGGGGGAGCGTTGTATGAATATGCTCTTGGCAAAGCCGGCTCGTTTGCTGTGTCGACCAAGCCGTTTACGGGCCGTATCGCCTTCTCGGCCGCCCATGTCGTCTGCGATCCGTTTGCGGATGCCGATCCGCTGCATCACACGCAGATCGATTGGAACTCGACCCTCGCCTACCGGCACCATCTGTGGTCGCTCGGTCTGGCCGTGGCGGAAGCGATGGATACCGCGCAGCGTGGGATGGGCCTCGACTGGAACCGCTCGAAGGAGCTTATCCGCGCTTCGATCGCGGAAGCGTGCTCGGTTGGCGGCAAAATCGCCTGCGGCGCGGGAACCGATCATCTGCTCCCGGGACCGTCGGTCACGATATACGACGTGGAAGCTGCCTATGAAGAGCAAGTTGGCTTCATTGAAGGCGAGGGCGGTCAAGTCATTCTGATGGCGAGCCGCGCACTTGCCGCTTGCGCGAAAGGGCCAGAGGACTACGAGCGGGTGTATGGGCGCATTTTAGGACAAGTGAAACAGCCGGTTATCCTGCATTGGCTTGGCGACATGTTCGATCCCGCTCTGGCCGGCTATTGGGGGTGCAAGGACGATCCGGATGAGGCGATGGACGTTTGTTTGCGCGTCATTCGGGCAAACGCGGACAAGGTCGACGGGATTAAAATCTCGCTGCTCGATGCCGGTAAAGAAATCAAGATGCGTCGGCTACTGCCGGAAGGCGTCAAGATGTACACCGGCGACGACTTCAACTACCCGGAGCTGATCAAGGGTGATGAGCAGGGCTACAGCCATGCGCTCCTCGGCATATTCGACGCGATCGCTCCGGCCGCTTCCCAGGCGCTTCATGCGCTCGACGCGGGCGACCTGGTCAGTTATGGGGCGATTATGGAGCCTACAGTCGCCCTGTCGCGCCATATTTTCCAGAAGCCGACGTTCGCCTACAAGACGGGAATTGTGTTCATGGCCTACTTGAACGGCCACCAACCGCATTTCCGCATGATCGGGGGAGCGGAGGGATCGCGCTCGATCGTCCATTTGGCCGAGCTGTTCGTGCTTGCCGACCGGGCCGGGCTATTGGCCGATCCAGAGCTTGCCGCCGAACGGATGAAGCCTGTCTTAGCGCTGGCAGGTATTCGGCCGTAATCTCTTATAGCAATATTTGAAATCCGGGAGGGATCAGCATGGAACTGCTTCGTTCCATAGACAGACTCAGCTTGAACCAGATTACGACCGATCGGCTGGATATGCGCGAGGCCGTGGAAGCATGCGTTCACGCGGAAGTGCCTTGGATCGCGATGTGGCGGCATAAAGTGGCCGAGACCGGCCTGGCCGAGAGCAAGCGGCTTGTGCGGGACGCGGGCCTGCGCGTCTCCAGCCTGTGCCGCGGAGGTTATTTTCCGGCGGCCACCGCGGCTGCGCGCAAAGAGCGGATGGACGACAACCGTCGGGCTGTCGAGGAAGCGGCTGAGCTCGGCACCGACGTACTCGTGCTCGTTTGCGGACCAGCTCCGGACCGGGATATCGATTTTGCCCGCAAGACGGTCGAAGAGGCGATCGCGGAGCTCGTGCCGTTCGCTCGCTCGCACGGAGTCAAGCTCGGCATCGAGCCGTTGCACCCGATGTACGGCGCTGAACGCTCCGTCATCAATACGCTGGCGCAAGCCAACACGCTCGCGGAGCAGCACGACCCGCAGGACGTCGGCGTCGTTGTCGACGCGTTCCACGTCTGGTGGGATCCTGAGCTATACGCGCAAATTGAGCGTGCCAGAGGGCGGATACTCGGTTTCCACGTTTCCGATTGGATCGTGCCGGTACCCGACCTGCTAATGGGCAGAGGGATGATGGGGGACGGCGTTATCGAGCTGCGCCGGATGCGTCATGCCGTCGAGACGGCCGGATACTCGGGGGCGATCGAGGTGGAAATCTTTAACCAGCAAGTATGGGATATGCCGGGAGACGAAGCGCTCTCGCTAATCAAGGAACGTTACTTGCAGTGCGTATGATATGAATTTTTATTTACGGCTTTGGCTAGCCTGGAGAATCGCTTCCCGGCTTGTCAAGGCATAGGTAATGGAGGGAAGGAATATGAAGATTTGTCGCACCGCGCTGATCGGGATCGGGGGATTCGGCGCTCAGCATGTGAATATCATGCAGAAGCTGGCCGGAGAGGGCAGCCTGCAGGTTGTCGCTTTTGCGGAGCCGAATGTCGACGCTCATCAGGAGTCTTACGGTAAGCTGACCGCGCTTGGGGCCATCCATTATACGGACTATGTGCAGATGCTCACGCTTCATCCGGACATCGATTTCGTCGTGATTGTCACGCCGATCCCCACCCACAAGCCGATGTGCATCCAGGTGATGCGGATGGGCTTTCACGTGCTGGTGGAGAAGCCGCCGGCGATAACGATACAAGATCTGGACGAGATGATCGCCGTGCAGCGGGAGACCGGCCGCTTGTGCCAGGTGAACTTCCAGAATACGTCGGGTCAGGCGTTCCGAACGTTGCTGGAAAGGCTTGGCTCCGGCGTGCTCGGGCATGTGAAGCATGTGGTCGGCGTTGGTATGTGGAAACGCTCTCGCTCGTACTACGATCGAACCCGCTGGGCCGGAAAACTGGTCAGCGACGGCGAGTATGTGTTGGACGGGACGTTCAACAATCCGTTCGCTCACTTGCTGTACAATTGCTTGCTGTCGGCCGGAGTCGAAGGCGCCTCAGGTTTACACCCGGAATCGGTGCAGGCCGAGCTTTACCATGTCAACGACATCGAGGGGGACGACATCTCCTGTATTCGAGTCGTTATGGCTAACGGTGCGAGCGTTCATTTTTACGCCATGCTTTGCCACGAAACGAGTGAAGTGCCTTCCATTGCTGTGTACGGGACGCGCGGGGAGGCACATTGGAATTACCAGAACAAGCTGACGATTCGCGCGCAGGACGGCGAAGAAGATTTGGCGTTTGGCCCGGCCGATTTGATGCGCAACATGTATCAGAACCTGATGGAAGCGATAGAGACCCCGGGCAGGACGCTCTTCTCACCGATCGAGGCGTGCCGAAGCTTCGTACTGGTATCCAATGGAGCCTATGAGTCGGCCCGCGCCGTTCGCTCAATTCCCGGCCGGTTCGTGACCGAGCAGGAGGATAGCGACTCCACGGTGCGCTTGCTGTCCGGCTTGTCCGATAAGATGAGGGATGTGGCGGCGAAGAGGCAACTGTACAGTGAATACCCGCTTCCTTGGGCATCGCCGACCCTTCCGTTCAGGCTGGAGAGCTACAGCCGATTCGAGCTGCCTGCCGACATGCGTGCAAGTAGCGGTCGACCGACCAATTAGAGGCGTCCCTTCCGGGCTCTTGTTGCCGCTTCGCGGCAGGGGGGCCCTTTTCCTGGTTTCCTTCTTGCCTCTTCCTTAGTAGGGTTCTGATTCACTTATCCCCCTATCAGTTGAGATCAAGGCAGGCTGTACGTCTTATTTAGAGGAAGTGTTTACTTGGCAGGGCTATGACCAGATTTCGCGTCCCTTTATCTGTATGCGAAAAACAAAAAAATCTAAAGAAAAACCTAGAGAATTTTAAGGTTTGAACTGGAAGGACTGCGGTACAGTATACACGATATCGATAAGCATTCAACCAAGAAAGAAGGTTAGAACATGCCAACAACCTGCAGCCGCCGGAATGGACAGCGTTCCGAAGGCCAAACACGCCTTTTACCGGTATTTTTCTATGGGCGGGATTGAAATCGCTTTCAAGGGGTTCATCCGGATGGATTGGTTGAAAAAACTGAACCTGGGGGTGCGAAGAAGAAACGTTCGGACGAATCGCCGGCAATAAAGCAAATAAGGAGTGTAAAGTGTTTTCGGTGAATGCTGAGAGCTATATGATTCCAAGGAGGACTGTTAATGCTCAGGAAAAGATTCAGGTACCTGCTGCTTTGTCTCGCGGTGCTGCTGATGCTGCCGCAATGGAGAGGAGCGGCTGCGGCGGCAGACAGGGCGCCCGATGCGAAAGATTCGATGTCGGCGTCGACAACGGCGGTGTCGGAGGTGTCAAATTTCTATAATACGATTATGCAGGTAGGAGCCGACCCTTGGGTTTACAAGCATACGGACGGCTATTATTACAACGTCTTTGTCAACGCCAGCGGCATCATGATCCGCAGATCGATGACCATCACCGGCATTGAAGCGGGCGAGAGGAGCCTAGCCTGGACACCGGTTAAGGGTACCATGTACAGTTCCAATGTTTGGGCACCCGAAATGCACTATCTCAAAGATATCGATGGCAAATACAAATGGTATATTTACTTCGCGGCTGACAACGGAACCAACGCAAATCACCGCATGTATGTGCTGGAGAACGCCAGTGAGAGTCCGATGACCGGAACCTGGGAGTTCAAAGGGAAAATAACCGATTCCACGGACCGCTGGGCGATCGACGGCACGGTGCTGACTGTAAATGAGAAACACTATTTCATCTGGTCCGGCTGGGAGGAAACGGATGGGAGTTACCAAAATCTATATATAGCGGAAATGAGCGATCCACGGACCATCAGCTCGCAGCGGGTATTGATTTCGACGCCTGACCATGATTGGGAAACGTCCCCGGGCAGGATCAACGAAGGTCCCCAAGTCAATATACGCGGTAACACCATCAACTTGGTCTATTCCGCAAACGGAAGCTGGACAGACAGTTACTGCCTCGGACTGATCACGGCCAAGATTGGCGACGATTTGATGAACCCCAGCTCCTGGGTAAAACAGGACAATCCGATTTTCTCCAGCGCCAACGGCGTTTATGGCCCGGGTCACCACAGTCTCACCACCTCTCCCGACGGCAGTGAGGACTGGATTATCTACCATTCCGCCCGCTGGCCAGGATCAGGGTGGACCCGCAATGTCCGAGCGCAGAAATTCATCTGGAACGCAGACGGAACGCCAAACCTGGGAGAGCCCGTCGATCCAAACAAACCGATTGCCAAGCCTTCAGGGGAGCCGGCACGTCAGCGCTGCGAGGCGGAAGCAGCCCTGTTGGTGAAAGATCCCAGCGGCGGAACCGGCCCCGGCGTTTGGTGGGAAGGTACCGCTTCCGACGGGAAGAAGATCGCCAATATCAAGAACGCCAATGATTATGCCCAGTTTACAGTCAACGTGCTAGAGGCGGGATTTTATGTGCTGTCTGTGCGCAATGCCAACGGCTCATCGAATGGGGCGGATGCTTCACATATCTTGTCGGTAAACGGCAGTTCCGGCGCCCGTTTGAACATCGTCTATTCCGGCTGGAATCGTTGGGGAGCCTCCACGGTGAAAGTCTATCTTAAACAAGGCAACAATACCATCCGTTTCTCGACGGGTGCCAACCTTGCCGAAATTGACAGCATGGATATATTCAAGCTTGATGTTGCGTCGGAAATTCTATTCGATTCTCCGGGGTACACGCTGGGGTTAGGTGAAAGCCGCAGTTTGCCCGTGTATACGGTAACAGGCACTACCTACTCCCCTGTGGACAGCGGAGTTTCCTTCAGTTCTTCCAACAAAGAGGTCGCTGATATTGATGGGATGGGGGTCAAAGGACTCAAGGCAGGCAGCGCCACGATCACCGCGACATATAACGGAAAGACGGCCACAGCCACGGTTACCGTTGCCGCTGAACCTAAGTCTGTGCAGTCCATTGCCATCAGCGGATTGAACAACATCCTGACCAGCGGGCTGACAGGGCAACTGCAGTTAACAGCTCGCTACAACACCTATGAAGTCCAGGATGTGTCGGCTGACGCCACGTACTTCAGCAGCAAACCAGACGTGGCCAAGGTTACGGTCACCGGTCAGGTATATGACACTGGGCCGGGGGATACGGTGATTACAGCCGTATACGGCGGCAAGGAAGCAAAATTCAACTTAACAGTAACACCCGATCCGTCTCAGGTTCCTCAGATTCTTTCTCAAGTAAAAACTCCCTCCGGAGTGACACCGAGGCTGCCCGGCGTTGTTGACGTCAATTACAAGGGTGAGATAAGCATCGCCGAGGTCAGCTGGAAGCTGGAAGGAATACACTTCAACTCACTTGGCACGATTCAGGTGCCTGTCATATTAACACTGAATGGCGAGAAGATTCCTGCTGCCGTTTCCGTAGAAGTGATCCCGGGATGGGGTCTTGATGAGATTGTAGATAACATGCGCAGCAGGATAGTCGGTTTCTCTTATCCGCTGGGCGAAGGCTTGGGAACCTATAGTCAAGATGCGTATAATGCTCTCTTGGCTGAGCTGGAACATGCGGAAGAGATGTCTGTAGACCCTGATCTGCGTGAAGAGCAGTTTGAGGAGGCGCTGGATCGCCTTGCTGAAGCGGAAGCAGCCCTGCTTGGCTCACTTAACCTTACCGAGGATGGCGTGACCTATAACGCCTACCGGGATTTCTCCGGCGATGAGACGGGCAAGTACCCTTACGGCATTACCACCGAAGCTCTAACCAATGGCGCTACTGCCACTGTGCAAGAAGAGGACGGGAATAAGTTCCTTCGACTGACCACAACCGCTGTTGCGGGCAAGGCAAATTTGTTCCTGCCGTTTGCAGGCGAGGTCAAGGCAGAAGCGGATCAGCGCATCGTCATCGAATATCGTGCCAGATTAAACAGCAGCTTTCAGTACGCCAATGGTGCCATGGTGAGAAATGACAGCGGCACCGGCAATTATTCCATGGTCACAGCTTTTGATACGGGTAAAATCATCGTACAGAATGGGGGGTCCAAGAAGCCGGTCAAGAACACTTCATACAATACATGGTACAAAATTAAAATGGTGGCAAATTGGGACGCCAAGACTTATACCGTTTATATTAACGATGATCCTGTTCCGGCGGCCACTGACTTCCTCTTCCGCCATACAGGCGGCAGTAAGTTGACCGGCCAGCTGTTCGGCATCGACGGCTACGCTAACGCTTCAATCGACTTCGACGATTTCAAAGTCATGGTTACGGGAGGATCGAAAACTGCGCCGATCACATCCGCGGCTCTTTCGCCAGAAGTTCCGAATGGCCAAAATGGCTGGTATACGCATCCGGTAACGGTAAGTTTGTCAGCAAAGTCCCCGTGGGCAAGCGTTGCAAAAATCGTCTACAGTCTGGACGGCGGGGCGACTTCGCAAACCTATACGGCACCGATCACATTCAACCAAGACGGTACTTACACGGTTACCTATCGTTCGACTGATCCAGCAGGGAATGAGGAGATTGCGAAAGCCGTCAGTTTTAAACTGGATACGAAGGCGCCAACTATAGAAGTTGCCATTCCTGAAGACGGCAGCATCCATGAAGATAGCGGGGATTTGACCCCTATGGTGACTATGCTGGATACGGCATCGGGAGTCGACAACAGCAAGACGATGGTGACGCTGGATACGTATTCTTATCTGGTTGGCACGACGGTCCCACTCTTTTCATTGCCGCTGGGAACACATACGCTTGAGGTGTCTTCAGTTGATCTAGCCGGCAATTCAGGCAGTAAAACCGTTGTTTTCCATACCGTAGCAAGTATCAATTCATTAAAGGCATTAGTGACGCGTTTTGCCGAGAGCAAGGAAATCGATAATGCCGGAATCGCCCGTAGCCTGCAGAAAAAACTGGAGAATGGCAATTTGAACAGTTTTGTTAACGAGGTGCGGGCGCAAGACGGAGAACACATATCGAACGATGCGGCAAACTATTTACTTAGGGACGGACGCTTCTTGTTGTCCCGGCAATAATTTGAAGGAAGCATTAAGCTCTGGCATTTAAATGAAAAGCTAACGCAAACGGGAAAGGGAAGCGCCAAAAAAGGACGCGAGCGAATTCGCGTCCTTTTTTTTTCTGTACGTGAAAAACAAAAAAAACTATAGAAAAACCTAGAGATTCTTAAGGTATGCACCGGTGGGACTGCGATACAGTATAAACATCATCGAAAAGCAATTAACCAAGAAAGAAGGTTAGAACATGCCAACAACACCTGCGACCGCCGAAACGGACAGTGTGCCGATGGCCAAACAAGCCTTTTACGAGACCAAGAGGTTTCGGCAGAATATTCCGCTGTTCCTCATGCTCGTACCGGGGATCCTGTATTACGTGATATTCCGGTATCTTCCTATGGGCGGTCTTGTGATCGCTTTCAAGGATTACAATTTCCGCGATGGCATTTTGTCCAGCCCTTGGGTGGGACTCAAGTATTTCAAGATTTTATTTCAGTCCGACGCTACGCTGCAGATCATCTGGAATACCCTCGAATTAAGTATTCTGAATCTGATCTTCGGTTTTCCCGCGCCGATCATTATCGCCATCGCGCTGAATGAGGTTCGAAAAAGATGGTTGAAGCGATGGATTCAAACGATTATTTATCTTCCCCACTTTCTGTCATGGGTCATCGTAGCAGGGCTGGTTCTCACCTTGTTTTCGATCGACGGCGGCACCGTTAACAAGCTGCTGGAGCAATGGGGAATGGAGCCTGTGCCGTTTTTGTATCGCATCGAATCCTGGGTCGCGATCTTTATCGGCTCCGGGATGTGGAAGGAAATGGGGTTCGGTGCCATTATCTATCTCGCCGCCCTTTCGTCCATTGATCCCAGCTTGTATGAATCCACCGCCTTGGACGGCGCGGGTAAGCTGAGACAGATCTGGCATATTACGCTGCCGGGCCTCCGTCCTACGATTATCCTTCTGCTGATCCTGGGCATGGGCCGCTTGATGGAGGTAGGGTTCGACCAGGTTTACAACTTGCAGAATCCCACAGTCCTGGAAAAAGCCGAGGTCATCAGCACCTATGTGTACAAAGTGGGGCTGCAGAAGGCCCAATTCAGTCTGACCACGGCCATGGGTCTATTCGAGTCCATTGTCGGCTTGGTGCTGCTGTTGTCGGCTAACGCACTGGCCAGGAAATTCGACCAGGGATTATTCTAGCCCATGCTTCCGAAGCAAGTTTTGTACGAAGCTTATCCGGAAAGCAAGGCTCACAAAACTTTAAGGGAGGGGACCTGCATTGAGAGAGTCGGCTAGCGGAAGGGTTTTTTCGGTCTTCGTTCACACGGTTTTAATTATCATCGCACTCACCTGCATTCTGCCTTTCCTGCATTTGATCGCTTTGTCCATAAGCGAAGGGCAGGCAGTGGATCTGGGACAAGTCTTGTTCTGGCCGGTGGGCCTTGATTTTACCGCTTACAAATATTTTTTTCAGAACACGCCAGCCTTGCGGGCGTTTGGCAACAGCGTCATCATCACATTGGGCGGAACGGCGCTTAGCATGCTGACTACGGTTCTGACGGCGTATCCTTTGTCCCGCCGCTATCTGTATGCCCGCAAGCCGCTCACAACGGCCGCGCTGTTTACGATGTTGTTCAGCGGCGGCATGATTCCCACGTATCTAGTGATGAACACTCTGCATTTGACGAACACGTACTGGTCCTTATGGTTCGTTGGGCTGATCAGTACCTATAACATGTTAATCATGAAAAGCTTCTTTGAAAACATTCCGAGTGAAGTGACGGAATCGGCTCAGATTGACGGCTGCGGAGAGACGCAACTGCTTTTGCGCATTATTTTGCCTTTATCCCTGCCCATGCTGGCCACATTGACGTTATTCTACGGCGTTGGTTACTGGAACATGTTCATGAATGTCATTCTTTACATCAATCGAACGGAACTGCAGAATCTCACGGTCATTGTCCAGAGCATGCTGCAGATTCAGAGCATGGACAATATGATGGCGATGGATATCATGCAGCAGCAGGAGCTGATCTCCGAGAAACTGAAGGCGGTAGGCGTTATGGTGATGGTGGTGCCGATGCTGGTGGTATATCCGTTTTTGCAAAAGTATTTCGTTCAAGGGATTATGCTGGGTTCCATTAAAGGTTAGCGGCAACAAATCCATTCATTATAGATCATGGGTCGAGAGGAGCTTGTAAATGTTAAAACAAACATCCAAGTGGAACAAAAGGGTCTGGTCATCCACAGTACTGGCTATCGTGTTGACGGTGGGGGCTGCCGGCTGCAGCCAGCCAAAAGAAGAGGGGCAAAGCGGAGATAAACCTGTCATTACCGTGTCAAACTATGACAGAGGCAATATCCCGGCCGCGGAGGGAACCGTGGAGGAGAACCGCTGGACTAAATGGATTAATGAACATTCTCCGGTGGAGGCCAAGTTTGTGCCCGTGCTCCGGTCGGAATCGACTCAGAAGCTAAATGTGATGTTCGCATCCGGCAGCGCGCCGGATATGATCAATGATTATGATACGGGCTTCAGGGATTCCCTATATCAGCAGAAGCAACTGCTGCCCCTGGACGATTACTTGCAGTATGTCCCTGAATATGAAAAATTGCTGGAGAAGTATCCCCAGTTGCGCGAGGTGGGCACCAAGCCGGATGGCAAGCTTTACGAAATCGGCAAAATTAACGAGCCCCATCTGCAAAGCGTGGCGTTTATCCGGGTGGATTGGTTGAAAAAGCTGAACCTAGAGGTGCCGAAGACGACCGAAGAGCTGATTACAGTCTTGAAGGCTTTTGTAGAGCAAGATCCTGACGGCAACGGCAAGAAGGATACGTACGGAACGAATATAAGCTATACCTCCGGCGGCATGGTCGATTCCATGTTCGGCTCGAGCGGTTGGGCCATCTCGGCTGACGACAAAATCATCCGCAGCTGGGATAACACGCTGGAGGCGACGAAATTCAAGAAGAGACTGTTCGACGAAAGACTGATCGACCCGGATTACCTGGCAGACACGAACGGTTCCAAAGCCAAGAAGGATTATTTGAACGGCAAGGTGGGCGTTTTCCTTCCTCCGCAAATCAACAACTGGTTTGAGAGTACGGTCACCGATATCAAGACCATCAGAAAGGTGGTCCCGGATGCGGAAATTGCGCCGATGATGCAGCCCGAGTCTCCTGTGGGACAGTTTACCCATCACGTGACCAACCCGATTCAGATGACAACGGTGGTTAACGCCGCAGCCAAAGATCCCAAGGCTGTGATGGAATATATCAACTTTATGCTCCAGCCGGATACGGCGCTGACGTTGAGAAAGGGGCTGGAGGGAGAACATTGGAACAAGTCAGCGGACGGTGCGCCCATCGTGATTGATCCCGACAAGAATACGAAGGAAGTGGATTGGGCCGCGGACTACACCATGTTCTATTCTCTCCCGCAGAACGAATCTTTGACCTCCGTATCGGCATTTAATGTAGAGGATCCGGATCAGAAGGCGGGGCTGGAGATGATGAAGCAGGCAGACCAGTTCTTGCTCAATCCGGACGCCAAATATCCCGCTCTGAGTCACTACGAGCATATGCCGGTTCTGCCAAGCGACCTGGTGGTTATCAGTACCAACGTGAACAAAGAAGTGAGCGACATCATTGTCAAAGGAATCATAGGCGGGTCCAAATATACGGCCGAGCAGGCTATTGCGGATGCTAAAGCAGCCTGGGAGAAAGGCGGCGGCAAGCAGATTGAGGAATACATGAATACGTGGTATCAAGAAAATAAAGACACGGCCTTCCTGGGCGATGATGTACTGGAAATGGTCCGCTCCCAACTAAAGTAAAGTTCGGACGGAGCACCAGGAATAGAATAAGGACTTGGTCCGGTAGAAGCCGGGCCAAGTTTTGTTTTAATTCAGGATGAAAGGGATTACAATCGGATTACATCATCGTTTGGGGGAGGGAGCCAGACTGAATCCGATAAGTTGGCCGGGGAGAATTGCCGGAGAAATGAAGGGCAGCTTCAAGTTGAAGCTGATTGTACTGCTCTCGTGTATGGTCACATTAGCCTTTGCATTAGCGGGGTGGCTGGTCTACCGCTTAAATGTCCAATTGATGGAGGACGAGATCAGCAAGCAGTTCTCCATTGCCAATGAACAGGCTTTGGCCCGATTGGAACTCACCTTCCAAGAGGTAAGCCGGGTATCCCAATCCATTATACTGAACCCTTCTATAGAAATGTTCGTCACAGAGAGCCTTGATCCCGGAGGGGAGCTCTATACGCAATACAAGAACCGTAAGTACGTGGAGGAGCAGCTGATCACGCTGCAAGTGGATACGCCGTCGATTCGTTCCATCTTTCTGTTCAATGAAAATGGAGATTTGGCTATTCGCTCCCAAAATGGGGCGTCAGGGGAACCCGGACCTGAAGAAATGGCCATGTTGATGGGCAAGCTGGAATCGCATCGGGGGAACTTGGTCTGGGGACGGGCCAGTCTGCCTAGTAGTGTCGATCCCGGCGGACGCCGGACGGTGCTAATTGCCGCTAGACGGATGCTCAATGATAAGCTGATTCCGTACGGAACCATGGTGGTGGTCATGGAGGAAAGACTGGTGTCCAAAGTGCTGCGGGATCTTACGGAGAACGGCAACGGTAAGGTACTGCTGCTGGAACCTCTGGAGGGACTGCTCTACGCCAATATGAATCAGGAGGAGACGGAACAACTCATGCGCTTGATCGAAGCCGGCGATCCCCAATATGTCAAGATGAGTGGGGTCACCTATTTATTTGTCCGCCATCGTCTGGAACCGGCAGGCTTCACGTTATATGGAGGGGTTTCTCTGGAGGAAATTCAACGCAAAAACAAAGACATCATCCATATCTTTGTTATTGCCGGAATTGGCGTCGTGCTTCTTAGCGCACTGCTGATTACGATTTCTACCAGAACCTTGCTGAAGCCACTGGCTGATCTGCTGCGGGGGCTGCGCAAATTGCGTTCGGGGGATTTCTCGGCTCGGATTAGCGTCCGTTCCGGCGATGAGCTCGGGTTCATCGGTGAGAGCTTCAACAGCATGGCGGAGCAAGTAAGCACTCTGATCAACAAAGTGTATCTGGCCCAGATCAGCCAGCGGGAATCGGAATTAAAAGCCATTCAGGCGCAATTGAACCCTCATTATCTGCATAACCTGTTCAATGAACTGTATTGGAAGCTGTATAACGACGACCAGGCAGAGGCGGCTCTACTGATCAACGCTATCTCGGAGATGCTGAAGTATTCGCTTAAATCCGTCAAGACCGATACGACGCTGGGAGAAGAACTGCAGCAGATACGGAATTACATTAAGATTCAGACCGAATTGTTTACCGGCGAGATTGAAACGATCATTCAGGCCGAAGAATCGCTTCTGGGCCTACGGATGATGAGATGCCTGCTGCTGCCGGTGGTGGAAAATGTTTTTGTGCATGCCTTCCGAAATATGGATGAAGATCGGGTGCTCAGGGTGAAGGCGGCTTTACGGGATGGAGCGCTGCATATCGAGGTGGCTGACAACGGCTGCGGCATGGATGACAGCACTTTATATGCTTTGAAGGAAGCTGAGGATGCGCTGTCTGAGAACAACAAAACGGGAATTGGCTTTAAGAGCGTGCTGCGACGCATTGAACTGGTGTATGGGGCTCCTTACGGAGTAGAGATTTCCAGCGTCAAGGGAAAAGGAACGACCGTTCACATCAAGCTTCCCATTCAGACGATCCCGCAAGAGTACTAAGCCTATTCTTTCGAAGCGAGTTTTGCTCGAAGCTTATCATGAGGTAACGCTGACAAAACTTTTAGGAGGGAAATGGATGAAAGCCAAGCTGTTTATCGCCGAGGATCAACCGAATTTTCGCAAAGGATTGCTCAAGCTGGCCGGGAAACGGTCCGCCGAGTGGGTGGTGGCGGGAGAAGCGGCAAATGGCCTGGCCGCTCTGTCTTCGATGGAGCAATGCATCCCGGATTTGCTGTTAACCGATATCCGCATGCCCCATATGGATGGGCTCGAACTGGCCGAGGAAATCAAGGCTCGCGGCTGGGGGACCAAGATTGTGATCATCACGGGATTCAAAGATTTTGCTTACGCCCAGTCCGCCCTCAAGTTTGGAGTGCTGGACTTTATCACGAAACCTTGCGTAGAAGCGGATATATTAAACATGCTCGATCGGACCTATGTACGGCTGATCGAAGAGGATCAGTCCGGGCGGCTGGTGGAGGATTGGAAGCGCCAGCATGAGGACAGCCAGCTTCGCTCAGCGATTATGGGCATGTCCTGCAACAACGGAGAGGTGGAGGCTTTGCTCGGACGGATGAAGGAATGCGAGCTTTACTTTCTTAGCATCCCTACCTATATTTCCTCAGAAAAACATTATTCCGCCCAGGATATGCCGCTATTGCAGTTTGCTCTCGGCAACATTGTCAGGGAGCATTTGCATAAATGGTATGGCGGAGGCTTCCGTTTTTTTTCCTTGAGTTCATCGGAATGGGCTTTATTGGTGGACAGGACGGATTCCCGGCCGGAAATGCCTTCTTCCTGGTTGCAGATCCTCACCGATTCGATTCAGCAGTATCTGAAACTGGCGCTTGCCTACTGCGGACAAGGACGATGCCGCATGGCGGAGGACCTGCGTCAGGCTTACGAGCGGTATTGCAGCGGGCTGGGCCGGGAGGCGGCCTCTGAGCGCAGTACTGGCTATGAATCTTTACTTAACCAGACGGCGCTTTACGAAAAGGAGAAGGAAATCGTATCCTGGCTTATGTCGGGAGACAATGGCCGTTTGAACAAGGAGCTTCTAGATCAAGAGGTGCGGATCAGTAGTATGCCCCTGCAAACCGCTAAAATCGAAGCCCTGCTCCTGGCCACGGCCCTTCTCCGGCTGGTGCAAGTACAGTTTCCTGTATGGCGGATGGCCGCACGTTCCATCGAGTGGGGTTCCGTCTACAAATGCGAGACGCCCGAAGAGATTGTGGCTTGGCTGCAGGGATACATCCATGAATTCCTACTCTCCCATAACAACTGGCTTGCCGGCAAAAAAGATAATCCGGTCAAGCAAGCCATCCGGTTTATCGAAGAGAAATATATGGACGAATGCGGATTGGCTAAGGTGGCGGCGCATGTTCATCTCAACCCCAGCTACTTCAGCAACCTGTTCAAGAAAGAAACTGGCGAAAGCGTCACCGGCTATATCCAAAACCTGCGCGTGCAGAAAGCGAAGATCCTGCTCAAAAGCACCGATATGAAAATTTTCGAAATCGCCCAAGCCATCGGTTTTAACGATTCCAATTACTTCACGCATATGTTCAACAAAGTAGCAGGGCTCTCGCCCAAGGAATACCGCAAGCGGACAGCAGAGCCGCCGCAGGGAGTCGCGGATGGATTTTGATGCGGATGGGCAGTCTGATTCTCTTGAGGTAGCTTGGAATGCCGCGGCATTTATGATGAAAGTTGACACTAATAAATACGTATTAAAATTAGATTGAACATTCTTTCTAATAGACTGCGAAGGAAAAGCGCGATGTTCGATAAATACAAAAAATCACAAAAAAAGTGCTGGATACAACGCTCAGACTTTTTCGGGAGAATGGCTTGCAGGCTACCTCGATGTCAATGATTTCGAATGAATCCGGCGTATCCATGGGGAGTATTTACAACGCTTTTTCGGGGAAAGAGGATATCGTCAATGTGCTCTAAAAAAGCATCGTCGAATTCCAGACTGAGACAGTGCTGCAGGACTTTTACGACGAGTCGTCGATTCCGAAACGATTCGGGAATGTGTGGAAAAAAGTTGTCACATCTTGCATCGATTATCCTGACGCTTTTCAGTTCATGGATTTACGAGTCTTCCAAGAGAGAAGCCTATGATAACAACTGGTACGCTCCCTTGTCACGAATGTATGCCGAGGTAACTCAGCAAGGTTTGTTCATTTCGGACGACCCCCGGCTGATGGTGCAGATGCAGTGGGGGAACCATGGTTTTCCTGGTCAAAGGCCATTTGCAGGGAAATCTTGAACTATCCTCTGGGATTGTTGAAATGGTGATTCGATCCTGCTGGACTCAGTCAGCACAGCCCAGGGATTTAATCAGCTTCTTCAAGAAGCGGTGATTTGATTGTCGTCAGCAGCATTTGGCGGCCGTGCCGGCCTGTAAATGGGAGCGGCACTATTTTTTAGCCAAAATTAGAATGAATGTTCACTACAAATGATAAGGGAGGTTTTTATCATGAAATAATTGCATTTGTAGCGGGGGCACAAGCGGCATCGGGAGGGCGACGGCTTTTGAACTGGCAGAACGCGGTACGGTTGTGTTTGTGGCAGGACGACGCGAACAAGAAGCAAAGACAGTTCTGTTTGCGACGACAGGGGTTCGACTCCCCTCGCCTCCATACATACCTTAAAAAAAGCGACCGATTACGGTCGCTTTTTTTGCTGTAGAATGCTGATAAGTGTGAATAATAAATTTCACTGTCTTGTAGATGTTTTATTTATGGATCGTGGAATATACGGTTTCAAGATAAGCAATTGAATTGCGTTCGGCTTCTTCTTTGCGTATCCAACCATCAGAAGCCTGGCGTAAACGTTGATATAGCTTGATAGTGGCCTTTAACGCACGGTAACAACTTTCGTAGCTGTGGAGTGGAATCGTGTCCCGAAGCTCAGCCATCTCCATTTCAGCAAATTGCTCTAGTCGTCGGACTCCCGCGGGAAGATGGCCGTTACGCATGAGTATCAACGGTCCTAATACTGCATTGCGAATAAACGTAATATGTTGGATGAGCTCGAACAACTCGCCTCTTCCTAATTTCGCCGCACCGTAATGCACCCAAACCCAGAACCGATCCTCCATCCATTGCATAGAGGGCGATGGATAGGTAGGGGATGTCTCGGCAAGGATCGTTCTGATCTCCTCGTCTCTCTCCCAAAGCACAATCGGATTCTCGGTTCGTATCCTAAGCTCCGATTTCGAAATGAACTTCAGATCCACGTGAAGCAACGGTGGGCCGTATAGGCAAATAACCAGACGTGGTTCTCCGACATGCTCACCTGTGAATGCCGACAGTAATTGTTCGAGCTCTTCTGCGAGTTGAATGCGTTGCTCCATAATTTCATTGCGATACGCGTTATCGTACACGATGACTAAATCTAGATCGCTATACTCGTCCATGGCTCCGTGGATCATGGAGCCGCCTGCAAGGAGGCCCGTAAGTCGATTATCTCGACTGATTTTCTTTTTTGCCTGCTGAATGAAGCGTTCGTGAACGGGTAACATCATGCTATGCACTCCTTAAAGATAGGACCCATATATAAATGGGTATTACGCCAATATATCATTGCGGTTAATTCGTTGTCAAACGGGTGATACTCAGGTGACACCACAATCCTGACTACACCGTAGAAGCTTATCTTCGGACAGGGGTTCGACTCCCCTCGGTTCCATCATAATGAACACCATCCGCATGAGGATGGTGTTTTTGTTTTATATTAATACTATAGGGTAGAACATGTCGTACAGATGGAGTGAAATCGATGAATCATAGTCATGATGGAGAGGAACCATTGATAACGGTACTCAATATGGATGGTCAACAACTAACACCATGTTTACCCCATCGGGCTTGGCGGGAAGTTGAGCGATCGCGAGCTGTTTGGATTGATGAGCAGACGATCCAATTGCTTTATAATCCGTTCTTATTTCGGGACTATCGAAAAGCTGCACTGAAACGAGATCATCACACTTGTTTGTGGTGCGGACGACACGCCACGACAGTGGACCATATGATCCCCTCAAGCAAAGGCGGCTCGGATCTTCCGCAAAACCTGATCGCTTCATGCAGCGAATGCAATACGAAACGAGGAAACCGTTCTGCATTGTCCTATCTCAAAGAAAATGCACACTCTGTTCCAAATCTTATGAAGCTTTGCTGGCGTATCTTTCTAGCTAAATACAGACATCGTCAAATGAAAAAAGGGACACTTGAGTAAAGGCTTAGATTTATGATTTGGGAATCGTGGTGCAGTGAGCTTCAATGATCGCAGCCGTTTGTTGACGATCGAATTGATGGTTAACCATATCCACTGTAAAATTTTCGGCTTTCTTGCATCTATCTTGAAGTGCAGGCCATTAAAGCGCAGGAGTACAACCAGTGCTGTAAAAGCAGTCCAATTATTTGCGTTATGGAAAGGATGGTTTTGACCAAGGGATTCGAACAAAGCTGCGGCTATTTCGAAAATAGTAGGATAAGCATCTTCGCCTATGTTCCCCCGGGCTATATCGTTGTATCATGTTGGACGGATAAATAGCGGATGGATGTCATCCGTCTTTAAGTCCTCGAAGCGTTTGATCGTATTCTTCAATGTCATCGTCAAAGTATCCATGAAGTCCGCACGTATTCCTTTAGGTAAGGAGACCTTTGTTAACTTCTTAATAATGATTTCTCTTGTGGCTGGACTAACCTCAATACTGACAGTGTTGCCTTGATCCAGTCCAATTTGCTTCAAAACATCAGTCATGGTTATACCGAGGCTGTTGCCGAATTTGGTCACTTTCCGTTCCATCTGAATCATCCTGTTCATTACATGCTCAAACATCGAGAAAACGTCAGAAATAGAAGCGATTAAATAATGAGGGTCTTCAGAGTCTTCGTAAATAAATTTATATTCACAGAGGGAAAGATAATATAAGTTTGCAAAGCAAGACACGTCACTCAAAGAGTGTCAAATACACGTTATGCTAAAGAAGGGCCTTAGAGGTCCTTCTTTTTTTGCTTGTTATGGCTTTAGCCAGTTGAGTGCGTGAAACGCGCGAAACAAAAAACCACCCGCTATGCGGGTGGAGGGATTGAGGGTTTGACCACTGAGACCATTCCAATAAAATTGAGATGTTCAGGCTCAAAGAAAGGAATGGTCTCAAATGGCAACCAAGAGCTACTGCCTAGCTCACACAAAGTGGATGTGCAAATACCACATTGTATTTACCCCGAAGTATAGACGGAAAGAGATCTATAATCAAGTAAGAAGAGACTTAATAGAAGTTTTCAAACGCTTATGTAAGTACAAAGGAGTAGAAATTATAGAAGGTCACATGATGCCCGATCATGTCCATATGTTGGTGGCTATCCCACCGAAAATTTCAGTCTCATCATTCATGGGATATCTAAAGGGGAAAAGTTCGTTAATGATCTTCGAGAAGCATGCACAACTAAAATATAAATACGGGAATCGAAAATTTTGGGCAGAAGGATATTATGTGAGTACAGTAGGTTTGAATGAAGCAACAGTAGCGAAGTACATTCGTGAACAAGAGGCACATGATAAGCCATGGATAAGTTGAGTGTAAAAGAGTACGAAGATCCATTCAGCAGCAACAGGGGCAAAAAGAAATAAACCAGTTTAACTGGTAAGTGAAAGTGACAAATAACAATGAGCCTGAACAGAGTTATGGTCAGGCTAGCGTCTTTAGGCGCAGTTTGGCAACAAGGGGTTATACCCCAAGAGCAAACCACCCGTTGGACGGGTGGTCATGATTTCTTTTTTCTGACATTTGTCATAACCGGCTTGTGACAACCCACACTAATTGGTTTTCGCGCTTTCTCAATATAATAAGGACATCAAGTAACGAAAGAAGAAATTAGCGGAGGTTAGGACAAAATGACAAAGGCGATTGAATGTATCAATCTAGTGAAGAAATTCGGCGACTACCGTGCCGTTGATCATATGAATCTATCTTTTGAGAAAGGTCAAATATCAGCACTGCTCGGACCGAATGGTGCAGGCAAGACAACAACCATTTCCATGATCCTCGGAATGATCAAGCCAACATCAGGAGAAGTCAGGGTCTTGGGGGTCCCGTCTGGCACAAAAGAATTACGGCAACGCGTCGGAGCGCTTTTGCAGGATGTGAAAGCAGCAGATGGACTTACGGTCAAAGAAGTGCTTCAATTGTTCCGCAGTTACTATCGTAATCCGATGTCGCTAGAGCGATTGTTAGACATTTCGGGTCTCCATGCGGATCAGAAACGACGTGCATCCTCCCTGTCTGGAGGACAACGCCGTAGATTAGCCTTCGCTCAGAGTTTGGCGGGAAATCCAGAGCTTCTCCTGCTTGATGAACCAACCGTCGGAATGGATATCGAGGCTCGTGGCCGCTTTTGGGACACCATCCAAGCACTGGCAAGTGACGGACGTACGGTGCTCTTAACTACACATCATTTAGACGAAGCTGATGCTGTCGCAGATCACATCGCAGTCATCGCTGGTGGACAGGTTGTTGCGGAAGGGACTCCGGAGCGTTTAAAGGCTCAAACAGCGCTTAGAGCCGTTTCATTTCGAGCGGCGAACGCGCCAGCCCAGCAGGAATGGCTCACATTACCTGGCGTTGAAAAGGCAGAATGCAACGGTGAGCGAATTCGTCTGTATGCTCAAGAGACCGATGTATTGTTATTTACACTGATGCAGTCTGAATGGGGAATATCGGATATTGATATACAATCCGCCAGCTTAGAAGATACATTCCGAAGTCTTACAGGCTCAAATAAACAAACAATTATACGATAATAAACATTTTCAGGAGGAAAATAGCCATGTTACATATGTTTATTGCCCAGACGAAAGCAGAAAGTATACGAATTATCCGCAGTCCATTTTTCTTGCTCTTCTCCATTGCGATGCCGCTTGCTTTTTACTTTTTATTTGCGAGTATGAATGGGGTAGATCAATCGATCCAATCGACAACTTGGGGTGTCTTTTCATTGATGTCGATGACGGCATTCAGTTTGATCGGTACAGCCGTATCTCAATTCGGTATCCGTCTATCGTTCGAGCATCAAGACGGGTGGGTACGCCTGTTGAAGTTGACTCCACTATCTCCTGCAGTCTGGATTGGCAGCAAAATTGTATCGCAAATGGCTGTTCACTTGATCGTCATTGTTGTTATCTTTTTATCTGCTGGCCTTGTTCATGATATACAATTGACAGCCGGGCAATGGATTTTATGCGGACTATGGTTATGGATCGGGAGCATATCTTTTCTGGCGCTTGGTGCCTTGTTAGGAACGCTTAAAAATGCGAATACCTCCGTTGCCATCGGAAATGTATTACAGATGGGACTCGCCATTGTAGGGGGGCTTTGGATGCCGCTTAGTACTTTGCCAAGTTGGATGGGCTCGGTCGGGGAATGGCTTCCATCTCACCGTTACGCCAATGGGGCATGGAATATGATCGCTGGACAAAATCCAGCAAGTATTGATTTCATAATTTTGACAGGATGCGGTCTCCTCTTTATGCTACTATCAATCTATATATATAATCGACGGGATGCGGTCTAATTGAATAGAGAAAAGTGGCGTCTCTTTCCAAAATCGGAAGGAGTCGCTCCTTATATTTTGTTAACCAATTTAATGATACCCTTGTACTTTTTACTCTATGAGCCATCAAGTATACAGTGGCTTGGCTTTGTTCTGTTAGGCCTATTCGTTCTATTGTTTCGACAATCCTACTTTAATTTAAAGTGGGCCACGCCAATATTGATGGTTCAGTTGGGTATACTTTTAATTTTAGCAGCTGTATTTCACCCTATGTATACGTTTATGGGTTTTATGATCGCTGCTCCGCTGAGCAAACAAAAGCTGCCGATATTACTCTCTATAACGATCGTTTTTACGGTAGCTATGGGATTTATCGCCGTTCCTTACTTGGACCGGATGGGCAGCCTAGTATGGATAGGGCTGGTGCCTATGTTTGGCATCTGTATTCTGCCGTATATTATTCGAACTTCGACCCGGTTTCAACAGAAGGCAGCGCGGCTGCGGGCAGAAACTGCTGAACGAATGGCACAGCAGGAGGAGCGCCAGCGGATCGCACGTGAATTACATGATACATTGGGACATACGCTGTCATTAATCGCACTAAAAGGCGAGGTCGTTGAGAAATTGGTCAATCGTTCTCCCGAGAGAGCGATAGCAGAGGCTCGTGAAATACGGGAAACGGCACGCGCAGCCTTGAAACAAATGAGAGAATTGGTTACGGAGATGAAAGTTACATATCTCGCTGACGAATATAAGCATGCTGTATCGTTATGTTCAGCTGCGGGTATACCGCTTATTTTTCAATATCAATCGATTTCCGATCCCAGACCTTCTAATGTTGGGACGGAAGACGCTTTAGTGAACAATCCGCTTCCGTTAACACCCTTGCAGGAGACGATTTTGGCGATGTGTTTTCGCGAGACGATTACAAATGTGGTTCGTCATAGCCGAGCAACAAGTTGCAGCGTTCTTCTCGACATTCAGGAAGGGGAAGTTCGTGTATCCGTAAGTGATGACGGTATTGGGGCAGATATGGATCAATTCTATACTAGCAGTAACGGCCTCGCCGGATTACGGCAGCGGTTGGTTATGATCGACGGTCGTATGTCGCTGTCTTCTTCCTTAGGCAAGGGGACGGAAGTCACCTTACATATACCTAGGGTAATACGAAATGAAAAGGTAGGTAGCGCTTAGATGATTCGTATTGTTTTGGCAGAAGATCAAAAGTTATTAAGGGGAGCACTGGCAACGTTACTCTCGTTAGAAGATGATATTGAAGTAGTCGGTCAAGCTGAAAATGGGGAAGAAGTGATGTCCATGATTCAGGAGTATGAACCGGATGTAGCTGTTCTGGATATTGAGATGCCACTGAAAACGGGGTTAGATATTGCGGAATGGGTTCAAAAAAATAAGTTGGGTTGTCGTGTCATCATCTTGACGACGTTCGCGCGTCCTGGATATTTCCAGCGGGCCATGCAGGCAGGAGTTTATGGTTATCTTCTCAAGGATACGGGCAGCGAGGAACTGGCTGATGCGATTCGTCGGGTCTATGATGGGAAACGCGTCATTAATTCAGAATTATCGCTCGCGGTATGGGATGATCCATGTCCATTATCACCCAGGGAGCGTGAAGTCATGAAGTTGGCTGCCCAAGGCTTAGTTCTTCAAGATATTGGAGCACAGCTGTTTCTATCCTATGGAACGGTACGGAACTATATGTCAGAGGCGATCGGGAAGCTCGGGGCGAATACACGGATCGAGGCGATCGATATCGCACGCAGCAAGGGATGGTTGGATTAGGGAGAGTTCCGAGGTATATGGAGGTAAGCGGATCACCCCACTCAAGGGATGATGCAGCCGGCCAAAGAAGAGATTTTCAAGAAATTTGGGATGAAATTAGAAAGGTTCCGTACCAACGAGAGCGGGGAAGGACAGAGGATTAGGGAGCTGTTAAGCTCTATGTTGTATAAGATGGAATGATTTAAATAGAGCTAATCATCACCGATTTTATTTTATTAGTTACAGGTTTACCTTTTAATGTTCGACCCCCTCGCCTCCATACATACAATTATAAATCCACAACCGACTAAGGCTGTGGATTTTTGCTTTTGTGACACTTGCAGCTTTACAATAAGCACGCCTTAAAGCTATATCCTTTTATACAGAGATAATAGTTCTATCTTATTGTATGGATAGCGACCCATAAAGCCTCTCAATATAATGAGGACAACAAGTAACGAAGAAGAAATTAGCGGAGGTTAGTACAAAATGACAAAGGCCATTGAATGTATAAATCTAGTGGAGAAATTTGGCGATTGCTGCGCCGTTGATCATATGAATCTATCATTTGAGAAAGGTCAAATAACAGTATTGGCAAGACAACAACCATTGTTTCCTGTTTTCTGAAGGCTAAAGGCGTTGGATTTAGACAACGCCCTTGGAAATTGAAAAAATTAAAGTTATTGTTGATATCATCATGCAATGGAATATAATAGAATTATAGATGATTATGTTGTATTTTGATATTAAAGGTGATTTGAATAATTAATTTGATTTGTTGTCATAAACAGGAAGATAATATGTCATAAATTGTATATTAAACCGATATATATGGTGTTGTTGCAGAAGGAGAAATCGTTGATTTTATAAGATGGTTGTATGATGTGAGCTAAGAGAGTGAGAGTGTATAAGGGGCATGAAAGGGGGGAATTGTCCAAACTATGAACATACCTACGGATTTAAAGGATTTCGTAAGAAATCAGGTAAGTAATAATCCAAGTGTGGCATTTGATTTTTTCAGAAAAAAGAATATGTAACAAAGACCTATCAAGAGTTTCAAGATGACATTATTAATTGAGGCTCTTTTTTTTATACCAATGTTTTGAAAAATAGCAAGATTTCCGTCATTGGCGAAAATAGTTATGAATGGATTGAGGCAAGATCAAGACGTTGCATCCATTGTAATAAAGATAATGTCGTAGCATAAAAACATAATTTCTTGGGAGGTAAAACATGAAATCTTTTACAAAATTAGTATTAGAGGATGGAGTTAATATAACACTCGACCAATTACTTGGAAATTATGCTAATGAGAAATCAAAGGGAGTTTACTTTACTCAATCCGATGGCTCTGATTTGTTTGAGTCTTATGAAAGTCTTTATCTTAATGCCAAATGCATCTTAGGGGCACTACAAAAGCAGGGATTTCAGAAGGGCTCTTATATTATCTTTCAGACAAACAATAATCTATTCTTTATAAGGTTGTTTTGGGGTTGTATTTTAGGAGGCATGATACCCGTCCCTCTGTCTATACCGCTAATTGCATCGCCTGACACTGAAGCCTTCAAAAAGTTAGTGAAAGTAAGCGAGCAGTTGTCGAATGCGTGGATAATTACTGATGAAAGAAATTTAAATACGTTTAGAGAAAGTTATGAAGCCATTAATTTGAAATATTTAGAGTATGAAACCTTAGCAAGAAATATGGAAGAGGGGCAATGCGTTGCAGTAGATTGTCAGGACTTAGCGTATATACAATATTCGTCTGGCAGCACAGGTAACCCTAAAGGAGTAAAATTAACACATGAAAATCTAGCTTATAATTTGGCACAGATAGTAGATCGTATGAAATTAGACAAAAATGATGTCATGGCTAGTTGGTTACCATTGACACATGATATGGGCTTGATCGGTTATCATTTAACTCCGATATTTGCGGGTATATCTCATTCCCTTCTAAATTCCGGTACATTTTTAAAGAAATCTTGGCTATATCTTCAAAAATGTGCGCAATTAAAAGCAACGGTGCTTGTAAGTCCAAATTTTGGATTAGACTGGATGATGAAGACTGTAAAGGATTCACATTTAGAACATATTGATTTATCTAGTGTGCGAAACATAATGTGTGGTGCAGAACCAATATCAATGGATACCATTAGACGATTTTATGAAAAATTTTCGTCTTCTGGCTTGCGTGAAAATACGATCCATCAAGTCTATGGTATGGCAGAAGCTAGTTTGGCTGTTACTATTCCTGAAGAAGGACATAATCGAAGTGTATGTATTAACCGTCATAAAGCTCGTATTGGACAAGAAGTGGAAGATTTAGAAACGAAGGAGCCAAATGCAGCAGAGTTTGCCATAGTAGGAGAACCATTACATGAATTAGAAATATTGATTGTAGATGATGAAGATCACATCTTAAAGGAAAATTACATAGGCAATATCGTGATCAAAGGGAAAAATGTATTTGAGGGATATATGAATCATGATAGTTCCCCTTTTAGTGAGCAGGGCTTCTTCCATACAGGAGATTTAGGGTTTTTACGCAATGGAGAACTAATTGTAATGGGTAGAAAAAAGGATATTCTGTTTGTAAATGGCCAGAATTATTATGCTAGTGATATAGAAAATATGTTAACATTGGCGATCCCACAATTGTCTCAAGTCGTTGTGTGTGGTGTACGCAATCCGTCATCTATCAGGGATGAAATTATAGTATTTGTACATAATCGACAAGATGCTAAGGTATTTTTGCCGCTTGCCCATCAAGTGCAGAATATGGTATTAGAACGGATTGGAATAGCTGCAGATTATGTAATTCCAATAAAAACGATACCGAAAACAACAAGTGGAAAGGTCCAACGATATCTTTTAATAGAGCGATTTGAGAATCATGAGTTTGATGATGTTATCGCAATAGCTCCATATTCTTATCAGAGTATCAAGGAATCCGCAAAGAAGCCAGCATGGAACAAAGCGGAGATTGAAAATCAAATCGTTGAAATTGCAAAAGAAGTATTCTCTATCCCTACTTTGAAAGTAGACGATACTATTTCTCGGATGGGAGTTAGTTCGTTAACTTTGATTCGTTTCCAGGATGAAATAAATCAACGATTTCAAGTTGAAATCCCTATCGTAAGCCTTTTCAAAATGTCTACCCTGGAACAAATAATTACGATTGTTGAGGAACAACTACAGGTAGAGGATGTCCGAACTTCTGAATTAACAGGGAATAAAGACATGTGGTATGAGCCGTTTCCGGTAACAGAAATACAAGGAGCCTATTTAGTTGGAAGACAAAATATTATGGAAATGGGCAATATCTCCACACATGCCTATTATGAGTTTGAAACAGAATTAGATATTAAACGCTTAAACGATGCATTGAATCATGTTTTAGAGCGTCAGCTTATGCTACGTACTATTTTTGATGATACAGGAATGCAAAAAGTTCGACGTTCTGCTTCTTCTTATGAGATTTGTATTGAAGATTTACAAGACCTGTCTTTAGAGGATCAACAAAAACGAATATTGGAAAAAAGAAATCGTAGGTCACATTTTGTTTTTCAACAAGATCATTGGCCATTATTTGAGTTGTCTGCATTTATTCTTGGTGAGAAGAAAAATTACCTCTTCCTGGATATTGACCTATTAATTGCTGATGGCGGCAGTTTATTAATTTTAATACAAGAGATCATGGATTATTATGAGAAACCGAATATGGAGATTGAACCTTTAACATTTCAATTTTCAGATTATGTAAGGGCATTGGAGAGCTTTCGTGAATCTTCCGCCTGTCAAAGAGCTCAAGATTATTGGCAAGCCAAAATAGAGGATTTTCCATATGCCCCTCAGCTACCATTCGTTTGTGAGCCAGAATCCATAGAGAGACCAACATTTCAGCGAATGGAGAAGAGTCTGACAACTGATAAATGGAATATTGTGAAAGGCTTAGCAACTCAGTATGGTGTAACACCATCTGTATTCTTATGTACAATTTATGCGGAAGTTTTGGGCAAATGGAGCAATCAATCCAGAATGGCACTTAATTTAACATTATTTAATCGACAGTCCTTTCATCCAGACGTAATGAAGTTGATTGGAGATTTTACGTCAGTTTTACTGTTAGATATTGATTTGTCTGTTCATAGTGCTTTTTGGGAGAGAGCATCTATGGTTCAAGATCTATTATTTGAAGCCGTAGATCATCGTTTTTATAGTGGTGTTGATGTTATACGAAATATTGCAAGTAAGAGAGAAATGACTAGTAAAGCGATTATGCCAATTGTATTCACTAGTATGTTATTCGATAAATCGGAATTTACAGATACTTTGACGAAATTAGGAGAAATAAAATACGGAATAAGCCAGACCCCTCAAGTATTCTTAGATTTCCAAGTCACGGAAAGAGACGGACAATTAATGATGACTTGGGATTATGCGAAAGATTTGTTTGATGAAGATATGATCAGTGCTATGTTTGAAACGTATCAACTTCGATTGCAGCAAGTTATAGACCATAATCTTTCATCTATCCCGCTGCCTGTAACACAGTATCAACTACTGCTTGATTACAATCGTACACAAGGAGATTATGAAGGAGATTTACTGCAAAGATTAATAGACCAGCAATGCCAGAAGACGCCAGATGCGATTGCAGTCAAATTAGGACAGGATACATTGACCTATGGCGAGTTGGCGAGAAAATCCAATCAGGTCGCTCGCTATTTAGCAGAACAAAACTATGCGCACAATTCTTATATTGGCGTTTGGGCAGAGAGACGAATCGAGACCATTGTAAATACGGTGGCTATTTTAAAAGCCGGCCATGCTTATATTCCTGTGAATCCGGAACATCCTGAGGAAAGAATAGAATATATCGTGGAACATAGTGATATCAAGCTCATGATTCATCCGGATTTATATGAAAAAGAGAACCTGTCCACCTACAACGATGGAGCCTTAGATCTGTTAGAAGGCTGTGAGCAGGATAAAGCCTATGCTATCTATACTTCAGGAAGTACGGGACAGCCTAAGGGTGTTGTGATCACCCATGAAGCAGTCGTGAATACATTATTAGATATTAATGAGAAATTCAAAGTAGGCAGCGAGGATAAAATCATTGCCCTATCATCGATGAGCTTTGATTTATCTGTCTATGATATTTTTGGAGCACTCATTAGTGGAGCCCAGTTAGTATTAATTCCGGATCTTTTAGATATGAGTAGCATTCATCAGATCATGATCGAAGAAGAAATCACGATATGGAATTCGGTTCCGGCAATTATGGATATGTATCTGGAAAGCACAAAACAAGATACGGTGCATAGCACTTCAGCAGAGCGCTTACGTATTGTGATGCTAAGTGGAGACTGGATTTCTCTTGGTTTGCCGGAGAAAATCAAAACAAGAATGCCAAAAGCACAAGTCATCGGGTTAGGTGGAGCAACGGAAGGCTCTATATGGTCCATCTATTTCCCAATCATAGAAGTGAAGCCAGAGTGGAAAAGTATCCCTTATGGATATCCGTTGAAAAATCAACAAATTTACGTACTGGATGAATGTGGAGAAGAATGTCCAGTAGGCGTTCCAGGAGAACTGCATATTGGTGGAAAAGGAGTCGCCGTAGGCTATCTCAATGAAGAAGAGAAGACGAAGGCTGCCTTTATCAACCATAGATTCGGGTATCTGTACAAAACAGGTGATTATGGTGTCATGCGTGCGGAAGGATATGTAGACTTCCTTGGAAGAAAAGATAGTCAAGTTAAGATACGTGGGCATCGTGTCGAACTAGGAGAAATAGAACACTGTATCCATCATTTGCCCAAAATTCGCCAGTCCGTAGTCGCTGATTATAGTGATTCCCATGGAGAGAAGCAGCTGTGTGGGTACATTGTTGCCGATGAGATAATTGAATCGACAGAAATAAAAAGAGAGTTAGCGAAATATCTACCTGATTATATGGTCCCGGCACAATTCATACAGGTAGATGAGATTCCACTATCTGCAAATGGTAAAGTAGATCGTAAATTATTGCCGAATCCAGAAAAGTGTATTGAAGAAAGTAAGATGATAAGGGATTATGAGGCACCAAAGACCCAGACGGAGAAATTGGTAGTAGAGGCATTTGAATATGTACTTGGTATGGAAAGAGTAAGCGTAAACGACAATTTCTTTGATTTGGGTGGGGACTCCATCAAGGCTATCCATATTCTAAACAAGATAAGAGAAGCTGGATACGATATCTCCATGCGAAATCTTTTGATGGAGAGAACACCAAAGCTAATAGCCATGAATTTATCCACAAAAAAAGAAATTATACCTGCGGAGCAAGGAGAAATAAGTGGTGAAATTTCACTGACACCAATTCAAAACTACTTCTTCGCACAAAATATGATGGATCCTGAACATTTTAATGTATGCCAAGTGTTTAAGGTTCGTGAAAAGCTAAATGCCATGGCACTACAAAAAGCTTTATCTGCGTTAGTGCAGCATCATGATATGTTGAGAGCTACGTACAAAGATAAGAAACAGGTTATAGGGAAAGTAGAAGATAAGAAATGGTACGGCTTTACAACAATAGCATGTGAATCTGAAGAGATTCAGGAAAAAATTAAGTCAACGAAAGTAAAGATGGATTTGGCGGAAGGACCATTATTGCAGGCTGTTGTATTTAGTACGCCGGAGCAAGATTATATGATGTTGCTAGCTCATCATATGATAATGGATGTGATTTCCTGGCGAATTTTAAGTGAGGATCTGGAGAAGGGCTACTCTCAAGCTTTGAATCAGAAAGAGATAACATTACCAGCTAAAACCGTTTCCTTTAAAGTATGGAGCGAAGGATTAGCTCATTACAGCCAGAGTGAAAAGTTAAAGAGAAGGGTAGCTTACTGGTCAGAAATAGAAAATAAATTGGTTGATGGTAAGTTAAAAGAAGATAGCACTGACCATGAATTCGAACCAAAGACAGCCGTGGCATGTCTTAATGCCACGATCACAGAAAAGTTATTAAAAGAAAGTGCACATGCTTATAATACAGAGATTAATGACTTGCTTGTAGCAGCACTAGGACGTGCGGTAAACAAAGTAACAGGTCAGAGAACGCTTGCTATACAGATGGAAGGACATGGTCGTGAAGAAACAGTAGGGTCTTTTGATTTAGGTAGGACAATAGGATGGTTCACTAGTATATATCCCGTAGTTTTAGAAGAGTTAGGCACTAATATTGCTCAGGATATTCGAAATACGAAAGAGAACCTACGACGTGTGCCAGCACATGGAATTGATTATGGCCTCATAAAGTATGCAGACATGGTTAATTCAGAAGGAATGGATGTGGAAGTGGCACCAGATATATCATTTAACTATCTTGGAGAACTAGAAACAAAGAAAGGATCTGGCGATCCAAATTTTGAGTTTTCACAACTGGGTTATGGACAGGATACGGATCCTCGCAATCAATTTGGACCATCCATTAACGTCATAGGTCATGTGCAAAATGGTAGTTTATCTATGACAGTAACCTGCAACAGCAGTCGTTATTTAGCTGAGAGAATTGAGCAAATAGGAAAAGCATATGAAGAAGAACTGATAGCGGTCGCAGAACATTGCTCCCATGCACAGAAGAGTGAGTCAACGGCAAGTGATTTTGGTGAGAGGGTATGGAAAGATAGCGAATTTTGTTATGTACAGGAAGCTGCCAAAAACCGCGGCGAAGAAATTCAACGTATCTATCCATTGGCTCCTGTGCAAGAGGGAATGCTCTATGAGAAGCTTTTGGATGAATCCTCTACGAAGTATGTTGTTCAGCAGACGTTGCGATTGACGGAAGTAGATGTAGAGAAGATGCACAAGGCTTTTGAATATCTAGCAACACAGCATGATATTTTACGTACAAAGATCTGTTATCGGGAAGTAAGTGTACCAAGACAAGTTGTATTGAAAGAAAGAATGCCGGAATTTAATTATATGGAAGTAGATAATGAATCTGATTATCTTGATTTAAAGGAACAAGATGTAAAACGTGGATTTGATTTGGAAGAAGATACACTACTTCGTATGAATTTGATAAAAATAAAGAACAGTGGTTATCGGTTGATCATGACGAACCATCATATTATTTTAGATGGTTGGTGTTTGCCAATTTTGCGTAAAGAATTATTTAGTGCGTATATGGCAACAGATGAAGAACAATTAAAAATACTTAATCAGGCTGCTTCTAATAAAATTGGGAGCTATGAAAAATTTGTAGATTATATCAATGAAAAAGATAAAGAGCCGAGCCTTAAATATTGGGAAGACCTTCTTCAAGGATATGAGACAAGGGCTGAAATTTTACCTATGGGTCGTCCAGAAGAAACAGAAGAAGAGAGTCAGAGTCAAGAGTTTAAGTTAAGCTTGGAGGTAACCGAACAAGCAGAAGCGATATGTGCCAAGTATGATGTAACATTGAACACGCTAGTAGAAGCTTGTTGGGGCGTTTTATTGGAAAAATACAACTCAACCAATGATGTCGTTTTTGGAAAAGTTGTATCTGGTAGAAATGCAGAGATTGAAGGTATTGAAGAAATCGTTGGTTTATTTATCAATACCATACCCGTACGTATATCGACAACAAACGAAGACACATTCGCTGATTTGTTGAAATCATTACAGAGCCAGGCAATTGCTGCAAATGAACACGATTTTCTTCCTTTAGCAGAAATACAGAATCATACTTTATTAGGAAGGAATCTAATTGGAACCTTATTCTTCTTTGAGGGCTATCAAGGAACAAGTATAAATATTGATGGCAAATTAAATGTGGAATCTGAATATTACCGTGAACAAATCGGGTATGACTTGGGAATGACAGCATTTAAGAGTGATCGTCTCCATTTTAGAATTCTATTCAGTACAAAGGTATATAACAAGGAAGAAATAAACATTATTGGTTCCCATTTGCAAAGACTTATGGAACAAGCCATTGCAGCACCACAGACGAAATTAAAAGAATTGGGCATGACAAATGAAGCAGAAGAAAAGATTCAATTAGTACAGTTTAACGCAACGGGTAGTGACTATCCAAGAGACAAGACCATTGTCCAATTATTTGAAGAACAAGTAGCAAGAACACCCCATAATACAGCAGTAGTATGCGGGAATGAGCAATTGAGTTACGCTGAATTAAATGCTCGTGCCAATAAACTTGCATTAAAGTTACGACGAGAATATCATATTCAGCCTGATGATTTTGTTGCCATTATTGCAGAAAGAAGTTTAGAGATGGTGGTCGGATTGTATGCCATCCTAAAGTCGGGTGCAGCATATGTGCCAATCGACCCGTCTTATCCAGAAGAACGCATCGAGTATATATTGGAAGATAGCCAACCGAAAGCGGTTTTAATTGGTCATGGAAAGTATAATATTTCTCCTGAAAAGGCTGTAGACTTATATAGTGCAAGCAATTATGAGGAAGGTGCAGAGAATCCAGAACATGTGAATACTCCTCATGATCTTATTTATCTGGTTTATACATCGGGTACAACAGGAAAACCAAAAGGGGTTATGGTAGAGCATCAGCATATAGTCAATCAGCAGATGTGGACACAAAGAGAATATCCATTGCACGAGGGAGAATCCCTTTTAATGAAGACCACTTGTGCCTTTGATGTTTTTGCCTGGGAAGTATTTTGGTGGATGCTAGAGGGTGGTAAACTTGTTATTTTGCAACAAGGAGAAGAAAGTCAAAGTGATAAAATCATCAAGGTAATTCAGGATTATCAAGTAAATGCAATCCAGTTCGTTCCTTCCATGTTCAATATGTTCTTAGATGAATTAGATATGAGCAAAGAGGAAATCAATACGCTACGTTATATCATTAATATTGGTGAGAAACTGAATGCAGAAAGTGTGAGACATTATAATCAATTAAGGGAAAAAGGACAAGTAAGAGCAGAACTACTGAATCTCTATGGTCCAGCAGAAACTACAGTTAATTCCAGTGGATATCATTGTCCAGCAGGCTTAGATGTAGACAAAGTATTAATTGGTAAGCCTATTAGTAATACACAAATTTATATATTATCAAATGAAAAAATAGCTGGAATAGGTGTACCAGGGGAATTATGTATTGCAGGAGAAAGTGTGTCGCGTGGCTACTTAAATCGTGAAGAATTGACAGCACAGAAATTTATTAAAAATCCTTTTGGTTCAGGAATGATGTATAAAACAGGTGATCTGGCACGGTGGATACCGGATGGAAATATTGAGTACCTTGGCCGTATTGATGATCAGGTTAAGATAAGAGGTTTCAGAATCGAACCAGGAGAAATTGAAAGTGCTTTGATGGAACTCGAAGGAGTTAGTGGAGCAGCCGTTGTAGTACGCCAAGACAAGCAAGGAGAAAAATATCTGTGTGCTTATGTAGTCGTTCAGACAGAAGTGGAAAAATTAGACGAAGATACAATCAAGAGTGAATTACGCAAGAAGTTACCAGACTATATGGTTCCTTTATATATGATTCGAATTGATCAAATTCCATTAAGTCATAATGGAAAGCTGGACAAAGCCGCACTACCAGAACCAGAATACAAGTCTAAGGAATATGCAGCACCAACAAATAGAGAAGAGAAGTTAGTAGTTGAAGCATTTGAGAAAATCCTTGGAATAACAGAAATTAGTGTCCATGATAGCTTTTTTGACTTGGGTGGTCATTCACTGAAAGTTACATTATTGTGTAATGAATTAGAAAAGACGATCGGTATAAAGCTGCAGCTTAGTGAAATATTTGCTTTATCTACACCAAAACGTATTGCAGAAAGAATTGGAAGTTTGCAATATGATAGTTTTTCGGAAATACCGAAAATAGCTAAAGCAGAGTTCTATCCTATGAGTTCTGTTCAAAAGCGACTGTATCTTCTCAATGAGATAGTAGGTCCTAGTATTTCCTATAACATTTCGAATGTCATAAAATATGAAAACACTCTGGATAAAGAGCAGCTGCAGAGAGCATTAGATAAACTCTTAGAGAGAGAAGAAGTATTGAGAACCAGCTTCCATCTTATTAATGGGGAGCCAGTTCAAGTGATTCAACCAGATGCGAGAGTAGTATTAGAATACAAAGAAGCAGATACACTAGATATTCAAGATGAATATGATCGTTTTGTTCGCCCATTTGATTTATCCAAAGCACCTTTGATGCGGGTTAAGTTACTACAGGCGCCACAAGCTTCATACTTGATGCTGGATATTCATCATATTGTTTCTGATGGAGAAAGTCTGCCTATTATGATGAACTGGATAAGCGAGTTATATGAAGGAAATACTTTACCAATGCCAAGGGTTCATTATAAAGATTTCTCTGCTTGGCAAATGACTCAGGATATTACGAAGCAGGCGGCATATTGGAAGAACGAGTTCTCAGGCGAAATTCCAATACTCAATTTGAATACAGATTTCCAACGTCCTAAGAAAAAGAGCTTCAATGGTGCCGACGTAAAAACCAAGATTGAAGAACCAGTTTTTATGGAAATAAAAGAATTAGCGAAGAAGCATGGTGCTACGGAATTCATGATTATGTTATCAACCTTTATGCTTCTATTGAGCAAGTACAGTCAACAGGAAGAAATAGTAGTCGGAACTCCTGTATCAGGCAGAACCCACGTTGATACACAAGACATGCTGGGGATGTTTGTAAACTCCTTGGCGATCAAAGGAAAAGTGAAACAAGAGGAGAGTTTTGAACAAGTATTGCTAGGAGTAAAAGAAAAATGTCTTCATGCGTACGATAATCAGGACTATCAATATGAAGACTTGGTTGAGGCAGTAGATGTAAAGAGAGATTTATCAAGAAATCCATTATTTGATGTAATGTTTATGATGCCAGAGAGTGATATTATGTCTGGTTCAAAGAGCATTATGAGTGGAACATGGGTACCAATGGAAGGAAAAGTAGCTAAGTTTGATCTGAATTTAATGGTAATACACACATCAGAGGGTTATGTGGTCAATTTAGAGTATTCTACAGATTTATTTAAACAGGAAACGATAAAGCAAATGTTGGATGATTATGTTTCATTACTTTCGGAAGTTATAAAGCATCCAGAAGATCGTTTGCAAAAGCTACTTAAGAGAGAGGACGTTAAGAAAGAGGAAAAAGATTCGACCCAAGCAGAGCTTGATCATCGTGCCAATCATCTGGCGCAGCAAGTTTCAGATTTAATGCAAGCATTACATCAAAGAGATCAAGCTTATTGGAAGAGCAAAGTAGAAGATTTCCCACATGCGCCACAGTTACCGCTTCTTTTTAACGGGAATGCTGTAAACAACGCAACAGTGAAACGTTTAGAAACGAGAATTTCTGCGAAAGACTGGGCGATTGTGAGAAGCAAAGCTTTGGATAACAGAATTGCACCATCTGCGCTATTGTGCACAATATATGCGGAAGTTCTATTTAAATGGAGCAATCAAACCAATATGGCACTTAGCTTAAATCTGTTTAGTAATCAGCCTTTTCATCAAGATGGAATGTCTCTGATGAGGGATTTTGTATCAAAATTGTTGTTAGATATCGATTTATCATCTCACAGACCATTTTGGGAAAGAACTACTGAGATACAGAATCGGTTATTTGAAGCGTTAGACCACAGATTTTACAGTGGGGTTGATTTCCTACGTGATCTGGCTGAAAACCGCGGTCAAACAGATCAAGCTATAATGCCAATTATATTTACGAGTATGCTTCGTGACGAAGCGGATTCTTTCAATGCCAGTATAGGCAGTAGGGGAGAATTGAAATACGGAATAAGCCAGACCCCTGAAGTATTTTTGGACTTCCAAGTTGCGGAAAGCGACGGACAATTAATGATGACTTGGGATTATGTGAAAGATTTGTTTGACGAAGATATGATCAGTGCCATGTTTGAAACGTATCAACTTCGCTTACAGCAAGTTATAGACCATAATCTTTCATCTATGCCGTTGCCTGTAACACAGTCTGAACTACTGCTTGATTACAATCGTACACAAGGAGACTATGAAGGGGATTTACTGCAAAGATTAATAGACCGGCAATGCCAGAAGACGCCAGATGCGATTGCAGTCAAATTAGGACAGGATACATTGACCTATGGCGAGTTGGCGAGAAAATCCAATCAGGTCGCTCGCTATTTAGCAGAGCAAAACTATGCGCACAATTCTTATATTGGCGTTTGGGCAGAGAGACGAATCGAGACCATTGTAAATACGGTGGCTATTTTAAAAGCCGGCCATGCTTATATTCCTGTGAATCCGGAACATCCTGAGGAAAGAATAGAATATATCGTGGAGCATAGTGATATCAAGCTCATGATTCATCCGGATTTATATGAAAAAGAGAACCTTTCCACCTATAACGATGGCGCCTTGGAATCGGTAGAAGACTGCCAGCAGGATAAAGCCTATGCTATCTATACGTCAGGAAGTACGGGACATCCTAAGGGTGTTGTGATCACCCATGAGGCAGTCGTGAATACACTATTAGATATTAATGAGAGATTCAAAGTAGGCAGCGAAGATAAAATCATTGCCCTATCATCGATGAGCTTTGATTTATCTGTCTATGATATTTTTGGAGCACTCATTAGCGGAGCCCAGTTAGTATTAATTCCAGATCTCTTAGATGTGGCCAGCATTCATCAGATCATGATCGAAGAAGAAATCACGATATGGAATTCGGTTCCGGCCATTATGGATATGTATTTGGAGAATACAAAACAAGATACATTGCAGAGATCTACAGCAGAACGATTACGTATTGTGATGCTAAGTGGAGACTGGATTTCTCTTGGTTTGCCGGAGAAAATCAAAACAAGAATGCCAAAAGCACAAGTCATCGGGTTAGGTGGAGCAACGGAAGGCTCTATATGGTCCATCTATTTCCCAATCACAGAAGTGAAGCCAGAGTGGAAAAGTATCCCTTATGGATATCCGTTGAAAAATCAACAAATTTACGTACTGGATGAATGTGGAGAAGAATGCCCGGTAGGCGTTCCAGGAGAACTGCATATTGGTGGAAAAGGAGTCGCCGTAGGCTATCTCAATGAAGAAGAGAAGACGAAGGCTGCCTTTATCAACCATAGATTCGGGTATCTGTACAAAACAGGTGATTATGGTGTCATGCGTGCGGAAGGATATGTAGACTTCCTTGGAAGAAAAGATAGTCAAGTTAAGATACGTGGGCATCGTGTCGAACTAGGAGAAATAGAACACTGTATCCATCATTTGCCCAAAATTCGCCAGTCCGTAGTCGCTGATTATAGTGATTCCCATGGAGAGAAGCAGCTGTGTGGGTACATTGTTGCCGATGAGACAATTGAATCGACAGAAATAAAAAGAGAGTTAGCGAAATATCTACCTGATTATATGGTCCCGGCACAATTCATACAGGTAGATGAGATTCCACTATCTGCAAATGGTAAAGTGGATCGTAAATTATTGCCGAATCCAGAAAAGTGTATTGAAGAAAGTAAGATGATAAGGGATTATGAGGCACCAAAGACCCAGACGGAGAAATTGGTAGTAGAGGCATTTGAATATGTGCTTGGTATGGAAAGAGTAAGCGTAAATGACAATTTCTTTGATCTGGGTGGATACTCGCTTAATGTAATCCGGCTGTGTAATGAATTAGAGAAGAGTACAGGGGTAAGGCTGCAACTTAGAGAAATTTTTGATTTAGTTACACCGAAGAATATTGCAGAAACAATTAAAAACTCAAAGGTAAATACGTATGAAGAAATACCAGAAATAGCAGAAGCAGAAAGCTATTCTATAAGCTCAGCTCAAAAGAGACTTTATCTTCTAGACCAACTAACAGGTCCTGGTACAACTTATAATATTCCTTTAGTCATCAAGCTTAAAGTTAAACCAGACAATGAGCGGCTTCAGAGAGCATTGGATCAATTAGTAGAGCAAGAGGGAATTTTGAGGACAAGTTTCCATATAGTGAATGGTGAGCCAATTCAAAAAATTTCTTCAGATGCAAGAATTGTGCTGGAGCACAGTGAAGTAAATACAGCAGATTCACAATATATCCAAGCTGAATATAATACTTTCGTCCAACCATTTGACCTGTCAAAATCACCACTAATGCGTGCAAAAATACTGGATACTCCAAATGATTCATACTTACTTTTGGATATTCACCATATTTTGTGTGACGCAGAAAGCATGCCGATTATGCTCTACAAAATACAAGAGTTATATGAAGGAAGAGATTTGTTCATACCACGAGTACAGTATAAAGACTTTTGTGTTTGGCAAAATGCTAGAGATATAACAGAACAGGCAGCGTACTGGAAGAAAGAATTTTCTGGTGATATACCAGTCCTGGATTTAATCATGGATTATCCACGCCCTCATAAACAAAGCTTTAGAGGTGCTAATTTCCGAACACAGGTAGAAGAAAACACGAGTATTCAAGTAAAAGAGTTAGCGAAAAAGTATGGTGCAACTGAGTTTATGGTTTTGTTATCCATCTTTTTCTCCATGTTAGGAAAATACAGTCGACAGGAAGAAATTATAGTAGGAACTCCAATATCGGGACGAAGCCATACGGATACCCAAAATATGTTGGGCATGTTTGTAAACACTCTGGCAATCAAAGGGAATGTCTCCTCCGATGATTCATTTGAGGATGTATTATTAGGTATAAAAGAGAAATGTTTACAGGCATACGATAACAAGGATTATCAGTTCGAAGATTTGGTTGAAGCCGTGGGAGTAAAGAGAGATTACTCAAGAAACCCAGTATTCGATGTGATGTTTGTATTGCAGGACGATGAGAAAGAGAATTATTCGGATCGAATTCAATTTGGAACGAGGGAATCCGTTGAAGGGAGTATTTCTAAATTTGATCTTACCTTAACCATGATAAGTGATTCAGAAGGCTATAAGATTGATTTTGAATATTCTACGGACTTATTCAAACCAGAAACGATCGAGTACATGGCACAACACTTCTTAACACTAATTGAACGAGTTTTAATGTCTCCGGAAAAGAAGCTGCAGGATATTGCCATGGTCGATATGAACGAAGAAGCAAAAATATTGGATGAGTTCAATATGACGGATGCAGAATACCCTCATAATAAGACGATTGTGCAGTTACTTGAAGAGCAGGCTGCCAGAATACCTAATAGTACAGCAATTACATTTAATGGACAACAGCTGACCTATGCACAATTAAATGAACGGGCGAATGCTCTGGCAAGAAAACTTCGAAAGGACTATAACATTCAACCAAACGATTTTGTGGTTATCTCAACAGAAAAAAGTTTGGAGATGGTGGTGGGCATATACGCTATTTTAAAGGCTGGGGCAGCTTATGTACCCGTTGATCCATCTTATCCAGAGGAAAGAATTAATTATATCATTAATGACTGTAAACCAAGGGTAGTATTATGCGGTACAAAAGAACCTGAAGCTGACATTCCTATCATGAATCTTCATGATGAGGCAAATTATACAATGGAATGCAGTAACCTTGTCCATGTAAATCAATCAAGTGATTTGATGTATGTTATTTATACCTCTGGTACGACTGGCAGGCCAAAGGGTGTTATGGTTCAGCATGTAAATGTAGTGCGATTACTTAAGAATGACAAGTTTAAGCTTGATTTATATGAAAATGATATTTGGGTTCAATTCCATTCTTATTGTTTTGATGTTTCGGTTTGGGAAATATTCGGAAGCCTATTGAATGGAGCAAAGCTTGTAATTCCTTCTGAAGATACGGTAAAAGATGGATATGCATTTGGAGAGCTGTTGCAAAAAGAAGCGGTAACAATCTTATGCCAGGTACCTTCGCCATTTTATGCGCTGATCGATGCAACGACAGGACAAACAATAAATAGTTTACGATATGTTATTTTTGCAGGAGAGGCACTTTATCCAGCACATTTGAAGAAATGGCATGAGAACAATAGGCATTGTCGTCTGGTTAATATGTACGGGCCTACAGAAACCACGGTATACGCTACTTATCGCGATATTGATGCTGAAGCCATTGAGAGAGGAATTAGCGACATAGGAAAGCCACTTCCAACATTAAAGATTTATATCTTAAATGGAAATGAGCTTTGTGGAATTGGAGTTCCAGGTGAGTTATGTATAACGGGTGAGGGTGTATCTCAAGGATATTTAAATCGACAAGACCTGACAGACGAGAAGTTTGTACACAACCCATTTGGAGCCGGGAAGATGTATCGGACAGGTGATTTGGCACGTTGGTTACCTAACGGAAACATTGAGTATATTGGACGTATGGATGACCAAGCAAAAATTAGAGGATATCGTATTGAACCAAGAGAAGTAGAAAGCCGTTTATTGGAGCTTGAAGGGATAAGTGAAGCTGTAGTAGTAGTGCGAGAAGACAAAAAGAAAGAGAAATTTTTGTGTGCCTATATAATAGCTGAGACAGAAATAGAAGAAAGGAATGTAAAGATTAAGTTAAATAAAGTATTGCCAGATTACATGGTGCCTGCACATATTATTTCAATTGATGCGATTCCACTGACAAGTAATGGGAAACTTGACAAAGCCTCATTACCACAGCCGCAGTATAAGTCAAAGGAATATATTGCACCACGAAATGAATATGAAACTCTGATCGTACAGGCATTTGAGCACATCCTGGATATTGAAAATATCAGTGTAACTGATAATTTCTTTGATCTAGGGGGATCGTCACTGAAAGCAGTGCTCTTGTGTAATGAATTGGAGAAAGCTATAGGAGTAAGACTGTCAATTAGAGATATTTTTACTTTTGGTACGCCTGAGCAGATAGCGGAAAATATGGGGTCGATAGAGAACGAGATGTTTGTGGCAATAGAACAAGCTTCAGCAGCTGAATACTACCCTACAAGTTCAGCTCAGAAACGACTCTATCTTCTGGACGAGATGACCGGACCTAACATTAACTACAACGTATCGGATGTCTATGCCTACGAAGAACCGCTGGATAAAGAAAGATTACAGAAAGCTTTGGATAAGCTGTTACAGCAAGAAGAGATACTGCGAACTAGTTTCCATGTTGTGGACGGTGAACCCATTCAAACGATTTCTCCAGACGCAAGGGTTTTATTAGACTACAGCGAAGTGGACGCAATAGATGTACAAACAGAATACGATAAATTTATACAACCATTTAATTTATCCGAAGCACCGTTGATGCGTGTGAAATTAATGAAGACAACAACGGCTTCCTATCTATTTGTTGATATTCATCACATTATATGTGATGGAGAAAGCCTGCCAGTTATACTGCATCAGGTGAACGAATTTTATGAAAATGATGAAACTGATCATGAATAAGAGGAGAACTTATGAATAAAAATTCTAACCGAATCCAGTATAAAGATTTCAGCGTATGGCAGAATTTTTATGATATCTCAAAACAGGAAGAATATTGGAGGAGGGAATTCGCTGGTGAAATTGCCAGGGTGGATTTGAAGACGGATTTCCTCCGTCCTCAAATCCAGTCTTTCAGGGGAGCCAATGTTGTAGCAAAGGTAAAAGAGCCATTAAGCTCAGGGGTTAAAATTTTAGCCCTAAAGTATGGTGCTACTGAATTTATGGTTACTCTATCAGTGTTCATTTTATTATTAGGCAAATATAGTCGCCAAAAAGATATTATTGTAGGAACAACCGTATCAGGCCGAGTTCATGCAGATACTAAAGGTATGCTGGGGATGTTTGTCAATACTCTGGTAATAAAGGGAGAAGTTTGTCCTGATGATACTTTTGAGCATTTGATTTTAGCTGTGAGGGAGAAGTGTCTGCAAGCATATGATAACCAAGAATACCAATTCGAAGATTTAGTTGAAGCCGTAGAGAAGAAAAGAGATCTCTCAAGAAATCCGATATTTGATTTTATGTTCGGATTAAAAGAAAAGAAAAAACCGACGGAAATGCAAGGCCTATTGGGCGGGAAAAGTGCATCTATTAAAAGAAATGTTTCAAAGTTTGACTTATCCGTTCTGGTTGAATGTGTGTCAGAAGGGTATGAAATTGATTTTGAGTATTGCATAGATTTATTCAAACAAGAAACGATTGAATATATGGCAAGGCATTATGTAACGCTGCTTGAGGAAGCAGTAACACATCCAGAAAAAAAGCTTAAAGATTTGCATATGCTTGATATCAGGGAACAAGAGAAGATATTGGTTGATTTCAATGCAACGAATGTAGAATACGCACGAGAACAAACAGTTGTCAGCTTATTTGAGAATCAGGTAGAGAAAACAGCAGAACATATTGCACTTAAATTTGATGATAAACAGATGACATATGCCGAGCTGAATGAGAGAGCAAATCAGTTGGCGCGTACTCTTCGGGATTTAGGAGTGGTTCCAAACGATTTGGTGGCTCTAGTTACAGAGCGCAGCATGGAAATGATTGTAGGAATATTAGCAATCATCAAGGCAGGGGGAGCTTATGTACCCATCAATCCGGAATATCCAGATCATAGAATTCGCTATATGCTGGAGGACAGTAGTCCAAAGATTGTATTGACGTATAAGAATAAGTTGCCAGGGAAGGTAGAGATTCCGGTATTGGATTTAGAAGATGAGAATCATTATGCTAATGAAACGGACAATCTTCTGCATGTTAACAGAGCTAATGATTTAGTGTATTGTATCTACACTTCGGGTACAACTGGAAACCCTAAAGGAGTTTTAATTGAACATCGAAATGTGGTCAATATGTGGGTCACCTATAAGGAAACATTTGCACTGAACGACAAGGATACGGTGCTGCAATTTGCAAATGTATCTTTTGACCAAGCGGTTGGTGATATCTTCCCTGCACTTTGCAATGGTGCGGCATTATGTATTGTACCAAAAAATTTAACCTATGATATGGAGCAACTACAAAAATATATAGATCGAAATAATGTAACAACAGCATCATTGACACCTAAGGTAATAGAAGGGTTGTGTGTTGAAGCATTACCGACACTTCGTTTGCTGGAGTCAGGTGGAGAGGCAGGTCGTCTAGAGACTTTAAAAGAATGGGCGAAAAAAGTAGAAGTGCTAAACACATATGGTCCTACAGAATCTACTGTAAATGCAACTAGTTTTAGAGTGAACACAGACTCTACTTCCATTACCATTGGACGTCCGATTGCAAATACAAAGGTATATCTTCTAAATGAAATGGAGCTATGCGGTATTGGAATACCTGGCGAGTTGTGTATTGCAGGAGATGGTTTAGCAAGAGGTTATTTGAATCAGCCAGAATTGACTGATAAGAAGTTTATTGAAAATCCCTTCGGTGAGGGAAAACTGTACCGTACAGGAGATTTAGCACGTTGGCAGCCAGATGGAAATATAGAGTATTTAGGTCGTATAGATGAACAAGTGAAAGTCCGTGGTTACAGGATAGAGTTAGGGGAAATTGAAAGTGTATTAAGAAAACAGAGTAACATCACTGATGCTGTCGTTGTTGTAAAAGAAGTTGGAAACGATGAAATTCTCTGTGCATATCTCATTGCAGAGAAGGGTCAAGAATTAATTATACCCGAAATTAAGGAAGCGATAAGAGAAGAAGTAACGGAGTATATGATTCCTGCCTTTATGATACAGATCGATGAATTTCCACTAACCATAAATGGAAAGCTGGATAAAACTAGATTGCCAGAGCCAGATATGTTAGAAAGCTTGAAATACGTACCACCAAGTAATAAGACGGAGCAAGCAATCGTAGATGTATTTGAGGAAATTCTAGGAGTATCTCCAGTCGGAATAGAGGACAGTTTCTTTGAATTGGGTGGACATTCGTTAAAAGCAACGACAGCAATTAATGTAATAGAGAAGAAAACAGGGATTCGTTTGCCAGTCAAAGAGATATTTAGTTCACCAACTCCTGCCATGTTGGCGAAAAAGATTGAGGCCGCGGGAGAAGGCGAACATAGCCCAATACCACAAGCAGAACAGAGAGAAGTTTATCCAGCATCCTCTACACAGAAACGATTGTTTATTCTGGATCAGATGGAAGGCAGTAGTACAGCATATAACATGGCGTCAGCGCTAGAAGTAACAGGTAATCTTGATTTGGAAAAAATACAACAAGCCATAGATCGCCTGATCGAGCGTCATGAGTCGCTGCGAACCAGTTTTGTCATGACAGAAGGAGAAACCTTTCAAGTCATTGCAGACGAGGTATTCTACCCAGTGGAATATGAAGAAACCGACAGCTACAGCGAAGCAGATATGGAGCAATTTGTACGCCCGTTTGACATCGGAAAAGCACCACTTATGCGTTTTAAAGTAGTCAAAGAAAGAAATCGGAACAAATATATTTTACTATTCGATATGCACCATATTATTTCCGATCATCAGACGCTAAATCTATTAATCGAAGATTTCTCGCGATTGTATAACGGTGAAGAATTACAACCACTTGAACTCCAATACAAAGATTATAGTGAATGGATGCGTGGCAGAAACCTGGAGAGTCAGCGAGACTATTGGAAAGAAGTATTTAAAGAAGAGGCACCGGTTTTGGATTTGGTGACGGACTATCCACGTCCAAAAATCCAAAGTTACAAAGGAGCCCAAGTGTCGGTTCAGCTTAGTAAAGAACAAAAAATTGGCATTCAAAATATAAATAAACAACATGGAACGACAGATTACATGACCTTGCTGGCTGTATTTATGATAGAACTGCATAAATACAGCAGGCAACAAGATATCGTGGTAGGAACACCCATCTCCGGCAGGGTGCATCAGGATACCGAGACGATCGCAGGCATGTTTGTCAATACGCTAGCCATGAGAGGATATCCAAGGGATGAGAAAACGTTCCTGGAATTTTTAAGCGAGATCAAAGAGCTGGCATTGAATGCGTATGAGAATCAAGAATACCCATTTGAAGAATTGGTAGAGGAAGTAGAAGTACGCCGTGATCTGTCACGCAATCCGCTGTTTGACGTGATGTTTACCATGCAGAATAACGAGGAAATCCATCTTGCGATGGGCGAAGCCCAAGTCGACATGTTGGGCATTCCTTTCATTGATGCCAAATTCGATTTGGATTTACAAGCGACAGCGTATGAAGACGGGTACGCCTTAGATCTGGTCTATTGCAGTGATTTATTTACCCAGACTTCAGCACAGGTCATGCTGGAACATTTTAAGGTATTGCTGGATAGGGTGATTGCTAACCCTGAAATGAACTTGTCTGAACTAAACATGGTCAGTGAGGTAGAACAACACAGAATACTAACGGTTTTCAATGATACCCATACAGAGTATGCACAGCATCATACGGTAGTAGAGCGATTCGAGAAACATGCGGAACAAACACCTGAGAAGACGGTAATTGAATACGAAACGGGAGTACTTCGTTATGGAGAAGTCAACCGAAAGGCCAATGCATTGGCATGGGAACTGATTTCGTTAGGTGTTCAGCCCAATGATCGAGTGGCCATCATGACTACCCTGGAAGCGGAAACGATGATTGGCATTTTGGGCGTGCTAAAGAGTGGAGCCGCCTATGTCCCGATTGATCCAGCAACTCCGAAGGAACGAATCGAGCATATTCTGAACGATGCAGCACCCAAGGTCATCTTAACAAGAGAGAAGAAGCTGGAAACGGAAGTCCCATTCATCTCTATGAATCTTGATGATCTGGGCGAGAAGGAGACAAATCCAGCGTGTGCTGTTGAAAAGGGCGACATCGCCTATGTGATTTACACATCAGGAACGACAGGGAAGCCCAAAGGCGTGGCGGTGACACGAGGCAATTTGGATCATTACTTGTCGTATGCAGATCAAGAGTACCAGAAGGGAGCTAGTACGACGGTATTAATGACAAGCTTAAGTTTCGACCTCTCCGTAACGTCCTTGTTCTTACCGCTGATTAGTGGTGGATCTCTTCTATTAAAGGGAGGAGACGCGGAGGAAAGGTTGCGTGCAGCATTCAAAGATGACAGGGTAACCTTCCTTAAACTTACCCCTTCCCATTTAAAAATGCTGGAAACCTATGCAGACGGCGTAGATGTACCGAATTTAGAAGCGCTGATTGTCGGTGGAGAAGAGTTCACCACAGATACGGCGTGGAAAACGCAGAAGCTGTTAGGAGACAGCGTCAAGATTCATAACGAATATGGCCCTACAGAGACTACCGTAGGATGCTGTGACTATATCTATTCCAGCGAAAAAGATAAGGGTTTAAGTGTAGGAATCGGGCGTCCCATTGCCAATATGCAGCTCTATATACTGAATGAGATGGAGTTATGTGGTATAGGCATTCCTGGTGAGCTATGCATCGCGGGAGACGGGGTTGCTAAAGGCTATTTAAACCAGCCTGAATTAACAGCGCAGAAGTTTATCGACAATCCCTATGGAGAAGGGAAGTTATACCGCTCTGGAGATTTGGCGAGATGGCTGCCTAACGGGGAGATCGAATACCTGGGAAGAATAGATGAACAGGTTAAAATCCGAGGATATCGGATCGAGTTGTCCGAAATCGAGAGCGTTCTAAGGAATCAGCCGGGTATATCTGATGTAGCGGTTGTAGCATTGGAAGTAGGCGGTGACAAGCGTATATGTGCCTACCTGATCCCGACCAATCAAGAGCAGAAACTGGATATGCCTGAAATTAAAAATGATTTGAGAGACAAACTGCCCGAGTATATGTTACCTGGCTTTATGATGCAGATCGATGCATTGCCACTGACTCCAAATGGGAAGCTGGATACAAAGGCACTGCCAGAACCCCATGCATTAGCGGGACAGGAATATATGCCACCAAGAACTAAAACAGAGAAGGTCATTACGGACGTATTTGAAGAAATCTTAGGCATATCTCCAATTGGAATAGAAGACAGTTTCTTTGAACTGGGTGGACATTCGTTAAAAGCGACGACAGCAATTAATGCCATAGAGAAAAAGACAGGAATTCGTTTGCCAGTGAAAGAGCTATTTGGTTCACCAACTCCTGCCGTCTTGGCGAAAAAGATAGAGGCCGCGGGAGAAGGTGCATATAGTCCAATACCCAAAGCAGAAAAGAGACAAACTTATCCGGCATCCTCTACACAGAAACGATTGTTTATTCTCGATCAGATGGAAGGCAGTAGTACAGCATATAACATGGCGTCAGCGCTAAAAGTAACAGGTAACCTCGATTTGGAAAAAATACAACAAGCCATAGATCGCCTGATCGAGCGTCATGAGTCGCTGCGAACCAGTTTTGTCATGACAGAAGGAGAAACCTTTCAAGTCATTGCAGACGAGGTATTCTACCCAGTGGAATATGAAGAAACCGACAGCTACAGCGAAGCAGATATGGAGCAATTTGTACGCCCGTTTGACATCGGAAAAGCACCACTTATGCGTTTTAAAGTAGTCAAAGAAAGAAATCGGAACAAATATATTTTACTATTCGATATGCACCATATTATTTCCGATCATCAGACGCTAAATCTATTAATCGAAGATTTCTCGCGATTGTATAACGGTGAAGAATTACAACCACTTGAACTCCAATACAAAGATTATAGTGAATGGATGCGTGGCAGAATTCTGGAGAGTCAGAGAGATTATTGGAAAGAAGTATTTAAAGAAGAGGCACCGGTTTTGGATTTGGTGACGGACTATCCACGTCCAAAAATCCAAAGTTACAAAGGAGCCCAAGTGTCGGTTCAGCTTAGTAAAGAACAAAAAATTGGCATTCAAAATATAAATAAACAACATGGAACGACAGATTACATGACCTTGCTGGCTGTATTTATGATAGAACTGCATAAATACAGCAGGCAACAAGATATCGTGGTAGGAACACCCATCTCCGGCAGGGTGCATCCGGATACCGAGACGATCGCAGGCATGTTTGTCAATACGCTAGCCATGAGAGGATATCCAAGGGATGAGAAAACGTTCCTGGAATTTTTAAGCGAGATCAAAGAGCTGGCATTGAATGCGTATGAGAATCAAGAATACCCATTTGAAGAATTGGTAGAGGAAGTAGAAGTACGCCGTGATCTGTCACGCAATCCGCTGTTTGACGTGATGTTTACCATGCAGAATAACGAGGAAATCCATCTTGCGATGGGCGAAGCCCAAGTCGACATGTTGGGCATTCCTTTCATTGATGCCAAATTCGATTTGGATTTACAAGCGACAGCGTATGAAGACGGGTACGCCTTAGATCTGGTCTATTGCAGTGATTTATTTACCCAGACTTCAGCACAGGTCATGCTGGAACATTTTAAGGTATTGCTGGATAGGGTGATTGCTAACCCTGAAATGAAATTGTCTGAACTCCACATGGTCAGTGAGGTAGAACAACACAGAATACTAACGGTTTTCAATGATACCCATACAGAGTATGCACAGCATCATACGGCAGTGGAACGATTCGAGAAACATGCGGAACAAACACCTGAGAAGACGGTAATTGAATACGAAACGGGAGTACTTCGTTATGGAGAAGTCAACCGCAAGGCCAATGCATTGGCATGGGAACTGATTTCGTTAGGTGTTCAGCCCAATGATCGAGTGGCCATCATGGCTTCCCTGGAAGCAGAAACGATGATTGGGATTTTAGGCGTGCTAAAGAGTGGAGCCTCCTATGTCCCGATTGATCCAGCGACTCCGAAGGAACGAATCGAGCATATCCTGAACGATTCAGCACCCAAAGTCATATTAACAAGAGAGAAGGAGCTGGAAACGGAAATCCCATGTATCTCTATGAATCTGGAGGACCTGGGCGAGAAGGCGGAAAACCCAGCGTGTGCCGTTGAACAAGACGACATCGCCTATGTGATTTACACATCAGGAACGACAGGAAAGCCCAAAGGCGTGGCGGTTACACGAGGCAATTTGGATCATTACTTGTCGTATGCAGATCAAGAGTACCAGAAGGGAGCTAGTACGACGGTATTAATGACAAGCTTAAGTTTCGACCTCTCCGTAACGTCCTTGTTCTTACCGCTGATTAGTGGTGGATCTCTTCTATTAAAGGGAGGAGACGCGGAGGAAAGGTTGCGTGCAGCATTCAAAGATGACAGGGTAACCTTCCTTAAACTTACCCCTTCCCATTTAAAAATGCTGGAAACCTATGCAGACGGCGTAGATGTACCGAATTTAGAAGCGCTGATTGTCGGTGGAGAAGAGTTCACCACAGATACGGCGTGGAAAACGCAGAAGCTGTTAGGAGACAGCGTCAAGATTCATAACGAATATGGCCCTACAGAGACTACCGTAGGATGCTGTGACTATATCTATTCCAGCGAAAAAGATAAGGGTTTAAGTGTAGGAATCGGGCGTCCCATTGCCAATATGCAGCTCTATATACTGAATGAGATGGAGTTATGTGGTATAGGCATTCCTGGTGAGCTATGCATCGCGGGAGACGGGGTTGCTAAAGGCTATTTAAACCAGCCTGAATTAACAGCGCAGAAGTTTATCGACAATCCCTATGGAGAAGGGAAGTTATACCGCTCTGGAGATTTGGCGAGATGGCTGCCTAACGGGGAGATCGAATACCTGGGAAGAATAGATGAACAGGTTAAAATCCGAGGATATCGGATCGAGTTGTCCGAAATCGAGAGCGTTCTAAGGAATCAGCCGGGTATATCTGATGTAGCGGTTGTAGCATTGGAAGTAGGCGGTGACAAGCGTATATGTGCCTACCTGATCCCGACCAATCAAGAGCAGAAACTGGATATGCCTGAAATTAAAAATGATTTGAGAGAAAAACTACCCGAGTATATGTTGCCTAGCTTTATGATGCAGATCGATGCATTGCCACTAACTCCAAATGGTAAGCTGGATGCAAAGGCCCTGCCAGAACCCCATGCATTAGCGGGACAGGAATATGTGCCACCAAGAACTAAAACAGAGAAGGTCATTACGGAAGTATTTGAAGAAATCTTAGGCATATCTCCAGTCGGAATAGAAGACAGTTTCTTTGAACTTGGTGGAGATTCTATTAAAGCGATTAAGGCAGTTTCGAAGTTGCGGGAAAAAGGTTATAAGCTATCTTTCGCAGCATTAATGTATCAGCAGACACCAAGAAAGATTGGGGAAAATATTCAAAAGGGAGAAGTAAGTCAAGTATACGAACAGGGAGAAATCAATGGGGAAAGTTCTCTAACTCCTATACAACTAGAATTTTTCAATAAGCGTCACATCGTACCCAATCATGTTAATCAGGCCTTAATGTTAAGAAGTGATGAGCCGTTTGACATCCCTAGTTTAAAGACAGCAATTACTGAAATCATTAAACATCATGACGCCTTAAGAAATGTATATAACGAACAACGTCAAATCACGCTGTCTACAGAGGAAAGCAAGCTATATGATTGGTATGAAAAAGATTATACAAAAGTGCAAGATCCATCGAAAGAGATAGAGTATGCCAGCGATCAATTACAGGCAAGCATAGACCTAGCCAAAGGACCCTTGGTAAAAATAGGACTGTTTCATTCAGGCAGTGGAGATCATTTACTAATTTGTGTACATCATCTGGTCATAGACGGTGTATCATGGAGAATTCTGCTGGAGGATTTATTTAGTGGATATCGACAAATCCAAGAGACAGGTAAAATCAAGCTGCCAATGAAAACGGCTTCGTACAAGGAATGGGCGAATGCTTTAACACAATATGCTAAGAGTGAAGTGCTTTCAAATGAAATAGCATACTGGAAAAATATATCAGAAAAATCAAATAGTACGGAGACATTCAAGAGTACACAAACAGCAAGTGGTCAATATAAAAATAAAGTAGTGAAAGTGGACTCTGAAACGACGAAAAAGTTGTTACTTGAAGCTGGAAAGACATATAAAACCGAAATAAACGACTTGTTACTGGCATCGCTGACCATTGCGGTCAAAGAATGGAGAAACTCTAAGTACCTAACCATAGAAATGGAGGGTCACGGTAGAGAGACAATAGATAGAGAGATCGCCATTGATCGTACAGTTGGTTGGTTTACAAGTGTATATCCTATTATTTTGGAGACAAAAGATACTGTTGAAGAAAGCATTTTGGAGACAAAACAAACATTGAGACAGGTCCCTAATCATGGAATTGGATATGGAGTTTTGAGATATCTTGGTGAGTATAGTGGACTTGAGATGAGCGCAGCCATAACATTCAATTATCTTGGAGAATTGGATAATGAGATAGACAGAATTGAAGGCATATCCATGTCGGAAATGCCATTAGGAAGAAGTATGTCAGAAAAAAATTCATCAGGAATGGGATTGTCTCTAAACGGGGCTGTTTTAAATGGGCAACTTGAATTTGACATCATATATGATACTGGATTGTATACTGACGAAGATGCTCAAACATTGGTGTTGGCATATGAAAGAGCAATTAAGGATGTTGTCGAAACGTGTTTAACCAGAAAAGGAACAGTAAAAATGCCATTAGACGTAACATTTATCGGTGATAACCGTGATGGCGATCTAAAGTGCATGATACAAGAACAGTTGAATGATTATGGAGATAACTATATTAAAACACGTCCTACTTTAGAATGTCCTGTATTGACAGGACATAAAGACTTCTTGCGACCAGATACAGAAATTATTACTGACATCATAAGAATAGAAGGAACGGCAGAGAATGCTTCTTTGTCAGTCAGAGAAATCATTTCCAGGCATGGAGCATTAAGAACAAAATTAAACCAAAAAATGACCTATTTAGAAGAATACGATTATTCAGATGAATGGGAAATTCCAGTAGTGAAAGGAACCTTAGCATTATCTGCAGAACAATTTAAGCAAATTGTGAATGAAATGAATTTTCTAACTGACGATAAGCTCTTATCTAGATTTTTAATCGTAGAAATTGATGCAGATCATTGCTTAGTACTTAGTGCAATTCATCATTTAATATGGGATGGAGTCTCACAAGATTTGTTTAAGGTTATGCTTCATGAAACTTTGAACAACAGACGTAACACTCCCTATAACTATTCTTTCATAGAATATTGCAAAATGATCAAAAAGAAAGTTGATGAACTGGAAATTTCTGATAATCAAGAGTCTAACATGGCGGAGTATATTGAAGCTGCTAAAAAATCGGCTAACTTAGTCTCGCGACGAGACACGAAGAGATCTACAGAAATTCATGTGAAACTAAATGAGTTACAATATCAGAAATTTAGTGAGCAACCCATTAATACAGCAGCAGAATTTATATCAAGGCTTATGTATAGTGACTTATCTGAAGAATTAAACAACATTCCTGTTTCTGTTTTGACACATAACAGAGATGAATTCAATAAGGGAATGTTGGGGCTGACTTTAAATTTAGATTATTCAATTTATGATAGGAAAAGTAAAATGCAAAAACAGCTTTTATCAGCATCAGAAAAATCCAGTATTAATCAATCTGCCATTACAGAAAAGTTGTTTCTTATAGCACAAAAGTACGGTTTTAATGAAATGTCCAATCGCATTCCAATCCTTAATTATCAGGGAGTCCTTGATAAGTTTGCAAGTCGAGATGACATATCATTAGAGAAGATGTTTTTACAAACACAGATTATAGAGTCTGAAGATTTTGGAGTTAGCATGCACTTCTACATTCAAAATAGTACTCTAATTGCTCGCATTACAGGCATTACAATTGAAGAAGAGCTCCTTAATGATGTCATGAATAATATTTAATGTTGTATCTTACCCATAAACCACCTGCTATGCAGGTGGAGGGGGCATAAAAGGCCATATGATGCTGGGTCATGTGCATATGCTCGTGGCGGTTCCACTCAAAATATCTGAAAAATGCACATGATCTAGCAATAAACAATTGAAGTATAAATTAGACATGCTCTAAATGAAATTAGAAACAAGAAGAGGGCTTATAGTATGAATGAAAAAATTTCAAAAAGCATATACAAAAAGAATATAGGCTTATTTATTTTGTCCTGCTTACTTGGTATCGTGACATCTATTCTGTTTATTGCATTGGCGTTTATACTACAAAAGTTTATTGATTATTCTATTAACAAAGATATTGACAATATCGTTAAGTTAACTACTATTTCCGTTATTTTATTGCCTTTAGGTGCAGTGGGAATGTATGTGGGGTATGCTGTTAAAAATTTATATACAAAAAAGGCAACGTTAAACCTGAAAAATACCCTGGTTGAAAACATTTTGCGGTTAGATATGAGAAGCTTCAACAAGGAGAGTAATGGAACTTACATATCACGATTGTCAAATGATATAACTATTATTCAAAACGATTATATAAAAGGGACCGTGGAAATATTTGTTCAGCTTGCTATGCTTGTAGGCGGAGTGCTTGCGATGTTTATCATTAATTCATTCCTTGCATTGAGTATATTACTCACTTGCATCATTCCACTCGCCGTTTCGAGTATATTTAATAATCGTATGCAAAAAGCACAAGGCGAAGTGGCTGAGCAAAATAAAAGTTATGTATCTTTCATTAAAGATATATTGTCTGGAAATCAGGTTGTTAAGAGTTTTAACATCGAAAAAGAGATTTTTGAAAGGGCAAAGGCAAAAGCGAACAAGCAGGAAAAAGTAAAAATGGTATACGAAAATCTGCTGTCACTCATTATGTCACTTACTGATATTTCAACATTTCTTGTTGCTGTAGTCATATTTATTGTGGGAACTCAGCAGCTCATGAAAGGACAAATTACAGTAGGGGAGATTATGGCTTTTATTCAATTGCTAAATTGCGTAACAGTTCCCATTAATCGACTCATAACCGGTTTTACCAAAAGGCAGGCTAGTCGGGTTTTATTAATGAATTTCAATAAAATAGGAGAGGCAAAAACGGAACAAACTCAAAGAGTTGATATTCCTAAATTCAGGAATAAAATTTCTTTAAATGGGCTTTCGTTAAGCGTAGATGGGAAAACAATTTTAGATGATATTAATTTTGAATTTGAACATGGAAAGTCTTATGCAATTGTAGGAACAAGCGGGAGTGGAAAGACAACCTTATTAAAGATGCTGACTGGGTTTTATGATGGGTATGAAGGAAGTATCAGGTACGACGGGGTTGAACTTGAGAAAATAAGTGATCAGTCCATTTTCCAAAATGTTAGTTTTATTCATCAGGACTGTTTTATCTTTGATGAGACGATCGAACAAAATATTAAATTGTTTCGTGAATGTGACACAGATGAGTTTGAGCAAGTCATAAAGAGGAGTATGCTACAGAAATTGATTAGTGACAGAGGCGGCTTTGATGTCTTATGTGGAGAAAATGGAATCCATTTTTCAGGTGGGGAAAAACAGAGAATTTCTATAGCAAGAGCACTCCTTAGAAAATCACCTATATTACTTATGGACGAGGCGACTTCAGCGTTGGACAATCAAACAGCTAGTGACCTGGAGTGTATGTTAAGTGAAATGCAGGGCATTACGAGAATTTCCATTACACATAGGCTGGATGAATCCATTCTTAGTGGATATGATGAAATTGTTTTATTGAATAATGGAAAAATTGAAGAACACGGGACGTATCATGAATTAATGGAATCCAAACAAAGATTTTATGCATTGAGTATGTTGAGTAGACATAATAATGACCTATTAATAGAGAAAGGTATAACAAGTCTTGTATTTTAAATCTCAACGTATGTATGAAATAAGTTTTTGGACTGTTTTATGCTTGTATAAGATGAAAGGGGTGTCGTACGGATGGAGCAAATCGCAGTTGTTGGGTGTGGCGGAATGATCGGTGAAGTCATCTGTAAGAACTTATGTAAAGACTTTATAGTTAAGGGCGGACAGCGGCGTGAACCTACAGCATTATTGAACCTGAATAATTTTAACTATCACTTTTTGGATATTTTTGACTGGGAGAACTTGATTGCATTCTGTGCTGATTGTACCGTTGTCATTAATTGTGCAGGGCCTGAATTTGTAATTAAAGATAGAGTTGCTCAGGCAGCTATGAAAGTAGGAGCAAAATATGTTGATGCTTCCAATGCTTTATTATTGAGTCAGGAGCAAGAGCTAGAGCTCAAAGCTAACGGTGTAAATTACATAGGAGCTGGTTTTTGTCCTGGAATTACAGGTTTGCTATTAAAACGAGTGATAAATCATTTACTAGACGAAACTAAGCATGTGAATTGTTATATTGGTGGTGCGGAACATTATACGAAAACTTCTATCTCAGATATATTAATGAGTGGGCATAGTGTAATTGGAAAAACAGACTCTTATTGGAGTGATCATCGTGTTAAAACGGAAAATATAAATATGATGCAGAAAGAATTTGTACCTGAAGTGGATGTGCCTGTCTATAAGAAACCGTATTTAAGTCAAGAGATCATTGATATTCTAGAAGTTAGTTCGGTACAAGAACTCCACTGGTACAATATAGCAGCAAATGATTATATTTTTCGTTTGGCAATGCAATTTTATCAAATGCAGCTTGAGTCTTCGGTTGAAGAAGCCATGAAAAAACTAGACATTAGTTTAGAGGAGCAACCTAAAGAGGAATGGATAGCTTTAGTCATTGATGCTACAGGAGAGAAAAATGGAAAGAATGTTAGGTGCAGATTGAATTTACAAATGGAAACGAGTTCAGAGTTAACGGGTACAGTGGCTGCTGAAATCGCCCGACATGCTATTTCAAGTAATAGACCTAATGGTACCTACTGGGCTTATGAAGTACTCCCTATAGATTTTATGAATCAATATGTTTTTTCTAATAAACATGATTTTTATGAGGAAAAGTATATTGAAATAAAGAAATAATATTACGATGTTACATTGCGTACATCCTATATTTATTGGATAGGAGGAGTACATTATAAAAAAGCTTTTACTTAAGAGATTGCCGTGGATCTCACTTGGAGTTATAGCTTATATACTGACAAAATACGCGCAGAACCATCAGGATTGGGCGGAAAAATATAGTAAGTCTGTCTATCCGTTATTGTCAAAAACAGTAGGATTTGTACCTTCTTGGGTCAAATTTTCTGTTAGTGAATGGCTTGTAGTGTTGGTTGTGTTACTTTTTCTATTTTATATCGTTTATTATGTGCGCAAGGTTATCATGAGTAAAGGTGTACGTAAGATGGTAGTTTATCGTGGTACTCTAGGAATCGTTACGATCTGTAGCGTAATATATTTTTGTTATACTATTTTGGGTGGAATAAACTATCACAGATATTCTTTTTTGTCTCATACCGAATATAAAGAGGAGAACTACAGCAAAGAGGAACTGGTCAAATTGACTAAGTCGCTTGCCGTTGAAATGGAATTGGCAAGGGAAAAGTTAGCGGATACTGATCTTTTGGCTCATGTACCAGAGGTTTTTGATTATTATGCACAACACGCAGTGTTCTCGATGCAAATGTTATCAAAGAAATATCCTATTTTGGAGCATTCATATTCAACACCAAAACCAGTGGCGATGTCAAAACTAATGTCGCACGCAGGGATACATGGTATTTTTGTCCCTTTTACTTATGAATCCAATATCAATGTTAATGTGCCAGTTTTCTTGGTGCCTGCTACTATGGCGCATGAATTGGCACATCAGAGTGGTTTCATGCATGAGGATGAGGCAAATTTTATAGCTTATCTGGCATGTAAGCAGCAGGATGATTCAATGATACTATACAGTGGTTTATTTCTAGCATTTGATTATTCTATATCTGAGCTAAAAAAGGTTGATCCAGATCAGGCGTCTGATATAATGTCCAGTCTGTCCAAGGCGGTGCAGCATGATATAGAACAAAATGAGCAGTACCGGGATAAGTATGAGGGTGTTATTTCAAGTATTTCAAGAAATGTAAATGACGTATATCTGAAGGCGAATAATCAGACAGATGGTTTGAATAGCTATAGTGGTATGGTAAATTTGTTGCTGGCAGAGCAGCGAGGGATAGAGAAGTATAATTAAATAAAGTATAGATACTATTAGGAGTGAGTGAAATAAACAAAATAAAAGTATTTCCCATTCCATATGCTGGAGCATCGGTAAATGTATATTATGAATGGAAAAAACTACTGCCGGATAGATATGAATTGTTTATGAGTGAATTGGCTGGGAGAGGAACTCGATTCAGAGAGCCTTGCTACCAGTCTGTTGGTGAAGCAAGTGAAGATATCGCCAAAAGAATCATTGAACAATTAGAATATGACGATGAATATGTTATATTTGGACACAGTATGGGAGCCTTATTGACTTATGAGATATATTATAAACTTAAGCAAATGGGAGCTAAGGAACCAAGGCATCTGTTTTTTTCTGGGCGAAATGCTCCACATATTTTTGAAGAGAGAGAAGACATTGAAAATATGACGAATGAAACTTTCTTGCTAAAGGTAGAACAATATGGGGGCATACCAGAGGAGTTTTATACCCAAGAGATTATGGATATGTTTCTTCCGATTTTGCGAGCAGATTTTATAATTTTGGACAATTATAAGTTTCAGCCCAAAGCAGAAAAAATAAGTTGTGGAATAAGCGTTTTTTATGCGGATAATGATTTTTCGACTCATATCAAAGAAATTCATAAATGGAGCGAAGTTGTTGAAGGGAATGTGAAATTTCATGAATTTAAAGGAGAACACTTTTTTTTGAATCGGTATCCTAATGATATTGTAAATACGATTGTTAAAGATACAGAGACTCAAAATATTTATTGTAATAATGAGCGCAAAGTTTACTGATATTGTACTTGAAACCCAAAAAAGAGGGGGGGTTCTCCTCTTTTCCAGGCGATCCACCTGGATCGCCTGGAAAAACGGGGGTAATCTCCTCCTTAAATTCTATTTTTTGAATGAACTCAAATGCGATAAACCCTGTGCCTTTGAAAAAGTACAGGGTTTATCGACAATCTGAAGCGACCAATATGGTCGCTTTTTGCTTATTACAGCGGTAAAAAGTGTGTGTGTTTTACTTATTCGTTATTAAGCTGTCGAGGAGAATTTTCGAATGGTAACCATTTCATATATAATTGAACTGTCTAAGTTGAACTGAAGTCATGTTATGCCGTCAACAGCGGTCGGAAGTCACGTCTTTCGTATTGTGACTCTCCAGGCACATCCGTGAATCTTTAGGTAACTAAATATAATTAAATGAGGGAAGCGAATGAATTTTTTGCGGGAGTTTTTTTCTAACAATGTAGTAAGAAGGATTCTGTTCCTCTTACTTGTTATTTTATTGCTGTACAGCTTAAGAGGTATGCTCAATCTGCTGTTATTGCTGTTTCTTGTTACCTTCGTCATGGGACGCCTAGAGCAGTTTATTACGAAGAAAATATCGAAGCTGTTTCCTATATCGCCTATTGTCGTGAATACGATATTGTATGCGGTTTTAATATTTGGGCTTGTATACGGAATTGTCAATTATGTTCCGAAGCTCATTAGTCAAATTTCCGATTTATATTTTTCCATTATCAGATTCGTGAATACACCTCAGTCGGATGAAATCGCTGAGCTTGTCTCCTCCGCGCTCGGTAAGCTGGAATTAGAGCAATACGGAAGCCAGGCATTAAATTATATTCTGAAGATAGGCAAATGGGCCGAGGTTATCATTTTTGTTATTGTATTGAGTTACTTCTACTTAATCCAGAAGAAAACAGTCAATGACTTTACAGATAAGTTGAGCAAAAGCAAGATAAGCTGGGCTTACAATGAGTTTAAATATTTTGGCCAAAAATTCACCTCTTCCTTCGGTAAAGTGATCGAGGTTCAACTGATGATTGCCTTAGTCAATACGATTTTAACGACTATCGGGTTGTGGATTATGGGCTACCCTTACTTGTTCGCTCTAACGATTATGGTATTTTTACTAAGCCTTGTGCCGGTTGTCGGTGTTGTGATTTCCTTCATTCCGATCAGTATTATCGGTTACCAGATTGGCGGTATCTCAACTGTCATTTGGGCGATTGTCATGATTTTACTTATCCATGCAGTAGAGACATACTTCTTAAATCCGAAGCTGTATGCTCACAAAACGAAGCTGCCGATGTTCTACACCTTTATTGTTCTTATTTTCTCCCAGCACTTCATGGGGATTTGGGGGCTTATTATCGGGATTCCGATCTTTATGTTCCTGCTCGATATTTTGGAAGTCGATCAAAGCAACGCGTTATCCTAAATATTTGAGTAGACAATTGTAGCCATCAGCCCTAAAAAGAAATAAGAAAAGTTAAACTTAAATGGATAAGTAAGACCTTATGGCTTCGATGTTACATTCATAACACATGATAAAAAGATGGGGGCAATAATCCGCTTCCTCTCTTTGAGATTTCAACCGTATAAGCGTACCATGTGTTGTTTTTTGTACGCTAACTGTATATTTTAGTCCTAAACACAATGAGGAGAGGATCGACAAGTCCAAGGGCTGGAAATGGCGGCTTCTCTTACTGAAGGTTTCATACAGCTCCCCATAAGATATCTTTACTCTAAATTCCCTCCACACATCAGGTGGCAGATTGGCAAAAAACTTTCGCAAGAATGTTTTAAGATCGTCTGGTCTGGGTTTTCCCCGTGCCTGGAGGGCCTTTGATAATACTGATGGTGCTTTTTAAAGCCTGCTCAGGCGCGTTCATTGACTCAAGTTGTACCGAAACAAAGTATTGTGTATTAGATCTCCGAATTGGATTGGTGCATCAGCTCTTTGATTTCAAGAAACTGTGAATTCGTTATTTGTTGGGATTGATGAAGGGCGTTCAGCTTATCTTCTATTTTTTCCATTCGAAGTTGTGTTTCTTTTTGGATTTTCTCGGTCTCCTTTTGTGTTTTAGAGTTATCCATGACGACTAAGATGGTCAGACCTGCACTAAAGATCGTTAACCCTCTAGCGATTTGATTTAAATCGATTGAATTCATGGCAATCAGGCAATCGGCAAATCCTGCTCCTATAAGTAGGCCGCCGATCGTGACAATCCCAGTTCTTTTCCATTGGTCTGGGATGATACTTAATGGCTGTTTCATGTAGAGATCTCCTTCAGTTAGGTAGTAAACGTGAATAGGATAGCTTCATTCTATATTTAATAAAACACAGATTATGGAATAATAAAAGGAAATACATGGAGGCTCATTGCGTTGACTTTACTTCAATAAGTTCATCAGAGCCAGGTCAGTCCCTAGTCTAAAGTCTAGGTTCAGATACCCCCTAAGACGGTTATGTCAGCCAAATAAGGCGGATATAATGGACTTATAACTCGGAGCGTGACTTATGAAGCTATAAGGGGTGTTTGAATATGAAGGCAACAGAATCGACTGGAATGGCGCGGGCAGGCAAGGTGAATTGGGTGCTTTTTAATCCAAAAACCTATGCAACGATCCTCTATTTCTTGCTATCTCTCCCGTTAGGGATTATTTATTTTACAGTAGCGATAACGGGACTAACACTATCCATCGGTTTGACTCCAATATTTATCGGAATACCGCTGTTTTTTGGAGTAGCCAAGCTGTTGAATGGGATTGTCAATTTTGAACAAAGCATGATTAGACAAATTTTAGGTTTACCTGCTCCTTCTGCTTCGTATACCTACAATCAACAGTCTGAATCTGGGCAGAACTGGTTGAAACGAATGGTGAGAGGTTTTGACGGAGGGTTATTTATTCGAAATCTGCTCCTCGTATTACTAAGATTTGTTACTGGCATCGTATTCTTTGTTATTATGGTGACGGCGATTTCACTGGGACTCGGATTAATTGCTCTTCCCGTCGTCCATATCATTTTGATGAATGAACTGCAGCTTGATATTTTAGAGAATAGTTTGTTCAGTTATTTTCATATCGATTGGACTTATAATCAGCAATACCTGCTGTACGTAGGCGTTGGCCTTATCCTGTTCTGGGTCGCGCTGCGTATCGTGAATGGGCTCATGCAAATTCAGCGTAAGATCATGTATGTGGATGAACCCTATCAGCAGCCGTCAGTGCCGCCAATGGAAGCACCAATACATGCGTCTGTTCAGTCGCAATATTACGACTACCCAGAGGATCACCCCACTCAAGGGATGATGCAGCCAGCCCATAGAGAGCTTTAGAAGCTATCTATTTTTGAAAATCTACTATTTGGTCCGTATCGTCTACATTGCTTCAACAATCGAATTGGATAGACAAGTATGAAAGGTAACGAATGGAATACTCGGCGGTGTATTGTGGTTTTACACAGCCGTGGTTCGCCTCCATACACAGAACCCGCTCACTACAGCGGGTTTTCTTCATTTTTGAAAAGGAAAATGAATTCCGTCGGTTGAAGGTTCGTTTGCCTATTTATGTTGAATGGAATAAATGTTTCTTTACCCATCGTTTGTGCTCAGGTGATCACGGTGTTCGGTTTAAGCAAAAAGGGGTGCTCTTTAGGTCCATAGATCGGAGTGACACCTTTCTATATTTCGGACTCGACGCTTTGGCTTGGCGGCCTTCCCGTAATTTTCTTGAATACCTTGGAAAAATATTTGCTGTCCGAGAAGCCCAGTTGATAGGACAAATCCGCCAGCTTCACATCGGGATTGCGGCGGAGCATCTCTTCGGCCCGCTCGACGCGCAGCTTGTTCACCAGTTGATTAAGAAGGTCGTGAGGACATAGGATCCGTTATTTACAGGAAACGGCCCTTTCCCGTGCTTATGTGGGCAGCAGAGGCCCTGCTATATGCTAAAATTCGCCCATTAAGAAGATCATGAGGACAGAGGATCCGTTAATTTACGGGAATCGGCCCATTATGGAGTTCACGCGGACATAGGATCCGCTATTGTACCATAAACACGGATTAATCCGCGATAAATCCCGCAATAGCGGATCTCTTGTCCGCTTATTGCTGCGAAATCGGTGAAAATAAGGAAATAGCGGAACCAGTGTCCTCAAATAACGCAAATCGATGGACTTTAACAATGCTGGATGGCGGTATCATAATGAGAGAATCTGTACGCTATTAATCGCTGCCGAACTGAATAACAGAGTAATACAAAAAGCTTACGCCGTTACATAACGGGTAAGCTTTAATGCGGTATGCCGTACATCCTGCCAAGCTACACGGTTCGCCTCCATAAAATCTATGCGATGCAGCCAGCCCATAGAGAGCTTTTAGAAGCTCTCTCCAAAGCGACCTTAACCGGGCGCTTTTTCCGTTTGCGTCCGGAGAAGGCTGAAATATAGCCCAATCTGCGCATTGTATCTGCAGATTTCAGCCGTTCGCGACGATGCCAACAAGGATGTTGTCCAAGAGTAGGTGTCATTTCCCTGACGAATAATCATTAACTCAGATTATCGTGAAATGCACCGGGTGTGAGAAAATGATTGTTTCGGAACTTCTTTAGCAGCTGATAAGCTGTGGGTGGAATTTCAAAATTTATTGATTTTAAACAAAGACATTGTTTTGACAGACATGGTCCATAAGCGAGGGGGATGATAAGAAAGTTCCAATTTATTGAAAACGATTACAAAAGTGCAAGTGAACAAAAAAAGGAGGAGATGAAATGAAGAACAGCGTTGCAAAGGTGACCGGCATGGTGTTGTTGTTTTCTCTGGCGCTATCTCTCATAGCGGGAGGATGGGTGAATAAGAGTACGGTCCATGCTGCCGGTCTTTCGATCATCGGTGGTGGGGGTTGGAATGAAACGGCGTATATAGAATGGTCACCCCTAAGTAATGCGGAGGGATACAATGTATATGTTAAACAAGCAGGCGCCTCGGATTCCAGCTATCAACAAATTGATAATGAGCTGATTCGACAATACCCTTCCTATTGGAGAGCGGACGCCGTAGGCTTAGCTGCAGGAAATTATGTAATGAGGGTTGAAGCCAGGCTGAGTGACGGTTCGACGGTAAATGCCGTTTCGAATAACCTGTCCGTAGCACCGCATGATCGATCCGGATTTGCTTTTTCCTCAGACTCGCCATACGGGACTGGCTCGGGTGCCTACAATGATGACGGTACGCTTAAAGATGGTGCACAAGTTATTTATGTGACCTCCGAGACGGCACGAACCGTAACCCTTGATGTGAAAATCAATAGCTCAGGCGGAATTCAAACTGGCGTGGGGATCGGCGAGATTTTGACGCTAAGACAAAAAGGATATGATACAACCCCTCTTGCCATTCGATTTATTGGAAAAGTTACAGATGACGACATGATCGGACAACTGAATAGCAGCGGCTACCTTCAAGTAAAAGGCAATAACGAATATTCGGAAATGAATATGACGATCGAAGGGATCGGAGATGACGCTTATGCTTATGGATGGGGATTGCTCCTTAGATATGTCGGGAATGTGGAAGTAAGAAACCTGGGACTCATGTTGTTCCCTGACGACGGGATTTCCATGGATACAGGAAACGTCAACGTGTGGGTGCATAATAACGATCTTTTTTATGGAACCGCAGGAGGAGATGCCGACCAGGCCAAGGGTGATGGTTCAACGGATCTGAAAAAAGGATCGACCTATATTACCATCTCCTACAATCACTACTGGGATTCGGGAAAAGCGGCTTTGGTCGGTTTGAGTGAATCGGAGGAATTCTTTGTCACCTTCCACCATAACTGGTTTGATCACTCGGACTCGCGGCATCCACGCATCCGATTGGCATCGGTTCACATCTATAATAACTTCTATGACGGAGTCTCAAAATATGGGGTCGGTGTGACAACGGGAGCTTCGGCCTTTGTGGAATCCAATTACTTTAGACATGCCAAATACCCGATGTTGAGCTCTTTGCAAGGTACGGATGCTCTAGGAGCAGGGACATTTTCGGGCGAAGACGGAGGCGTGATTAAGGCCTATAACAATAGGATCGTAGATGCGGACAGTCTAATTTATGCGAATTCCGATACCGGAACAGTTCCGGCAAATGCAACCTCATTCGATGCATTCTTGGCTTCGTCAAGAAGTGAAACCGTACCAAGCTCATACAAAGCATTCGTGGGAGGAACGGCTTATAATAACTTCGATACAACCGTCGATACGGGAGTAAACCGCGTCGACATTGATAACGTGAGCGATGTGGAACAGATCGTAACCGCACAAGCCGGACGCCTGAATAACGGGGACTTCACCTGGGAATTCAATGATGCCGTTGACGACACATCCTATGCCCTCAATACAGCTCTTATGGCTAAAATAAGCAGCTACACCAGCGGGCTTGTATCCGTAGGCGGGAATTCAACCGGGGCGGAGCCGGAACCAGAACCAGAACCAGAACCAGAGCCGTCCACCGGAGAACAAGTTCACAACTTCACAACGTCCGGAGTGGAAAACGATTTCTTTAATATTGTAGGGAATCTCTCCACAACCAAGGGAACAGTGGTGTATAACGGCTTAACGCTAACCCAATGTTTGAAAATCGAGAGTTCAACCCGTATTACCTTTACCTCTACGGAAACCGCTACATTAACATTAGTGTTTAATTCGGCAGACGGAACCAAGATCAAGATTGATGGAACGAGTTATCCAATGACGAATGGTATTGTTAGTGTGTCACTTGCTCCAGGGGCGCATACGATTACAAAAGATAATACGACGAATCTCTTTTATATGGAGTTGGAGTAGAACAGTCTTCGGTTAAAAAGTGGAGCGACCGTGATTCGGTCGCTTTTATTTTTCCTTTTTAAGACTTCTTAATTATAATTTTCTCAGTGTCCGGTCTAATTTCCATGCTGACTGTATTCGTATCCCGTAGTCATCCCCACCATGTTCCTGTACAATGAAGTGAAAATAAACGGGACGGGCGGAAGGGGGTGGCCAGCGTGTCTTTCAGGTTCAAACCGCTTAAGTCCTGGAGTCTTCGTGCTAAAATTTTGCTGATCTTCCTGCTGCTCATTTCGATTCCGCTCAGTCTGCAGGGCGTGGCTACTTACGTGGATTTTTCCAACTCCGTTGAACGAAGAACCTCCGATTATACTGCTCAATTGGTGGACCAGATCAACCGGAATTTGGACAGGACCCTGATGGAGATGCAGAGATTGAGCTTGATGCCTTTATATGATTCGGGGGTATTGTCCATCTTGCGCAAGTACAGGGAAGAGGATAGTCTGCATCAGCAGCCTACGGTGGAAGAACGCTCCAAAATGCAGCTTTATATCGCCAGCATGACCTTCGACAGGCCAGAGATTGACAGTATCCAGATTTTTGCCGGAAGCGGTTACACCTTCTCGAGCCTGGCTCCTAGTGCGATCGCTGCCTATACGGACGTGGAGCGACAGCCCTGGTACCCTGGCGTGGTGGAAGCGAGAGGGGCCTGGGTGCTGCTTCCGCCGCATCGGCCTTCTTACTATCTGGACGGCAATCAAAGCTATTTTTCCGTAGCCAGGCTGATCCGTGAGCCCAATACCAACCGGACGCTCGGATTAGTCAAAATCGATTTGAAGCAGACCTTGTTCAAACAGCTTGTCGAAAATGTCAGGCTGGAAGAGAACGGCGGCATCGTCGTGCAAAATAGCCGGGAAGAGCTTTTCTACACGGCGACCGCAGATGGGGATACAGAGGCGTCCAAGCTGCTTTCGGACCGGATCCTCGAGCTTTCAGGGCATTCGGAGACGGCCAGCCAGATTCTGCATATGGAGGGCAGCAAGTATTTGGTAGTCTCCAACTATTCCCGATATTCCGATATCCATATCGTCAGCTATATTCCGGTGGCTACCCTGCTTGTGGAGACCAAGGAACTTCGCAACTTTACCCTCCTAGCCGGCCTGGTATGTCTCGTTATGGCCGGGGCCTTAGCCATCTTCTTCTCTTATCGGCTGACCAAGCCTCTCGGGACGCTGGTACGAAAAATGCGACTTGTGGAGCTCGGCGATTTCAAACAGAGCGTGCCGGTAACTGAGGATGAAATCGGTCGGCTCGGTTCCGGCTTCAACCGGATGGTAGAGGAAATCGACCGTCTCGTCCATGAAGTGTACGTGCTCGGTATGAGGGAAAGAGAGGCGGAGCTAGCCGCACTGCAAAGCCAGATCCAACCCCATTTTATATATAATACATTGGAGTCGATCAGCATGCTTGCCCGGCATCGAAATAATGAGGACGTCTCAGAAATGGCCACGGCTTTGGGACGACTGATCCGCAGCGCAGTGGAGCAGGACCGAAGCCTCATACGGCTTGGCGAGGAGCTTGAGACGGCGGAGTCCTATATTCGAATCCAAAAAATGCGCCATGGTTCCAGGCTGCAGGCTATGTTCGATATCGAAGAAGGGTTGGAAGATTGTTTGGTCCCGAAGCTGCTGCTCCAGCCGCTCATTGAGAATGCGATTATGCACGGGATTGGAGACCGCGAGCAAGGGGGAACGGTATACGTTACGGTGGCGCGTTTTGAGGATGAGGTGCTGTTGACCATTCGGGATGACGGGCGGGGCTTGTCGGAGGATGAATTGGCGGCTTTGCAAGCTTCATTGGAAGAGGCCGGGGATGATGTGGCAGCAAATACGCCGGCGATGCCATTACGCGGTCATGGAGTGGCGCTGAAAAATATTAAACAGCGTTTGCGGTTGATTTACGGCGGGGACTGTGACTTCGAAATCGATGGAAGCTTGGGACAAGGTGCGGCCTTTACCGTGACGCTGCCGTTCGCGAAACAAGAAAAGTAGGAGGTCATCAATGATCAAGCTCATGTTGGTGGAGGATGAGGACATTATCCGTAAAGGCATCCGCGATCTGATCGGCCGTGTGGCTCCTGATTTTGAGGTCGTATACGAAGCCGCTCACGGCAAGGAAGCGCTGACTTATCTGGAACGCAATGTGGTGGATGTGCTCATTACGGATATTCGTATGCGGGAGATGGACGGACTTCAGATGGTCGAAAAGCTGCGGACCGCGGGCCATGGGATGCCGATTGTCATTATCAGCGGCTATGGAGATTTTGTATATGCTAAAAAAGCGCTGCAGTTCGGGATCGCCGATTACCTGCTGAAGCCCATAGACCGTAAGGATTTTACGGTTGCTTTGGACAAGATTCGGCTAACCTTGAATTCTTCAAATCGATATGCGGATGGGGCTGAGTCGCATAGCGAGGCGGACGGGGGGCCGCCATCCAGCGAGGGGCGCAGGATGATCCGGAAGCTGAAGGCGTATATCGCTGAAAACCCCGACGGTGATTTGCGTCTGCAGACGTTAGCGGAAATGGTGCATTTAAATCCCTCCTATCTAAGCCAGCTCTTTAAGCAGGAAGGGGGCGGCAATTTGTCCGATTATATCGCCGAAACGCGCATCCGGCGAGCCTGCAAGCTGCTTGAGACGACGAACCTGAAGGTTTACGACATCGCCCGTTTATCAGGATATCAAAGTCCTAAGCATTTTATGCTGGTATTTAAACAGCATATCGGAATAACGCCGGGAACCTACCGGGAGCAATACGGTGTGTAACACTACATAACAAATTATGTTATGTAGTTCTTTTTTTGTGGACAAGAACAGAAAAAAACTAAAAAAATCGTACCTTTTCTGAACGTTTAGTGATTTTTTATATGACCATATGTAAATATAATTAACCTCATCACAACCTTAACTTGAACAATACAGAGGGGGAAGCGGTATATGAAAAAATGGTTGACCGGTTTGTTGGCATTAACACTTGGTGTGGGGCTCATTGGCTGCGCCGGAAAAGAACAGCCGAATAATACGCCAGGTGAAGCCAGTGGCGAGAAGGTGCTGCTCAAATTTGCGACCTGGGGAAACCCGGCGCAGCTTGAGCTGTACAAAGGGCTGACCGACGCTTTCACGCAGGAGCATCCGAATATTGAGGTGCAAATTGACACAATCCCGTTTGCGGATTATCAGCAAAAAATGTCCGTACTGGCGGCAGGCCAGGAGCTGCCCGACATTGCCTGGGTATCAGAGCGGATGGTACCGCAATTTATGGCCAACGACATTCTGGCCGATGTCACGGATATTGTTCAGGATGAAGCTTTTGACATCGATGACATTATACCTTCGACGCTTGAACTGTTTCGCCAGGACGACAAGCTATACGGACTGCCGTTTTCCACTCCGCCCAGCGTGGTGTTCTACAACGAAGATTTGTTCAAGCAAGCGGGCTTAAGTACGCCAAATGAGCTTGCGGAAAAAGGAGAATGGACGTGGGAAAAGTTCGAAGAAGCCGCAAAAACGATCAAGACGAGCGCTGCTTCACCGAACGTTTACGGGGCTAACTTTTTCCGTGACTGGAAGACATGGATTATTCTCGCTTCGTATTCTTGGTCAAACGGGAGCGGACCCTTTAATCCGGAGATGACGGAATACACTTGGAATGATCAATACGGGGTTGAAACTTTGGACATGCTGAAGCGCATGATGTTTACAGAAGGCTCGCACCCGAAGGCGGGAGAGCAGGTTAATTTTGAATCCGGGCAAATCGGCATGATTTTCGACAACTATAGCTTTGTATCCAAAGCCAGGGAAATCCAAAATTTCAAATGGAGCATTGCGCCAATGCCATCGGGCTCGAAAGGCAGCGTTCCAATGATGGGTCAGGCGGGTTACGTGCTATTTAAAGAGGGAAAACATCCGGAGGAAGCCAAGGAACTGTTGAAATTCCTTGCCGGCAAAGAGGGTGTCCAAAAAACGTCGGCCTTCTTCGTGCCGCCGCGCCAATCGGTGTTGAACTCGGATGAGTTCCTGAGCGTGGAGGGCAATCTGGATGCCGGGCACATCAAGCAGGCGGTCATCGATGAAATGCCTAAAGCAGTTGTGCAGCCGGGACATATCCGCTGGCAAAACATTGACACGGAGATTTTGACAGGCTTTGACGAGTTATTTGCCGGGCGGGGTGAACCGCAGCAAATTCAGGACGAGGTAAAAAGCAAGGTGGATGCTCTGCTGAGCAAATAGTGGAAGCTACATTAGGAGGAACGGGCATGAATCGTTTGGATAAAGCATTAAACGAAGCGCCGGGGCTGCAGCTGTTCGTCAGCCTCCCGGCCAATGACATCAAGCTTGCAGAGGCAGCCTTGGCTTCGGGCGCCGACGGTTTGAAAGTTCATATCAACGTAGGGCACCGGGCCAGCGGCAATCGCTTCGGCACGCTGGGTAGCTATGCCGACATTTTCAAGGACATTCGCTCCCGCTTTAGCGGCCCCCTTGGAATTGTGCCCGGAGGCTCGGTGGAAGAGGTAAACGCGGAGGAAATTATCCGGCTCCCTGAACTTGGCGTCGATTTCTACTCGATTTATGCCTTTCATCATCCTGCTTTTCTGCTGCAGGCCCCGGGATTGGCAAGAACGTTTGCGATCGATAGCGAGTTCGACCGGGACATCGTGCAAGGAGGCCGGACCTTCGGCATCAGCGCGCTTGAGGCTTCCATCGTTCCCGGCCATGAATATGGTACCAGGCTTACCCTTGCCGATCTGCTTCATTACCGCTGGCTTGCGGCACACGGCGGTTTGCCGGTCATTGTGCCAACACAGCGTAAAATCGGGCCGGAGGATATCCCGGCCTTGGCCGACAGCGGCGTTAAGGTGCTGTTGGTCGGAGCGGTGGTCACGGGCAATGAAGCGGAAGGCATCCGCAAGGAGGTTGCCGCTTTACGGAATGCCATCGATCGTCTGTAGAGGTGCCCCACAAGGAGGAAAGCGACATGACCACACTTGAAACGATAAAATCTGAAGGGCCCGGCCGTTCATTTCGAAGGAAGGCAAGGAAGACCAGGCCTTTAAACCGCGGAGACCATTTGGCGGGCTGGCTGTTTGTGCTGCCGATGGTGCTGGGGTTCATTCTGCTGCTGCTTGTCCCGCTCATGATGGCGCTTTATATGAGTTTTACTGATTGGCCGCTGCTGGGTGAGGCCAAGCTCATCGGATTTGAGAATTACCGAACGATTGCGGGGGACGCGGAATTTTGGCGCGTGCTGGGCAATACGCTTTATTTTGCCGTCGGACTTGTTCCGCTGAACATTACTTTGGCATTACTGCTTGCAATCCCGTTATCAAAAAATATCCGCGGAGCCGGCTTTTTCCGGACATTGATCTTTATTCCGGTCATGACCTCGCTGGTGGTCTGGTCGATTGTCTGGAAGTATATGTTTGCCACGGACTCCGGGTTCATTAACCAGCTGCTGCGCATGATCGGCATTACCGGACCGGCCTGGCTGTACGATACCCGGCTTGCCATGCCCGTTGTTATCGTGACCAGTCTCCTGAAAAATGTCGGTTTGAATATGGTGTTGTTCATTGCGGCGCTGCAGCAGGTTCCGGCGCAGCTCTACGAGGCGGCCAGAATCGATGGCGCAGGCAGAATGCGGATTTTTTTCCGAATTACCGTACCCATGATCACGCCGACGATTTTTTTGACCGTGATGATGACCATTATCGGTTCGCTGAAGGTGTTCGGACAAATTTACGTGATGACACAAGGGGGGCCTTCTGGAAGCACCAAGGTGCTCGTCTACAACATCTGGGAACGAGCCTTTAAGCTGTTCGAGTTCGGATATGCTTCTGCGCTGGCTTATGTGCTGTTTGTCATCACCCTGCTGCTTACGCTGGCACAATGGCAGATGAGAAAAAGGTGGGTTCTGAATGAAAGCTAGTCTATTTGCTAAAAGGGGTAACCCGGCAGGCGGGAACCTGTTCCATTATCTGCTGCTGCTTGCCGTTTCGGTGGTCATGATGACCCCGTTCGTGTGGATGGTCTCGACTTCGCTCAAACAGCCGGCTGATGTGTTTGTTTTTCCGCCGCAGCTGATTCCGTCGCCGATACGATGGGCGAATTATGCGGAAGTGCTGGAGACGATCCCGTTCCATCTATTTTATGGCAACAGCGTCTATATCGCCCTTCTGGTTACCGTGGGCACTGTGCTTTTCTCTTCCATGGCGGGGTATTCCTTCGCACGAATTCCTTTTTGGGGGAGAAGCCTGGTGTTTCTGCTGCTGCTGAGCACGATGATGATTCCGAATGAGGTCATTGCCATTCCGATGTTTCTGTTTATGCGTGAGCTGGGTTGGATCAATACGCATTTACCGCTGATTATTTTGCCTATATTCGGCGCAGGCGGTGTGTTCGGGGTGTTTGTGATGCGGCAATTTTTTCTGGGGATTCCGAAGGAGCTGGAGGAGGCGGCGATGATTGACGGCTGCTCGAGGCTGCGGATTTATTCCACAATCATGATGCCGTTAGCAAAACCTGCAATTGCCACGCTGATCATTTTCACGTTTTTGACGAGCTGGAACGATTTTTTTGATCCGCTGATCTTTATTAATGACCGTAAGCTGATGACTTTGCCGCTGGGATTATCGCTGTTTACCGACGAGTCGGGGACATCGTGGCATCTGCTGATGAGCGCTTCGGTTATGGCGACATTACCACTGCTCATTGTGTTTTTCTTTGCGCAGAAGCAGTTTGTCGAAGGGGTATCCATGACGGGTCTCAAGGAATAGCGTAAATAACGCTTAAAAGGAGGAGTAAAAAGAGATGGACAGCAGGACACGGATCATGGAGGCGGACGTGGTAGTTATAGGTGCGGGGCCGGCGGGCATTGCCGCCGCCATTGCCGCAGGCAGGCAGGGGGCAAGCGTCATCTTGATTGAACGGTACGGGTTTGTCGGCGGGATGTCTACGGCTGCCGGAGTTTATCCTTGGATGACGTTTCATACACAGCAAGGGGAACGGGTCATCGGCGGTATTGCACAGGAAATTGTGGAGCGCCTGATGGAGCGAGGGGGCTCGCCCGGCCATCTTCGCGATACCGTCGGTTTCGTGAATACGCTGACGCCGTACCATCCAGAGATATATAAGGTGCTTGCCGTCGATATGCTGCGCGAAGCGGGGGTGAAGCTCGTCTCGCACAGCTTCGTTGACGAAGTCGGACGTGAAGGCGAATACATCCAGTCCGTGACCCTTACTGGAAAATCGGGGCGAATCAAGGTTGACGGGAAGATGTTCGTCGATGCGTCCGGGGATGCGGACGTCGCTTATCTGGCGGGAGCACCGACGCTTCAGGGGCGCGAAAGCGACGGGCTGTCGCAGCCGATGACGATGAAATTCCGGATGCGGGGTGTTGACGTGGAGGCGATTCGGAAGGCGATGCTTGCTGATCCCGACAATTTTTATCACAAGACGCCGTTTGCCGAACTAGAGAATGAGCGTATTCCGCTCACGGGGGTTTCCGGCTTTTATAAGGAGTGGAAGGCTGCCGAGGTCCCGATCAACCGCGATCAGGTTCTGCTGTTTATCGGGCCGGAGAAGGATGAGGTGTTGATTAACTGTACGCGGGTACAAGGCTTAAGCGCGACCGACGTCGAGGAACTGACTTTGGCGGAGGAGGAAGGGCGCAAACAGGTGCTGATGATGGCGGAATTTTTGAAATCGCGGGTGCCTGGATTTGCCGAGGCCTCCATTTCCTCGGTTGCCCCCCAGATCGGAATTAGGGAGTCGCGCCGAATCGACGGTCTGTATCGGTTAACGATGGAGGACGTGGTGACGGGACGACATTTTGAAGACGGCATTGCGAGGAGCGGTTATCCGGTTGACTTGCATGATCCGTCAGGCAAAGGGATCATGGAGGCTAGCATCGAGAATGACGGTTCCTACAGTATTCCATACCGCTGCCTGGTGGCCCGAGGAGCAGTAAATCTGCTCGCGGCAGGGCGCTGCATTTCCACCACGCATGAAGCACTGGCGACCACGCGCTTGACGCCAAGCTGCATGGCTACGGGAGAAGCGGCGGGCACGGCGGCGGCCCTGGCCTGCAAGATGGGAATCACCGCGGCGGAAGTCGATGCATCGCAGCTCAGGGAGATGCTGTACGCCCAAGGGGCGATTGTGTGAAGAGACGCGGGCTAGCCGCTCCGGTATAACTTGGGGCGGCTCCGTATTTTTGTAGTGTGTTTGAGGCGGACTGCTTTTTTGCATCTCCTTAAAGCTCGTTTGTAGGTTTCCTTGTTGATTCAGACGAAGAAATTCAAAAGTGTATTACTGATTCAGAAGTACGAATAGCCTGTGTTCGGGTTGGTGGAGCCTTGGTAAAAGAGTGTTACGGATTTTTCACTATAGGGGTTCGACCCCCTTCTATACATACAATAATGAAGCGACCGTAACCGGTCGCTTTTTGTTTACGGTCCCCGAAGCAATTCGGAAACAAGGGTTGTTACGTATATATGGCTGAGCGGGCTTCGTTCAGTCGTGCGGCCATTCCGTCAAGCGGATAAAGATTTTTCGAAGATGACGTATCACCTTTTCTATGTTCAATGAATCTTCATTCCCTATGTGCTTTTAATCACAAGTCACGGTGCATGAGAATGCTAGTTTAGAGAAGTAAACAGAATAGAACTTTATCTTTATATAATGAATCAAAACAGAGGTGATGAACATGAGTGAATTAATTAATAACCGTGAGGAAGGAATTTCTGCTCATCGAACTGCCCGGCTACATTTGCTCAAGGAAATCATTAAAGAGCTTCACCATGGAAAAAGCGTGGAGGAAGTAAAGTCAAAATTCAACCAAGCTGTAGGCGAAATATCGGTTGATGAAATATCGGAGCTGGAGCAAGTGCTGATGGAGGAGGAAGGAATCCCCGTAACCGAAGTACAGCGACTGTGCAGTGTGCATGCTGCGGTATTTAAAGGTTCCATCCAAGACATTCACAGAGCCCATAAGCCTGAAGAGCAGCCTGGACATCCTGTGTTTACCTTTAAGATGGAGAACCAAGAAATCGATCGACTGGCAAACTTCAAAATCGCACTGCATCTGGATCAGTTTCTTAAGGATCAAGGAGAGGCAAATCGCCTCAAATTGCTGGAGGATTTCAGTCTTCTCTATGATGTAGACAAACACTACAGCCGCAAAGAAAATTTGCTGTTTCCTTTTCTTGAGAAATACGGAATTTATGGACCGACCAAGGTGATGTGGGCAGTAGATGACGGTATCCGAATGGGCATAAAAGAAGTGAAATCCAAACTTACTCATTTTGATGGGCATGCCGAGATCGTAGTGGATCTGGCCAGACGCGTCTTAAACGAAGTTACAGAAATGATCTATAAAGAGGAACATATCTTATTACCTATGGCTCTGGAAAAGTTGACGGAGGATGAATGGCTTCAAATTGCTGCCCAAAGCGAAGAGGTCGGTTATTGCTTAATTGCGCCTGATCAACAATGGAATCCTGAAAGAGCAGCTGAGCCTGGCGCAGATCAGGGATTGGCGTCTTCTCCGCTGCAAGAGGGATATATCCGAATGAGTACAGGCATTTTATCGGTCAAACAGGTGGAATCCATTTTAAATCATTTACCGGTCGACCTAACCTTTATCGATGAACATGATATCGTTCGATATTTTTCCCAGGGCAAAGAACGAATCTTCGTTCGAACTAAAGCGGTGATCGGCCGAAGTGTTCAGAACTGCCATCCTCCGCAAAGCGTTCACGTCGTCAATCAGCTCCTAGCTGATTTCAAAGCAGGTGTCAAAGATGCAGAAGATTTCTGGATCCCGGTTAAAGATAAGTTTGTCTACATTCGCTATTTTGCCGTAAGGGATGAAGAAGGGAACTATTTAGGCACGCTGGAATTTACTCAAAACATTAAGCCGATTCAGGAGCTCACCGGTCAAAAACGGATACTCTCTCCGTAAGTTTATAGAGGACATCCTGACTAACGCGATCCGGCGAATTGTGGTTTCGAGCAGCCACGATTCGCCATCATACATACTAAAGGGGCTGTCCCAAATGTCATTGTAAATGACGGAGACACGGCCCCTTTTTTCATTTAGTCAAACATAAAGAAACCGCTCTTTGATAAAATGGAGGTACCATCCAACCATAAACCAAAACGAGACGGTTTCTTGGTACATTCATCGCGCCGTTGTACGATTGGAGCCTTTATCGGTGATGGCGCAGCTAAAGTGGTCAAAAATAGAGTTCGCTGGATTCGCGGACTATTCAAATAATTTCAGAAAGGCGTTAATTCATGAACGCGATATCTTATCGGAAATCCGTGGCATGGGGCAAAACATTTGGCAGTTTACTGTTTGTGCTGACCTGCCTGTTTCTGCTGTATGCGGCTTTTTTTATGGATACTTCCTTTATTCGTAAGTTCTTTTGTATCACATCAGCCATAATAGGGATTCCGTTTTTTGGAGGATATTTGGTTGTCAGCTTGCCAAAGGCACTGAAATCAGACACGCAGCTCATCACCTACGATCAAAATTCCATTTCAGATGGTACGCGGACCGTAGCCTGGACGGAGATTACAAGCATCAGCTACAGCGGCCCTTCCATTCGGGAGTGGCTGCTTCCGAAATTTCCTGTGCTGATTTTTCATTTGAAAAACAGAGAGACCTGGACAGTGAACACGTATTATTTGTTAACCGATACTGAAATTCAGTCTGTCATGAAGCTCCTGCGGGGGCTGGTCAGTCGTAACGGAAAGGAAACGAAATAGATCGGATCGAATCAGACAAAAAGAGCACCGAATCGGTGTTCTTTTTCGTTTTCCTTACAGACTTACCAAGCATCTTCCAAATCAACCCAGCGATGTCTTATCTTGAACTTTGCGTAGTACTAGAATCTCCTCTATAATAATAGGCTAATCTTAAACTGCGTCAGGAGGAAACAATGGACTTTATCAAAAATCAACTAGACGGATATGGCATGAGCGAACAAACCATTGGATATCTCTCGAATATGATCATGGTTGTATTTATCGCGGTGATCTCCGTGCTGGCTAATTTCATAGCCAAAAAAATCGTGCTGAAGACGATTATTCATATCGTCAACAACAATCGGTATACGTGGGACAATATTATCGTTGAGAAAAAAGTGTTCCACAAGCTGTCGCATCTCGTGCCGGCAATCATTATTTATTTTTCGGCGTCCATCTTTCCGGCTTATCAAGTTTTGATTGAAAAAGCTGCAGCAACGTACATGATTATCGTAACGATCACGGTGTTGAATGCGCTGCTTAATGCGTTTGATGACATTTATCGTTCGTTTGAGGTTTCCAAGATCAGACCGATTAAGGGATACATTCAGGTGGTGAAAATCGTTCTCTTCATCATCGGCGGCATCGTGGTCATCTCCAACCTCATCGGGCAGAATCCTTTGATCATTCTCAGCGGGCTTGGTGCTTTATCGGCTGTTCTGATGTTGGTTTTCAAGGACTCCATATTGGGCCTGGTGGCAGGCGTTCAATTATCATCGAATGATATGGTGCGCGTTGGCGACTGGATTGAAATGCCGAAATATCATGCGGACGGTGACGTCATCGATATTACATTGAATACGGTAAAAGTAATGAATTTCGATAAAACGATTACCATGATTCCAAGCTACGCCCTCATCTCGGACTCGTTCAAGAATTGGAGAGGCATGCAAGTATCCGGAGGCAGAAGAATTAAGCGAAGCTTCTATGTCGATACGAGCAGCATCTGCTTTTGCACCAGGGAAATGATTGAGGAATTTCAGAAGATTCACTACCTTACCGATTACGTCACGACAAGAGTAAATGAAATTAACGCCTACAACATCGAACACGAGATTAATACGGAAAGTAAAGTGAACGGCAGGCAGCTTACGAATGTGGGAGTATTCAGGGAATATATCCATCAATATCTACGGAATCATCCGAAAATCCATAAGGATATGACGCTGATTGTCAGACAATTAGCGCCGGGAGATAACGGACTTCCATTGGAAATCTACGCTTTCAGCAATGACACCAACTGGGGAGTGTATGAATCGATTCAAGCGGATATCTTTGATCATATCTTTGCGGTTGCGCCGACCTTCGGGCTTCGTGCCTTCCAGAATCCAACCGGTCATGATATCGTCCATCTTAAAGAAAGCCCGGAATATTCGCGAGGATATTAGATCGGCTTACGAAATTATTTACAAACAGGTACCCATAGCCCGCACCTTTTAAAGTGTTCGGACCATGGGTACTTTTTTAATATGAGGCAGGCCCTTAAGCGTCTGTTGTTTTAGTTTATGTAATGAAAGTCAGATCAAGTCGTAAAGTCTGCTCGTGTCGACTACTTGAGCAAAGGTATCTTGTAGCGATGCCATAAAGGTATCATGGACGGTTTTTGCAGGAATTACCGTATCATTCCATACTAAATCTCGGGTGGTGCACGCATCACTGAGCAATAGGACTTCATAGCCCAGGCGACTTGCCGTTCTCACGGTCGAATCGATACAGATGTGGCTCATCATGCCGCCAATGACCAACCGCGTGACTTTAATGGATTCGAGATATTCTTGCAGTTCCGTTTGAAAAAAGCTGTCTGGCGTGTGCTTTTCGATGACTTGTTCGTCGGATTGGGGTTTTATGCCCTCATGAATGTTGATCCCTTCGGTTTCGGGGAGGAAAAATGTAGCGTTATTCTCCAGAAGAATACACTGAATATGGACAATAGGTAAATTCTTTTCCCGGAATAGCGACAATGCTTCTTGAGCATGGGTTAACGCTTGATCGGGATGGAATAATTCATTTCTACCTCCTGGAAAGTAATCATTCTGAATGTCTACTAATAGTAACGCAGTATTCATGGTTCATGGCTCCTTTACTCGTAGTAAAATCAATTTCTACAAGTATTATAATTTCGGACCCGTGAACGGTGAATTACCCACTTTTTTGTGGGTATGGTGATCATGATTTCATAACTTATAACTGATGCCTTTGCGGTCGAGAAGCTCGGTTTGACCCCGTTCCACCATATATTCAATGCCGATCTCTTGCATAATCAGTACCGCCTCTAACAGCTTCCTCCCGCGTTCCGTAAGATAGTATTCTACGTGTAACGGATACCCTTCCGTTTTGATTTTATCAACGATCCCGCAGGATATAAGTTCTCTTAAATGCTGTAGCAACATCTTTTGGTTGATCTGATCAATATCTCGCTCCAGTTGGGCTAAGGACGTGTTCCCATTTTTCAATTGATATATGATCATGGTTTTCCATTTGCCTTTTATAATGTCATGAGCAATCTCTAATGGACAGGTACATTTCTCTCGAATTATCATCGAACTCACCTCTATGCCATCATAACAAATGTAATAAAATCGTGACACTTAAACAATAAAAAGGTAGCATGTATACCATAAGAAAAGCGACCGCTACGGGTCGCTTTTTTACGTTTTCTCATTGGGAAGGGAGATCAGTAAGGTTTGTCACCGACGCTCCTAATGATAGTTCTTGGATTCATTTTCCTTGTATTTGTCATCGCTGTTATGCAGCGCTTGTTTCCGGCGATCGTTGCGGGCTTGTTGCTGTTGCTGGGCCTCTTGGCTGTTTACAGGTGTTTCTGCCAGTTGTTCCACCGTGTTGATCAGGTTCTTGTCCGGTTGGTTCGTACTCAATGGAAAGCACCTCCTTGTTTACTTTTTTTCGGTTATGAAGTTTATTATGTGCTGGCTTAGGATGGGCTATTCGTAGGTCGTACGTCGTAGGATTCCAATCGTACTGGTTACGAGGTAAGAAAAAGCCTCGATATTGGGACTAATGAAAATACCTAGTCTTTAATAGTATCGACAGCTTTGGCCAACTCCCATAGTCTGTCGGGGGAAACTCCCCCTGGTACATTTTTATTGACAGTAATATAATTCAAAACCACACCTTCATACATGATTACGGGTGGAGCTATCGTATTTTTATTAAATGCACTTTCCATAGAGGTTTCACTACCGTAAGTTCCGTATGGATTCCATATGCTGTTGAAACCATAAGAACTGCCATAATTCCCCTGTTTATTAAATATTGAGTCAGTATCCGATGTGTTCGTTGATAGATTTCCTAAAAAAGTTTTTTTGTCGTTAGAATAAATGCTCAGTAACGCTGATTTTGGGCTAGCCACTTTTTCTGACTTAATTTTAGACGTTGGTTTCGTAAATATGGGAACCGATTGGGTTCCGTTAATTATGCCCGAAGGAACAGTGACTTTCACAGAACCAAGTGAGAACGCAGCAACTTCATAGGGATCAAAAACTAATGTAATTCCATGATCTCTGAAATAGAAATTACCTTTTTTCATATCAATAACGGCTTCTGTATCATACTCGTCTTCACTCTTGCTGTTCTTTACTTGAAGTATATATTGAGTATATTGATTCGCTTTCAATATCTTTGTTTGTGAATTCAAAACGTTATTTAATAAGATACGCTTTCCGGTAGTACTATCAAAATTATACGTGGTGGTCCATTGGATATCATGGGCTCCGCCGTAATAGGCGCTCGTTTCATACACTACGGATAACCTTCCGTTCTTGTTATATACTGTTCTAGCTGATGTTTTATACCAACCGTCATATTCTTGAATTACGCTGTCTTTTGCTGCTATAGCTGCTGCAACAGCATGTGATTTCAGCGTTTTATTGATTTTATTTGCTATTGTTTTATTAGGATGATTCGTTATTTGGATATACGGCTGGCCTTTGTAACCATATGTCTTTACTTTTAAGCCGCCTGATGCAGCTTCAACTTGATGTGGCAGCACAATGTTACTAAGCAATAGGAATAAAGACACGAATAGAATATTTAGCTTTTTCAAAATATAATCCCTCTTTTTACTCCCCATCGGTTGAGGTATTTGGCTTAATTTATCAGTAAGCACATTATAGCTCAGATTCCATAATCGTACATATTATTTGAACTATAGAGCATGGCCTAGCTGCGTACATGCCAAATCATCGTTTTTACCCTAGCAAAATCTCCAGAAGACTTTTTTTATATACTCCTATACAGAATTTGTTACTATGATAGTAGAAGATGCCTTACACCTAATATTGGAATCAGCTGGGCATTTACATACCTTTCTTCATATTGATTGGATCTATGGAGAAAATAAACAGGAGGGAATATATTGAGTACACAGAGACTGGGAGTTCCTTTGGAAGGATTTGCGGAGTTCAGCCGAAAGGTCGCCGCCGAAGGTGCCGTACTGTTAAAGAATGAAGGACAAGTTCTTCCCCTTCAACCACACGAAACCGTTTCCGTTTTTGGCAGAACGCAGATTAATTATTACCGCAGCGGTACGGGGTCAGGCGGGAGCGTTCATGTATCCCATACAACAAATCTGCTCGGCGGTCTTCGGGATAAGAAGAACATCACTGTTAATGAAGATTTGGCAGCTGTTTATGAACAGTGGATTGAACAGAACCCTTTCGATAATGGCGGAGGCGGCTGGGCGGCCGAGCCGTGGCATCAGAAGGAAATGCCTTTGACCGATGAGCTGGTATCCGCAGCAAGACAGGCATCCGACAAGGCGGTTGTTGCCATTGGGCGGACAGCCGGAGAAGACCAGGATAATGCCAATGAGCCGGGCAGTTACCAGTTAACGTCCGAAGAAATAGCCATGCTGCAGCAGGTGACAACACACTTCGAGCAAACGATTGTGGTGCTGAATGTGTCGAACATTATCGATATGAGCTGGATGCGTGATGATAGTTATGCACACCCGATTTCTGCTGTGATCTATGCTTGGCACGGTGGCATGGAAGGCGGCAACGCCATTGCGGACGTATTGGTTGGCGAGGTGACGCCAAGCGGCAAATTAACCGACACGATTGCTTACTCGATCGAGGATTATCCATCGACTCGTAATTACGGCAATGAACTAAAGAATGTTTATCAAGAAGACATTTATGTGGGTTACCGTTTTTTCGAAACGTTTCGACCCGCTGCTGTCCAGTATGAATTCGGTTTCGGGTTGTCGTATACGCAGTTCGAAATCGAGCCGCAAGAAGCCAAGTTAACGGTCAAAGAGGGAACACAATATATTGAGATCGGTGTGAACGTAAAAAATATCGGGACCACCTATACAGGCAAAGAGGTTGTTCAAGTTTATTACGAAGCGCCGCAAGGCGTGCTGGGTCAGCCTGCCAAGGTGTTGGCGGCATTCGGGAAGACGCAGGAGCTTGGACCGGGCGATTCGCAGCAGCTTACGATCAGCTTCCCGGTTCATATCATGGCTTCCTATGATGATGCAGGTGTGACGGGGGTGCTTTCCGCTTATGTATTAGAGGCTGGAACATACCGTTTGTATGTGGGAACCAGCGTGAGAAATGTGGAGCCCATCAGTTTGGATGGCCAAGATGGTTACGTTGTACAAGCGCTGCAAGTCGTGGAGCAGCTGCAAGAAGCCATGGCGCCAACGGAGAACTTCACACGTATGAAGCCGGGCGCTCGAAAGGAAGACGGCTCCTATGAACTCACTTTTGAAGAGGTGCCGCAGCGGAAGGTTTCCATGGAGGAACGCATTCATCAAAACCTGCCGCTTACCTTGGAGCAAACAGGTAATCGAGGTTATACCTTAAGGGATGTGTATGAGGGAGAGGTCAGCATGGAAGCTTTTATTGCTCAATTAAGCGATCAAGATCTGGCGGTGATCGTCAGAGGAGAAGGCATGAGCAGTCCGCTGGTAACAGCAGGAACGGCCTCAGCTTTTGGCGGCGTGAGCGACAGCTTGCTCGACTACGGAATTCCGGTGGCTTGTACGGCGGATGGACCGTCCGGAATTCGGATGGACAGCGGGCAGCAAGCAACGCAGGTGGCCATTGGCACCTTGCTTGCGGCTACATGGAACACCGAGCTAGTCGAAGAGCTCTATGTGATGGAAGGCCAGGAGTTACGCAGCTACAACATCGATACTTTACTTGGACCGGGTCTGAACATTCGGCGCAGCCCACTGAACGGACGCAATTTTGAATATTTCTCGGAAGATCCGCTGATCTCAGGCGCGTTTGCTGCGGCATGCACGCGCGGGATTATGAAGGGCGGCTCCAATGCCACCCTGAAGCATTTTGCCTGCAACAACCAAGAGAAGCATCGCAGTAAAGTCGACGCTGTTGTGTCCGAACGCGCCCTTCGGGAGATTTACCTGAAAGGTTTTGAAATCGCGGTGAAGCAGGGCGGAGCGAACTCGATCATGACCTCATATAATCCGATCAATGGACACTGGGCGGCTTCCAATTATGATCTGAATACCACGATTCTGCGTGGAGAGTGGGGATTCCATGGCATCGTGATGACCGACTGGTGGGCCATTATGAACGATGTGGTGAACGGAGGCCCTGCCGATCGCAAAAACACGAACTGGATGGTCCGCGCCCAAAATGATCTGTACATGGTGGTTATGAACTACGGTGCGGAAATCAATGCATGGGAAGACAATACCTTGGCATCTTTGGAAAATGGTACGCTGACCCGTGGAGAGCTGCAGCGCAGCGCTATGAACATTTGCCGATTCCTGATGCATGCACCGGTATTTTCAAGAAAACAAGTGATCGAGGAAGCCGTCGGTGCTTTTAAAGCGGCTCCTTCTCTCGCATCGGAACATGCCCAAACCTTATCGGAGAGCACACAAGTAAAGCCGGCTGCAGCGGGGCCGACTTATGTGAAGGTGGAAGATTCCGGCGAGTACCGAATTATTGTGGGCATTATGTCTCCGGAAACCGAACTAGCCCAAAGCGCGTGCAACGTCACGTTGAACGGTCAACCGGTGACCACGATTCAAACGAATGGTACCGACGGCAGATGGATCAAACAGAAGCTGGTTAAAGTGGAACTGGAAGCAGGTTATTATGAGATGAAGCTGGATTTCGTCAAGCCCGGCTTGCAGATCGACTGGATTGAATTTAAGCGGGTGTAAATCCAGAAACACAGGGGGGATCCGATGGATCTAAGATCTTTCGGACGCCCCTTTTTCCTCCTTAAAAATATGAATACACCAATTGCACGTTGCTGATATCCAATATAATGTGACGAATGTCATCGAAAAAATATTTAAAATTCGAATAATAAGGATGATGCAAGAACTTAAAAACAAGAGAGGGTGTGAAGCGTTTGGCAGCAACGATCCGTGAATGTGTGGAACAAGACTATGTTATTGAGCATGTGAAGCAGCGATTTCATTGCATGGTGTTATGGTGTGAAGGGCGTGCATGCCTGGAATATAACGGCGAGGAAGAGCTAGCGCGAATATCGGAATACGTAAAACAAACGTTTGACAAAGAGCTGCTGGACGTATTCTTCACAGCTGTTGAGAGCATGCCGCTGGACGACTAAATCGTGTCGATGCCATGCCATACCTTGGCAGTCTTCGGATTGGGGAGCGACTCCCCTTGTCTCCACTATGTTAAACCACATTCTCATATGGACGTGTTTTTTACGTTTTCAATAGCATGATAATCAAAATCCATCCGTACGAGGATGGATTTTTTGCGCGTTGGTTAAGGTGTTATCATCAATTTGTTCAGTATATATTGTGACTAGAGTCTACAATGTTCAACAATCTGAGGTTCCTACTACAGCAAAGTTCAACATGTTCCTTCATGATGTTCCATGATATACTAAAATAAACCAAAATATAGTTCTTGGAGGTACTATGCGGAGACCGATATTAGGACTTAGTACTCGGGTTGAAACCAATCTGAATGTTGCACCCAGGCAGCAAGCTGCAGTTCGCTTAGAAGGAGTTGCATTAGAGAAAAGGTTGCGCTCAAAACGCTCAAGCGCTTTCATAGAAGCGATGACCAAGCTTGATGCTAGCGGTGTGGTTGCCACAAAGGAGAAAGTTCAAGAGCTTATAGATCAAATAGCCAGTGAATTTCCCGAGTTAGCGGTGGATCAGCTTCCGTTAGGTATTGTGAGTAAGTGTTACTTGGGGAATCCTTATGAAGTCCATTCGCTAGATACTAGATTACAGATTCTCGATCATTATAAACGAGGAGAAATCGTTCCAAACGGCATGGAAAAGGCTAGAAGACTGGCTATGCATCCTAGCTATGCCTACATCGAGGTATATATGAATATGATTGCTGCAGTATCCCTATCTGGAGAAGTATCTATGATTAAGGAGTAGATGAACGATGTCAAATCATCAAACGATCTCAACGGCTAACTTGAGTCGGATCGAAAATTCATTGAGCGCAATTAATGACAATATTAACGGAGTATATCAACAGGTAGCTACAGTAGAACAGCAACTGGAGGATACGCAGAGCGATCTTGCGCTGCTTGCAGAAGAGTTTCGGGAATATGTACGCCAGGATGGCTTGATCAAAAATGTGCAGTTAGCAGAGACGAGATTAGTTAAGGTTAGGCAAGAGCTTGAGAATAAATTCGGCCACTATGAGGATGTTCGTCGAAGAGCGATTGGAATATTGCAAGCGGTCGACACCAGTTTGGTCCGTAAGGATACAATCGAGAATGCATCGGAAGAACAGTTGCTGGCTGCTCCACGGTATTGGCTAGCGCCATGTTTAATCGCATTATCCGCATGGCTTAGTGATAATAAGGAGCTGGCCGAGAAGGCAGTTGTCGAAGCTTTGCGAAGAGATGATGAGAAGACATCTTTGTTTTTTGCATTGGTTACACGCCGAGGAGGCCGTTATCAATCAAGCCGGTCTTGGTTGGAACGATATTTCGGTCAGCAAGATCCGAATGAACTTAAGAGAGAAATCGTTATTTTGATTGATGGCTTTTCTAACGGAATTTTTGGTCCGGAAGCTAGAGCGAAATGCGGCTTATTAATTAAAAGCTGGTTGGACGAGCTATCACAAAAAGCAGGTTTTGTCGAAGCACAGCGAGACCAATGGAAGAAAGCGCTTTTGTCGCGTACAGAAAAGCTGAGTGCTTCAAAATTTCCTCATTTGAGGAAATACAGTCCGACTTGGCCACAGCTCCAGTGTGCGCTTGAGGGTGCACAGCTGCATGATATTATTTTTCAATATTTCAATTTTATACTTACTCAAGAGATCGTCCCTTCTAAAAACTTGGCTTTTGCAGTAGACCAACTGCTCGACATTTTGGTTCGTGAATTCGACGAGGAAGAGCTGCCGTTGCGTCGTGAAGAACGATTAAATGAATTAATCATAAAAGAAGATGGAGACAAGAATACGGCCCAGAACTTGTTCGCAAACGAGAAGGTCGTTGAGGAAAGACTTGATTTTACACAGCTGCTAACGAACTTTTCCATGTATCCTACGGAATCCAACGCTTCTGTTGCTACCCAAAAGCTCGCCATAGCCCTATCGAAGGAATGGATAAACCATGCACATGATGATCTAACAGCTGAAAATCGTAATGCTGTCCCTATCGATATTGAGATTAAATTGGATGATTGGACGGGCGCTTCGAGGGACGGAAGTAATGAGGAAGAGCTGATCTCCAGTTTGCAACAGCATATCCAATTGAAGAAAGAGAACGCTTTGAAAAAAAACAAACTTGGCGCCAAACATTGGGTATCCTTAGCCGCAAGCATTGGGTTCTTTGTATTAGGTATGAGCACACTATTTTTATTTATTGTTTCTGCCATCTGTTTGTTTATTTTCTTGAATGGTCTGAGGATTGTCAAAAAGAATGTACAACTAATTGAACAGAATTATGAGGAACTTTTCGCAAATCATAAGCAAATTTTAGTGGCGACTTTAAGTGACGTTGTTGATTATCGCCGCGAGTATGAGACTGAAGATGCTAAGGCAAGTAAAGTTGATGAGCTTCTTGATCAAGTTACACCAGAGCAATATACATATTCGACCTATGATTCTGCTAGAGCCGTTATTTCGTCTAACTAAGAGGGAGTGAAATCCGGATGTTAAATAGAAGCAAACCTATCATTCAGAATACTTCGACAGAGCCGGCTGCTCAAATGCAATCGAAGCTGGATCTGAAGATTGAAGAGCTGCAAAGGCAAACCATTAACGAATCATTAGCGGAAAGTTTTCCTGCATGGGATTTGAATCCGCCGGCTGTACTAGTTCGTAGACGGAGTTCCAAAATATTATGAATCCTCCGAACTATTATTCCGAATGGACACAGCTGTTTCAGCAACTAAAAGAACTTGGTCAGGAAGATGAGAAGATCATTTCTGTTCTGGAAAAAGGCCGGTTGGAATGGACTTCAGGTGTAGCTGATAAAATTGTGAAGTGTACCTATGATGTAATTGAATTTAAATTAAAATATGCGACGCGCCTATTTCAGCAGGAATTAGATCATTCACGCGGCGAGGAAGCAGCCATTATTTCCGCCATTATAAATGCCCGTTATCGATTTGATTTGCTGTATCGTTTATGCCGCCTTTCTATTTTTCCTGAGGATGTCAAGGAAACTTTGATCCAAGTTGTAAGTAAATATGTCGGAGATTCTCAGGAAGCATTATTAGAAAGTGCAAAGCATGATCGAACAGGTCAACTTGCGTATACGATTAGACATAACAGTTTGACGCAGCAACAGACGCAAGCTCCAGCGGCTGCGGCTCGTGAGCCGTCTGATCCAAAGGAGTCTGGTTCTGATCCATTTAAGTCTAGAAGAAGGGTGCTATTTTAAATGAGTGACTTGCAAACATGTTTGAAGACCATGGAGCAATATTTGAAAGCGAGAATTCCCTTTATTTCTATACGTACCGCGGAACGCTCTCGTGCGCTTAGCTTTATAGCTCAATTATCAACAAAGCTAAATTTAAACATTGGCTACCATACGTTATCCCAAGGAATGAGAGATATATCAACCAATCGGCTTCTCAATGAGGACCGTTCGGTTATCGGTGGACTAGATTATGTGACACAAAAAATCGGTCAACTGCAAAATCAAACGTTTGTTTTTACAGAGGTACAAGAGCTTGAAGACGATACTCGAATGGCAAGACAATTGCAAGATGCGGTAATGCTTGCTACGGAAACAGGCGGGGCGATCGTTGTGATTACGAATAATCCTGTTTGGGGGCCATTACAGCGTCTCGGCATGTCGATAACACTGTCTCAGCCCAACGAGGATGAAATGCTGATCATTATTCGAGATCAAATCAATCCTTACCGAAGTGAAATGTTCATTGAGTGGCAGGATGCTGAGGAGAGACAAGCGGCCGCTATACTTGCGGGCATAAGCCAAATCGAGGCTGAAAATGTGATCGCAACATTACTAGCTAACGGCAGTATTATGAACGAGAATTTAAAGGAATTAATGCATGCCAAAGATAAGATTTTTGCCGATATTTCTGGTATTGAGCGAGTTATAGTAAGAGAGGACTATCAAATTGGCGGTTTAGAAGGTCTTAAATTATGGCTTGAAGCTAATCGCCAGTTATTGACGGCGGACTTGCGAGAGCGCGGCATTCGTCCGCCAAGAGGAATTTTGTTGGTAGGCGTTCCTGGGTGTGGGAAGTCTTTATCCGCTAAGGCAATCGCTTCTTTATGGAACCTACCGCTGTATAGGTTGGATTTATCCACCATACATGGTCAGTACTTAGGGCAGAGTGAGAATCGTTTGAAAGAAGCATTATCCACAGCCGATCATGTAGCGCCATGCGTATTATGGATTGATGAAATTGAGAAGGGACTTGCCGGCGCAGTAGGCGGAGGCGATGGAGGCACATCGACCCGTCTGGTTGGCCAATTCCTGTATTGGTTACAGGAGAGCCTCGCTAGAGTCTTCGTTGTGGCAACCGCCAATGACGTATCCAAGCTGCCCCCTGAACTGCTGCGAAGAGGACGTTTTGATGAGTTGTTTTTCGTGGATTTGCCAACCGCGAGTGAACGGGAGGAAATTATAAAGATTTATATTGAAAAGGGATTGAAGAGAACAGTATCAAATGAATTGTTGCAACAATTAGTAAGACTTTCGGACGGCTTTGCCGGTGCGGATTTGGAAGCTGCTGTTCGAGACGTAGTGAAGCAAGCATTTGTAAGAGGGGACGACTCCATCACAGATGAAACGTTTATAAACTTCTTTACCAATGTCGTGCCGTTATCTCAAACAAGCCCTGAACAAATTGAAGCGATACGTACTTGGGGTAAAGAGAGGGCAGTCCCAGCCGGTAAAATAAACGAAGAGTCGAATGGGCTTGGCGTTCACCGGTCAAGCGGACGAAAAGTAATGGTATAGTATACGAATATAAACTGATCCGATCAGCGCTCGGGCCCGTTTAATGACGGCAATATCGCCGTATTCTCCACAAATAACAACCCGCTCATTGAGCGGGTTGTTATTTGTCTAGGATTGAATAATCCCCAAACCTGTCGTTTGGGGATTATTAATAGAGGGGACATATGTAATCGAGGGTGTTTGAGGGCTGAGGGATATGATTCAAGAAAAGACTCAAGGAGTTCATGTGTTTATTCACTTATGGCATCTGCAACCATGGCCGTTAGCTCGTGCACGGTATGTTCGTTTAATGGACGCTGAATCTGGTACATAGCCATACTCCCGGACATACGCGCCGTGATGTCAAAATGCCACTTCGTTAATCCGCTGCCGGATAGAAGTTGGTTTCGATAGGTATGACGATGCAGCAGCGGCAGCTTCTCTAATTTATCAATCTCACGTATATGTAGTTGACTGCAATCGGTCTTCACGAGCTCAAAAATGCCAGCCAGCGGCAGGGGATTATTGGAGAATTGGGATGTGACGGGGACGGCGTACTTGGTTTCACGCTCGAACAAAGGTCGAAATTGCCTGGAATCCATACCGAAGACTTCAAGGCTTTCCTGCCAAAGCTTTTGTTGAGGATAAGCTGGCGTTGCGTAAGGAATATTTTGTTGGTCCAGCGTCACAGCGATAATGTCATCCGTTAATAATTGGTAGCCTTTCTGCAGAAAGGCAGAGGCCAGCGTCGACTTCCCGTGTCCGGAATGGCCGATGAAGGCATAGGCTTTATGGTCAATCACTACCGCGCTGCCGTGCAGGGGGAGTATTTTACGCTGCAATAAAAGGGCACCCATACAAGATCCAAGCACGTACAGCCGGATTTTATCCTCCGCTGCCCCCTTCTCTGGAGAGACAGAGATGGTCGACCCGTTCTCTATTGCAAAAATAGCGAGTTCAGGCACTCTGAACATGACCATATCTTCAGTACATACCCATGTTTTATTCGATTTATCAGATCCTTCAAGCCATCTTTCAGTCAGATCAGCATAACGGACGACAATATCGGCATAATCATCCGGGAGGACGACGGGCTGTAACTCAGGCAGGGGAATGTCACTATGAATGGAAAACCCGAAGGCCTTATATGTGGTTGGCTTAAACGTTTGAAGCATGGTCCTCACTCCAATGATTAATATGCGAATAAAAAAAGATAGCCCTTATACCCGATCAGGCGTATAGGGGCTCTTTTTATCAGATAAATGATGACTTTATATGTTAGCTGGTGTGAACCATTTCGTCCGGATCCGGTTGCACTCCATCCGGAATTGCACTACCAGGACCAGCCATGGTCATTTTGATGTCAAGAACCTCCAAAGCAGGTACGCTCCATTCCTTTTTCATATAGATTCACCTCCTTTCAAAAGTTTTTTTGAAGAAATCGGTACAGAATGAGGCTGCGCATGAGGAGTTTAATGGACGGGCCATAGGCTTGATTTGGATCCATTCCCTGACGGGCCTCCGATAGAGCTTCTTCGAGAACAGGCATGTTAATGAACTGCTGCATTCTAGAATCACGACTCAGATGATCCAGTTCATCGATAAATGCAGGCCAGTCGCTTCGCATTCGATGGATAGAATCGGCTGCCTGGATGCCTCTTGTTCTCTGGTTAAGCCGGATGGAATCAGGGAGCAAGCCTGAAGTAGAGCGTCTAATTAAAGCCCGATCCATGCCGTTATGAACAAATTGCTCCATGGGCGTTGACAAGCAGAAACGAATGACGCGCAGATCATTGGTCGGATCGTGACTCCATACGGAATAACGAAGGGACAGTTTGCAGCCGCTTGACCCGGTGGCGCTCCACATGTTAACCCGGTTAAAATGCTGAATTCTTGCTTCCAGTGGATCATCTGGAAGATCGTCTGTTGAACCAATTCCGGTAAACGCGCGATCCTGCAGCTTGTCGTAGATCCCTGCGCGTTCAGCAAAGTCGGAATGAATGAGCTGCGGCAAATCAGCTGATGATCCGGATGGCCTTATCCTTGTAAGGGAAGGCAATGCTTTACGACAAAGGATGGAGTATAACCGCTTACGTCCAACTCCAACGTTCCTGCTATACTGATTGATCTCGCGGGATAGATGAAGCCAGTTGAACTTTTTCATAAGTCGCGTGTAATACTCAATCGCGGGTCCCCAAGATATGCTGTAATTCCCCCGTGCACCATTCAACAGAATTCCGATCCCGCGCTGCTGCGCTTGCGCATAAATTCCTCTTAACCAAAAAGAGTTATCAAAGAACTTGTAAGGAGATTCCAGGATGTCGATCCAGTCGTCGATTTCCGTAAAGGGACTGTGACCTTTGAAATCCAAGTAATGATCATGGATGTTGCCCACAAACTGTACGGTCTGCCTGATGAGCGGCCTCTCGTCAGCGAATCTGTGTTTTGGCGTCCAATCTTTGAATTCGTCTTCCGGTATGTAACTGAAAGTATGAAGCATCCGGTTTTCCTGCTGAAGCGCTCTGGCAGCAAAGCTTGCAACGGAGCCCGAATCCAAACCACCACTAAGATGAGCGCCGATTTGCAGACTTGAACGACGAAGCCTTGAGGTTACGGCTTTATGAAACACCTCACGAAAGGCTTCTTCATACTCCTCGGATGAACGGAGCTGCAAAGGCTGCACATTAGCCAGGCTGTCATATCGGCTGATCCATAACCGGTTCTGTTTAACGATGAAGGAGTGGGAAGGCGGGATCTGATAAATATGATTGTACACAGTGGTTGAAGCATCCGGGGGTTCGAACACACCGCGGATCGCCAGAAACTCGGCTAGCCAACGCTCGTTAAGCTCTTTATGTATATAAGGTAAAGTGAGCAAGGGAGTCATCATTGTACAGAAGGAGAACTGCTGCTCATCGAGATGATAATATAGCGTTCTTGCGCCTGAGAAATCCCTTGCCCCGAACAGCAGCTGCTTGCGTGCATCCCATATGGCAAAAGCAAAATCTCCGACCAATCGTTCCGGCATCCGTTCGGACCATTTCTCATAAGCCTGCAGCAGGATTTCACTGTCTGTCATGTGCGACCTTTGGACTTTCGGCACATGCAGTTGTTCCATAAGCTCATCCCGATTGTCTAGGATGGCGTCGGCGGTGATGGCAAGTCCGCGCTGCGGATCGTAATAAGGAAGTATTTCGTGGACGGCTTGCTCTGTAATCCATTGGGCATGACACCCCATCATAATGTAGTCCTGTTGCCAAACGGCGCTTTGATCGGCAGGATACTTGCTTAATGCTGACATTATGAGCTCACTGTTATCCGTTGGAATCGGCTCTCCATGAAAACGATAAATACCCGCAAGTGCGCCCATTCGATCTTCCTTTCGTTGCAACTCATTACGAAATAGTAAGCATGTATGCATGATACATTTCGTATCGTAATCATTATAATACAAGTATACATTTTGTATCAATACTTTTTTTATACTTTATGGTAAATACATTAGTTCAAAGTTAAATGGCTTCACCTTCTTGTGCGCCTTGAACTTTTGCGGAATAGGATCATACAGAGTAGGTAAGCAAGGAGAATGCCGAGTGAATCATTGATCACATCGTAGATTCGACCGCCTCGGAAGAAGAAAAGCTGGAGAATTTCAGTTAGCGCCGCATAGGCGACAGACCAGAAAAAGGCGGTTCTTCTTCTGCCAAAATCGGATGCGAGTAGGGCAAGAATGAAGAATCCGATAAAATGACCGATTTTTCGCAGAATCCAATCGTTGCTGTACCACTTAAGATCCAGTTTTATAAGCTCGGACCAGTCGGGAGAGGGGTTAAACTGGAAATCCACGACTTGATATCTGATCAGTAGATGGAAATTAACTGAACAAGTAAAGACGAATAGAGCTATTGCCCATAGAAAGGTAAGAATGATTCGCATGAAAAATAGCTCCTTTTGGTGGTGAAGATGCTTCTATTTATATAACTGATTACAGTGCGTTTTTATTTGATACAAAATGTATCCAACCAGTTCCTATATTATAGTAATCCATGAGTTGTTTTCAAGATTGAAGTTTGAATTGTTTCAATATTTGGGCTTGGCTCTAATCGTAGGTGGGTATTTTCATCAAGCACATTTGTAATGTAGTCACTACTATGTAGCAAGGAGGAGATGAGCATGGCCAAGAGACAAACGAAATACATGAAGATGAATGCATGGTCATCCTCGGATACGATGGATCCGAACGATGTAAGCTTCAATTTCGATTTGTTAGATGAGGAATTAATGAGCCGTGGCATTAACGTTAAGTGGTTTGGAGCTGTAGGTGATGGAAGAGCAGATGATACTGCGGCTTTTCAGGCCGCGATGGCAAAGTGTGATAAGCGTTACAAGCTATTTGTGCCTCCTGGTGATTATCGGATCAGACAAACGATAGAGAATAATAGCAGAGGAATTTATGGGGCAGGTCCCTATGTAGATGGTGGACAAATGGGCACGAGAATTATCTGGGACCCCCTCGACACAACAACCGATTTACTTCCATGCATAAGAATCCGAAATTCTGGAGTGAAAGCAGTATTTGAGGATTTCGGAATATATGGTGTTTCAAGATATAACTCAAGAGAACTGATCAACTGGATAAATAAGGAGTTATTTGAGCAAAGTCTGTACGATATGTTTGCTGTAGGTTCAGCTGCTTTTGAAGTTGCAGGATCAGCGACACCGATATTTAGAAATATTGCTACATCTGGAGTGAAGGTTGGGCAGCTTCTTAACAGTAACAATGGACATGTATCTTCATACGAATGTACCTGGAACGGATTAATTGGCGTATATTGCCGTATCAACACAGGGGATTATTTTTATCAAGGTGGCAGTATAACAGGAGCATTCTGCGGCATCATGTTTGGTACGATATTAGCGGCCGGACATCGCGGGGGGTTCAATGCCAACCTTCATAGAACACATCTTGGATTTTCACCGTACGCTATTTATCAGTGCATTGACAGTGGACTTGATGACTATAAGGCAGCTCCTGTAGTTCTAGGATTAAGCGGCATCTATATGAATGCTCAGTTTGAGCAATGCGGAGAAGCTGCAATCAAACTATTGAGTAAATCTTTAACATCGAATTTAAGACTATTCGGCTTCGGCTTTACTTGGTCTGTAACAAGTTATACAGGGAATCCTTCAATGTGGGAGTACTCGATGCCAGATGAATTGATACCTGCTGGTGAAAAACAGAAATATGCAGCTTGGTTTGGAACCGTTACAGCTCCGACGACATTTAACGATGAACTCGGAATATTAAAAAAATCGAATGCTCAAGGCGCCATTGGAACGGCATATATTGATATTCTGACCGGTGATAAGGAATCCGATTTGACTGGATTGGGACTAGAGAATGTGGTGATTCGTAGAAAGGTAACTCCTTTATACAAGAGTGCCGACTTACAAACACGAATGAAGGAAAGAGAGCATCGCACCCTTATGCCGGTATCAGCGCCAAACCTGCTTAGAAATCCGGAAGTGCTATCGAATTGGACGGTATTAAATGGAGGCGTAATTAGTCTTGTCACGGCCGACCAAGTGCCGGTCCCGATTAGTAACGAGATGAGGCAGGTCATCGGTCCGCATCCTGTCATTTTAAAAATCACGCCAGATGGAGTGCGATCACCGATGATGGCGATCAAGTTCAATAGCCGGATATTGCCGTATCAGGGAGATGCTAACAGAAACTTGGCCATGCAATATTTCATTTTGCAAACGGAGTATGAAAGCGGAACGTTATATAAATCAATGGGCCGAATTGCTGCCCAGAATGCGGAGTATATTTTTAACGATGCCATAACTTGGCGTGAAGAAGGTTGGAAGCATCTTCGGGGGAGAGAGCTTGCAAGTCAAACTGGTTTATTGCATGAATTCAGCATATCGTTCATCCCCAAAGTGGGTGAAACCTATATTGCTGGGGTAATGGTGACGTGGGATCATATCGGGTCGTACTCTCCGCATCCACATAGTTATATGACAGATTCCTTAGAAATTGAGGGTCCGGGAAACGGGATTATATTGACGGACTCCGTGACAAGAGCCAGATATCAATTATCTATTGTCAACGGCAGCTTGCAAATTACGCAAAAATGAAAACTGTTTTGTGAATCGATGATTCTCTTCGATAAATCAGCTTTGTTGATCTCGTACATCAACAAGGCTGATTTTTTTGCGGTTAGAACGAAAAGGAGGTGGTATTTAGGATACATATTGTGTCATTTTTATGTAAATTCATGAAAATTAACCTTGACATGATACAAATTGTATCGTAAATTATGGAATGTAAAATATACAGAATGTATCGAAGAGCTTGGACATTCAAGGCATGTTTTTTAATCCATAAAATAAGCGGAGGTTTACAGCCGAATGGAACTTAAACAATATTTCCGAATTGTTCAGAGAAAATGGTGGTTGATTGCTGTTATTGTCGTCATTGCGATGGTAGCAGCCGCTGTAAAGAGCTTCTATTTTACGACACCTATCTACGCAGCGAACGCTAAGTTAATTGTAAACCAATTCTCGGGGGACAGAGCGGCGACACTCAATGCAAGCACAATTCAAACTAGTATTTTTCTGATCAATTCGTACAAGGAAATTATTAGGTCCTCGGCCGTGATGAACAAAGTGGTTGAACAGTACCCCGAGCTGGGTGAAAGTCCCTCACAAATTGCTGCCAAAATATCTGTTACCTCGGCGAACAATTCACAAGTTATGAATCTGGTTTACGAGGATATCTCTTACACCAAGGCCGCTAGTGTCGTAAATGCTGTCTCCACGGTATTTAAAGAGCAAATTCCAAACATTATGAATGTGGACAATATAACCATTCTGAGCGAAGCGGATCCAACCCTATCTCCTGCGCCTATCAATATAAATCCGGTGATGAACATGTTGATTAGTTTTGTTATCTCACTCCTTCTGGCGATCGGCTTTATATTCCTGCTCGATTATTTGGACGATACCCTCAAGACCGAAGTGGAGATTGCAGAAATCATGGAAGTACCCGTGCTTGCTGTCGTAGGAAGGATCAGCAGAAAAGAGCTGAAGAGGTCCACACGATCGAAAGCTATTCCAAAACAAAAGGCAGGTGAGAGTCAGTATGCGTCGCTCCATCAATAACCATAATCTGATCGTTTCCGCCAATCCGAAATCGCCAATTTCAGAGATTTATCGACTGCTTCGAACCAAGATCCAATTCTTTTATAAAGAACAGGAATTGAAGACCGTTATGGTGACATCGTCACAGCCTGGAGAAGGCAAAAGTACCGCGATAGGCAATTTGGCGGTAGCTTATGCGCAGGAAGGTAAGAGTGTACTACTGATCGATGCAGACCTGCGAAAGCCCTCCTTGCACCGGATGTTCTCGTTGTTAAACTCCCAAGGCTTAAGCACTTTGCTTGCGGGAGGCATAAGTCTTGAGGAAGCGATTCAGGAAACGGCTGTTGAACGATTATCATTGCTGCCATCCGGACCGGTCCCCGTAAATCCATCAGAATTGATCGATTCACCATCTATGCGGGAACTGCTCGAGGTTTCAAAATTGCAATATGATGTCATTCTTGTCGATACGCCATCGGTGCTTTCCGTATCGGACTCCGTAATTGTCAGCGCATTATGCGATGGAGTCATTATGGTAGCTGCAACCGGAAAGGTAAAGAAGGATCATCTTAGAAAGGCGAAGGAGCAGTTGGACCATGTGAATGCCCGGATATTGGGGATTGTGCTGAATTAAACGAAGAGAGCGTCCACAAAGATACGGCTTTCAGGCAGGAATGATAATAGAAGAGGAATGAGTAAGAAAAGGTAATGTCTACTGCACCTCTATCACTGCAGACACTCGGTTACGCTGTGGGTCGTTTCGACCTTAGACATGATTGTCGAGGGTGTAATGTGAGGACGGGTTTAATGCCCTTTTTTCATGAAAGGCTTAGCTATGTTCTTTTCTACAGAGAAGAGTATATAGCTGAGCGTTTCTGCTAAACGGACAATGAGCCTACCCGTTGTCTACATAAAAATATGAGTTGGAGAGTGAATGGGTGATGAGGAGAGTAAAGAAAGCCATTATTCCTGCAGCGGGGCTTGGGACACGTTTTCTGCCTGCAACGAAAGCAATGCCAAAGGAAATGCTTCCGATTGTGGATAAACCCACCATTCAATACATTGTGGAAGAGGCCGTGGCATCGGGAATTGAGGATATTATCATCGTGACGGGTAAAGGCAAGCGTTCTATTGAAGACCATTTCGATCATGCGTTTGAACTGGAGCATAATTTGCTCAGCAAGGGAAAGTATGAATTGCTTAACGAAGTTCGGCGCGCTTCGAATGTTGAAATCCATTACATACGCCAAAAAGAAGCCCGGGGTCTAGGTCATGCCGTTTGGTGTGCACGTAACTTTATAGGAAATGAACCATTTGCCGTCCTATTAGGGGATGATATTGTTCAATCCGATACACCTTGTACTCGGCAATTGGCCCAGCAGTTTGAACGATTGCAGAAGTCGGTTATCGGTGTTCAAAACGTGCCCGATGATCAAACACATCGCTATGGAATTGTGGCTCCACTGGGTAAGATGAATCGCTTGTATGAAGTGGATTATTTTGTAGAGAAGCCTCCTGCCAGTCAAGAACCGTCGAGACTAGCCATCATGGGCCGCTACATATTAACTCCTGAAATTTTTGATTACCTGGAACATCAAGAGGAGGGGGCTGGTGGAGAAATTCAGTTAACGGACGCGATCCAGAAGCTGAATGAAAGTCAGGGCGTATACGCTTACGATTTCGAAGGCACCCGATATGATGTAGGCGAAAAGCTTGGATTTATTATGACCACTCTTGATTTTGCACTTCAAAATGAGGAGCTCCGAAAACCCCTTCTACAAGGTATGGAGACGATTCTTGAAAGAGAGTATTCAAATTCAAATAAAAATTAATAGCTGAAGAGGTGTATCATCCATGTCTCCCAATCCGCAACGTAATGAAGTAGACGTTGTGTTCGAAGTAAATAAACGATATGCAAACGATTTGGCATTAGAGGCGGAACCCAGAGTTTTGTATCTGGCAATAAAACGTGTCATGGATTGCGTATTGGCTTTCATCGGACTTGTTCTGTTGTCGCCACTCTTTGTGATTGTATCCATTCTTATAAAACTGGAGGACCCGAAAGGGTCTGTTTTTTTCTACCAGACACGCATCGGTAAGGATGAGAAGCCATTCCGAATGTACAAATTTCGCTCCATGGTATCGAATGCGGAAGAACTGCTCGAGGAGCTATTGGATCAAAATGAAGTCAGCGGTGCTATGTTCAAAATGAAGAATGATCCTCGTATTACGAAGATTGGGAAATGGATTCGAAAGACGAGCATTGATGAGCTGCCTCAGCTATGGAATGTTCTCTGCGGCGAGATGTCTCTGGTCGGTCCAAGACCGGCACTGCCAAGAGAAGTACAATTATACAGCAATTACGACAGGTTGCGATTGAGAGTAAGCCCTGGCTGCACCGGATTGTGGCAGGTGAGCGGTCGTAACAATTTAAGTTTTGATGAGATGTTGGAGCTGGATCTGGAGTATATCGAACGAAGAGGCTTGTGGATGGATCTGAAATTGATACTTCAAACCGTCAAGATCATGATCCTTCCGAATTCAGCCTATTAACTGAGGCGTACTATTGGAATTTTTGAGGGAGATAGGGTGATTGGAAAATATGGAGAGGATCTCTGGATTAAGCTCTTGGAGAAGGAACGCCGCACGAACGATTCGTGGGTCGATACAGGTCGGGGTCATTATAGCGAGCGGTACTTTGATTGGATTGCTCAGTTCCGTTGACTCTCTGCATATTAAACTGCTGGAATTGGTATTCCTGGTCTTATGTATGCTGATCGGGCTGTATATCCAGTTTAAGAGCCCACAAGTTCTTATTCCATACTCACTTTTGATATGGACGATCAGCCCTGAGGTAAGACGCTTGCTCGACTGGTCGTTTCAGTCGTACAGCGATACATCGATTATCATGCTGACTCCGTATTCTGTTTCATTGATATTACTGATAACAACGATCAAACACTTTAATCGGATCGATTCGAGAATAAGACTGATCATAAAAATCATTAGCGTGGCATTGATATATGGGTTTATCCTCGGTTTCATGAAATATGGACTGTCTTCTGTATATGACTTGCTGAGCTTATTTGTTCCATTCTTAGTGCTGCTATACGTGAGTGCCAGTCAGTTCGATAAGGGAATTTGGGACAAATGGCTGAGAAGCTTTGCTTATCTTGCGGTCCTTGTAGGAGTCTACGGCATATACCAATACTTGGTTTTGCCTCCTTGGGATCATTTCTGGATGACAACCGCGGATATGAACTCAGTCGGAATACCGGAACCTCAGAAATTCCGGGTGTTCTCTCTGCTGAATTCACCGGGACCAGCAGGTATGTTTCTTGGTTTTGCACTAGCCATTATGATTGTACAAAAAAAGTGGAGAGCGTTTGGCATAGTCGGAATTATGATCGTCGCGTTTGCGCTTCTGCTCACTCTGGTTCGGGTTGGATGGATTACGTGTGTAATAATGATCGTTGCCTATTTTGCCCGTTCTCGATTAAAGAGCAAAGTGCAGTTGGTAGCCTTAGGTGTCATTATGGTGCTGGCGTATACCTTTATTCTTCCGCTCTTGCCGGGGGCCAATCAGGTATCCTCGCGTATTAGCACGTTCGAGTCATTGGAGGAAGATCACTCTTTTAATGAGCGGTTGGACTTTGCTAAATATATTATCTCGGATGTGATATCCAATCCCATTGGAAGAGGACTGGGCAGTTCGGGACTGGGGGTCAAGCTAACCCAGAGTTCGAATACAGTGGCTGTATTTGATAATGGGTATTTAAATTTGTTTTATTCATTTGGGTTACCCCTGGGACTGGCCGTTATTTTTTTATTAGGATATTTGTTCGTAATTCTCTTCAAGATCAGCAAAACAGAGAAGAATTATGCTCCGATTTCCTTTGCAGCTATTAGTGCGATTCTATTTCTGTTATTAGGAAGTAATGTATTGAGCGGATTAAGCGGATATATTCTACTGCTGATTATCTCACTCGCATTTCCATATGCGTCTACCAATCGGAGGGAACTGTAGCATGTTAATCGTTTTTTTAGGCGACTCCATTACGGAAGGATTAGGTGTCATTCGCTCCAATACCAATTATGCCAACTTGTTGCAGGCTCAGCTCAAGTCACTGCTTTCCCAGCCTGTTGAAATCATGAATTTCGGCTCCAGCGCCATGCAGGTAAACGAATCAAGGGCGAAGTATGAACAACGTATTATGGAGCTGCAGCCGGATTTCATCGTTTTTGCCCACGGAATTACGGAATCCATTGTACGGGAACAGAAGCAGTATTTGAAATGGCTGCCCAGACGGTGGCGAAGGCCCGGTTGGATGGACCCAAGACCTTATTATTCGACTCGAAAAGCGCGAAGACTTATGGAAAGGCTGGAATCGGCGCTTCGATGGAGAGTGAAGGTGACCCTGATTAAAGTGTTTGGCGGCAGACCATGGATGAGTCTCGAGGATTTTAAACAGCATACGACGGAACTTATTCTGAACATTCTGAATAACAGTCCGAAGACCAAGGTGGTGCTGCTTACTCCCAGTGATATCGAGGAGAAGTACTTTCCGGGATCTGTAGAATCAATGAAGAGGTATAGAGGTATATTGCACGATATTTGCGAGAACAGCAAAGATTCAAACCGGATATTTCTGTGCGACACATCCCAAACCTTGAATAAATGGAGTGATTACTTGGAAGACCGGTTTCATCCGAATGAACTGGGACACAGTAAAATTGCTAAAGCGCTGCTCAGCGCCATTCGTGAGGATTCCCTTGCTGCACAACCATGGATGAAAGAGGTACAACGATGAGAATCTGTTTTGTTACGCACAAGGTGAAGAAGGGAGACGGACAAGGCAGAGTCAATTATGAAGTTATTGTGGAGGCCTTAAAGCAAGGGCACGAAGTGATCGTGATATCCTCAGAGCTGTCGGAGGACCTCCGAAATCATTCCCAAGTGGAGTGGATTAGGATCAATGTTAGCAAAATCCCGATCGCCTTATTACGAAATCAGTTGTTTGCTATCGTTTCCGCATGCTCAATCTGGCTTCGTCGGGCCCGCATTCAGCTAGTTGTGGTCAATGGATTCATAACTTATGCCCGGTCTGATATCAATTGTGTGCACTTAGTTCATAGCGCGTGGGTGAAGTCGAAGTATCATCCGTTTCGGGAAAAGAAAACGTTAAGGACGTTTTATCACTTTGTCTACAACGGGATCAATGCCGTTCTGGAGCGAATCGCACTGAAGAAAACCCGGCACATTATTTCCGTATCTGGGCAGGTGAAGCAGGAACTCGTCCGGGATGCAAAATGCGGCGGTCGGCGCATTTCAGTTGTTCATAATGGTGTTGACACGAGCGAATTCTATCCACGTCACATCAATAGAGCCGGTTATAAACTGGATGAACACACAGTCTACGCCTTGTTTGCAGGAGATTTGAACTCAGGCATAAAAAATCTGGATACAGTGCTCCGTGCGTTATCCGAAGTGGAGCATGTTCACCTGCTGGTTCTAGGAAATGCAGAAAAGAGCCCATATCCGAAAGTTGCCGAACAATTAGGAATTTCGGACCGTGTTCATTTCCTTGGGTATCGGAAGAATATCGCAGATTTTATGGCGCTTGCCGACTTGTTTGTTTTTCCTTCTAGATATGAGTCGTTCTCGCTTGTCATTTTAGAAGCGATGGCATCAGGCCTGCCTGTGATCATGAGCAACCGCTGCGGTGTGGTTGAGCTTCTGTCTGACGATGCAGCCATAATCTTGGACAATCCGGATGATACCAAGGCTCTGACCAATGCAATCAGAAAACTATCCTCCAATCCGGAACAATTAAGAAGGATGGCACGAAGAGCGAGGGAACATGCGCTCCAAAACGACTGGGAGGCCATGGCGATCAAATACATGGAAATATTCAGAGAGACGATGAACGCTCAGTCAGGCATCCTGCCGATCGATAGGCTTGAAGGGAAAGAACGGTATGTTGAAAATACATATACTCAAAAATAAAAGAAGTTGGGGCAGTCTTGGCAATGTGATGCAAACATTTGCATCCAATGTGTTAATCCTCGGTGTCAACGTATTGACAGGTATTATTATCGCGAGGACTTTAGGCCCTGAGGGACGTGGAGAACAGGCAGCCATGATTATGTGGCCGCAATTCTTGGCGTACTGTTTAACTTTAGGCATTCCGTCAGCGCTGGTCTATTATATGAAAAAAAAAGATGGGAACCAGGGCTCGCTCTATATCACCGCGTTGATTATGTCGTTGATTCTTGGATGCGTGGCCATAGCGATCGGTGCTGCCCTCATTCCGTTCTGGATGAAGGAATACTCACCGGAAGTCATTGAATTTGCCGTGTGGGCACTGGTAGTTTCGCCGCTTGCCATACTAGGCACCATTAATATAGCTGCCTTACAGTCTAGAGAAGAATACCTCTTGTATAATTTCATGCGATATATTCCGGTCCTGGGTACACTGATTCTGCTCGGTGTTCTTGTTGCAACCGGGAATGTTACGTCATTTTATACATCGATTGTATATCTTTTTCCCGCTATCCCAATAACCATATGGATAACAATCAAGCTGGTCTTGCATTATAAAATGAAACAGAGAAACAAGCTGAAATCCGCCAAAAAGCTGCTCAGTTACGGGGTCCGTTCCTATGGAACCGATGTGGCAGGGACCTTCTCCGGTTATATTGATCAGATTTTGGTAGTAGGGTTACTATCACCGGCCAGCCTTGGCCTTTATGTTGTTTCGCTGAGCCTGTCAAAAATTTTAAACACGATTCAGACTGCGATTACCTCGGTGTTGTTTCCCAAGGCGTCCGGACTTCAACAGGCGGAAGCCATTCGACTCACGTTCAAAGTTTACCGCGTTAGTATGCTGGTGACTCTTCTTGTAGGTGCCTCGGTATTTCTTATTGCACCATATCTGTTAATTCTCTTGTATGGACAGTCATTTACGGATGCTGTTCCGATATTCCGGATTTTAATCTTCCAAACGGGGATTGCAAGTCTTTCGTGGATTCTTTCACAAGGATTTATGTCTACTGGCAAGCCGGGAGTAGTTACCATCATTAGAGTATCAACCCTGGGAATTAATATTGTGCTGCTGAATATTCTTATCCCGATACTGGGAATTGAAGGTGCGGCAATCTCGCTGTTGATTACATCCGTCGTGGAATTTATTCTGATCTTCCTGCTCTATACGCTGAAGCATCATATTAAACCACGGGACTTTATCTTGACGAAGATGGATATTGTATGGCTGCTTCAGCGTATTCGTATTCAATTGAGCAGCTAAGGAGTCATACTGTGCCAATTGAACTAGCTTTACCGTTAAATCTTATTGAAGAAAAGAGAGATTATGATGAATATACTTACAACTGGAATGGGTTGGATCGATATTCAGCATGGCGGATTAAACCGTTATTTTGCGGATTATATGAAAGCTATGAAGGAGTATGGCCATACCGAGCTTGGACTGGTCGTAGGTCCTCAGGGGGCTAGTATAGAAACAGATCTTAATATAATCAATACAACGGAAGGAGCAACCCATCACGATCTCCTGTCTCGAATGAGATCTGTTCAGAAGCGTTCCTTTCAAGCAGTTGGCAGCTTTCAGCCCGATGTATATAATCCGCATTTTGCACTCTATTCAGCTATGGTTACAAGGAAGAAAATACCGCCGCATGTCCCAATTGTTACTCATTTTCAAGGACCTTGGGCGTTAGAATCAAAAATTGAGGAGAAGAAGCAGAGCGGAGCCGTGACAGAGGTGAAGTGTTGGCTGAAGAAACAAGTAGAACAAATTAGCTATCGGCGTTCAGACAGCTTTATTGTTCTGAGTCAATATTTTAAAGATATGCTCGTGGAGAACTATGATGTGAAAGAGCGGGACGTTCATATAATTCCAGCGGCTGTAGATCATGAACGCTTCCGCCCTCATCCCAATCGGGAGCAATTGAGAACAGAGCTGGCTATTTCAACTGGTCAGCCCATGCTCTTCTGTATAAGAAGATTAGTCCGTAGGATGGGAATCGACAGGCTGATTCACGCCATGGTAGACGTGATTAAGATACATCCTGAATCTCGCCTGTTCATCGGTGGAGACGGACCCATGCGTGCGGAATACGAAGCGTTAATCGGTCAGCTTGGACTCGCTTCGCATGTTAAATTGCTTGGCAGAATTTCTAACGAAGAGCTTGTTCGGTACTATCAAGCTGCGGATATCAGTGTTGTTCCGACACTTACCTTAGAGGGATTTGGGCTTATAACTGTTGAGTCTCTTGCGTGCGGGACGCCCGTGCTAGGAACTCCATATGGGGGGACGAAAGAGATTCTGCAGCAATTGTCGAATGACTTACTGTTCAAAGACGGGACATCTGAGGCCATGAGTGAAAAAATTATTGATGTTCTAAATAACAATTTATTTTTGCCAACCCGGGAAACATGCAGACAACATGTGCTGAATCGGTATACATGGAGCAGGGTGGCGGAAGCTGTAACCGGGTTATTTACGGAAGAGATTGAGAAAAGGAAGGTACTTAGAACATGAGGATTGCCTTCTATAATCATACGAGTACCGTGAGCGGGGGCGAGATTAGCTTGCTGTTGACCGCCAGGCATTTAACCAAAGCGCATCCGATATTGTTTGCACCAGAGGGGGAGCTTCTTCAGAGAGCCCGCAGCCAAGGGCTTGAAGCTGTTGTTATACCAAGCTTTCGTGCGAGGTTAACTAAAAATCCTCTCCTTCTTGTTATATATGTATTCGGTATGCTATGGGCAGGTTGGAGGCTTGCCCTTCTTATGAAGCGAAGCCAGGTAGATCTTATTCATGCCAATTCGATCCGTGCTGGTATGATGGCAGCATTATTCAGATGGTATCATAGGCTTCCTGTCGTATGGCATTTGCGAGATATGCCGCCTAAGGGACTCATTGGAAGGCTTATTCAAAAATTAGCCGTCCATACGACGCAGGCTCTTATCGGTATTTCTGAATCCGTTATTCATAGTATGGATCATCCCTCTTTGCAAGAAAGATGCCATCTTGTGCATAACGGAGTAGAACTGGTTCATTTTGATGCGGCGGAAAAAGACGTGATAAGAGCACGGTTAAGGTCGGAGTTCCAAACACCGCTGGATGCGAAAGTGCTGACCATAATTGGTCAGATTGCGCCATGGAAGAGGCAGGAAGATGCGATTGAGGCATTTTCAAGGTTTGCGGTTGAAGAACCGGATGCGGTTCTATGGATCGTTGGCGAGGCTAAATTCAGGCAGGAGAATGAACGCTATCTTGAACGTTTAAAGGCCAGAGCTAGAACGTTAAAGCTCGAAGATAAGGTTAGGTTTACTGGATTTAGAGATGATGTACTGGAGATCTGCTGTGCAGCAGATCTCCTTTTATTATGCTCAGAGAATGAGCCGTTTGGGAGAGTTATTATTGAAGCCATGTCGCAAGGTATGCCGGTTGTTGGCACCCGTGGAGGCGGCGTGCCTGAAATTATCCAGAGCGGTGAAAGTGGACTTCTGTATGAGACTGGAAACATCGAAGAGCTTACACAATGTATCCGGCAGGTGCTAAAGGATAAACGAATGTGGTTGACGCTTAGCGATAACGGGCAAGAGCGTGTGCGAGATCACTTCTCGATTAAGCAGACATCTCAAAAAATTGAGCTGATCTATCAACAACTGTTGTCTAAGCCGGGAATGAAACAGGTGGAACAACAACAGCATGCAAGGGAGCTGGTATAATGCGGGATTTGAAAATAGCCATTGTGCATGATTACCTCAATCAAATGGGGGGAGCCGAACGTGTGGTGGCTGTATTGCACAAGATGTTTCCCGAGGCACCAATCTACACAACCATAGTCGATCGCAATAAACTACTCCCTGAATTACAGGATGCGGTTATCCATACGACTTGGATGCAGCGAATACCGGGGATACTAAATAAATTTAAGCTTTATTTCTGGCTGTACCCATTCTCAATCAGGTCTATAAACGTGAAGAACTACGATCTTATTCTTAGCTCCAGCAGTGCTTATGCGAAAGGGGTTCGGAAGGGCAAGCAGAGCCTGCATGTCTGTTATTGCTATACGCCCATGCGCTTTGTCTGGGATTTTGAGACGTACATGGAAAGTATTCAAGTCCCCCGTTTCGTGAAGAGGATTGCGAAATGGCTAATCTATCCTCTAAAGAGATGGGATAAGAATAACTCTAAACGCGTGGATCGTTTGATCGCTATTTCCACGATCGTGAAGGAGCGAATTAAACATTGTTACGGAGTAAATGCTCCAATCATATTTCCTCCCGTAGAAGTTAGCCGGTTTAGCGTCACGGAAGGGGAGCCGGAGGATTATTTTCTTGTTGTCTCGCGATTGGTTTCCTACAAAAAAATAGATTTGGCAATTGAGGCATGCTCACAGTCCGGTAAGCGTCTGATCGTAATTGGAGATGGACCCGATCGGCAAAGGCTGGAGCAGCTTGCAGGGGATACTGTCACTTTTCTTGGAAGAAGAAGTGACGAAGATGTTGTCCGTTACATGCAGAATTGCAAGGCGCTGATATTTCCCGGTATCGAGGATTTTGGCCTAACTCCTCTTGAAGTCAATGCATGCGGCAGACCGATTATCGCGTACTACGGGGGCGGAGCGCTGGACACCATTATAGCTGAACAGACAGGGTTATATTTTGAGGAGCAGTCGATAAGCTCTTTAGTGAATACGATTAACCGGTTCGATCAATATGATTGGGACCCACAGTATATAAGGCAGCATGCAGAACAATTCAGCGAACACATATTTATCGAACGGATGCAGTCCATCATTGAATCTTCGCTGAAATCAAGAGAGATCAATTCGACTATTCCAGAACCGGAGGGGAGTTATTAGCAGATGCATATTGTTCTACTGTCAGGAGGCAGCGGAAACCGATTATGGCCGTTGTCTAATGAGACACGCTCCAAGCAGTTTCTTAAAATACTGAATAACGCAGCTGGCCAACGTGAATCGATGGTACAGAGGGTATGGAATCAGCTTGGCAAGATGAACTTAACTCAGATCGCCGTTGTAGCAACCGGAAGATCGCAAGTTGAACTGCTTCAAAATCAGCTTGGACACGAGGTGGAAATCGTTGTTGAACCTGAACGAAGAGATACTTTCCCGGCAATTGCCTTAACTGCCGGTTATTTATACTCCGTGAAGGGTGTCAGTCTGAATGACGTTGTCATTGTGCTTCCGGTTGATCCTTTTGTAGAGGATCACTTCTTTGAGAAAGTAAAGGAACTGGAAGCATTAATGCTTGAAACGGAAGCCGATCTTGGATTAATGGGGGTTTCGCCAGATCATCCCTCCTCGAAATTTGGTTATATCATACCGCAGTCTGTATCGAAGTTAAGCAATGGGATGGAATTCTACAAGGTTAGCCATTTCGTTGAGAAGCCTGAAGAACAACACGCTCTTCAGCTGTTGGAGCAATCCGCCCTCTGGAATTGCGGCGTGTTTGCTTTTCGGCTCGGTTATCTCATCAATCATCTTATTGAACAGTCTCTTCCCATTCAATATGATGAATTACTTCTACAGTATCACCGAATACACAAGACGAGCTTCGATTACGCTGTAGTGGAGAAAGCAAATAATATTGTGGTTATGCCATATAGCGGCTTGTGGAAGGACTTGGGCACATGGAATGTGCTGACAGAGGAAATCAAAGACCCCTTAGTGGGGCGGGGCACATTGAGCGAGGATTCTTCCAATACACATGTTATTAATGAGCTGGATATTCCAATAACCGTCATAGGTGCTCGGAATTTGATTGTTGCTGCTAGTCCGGACGGGATTCTTGTTTCTGAGAAGAATGCCAGTATACGGCTTAAAGAGGTGGTCAAATTTGGAGATCAGCGACCCATGCATGAAGAGCGCAGATGGGGACGCTATCGGGTACTGGACTATACTAAATATCCGAATGGATGCGAGGTATTAACGAAGCGTATCTGTATTCATGAAGGGCAAAATTTAAGCTATCAATACCATATGCTGCGCAGAGAAGTGTGGACGGTAATATCCGGAGAAGGAGAAATGATACTAAATGATGATGTCCGCCATATTAAAGCTGGCGATGTCATTGTCATTCCGATCGAAGCGAAGCATAGCATAAAAGCCCTAACAGAGCTTGAGATAATTGAGGTTCAGTCAGGTAGTGAGCTCATTGAAGATGATATTGTAAGACTGGCCACTAGGTGGGAGGAAATCATTCATATTGTTTCTGTGTAACATGGATTTTCACTACGCATTGGAGTGATAAGAGATGAAATTAACAGTAGTTGGAACCGGGTATGTCGGATTAGTCTCAGGCGTATGCTTCGCTGAGCTTGGGAATGAAGTTATATGCGTCGATAAAATCGAACAGAAGATCATGCAGCTTAATCGTGGAGAGGTACCCATATATGAACCAGAGCTTCAACAATTAATCGTTACGAACCAAGCAGCAGGCAGATTAAACTTTACAACAGACCTAAATGAATCGGTCAAGAGCTCGGATATTGTAATTATCGCAGTAGGAACGCCTTCCCTTCCCAATGGTCATGCTAATCTGAGTTACATCGAACAGGCAGCCAAAGAGATCGGTCGAGCCATGAATGGTTACAAAATTATCGTAACGAAAAGCACGGTTCCAGTTGGCACCAACGAGAAGGTTCGGGAGATCATTTCGGAATACACGAATGAATCGTTTGATATCGCATCTGTTCCTGAATTTTTACGTGAAGGAACAGCGGTCTACGATACGTTGAATCCCGATCGGATCATCATTGGCACCGACAGCGAAAGAGCGGGAAGACAACTGGTTGAGCTTCATAAAACGTTAACCTCGGATATCATCGTAACCGATATTCGAAGTGCCGAGATGATTAAATACGCCTCGAATGCTTTTCTGGCAACCAAAATATCTTTTATAAATGAAATTGCGAATATATGTGAAAAAGTTGGAGCTGATGTGACGAAGGTAGCCTCTGGTATGGGCTATGACAGACGCATCGGCTCTTCATTTTTGAGAGCGGGCATTGGTTACGGTGGCTCCTGCTTCCCTAAGGATACACAAGCACTTATTCAAATAGCGGGACAGATGGATTATGATTTCAAGCTCCTGAAGTCCGTTGTTGAAGTTAATCGTGATCAACGATTTAATGTGGTCCGAAAGCTCGAGACCTTACTGGGTGATTTATCAGGTGCGACAATCGGCATTTGGGGGTTAGCGTTCAAACCGGAGACGGATGATGTTCGCGACTCTCCCGCATTCGAAATTATTGCTGCCTTGCAGGAACGGGGAGCTAGAATTAAAGCTTATGATCCTATTGCATCCGACAATTTCAGGAATCACTCAGATTTCAAACAGATCGTTTATTGTCAGGAAGCGAAGGAAGCGGCTTGGCAGGCAGACGCACTTTGTATTCTGACCGAATGGAAGGAATTTGAGCGTATCTCGTTAACCGACATTGCCACATGGTTGAAATCACCTTACCTGATTGATGGAAGGAATATATATACAGAGGAGCAGTTGGCCAATACCCAGCTTGTTTATTATTCGGTTGGCAGGCCCAATATGCGGGGAGGAATTAAGGAAAAGGCACCATCCCTTGCTTTGTAGGTCAATGATTGTATGAAATACCATGTATTCACCATCAGCATTATAAATTATTGATGAAGGGGAAGATTTATCGTGACTAAGAATGCACTCGTTACTGGAATAACTGGACAGGACGGCTCCTATTTGGCGGAGTTATTGCTGGAGAAGGGCTATAAGGTCTATGGACTGCGTAGAAGAACCAGTACACCCATCATGGAGAATATCGAACATATTAAGCATGAGATTGAATTTATCGATGGTGATTTACTGGATCAGGGTTCACTAATGAATGCGGTGCGCATTTCGAATCCGGATGAGGTTTACAATTTGGCGGCCCAATCCTTCGTAGGCACTTCCTGGATTCAGCCTGTACTGACAGGACAATCCACAGCGATTGGTGTCACGAATATGCTCGAGGCTGTACGCTACGTGAAGCCAGAAGCAAGATATTATCAGGCATCAAGCAGTGAGATGTTTGGTAAAGTGGTGGAAACACCTCAGAAGGAGACAACACCATTTTATCCGCGCAGCCCTTATGGTGTAGCGAAGGTGTACGGGCACTGGATAACAGTTAATTATCGTGAAAGCTATGATATGTATGCTTGTTCCGGTATCTTGTTCAATCATGAGTCTCCTCGCAGAGGCGTGGAATTCGTTACTAGAAAAGTAACAGACGCGGTTGCAAGAATTAAATTAGGACTCCAAACCGAATTACGACTGGGTAACCTGGATGCCAAACGTGATTGGGGATTTGCAGGAGACTATGTAAAGGCCATGTGGCTTATGCTGCAGCAAGACAAGGCAGAGGATTTTGTTATTTCAACAGGAGAAACTCATACCGTAGAGGAGCTTGTCTCCATTGCCTTTAGCCATGTGGATCTCAACTGGAGAGATTATGTTGTAATTGATGAGAAGTTTGTTCGTCCGGCTGAGGTGGATTTATTGCTAGGGGATTGTTCAAAAGCGAAAGAGAAGCTGGGATGGAAGTTGGAGATTGGATTTGAGCAAATGGTTAAGATGATGGTCGATAACGATTTGCAGAAGATCTCCAGCAACAATAATGTATTGGTACATCAATGAAAGCCTTAATTACTGGAGTTAGTGGTTTTGTTGGCAAGTACCTAGCGCAAAACCTAGTTGACCATGGTTATGAGGTATGGGGAACATCACGTGAGGTACCCTCTTCCCTGCTAGGTGAAGTGAATATCCTTAAGATGGATTTTTCTGATAAAGAAACGATAACGAAAGTTATGGAAGAAGTAAGACCGGATGCCATCTTTCATCTATCGGGTCAAAGCTCAGTCCAGTATTCATGGAGTCATATTCATGAAACCTTTCAATCAAATGTGATGGATGCTATTGGGCTATTTGAGGCTGTAAAGGACTCCTCTATAAGAAGCAGAGTAAGAATTATATCGATAGGCTCATCGGAGGAGTACGGATGGGTTAAAGATTTACCGATTGTGGAGGGCGCAGATACGAATCCAGGTAATCCTTATGGGTTGTCCAAACTTACCTTGAGTAAGTTGATACACTCATATTGCAGCACGTATGAGATGAAGATTATTCACGCTCGAGCCTTTAATCATATAGGTCCAGGCCAAGCGCTTGGTTTCGTGACAAGTGACTTTGCTAACCAGTTGATTAAGATAGAGCTGGGTAAAGCTGAGCCGGTAATCTCTGTAGGAGATTTGAGCAGTAAACGAGATTTTACAGATGTAAGAGATATCGTAGAGGCGTACCGGTTGCTTGTTGAAAAAGGTAAAGCGGGAGAAGTCTATAACGTATGCTCCGGTAAATGTGTCTCCATCCAAGACATCCTTACGTTACTGGTATCTTTTTCTTCAAAATCCATTGAAGTTGTCGTAAACAAAGACAAATTAAGACCGAATAATGTACCTGAGTATTATGGTTCGAACCATAAGTTGATGGAGACGACCGGGTGGACCCCTTCCATCTCATTAGAAAATAGCTTGAGAGATATTTACATGTACTGGAGGAAACAGCACTTAGATATAACTTCTGATGAAATACAACTGACACTAGACAGTCAGCAGATCTGATTGGAGGACTATACGGCGTACAAATTTATAAAGATAGGGGGTGGATACCTTGATTATTGAAGATGCCATTAAACTGGACTTGAGTGATATCTCCAAAGAACTATCTTTTTTACTTTATCTTCTCCGCAATAACACTCACGAAGAAATTCTCATAAAGCAATATGCATCGGATCTCGATTGGGAACTATTCATGAAACTCGCGCTGCACCACCGGGTTTATCCCCTTGTATATCTGCGGCTTAAAGGGGGTGACACATCACTGATTCCGTGTGAGGTTATGACATCCCTCCAGCAGCATTATCATAACAACGTGATGAAAATGCTGCATTTAAGCAGGGAAATGAGCCAGCTTTGTGAGGCGCTCAAGGATAATGGGGTGCGTACACTTTTGCTAAAAGGCCCAATATTAGCCACGCAGCTCTACGGGGATCTGGCACACAGGACTTCGAAGGATTTGGATATCTTGGTGGATGCGGATGACGTGGAGAGGGTTGAACGGGTGTTGGGGCAGCTTGGGTACGAGTTGCAGGATGAACGTATATTGGAAAATTGGAAGAAAACAAGCCATCACTTCTCCTACGAGCATAAGAAACATTCGACGCAGATCGAAGTTCACTGGCGTCTAAATCCTCATTATAATAAGTCGTTTTCCTTTGATTTATTGTGGGAGCGCAGGAATGATGTAATGCTGTCGCATCAGATTTATCATTATCTGGGCAATGAGGATTTGCTAAGCTATCTGGCCGACCATGGCGCCAGGCATGGTTGGTTCCGCCTGCGTTGGCTGATGGATATTGAAAGGCTGCTCCCGATCATAAACAGCAACGATATGAGAGCTCACTTTGAGCGATATGGGGGACAGCAATATGTAGGGCAGGCTTTCGTTCTCTTGTCACGACTGTTCTCGGTCGACATTCCGCACGATTTGACTGTATTGACGATGAACTCCAAAGCCCATCGCCTTGCACAAAGCGCTCTCTACTATATTAAAAGGATCGTCAAATTGAACCCGGTGCCGGAGAAAAGCGTAGCATGGCGTTATAACCGTTACCTTTTCTCGTTAATGACGAGAAAACAGAAAGTTTTGTATATATTGAATAAGTTTCTGCCTAATTCGCGGGACGCTTCGGTGCTGCCATTACCAAAGTCACTGCATTTTCTGTATTATCCGCTGCGGCCATTTCTCTGGTTCTGGCGGCGTATGAAACAACCGTCGATTTAAGGGTATTATCGCTTGTAACATTGGATCGTAATCCATTAGGTATAAGCGAGTAGCATCAGAATATTGCTCAAGCGAGCTTATATAGCTGAAAAAAGGGGGTTCTATTCATGAGTACGGAATTAATCACGACAGACGCGCTTGTTGTGCAATCCGAAGGTTTCCTGGTCAGTGATATGGATGGCGAGAAGGTGATGCTGAGCATCGAAAACGGCAAGTATTATAATCTGGGACGGATTGGCGGGCGGATATGGGAACTTATTTCGTCTCCCGTTACGATCTCCAATATGGTGGATCAATTGGTGATGGAGTATGAAATCGAGCCGGAGATCTGTGAGCAGCAGGTCCGATTATTTCTCAAGCAGTTAGCCACGGAAGGCCTTGTTCAGGTGGATAAATAGCAATGAGCCTTTACCGGAAAGCACGCCGATTCATGTCTTATCCTGTTAGCATGAAGCTGATGTTGGCAGAAGCTTATGTTTATCTGGCCTGGGGAAGGGTATTCAAGCTATTTCCTTTCCAAAAGGTATCTTCGTCTCTGGGAGAACATATGAAGGAGACGCCGTATGTGGGCTATACGGAGCAGGAGCTTTCGCTTGTCCGCCAAATCTCAAGAGCCGTACATACCATGAGCCGTGTCACATGGTGGGAAAGCCAGTGCCTGGTTAAAGCCGTTGCGGCGATGAAGATGCTGGAGCGAAGAGGGATTCCGAGTACGCTTTATCTGGGGAGCGGACGGGACGATAAAGGAATGATGGTGGCCCATGCCTGGCTCCGCTGCGGCTCTTATATTGTAACGGGGAGAGAAGGGCACGAACGATATGCCGTCGTCGGGATATTCGGTAAGGATATGGGGGCCGGAGATTTGAACTTGAAGCGGTCATCCGATAAGGAGTTTTTACATTGAAGGATCTCTTATATTTTATCCGTAAAATGCATGGGATGGCCGGGTTTAAGCTCTACCTCAATATGAGTATGATTCTGGTCATCAGTGTTCTGGACGGCATCGGCATCTATTTGATCGTCCCGCTTCTCGGGGTCATTGGCGTATTCGAGACTGATTTGAGCGGGGTGCCGCTCGTCTCAACCTTGATGGACCTTGCGGGTTCATGGTCATTGCAGCTCAATCTGCCGATGGTGCTGGCCCTCTATGTTGTGATTGTGGGCGGGCAGGCCTTGCTGCAGCGCAGCCAGAACCTGTTAAATGCAAAAATCCTGCAGCGATTCATTCGCAAACTGCGCATGGAAACGTATCAAGGGCTGCTGCATGCCAAATGGGAGTTTTTCCTGCGGCACCGCAGGTCGGATTTCAACCATGTCATGACCAATGAGCTCGGGCGCGTCAATCAGGGCACGTTTCTGTTCCTGCAGATGGTCTCGTCTTTCTTGTTCACGGTTATTCAGATCGGCCTTGCCCTATGGCTGGCTCCGCTGCTGACTCTCATCGTCCTGTTGAGCGGCGGGCTCCTTGCCCTGTTCGGACGCAGATTCATCCGGCGCTCGAAGCGGATCGGCGAGCAGACGACAGAGTTATCAAAATATTATTTTGCGGGCATCAGCGAACATTTCAACGGCATCAAGGATATCAAGAGCAACCGGTTGGAGCCGTTTCATATGAACTGGTTTGACAGGCTGTCGCGAAAGATGGAGCATAACTTCATCCAATTTGGCAAAATCAATTCTTTGTCCCAGCTGATTTATCGGCTCTCGTCCGTCTTGCTGGTTGCCGGATTTGTGTATTTGGCGCTGGAAGTGCTGCGTACGCCTGCCGAGCAGCTGCTGATGATCGTTCTTATCTTTTCGCGCTTATGGCCTAGATTTATCAGCATTCAATCGAGCACCGAGCAGCTCGTGTCGAATTTCCCGGCCTTCCGGGCGATTCGCGAGCTGCAAGCGGAATACGAGGAAGACAGGGAAATCGCCGGATCGGTTCCGATGGCAGGTGGCGAGCGACTACAGCTGCAGCATGGAATTGATTGTCGTCATGTGGACTATCGGTACGATGCCTCTAGCCCCGTCTATGCTTTACGAGATATCAACTTACATATTCCGGCCAATCGCATGACGGCCATCGTCGGCAAATCTGGCGCGGGCAAGAGCACACTTATCGATCTTCTTATGGGACTGATCCAACCGGAGAGCGGGCAAGTTCTTGTGGACGGCGTGTCTATGGAGGACGAAGGTCAGCTGATGTCGCTCCGAGGGGGGATCGGATATGTGGCGCAGGATCCTTTTCTGTTCAATGAGAGCATACGGGATAACTTGAAGCTGGTGGCTCCCGATGCCTCGGAATACGAGCTGTGGGAAGCGCTGAGGTTTTCAGCCTCCGACGAATTCGTGCACGGGCTTCCGCTAGGCCTCGATACCGTCATCGGTGACCGGGGTATCCGCCTGTCCGGGGGAGAACGTCAGCGGATTGTGCTGGCCAGAGCTATCTTGAAAAAGCCTTCGATTCTGGTATTGGACGAAGCGACAAGCGCGCTCGACAGTGAGAATGAGCAGCGGATTCAGGAAGCGTTGGAACAGCTGAAAGGGAGCATGACGATTATCGTGATTGCTCACCGGCTGTCCACCATTCGCCATGCGGACCAGGTCATCGTGATGGAGCAGGGGCGGGTTATCCAGCAGGGAGGTTATCAGCAGCTGTCCCAGGATCATAAAGGCACTTTCCGGCAGCTGCTCAGTTATCAGACAGGTGCTCAGATGTAACCCCTGATGGGAGCACATAACACGGCTGTATTCGCGAGACATTTTAAAGCTGTAGCCTTGGGCCATTTCCCGGTATTCTGCCGGGGAATGGTCTTTTTTTTGCGTAAACATGTCTCTAGCTAGCAGATTAAACTGACTACCGGCCTTCTCATCAATCTCCCCATTAGCTTGGTAGCGTTTAAGTTTATTTTATCCATGTCTTTTTTTGGATTGCGCCCTTAGAAATAAGACGTTTGCTATTTTAGATCGGTTGGGGTATAATAAGTTTATTGGGATTTTGACCTGAGATTCACATATTGCAGAGGGTTATTATTTTGATTAGGAACCTTGTGCAATATGTGAATTTTTTGTTTTTTAACCAAAAATGAGAAAATCATATAAATTTAGGAGGTGTTTCTATGCAAACAGGAACAGTAAAATGGTTTAACGCAGAAAAAGGCTTTGGTTTCATCGAGGTTGAAGGTGGCGAAGACGTATTCGTACACTTTAGTGCAATCACTGGCGACGGCTTCAAGTCGCTTGATGAAGGACAACGTGTTGAATTTAACGTAGTTCAAGGCAACCGCGGACAGCAAGCTGAGAACGTTGTAAAACTGTAGATTCGTGAAAAGATCCCCAAACGTACCGTTTGGGGTTTTTTTTATAATAGAGATCAAGCAGCATGAAGGCGTTAAAAATGTAGCTAAAGGGGGAAGTTCATTGTCTTATTCTTGGAATAAACCACTGGAAAATCTGCCGGAAGAGATGACCGCGATCTGGTCTTGTACGAAGGAAGGGTGTAACGGTTGGATTCGAGACAGCTTCTCGTTCAAGGAAGTTCCCATTTGTTCACAGTGCGCGTCGTCCATGGTCAGCAGCAATAAAATTCTACCGATCCTTGTTTCGTCGGATCAGCAGATCAAGCTTTACCGTAAGAATCAGCGCAAGGATACCAAATCGTAGGGAGAAGCCTTTTCGGCTCCTTAACCACTTTGTTTCATTCGTTGCGTTAAAGAAAGGTTGAGATCTCATGCAGGTGTTCGAAGATTGGAATTTAAAGGTGAAAAAAACGTTTAATGCAACCAGTAATGAAGAAGTATTAACCGTTTCTGAGGCAGGTCAATTGTTAGGTTTGTCCAAAGATCAAATGAAAAGCTATGTCGATCAGAATAAGCTGACCAAAGTTCCGATCATGAGAAGCGTGCATCGATACCTTTTGTTGAAAAGTGAAATCGATCGTATTGTGAATAAACGATAACCTCAGCTGTTTGCTGCTCTCGCAAAAGACGGTGTCGAGGCAATCTTTCATGATGTATCGACTATCCTCAGGCTCCCATATTTAATGTGAAAGGCACCCTTAGGGTGCCTTTTTCATGATCCCAAGATTCGTCACGATCCAGGCTGCTTGATGACGGTAGATACAATATAGTCTAAAGGTCAAAAAAGGTCAAATCGAAAGATCGATACCCCTTCATTCAAAAAATCGGCTGAAAATACGCTATTTTAGCTCTGATTTCTTCATCATCGGTTTTGGCATTAATGCGTGCAAGGCATATAATAAAGGCGTAAGGTCAAACAAGGTCAAATAAGAAAGGGGAAATCTATGATGTTTGATTTGATGCCATTTGGAAAGCGCAGAGAGGATGCCTTCGGACAGTTGGTGAAGTCATTTCACGATGTCTTTAACGATGCGTTTCAAGATGAGGCGTTTGCACCGTTCAAAGGTTCGATGATGTCTTTCAAAACAGACGTTAAAGAGACGGAGCGCGCTTATCTGGTTGAGGCGGAACTTCCAGGCTTTCAAAAGGACGACATCGAAATCAGCTACGCTGACCCTTACTTAACGATCAAAGCCGTTCGCAAGGAGGATCACAGCGTAGAGGATACGAAGCAGCAGATCGTCCGGAAGGAACGCCGTTATGGCGAGTATGTGCGCAGATTTTACGTGCAGAACATAGCCGAGGACCAAATTGCCGCTTCCCTGAAGGATGGAGTCCTTAAGCTTGAAATACCGAAGCAGCCGAATCCCGGTAAGAAGCGTATCCAGATTCGGGATGATATCTAATATATACACCCTCCGATCATTAGGTCGGAGGGTATTTTTTTGTTTTTCTATAGCAATAAATTTACATATATTCCATCGAATTTCGGCAATTGAAACCTTTTGTCGGTATATAGGGTATTATAGTTTAAATGTAAACTTTTCGAGGGGGACACTCATGGTGGGAATCTTATCGAGGTTTAAGGATGTTATGAAGGTGAATGTGAACGCGCTGTTGGATCGGACGGAAGATCCGGAGAAAACAGTTGATACTTATATGCGCAGCTTGAATACGGACTTGGGTAAGGTGAAAGCGGAGACGGCTTCCGTGCTCTCGGATGAGCGAAGAGCGAAGCGGGCGCTTGATGAATGCAGTAGCGAGATCAAGAAGCTGCAGCGATATGCGGAGAAGGCCGTGGAAGCGGGAAACGAAGGCGATGCCCTGAAGTTCCTGGAACGAAAAGCGGCTCAGGCTGAGAAGCTGAGCGAACTGCAGGCAGCCTACGAATCGGCTTCCGCAAACGCCGTCAGGATGAAACAAATGCAGGATAAACTGGTGTCGGACATGAGTCAGCTGGAAGCTCGTTATGCGGAGTTGAAAGGGAAGATGGCGGCTGCCAAAGTCCAGCAGAATATAAACGCCGGCCATGCATCCTCGGGCGGTGCGAATGCGGCATTCAACACGATGGAAGAGAAGGTAAACCGTGCCTTGGATGAAGCGCTGGCCCTGGCCGAGCTTCGCGCCGGAGCGAAGGAAGACGATCTGGACGATCTGATCGCTGAATTGGAGAAGAATATGAAGAAGGACGGAGCTGCTCCAATGGAGACTCCCTCTGCCCAGGATGAACTGGAAGCAATCAAAGACAAGCTGAAAAAGAAGGAATAATCATTTCATTGTTATCGAGGTGAAGAAATGCCGGTTATCGAATACAAATGCCCGAACTGCGGCAGCAGCATGGTTTTTGACGGCGATACAGGAATGTTGTCTTGCTCGAGCTGCGGAAGAAAAGATAATATCGAGGAAATTCCCGACCCGCTGAAAAAGCAGGTTTTCGTCGAGAACGAAGTGAAGGAGTATCACTGCAACAGCTGCGGGGCCGTCATCGTGACAGAGCCCGAAACCAGCGCTACGACTTGCAGCTTCTGTGGATCCGCCGTTGTACTCAGCGACCGGCTGAGCGGTGAGTTGGCTCCGGTCATGGTCATCCCGTTCTCGATTACCAAGGAAGAAGCGATGAAGGCTTTCAAGAAATGGTGCAGGAACGGTCTTCTGACGCCAAGCGGATTTATGACAGCGAATCGGATCAAGGAAATTACCGGGATCTATGTGCCCTTTTGGCTATATGAGTTACATAATCGGGTTGAAGTTCATGGCCACGGCACCAAGGTGAGAACCTACACACAAGGAGATTACCAGTACACGGAGACCCAGCATTTCGATATCTACCGGAAGATTCGCTTGAACTATGTGAAGGTGCCGATCGATGCTTCGGAGAAAATGAATGATGAACTGATGGATAAGCTGGAGCCCTTCCCCTATCAGCAGCTGAAGGAATTCAAGACGCCTTATCTCGCCGGGTATATTGCCGAAAAATACAGCCATGATGAAGAGCAGCTTCTTCCGCGTGCCAAGGATAAGATCAGCTCCTACATTGATTCGTATATTTCGTCCGCGGTGTCAGGATATACAACCGTGAATTATACCAACAAGCGAATCGATACCACCTTGAAACAGGCCGATTATGTCCTCCTTCCGGTATGGATGGTGCACTATGATTACAATAAATCGGAGCATACCTTTGCGATGAATGGCCAGACGGGAAAAGTGGTCGGCAAACCGCCGATTAGCAAAGCAAAAGTGGCTGCGTGGTTTGCAGGCATTTCGGGAGTTTCGTTACTGTCATTGAAGCTGATCTCCTGGGCGATGGGAGGAGGTTTCCTGTGAGAAGACGATATGTGTTAGGGGCTGTTCTGTTCTTCCTGATTGCCTACCTGATGGTTCCGGCCTTGATGGTCAACGCTGCGGATGATAAGCCATTAATCTTTGATGAAGCCAATCTGCTCAGCCCGGAAGAACGGAATGAGCTGAATGCGATGGCGAATGAGTACGGTGCTGAACGTGAGACAGACTTTATGATACTTACGGTTAACAGCGTTCCGAATGACGATTATGAGACATGGACGGAAAACTTTTACGATGAGTACGCACCCGGGTATGACAAGCGGCACGGCAATACCGCCATTTTGACCATAGTAATGAGTGCGCGTGACGGTTCTCGTAACGTGCATTTGGAAGGTTATTATAAGGCTGAGAAGTATCTCGATCCCGGGAGACTGACCAAAATACGCAGCAAGATCACACCAGATTTGTCGAGCGGCAATTATAAGCAGGCTTTTGAAAAATACATCAAAACCGCTCATCGGTACATGGGCTTTGAGCCGGACGTGAACCCGGATAATATTATATTTAATCTCTGGTTTCAGCTGGGAGCTGCCGCTGCCATCGGCGCGATCGCCGTGGGGGTCATGGCTTACCGTTCCGGCGGACGGGTGACGGTCGATCGTCGAACTTATGAGGATACCAGCACATCGAGGATACTAAACCAAGAGGACCGTTATATTAGAACAACGGTAACGAAGCAGAAGATCGAGCGCAACACGAGCAGCGGCTCGGGCGGCGGAGGCGGAGGCGGCGTCAGCAGCGGCGGCCATTCGCATAGCAGCAGCAGCGGGAAATTTTAAGGGAAGGGATGGATAACATCGATGGGATTTTTCAAGAACCAATTTTCTAACGTCGTGGAATGGGAAGAGTTTAGGGACGATATGATTTTCTGGAAATGGAGCAACCGGGAGATTAAAAAAGGGAGCAAGCTGGTTATTCGCTCCGGCCAGGACGCGATTTTTGTCAATAACGGCAAGATCGAGGGGATTTTTGAGGATGAAGGCGTATATAACATCGACTCGGATATCATTCCGTTCCTTTCTACTTTAAAGGGATTTAAATTCGGATTTAACAGCGGGATGCGCGTGGAAGTCCTGTTCGTTAACACGAAGGAATTCACCGTCAGATGGGGGACGCAGAATCCGATCCTCATTCCGACGCCTCAGCTTCCGGGCGGAATGCCGATCCGTGCCAACGGCACGTTCAATTTTAAAGTGAATGATTATGTGACGCTCATCGACAAAATAGCCGGGATGAAAGAAAGCTACTTAGTTGAGGACGTTAAGATCCGGATCACCTCGGTGCTCGATCAATTGTTGATGAAATGGATCAGCCGCGAAGGCAAGGACATGTTCAATCTGCAGGCGAACGCCTCCGATATCGCGAGAGGGATTCAAGAAGACCTTGACATGGAAGTGATGGACAACGGGATCACGATCACCGGCTTCCAGGTGATGAGCTTCAATTATCCGAAGGAAATTCAGAATATGATCACCAAGACGGCTTCCCATGAAATGATCGGCAATCTGCAAAAATACCAGCAGGTGAGCATGACGGATGGAATCGCATCCGGTAAGGTGCAAGGCGGCGGTGCGGCTTCGGATATGGCCGGCATGATGATGGGGATGAACATGGCTAATGAAATGATGAAAAACATGAATCAGAACCAGAATCAGAATAATTCAAACCAGAACAATCAGAACCGGAACAATCCGAATCAAAGCCAACAACATCCGGCCGGGAAGGAGCCGTCCGCGGCGGCATCCTCTTCCTCATCCGAAGGAAACAAAAAGCCCAACTTCTGCCCGAACTGCGGCGCAAAGAATGAGGGGGCGAACTTCTGTCCGAATTGTGGGCAGAAGCTGGGTTGAGTTAAGTCCAGCAGCATGAATAGATAGATGCGCAACTTTGGGATTTGACATCAAATTGATGTCACGGTCACGGTTAAAATGATGCAAATGGTCGGTTTTTCTATTGAATGTGAATGACCATCAAGACAGCACCCCTCGCTCATAAAGCGGAGGGTGCTGTTCTGCTATGTGTGCATATGAGTGGACCACACTTCAAAGCCCAGTTCGTGAGTGCCGTTATGCGGGTTGGCGGACATCAGATCACTTATTCCTTGGGCAGGAACGTAGGTGCTGCAGCGCGAATCCGGAGAAATAGAACTTGACGGACAAATGAGAACTAGGCAAACGGAAAAGGGGTGCATTATGATAGGACATATTGGTCGTAAGAGAGCTCCTAAAGACGAAGGGGGACAGGGGGATACTATGTTCAGATCGACATCCTGGCGCATATTTGTGATAAGCGGCATCTTTTTTGCAATGACCATCATACCGTTCTCGTTGTTTCTGGCCAACCGGTTTTCTCATTTCGCATACTCGCAGATGGGGACGTTTAATCAGGACCGCATCGACGAAATGGCGGAGCGGGTCGAGTACATCCTGGCCAAGCTGAAATGGTACAGCCTGACCATGTACGAAGACCGAACCGTGCAGAATTGGATGTATGCTTCCGCCGACAATCTGCTGCAAAATGCCAGCACAATGAGGGTGTTGACGAAATATCTATCTAATGAACCTTATATTGAAACCGCTTACTTATTTAGCTTCCGTAAACATGAGGTGATCGACTCCAAAGTCGGATTGCTTTCGTTCGAGGAATTTGCCGATCAGCCGATGCTGCAGCGGATTGAGCGTACGCCAGGGACCTTCCTTCGTTATTTTGATCATCAGATAGGAAACGACACGTATTTGGCGCTTCAGCTTCCTTCGGCTCCTGTGCAGAAAAACCGCGACGGGTATCTTGTCGTCCTGTTTGACAAGAAAGAGCTGCAGAAGCATTTGATTTCAGGCGACGGAAGGGCGGATACGCTGCTTTCGATCGTGGATGATCGAGGAAGGTTGATTCTGGGGGAACGGGATGAGCATCTCGAGGAGACCATGGATAGCATCCAGCCGGGACGGAAGGGGGGTTCATTTGAGCTGAGCCGTACGGGAGGGAAAGCATTCGTCAATTATGCGCGGATGGAATCGCCGGAGTGGACCATTATATCTGTCACTGAAATGAAGCAATTCCGCGAAAAGGCCGGGGCGTTCAAAACAGTCATCATCGCTTGCTCGCTCTTACTGCTCGCGGCGCTGCTTCTGGCCGCCTATTGGAATTCGCGCCGTTTCGTCGGGCCATTTCGCCGGTTGGCGGATCAACTGCAGCGGAAGCTTGGCGTGAAGGGGGAGAACGATTACGGTGTCATTGAGCAGGGCGTCGTTATGCTTCGCGATCATTATCCGCTGATCAAGACCGAATATTTGCGGCAATGGCTGCTGCAGGGCAGGCTGACCGACGGCGCCAGAGCGGCGGTTGCGCGCGAATCGTGCCTGCTTGACTATGAGTGGCTTCGGTTGGCTGTGATCAAGATTGATTCCTATTACGAAATATCCGAGCAGTACGATTTTGTATCTCGCAAGCTGCTCAAGTATGCAATCGGTAATATCGCAGAGGAGCTGCTCGGCACAGCTGAACGGCCGATCGAGGTGGTCGATTTTGGGACCGACCATCTGGTCGTTCTGGTTGGTACGGCCAGTTCCCTCCCTGATCCCGAGTTGACCCAAGAGCTCAAGGAGCTTAGCCGTCAAGTCAGCCGTTACGTCAAGCTGGACGTGACGATCGCCGAAAGCGAAGCGCGGCGCGTACATGACGATTTACGCAAAGTATACGACGATATGAACGAACTGACATTATTCAAGTTTGTCAGCGGTGATGACAAAATCTACGTCGAACAAGACTTTGAACGGTATGCCGATTTACAGTCGCCGATCGACTCCGCCGTGCATGAAAGCTTGATCCAGACGATTCGAAGCGGCAAAGAGGAGAAGGTGCTGGCCATGCTGGACGAGGTGTTCACGCGTCTTAAGACGATGAAATATACCGAGTGTCAATTCCAACTGAAGCTGCTTCTGTTTGCGATCGTCAAATCGTTCAGCAAAGTGATGTCTATCCAGAGTGTTGAAGGGATTGAGCGCCACTTGAGGCAGTTCGCCACGCTTACTGATGTTCATGGATGGTTGAAGGAAGAAATCGGGCGGATTATCCGGCAGCTTAGCGATCAAAAGGGATTTAATCGCAAGGAAAAGCTGGTGAGGGAAATCATCGAGTACGTCCGCTACCATACCCATGACCCAATGCTGTCGGTAGACGATATCGCTGACCATATCGCTTTGTCGGCCAAATACGTCCGGCAGCTGTTTCACGAACATCATGGCATGCCTCTATCGAATTTCATCTTGAACGAGCGGCTCGGGAAGGTTAAGGAGCTGCTGGAGCAGACCAGCATGCAGGTCACCGAAATTGCAGAGCAGTCCGGTTTTCAGACGAAAAGCCACTTTTTCACTGCATTCAAAAAAGCGACCGGTATGACGCCAAGCCAATACCGCGATAGCAAGGCGAGCGAGCGGATGGAGCGGACGCGGCAGATAGCCGGGAACTCTGCGAATTAGAAAGGTCAACGGGCGATTGAGAACCGGCCAGACCAATAACAACCGGCCGAACGCTTGCGAATCGGCCGCGCGAGAACCGAATCCGGCCAATGAGAACTAGGCAAGCAGAAGCCGTGAATGCTACGATGGCTCCGTTCGAATCCTGCAAGCCGCACAAGAAAGGAGGGACGTTCTTTGGAGCGACGTAGAAGGTTCGGCGGGTCGTTTGTGCACGAGCTGTCGCGGAACCGGTATTTATACTTGCTGGCGCTGCCCGGCATTGCGTTTCTGGTCGTATTTGCGTATATGCCCATGGCTGGGCATCTGCTCGCCTTCCAGGATTACCGGCTATCCGATGGAATATGGGGGAGCGAATGGGTCGGATTTAAGAACTTTGAGTTTTTCTTCAATGGGAAAGACTGGCTGCGGGTGACGCTGAATACCGTTTTCCTGAATGCACTGTTTCTCGTAACCGGTCTCGGCAGCGCGGTCGTGCTGGCTATCTTTCTGAATGAAATCCGTAACAGGCTGTTCAAGCGAATCACGCAATCGTTTATTTTTTTACCGTATTTCATTTCTTGGCTTGTCGTCAGCATGATGACGTTGACGCTATTCAGCACATCCGAGGGGCTCATTAACCGCGCGCTTGCCGCCCTTGGCTACGAAGGAGTGGACTGGTATTTGATGCCTGGCGTATGGCCGTATATCTTAACCGTCATTAGCGCCTGGAAGATTGCCGGCTATAATTCCATTATTTTTTTGGCCGTCATTACGGGCATCTCCTCAGAATATTACGAGAGCGCCCGAATAGAAGGCGCCAGCCGGATGCAGCAGATGCTCTACATAACGCTGCCGTTGATGCGGCCGACCGTGATGATATTGGCGCTGCTTGGCATTGGCCGTATTTTCTACGGTGATTTCGGCATGATTTACGCGATCATCGGAGATAACGGCATACTCTTTCCAACGACAGATGTCATCGATACGTATGCGTTTCGTGCGCTGAGGCAGCTGGGGAATTTCAGCATGTCCGCTGCCGTTGTCGTGTACCAGTCCTGCATGGGGCTTGTCACGATTCTGATCTTCAATGCGATCGCGCGCAAGGTGGACGCGGATTCAAGACTATTCTAAAAGGAAGGTTGGGCGAGTTGGCATGAGGCCGGATTCGGGCTTTTCGATCGCTGTTGTTCCCGAATCGTTATGATCGTATAAGCTCGTTAAGCGGATACGATTAGGGAACAAAGGCGACCACTTGCGTTTCTCCAGCTCCGAACCGGCCCTTTGCTTCAGTTCCAACCAGTTAAGGTGTGATCGAAGTGAGAGAACGGTTGTTTCTTGTTTTGATGTACGCGGTGCTGGGCGCTTTTGCGCTGTTTTGCTTCATTCCGTTCTGGATTGTGTTCATCAACTCGTTCGCCGATGAATCGCTTCTGCAGACGGCGGGGTACCAGTTGCTGCCGAGCAAATTCAGCCTCCATGCGTACAAATTTTTGCTTTCCGGCAAGCAGGTGTTTCTAAGCTACGGCATTACGATTATCGTGACGATCGCCGGCACGGCGCTGGGCGTACTCTTGACAGCTGCCTATGCGTACACGCTAAGCCACCGGAAAGTGAAGTACCGCCATATTTTATCGTTTTTAACCTTTCTGACGATGTTATTCGGCGCAGGACTTGTCGGCTTTTACATGCTGATCGCCAACTGGCTGCATCTGAAAGACTCGGTTTGGGCGCTCATTTTGCCCTATCTGCTTAATCCGTTCTATGCCTTCATTCTTGTCTCTTACTACCGGACGCTGCCGTATGAATTGAATGAAGCTGCGACTGTGGACGGCGCCAATGATCTCTATATTTTCTTTCGCATCATCTGGCCGATTGCGCTGCCTGTTATTGCCACGGTGAGCCTGTTTTACGCGCTGCAATATTGGAACGACTGGTACTTGTCATTGCTGTTTATCGACAATCACAAAATGCTGCCGCTGCAGATGATGATCCGCCAGCTTATGTCCAATTTGAATGTTATGGCTTATGTGAGCGGGAGCCAGACGCAGTACAACGTCGTCCTGCCGACCTATGGCATGCAGCTGGCGATCGTCTGCGTTACCATCGGCCCGATCGTGTTCGTCTATCCCTTCATCCAGCGCTTCTTTATTAAAGGTTTGACGCTTGGTTCGGTAAAAGGGTAGAGCGGCAAACGTGAAGGCGTTTGGCCGGTTCGAGCCTTCAATCGCTGCAGTTTATGAACCGGCTCATCTGCCTATTTTCTCTATTATTGATTCAGGGGGAATGACTATGAAAAAGCTATTGCCCATTGTGCTCGTGTTGTTGATCGCGCTCATCGCGATTGCAGGTTGTTCGGGCAAGAACGAAGGGGAAGGGAAGACGCCCGGACCGTCGGGTCAAACCGGAGACAGCGCCAGCGGTGACGCCAAACTTGAAGAGGTGACGCTGAAAATCATGATTCCCGGCGATCGGCCGTCGGATATGGATATGGTCATCGCCGAAGCAGAGAAGCGAATGAAGGATACGATCAACGTCAAACTCGACGTCGTCTTCGTACCCTGGTCCGATCTGGCGCAAAAGACACAGGTGACGCTTGCTTCCGGCGAAAACATCGATCTCATCTTCGATGCGCCATGGCTGCATATCAACCAAATGATCGCTAACGGATTCTATGAGCCACTGGACGACCTCTTGGCCCAGTACGGCCAAACGGTGCTCGAGAAACGGCCGAAGCAAATGTGGGATTACAACAAGTACGGCGGCAAAATTATGGCCGTTCCGCTCGGCGTCAGCTACATGTCCGGCAATTCCTACATGGTGCGCAAAGATATTCGCGAGAAGCTCGGCGTACCGCCGATTAAAACCTATGAAGATTTGATCGCTTTCGCCTACAAGGTGAAAGAGCAGGAGAAAGGCATCATCCCGATGACCGCAGGCTCCGGCACTTATACATTTGTCGCTCACCATGCGCTGAACGATTACGAAACCCATGTCAGACCGACCCACGCCCTGGGCAACAGCCTGATGCTCTATTACAAGAACAATGACGGCAAAGTTTACAATTTGCTGGAGGATCGGGAGCCGATCGAAACTTGGCTGGCGAACACGCACAAATGGTTTAAAGACGGACTGATCTTCAAGGACATTTTGACGACAAAAGATTTTCATCAGCCGATCTCGGCAGGCAAAGTGGCGATCGTCACGAACGGCGCGTTCGGCATCGGCGATTCCCTCAAGAACACGTTAAAGAACAATGTGCCGGACAGCGAGCTGGAGACGGTCACCTTCTTTAATCCGGAGAAGGGTGCGAACATCACCGACTTCAAACAGTGGAACTTTCTGGCCGTTCCGAAGGTAAGCAAGAATAAGGAGCGGGCGATTATGTTCCTGAACTGGGCGAATGAGAAGGAGAACTACGACCTGCTTTCTTACGGAATCGAAGGGAAGCATTGGGAAGCGGTAGGAGAGGACAAAATGAAAACCCTGGATACAGCTGGCTACTCTGCATTCGGCTACGTTTGGCTGTGGAATCCCGTCGATGAGCGCAGTGATGTGAAGGGCGAGAATGAGGAGTTGAACGCTGTGCTTAAGGATGCCGACATGTTCACGACCGATATTTTGGCCGGCTTCGAATTTGACAGTACCCCGGTGCAAAACGAGGTCAGCCAGTACAATACAGTCGATGGGCAATACTACACGGCGCTGTTCAACGGGGTTATCGATCCGGATGAGACATTGAAGAAATTTGAAGCGGAAGCCGGCCCTGCCCTCAAAAAAATTCAGCAGGAACTGCAAAAGCAGATTGATGAGTTCCTGGCGGCAAAGGCGAAGTAGACCAGAATCACCTGAGCACGGATAAACCGAAGTTTGCTTATCCATGCCTAAGAATCGTCCGAAGTGCGGAGTGTTTGGCAGCGCTGCACTACTGCTGTTGCCCACTGGAAACTCCGCGCCGCTGGCGGTACTGGACGCGGCGGTGACGGCTTCCTCTTTCGGAGGAAGCCGATCTTATACGCTTTGCTGCTTACTTATACCAGATTTCGCGAAAGGGGGGATCAAAATTTAGCGTTCACCCGGAACAGAAATAAGGGTTTAAAGTTTTGATATTTCTGTACTCGAGAATAAAGAAAAGGAGTTGGCCTTGATGAATTTGAATAAAAAATGGGTATCTGGATTATTAGCAGCCGTATTGCTAATGGCTCCAGTCTCTGCGGTGCAGGCGAAATCGCCTGTTCCGGATGTGACTGTCCTGCAGGCGGCAGGTGCAGACCAGATGGAAGCAGGAAAGGATACAGGTCATCCACAGGTCGAACTAGATCAACTGACGGATGCTGGCGAACCGGCAGCGGAACAGGCACCACAAGCAATAGACGAAAATCAAGCGGCAGTATCTTCGACTATGCAGGAGACGCAATTCCGCAATCTCGCGGCAGATCTTCCGTATGAATGGTCTGAAGCTCCGGAAGCTTCGCATCCCGATGACGGATACAAGCTTACGGACGGAAAATACGGCGCATTGGATATGAACGACCCGGCATGGGTAGGACATCTGCGCGGAAAGGCTCGCGAAGTTGTGTTCGATCTCGGTGAGGAAAAGTCAATTGGAAAGATCACGGCTAATTTCTTTCAAGATTTTCCTACGAATTCGATTCTCGTGCCGCTGTCGGTATCGATGTATGTCTCCGACGATAAGGAAAATTGGGGGCTGCTTTCCCATAACGCTACGCAGCTTCTGTGGGGAGAAGGACCGCCCAGACACGAGACCTTTGAATGGGATGGCAGCCGGGATGGAATCAAAGACGGGAATACGGATGGCAAGCTGGCTTATGCCCGTTATGTGAAGGTGACCTTTTATATGCATCCTACACAGTGGGAATACATTGATGAAATCGAAATTATGGGTATGGACGGCAAGGTTGACGGTGCGGTAAAGGTTCCTGCCGAGCAGCCTCGTTTTTTGGAGCCGGGGGAAGCTACGGCCGGGATCCGGAATCTGAATCTGCTGTATAACGGACAATACGCGAATGGTTTGGGCGATTGGAAGAAGGAACGGATTATCCCTAATATCAGCTATGTAAATAAAGACGGCGAGCCGGTCGATTGGCTTTATGACGGCGTTCTATATCTCGGGATTGCTTCGCCTGCCGGTCGCGATTTCGGTCAGGGACAAACGAACCTGGACGATTGGAAATGGTATTTGGATAAAACATTTGCAGCCACGGGCGATATGCAGCAGTTGAATGAGGCTGCCAAGGAAGTTGGGGCCAAGCTGAAACAGCCCGATCATCAAGTCAAGGTTGTGTTAATGATTCCGAATCCAGGGGAATCCTTAACCGATTTTGGCGACATTGACGGTAGCGGTTCCTTAAATTTCAACGACGCCGTCGTAGGCAAAGAAAAAGCGTCTGAAAACAGAGGAAAAGCGGTGCAGTGGTGGCTGGACCAGACCCGGCAAAGATGGCAGGCTGCCAACTACTCGAATCTTGAGCTTGTCGGCATGTACTGGATGCCGGAACAAATCGATATATCCGAATCGGGACCAGACATAGCTCGCATGGTGTCGGATAAAGTGCACGCCATGAACATGAAGGTTTTCTGGATTCCACACTCCTATGCTTACAAAATGTTTATGTGGAAAGACGTAGGGTTCGATGCCGCGGCGCTTCAGCCTAACTATTTCTTTGGCGGAATGGATTCCGACCGTCTGGACGATGCTACGGATACGGCAAAGCGATACGGAATGGGGAACGAAGTTGAATTTGATGACGGAATGCTGACAGATCCCGTACTTCGTCAGCGTTTTGTCGAATACTTGGACAGCGGCGTCAGATCCGGTCTGATGCAAAATGGCTTCAGAGCTCACTATCAAGGCAATAATGCAGTATACAACTTAGGGGTAAGCAAGGATCCAAGTTTGCGTTTAATGTATGACTGGCTGTACCAGTATTTGAACGGAACGTACGCCATCGATAGCAGCCCGGCGCCGGAGACGATGGCGGAGGTTGTACAGCGTTATGTCGCATCGAACGAAATCAAGCCGGCTTTTGGTAATGATTTGACGTATCGATTGCAGACCATCAAACTTCTTCTGGACGATAACAAGCCGAAGGAAGCCGTGACGTATATGCAGGATTTTCTCGCGCACATTCACGACCCGGCCGTCCAAGCGCAAGGGTTGATTTCGGTCCCGGCCGCAACGGTGCTTGATTCCTACGCCCAAGTTCTCATTCAAACCTGGTCTGACGGAGGGGGACTCAGCAATCTGGTTCTTGGCCAAAGCTATACAATTTCACAGCAGCCTAACAGCAACTATCCCGATTCCGGGAACGAACTTACGGACGGCCGATTCGGCGGGACGGATTACCGCACCGAGCAGTGGCAGGCCCATGCGGGAAGCGATTACCCTGACGAACGAAGCCGCACCATCACATTTGATTTGGGCAGCAACAAATCGATCGGGGCAATTAGAGCCCATTTTCTTCAGGATCAAGGACCTGGCATCTATTTTCCTCAGAACGTCGCTTTTTCCGTTTCATCTGACGGCGAATCCTGGAGCACGCTGGCAACCGTTTCTCCGCCACCGGCACAGGATGCTGCCTCGGCCGAGTTCGTGGGTTGGAGCGGAATAACAGATGGTGTGCCGGGGAAAGCGGGATCCGATAAAGTATACGCCCGCTATGTCAAAGTTGAATTCCCGGTCAACGTCTGGGTCTTCCTGGATGAAATCGAAGTTCTCGGCGTTGACGGCCATGCCGGGGGTGGCACTACAATTGACGGCGCAAGAGCCGTGGTGGATGCCGCTGCAAAGAAATTGACGATTGACGGGCTGGTCGTGAACGGCAGCCAGTCCCAAGTGAATTTGAAAATACTCGATTCGAAAGGGAAGGTTCGCTACGAAGGCCAGACGACCAGTACAGAAACGGGAAGTTTCGAATTCATGATTAAGCTTACTGGCAATTTGAAGGGAACTTGCGACGCCTATCTGTCTATGGATGGAATGTCGGATCCCGTTAAGATTTCATTCGAATACAACAAGAAGGACTGATAAGTTATTCCAGCACGAGCTCAGATTTCGATGGCATGTGGCTCGATTTCCTAGAAGTAGGATGAGGGGCATTCCATGACAAAATTCTGCCGTGCCACACTGTTGCATAATAACTAATGCTTCAATAAAAAATGCCATGGTCGCAGCGCGAGATTTCCACGTTGTGATCGTGGCTTTTACTTTGAATCGGTATTTCTGAGCGCATGAGGAATATGAGACTCATCTCGATGTTAATGAACACATCTAATATAATGAACGAGATTAATGTAAACGCATACTTATTCATGGTATAATGCATCTAATAGATTAGGCGATCTTAGTGATTTGGGGTTCTTATAATGCTGTAAATCTGGCTTGGGGGTGTTGCGAAGATGAGAAGGTATAACGTGTGGCGTCCAATTATGCTAATTGCAGTGGCGCTGCTTACGAACAGCTTGGTTACGAATTTGGCGGGTGTATTTGGCATGACGCCGGAGTCGGCAAGCAGTTTGGGTGTAGTCGCCATGATTATTGCCGGCCTAATTACGTATAATCGCATGATGAAGTCTCGTCGTAAATGAATAATCATTCATAGCATTCATCGGAATAATCAGCATGTTTGTAAGCACCTTGCCGAGGTGCTTTCTTTGCATAAAGCGCAGTTATTTTTTTCCTTATGGAAGGGTCTGATCACTTGCACGATTGACTTATCACACCCGCTGTAACTCCCATGTTATCTATAAAAACCGTGATATCAACAGCGTGTTAACTGGGGGGTTCCTATATCTACTAGAATTGGAATAAAACATGTCTTAAACGTTTCACCGCGGCACAGATGCAGTTTGACAGATTCACCCAAATTTATGTTGAAAAGGGTCTGTTTTATTAATATATTGTAAATAGCGCGAATCTAGTATTCGGGCATATATACCTAGGAGGGTTATCCTTAATGAAAAAAGGGGTCATATCTTTAATCAGTTTGGCGTTATCTGTCACAATGCTGGCAGGTTGCGGCGACAAACCGGCGTCAGAACCAAGCGGCGGCGCAGGCGGCGACGCACCTAAGGCAAACTTCAAGGTAGGGATGGTTACGGACGCAGGAACCATTGATGACAAGTCGTTTAACCAAGGAACATATGAAGGTATCGTGAAGGCCAACGAGGACTTCAAAATGGAGTATAAATACCTGAAGCCGGCCGGAACTACGGAAGCCGACTATTCAAAAGAGATCGGAAACCTGTATGATGCCGGATTTAAGTTCATTGTAACCCCAGGCTTCAAATTTGAAACAGCCGTGTTTAAAGCACAAGACAAGTATAAAGATGCTAAATTCGTTATTATTGATGGAACGCCTCATTCCGGGGAAGAGGGCGCAACACCGGTAGTTAAGGAAAATACCGTATCCATCTTCTTCGCTGAGCAAGAGTCCGGATTCCTGGCTGGCGTAGCGACTGCGCTTCATGTGAAGGATGGACAAGCTGGGTTTATCGGCGGCATGGAAATCCCTCCTGTACAGAAGTTCAACTGGGGCTTCCAGCAGGGTGTAGCTTATGCCAACGAGAATCTCGGAACGAAACTGGTAATTAACAAAGAGAACGTTGTCTACCAAGGATCTTTTGACGATGTTGCAGCAGGCAGCCAATTGGCGGCTCAAATGTATGACCGCGGCGTAAACGTGATCTTCGCAGCAGCAGGCGGCGTGGGCGTTGGTGCGATTAACGAAGCGAAGACCCGCGTACAGAACGGATCTGAAGTATGGATCGTTGGCGTAGACGTTGACCAGTATCAAGATGGCGTTTATGAAGGCGACAAATCCGTTGTCCTGACTTCGGCCGTGAAGAAAATCGACCATGCGGCTTACGATATGATCAAAGCTGAAATGGAAGGTAAATTCCCAGGCGGACAGACACTTACGCTGGATGCAACTAATGACGGCGTCGGTCTTCCTGAGAAGAACCCGAACCTGAGCGATGACGTTCTTAAGCAAGTGGACGAAGTGTTTGGCAAAATCAAAGCCGGCGAAATTAAAGTAGCCGCTGAGCAAGGCGATTTGATTAAGTAATCCAAGATACCAAGGTCATCTACGACGTGGATAGACTTACTTGAAAAGCAGCGATACCGCATGAAAAAAAAGACGGATTCCCTCCGTCTTTTTTTAAGGTATTTCAGTGAAGCGTAAGCAATTCTGTAATCGCATTTATATGTTTTGGGGCCCCCGCAAAGGATTTGGAACAAGCATCGAAGCATAGGCTCCACTTTGTGGAGCTATTTTAGGTATCAGACCGTATCATCGGCGCAAGCGATTGCATTCTGATATTGAATGTGGAATTCGATCTATGTAACTGCGTTCTGGCTGTTTGGAAGTGAGTCGATCCGCGTTTTTTTAAAACAATTTATGCATAGGAAGATATTCAACACAAAAGAAGGAGAGGACCCAAAACCATGGACTATGTTGTCGAGATGGTGGGCATCCGCAAGGAATTTCCCGGGATCGTAGCCAATGACGATATTACGATTCGGCTGAAGAAGGGTGAGATTCATGCGCTGCTCGGTGAGAACGGGGCGGGCAAGTCCACCCTGATGAGTATCCTGTTTGGCATGTATCAGCCTGACCGTGGCGTAATCAAAGTCAACGGCAAGGACGTGCGGATCTCGAATCCGAATGTCGCGAACAAACTCGGAATCGGGATGGTGCATCAGCATTTTAAATTGGTCGAGCCGTTTACCGTGACCGAGAATATTATTCTGGGCAGCGAGACGCGCAAGTACTTCTTCGGCTTGGATGTGAGATCGGCTGCCAAACGGGTTGAGGAACTGTCCAAGCGATACGGCCTCAATGTAGACCCTTATGCCAAAATCGAGGATATCTCGGTCGGGATGCAGCAGAGAGTGGAAATTCTCAAAATGCTGTACCGCGACGCGGAAGTGCTCATATTCGACGAGCCGACCGCAGTGTTGACCCCTCAGGAGATCGAAGATTTGCAGGGCATTATGAAAAACCTGGTCAATGAAGGCAAATCGATCATTCTGATCACCCATAAATTGAAAGAAATTAAAGCGGTTGCGGACCGCTGCACCGTCATCCGCCGAGGCAAGACAATCGGCACCGTTGAAGTGGCAGACACGAGCCGCGAGGCAATGGCCGAAATGATGGTGGGCCGCAGCGTCTCCTTTAAGGTGGACAAGCAGGAGAGTAGCCCGGGCAAGACCGTTCTCGAGATTAAATCGCTTACGGTAAAGAACAGCAAGAAAGTCGATGCGCTCAAAGGCTTTAGTCTGGACCTGCATGCCGGGGAGATTGTGGGTATTGCAGGCGTGGATGGTAACGGTCAATCGGAACTGATCGAAGCCATTACCGGACTTCGCGAGGCCGAGAGCGGAACGGTGAGCTTGAATGGTAAAACGCTCAACGGTCTTTCTGTCCGTCAACGGAATGAAAGCGGAATCGGCCACATTCCGGAGGACCGTCAAAAGAGGGGACTCGTGCTGGACTATACCATTGAAGAGAATTTGATCCTCGAGGTGTACAACCGCCCACCGTATTCCAAGAACGGGCTGCTGCAGCCAGCAGCGATCCGCAAGCATGCGGAGCATATCATTCAGAGCTTTGATGTGCGTTCCGGAACGGGCGGCCGGTCGATCGTGCGTTCGATGTCCGGCGGTAACCAGCAAAAAGCGATCATCGGCCGTGAGGTAGAGCGCGATCCGGATCTGCTTATTGCCGTTCAGCCGACCCGGGGCCTTGACGTAGGCTCGATTGAATATATTCACCGTCGTCTGATCGAACAGCGGGACAAGGGAAAAGCCGTTCTACTGGTTTCCCTGGAGCTTGATGAAGTGCTGAATTTGTCGGACCGCATTGCCGTTATTAATAACGGTGAACTGGTAGGTATCGTTAAAACCTCCGAAACGAACGAAAGAGAGCTCGGACTAATGATGGCCGGGTATCAAAAAGAGGAGGCACCACATGAATAACAGCGTAAAATCGTTGCTTGCCGTCCTGTTCGGACTCATTGCGGGGGCACTGCTTATGGCGCTGACCGGACATAATCCGGTAGAAGGGTATAAGTATCTCATCCAGGGTGGACTCAAGAACCCGGAGCGGATCGGAAATACGCTGGCGACGGCGACTCCGCTTATTTTGACCGGTTTGTCTGTGGCCTTTGCCTTCCGTACCGGACTGTTTAATATCGGTGCTGCAGGCCAGATGCTGTTCGGTGGCTTTTGTGCGACGGCTGTCGGCCTCTCGCTGGACCTGCCGCGGGCTCTGCTCCTGTTGGTTATGGTACTGGTCGGGTTTATCGGCGGTGCGCTATGGGCGGTTGTCCCAGGGTTCCTGAAGGCTAAATATAACGTGCATGAGGTCGTATCCACGATCATGATGAACTGGACCGCCTACTGGACCGTTTATTATGTCATTCCGGGTTACTTCAAAGGGGCGAGTCTGGAGACGGAATCGCGTCAGCTTCCGCCTGAAGCCATGCTGCATCAGCAGTGGCTCAGCGATATGTTCCAAGGCTCCTATGTCAATCTGGGCTTTTTTATCGCGGTCATTGCTGTTCTGGTCGTCGCTTTCCTTATTAACAAAACAACGCTTGGATACGAATTGAAGGCGGTCGGATTCAACCGACACGCTTCCGAATATGCGGGTATCGCTGTCAAACGCAGCATCGTGCTGTCCATGTTCATCTCCGGCGGCCTCGCGGGCCTCGCGGGAGTTGCGCAGTATGCGGGGAATGCCTCCAGCATGCAGATCGGCATTCTGCCGAGCCAGGGATTTGACGGGATTGCGGTGGCTCTGCTCGGAATCAACGCACCTATCGGTGTTTTCGTGTCGGCCTTGTTTTTCGGGATTCTTTACTCGGGCAGAGGGTTTATGAATGCCATGACGGAGATTCCGCCGGAAATCGCCGATTCGATCATCGCCATCATTATTTATTTTGCGGCAACCAGCATCTTGATCGAACGACTATACCGTAAATTGAAGCTGCGTCGCGCGGCTAATAAAAAGCAGGGGGAGTAAGGACATATGTGGACAACGATTGAACAGATTTTTCCGTATGCCATCGCTTACACGATCCCGCTTTTGATTACCGCCCTGGGCGCGTTGTTCAGTGAACGAAGCGGGGTCGTCAATATCGGCCTTGACGGCTTGATGATTGTCGGTTCTTTCATCGGAGCCTTTGTCATATTCAAAATGCAGGCCCAATGGCCCGGCCAATCGTGGGTATTATGGGTAGGACTATTAGCAGCAGCGGCAGCGAGTGCGCTATTCTCGCTATTGCATGCTTTTGCCAGCATTAACCTCAGTGCCAACCAGATTATAAGCGGTACGGCGATCAATATGATCGCGGGTGCCCTGACGATTTTCCTTGCCCGTAACATTACAGGTAGCGGCAAGATCAGCATCACGAATGGTTTTGCACCGTTTGATTTTCCGGGTCTGTCCAAGATTCCGATCATCGGGGATTTATTCTTCACCAAAACCTATGCCACGACATGGCTTGTCCTGATTTTGCTATTGGTAAGTGCATTTGTGCTGTACAGAACACCGTTCGGTCTGCGACTCCGGTCCTGCGGCGAGCATCCGCACGCGGCTGAAGCAGCAGGTATTAAGGTACAGTCCATGCGGTATGTCGGCGTCATGATCTCGGGTGCTTTTTCCGGACTCGGGGGAGCTGTCATTTTGTTGACGTATTCCGGCGAATTTACGGGGAACGTGGCGGGACTCGGGTTCCTGGCTCTGGCATCCTTGATCTTCGGACAATGGAAGCCGCTCGGTATCCTACTGGCCACCTTGTTCTTCGGATTTGCCACGACGGTAGCCAACGTATCACAGGTCATTCCGTCTTTGGCGGTAATCCCGCCGGTCATTCTCAAGATTTTCCCTTATGTTGTCACACTGATCGCACTCGTGATTTTCTCCAAATCCTCAAATGCGCCGAAAGCCGTAGGGGAGCCGTTCGATTCAGGTAAACGGTAACGTATTGCGCAAGTCGATGTAAGCCAAATAGAACCTCTGATATGCCTATCCAGCTTTGGGTTTAGGTCTATCGGAGGTTTTTTTACATCCAGCATACTTTAGGTTAGAACTCCCAAAACATATCTGGTATATATAGTAAATAAGGTAAGAAAATTTAATAGAATAGAGGAGTGAAAACCTGAATGCGCATTCGATTACATCGGTGCCAAAGGCCGTTAAGCATGCTTCTGGCAATCGTGATGCTTCTGAGTATCATCGTTCCTTTCAACCCTGTGAAGGTGGCGGAGGCTTCCCCCCGGCATGACCAGGTTGTGATCAGCCAGGTGTACGGTGGAGGCGGGAATAGCGGGGCCACGTATACGCATGATTTTATCGAATTGTTCAATCCGACCGGCAGTCCGATCGACTTGACAGGCTGGAAGGTACGTTATGCAAGCGCAACAGGCACTTTTAACGGCACGACCTCTTTAACTGGTATTATAGAGCCTTATGCTTATTATTTAATCCAACAACAGAGTAGTGGCTCGGTAGGTGGTTCTTTGCCGACAGCTGATGCTGCAGGATCATTGAACCTTAGCGGCTCTAACGGCAAGGTGGATCTGGTAAACGCCGCAGGCGATCGTATTGACCTCGTTGGCTATGGATCGGCCTCAGAATCTGAGACGAGCCCGACAGCAGCTTTATCCAACAGCACGGCTGCGATCCGCAAGGAATTGACCGTTGGTCAAAATGATCGCGGCCTCGACACGGATAACAATGTCGCTGATTTTACCGTTACCAAGCCGGAGCCCCGGAACAGCTCGAGCCCGAAGACACCGGTCACTCCTAGTACGGGTTTAGGGCCAGTAACCGCCAATCCGGAGCCTAATGCCTGGCCAGCAGGAACGGAGATCATAATGAAACCGCCTACGGTGGGCGCTTCCGTTTATGCGGATGTGTATCTGTCCAGTGGAAATTCGGGATATCAGCTCGTGAATGGCCCGATCGAGATTAACGAGCCTACGCGGGTGGATGCCTATGCAGTCCAGGATGGTTTACCGGATGGACCGGTCTCCTCGTTCCAATATGATATTTTAACGCAAACGTCCGTCGCTGAAGCCCGCAGCAAGGCAAAAGGCGAGCATGTGTGGACGGAAGGCATTATTACCCATATCGAAGGCAGAGAAACCTACATTCAAGATGATTCGGCCGGTATCGTACTCTATGACTACCCTCTTAACGCCAGTGTTGGCGACCGGGTGAGTGTGGCCGGCGTGATGGAGATTTACAACAATCTTCAGGAGATCAAACCGCATGCCTTGCTGCCGTATGATGTAACGGGCGCAAATGCAGGAGTGCCGCAGGCTCTTCAAATCACCGGAGCTGATCTATCTGCAGCTTCGGGAGAGACTTATGAAGCGCGACTTGTCTACCTGGACGATGTCACCATCAAGTCCGAAAACAGACCTGGGGAATATACGGCCGAGCAAGGCGGTCATGAATTCATCATCTATTCCGGATTGTCCAAGCTGAAGACGGTGAAGACCTTCAGCCGCGTCACGGGTGTGGTGAAGCAGTTCGGCAACATCTATGAGCTGATTCCTTTAGGCGAGAATGCCCTAATCGAGGACATGTTCTCCGTGATCGCAAGTCCGGGTGCCGGACCAATTATTACCGGTGGAACGGTAACGCTGTCCAGCCCTACGCAAGGGGCAAGCATCTATTATACGCTCGACGGGTCAGTCCCGACGACAGCGAGTACACAGTACAGCTCGCCGATTCAAATAGACCGTGACACGACCATCAAAGCGATTGTTGTCTCGGGGGCGAATGAGAGCAAGGTATACGAATTTGCTTACAAAGCGACACAGCAACCGCGTATCGCGGATATCCAAGGCGAGGACCATACTTCGCCGTATACCGGACAGACGGTAACCGATATTGAAGGCGTTGTAACCCAATACGGTTACACGTTCTCTAACGGCAATATCAAGGGATTCTATATCCAGGATCCGAAGCCGGATTCCAATCCGGATACCTCGGACGCGATTTTCGTGTATTCCACGGATCCAAACCGACCTCAAATCGGAGACCTGGTGAGTGTAACCGGAAAAGTGGCCGAGTTTAATGAGGGAAGCTCCAGCAACCTGACCTCCACTCAAATCGAGCTGCAATCCATCAAGAATCTGGGTCAGGGTCAACAACTGCCGGACCCTGTTACCTTAGGTAAAGGCGGACGACCGATTCCGGCTGCCATTATCGATAACGACGGCATGACCACGTTTGATCCGGAGGAAGATGCCATCGACTTCTACGAATCTCTGGAAGGCATGCTGGTCAGACTTCCGCAGCCAACGATCATTAGTCCGTATTGGACAAGCGGCGGTACCTACAACATTGCGACCCGTGTCGAGAACGATATCGCGGATGTCATTACGCCAGCCGGCGGGCTGGTTCTGAAAGAGAACGGTAATTTCAACCCGCAGCGTCTCCTGATTGCTTACGGCAATCCGGGACAAGAAGTGGGCACCGGCGATACATTTGCCGATGATGTGATCGGTGTAATTGGTTATAACAGTGGCAATTTCAAGGTGATTCCGGCTAAAGGCGAATTGCCTGCAATCCACAGCAGCTCTTTTAAGCAAGAGGTATCCACGCTCGACGTGAAAGACGAACAGCTCAGAGTAGCGACGTATAATATCGAAAATTTCTATCCGGGCGTAAGTTCCGCCAAAATCAACAAGCTGGCGGAGTCGATCGTAAACAACATCAAGTCTCCGGATATTATTGGTCTTGTCGAAGTACAGGATAACAACGGGGAGCAGAACAACGGAACTACCGCGGCAGATCAAAGCTACCAGACCTTGATTAACGCCATCAAGGCAGCCGGCGGACCAACCTACAGCTTTACCGATATCGATCCGGTGAATAATAATGACGGGGGAGCGCCGGGAGCGAACATTCGGGTCGGATTCCTCTATAACACCGATCGTGTCCAGTTATCGGACAGTGTAAACGGCAAGAAGGGATCACCGATTGAATCGGTGGCGTATGATGCGGCAAAGGATCAGCTGACTCTGAATCCGGGCCGAATCGAACCGCTGAACCCTGCATTCAACGCATCGCGTAAACCTCTGGCCGCGCAGTTCGAATTCCAAGGGGAAAAAGTGATTATCATTGCGAATCATTTTAACTCGAAATCCGGAGACCAAGGACCTTTCGGCAATACCCAGCCGCCGGTTCTCTCCAGCGAAACGCAGCGCCATCAGATTGCAGCGGTTGTGAACAGATTCGTGAAAAGCGTTGTGTCTGCTAACCCTGACGCTAACGTCGTTGTTCTGGGAGATTTGAATGATTTCCAATTTACCGAGACGGCGAACATTTTGAAAGGCAACGAATTGGACAATCTGATCGATACGCTTCCGCTCAAGGAGCAGTACACATACACGTATGACGGAAACTCGCAGGTGCTGGACCATATTCTCGTCAGCAAGAACCTGACCCGTTCTACGCAAGTCGACATCGTGCATCTGAACGCCGATTTCCCGGCCTCCAAGGGCCGCGTATCGGATCATGATCCGATCGTCGCGCAGATCGATCTGAAGGAAGAAGCCGTGGACGGCTTCCCGCTGACCATTTTGCATACCAATGACACGCATGCCAATCTGGATACCGTAAGCTCGCCGGATAACATTGCACGACGGGTTACGGCAATCAAGGAAGCCAAAGCGAATGCGGTCAACCCTCTGCTCGTGGATGCAGGGGACGTATTCTCCGGCACGCTGTATTTTAATCAATATTTGGGACTCGCCGATCTGGAGTTCATGAATTTGGTTCAATATGATGCCATGACCTTCGGTAACCATGAGTTCGATAAAGGATCCGAGGTGCTGAACGATTTCATCGAGCATGCGGAATTCCCGTTTGTTTCCTCGAACGTGAATTTTTCGGCCGATGCTTTATTGACTCAGAAATTCAAGAATGAAGTGACCCGGGATGCCAAGGATGCAACCATCTACCCGGCCATCATCATGGAGGTAGACGGGGAGCAGGTTGGCCTCATTGGACTTACAACCGAAGACACGGCCAACATCGCTTCGCCTGGTGACGTAATTTTTGAGAATGCAGTGCAAAAGGCAAAAGACACCGTAGCGATGCTGCAGCAGGAAGGCATCAACAAAATCGTTGTACTGTCGCATCTTGGTTATGACGTGGATGTCAACCTTGCGAAGGAAGTCGAGGGCATCGACATCATCGTGGGCGGTCACAGTCATACCAAGCTGGATGAGGCGGTTGTGGACCACTCGGACAGCGAACCGAAGCTGATCGTGCAGACGGGTGAAAAAGGTCAATTCTTAGGTCAGCTTGAGGTCGTATTTGACGACGAGGGTGTCCTGCAGGAGTGGAACAGTAACCTCATTTCGGTTGACGAGAAAGATAGCGCTGGTCAATACGTGGTAAAGCCGGATCAAGAGGCGCTGCAAATTCTGAATACCAAATATAAGCCGGGTGTGGAGCAGTTAAAACAAACGGAGGTTGGTACGACGGAAGTGAAGCTGAACGGCGTTCGCGCCGATGTCCGCACGAAGGAAACGAATCTCGGCAATCTGATTGCCGATGGCATGCTGGATGCGGCGCAAGCCGCCGGAACGAACGCGGTCATCGCCCTGCAGAACGGCGGAGGCATTCGCGAATCTATTGAAGCAGGTAAAATCACGATGGGTGACGTCATGACGGTGCTTCCGTTTAACAATGATCTCGTTACGATCACGCTGACGGGCGCCGAGATTAAAGAAGCCATGGAGAACGGGGTTTCCAAGATGCCTGCTGCGGATGGCCGCTTCCCGCATATCGCGGGTATGAAGTTCTATTATGATTCGACCAAACCGGTTGGATCACGTGTCCTTCGCATCGAGGTCAAAGGCAAGAACGGATATGAGCCGATCGACATGAATAAATCGTATGAGGTGGCGACAAACGCATTTACCGCTAAGGGCGGCGACTTTTATGCATCGCTCGAGAAGGCTTATCTGGAAGGTCGCGTGAATCTGCTTTACAAGCCTGACTATGAAGTATTCTCGAACTATGTGAAAAAAGTAGGCACCATTACGGCCAAGACCTCCGCCGTCGAAGGACGGATTACGGACTTGAAGGGAGAGCCGCTTCCGGGAGGGCCTAATCCAGGAGGGCCGGGAGAGCCTGGACCGGGGAACCCTGGGAACCCGGGCACGCCTGGAACTCCAGGACCGACAACACCTCCCGTAAATCCATCGAACCCTGGAACGACACCACCAGCCGAACCAGGCAAGATCAAGGTTCCGGTTAAAGTGGAGAACGGCGCAGCTGCAGGCAGCGTGACTGGAGCGGTTATGAAGGAAGCCTTGAAACAGCCTGCTGGCGGAAAAGTTACCGTAGAGGTAACGAGTACGCAGCCAATCTCTTCTTCATCCATTACCATCGAGAATGAAGCGCTGCGAGCGTGGCTTGATCAGACAAGCGCGCAGTTGCTGGTGGTAGCAACGCCTTACGGAAGCTATGAGCTTCCGAAGAAGGAGATTGATCTTCAAGCGCTGGCAGCCCAAGCCGGCTCGGACATGAACAGCCTTCAATTGGTCATTCAACTTGCTGTAGATGCGGATGCCCTTAAATCAGCGGCGTCCAAAGGATATAATGCAATACAAGCTGTGAGCTATACCGTGACGGTGAAGTCCGGCAATGGCAAGACTGCCACGTTGGAAGCATTCCAATCGTATGTAAAGCGGTCTCTGAATGTCGACAAGTCGCATGCGTTGACTGATATTGCGGTCGTTCGGGTGGACGGAAACGGGATATACACGCCAGTACCATTCAAGGTGAACGGCCAACGTATCGATATTTATAGCCGCACGAATAGCACATACTTGGTGTTGCAGAACCCGGTAACGTTCCAGGACATCGCGCCGCACTGGTCGAAGGGTGAGGTTGAATCGCTTGCGGCCAAAATGATCGTAACCGGGCGCACGGAGCAGACCTTTGTTCCGAACGCTCCAGTCACTCGGGCCGAGTTCGCAGCGCTTGTCGTCCGGGCACTGGGACTTTCTGCAGACGCTGCGTCAGGCAGCTTCCAGGACGTGGTTTCATCCGACTGGTACGCGGGAGCGATCCAGGCAGCAGTCGATGCCGATATCATTGACGGCTACACGGACGGCACTTTTAAGCCGAACCGGACGATCACGCGCGAAGAGATGGCCGTGATGGCCTACAACGCGCTGGAGTATGCCGGATACAACCCAGTCGACGCGGCAAAAGCCCATTTTGCCGATGCGTTCTCGATCGGCGCTTGGTCTCAGGCAGCGGTATATGAATTGGCGGGTCTGGATATTCTGAACGGAGATCCGAAGCAGCGCTTCAATCCTAAATCGAATGCCACACGCGGCGAAAGCGCCGCTGTGCTCCATCGTTTGATGCAGGATTTGACGTATGTAAAATAAACAGGTTCTATAGCGGCTGGAATGGTTAATGGATTTGCATTTGTGATATACGAAGGGGGCAACAGCAAATCTGCTGAAGAACACTCCAATCGATCAAAATGCTGAAAATATAGAAATGGCGGTGCTAGGGATCATCATCCTTAGCACCCCATTTTTTTTGCTTTTTTGTTACACCATTTCTTTCGTAAATGGTCGCACATCCATTTTGTGAAGATGTGGTTTTCCCTTGCTTAATTCATTCCAAGAAATTTGGAGACAACAGCGATGGAAGGAACGATGCGTACACGGAGCGTCTCCAAACAGAAAGAGGGGGCCCGCCAGATCTAAGATCTTGGGGACACCTTCTTTTTTAATCCGAAAAACTTAAAAACAAAATGTGACCGATATACGTCCATAACTGTGTTAATGGTAAAAGGAGGTCTAGGCGATGCAGATCGATTCGCTCCGGCCGGGCGGAGATATTACGGAAACCTATGAATTATATGGCGATATGCTTTTTAAAATAGCGATGGTGTACCTTGGGAACAAACAGGATGTCGAAGAAGCCATTCAGGAGACGTTTATTAAATTGATATATAAAGCGCCTGACTTCAGCGACCAGGAGCATAAGAAAGCCTGGCTCATTCGGGTGATTACGAACCATTGCAAGAACATGCAAGGGAGTCTGTGGCGCAAGCGGGTAACCAAAATGGAGCATATGAACGATTATTTTGTCGAACCGTCGGAACGGACATTGATGGATAACGTCATGAGTTTGCCGTTCAAGTATAAGTCGGTCATCCATCTGTTTTATTACGAGGATTATTCCGTTAAGGAAATCGCCGGGATTTTGCAGATTAACGAGTCTGCGGTCAAGATGCGTCTTCAGCGCGGCAGGAAGCTGCTGCGCATGGACTTGGAAGGAGAGGACGATTGATGAATCGGAATGACTACAAATCATTGATAGATCGAATAGAACCTGACAAAGGACTGGAGGAGCGGATTATGAAAGGAATGAAACAAAATCAGCGTCAAACGACCAGAATGAGCCGAATGGGGGTCGCCGGCGTCACCGCGGCCGTTATGTTGGGGCTGGTGGTAGTAGCTTCGCTGGTATTGAATCTTGAGAACGAGCCAGCGAACAGCGATATCCCGGTCGTTCAACAGGGGACGGGGGAGAATACCCCGCCGACCGCGAAGGTTGGTCACGATCCGGTAACCATTCCGAAAATCGAGCTTCCGAAGGACAGCAACATCAAAGCCGACATGATCGGTTTGGTTGTATACCAGGGCAATATCTACACCCAAACCGGTACGCAAATCACGCCGGACATCGCCAAGCAGCTGCGTGGGGATAAGCTTGGGCGGTCGAAATCGGGAATTACGGAATGGAGCTCCGCCGACGATTACACGGAGCTTGCTTCGACGATCGGCGAAATGGATATTTTCACGGTGAAGGGATATGATGCCGATTTTAGAATCATGTCCTACATGGAGCATGACGGGGAAGTCTACGCCGAATTGTATGAGCACCTCAACGGGATTACGGTGGCCAAGGGCGAGGATATCATCGGCAAGCTGAATCTGTTGGGGAACATGACTTCGGTTCAATGGCAGGATTTCGACAGCTGGAACATGGGCGAGAATAAGCTGCGCGAGCTTGCCGACGATACGGCGGTGCAAGCCTTCGTTGAAGCTTTATATGAAGCGAAGCCGATAGCGGCAGAGCCTCTGTTTGAGCAAGGGATCTACGAGACCGGGCCTAGCGAGCAGAAATTTCTGTATATCCAGCTGCAGGACGGGACGGAAGTCCAGTTAAGACTGTTTAAAGGCGGCCAATATGTACGATATGCCAATGCACCTGTGTTCTTTCAATTGGAAGGTGAGGCATTTACCACGCTGTGGGGGCTGATGGAGGAATAGGTTGTCCTGCCGTTTGTAGCAGCGTAAAAAAGATAATGTAAAAAGCTAGAGGCTATCCCTAATCGGATAGCCTCTTTTCGTTGCTGTAGGATCGATAAGGGCGATTCCTTTATTGTTTATCGTATTGGCGGATCCGTGTTATTCGCTTGTTCTCGATGATGGGCGGTTCGCTTTCACGAATGTGCTCGGCGTCATTCCGTAATAACGGGCAAAGGCGCGGGAGAAGGTAAACAAATCCGAATACCCCAGGGATAAAGCGGTCTGCGTGATGCTGGTTCCCTCGGCGGTTAACAGGCGGGTCGCTTTCTCCATGATCAACTGCTGCATGTAGCGGGACGGAGAGATGCCGTATCGGCGGGTAAAAGCGCGGGTGAAGTGACTGCGATGCACGCCGGCCCAGGCGGCAAGGTCCTCCACGGACAGGTTCTCCGTGCAATGAAGCCCCATATACCCGGGGGCGGATTCGAGCCAGTCCGAAGCAGCCGGGAGGTGCTGGTCCCGGTTGGGATCGATGCTGTGGATCAACTGGAATCCCAGCGACATCAGCTGAAGGCTATGGTCCTGCTGGGGCTGCCGGAGCAAACGCTGGATGTCCTTGATGACAGCCAAGGCATCGTCCCTGAAGGCATTTCGTCGATAGGGCCGCTCCGGACCTAAATCGACATGCTTCAATATGGACGGCATCAACTCGCCCATAAAGGCCGTCCAGGTGATCATGGTAGACGGCTCGTCGCAGTTCTTGACATATGTATAGACCGAGCCGGGGAAGAGGCAGAAGAGGTCGCCTTCCGAGAGGGAGACACTGCTGCCGTCCCAGCCGAACCGCACTTTGCCGCTGGCAACGAAATGTATACTATAAAATTCGACGGACCGGGGACCGACTTTATCGGTGAAAAAGGGGTGGGATCCGGATTTGAATATCCATAATCCCAGTTGTGTCTCAAAGTGAGCCGGGTTATTAAAGTATTCTTCCCGGGATGGCCGCTGATTCACTGTTAAACGCATGTGTCCTCCTTCCACCTATACCGATCATTTCTTTTGTTACTGCTATGATGCAACATATTGTATAACGATTGCAAGGCTGGAACATTCCGTATTCGTCCGCCAAAAGGTACGATGATGAGGAACAAGTTGAGCATAGTAGAGGTGAATGGAGATATGAAACAACCGAATTTTATCGTGATTTATTGCGATGACTTAGGGTATGGAGATCTTGGATGTTACGGTTCGGACACGGTGAGAACCCCACATCTGGACGGGTTGGCTGATGAAGGCATTCGTTTTACGAATTGGTATTCGAATTCTCCGGTCTGCTCTCCGTCACGAGCCTCTTTATTGACGGGCAAATACCCGGCCCGAGCGGGAGTCGGCGAGATTCTGGGGGCGAAGCGCGGTTCGCATGGACTGCCTGCCGACGAGGTGACGTTGGCCAAGGCGCTTAAGCCTGCCGGGTACAGGTCGGCGCTGTATGGAAAATGGCATTTGGGCTTGTCCGAGGAAACCAGCCCGAATGCGCATGGATTTGATGAGTTTTTCGGATTCAAGGCAGGCTGCGTCGATTTTTACTCGCACATTTTTTATTGGGGCCAAGGCCATGGCGTCAACCCCCTGCATGACCTATGGGAGAACGAAACGGAGGTTTGGGAGAACGGCCGATACATGACCGAGCTGATCACGGAACGATCGGTAGATTTCATTCAGCGGTCGCGGGAGCAGGAAGCTCCGTTCTTTTTGTTTGCGTCGTACAATGCGCCGCACTACCCGATGCATGCGCCGCAGGAATATATGGACCGGTTTGCGCATTTGCCTTGGGATCGGCAGGTCATGGCCGCCATGATTGCCGCAGTGGACGACGGCGTCGGGGAGATCGTGAAGGCCTTGAAGGAAGCCGGCTGTTACGAGGATACGGTCATTTTCTTTTCCAGCGATAACGGACCGTCCTCCGAGAGCCGGAACTGGCTGGACGGAACGGAAGACGTGTATTACGGGGGAAGCGCGGGGATCTTCCGGGGGCATAAAGCAAGCCTGTTCGAAGGCGGCATCCGCGAACCTGCCATATTGAGCTGGCCGAACGGTTGGAAAGGAGGACAAGTGCGCGATGAGGTGGCGGCTATGATGGACATCGCACCGACCTTTTTGGATCTGGCCGGCGTCGATCCGGCGGCAGGACCGCTTCAAGGCGTTGCGCTGGACGGAAGCAGCCTGAAGGAGATGCTGCAAATGCACGAGCCGTCGCCGCATAAGCAATTGTTCTGGGAGTATCAAGGCCAACTGGCTGTTCGGGAAGGGGATTGGAAGCTGGTGCTGAACGGGAAGCTCGATTTCGACCGCGTGGTTCCCGATCAGGTTCACCTGTCTGATCTGTCCAGGGATCCCGGGGAGCGAACCAACCTGGCGGACCGTTACCCCGAGATCGTGGAACGGCTTAGCCGGGATGTGCGAGACTGGTATGAGGAAGTGCAGCGTCACGAATCCTGAGCGTGAATAGAGCATATCATCTATGCCTCAGCGATAAATGTAAAAAGAGTCCCGGCAACCGGGGCTCTTTTTGTTTGGGATGAATGGTATGAGCTGAAGAGCAGCTTTGATCCTTAAAAAGGATTCAGCACATGGTAGAACACGTTTGGCGAAGCCATGCGGTAATAATGGCTGCACCAGCCGACTCCCTTGTGATTGTCGCGGTTGGTCGTGCTGAACACCAGCCGTTCCTGCTCAAGCTCCTCGATCCGTGCCGTCCGTCCTTCCACGTATTCCAGAATGCGGAACGATGCTGTGTCCAGGCGGGTGATGACACCGCCATAACGGATGTCGATGACCTCCCAGCCAAAGGGCTTGAACATCCGGTGCCACTGCGTGCGGTGGGCAATGCGCAGCTCTTGAACGGCTTTGGAGATGGCAGGGAGCACGTTCTTGGCCATATGCCTTAAGGTATCGGCGTCCTTGGCATCATAGGCTTGCTTCAGCAGGATGCCGATTTCGCTCTTGCGTTTGAGGACGGCGCTCAGCTTCTCCGGCATCTCGAACAGATAGTCCAGCTCGGCCGTGCTATCGCGCTTCGCGCGCAGGTTTTGCTCCAGCTCGGCATAGTGGTTGGAGAGGTCCAGGCCTTCGATCTGTTTGTCGAACATCCCGAGGAGCACATCCTGATACAACAAAAATTTGGACGGGTTGCTCTGCTTGGCGTTGTTTGGCTCCTGGCCGGGAATCTCGTCCAGATCCTTCAGCAGGAGGAACGCCTCCATGTCGATGCCCGTACAGAATTTCACCCGTTCCGCCAACTGCGTCGGGGAAGGCTCCTGTTCCGAGTAGGCATGCTCGGCATAAAGCTGCAGACCGAGCAGCGCCGCGAACGGATTTCCTTCGTTGCCGTCGTCGCCCCACATCGTGGCGTATACCTCGCGGATTCCTTCCCGCTTGCACACTTGAAGCGCAACATTCGAAGCGTTCAGGGACAACCCGTAGTTGACGCCGAATGTGTTAAAGATCCAGACGGCTCCGGCAAACACGAGGTTGCAGCCCAGCGGGCGGTGATTGGCGATCAGCTTCTCATAGTCCTCCGGCTCCATGTGGGTGTAATCCCAGTACACCATGTCCACATCCTTCGGGATGCGGCGGGCCATATCCTCCGGAATCGAGGTGTCCTTGTCGTAATACGCCGCATCGCCGCCTCCGCCGGCAGCGAGCTTCAGGAACATGTCGCTCCACATCATCGGCTTCAGGCCGCGCTTGCGGACGGCAGCCAGGACTTTGTCCAGATGGGCGATCATAATGTCGAAACGGCTCACATAACCGTTGTGATCCAAATATTTACCACGTCCGAGCTCCTCCGCTTCGTCCATCCCGATATGAATCTTGTTGCTGCGGAACGGAGCGCTGGCAGCCTCGATCATCCGTTCAATCAGGGAATCGGTCTGCTCGCTGCCGACGAGCAGGGCACCCTTCGTATCGCGGTAATGCTTGATGGGCTCCCACTTCAGAAACTCCTCCAGGTGCGCCAAGGTTTGGATGCTTGGAAAAGCCTCAATGCCGAATTGATCGGCATAATCGTCTATCTCTTTCAGCTCCGCCTGCGTGTAGCGACCGCGCATATAACCGAAATACGGTTCGCCTTCGATCTGGTAGGTGTCCTCCATGTATAACATCACGCTGTTCATCCCCATCAGGGCCATCTTGTTCAGCATGAGCTTGAAGCTGTCCACGGTCAGCACGGCGTTGCGGGACAAGTCGAACATCGGGCCAATTTGGTCAAATTGCTGGCGTTCGTGAAGGTGGAACGTATCGTTTTGGCGGCTATGTTGAACCAGCAAGCCGAGTCCCCTGAAAAATTGATGTTTTCGTCCATAACGAATATAGGCGTGGTCTCGGTCCTTGGCGACTTCCAGATCGCCATCGGACAAGGCTACCTCAACGGGGAAGCCGTTTTCCCCAAGCTCGACGCCAAGCTCATCCAGCAGCAGCTCAATGCCTGGCATGACATCCGTAACAGCGCCCTCAAAACGAAATTCCATATGAAATCCCCCTGCGTTCATGATTTTACGAACATTAAACATTATATCATTATAATGTTTAATGTTATGGGAATCCTCGCGGGAAATCAATCCTAAGTTTGCGATCCCCGCTTGAGCCGCAAAATTCATTGTGAAAACAGGTCAAAATGTAGTTGACGAGAAGGAGCCGTGATACTACAATAATTGATGCAAACGTTTCCATTGTAATCGCTTTCATCTATATTTATATTTCGAACATATTCTCTAACCATTGTCAGTAATTGTCGTACTTTACTTGATGGAAGCTCAAACCTGTTTATGCAAGCGTTTGCGCAATGAGTGGCATCAACATCGTATCAGCTGTACCTAATCCAAGAACAGAAGGAGGCTATTTGTTTCATGAGAATGACGGTTTCAAGCAAACGAACGTGGTCCATCTTCATGATTGTTTCGCTGATTTTCTCCATGCTCGGCATTCCGCCATCAACGGCCAATGCCAATAGCGCGCCAAGCCAGGTTACGCTGGTGGGGACTCTGCAATCCGAATTAGGCCATAGCGGGGATTGGGATCCGGCTGCTGCCGCGACAACCATGCACGATATGGGGAACGGAGAATACAGGTTCACCGGCAGCTTGCCCGCGGGATCGTACGAATACAAGATCGCGATCGACGGAAAGTGGGACGAGAATTACGGCTCCGCCCATTATTCCAATCCCAGCGGAGCAAACAAGGATGGCAACATCCTCATAACGCTCGCTCAAGATTCCCAGGTTACCTTTTATTACAATCATGGGACGCACCGGATCGCGGATTCTACATACTATGCTCCGATCGAGGCGGGTAAGCTACCCCGAGTGATTGGCAGCTTCCAATCGGGCATCGGCGAAGCGGCTAACTGGTCGCCTGCGGATTCGAGATTAATCATGCAGGATTCCGATTATGACCATGTATACACGGTGACGGCCGACGTCTACGAAGGGGATCATGAGTACCAAATCGTTTTGGGCAGCGACGCGGCAAGTCCGGTTCACCCCGCTAATCGGGAAAAGCTTCAGCTGCCACAGGACGTTAAGGTTACGTTCAGCTACGATGCGGCCAATCACGGCGTTGCCACTCATTTCACGGTACCCGCTGATCCGGAAACGCCGGTGCCGGCTAACCATCTGCGCGTCCATTACAACCGGGCTGACGCGAATTATGGCAGCATCGGACTGTGGATATTCGATGACGTCGCATCCCCGTCCGCCAACTGGCCGACTGGCGCAACGCCATTCCCTGGCGGGCAGCAGGACGGCTATGGGGCCTTCGTCGACATTCCGCTCAAGGACGGCGCCCAAAAAGTCGGCATCGTCGTTGTCGATCGTTTCAACGGCAATAAAGACGGCGGCGACAAGAAATTCACCCTAGCCTCGCCGGACATGAACGAAGTATGGCTCAAGGAAGGCTCCGATACGGTATACAGCTTTGAGCCTGTTGACCTGCCGGCGGATACCGTGCGCATTCATTATCAACGGCAGGATCAGAACTACGATCCGTACGGTTTGTGGATATGGGGCGACGATGTCGCTGCGCCTTCGAAGGATTGGCCGACGGGGGCTACCATGTTCCCATCAGGCCAAACCGACCGATATGGCGCATACGTGGACGTTCCGATGAAGCCGGGGGCCCAGAAGATTAACTTCCTCGTGCTGGATCCAGCCAAAGGAGACGCCGGCAAAGACGGAGGCGACAAAGGCTTCACCCTGGTAGACCGATACCAGCATCTGTTCATTCAAGAAGGCGACAACACCGTCTACACATCTCCGTATGGGGAAGTGCCTATCGGGTTGGTCTCTGCCGAGGTATTGGCTCCCGGAAAGCTCCAGCTCGGATTTACCATGACCGATGGTTTGGAAGCGGATATGCTGAAGAATGAGCTGCAGATTAAGGATAAGGACGGCCATACGGTTGCCATTCAAAACGTGAAGGTTACCGGAAACACGACCATCGAAGTGTCGGCATCATTTCAGCTGGATCAGATACCGCTAAGCGTAACTTACGCCGGAAAAACCGTATCCGCCTCCACCGGCTGGAGAATGCTGGATGAGATGTACGCTTACGACGGCGATGACCTCGGGGCGACTTATCAGGCTGGAGGAGCCGAGCTTAAGCTGTGGGCACCGACGGCGACCGACGTCACCGCAAATGTGTACGGCAAGGATGATGCCACGCAGTTTATCGGCAACGTCGCCCTCCAAAAGGGAGACAAAGGGGTATGGTCGGTTCAGTTGAATCCAGGAGACCTCGGTATCCAAGATTTTAGAGGATATTTTTATCAATACGAAGTGACTAACAACGGCGTGACGAAAACCGTGCTGGATCCATATGCCAAATCCATGGCGCAATTCAGAGTGAACACCAAGGGCGAAGTTGGACCGGACGGCGATGCCGTCGGCAAAGCCGCGATTGTCGATTTGAGTCAAACGGATCCCGTCGGATATGATTTTGCGGACATTCCGGACTACGAGCAGCGGGAAGACGCCATCATCTGGGAGATTCACGTCCGGGATTTCACGTCCGATCCGACGATTGAGAACGACCTGCATAACGCGACTTGGGGATCCTACGATGCATTCAAAGAGAAGCTCGAATACATCAAGTCCCTGGGCGTCACCCATGTTCAGCTGCTGCCCGTGATGGCTTGGTATTACGGTGACGAAGCGGCCATGAAGAACAGGGAGCTGGATTATTCGGCCAAAGACAATGAGTACAACTGGGGGTATGACCCGCACAGCTATTTCTCCCCTGACGGTGCTTACTCCGAAGATCCAACGGATCCCGAGCTTCGCATCAAAGAACTGAAGGCGATGATTAACGCCATTCACGAGGCGGACATGGGCGTCGTATTGGACGTGGTCTACACCCATATGGCCAAGGCCGATTTCTTGAATGATATCGTGCCGAACTATTATGCGTTCCAGGACGCCAACGGCAATTTCATCGGCGGCTTCGGCAACAATCTGGCGACCAACCACAAGATGGCCGAGAAGCTGATGGTGGACTCCGTGAAATACTGGTTCGACGAATACAAAATCGACGGCATGCGCTGGGACATGATGGGCGACGCCACCTATGAAGCCGTGCAGAACGCTTATGATGCGGCTGCCGCCATCAACCCGAACGCCTTGTTTATCGGCGAGGGCTGGGTCACGTTCGGCGGTCATCTGTCGGATCCTTCCTTGGCAGGCAAGGGCGCAGACCAGAATTGGATGGATAAAACGGATAACGTCGGCGTTTTCTCCGATGAGTTCCGAAACGAGCTGAAATCCGGCTTCGGCAATGAAGGCGAGCCACGATTCATTACGGGCGGCGCGCGCGACATCCAAACCATTTTCAACAATATCAAGGCGCAGCCGAGCAACACGAAGGAAGACGATCCGGGTGACATCGTTCAATACATTGAAGCCCATGATAATCTGCCGCTGTACGACATCATTGCGCAGTCCATCAAAAAGGATCCGTCGATTGCAGCGAATGACCTCGAGATCCATAAGCGCATTCGCCTGGGCAACCTGCTCACCTTGACCTCGCAAGGAACGGCGTTCCTCCATGCAGGACAGGAGTACGGGCGGACCAAGCAATGGCTGGGCTCGGGGGTACCCGAGCAGAAATACCACGAATTAGAGGATGAGGCAGGAAACCGTTTCGGTTATTTCATCCATGACTCCTACGATTCCTCCGATGCCATCAACATGTTCGATTGGGAGAAGGCGACGGATGAAGCCAAATATCCGGAGAACAACAAAACGCGGGAATATACGACCGGACTGATACAGTTGAGAAAGTCGTCCGATGCATTCCGCCTTGGCGATCAGTCGATGGTGAATTCGAACGTGACGCTGCTGCAGATTCCCGAAGTAAAAGCGCAGGATCTGGTCATCGCCTATAAGAATAAAGCGACGGACGGAACCGGCGATTATTATGTGTTCGTTAATGCCGACAACCAGTCGAGAACGTTGACACTTAATGAAGATCTGACTTCCGGCACGGTGGTGGTCGATAACGATGAAGCAGGCACGACCGGCGTCAAAGCGAAGTCCGGCTTCACGTTAACCTCCGGCTCGATGACGCTTGAGCCTCTGACGGCCATTGTGATTAAAATGAATGCGAAGATCGATGACGGCGGCAGCGGCAGCAACCCCGGCAGTGGAAACGGAGGCGGGGGAGCAGGCGGCAATCCGCCAATCGATCCGGGAACGAAGCCAAATCAGGGTCAGCGGATCGTTAACGAAGAGTCGCTGCGTGGCGGGCAAGAGAAGGTGACAATTCAGCTCGGTGCCGAGGATATCGAAGTTCTCCTGCCGCTGACGGCAGGGGACATCCTGGGGACGAAGCCGCTGGAACTGAAGCAGGACGGCGTGATGGTACAGCTTCCGTCCGCGCTGCTCAAAGCGCTGCGCCAGCTCGTACCGGCCGAGCAGGCTAAGGATGCAGTCATTTCGTTTAAGCTCGAGGAGGTTGGATCGCAGACAGCTGCCTCTCTCGTAGCCAAAGCAGCTGCTGTCGAGAAGGCTAAACTGAAGCAGGGCAGCAAGATGTACGCATTAGATCTTAACGTCCGCACAAAAGACGGCAAGGCATATAAGCTGGAGCATTTCATAGCACCTGTAACGATTGCTTTTCCTGTCGACAGCGTCATTCACGGCAAGCTGGCCGGCATCTACCACATCTCGGATCAGGGGCAATTGAAATATGCTGGCGGCAAGCTGGTAAACGGGTTATTAACGGCTGAAGTCAGTCAATTGAGCTACTATGCCGTGTTGGAATATGACAAATCGTTTGCCGACCTTGCTGGCCATTGGGCGGAGCAAGCGATAAATGAGCTGGCAGCCAAGCATATTGTGAATGGCACCAGCGATACAATATTCAGTCCGAGTCAGCAGCTGACTCGTGCACAATTTGCCGCAATGCTCGTTCGTGCCCTGGGCCTTGAAAGCACGCAAGACACGGCCTTCACGGATGTGGACGGCGATGCATGGTATGCTTCGGCGGTTGCGGCGGCTTACCAGCACGGGCTGGTGAACGGCAGAGGCAAGGGCACGTTCGCACCGAACGAGGCGATCACCCGCGAGGAGCTGGCTGTCATGCTCTACCGTGCTTATGGAACCAAGGGGAACGCCTCTCCTTCACCAGAAGCACCGGATCTGAAGGATAGGAAGCAAATTTCTTCATGGGCACTTCAAGAGGTGAATGAAGCTTTGGCCCTTGGCTTAATGAAGGGGCATGCCAATGGCACGTTTACGCCTCAAGCCAAGACCACCCGTGCGGAAAGCGCGCAAGCCATGCTGAATTTGTTGGATCGACTGCAGTAATTCCGCCCATCCCGCCGATTCGTGCAACGCTGGAATGGGGTTAGAGAGCCGGTTCGGGCGGGAATGGCATGGGATCGAGCCGCAATATAGCAATCTTTCGGAAACGCAAGGAGCCTGGACATGGATACATGACCAGGCTCCTTTTTCGTCGATATGGTCGGATTTCCTACCCTAACTTTGGAGCAGTTTCAATCTTTACCTAGATGACGGCAGAGGGGGATTGGAGGCGGATGATCTCCTTCATGAGCTTTTTCAGCATGACGGAGGCTTTGACCTTAATGGGCAGGCTGTCCGAGACATGAAGCTGGTAAGCGCCTTGCATAATGGCACTTTTAAGCTCGTCGGCGGACTCGCAAGGCATATGCAGCTCGTTATAGACGCTTCCAAATTGGAGGCATTGATGCGTATCGCTTCCCGCCGTAACAGGTTTTCCGAGGTCGGCAGCGAACCGTTGAACCTGATCTTGATTGGCTTCGCAGCCGTATTGGTACATATCCTTGGCATTGAGATCAAAGGCGTCCAGGCGGCTCAACTGGCTGCGGGTGAGATGGTGGAGCGGTGTGCTCTCCCGGAACGGATGGGCACCGATCTTGAGCAGCGGGAAGGCTTCGGCTAAGTCCATCAGGTCATCAAAGGGAATGAAGGAGCCCTTCTCTGTATATCCATCCAGCTGGCGGCGGGTCTCCAGAATATACTCCTTCCGGCCAATCAGCAGAATGTGACCGGTCTCCCGAATGTCCACTTCCATGCCCGGAAAGATTTTCAATCCGTCTGCATCGTAGTATTCGCCATTGTAAGGAAACATCCGGTCAAGCTGCTGGTACACTTCTTCAAAATGGCGCGTATTGAAATGCTCGGTCAGAGCGAGCGCATCAAGGCCGTTGTCCAGCGCCTCCCGGATCATCTCCTCATAATAATTTATAGAGAAATCGGATGCTTTGGACAATTTGGCATGGGTATGAAGATCAATTTTCATATTCAAACACTCCTTGTATAAGTCAGTGGTAAGGTCAGCCGATCCAGAACAATAATGCGGTATATGCTGCCGTACCGGACAGGAACAGCACATCCCTCGCGGACAGGGTCAGGTGGGACAGCTTCAGCTTCTTGGCGGCCGGATTCTTCATGCCGTAGGAGAACCCGCGGGTCTCAAGCGCTTCTACCGTCGTGCGGGAACGTTTAGCAGTTGCCAGCATCAAGGGGAAGAAGGATAGCACCAGCAGCTTTATATAATAGGCTGCGAGCCGCCAGTAGAGAAAACCGGTGCGTTCCGGCGCTTTTCCCCGCAATCGGTAAGAGAGCATTACATTGCGGAATTCTTCGAATAATACGGGGAGTATCCGATAACCGTATGACAAGCTGAACGAGAAGGCGGCAGGCATGCCGAGCGCAAGCAGGCCGTCGCTGATTTTCTCGGGATCCATGCCGGAGAAGACCGTAATGCTCGCAAGCGATACAACCGACAGCTTTAAGGTCAGCTTCAGCAGTGGCAGCGCGGAACTGATGTCCCCACCGAAAAAGAGGGACACAATAAACAGCCAGCCGACCTGGCCGATCAAGCCCAGGCATAGCACAACGATAATAAACGGCGTTACCCGCGACAGAACGGTGGTAACCACCATCATCATAAACAATCCAGCCAGCACGTTGATGCTGGAGATGAACCAGGGTGCGATAGCGAAGAACAGGTACCAGATCAGCATGCATCGAGGGTCCAACCGGGAAAGGGAGGCATGGCCGCTTCCGTAGGCGGTATTCATCAACTCGAGTTGAATCCGTTCAATCGTAATCTTGTTAAACCAGTTGCGGACTAACTGCATGGTGGTGAAGCTCCTTTCCACTCAGAATGCGGTACATATACTGCGCAAACTCGGCCGGCGAGCTGGTTGGGGGCATGACGTCCAGCCTTGTCGATAAATCCATCATTTGGGTCGGTGCAAGCCCGGCCCGGGAAATAAGCTCCGAATCGGCGAAGATCTCGGAGACGGTGCCGTCGCCGGCCACGACGCCTTGATTTAACACGATGACTCTTGTCGCCCATTCGTGAACCAGCTGCATATCATGGGTAGCGATGATAACGGTGCGGACATGGCCCTCCAGCTCTTGCAGCGTATCCAGCAGCTCCTCGCGAGTGGACATGTCCAGATTGGCCGTTGGCTCATCGAGCAGAATCAGCCGGGGCATCATGGCGGCTCCTATGGCTAGAGATACGCGGCGCTGCTGGCCTCCGCTGAGGAGACGGGCGTCCCGTTCCTTGAGAGGCTGAAGCCGGAAATGGGTCAGCATGCGATGAACCCTGTCCTCAGCCTCCGGGTGGCGGCGGCTCTTTAAGCCATAGGCCACTTCTTTATACACATTATCTTCAATGAACATATCCTCGGGATTCTGGAAGACGTATGCCACGTTAGCGGATATTTGCTCCATCGATAAATCCTTGGTATTCCTACCCATAATCGAGACGGAGCCGTCGGAAGGCTTGGCGATGCCGGCAATCAGCTTCAGAAGAGATGATTTGCCCGCGCCGTTGTTGCCTACAAGCGCGATGCGCTCCCCTTCATACAGGCGAAGATCAATGCCCCGGAGCACTTCATGCTCTGCTTTATGAATCGTTCGGTAGCGCAGTACGGATCGGTTAAAATATACGAGCGTGCTATGCTCCATTTGCCGTTCTGTTTCATGCTCCTGTTGAGGACTGTGCTGGTCGGAATCCGGGTTCTTCACGGTTGTGTCAGCCGGTGAAGCATCGTCAGCTCTCGCGCCGGTTGGTGTATGATCAAGCAGCAACGGGGTATCCGTGTGCCTGTGCATAAGCTCTCCAAAATAGACTTCTGCTTCCTCAGCCGTAATAGGGTAAGGCTGCTTCAGCCGATATCCGGACAATCCCATAGAATGAGAGCCGGAGCCGACCGTTATCGAGTGTCCATCCTGCGGACTGTCGGGGGCCATGCCTCCATTCAGCAGAATCGCAGACAGCTGTACCGCTGCTTTGGTCACCTGGGGCGGCTGGATGCCCAGCCGCTCCAGATCTTCAAGGCTGTTCAGCGCTTGGACTACCGGGCGCTGCCACAGTACTTTCCCCTGCTCCATCAGGCACACTTCCTCGCAGTAGTCGGCAATATACTCCGTATGATGCTCAATCACGATAATGGTTTTTCCATGAACCTGATTCAATTGGCGCAGCACATCATACACCTGCCTGGCGTGCTGGGGATCGAGCTGGGATACCGGCTCATCCACCACGAGAATGTCCGGTTCCAGCGAGAGGGCTCCCGCCAAGGCGAGCAGATGCTTCTGCCCGCCGCTCAGCTCCCAGATATAGCGTTCCTTCAGATGGGTTAATCCGCACATATCGAGTGCCCTCGCGCCCAGGGCCCGGTAGTCCGGGAGTCCGTAATTGAGCGGAGCGAAGTTGGCTTCATCCATGACCGTCGGACGGACAAGCTGGTTATCAAAATCCTGATAGACATACCCCACCATCCGCGACAGCTCGGAGACTGTCCGGTTCTCGGCGGAAACCCCGCAGATTTCAACGGTTCCTGTGAAGTCGCCTGAATAATAGTGGGGAATCAATCCGTTGAACAGCTTGCAGAGCGTGGATTTGCCGCAGCCGTTTCCTCCGATGATCGCCGTAAAGCTGCCGCGGCGAATATGCAGGGATGCCTCATTTAGCACGGGCTGCTCCGAACCGGGATAGACGAAGGTGACGCCTGCGATTCGGATTGCCGGGTTGTCATGAACGAACGGTTTAGACATAAGGCGGGTTCTCCGACATTTTCTCTTCTTGAAGTCCGCGGTTTCTTCTGGCCCGCATGAACGTCAGAACCGCAATGGCAACGATGGCGGCTGCACCGATGCTGATCCAGATTGCGCCGATGCCGAACCGGTCTGCAAATCCGCTGTCCCACTCGCCGAAGTTCCAGTCCGTTTCCGAAAGGGATTCCGCTCCGAAGGCAACCAGCGCCAAAGCGATTCCAGCCAGGATCAGCTTGGGCGAGATGATGCCGGCGGCTTCGTATTTCGTAAGTTTCTGGCGGGGTTTAATGCCGAGCAGTGGTTCGATTTTTCCATACAACCTTGGAACCAGATATAATGTAGGCAGAAGAGCGAAGAGAATGCCGGAGAACAGCACATCGTTCAGGAAACCGATGCCTTCGACAAGCACCACGCTTTGTGCAAGCCCGGGTACGGCTTCGAATTCCTCGACGCCGATCCAGACCTTGCCGATGTCTACCAGAGAGCTGCACAGCTGATGGATGATGACGCCCGACATAGCGGCGATGCCTACCTGGGCGCGATTGAGGGGATTTTTGACCATACGGCCGGCGACGTACATGGCGAAGGAGAAGGTAAGAAACTTCTCCAGCTCACCGAGACCGCCGAATTGTCCGAGCATGAGTTCGCCGAAGATGACCTCGCCGAGCGCAGCCCCCACAGCCGCGTAAAAAGGATGGAACAGCATGCAGAGCGTCAAGGGGATGAACGCGAAGTATTCGACGGAAAGCTCGATCGGACCCAGGCGGAACGCGGGGATGAGCTCAGTGAACATGTTGGATAGGCCGTACAGCGACATGGACAACACAAAAATCATCATTTTCTGCGAAGACGTTAGGGTATAGACCCGTGAATTGCTTGCCATTAAAAAGAAGCCTCCTTGGAAATGGATTTGTTATCAGTATAGGAGGCGATTATTAAAATGAACGGAGTACTATGTCAACGCATTGTAATATTTTTTACATAGATGTTACCATGAAATAAAATTTACATAACAATCACGGCGTATGATGTACTCATACCGAACGCAGAAGACTGATCGTAGAAGGAGTGCAGCAGCATTGAAAAATTGGTTTCCCGATAAATCCGGATTTTCGCCGAGTCAGCTCAAAATTGCCGATTTTATCGAACGTTATCCCGAGGAGATGCTGTTCATGACCGAGCAGGAAATCGCCGATCGGCTTAGCACCAGCATCGCGACCGTATCCCGGTTTTGGCGTGCCGTCGGTTACGACAATGCCAAGGCGTTTAAGCTCAAGCTGCGGGAGTCCTCGGATTCGACGCCTGCGGTGAAACTGGAAAAGACGATATCCCGGCTGGACGCGTCCAGTTTGCCGGTGAAAATGCTGGAGCAGGCGAAGCATCATCTGCAAGATACGATAGAGAGGATCCATCCCGATGAGCTGGAGGAAGCAGCCGGGCTGATGGCTTCGGCAAGACGCGTCTATATCTATGCACCAGGTCCATCCCTGTCGCTGGGCGAGCTGTTATCGTACCGCTTATCCCGGTTCGGCATGTCGGTGCGGATCATGGCCGGGAGCGGCCATGAACTGCTGGAATCGCTGGCACACCTGGAAAGCGAGGATGTCGTGCTGATCTTCAGCTTCACCCGGATGCTCCCGGAAACGGAGGTCATTCTGGACTGCGTAAGCCGCGTGCAGAATGCGGCGATCATGATCACTGACCGGGAGGACTTTCGTTATGGAACACCGGCGCGAATCTCGTTTTATGTCAGTCGGGGGGATATGGGCGAGTTTCATTCCATGGTGACGCCGCTATTGCTGATCGAGCAGCTCATTCTGAGCATCGGCATGCTGAATAAGGAGAAGGTGCTGCGCAAGCTGGATTATTTAGGTGAACTGCGGACTCGGTATGCGGATAAGCTGCCGCGAGGCAAAGCTTAAAGCCTGCTCGATAGTTGCCCATCTATTAATAGCAGAAGTCTTTCAGGCAATCCCTGAAGGACTTTTTTTGCGTCTTTTGTAGCAGAACCATTGGATTATTTATGTGATTTTGTTATAGTTACCCTGATCTAGCTTGCCTCAGCTCGGCCTCCTGTTCTTCCAGCAACTCTCTGCGTCTGCACCTGGCGTTCAAGGCACACGACGAAAGTGTGAACGTCTTGACCAGGTGAGGTTCTGGATACAAAAGTTGGAGTGGATTGTAAAATCGGCAGGCCTATCGCGCGAGGAAAATGCATCTAACTTCGATTTGAGACGTAGTATGTGTTATATCCTTATGTATCTATGTTTTACGGATGTTTCAAAGGGCGGTTATAGGTCGAATCAGTCATCGCTCTATAGGAGTAGGGGAGGTGTTAATTCTTGAATGGCTCGAAATCCGTGAAGCTGCTCCTGCTTATGGCGGTTATCGCGATCGTGAATATTGTCCTGGTCTCGCCCGGGCTGCTTGGATTCCAAATCGGCGGCGACAGCGCCTTCCAGTCGGCATTGGTCATCACCGTATGGGTTGTCAGTGTTCTTGCACTCTTTTATGGCAGTTATGTCTTGTTATTCAAGCCTCCGGCTGCGAAGGCGATCCAAACGATTCAGACCCGTGAGGATTACATAGACGCGCTTCACCATTATCGTAACGTGAAAGTGCTGAAGAATGATATCGCTCTTGCCCTGGACCAATTGGAACGAATCGAGAAAAAGAGAAATGCGCTGCTGAATGTCCTGGGTCAGCGTTTTGAACAAACGGAGCTCAGTTACAAGAAATTCATGGCGGTCATCGATGAGGTGGAGAAGCTATTCTATCTCAATATCCGGGGGATTCTGAACAAGCTGGGCGTCTTCGCCGCATCTGATTTCACCCGCATGGCCGATCAGCCCAAAGCCTCCCAGCTATCCGGCAAGGTGGCGCAGAAAAAAACAGCTCTGTACCAAGAGTATCTGGCTTACGTAACCGGTTATTTGGAGGCGAATGAGGAGATCATGCTCAAGCTCGATAAACTGCTGCTGGAGATTTCCTTGCTTGGCAGCACCGATTACCGGGATGTGGAGGAGATGCCCTGCATGAAGGAAATCGATATGTTAATCAAACAAACCAAACTATATAAGCAATAAGAGAGGGAGATGATTATGCGAAGCAAGGGTAGTGCCTTTGTTGTATTAGTGGCCATTGCAGTGGTCGTGTTTGTTCTGGTGTACGCGGGGATCGCGTTAACCTCGAACCTGGGCAAGAGCGAAGCCGAGGTCGATTCGGAAGGCGCGGCTAAGAAAATCAACAAAATCTACAAGGACATTATGGTTACGACGGCGGACCCGATAAAAGGTCAAGTCGATCTGGACCCGGTGGCCGTAGCAGACTCCCTGCCCGATATATCCAAATTCCCGATCTCGGTTGAGAATACAACGGACTTATACGTCGAAATATTCTCTTCTCCCGAGAAAGCAGGGCCGGGCATTGACGGATGGCTGAATGAAGTGGCAACGGAGTTCAACAACTCCAAGCCGGTGGTGAACGGACAGCCGGTATCCGTGAAGATCCGCAATATTGCTTCGGGAACCGCAACCGATTACATAACATCCGGGAAGTACGTGCCGGACGCTTTTACCCCTTCCAATGAGCTGTGGGGGGAGATGGTTAAGGAATATGGCGTCAAAGCCGAGCTAGTATCCAAGCGTCTCACGGGGAACGTGACCGGCGTTGTCACCCGAAAGGCCAAATACGACGAGCTGGTGGAGAAGTACGGCTCCTTGAACGTCAAGACGCTGACGGATGCGATATCGAATAATGAGTTGGCGATGGGGTATACGGATCCTTTTGCCAGCTCGACGGGTCTTAACTTTCTGATCACGGCCCTTGAAACGTTTGACAGCTCGGATCTGCTTAGTGAAAAAGCGGTACAGGGTTTCGAAAAATTCCAGGCGAACGTCCCTTTCACGGCTTCGACCACGATCCAGATGCGCGATGCGGCGAAGTCCGGTATGCTGGATGCCTTTGTTCTGGAGTATCAGACCTATGTCAACGCGGCGGATATGAAGAGCGGTTATGTCTTTACCCCGTTTGGCGTAAGGCATGACAGTCCTTTGTATGCGCTCGGGAAATTGCCGCAGGAGAAGCTGGAGATCATTAAGAAATTCGCGGCGTTTGTCGAGCAGGACAAATACCAGAAGATGGCCGACAAAAAAGGGTTCAATGGTCTGAATGATTACCAATCCGAGCTTGAAGTTGTTGACAGCAGCCTGCTGCCGTCCGCCCAGAAGCTGTGGAAGGAGAAGAAGGACGGCAACAAGCCGGTTGCGGCCGTGTTTGTGGCGGATGTGTCGGGGAGCATGGACGGTGAGCCGTTAAACCGCCTCAAGGAATCGCTGTTGACGGGACAGAAATATTTGGGTCGGGACAACAGCATCGGCTTTGTATCGTACTCCACGGATGTCACGATTAATCTGCCGATCGGCAAATATGACTTGAATCAGCAATCGATGTTTGTCGGGGCGATCAACAGTCTTGAAGCCAGCGGGAATACCGCCACCTTTGACGGCATTGCGGTGGCGATGAAGATGCTTCAGGACGAGATGGCGGCGAATCCGGACGTGAAACCTCTGATTTTTGTGCTGAGTGACGGAGAGACGAACGTTGGCCACTCCCTTGACGATATTCGGGAACTGATCCAAGCCTACAAAATCCCGGTGTACACGATTGGCTATAATGCGAACATCCAGGCGCTTCAAAGTATCTCCAGCATCAATGAAGCCGCCAGCATCAACGCCGATACCGATGATGTCGTATACAAAATCAGCCAGCTGCTGAATGTGCAGATGTAGCATCAATACAAGCGATATAAGAGTTAACAAGAAACTTGGAGGAGGGGTTATATTGTCATTTACGATGGAAGTCATAAGTCCCGAGGAGATCAAGACGGCGATTGAGGAGCAGGTGAAGCCTGAGCCGGAAGAAGTCACGCAGCTGAAGGAGCTGGCGGCTAACAATGTGCAGGCCATCATGGAGCTGGATATTGAATCGCTCGAGAAGCGAAGACAGGTGCTGCAATCCATTGAAAGCTTTGGCATCAGCACGATGAGATCCTCCTCGGAGAAGAATGCGCTCCTGCAGGTTCAGGTGGGGAGATTATCGAAAACCGGGGATGAAGGCGGTCAAGTGGCTAAAGGGTTAACGGAGCTGCAGCTGCAGCTGAAGGATCTGGATCCGAGCGTTGTGGATTTTGCGAAAAGCGGGCTCCTGGGCATGGTATTTAACCCGCTGCGCCGATATTTTGCCAAGTTTCAAAAGGCGGATGCCGTCATTTCGGACATCATCATTTCTCTTGATAAAGGAAAAACCGTATTAAAGAATGACAACACCACGCTGGAGATTGAACAGCAAACCCTCCGCGAGCTCACCAAAAAGCTGCAAAAGGAAATTCAGCTGGGCATGCTCATGGACGCAGAGATCGAATCCCAGGTCGAGGCGGCTAAAATACGGCAGGAGTCGGAGGATAAAATCCGGTTTATTACTGAAGAGGTGCTGTTTCCGCTGCGCCAGCGCGTGATGGACCTGCAGCAGATGCTGGTCGTGAACCAGCAGGGGATCATGGCTATTGAAGTGGTCATCCGGAACAACAAAGAATTAATTCGCGGCGTGGATCGGGCGAGAAACGTAACGGTAACGGCGCTGAAAATCTCGGTCACGGTGGCTAGTGCCCTGTACAACCAGAAGATTGTCCTGAAGAAAATCGAGCTGCTGAACGAAACCACGAACAACCTGATCAGCGCCACTTCCAAAATGCTGAAGGATCAGGGCGCGGCGATTCACAAGCAATCGCTGGAAACGAGCATTTCCGTCGATACCTTGAAGCAAGCGTTCACGGATGTGCTGTCAGCGCTTGATTCCATCAGCACATATAAGCAGGAGGCTCTCCCGCGGATGCGTGAGACGATCCACCAGTTCAGTGAGCTGGCGGTAACGGGCGAGCAGCAGATCCAGCGCTTGGAGCGGGGGCAGAAGCTGGGACTGTAGCGTAGGCGGGGACATCATCAAATAAAGAGTGTGCGGTTACGAGACTGCACACTCTTTTTATATGGACAAAGCCTTAGGCTCGCAAATAATTAAGCAGGATCCGCTTGAGAATCGCCAGGGGTCGCTTTTTATTACGTTATTTCAATGGAATATTCTTTAATAAGGGACGTAAGTTCTTGAAAGGTGAATTTGTGATTAACCATATCGACCGTGAAGTTCTCTGCTTGTTTTTGATCCATGATAAATCGATATCCGTTATAGCGTAAAAACAGGAGAAGAGCCGTGAAGGCGGTTCTTTTATTGGCGTTTTGAAATGGGTGATTTTGTCCCAGTGATTCAAATAATGCAGCTGACTTTTCCCAGATAGATAAATAGGCGTCCTCTCCAAAAGCTGACGATTTAGGCCGATGGAGAGCCGACTCAAGCAAATGCGGGCTCTTTACACCGATATGCTCGCCGACACTATATTTCTGTATCATAGCGACGTTAATGGCGATAACCTCTTGGGAGGTTAGATAACGTATAGGGTTCATCGATCTTTTAACCCTTTTAAGGTCTGGTCGTATTCGCTCATGATCTCAGACAAAGTATCTAAGAAATCAGGGCTGATGCCGTCAGGTAGGGAGACTTTGTTAGCTTTTTTAATGATGATCTCACCATCGGTTTGATTAACATCTATTTGTACTGTATCGCCTAGTTCTAAACCAATCTGTTTGAGGGCATCCGTCATTGTAATTCCCAGGCTGTTGCCAAACTTAGTGACTTTCCGTTCCATTTCGTTCACCCTGCTCATATAAAGTTTTCCTCCTTAATTATATTATTCAACTGTTATAACAATTATACATCGCCTGAGAAATAAGATAAATATTCTTGTAGTAGCAGTTAAATGCAGGAGCCGGCTATCCATATGCAGAAATCAATGGTCATTGAATGCTTGATCAACCGGATGGTGAAGGGAGGCGATGCAAATGGAACGAAGAAGGGAACTTATGGCCGCCGCTGTAAGCAGGTTCGGACTCTTGGAGCGGGATCGACTTCAGACGCATTTTTCCGAACACAGCCTTGTCTGTTCTTATCGAAGGGGGGCGGAGACCGTGTATGTACGCTTGACCGACGAGTCCCATAAACCGTATGCAAAGATTGCAGGCGAGGTGCAGTGGGTGGAGTTTCTCGGGAGTAACGGCGTTTGCGTTGCGAGGCCGCACTACTCGGCGGCAGGAAATCTTGCGGAGCGGATTCGGATGGAGGATCATGACTATACGGCGGTCTGTTATGAGGAAGCCAAGGGGCGTCCGGTCGGGGAGAACGATGCCGATGAGAGCTTACACAGGCGAATGGGCCAATTCATGGGGCGCATGCACGGCATCACCAAGGGTTACATCCATCTGGATCCCGTCACAAAACGTCCTGATTGGTCGGAAGAGGCGGGAAAAGTTCGGCGTATTGCTTTACCGCCATCCGAGAAGGAGATCACCCTTGGTTATCAGGCATTGCTCCATTATATATCAGAGTTCCGATTGCTAAGAACGCTTATGGACTGATCCATGCGGATTTCCATTACGGCAATTTTTTCGTGCATGAGGATTCATTGTGTCTGATTGATTTTGATGCGAGCCGATATTCATGGTTCGTGGATGACATTGCGGTAGCCGCGTTTTTCTCAGGTTTAACCGAAGGAGCCGATTCGGACCTGGACAGGTTTCTGATCCCGTTCCTGGAAGGATACCGTCTGGAGCATCATCTGGAGGAGAAATGGCTTCGAGAAATCCCGTATTTCATGAAGCTGAGAGAAATGGGTCGGTATATCAAGCTGTTCCATGCCTGCGGCGGAGTATTCGACAAACTCCATCCGTGGGGGCAGTGGTATATGAAAGGGCGTAGGGAAAAGATTCTGCAAGGCGATCTGCCACTTTAATAAACGCAGCCTTGGTTCGAAAGACGGAACCAGGGCTTTTTTATATTTAGCGGGAGGGCTGGCTGCGAAGGTTGATGCCATGGAGAGGAACGAAATCCTTGCATGTTGAATCTATTAATTTTCGTGAACAGGAAATTAATTCTAGCACGATCAATTATTGCATTGACAGCAAATTCCGAATCCATTAGTATGTGCATAACTTATTAAACCTACCAGATAACTTAGAATTTAGGGGTGCGTTCGTTTCACGAGTTTTGACAGAGCATGATGCATACATTTCATATGCAAATGTCTACTACATGGGGGGATTACAATGAAAGCCAGAAAGTTAGGTTTACTCTTATCGTCGATCGTGCTGATGCTGTTGATCGCGGCATGCGGCAGCGGTTCCGATCAGGCTGCAGAGGGAGCAGCTGAAGACAATGGAAGTGAAAAGCAAACCGAGCAGAAAGAGTACAAAGACGAGCTGAACATCGCGCTTACGGCTCAGCCGCCCACGTTGGATACGGCCTTGACGGTATCGGCGGTTGCGCTGGATACGGCAGGCAACATCTTCGAGCAGTTGTACACACTGAACGCAAACTATGAGCCTGTACCTGCTCTGGCAGAGTCCGTCGAACGAAGCGAGGATGGATTAACGTATACGTTCGCCCTTCGCCAAGGCGTGAAGTTCCACAACGGGAAAGAGATGACGTCCGAGGATGTTGTAGCATCGATGAACCGCTGGCTGGTGACTTCGTCCCGTGCGAAGGTGCTGCTGACGAATGCTAAATTCGAAGCCGTCGATACGTATACCGTGAAGCTGACCGTAGAGGCGCCTACGTCGGACGTGTTGATTCTTATTGCATCGCAAGCGCAGTTCCCTTCCATCATGCCGAAAGAGATTGTAGAATCAGCGCCGGCTGACGGGATCAAGGAGTACATCGGTACGGGTCCTTATAAATTCCAGGAATGGAAGCAGGATCAGTACATACATTTGGTGCGAAACGACGATTATTATCAGGTGGCGGATACGGAGCCGAGCGGATTTGACGGGCGAAAAGAAGCTCCTACCCAGAATCTGTACTTCCATTTCGTCACGGACCACTCCACGCGGATTGCAGGCGTGAAGACCGGACAGTACGATGTGGCGGATAGCATTCCGATCGAAAGCTATGATGAGCTTGCTGCCGACAACAATATCAATTTGCTTTCGTTCCCTGGTGGTGCACTGACGGCATTTTTCAATACCAGCGAGGGATTGTTACAGGACGTGAAGATTCGCCAGGCCATTCTCGCCGCGTTTAATAATGAGGAGATCATGTTGGCGAGCTTTGCCAAGCCGGATTTATACTCCTTGGCACCGGGTTACCTGAATACGAACCAAGTCCAATGGTCGACCGAAGCCGGAGCGGAGTATTACAACCAGTCGAACCCGGAGAAGGCCAAGCAGCTGCTGCAAGAGGCCGGTTATAACGGCGAAGAAATCACGCTGCTGACGACCAAAGACTATAACGAGATGTACACGGCCACATTGGTCATTCAGGAGCAGCTTCGTCAGATCGGCATGAACGTAAAAGTGGAGAACTTCGATTTCCCGACGTTCCTGGAAACGAAGAACGACCGCTCCAAGTGGGACATTTTCGTTGCGAGCACGGGCTATCAGATTACGCCGCCGCAGCTGTTGGCCGTCAATCCGGATTGGGCCGGACTCGACAATGAAACGGTCAAGCAGGCACTGATCGATATTCGCGGGGCAGCCACGCCGGAAGCCGCCAAGCAGGAATGGGAGAAACTGCAGGGCTTCCTGTACGAATTTGCCTCCTCCACCGTGATCGGACATTATAATGGCGTCGTCGCCACAACGAAGAAGCTTGAAGGCTTCGAGCTGTTTGAAGCGCCGGTGGTCTGGAATGCCAAAGTAGCGAAGTAAGCATATATGGAGGGTGTTACAAGTTACCGAAGTAACTTCGATAACACCTTCCTTTTTTGAAATTGGATTCATAGACCATGTACAAATGAGGGATTTGTAGTGCTGGCTTATATTACGAAAAGACTTTTGTCGCTGATTCCCGTGCTGGCCGTTGTCACCATCGCTATTTTTCTGATCATCCACATTACGCCAGGAGATCCGGCGGCGGCGATATTGGGCATGGAGGCGTCGCAGGAGGAAATACAGAAGCTGAATCAAGATCTGGGCTTAGATCGCCCGATACTCGAACAGTATACAAGCTGGGTAGCCAACGTATTTAAGGGAGATCTGGGGGATTCGATCTTCATGAATCAGCCGGTTAGCGAAGCCATCGCGGAGCATATCACCCCAACGCTATCGTTAGCCATTCTGGCGCAGGTTATCGCAATTATACTGGCGATTCCCTTCGGGATTATCGCTGCTTACAAGCGAGGGTCCATCGCAGATTATTCGCTGATGGGGATGTCCTTGCTGGGCATGGCCTTACCCAGTTTTTTGCTGGGATTGTTCCTCATGCTGTTTGTTGGCGTCAAGCTGCAGTGGCTGCCGGTCGCTGGATATGAACCGCTGAGCAGCGGGCTCTGGGAACATATAAAGTATCTGATTCTTCCCGGTATTTCGCTTGGGACCATACAGGCGGCCCTGATCACGCGGATGACCCGTTCGTCCATGCTGGAAGTGCTGAATTTGAATTTCATCAAGACAGCCAGATCCAAAGGCCTGCATGAAATGAAGGTGCTGTTCAAACATGCGTTTCGGAGCGCGTTTCTGCCCATTCTGACCGTTATTGGACAAACATTCGGCACTTTGGTGACAGGGGCCGTGGTTGTGGAGGCGATATTCAATATTCCCGGATTGGGTCAATTGATCTTAGATTCCATTGCCAGAAGAGATTTTGCAGTGATCCAAGGCGTGGTGCTTGTTGTCACACTCATGTACGTCACCATCAACTTGATTATCGACTTGCTGTATGGCGCGGTTGATCCGCGTGTTCGTTTGGAACGCAAATAAAAGAGGTGTGATTGGATGGCAACTGTTCAGGAAAAAGAATACGTCGCTCAAGTCAGTAAAAAGCTGAAAAAAGAGCAGCGTGCACTAGGATATCGCCGATTGAGGTCGAACTACGGGCTGTTGATCGGAGCGACCATCTTTGTTTTATTGGTAATTCTGGCGCTGATCGGACCGCTCTTCACAACCTACGGCCCGTACGACATGAAAGTTGTAGACCGTTTAACGCCGCCAGGGGCCGAGCATTGGCTGGGTACCGACAAATTTGGCCGGGATTTGTTAACCAGGCTTCTCTACGGTGCCAGGGTATCGATCAGCGTAGGACTGGCGGTTGCGCTGCTGTCCTCGGCATTGGGGCTCGTGATCGGCGTCTATGCGACGTATTATAAAACGCTGGATCATATTCTTATGCGCATCTGTGACGGGTTGATCGCGATTCCGGGAATCCTGCTCGCCATTGCCTTAATGGCAGCACTCGGCGCATCCGCCATCAATGTCATCACGGCGCTAACCATCGTGTTCACGCCGAATATTGCCCGGGTCGTTCGCTCGGCCGCGCTGGTGGTACGCGAGCAAACCTACATCGAGGCGATGCATGTCCAGGGAGCAAGCGCAACGCGCATCATATGGCAGCACATCGTGCCGAATGTAATGTCGCCTCTATTGGTACAGGCGACATTCGTATTTGCTGAAGCCATTATATCCGAGGCCGCGCTAAGCTTTCTCGGAGCGGGCATTCCTGCCCCTGAAGCCAGCTGGGGGAACATTCTGCAAGCAAGCAAACTAGTTATTTATAAGGCATGGTGGATGGTCGTATTCCCCGGGGCCACGCTCGTTTTGTCTGTACTCAGTCTGAATTTGCTGGGCGACGGGCTGCGCGACTTGCTGGATCCCCGCGTGAAGCAAAAGTTGAGAAAGTCATGAATATAAAGCTGGAGGTATTTTCATGAATAACGAGCCTCTATTGGAAGTGAGAAATCTAAAAACGCATTTTCATACCGAGCGGGGGAAAGTGACGGCCGTGAACGGAGTCAGTTTTTCCATGAATAAAGGCGATATCATCGGCATTGTCGGAGAATCCGGCAGCGGAAAGAGCGTCATGTCCCAATCGATCATGAGGCTGCTGGACCATACGGATGCGATCGAGTACGAGGGGGAGATCCTGTTTGAGAAGCAGGACCTGCTGTCTCTTTCGCCTTCTAAATTACGGGCGGTCCGCGGCGACAAAATCTCCATGGTTTTTCAGGACCCGCTTACGTCCCTAAGTCCCGTGTATACGATAGGTAATCAAATCGGGGAAGCCATTCGTCTCCATCAGAGGAAGTCCAAGAAGGAAGCTCGTCAACAAGCCATTGAGATTCTGCGGATGACGGGTATTCCATCTCCGGAGGTGAGGGTGGATGAATATCCCCATCAGCTGTCGGGAGGAATGCAGCAGCGGGCGATGATTGCCATGGCACTCTCCTGTGAGCCGAACCTGTTGATTGCGGATGAACCGACAACCGCGCTCGACGTAACGATTCAGGCGCAGATTCTGGAGCTGATCGCCGATTTGAACCGCAAAATGGGCATGGGCGTGCTGTTTATCACGCATGATCTGGGTGTCGTATCGGAAATTTGTACGGGCGTGAAAGTGATGTACTTGGGGCAAATCGTGGAAGAAGCCCCCACGGAACAGCTGTTTCGTAAACCGCTCCATCCTTATACGCAGGGACTGATCCAATCGATCCCCAAGCTGGAAGGAGACAGAAACGATGAGCTTCATGTCATTGAGGGAACGGTGCCCTCTCTGACGGATATTCCGCAGGGCTGCGGCTTCTCTACGCGATGCCCTTATGCCGATGAATTATGCCGTACCTCGGAGCCGCCGATGCAAACGGCACATATGGACCATCGAGTGAAGTGCTGGCATTACGAGGCCATAAACGAGTCGAAAGGGAGGGAGACAACCGTTGGAACAAACAGCTGATCATTCGATTTTAAAGGTAAGCTCCCTTCACAAGCAGTTCCCGGTATACGGATCCTTCGGTAAGTTATGGGGCGCCAAGGGATATGTAAAAGCCGTAACGGATGTTTCTTTTCAATTAAGAGAGGGAGAGACGTACGGACTTGTCGGAGAATCCGGTTCCGGTAAAACTACCACGGGGCGTACGATCCTAGGATTAACCCCGGCAAGCCAAGGTCAGGTTCTATACCGGGACCGGGATTTGGCTGCGATGTCGAGGAAGGAAATCCGGAAATTCCGCAAGGACGTACAGCTTGTTTTTCAAGATCCGTTCTCTTCGCTTAACCCGAGGAAAAGAATCGGCCGAATTCTGGAGGAGCCCCTGATTATTCATAAAATGGGAGACAAGGCAGAGCGTCGGGAAAAAGTATTTCACATCCTGAAAACCGTGGGCCTGCAGCCGGAGCATTATTTCCGTTTTCCTCATGAATTCTCGGGCGGTCAGCGCCAGCGTCTGGGCTTGGCGCGCGCGCTTATCATGAATCCGAAGATTATCGTATGCGACGAGCCGGTCTCGGCACTGGACGTCTCCATTCAGTCGCAAATTTTAAATATGCTCAAGCGTCTGCAGCGGGAATTGAAATTAACGCTATTATTTATTACGCATGATATCAGCGTGGTTCGGTATATTTCCGATCGGATCGGCATTATGTATCTCGGGAAAATCGTGGAAGAAGCTTTAACGGATGATCTATTCCATGAGCCGTTGCATCCCTATACGAAGGCGCTGTTCTCAGCGGTACCCGACTTTACCCGCAGCCGATTACAGGACCGGGTGATATTGCGGGGGGAAATCCCGTCCCCTTTATCTCCGCCGAGCGGCTGTGTTTTTCATACGCGCTGTCCCTTTGCAACGGATGTCTGCAAGGCAGAAGTTCCGGCTTTAAGAGAAGTTCGGCCCAACCAGAAGGTAGCTTGCCATCTTGTTGATGAGAGCCGTTCATCCTGAACGAAGACAAAAAGAAAAGAGGCTAAGAACATGACAACATTAAAAATCGTAGAGGGTCAGGATCGGATATTCAATGAGGCTGGGGTTCAGCTCGTCGGAAACCACGGCCCGAATCTGGAGGGCGGTTTGTCTCCGAGAGAACTTCTGGAGGCGTCCCTGGCGCTATGCGTATCCATTTCGCTCCAAAAAATAATGGCTTACGACGGCGTGGATTATGATAAATCCTCCATTCATATCGAAGTGTCGTCGGTAAAGGCAGAAGATAAAAGCAATAAGTTCTCGCATTTTAACGTCCATGTCACGCTGCCGCAAACGCTGGATCCCGCCTACAAGGAGAAGCTGAAATCTGTTGTAGAACGAGCCTGCACGATCGGCAATACGCTGAAGAGCGAGGCCGTTGTTGAACTGATCGAGGTGAATGAATCCATCGAAACGAGCAGCAATGCGTAACTCGTAAGCTTCTGTGTTCATCTTTTATGCTAATCCGACAACAGCCTTTGTCCAGGATTCATCGTGGACTAAGGCTGTTGTGTTCTTAGGAACCGTGCAATGCACTATTTGAATCGGCATAATGCAATCCCAGCTGATAAGCTCGTTCGAGCAAACTCTCCATATGCTCCGGTCTGGCCTCTAGCGTATCATAGAAGAATTCCACACGGGAATTCTTGATTCCGGAGTAGTCGGCCATTCCAACATTGAGGGAAAGGGATAACATCTGATCATAGCCCCGCTTGGCGAAATGATCCTCCGAAGCCCCTGCTAACGCAAGCCATAACACCTGTTGGTGATGAAGCTTTGAGCCTCCGCCGTAAGCGAAGCCATGATTCCAGACACGATCGATATACCCTTTCAGCATGGCAGGTACTCCGTACCACCATACCGGGAAGATATAGGCCAGCGCGTCGTGCTCCTTCATCCGTGCGATTTCAGCCTCAACCTCAGGAGAATAGATCTTGGAAGGGTCAGACCAATCGGGTTCGTCTGCCTCCCACAGGACCGGATCGAAACCGATGCGGTGGAGGTCCAGAATTTCCGCTTCATGCCCGGCGTCCCTAAGCCCTTGTACAAACTTCTCGGTTACTGCAAATGTAAAGGAATTTTCACGTGGATGTGTAACAACTGTTAATACCTTCATGAGGGTTCACCTACTCTTTCTTCTCTTCGAATTTGAATGCCAAATTGTTCAATACGTGCCATTGCGGTTTCAAGAGGAACCAGCGTTTCCGGTAGATAGAAGCCTCCGGGAGCAGGAGATGAGCCGTCCCAGCCAAGAATGCGCTCAATGGACAGGAGAATACCGAGGGCCGTAAAATGCGCCTGTCCCTTCGGATCGGTCAACGTGATTCTCCGTTTCGCGTAACGGCCGTCAAGAAGTACGCCTTCAAGGTCAATGTAGAGGTCTTGGGAGGCTCTGCCTCCAGCCCGTGTTCCTATGGAGTCATGGATGGCGAAGTCGAATCGAATATTAGGCGCTCCCGTAACAGCCGCGAGGCTTGGAATATCCAATAAACTCATGGGATGGCCTTCTACCCGAAGACCATTAGAAAGACTTATGCTCCTCGGATACTTTGCAGCCTCAACCCATTTCCATCTCCCGTTTTCCCGGATAAGGGCACGGTTGATAAACCCTTCGGTATCTTCCAGCGTCATAGGGCCCATCGGATCGCGTTCATCATAGTGACCCGCCAAGCCGATCGATTGGACGCTTTGGAAAGACTTCGCCTCCTGATATGCGACCAAGGTCAGAATCCCTGCTTGCGAATGTCCCAGAGGGACAATGGGTGCTTGAGGGGGATGACTTTGCATGGCGAATAGCATAGGTGTCAGCTCGTCGGCAAGCTTCGTGATTCCGATATGTGCAATTCCTTTTGCGAGGGCTTCTTGAATGAGGAAGTCGGCCGGATCCTGAATCGTAGAAACGATGAGGTCGGCTTGATCCAGCTCCCCTGGAGCCAGACCCTGGCGGATATCTAAAAAAGCGGTGCGGGCGTTTCCTAGCTCCTGTACCAATAAGCTCCCCTTCTCGGGATTCCTTCCGGCGAGAATAATCTCGGTTTCTTGATTGATCGTTCGGATATGCCGGGCAACGGCACACCCGATTACGCCATAACCTCCGGCAATGTAAATACGCTGCATGTTATTTCACCCCCATGTTTTTATGATGCAGTACTGGTATAAGGGGATTATGTAACATATAATGACGGAAAGGAAGTACGCACTTAATTGTTCTATAAGCACCTAAAAGTATCATTAGTACCCCAAAGTGCCTGTTGTTAGAGATATGCCACTTACGTTCAAAAAGGAGAGAAGTTCTTATGAATGGGGAGCGACAATACAATATTCCGTCTGAGGCGACCATGGACGTCATCGGCGGCAAGTGGAAGGTCATTGTGCTGTGTCACTTAAGTTATGGCCCCAAGCGAACGAGTGAAATTAAGAAGCAGATGCCGGATATTACGCAGAAAATGTTAACCCAGACGCTGCGGGAGCTGGAGGAGGACGGGATTATCACGCGAACGGTCTTTAATCAAGTGCCGCCTAAGGTCGTGTACGAGCTGAGTGAAATGGGCGTTTCGCTGCAACCGATCCTTGATCAAATCTGTGAATGGGGCGAGATGTACTTGAATGGGAAAGCGAAGGTAGTCACACCTTGAGGACAGACAAAATATAAGCTGCTGACCTAATAAAGGACCCGCAGCTTTTTTTATTTTCCAAATAGAGTGTTGTCGCTCATCATTTCTCATAGGGCAGAGGATAAGTCGAGATACCTGCAGAATAATTTAGTTCTTTAGACTCATCTCGATTCGGGAGCGTTCGAACATTTCTCTGTTTGTCGAGAAATTGAATAGTTACTAAAGATATAATATGGATATGGTGCAGGGCTGTGAAGCCGCGGAAATAAACATTGCTTTTTTCTGATATGCACCGGGGCGAGTCACCGTGAATTAATAGAAACGTTATCCGCTAGGAAACGTATGATCTTCATAGGGCTTAAGAATTACTCACAAAAGGGGTGTGTGCAGCTCAGATGGACGGCAATTATAACTATTATATTGTTGGGCTCTCAATTGCGATTGCTATACTTGCTTCATACTCGGCTTTAAATATTACGTCGAAAATTTCAGATGCGAACGGTAAATCCAAGTTTTTTTGGCTTTTCGGCGGGGCCATGGTCATGGGAAGCGGCATTTGGTCCATGCATTTTGTCGGCATGCTGGCGATGCACATGAATATGAATGTGAGATACGATGTCTTTCTGACCATCATGTCGATGCTCGTCAGCGTGGTTTCCTCCTTCATCGCGTTTTATATTACGATGCCCAGAAATATTAACTGGTTCAAAATCGCCATTGGCGGCTTCATTATGGGAAGCGGCATCGTTATCATGCATTACACGGGAATGGAGGCCATGGTCATACATGCCGAAATTAGTTATGATCCCGGCATTTGGGTACTGTCCGCCATCATTGCATTGGTAGCCTCCTATGCGGCTTTGCTATTGTTTCTCCGTTTTCGGAATCATCCCAAATCCAGCTTTCTCAAGTGGGGTTCGGCGGTTGTCATGGGCTTCGCCGTATGCGGAATGCATTATACAGGAATGAAAGCTGCACGGTTTGAGGCTCATGCCGGTATGCTTACGAAGCAGCCGCAGTCTGTCGATTTTCTGCTTCTGTATGGTGTAACGGTCGCGATTTTTGCCATCCTGCTGATCTCCTGGGGGGCGATGTTCTTTGATCGGCATGTGCTGGAAAAGCTGGCCTATCAGGATACGATCACGGGATTGCCTAATCGCAATGAAATGAACCGATTCTTCGAGACGAATTCCGAGACAGAGCAGATTACGATCCTGTTTCTGGATTTGGACCAATTTAAGGCGATCAACGATACGCTGGGTCACAATGTTGGAGATCTGCTGGTCCAGGAAGTAGGTAAGCGACTGCGTCAATTCATTGGAAACGGCCAGCAGGTATTCCGGATCGGCGGGGACGAATTTCTGATTATTCTGAAGCAAAGCGACCCGGTATATGCCCAGCATTTAGCTGATGATATACTCCAACGAATAAAAAACGTGTACTATATTGACGGTAACGAGTTGTATGTGACGGCAAGTATCGGAATCAGCATCGGCTCCGTTCATAGCTCTGACCGTACGACGCTGCTCAAGAATGCGGATACCGCCATGTATAAAGCGAAGGGACTCGGCAAGAATCAGCAGTGCCTCTATGACGAGGAGATGGGTCTTCAAGAGGTTCGCAAAATGGAATTGGAGAAGGACCTGCAACGAGCGCTTGAACTGAAGGAGTTCTTCATTGTGTATCAGCCCAAATGGAATGTGCAAAGTGATCGCTTGGTCGGATTCGAAGCGCTGCTCCGCTGGAAACACCCCCGCTTGGGCGTGATATCCCCGCTTGAATTCATTCCGATTGCCGAAGAGACGGGGCTCATTATACCGATGACCCGATGGACGCTTGAGGAAGCTTGCAAACAGTGCAGAATTTGGCAGGAGAGAGGGATTGTCCAGCCGGTCTCGGTGAATTTATCGGTTCGTTTATTCCATGGCGACAATCTGCTGGAGCTTATTCAGAACGTGCTGGATAAGGCGAATCTGGAACCTCGCTTATTAGAGCTTGAGATAGCGGAGTCCATGGTGCTGCACGATGTCAATGATATTATCCGCCAGCTTGGGAATATCAGGTCCTTGGGGGTTAAGGTCTCCATGGATGATTTCGGAACCGGCTATTCCTCGATTGGGCTCCTGGACCGGATTCCAATTGATGCTTTAAAGCTGGACAGACAGTTTACCAATGATTTGGACACGCCCAGCAAGCGTGCCATCGTTAACGCCATCGTTCTTATGGCAGAGAATTTGAATCTGGATGTCATTGCGGAAGGTGTAGAGAACAAGGAGCATATCGACTTTTTGACCGGACTTGGCTGCCATGTCATGCAAGGTTATTATTACGGAAAGCCGATGGATATCAATGAGATTAAGGTTTGGATGTACGAGCAAGATCACAAGAACGAAGAGATTGTGACCCTGCGATGAAAAATAGATACAGATCATACGAATAACGGGCACCGTGAGGTGTCCGTTATGTTGTTGAAGGAACATTATAAACCCTGCTTCGGGTCCCTCAAGTTTCTGCCATTAAACAAAATAGGCAATTTTCGCAAAAGGAAAATATTCTCTGATCCCCTTCTCGAACAACTGCTGGAACTCCTCGACGGTTTCGGCCTTATAGACATATTTGAACTTTCCGTATCTCCCCCATTTTAACTGCCGATCTTCCTCGTCCATATTCAGTTTGGTTTTGGGGTAACGCTGTAAAATCGTGTTTTTGGCCGTTTTGGTAAAGCGGTGCTGAATGAGCTCGAACGTCAGATCCTTGACCTCCACATGGCTCAATCGCGCATGAAGCTTCTCTAACAAATGCCAATATCCCTCTTGCCATCCGTCATATTTGACGATTGGGGCAATGATAAAACCTAACGGATATCCGGCTTCGGCAATTTTGCCCGCTGCGTCAATTCGTTCATCGAAGGAAGAGGTACCCGGTTCAAAATAACGGATCACGTAATCGGAATTGATGGAAAAGCGTACCCGGGTATGACCGCCGTGATGGATATTCAGCAGGGAATCGATGTTAGCGAACTTTGTCACGAACCGCAGTCTGCCATATTCCTGCTTGGCCATAAATTCAATGTAATAGGCCAGTGCTCCGGTCAAATGCTCAAGCGATACGGGGTCACCGGTACAAGCCGCCTCGAATCGGGTGATTTCCGGCGCTCGCTCTGCGATATACTGCTTCGCTCGATCCAGAATTTCATCCAGGTTGACATATATTCGGACATAAGGCTTCGAGCTCATGGTGGTTTGCAAGTAGCAGTAATGACAATGTCCCGCACATCCTGTGGTTAGCGGGATGGCATATTCCGCTGACGGCTTAGAGGTATCGAAATCCAATGTTTTCCTGATCCCGACAACCAGGGTTCTCTTGGCGTTCCGGTATTTCTCCGTTTCCGTTTCTCCTGGAATGCCAGTCACTCTATTGTGAGAGGTCGTCATTTTAATAGGGGTGCCTAATTCTTTAAACCATGCATACAGCTTCTTTCCCAGAGGATACTCTAATGCGTCCGGCTCAAAAAAGACCAGTTCCGGGTCAAAACGCTCCAATAATCTGACCTCCCGCTAAATAAGAATATGATGTATAGGATTGGCAGTGGTCATGGCAATCATGCATTGTCGAAGTTAGCAAAAGGCTTGACGGCTGTACAGTCTTAAACATGATTTTGAAAGCCCTTTCTTAAAACTGTGATATACTACGACAAAACAGGTATACCATTATAACAACCTATATTTCCCTATATCAGCCCCATACTTTCACCAGCAAAGGAGATTGTCTGATGTTTAATGTTCTTATTGTTGACGATGAGTCCATTCAAAGAGAAGGCATTAAGGATTTGATCTTTCAGTACCGCTTCCCCTTTCAGGTATTGGAAGCCGAGAACGGAATGAGTGCGAAGCGAATTCTGCTGCAAAACGCGATTGACATCCTGATCACCGACGTCAGAATGCCTCTTATGGACGGACTGGAACTGAGCAAGCAAGCCCGAAAGACCCAGCAGGATTTAAAAATTGTCATCTGCAGCGGGTATGACGAATTTGAGTATGCCCGCAGCGCTATCCGATTGGGCGTGGTAAATTACTTGCTCAAACCGCTTGTCAGGGAAGAGTTTCTGCAGGTGATGGAGGATATTACACAGATCAGTCCTTATGGCGGGGAGCTTGAACAGGTTACGATCGAATCGAAGGTCATCCGTCAGGTTAAAGACTATGTGAAGGATCATCACCAGCGGGATATTTCGTTGTCGGATGCCGCCGAGGATGTGTACCTGTCTCCGGGGTATTTGAGCATTTTATTTAAAAAAGAAACCGGGGAGAACTTCTCGAAGTATTTGACCGACTACCGCCTGCGGAGGGCAAGCTATCTACTGAAACACTCAAATATGAAAGTCAATGATATTGCAGGAGCGGTGGGTATCGACAACCACTCTTATTTTGCCAAGCTGTTCAAGAGCAAGTTCGGCGTAAGTCCCTTACAATACAGAGAGTGCGGGGTGCTCCATGATCGGATGGATAAAGAGCAAGTTCAATGATATCCGGTTCCGCAACAAGCTGCTGTTGTCCCATCTCATCATTGCACTCATTCCGATTCTATTGCTAGGACTGCTCTCCTTTATCCAGTCCTACCGCATTCAGATGAAGGAATTACGGAGCGAAGCGGAAGCCAGCCTGGAACAGGTGGCCAACATAATGGATTATAAGATCAACCGGTACAATACGCTGAGCGAGTTCATGGTACTGAACCGGGAGCTATCGCAAATTTTCATTAAGGACTATGAAGAGAACTATTTTAACATGTACCTGGATTTCCGGGACATTCTGGAGCCATTGATCTCGAACATTCGGCTAATGGATGATGATATTGAAGCCATTACCTTTTATACATCCGGAGAACTGCTCGGGATTCGCGATAATATTTTGCCCATCGGGGAACTCAAGAGCAAGTCTTGGTACGATGGATTTCGCGGAAGGCGCTGGATTGTGGACGGGGAGAAGCTGTATCTCGTCCAGGAATTGATCAGCAATCCCAAGGACAGCAATTTCATGGTGATTTCCATTCAGCATGACAGCATCTTTGCTGATATGGACAAACTGTCGGAGCATGTAGCGGTTCATATCGAGGATGCTGAGCAGCGTGTGATTTTCAAGGAAAGGAAGGAGTCCGATGCTTCAGCCGATTTGGAGAGTGGGGAGACGGGCGGTCTGAACCTAAGCCGGTCGCTCGCCAATAATGGATGGACGATTCACTATAATCTGCTGAATACGAATGCATATGCAAATGCGCTGGGTATTTTTCAAATTACGTTGTTTGTCATGATCCTCAGCTTGATCATTACATTTCTGCTCATTTATGTGATCTCCAACAACTTTACGCGTCGAATTATCCATATCAAGAACAAGGTAGACAAGGTGGAGCAGAACAACCTCGAGGTGATCATCCAGAGCTCATCTCGGGACGAATTCGGCGAGTTGACCAATGGCATCGGCAAAATGCTGAAACGGATTAACAGTCTAATCTCCCAGGTGTATCAAGCGGAAATCGCCAAGAGGGAAAGCGAATATAACAAGCTGATTAATCAGATTAATCCGCACTTCCTATACAACACCCTCTCCTTTATACGGTGGAGGGCCGAGAAGAAAGCGGATATCGAAACGAGTTATATGGTATCGGCATTGGCCCGGTTCTATAGAACGACGCTGAATCAGGGGAGGCATATGGCTACGATCAAGGATGAGGTGCAGCACATCAAGGCTTATCTGGATTTGCAGCTTATCATGAACGATGGCCGATTTGACGTGGATTACCAGATCGATGAGGAAGTATTAGATACCGAGATCATTCATTTTATTCTGCAGCCGATCGTGGAGAATGCCATCAAGCACGGTTTTGTGGAGGCTGGAGGGGCAGATTACCGCATTCATATTGGGGTTAGCCGGGTCGAAGGGGGCATGAAACTTATCGTCAGCGATAACGGGGTGGGCATGACTCCCGCGCAGGCGGCGAGGCTGCTGGCCGGAGAGAGCGGCGGCTGCGGCGTTCGGAACGTGAACGACCGGATCAAGCTGTATTACGGACTGGATTACGGACTCGATATTCATAGCGAACCAGGCAGCGGAACGGAAGTATCCATGGTTATTCCGGCCTCCTGAACAGCGAGCGTTATTCCCATCCATTATCCATCGTGTTGTTAATGAAAGCGGTGTGCTGAAGCAGCCGCTTTTTCTGGGTTTGAAGTTGAGAACAAGGAAGGTCATGAAAAAAGTGATACATATCCAAAAAATGTTGCATATACGCCAATTATGAAACCGCATACAATTTGGTTATCAACCAAAACGAGAAAAAGGGGATGACAGGATGAACAAGCGTAAAAAGATGGCTTCGCTGCTGCTCGGGTGCATGATGCTGACTGTATTCAGCGGCTGCGGCGGGAGCGCGGGGGACAGCGCACAGCCGCAAATTTCAGAACAGGACTATGAGCCTTACGGGAAATACGAAACGCCGGTGGAATTTACGATCGGCCGGAATACCAATCATGTGAACAACCTGCCTCCCGGCGATACGATAGAGGACAATTTGGCTACCCGCTATGTGGAAGACCGGGTGAACGTAAAAGCTAAGGTGGCTTGGGAGACGGACGATATGGATCAGAAGCTGTCGCTGTCGATGACAACGGGCGATCTGCCGGATGTTATGCTGGTCAGCCGCGATATCTTCAACCAGCTGGTGGATAACGACCTGATTGCCGATATGACGGAGGTGTACGAGAAGACCGCATCCGACGGCGTCAAGAATATCTACGCTTCTTATGGCGACTTGCTGCTGGACCAAGTCAAGGTGGACGGTAAGATCATGGGCCTTCCGATGACGAATATCGGAAACCAGCACCAGCTGCTGTGGGTACGGAAGGACTGGGTGGATAAAGTCGGCGCACAGATGCCGGAATCCGTTGAGGATGTATGGAATCTCGCCAGAACGTTCGTAGAGAAGGACGCCTCGGGAACAGGCAAAACGGTTGGGATGGTGATGGATTCCAATGCCATGAACTTTACACCCGTTTTTGCTGCACGCGGTGCTTTTCCAATGAACTGGATCGAGAAGGATGGCCAGGTTGTGTATGGATCGGTTCAGCCCGAGATGAAGCAAGCGTTGGCGGAGCTGAGCGCCATGTACAAAGAAGGTCTGATTGATAAACAGTTCGCCGTCCGAACGAATGAAGAGAAGGAAGCGCTTGTGATCAACGGGCAGGTAGGGATACTGTTTAACCCATGGTGGATCGGCTACACCAACTACAAGGATTCCATCAAGCAGGATTCCGATGCTGTCTGGGTTGCTGTATCGGCACCCGTGGATGAGAACGGCAAGTTCAAGACCATCCGTCAGGATCCTGTGGGCGGCGGTATCGTCGTAGTCAAGAAGGATTTCGCCCATCCCGAAGCGATCATGAAATCGGTCAATTTAACAACGGATTTCCTGTACTCCTTAACCGATGATGCGGTCAATTACAAGAAAGAGCACCCTGATGAGATGCTGACAGACGCAAGCCGCTGGAATAATGATCCGACACAAATTCCGATGCAAGTGGATTATGACGATGTGTTGAAACGTTATTACGAGGATCTGATGAAGGCGGATGAATCCGGTGATGCTTCCTCCGTGCAGGAAGATCGGGTGGTGTCCTTCAAGGCGTATCAGGAATTCAAGGAAAAAGGAAATGCCATCGACGTGAACACATACGGCGAATACCTCTCCCGCATTGAAGGCCAGCGCGAAGCGAACAATCCGAATCTGGAAGTTATACCTGCCGGCTTCTATGGAACCACCGAGACGATGAAGCTGAAGTGGGCCAACCTCCAAAAGCTCGAAGAGGAGACCATATTGAAAATTATTATGGGACAAGCTCCCGTCGATGAATTCGATAAGTTCGTGGACACCTGGAAGCGTACCGGAGGCGATGAGATTACGGAAGAGGTCAACCAGATGAGCAGCAGATAAAGATAGCATGGGCCTTGGCGCGGAGGGCTATGGTGGTCAGCCGCGCGGGCTTTTTTATTCCATAAGGCTTGTCCTGACAGGGACATGATGGAGGTGAAGCGGACGATGGCGCAAGTGAAAACAACCGTCAATCAAGAGCCGGAAGTACGATACCGGAGGAAAAAGAAACGTAAAACCTTTGACGAAATGACCTATCATGCGATGCTGCTGCCTGGCATGGCCATGCTGTTCATTTTCTCGATTGTGCCGATGTTCGGGGTGGTCATGGCTTTTCAGAAGTTCATCCCTGCAAAAGGAATACTCGGTTCCGCATGGGCAGGTCTCGACAATTTCACGTATATGTTTCAATTGCCTGATGCCAAGCAGATCTTCGTCAATACGCTGGTCATCGCGGTCGGGAAGATTGTTCTCGGATTGATTGTGCCGATCGTATTCGCCCTGCTGCTGAATGAGGTGCGTCTGAAGCTCTTCAAAAGCACGATTCAAACCATTGTGTATTTGCCGCATTTTATGTCATGGGTGGTCCTGGGCACGATGCTGACCATGATCTTTTCCTTTGACGGCATGATTAACAATTTCCTTGAGTTTCTGGGGCTGGAACGAATCATGTTTCTGGCAAGCAACGACTGGTTCAGGCCGCTGCTCATCGTGACGGATACCTGGAAGGAATTCGGTTACGGGACGATTGTGTACTTGGCTGCATTGACGGCGATTAATCCGGCTTTGTATGAATCCGCCGCAATGGACGGCGCAAGCCGCTGGAAGCAGACCCTGAATATCACGCTGCCGGGCATGTTTCCGACGATCATCCTGCTGGGCACGCTGAGTCTCGGCAATGTACTCAATGCGGGATTTGACCAGGTGTTCAACCTGTATAATCCGCTGGTCTACGAGACGGGTGATATTATCGATACGTTTGTGTACCGCATGGGTCTGATCAATATGCAGTATTCGTTCGCAACGGCAATTGGACTGATGAAGTCGGTCATTAGCTTTGTTCTGATCGTTATATCCTACAGGCTGGCCTCAAGGTATGCGGGGTACAAGATTTTCTAGGAGGGTTAGCATGATTCAATCCAAAACGCTGGGCTCAAGGCTGTCCCGCCTGATGATTATGCTCGCGCTCGTTCTAATTACATTTGTGTCGCTGGCTCCCATCGTCAATACGATTATGGTGTCCGTCAGCAGCAGCACGGCTGTGAATGCCGGCCGGGTCTACTTTTTTCCGGTGGAGCTGAACTTCTCATCCTACGGACAGATACTGAATGACACGAAGTTTTGGAAGGCGTTCCTCATATCCGTGGAACGGGTGCTGCTTGGGGGAGCGATCAACATGATCTTAACCATCCTTATGGCTTACCCATTGTCACGGAGCGTCACGCAGTTCCGATCGAGAAACAAATACATGTGGATTATCGTGTTTACGATGCTCTTCAGTGGAGGGATCGTCCCCTGGTATATGGTGATCAGCAAGCTGGGGTTGATCAACAGCATCTGGGCGTTGGTTCTTCCAGGTGCGGTTCCAGTCTTCAACGTGATTCTCCTTATGAACTTCTTCAAGGGAATTCCGAAGGAGCTGGAGGAGGCTGCATTCATTGACGGTGCCGGTCCGCTGAAAATCCTGCTCAAGATCTTCATCCCGATCTCCATGCCCAGTCTGGCGACCATTACGCTGTTTGTCATCGTCGGTCACTGGAACAATTTCTTTGACGGGATCATCCTGATCAATGACAGCGAGAAAATACCGCTTCAGACCTATCTGCAGCAGCTCAGCCTGACGCGCGACCAGATGCAGAATCTCTCGGTCGAACAGCTTCAGCAGTTCAATAAAATCTCCAACACGACCCTGAATTCTGCCAAAATTCTGGTCTCCATGATTCCAATTCTGCTCATCTATCCATTTTTGCAGCGTTATTTAATCCACGGAATCGTCCTGGGGGCCGTGAAGGAATAGTTCAATACACGGAGTAGGTAGTCGACAGGGAACAGCGCTATTGCATGAATCTTTCGGAGCGAAAGATCATGCGGCGCTGTTTTGTCATGAATGGGACTGTTTAGGGAAGGATGATATTTTTCTAAACCGGTTATCCGCGCAACATGGACAAATTAAATATATCATGTTATATTGTTATATGAATCAGCATGTTTTGGAGTACCGTTGGAGGGATATCAATTTGAAAGACGCAGCTTCCGCAAAGCCGATGTATGAACAGATTTTTAACGAGATGAAGCGAAAGATCTCCACACATATTTTCCGCATTGGCGATAAAGTCCCTTCGGAGAAGGAACTCGCGGACGAATACGGAGTTAGTCGAATCACAAGCAAGAAGGCATTAGATATGCTGGCGGCTGAAGGCGTGATTGTGCGTAAGCCGGGCAAGGGATCCTTCGTAGCTGACCCGGATGAGCCCGTGGCACAGAGGGAAACATTTTCCTCGGAGGGCGGAGTTGTCAGAGCAGCTAGCCAAGAGAAGATGATCGGTCTTGTCATTACAGACTTTTCGTCAAGCTACGGAACACGCCTTGTCTACAGCATGGAGCAGTATTCGAGGGAGAATGACTGTTTTCTGGTACTGCGCAGAACGTTTGGAGACCAGGATAATGAGGAATTATCCATTCAGAAGCTGCGCAATCTCGGCGTGAACGGTCTCATCGTTTTTCCCGCTCAGGGGGAATATTTCAATGCCGAAATATTGAAGCTGGTCATTGCCCGGTTTCCGCTTGTCCTGATTGATCGCAAGCTGAAGGGAGTCGCAGCCGCTTCCATCAGTACAGATAATCTGGGAGCAGCCGTTCAGGTAGTGGAGCATTTATTTGATTTGGGACACCGTTATATATCCTTGCTGTCTCCTCCGCCGAGGGACACGACAGCGGTTGAAGAGCGGATTGAAGGGTTCGTGCAGGCTCATGCCGCTCGGGGCATCGCGTTTGATAAGGAGATCTGGATTAGTGACGTGACGGCTACTTTGCCTAATGCCTTCTACGAGAGCAATATTGAACGGGAAATCCAGCGGATCGTGCAGCACTTGCAGGATCACCCGGCAATTACTGCCTTTTTTGCGATCGAATATAACATTGCATTGCTGGCCAAGGTAGCTGCAGAGCGCCTCGGTTTGCGGGTACCGGAGGATTTATCCATCGTATGCTTTGACAGTCCGCAGCTGAATATCGGTGAGGGCTATTTGTTTACCCATATGCGGCAGAACGAGGAAGAAATGGGGAGGCTGGCGATTGAGACGGTACTCGGCATCATGAATCACGATGATGTAGCAGTTGAGAAGCGATTGCCTGCGGAATTGGTGGTTGGAGCATCTACCGGTCCTGTAAAGAGTCGGTGAAGGCGATATATTTGTATTATTGTCCGCTATAGATGTACAAGAACAAACCATGCGCTCGCGTAAATGTGAGCGCATGGTTTGTTGTTTTTCTTTTGAATGGACAACTGCTTCGATATTCAAGTAGAGATCGCAGTTAATATGATATAACATTTCGTTGTTTTATATATTTACTCAAAGTGGTGTTTCTTTGCCATTCGCTTCACATTTATTTTTCTACTTCAATATCGCTCAAATGAATAGCTCTTGTATGCTTTGTAGGATTCCAATTCACGTTCTTCATCGTAATGAGTGACCAAAGGAACAGCGGGACGTAAGTTAGATTGAAGAAGTACAGGTATGCATAGCTCCGAAAGAGGCTTACTTTATTTTTCGAGTCAAGAAACTGTGCGTATCCTACATAAATGAATTGGAATAACAAGCACATCACCCAAACTTGCCAAGGAATCAAATGATGAGCATCTAATAAGTCGGTAGCCATAGACATGAGAACAAGGAGACCAGTGGTTGCACTCAAAACAATTTTGCCAGGGTTAATAAGGTACATAAAACCATCAAAAGCTTTGAAGTCCAGCTTGCTAATGAATCTCCAAATTAATTTGTGAGCGTATTTGAAGCAGACATCCCAATGCCCTCTTGCCCATCGGAGACGTTGAGTGCAGGAAGATTTGAAGCTTTCCGGCTTTTCATCGTACACGCGCGCAAAGTGACACCATTTAGCTGGTACTCCTTCAAGCAAACACTGCATAGTAAACTCAAGGTCTTCCGTTAAGGATCGAGCGGTCCAACCGATCGTTTTGAATAGAGTCGTGTCTACGCAGAACCCGGTTCCACCGATCGCGTTTCCTAACCCCAATCTGGACTTGGCAAGCTGCCAAGAGCGGTTCATGAAAATGTAGCTTATGGAGTAACCTATGGTCACCCAGTTGTCATCTGGATTCTTGGAATCCAGGTAACATTGTATTAATTGATCCCCGTTCAACAAGTGGTTATTCATTTCCCTTAAATAGTTCAACGAGACGAGGTTGTCGGCATCGAAGAAGGCGATACCGTCAAAATCATCGATTAACCTGTCGCCATACTGCTCAATTGCGTATTTGATTCCATAAGGTTTCCCCTTTTGCTCTCCTGGCAGGTATGTATGTTCAATAACAGTAGCACCAAGTTTTCCAGCGATTTCACTTGTTTTATCCTTACATCCATCAGCAATAACGCATACTTCATAGAGCTCTTTCGGGTAGTCCATGTTATGAAGATTCTCTACAAGGTGTCCGATAACCGCTTCCTCGTTGTGTGCAGGAATCATCAGAAGAAATCTTTTCAAAGGCTTATGTTCTTTCAGTTTCTTGGGTTTTCCAAAGCCAAAGAGACTGATCAGCATCCAATATGCCCAGAAGAACAGTAGGAGATATTGAATAAAGGTCAATCCAACACCAAATGCATACTCAAAATTCATTACTAGCCCCACCCTTTTTACAATTTCCTTGCTGGATTGATATCGATAGAATAATCGAATGTAGTACAGAAGATGAATATGAATGGGCAAGGATATAGAAAAAGGCAACCCCATTCGCCCCCAGTGGCGATGAGATTGCCTTGGCTGCCAATTAATCGAACTTGATCACGCCCGTGGTATGGAGCAGCACCAGTAATACGAGAACCGGCGCGATATAACGGAGCATGAACAGCCATACCCGGAACCAGCCGGCTTTAAGGCCGGCGGCATCTGCCGCTCTCTTCCAGAAGTACCCTGCAAAGATAGTGGTGATCAGCCCCCCGAGCGGAAGCAGAATGTTCGATGTGACGAAATCCAGCCAGTCAAAGAAGTTTTTGCCGCCGATATCGGTAAGCCCGGGTACGATGCCGAATGACAACGCGGAGGGTAGACCGACCAGCATAACCAGCGCGCAGATGACCAATACAGCTTTGGTACGTCCCCAATTCCAGCGGTCCATGACATAAGAGGTTGGGACCTCCATCAATGAGACGGAAGAGGTTAAGGCGGCGATGGCTAGAAGTATGAAGAACAATCCCCCGAAAAAAGAACCCAGCGGCATGGCCGAGAAGGCAGCCGGCAAGGCAATGAAGACAAGAGAAGGGCCGGCATTGGGCTCGATCCCGAAGGAAGCGGTTGTCGGGAATATAATAAGCCCGGCAATAAACGCATAAATCAGGTCGCCCGCGCCGATGGCGAGGGTTGCCGGACCTAGCGATTGCCGCTTATCCACATAAGCGCCGTAGGTCAACAGAATCCCCATCCCCAGCGAGAGGGAGAAGAAGGCGTGTCCCAACGCGACCAGCGCCGCTTCCGGGCTCAGCTTCGAGAAATCAGGATTTAAGAAGAAGGATACGCCTTCGCCGGCTCCAGGCAAGGTTACCGCGCGGATCATTAATACGATCAACAGAATGATCAGGCCCGGGATCAGAACCTTGTTGAATTTTTCGATTCCTCCGGAGATGCCTTTAGCTACCACCCATCCTGAGATCGCAATAGCGACGATTTGCCATATAATCGGCATGTAACCTTCCGTAAACGCAGTAAATTGGCCACCGAAATCGGTGTTGTTGTACAGATTGCCGCTAAATGACATGACCGCATAATGAAGCGTCCAGCCTGCCACAATGACATAGAAGGTCAGAATGAGAAATGGTGCAATAACCTGGAGCAATCCCAGATGCCCGAAGGCTTTCGGTCCGCCCGCTTTGACAAAGGAAGTTGCGGCACTCCCGCGGCCAGCTCGTCCAATGGCGAGTTCTGCCAGCAGGACAGGCAAACCGATCACGATGAGGCAGACGATAAAGAGCAGGAAGAATGCTGCACCGCCATGTTCTCCCGTAATGTAAGGGAACTTCCACATGTTTCCGAGGCCGACAGAGCTCCCGATCGCGGCCAGAATAAATCCAGCAGAGGAAAACCGATCATTTTTTCCTGTTGAAGCTGGGTTGTTGAGCTGAGATTTCATAGATGTTCCCCCAGTTGATTAAAGTTAAGTTCCTCTATTATATTTCATGTTCTGTCAGAAAGGGATAAGTAATTTTTCCTAAGGAATCAGAACCCGTATTTTTATTATGCTGCGAACGCAAAGTTTTCAATACTAACATTAACCACGATTTGTAAATAAATAAACCTTAAACACCAAGTTTAAGGAAGTGAAGAGACTTTGGGTAGGGAAAAAATCACAAATGCGCCTGTTGATCATGAAAGCTGGCAGGGGTTGACAAATATCTCTGTTTATTATATCTTTATATTGAGATAATTGATAAATCAAAATCATATGGAAAAGAGGGATATCATGATTCAAAGCTTAACCCGGATTAATGAATTGGCTAAAAAACAGCGGGAGGGCACACTCACTGCTGCGGAAAAAGCCGAACAGCAAGTTTTGCGCACGGACTATCTGCGTGAAATTCGCGGACAGGTGCTAAGCACCTTCTCGGGATTAAGCATCGTGGATCCCGCCGGAAATGACGTGACACCTGAGAAACTTCGTAATGAGCAGAAGAAGCTGAGAGAAAACTAAGTAAGACATCGAAGTTTTGAAGAATGTAGACACAGAGATTGATTTTAGGATTAACTATGGGGTGCGCACTCCAGCATGCCACGAGAATTTCACGTATCAAATATAACTAACCAATTGTCTCCCGTGAGTTCACTGAACTTGCGGGAGTTTTTTATTACTTCGTTATAATACATACATCATTTGTAACCTTTTGGAAGTCCTGACTATCTAATTATTGAATCCAACAATCATAAAATGCGTTAAGATGAAGCCTTGAAGGGAGGTAGGTTATTCCTTGGAAGTGCAGCATGAGCAAGAATTAGAGGTCAAACTCGCCAAGAAGGGAAACCATGAAGCGTTTATCAAGCTTATAAAGCCATTAGAACTGCAAATGTACAACATAGCGAAAGCCATACTCCGACACGACGAGGATTGTGCAGATGCCATGCAGGAAGCCATATTAAAAGCATACAAGTCACTCCCGAGACTAAGACAAGCGCCCCTATTTAAAACTTGGTTGCTTCGCATCCTGATCAATGAATGCAACATGATCCTGCGTAAAAAAAGCCATGTGATCCCTTTGCTCAACCTGGATCAAGCCGAACATATTACACCAAGCCTTGATGTCAATATCGATTTGCGAGAGGCGGTTTACCGGTTGGAGGAAGTATCCCGTACCATCATTATCCTGCACTATTTTCGTGACCTGCCTTTACGGCAGATTGCGGAAATGCTTGATTTGAACGAAGGCGCCGTTAAGACGCGTCTCCACAGGGCAAGAATCACGCTATCGGAATGGCTGGCTAATCACAGGGAAAGGGAGGTTAACGTATGAAATATGACCTTAATCATGAGCTTGAACAGGCTAAGGATGAAATAGAGGAGGCTCAGGAGTTGCCGGAGGCAATCCGCATGCGTCTTAATAATACCTATCAAATTTTAGAAAATAATCCTCCCATTCAGAAGAAGCGGCGTTTGAAGGGTTTATTGATAGGTGGTGTAGCGTCGGTACTTTTGATTATCGGATCGGGCTTCATCTCCCCGGTAATGGCCGAGGCTTTAAAAAATATACCGATTATAGGAAGCATCTTCATAAATGGTGGGGACGAGGGGTTAAAAACAGCTAGCCGGCAGGGAATGACGAGTGATATTGATCAGAGCATCACCCATGATGGGATTACGATGAGCATATCGGAAATCATGTATGACGGAAGTCGAATTTCAATGGTACTGACCCGGACGACAAGGGATGGCAAGAATGAATCTTTTGGTCAATTGGGGAGTAAAGCTAGTCAGCAAGGGGAAGTGAACGGGATTCAATTTTATGCGGATGGAGAGGAGCTGGGTGATTTCGGTTACAGCATTTCTAGAGTAGGGGATGGTGCTCCGAATTCGGACATCGTGACCTTGTCGCCGGAGGGATTGCCTGACGAATTTACATTGGAGGTCGTTATTCGAGACATAAGCGTCTCGGAGCCATTTACATTCAAAATTCCCGTCAAAAACAGTGCAGCAGATAGCGTGGTTCTTAAGTCAGAAGAACTTAAAGTGCATGACAATATTCATATGGGCATCAGCAGTTTGAAACTCACCCCAGCTACAATGCAAATGATAGTAAGCATCACTGGAAAACCGGGTCAGGATCTTAAGGAGTTCATTAAGTCCGTTCCCAGCCAATATAAAGTGAATGAATTTATAAATATTGATTACGAGGTGATAAATGAGAAGGGGGAAATAGCCAAATCCCTTGGTGGGAGGGGCAGCGGCTCCGGCAGCACTCTTAAATACACGTACATGTATGAGCCGTTCCCAACTAAACCGAAATCCATCACGATTAGACCCTTTGTGTATAGTGCAGAGCATAAAATATATATACCGGAACTTGAATTCCATTTGCCTGTAGAAGAATAAGCATGCCACATTGGTAAGCTTGCATGAAAAAAAGAGCGAGTTGAGGACGTTGGCAGCATGGCCATCCAGTCCTATCTCGCTCTTTCTCCATTATCATAATTAAATGCACAACTCTCCTATCCAAACCGCTCCGTCTTGTACCACTTGGACTCCCTGCCCGTGATCTTATCAACAATCATGGAGTAGAAGGCTTTGACAGATATGACGAGGAACAGCTGGGCGTAGGTGAAGTACGACACGCAGGATAGAATGAAATTGCGTGTGTTGCTCTGGCCGATGTCCGTTGCGAGCGCCAGGTTAATCTGCAGGACGTAGATGTAATACATTAAGGCCCAGGCAATAATGAGATACATATAGACATCGCCCTCGAACCTGAAGGGAGAGACGACGGCCGGATTAAACAGCGCGATGATCTGATACACAATATTGGTCACAAATATAATATCCGAGATGATGATGGCAATCATAAACCAGAAGTAACTGGCCGCGTAATACAGCACATGCAGCTTAATCCGCCAGCTTGTCCGATCGAACAGATGATGAATGTTATCCGTGACGACGCTGTAGTTGCCTTTGGCCCAGCGTTCGCGCTGCTTCATGTACACCTTCAGGTCCTCGGGCTCTTGCTGATAAGCTTCGGCTTGGGGTGCCAGCGCAATCAGCTGCCCTCTTGTCAGAATCTCGAACGAAATCGCGGTATCTTCCGTGATTGCATGCTCATCCCATCCGCCGATGTCCTGAATGAGCGCGGTTTTCACGATAAAGTTCGTCCCGGGAATGGTACCCAGCTTAAACAGCTGCCATAACCCGGTATGATGCACGCGCTGAATGGTCACCAGCTCCAGATTGATACAGCGGGACAGAAAATTCTGTCCGCGGTTCCGGGCCTTGTTGCGGCCGAAGACGGCCCCATAGCGTTCGGGCTGCTCCATCGCTTTCTGCGTCAGGAATAGCAGCGCATTTTTCTCGGGTGCGGCATCCGCGTCGTAGACACAGATCCATTCGCCTGTTGCCTGCTTGAGCGCATCGTTCAGGGCGCCCGATTTGCCGCCGGTTCCGGTTCTCTCCAGAATAAGAAAGTCGCGGTCCCGGTAGCGTTCATTGGCTTTCAGCGCTCTTAAGCGCTTGGCGGTATGATCCTTGCAATTGTCGGCGATGACAATCACCTGCATTTTGTGATGCGGGTAATTCATCTGCAGAATGTGCTCTACCGTTGCCTGGATGACCAATTCCTCGTTATGCGCGGGCACCATGACCGTCACGGTGGGGAAATCCTCCAGATTGCCCGGATTCACCAGCTTCTGCCGGTTTTGTTTGTGAATGAACACGATGGCCCCGGCCATAATAATGATCGATTCCAGCACGGCAATCCATATACTGATAATGGAGACGATCAGGAAAAAGTCAGTCACTGAACTTCCCCCGATCGTATTTTCGTTTGACTTTTGAACGGAAGCTTAAGGTGGCCATCGTCAGAATAACGATGGCTATGGAGAACATAATGCTGACCCCGATGCACAGAGGGATAAACCAGGTGGTATACGACATCGGCTGCAAGCCTCCTTTTGATTGATGGTGGCAACTTAACTTGATTAAATGTATTCCCCGATGAGATCGGTTTCGGTATTCCGTTCTAATGCAGAGATGACGTCATCGATATTATCGTATCGGCTGAATTGCTCCTTCTGGAACACAAGGCCGCCGGCACGGACCACAAGCTTGAGGGACATGCCTTTCTTGTCACGGAAGGGGACGTTCATCATGGCGACTTTGATGCGGTCCATGAGGCTTTTGAGGTACTCCGGCTTGGTGAGCGGGCACAGAATGATAAAGCGTCCTTCGCCAATAGAGAATTTATAGTCCTCGTAACGAATCTGCTTCTGAATTGTGCTCGACAGTTCCATAATCAGCTTGGCAAAACGGTGGGATCCGACAGACTCCCTGGTCAGGGGGAGAAAATCGAGCTTAAACATCATGATGCAGAAGCTGTACTGATCCGAATACCGATTGGCCAGATTGGCCTGTTTCACCAGCGTGCTTTCAAAAGCATCCTTGCTGCCAAGCGAGGTGTCGATGTCGATATCCGGGTTGGTTTTCCTCAATTGCTCGAGACGCCGGATGAACCTCCGGCTTCTCACCAGAGCCAGCTTGATGAAGATGGCAATGGCGGTATTGGCGGGCAGCAGCAGAATCCAGGCCAGCGTGAGTGCATTGACCGGGGCCAGCGTGGACAACCATACGAAATAAGTGACCAGATACACAAAAACCGCCACCGTCGACACGCCTACCGGAAGAAAGAAACCGATCAATAAGGCGGCTAGTGTGCCAACGCTGAACAGGAATTCCGTGAAAGTAAAACTTTGGTTTACATAGATGTTCCAAAATATGAACAACTGCTGGACGATGGCGAGGGCAATCAGCAGAAAATAACCGAATTCGACGCGACGTAAAGGGGTGGATTTTTTCATGTTTTACCTACTTTCTAAACTCTTCAACCTTTTATCGCTGTAGTTAAGCCATTCCATATGTTATTTAAAAATTACCCAAATGTCGATAGATTTATCGAATGTTGTCATAATCTGCATGTTGGATGACGAACGCTGTGTTGGTTGACCTTCAAACTCTCTGATAAACTGACCCTTCCGGGAATCCGGGGATATGGGGTAGAGTAGAGAATAACATCTTCAGATGTCACAGGCGGTATGGCTCATTTGTCTTATAAGTGGTGTAGCTTTCATGCCGAAAATATACAGAGTAAGAAGGTGTGTCTGATGTTATTGGATCAAATCTATACCGAATACAAGCCGATGATGTTCGGCCTGGCTTACCGGATGCTGGGGAGTGCAGCGGATGCGGAGGACATCGTACAGGATGTTTTTTCCCAATTCGTGCAGATGGATCGGGGAGAAGTGCTGAACGAGAAAGCGTATTTGGCCAAAATGACAACGAACCGCTGCATCAACCTGTTGAAATCGTCCAGACGCCAGCGCGAAACGTATACCGGTCCCTGGCTCCCGGAGCCGATGCCGGATTATGACATGCTGACGCGGTCCGATCCTGCGGAACGCCGCGAAACGATTGGTTATGCCTACCTGGTGCTGCTTCAGCGGTTAACGCCGCTGGAGCGTGCCATTTATATCGCCAAGGATACGCTGGGTCTTGAATACCCGATCATAGCGGAGATGCTTGGAAAGACGGAGATCAGCTGCCGCAAAACCTTCAGCCGTGCCAAGCAGAAAATGGGCCAGGCCACGGAAAGGGCTAATGGAGAAACCGCCCGGACGGAAACGCAGGAACGCTTCGTTGAAGCATTCCTGCGGGCGTCCGATATGGGCAATTTTAAGCCGCTGCTGTCTTTTCTGAAGGAAGAGGTTACGCTGCTATCGGATGGCGGCGGCAAAGCGAAGGCTGCCATTAATCCGATACTGGGCGTGGAACGGGTACGTGCGTTTTTCGAGGGGTTGTCTGCCAAAGGCTCGTTCCGAGAAGGCTTTGAGCCTGTTTCCGTAAACGGAGAACCCGGCTTATTGCTGAAGCGGGACGGCAGGGTCTCCATGGTGCTAACGGTAGAGTGGGAACCCGACTTATCCCGCATCAGCCAGATTTTCCTTGTGGTGAATCCGGATAAATTGCAGCTATTTAATCAAAACAGCCCGGGAACAGCCCTGTAGCGACACCGATCCGGTTCCAGGCATTGATCGTTGTGATCGCCATGACCAAATCGACGAATTGTTTCTCGTCAAAATGCTTGCGGACGCGTTCGTATACCTCTACAGGAACGCCGGCCTCGGACAGCTTGGTCACGCACTCCGTCAGTTCGATGACAGCCCGTTCCTCGTCTGAATATATCGGGACTTCGCGCCACATGGGCAGAAGGAGGAGGCGGTCCACGCTTTCGCCCATGGAGAGCAGATCCTTGGAATGCATATCCACGCAGAAGGAGCAGCCGTTGATCTGGGATGCCCTGAGCTTAATGATCTCGTACAGCTTGTGATCGAGTCCGCTTTTTTGGGCCACTTGCTCCAGGGCAAGCAGGGTTTTGAAGGCTTCGGGATTGGCTGATCGGTAATTCATTCGCAGTTCCATGTTCAGTTCCCCTTTACGTATGATTTTGGATGTTCACCCATATGACAGTTAGCCGTGCAGAATTGTGACATGTTCAAACGGAAAAAAGAAAGAAACTCTCAAAAGGTGGAGAACGGAAGACGGAAAAAGGAATGGCGCTTCTTGGCAGAAGCGCCGTTCCGGGTACTGTTTATGTCCATCCAGAGGGTTTCTTTATCGTTTATTCCGTATATGTTATTTTCCGGCCTTAAGCGGAACGCGCAGGACATCGTCCCGTTTATGGGTGGTATAACGCCAAACGTAAATGTCGAGCTCGGTCTTGTCGAAATTCTCATACACGTCCATATGTTTATTATTGTCATCGCCGAGCATGCCGATCATGGCCGGCATTCCATAACTCCGGTCTTTGCCGTCAAGATAATAGGTTTGGTTGACGCCGCCGAACGACGGGTCGGAGCTCAAGGATTCCACATAGAGGTTATTGTCCTTTAGGTAATAGGTCCATGTGATCGGATAACCTGCAATGCTGGACGTTAAGCTTTGATGTTCAGCCGAAATGCCGGTCAAGCGGATGGGATTCTTGTCTCCGGCATATTCATCAACGCGATGTTTGGCGATCAGAGACACCGGTTGGTTCGCCAGGGAGGCCGCATTCAGTCCGGCCATTTCAAAGCGCAGCTCCGTTGTTCTGGGTTGCCCCTGAACAAACCACATACCTCCGTCCAACAGCGTCCCGCCTACATCCAGTTGATAATTCATGTAAGGAACACGGGTATACTTTTCTTCATGGGTCAGGATCAGCCTTACTTGGGTCGGCGTAACAATCATTTCATGGATTTTTGTTCCTCCAGGAACTTGATCAACAGGGATATTCAGCGCTTCTTTAAATGTGCCGTTGTCCATTTGCGTCTTGGACAAGGCCATATTTAAGCTCCAAGTACCCTCTGCGGTTTCAAGCGTGCGATCGTAAGCAAGCTGGAACTGGGTACCTTCAGCACGCAAGGAGTCAGACTTGAATACTTGCTGGCTCAGGTATTCCCCAGAGGCACCTGGGGTTCCAAAAGAAGGCGTTCCAACCTCCTTGATCATCTTTTTCTTGGAATCGGTCACATGAATTCGCACCCAGCTTCTGCTCTTCACCTCAGGATCCGTAAATGTAATGGCCGATTGGAGCAGGACATTTCCTTCGGCTTGTTCGAAAGATTGCAGGGTTACGCTGTCGATGCCATCCTTCTGAATGGGGAATGCCTGCGTATTCGGGTCTTGTGGGTCGTAGTTGATCGACTGTATTCCATCGCCGGTAAAGCGGATATTCTCCATGGCAAACTCAATATCCGCCGTTTGGCCGTCAGCCACCCAATCGGTCTCAAAATACCCCTGGAATACGCCTGCATCCGCGTTCCACTGATGGGAATAATGGCCCTCGATAGAGTTCCCTTCCTTATCTTTAAGTCCAATATGATCAAAGGCTACTTGCTCGCCAGCTCGTGATGAACCTGGATCCAGACTGTAGAGCAGGAACGTTCGGTTCTCATCGATAAACGCCGTGTGCACTGTTAAGGTTATGCCATCCTTTGTAACGGATTGCTCAATCGTCTGGCCAAGCCCCTGCTCCAATGCAGTCTGGATACCGGCCCTGTAAGACAGGAGATTGGACCAATCATAGTTCAGGGCTGCATAGACCGGCGTTGCCATCAAAGCGACGGATATCCCGGTGATGATTGCAATCCGCTTTCGTTTTCGCGGACGAAGCGGAATCGATTCACCTTCGGCCACCTTCAGTTCATTCTGCTGGATACTGCTCCACATCCGGTCAAAATCAGGATAAGACACGTTATTCGCCGTTTTCATCTGGTTTTTCAAATTGCCCTCAAAACGTTCCAAATTGGTTCTCTCCCTTCAGCCAGAAGCCGTTATGGTGTTCAAGTTTTTTGCGCATGATTTTCAATGCTTTGTGAAGCCTTGATTTAACCGTCCCGACGGGAATCTTCAGCGTTTCGGCGATTTCCGCCAACGACAGTTCACCGATATAGCGGAGCGTGACAACCGCCATCAGCTTGTCCGGAAGCTGCCGCAGCAGTTTCTCCCATTCCGCCGCTGCTGCCTTTTCCAATACGATGGTATCTACGGATTTAACCGATGCCGTGGTCTGCTCGTGGAGCCACTCGACCTGGCTTTGCTTGTCTCGCTGGGTCTGATTCCTTCTAAGCAGGTTCAAGCAATGATTCATCGCGATGCGCATGATCCAGGCGCGTGTATGTTCAACGTTTCTCCAATCCTGGCGAAATACAGTGACGAATACATCGTGGCAGAGGTCTTCCGCATCTTGGGCGTTCCGCAGCATATAGTAGCAGGTGCGGTACACATCCTTGTTATAAGAATCGAATAACTCGCGTTCCGTCAATCCGAGGCACTCCTTTCTTCGCGTTATGTCTAATAAACAAATGACTCTAGGAAAGGGTTCATCTTTTTTTGCTCTCTTAAGCAACGAAGGCCTGAGTCCTTCTCTGTAACGGTTCATGATTTAATTGATTTCATTCTAACAAAAAATGAACATCTGCCCTCAGTATAAAAAGAAGGGCAGATGTTCATCGGTAAGTTTAGAAGACGCTGACAGAAAGGCGCAGTGGAATCTGGCGACTAAGCAAACTTATATATGAGTCATCGCTAAGATATGAGTTATCGCTAAGCTATGCGGAACCAGCTGATTTGCACTTCGCCTTGCATGATGAGGAAGACGTCAGACCGTCCTGTTAATCCCGTCAATTCGGACTGGACTGTCGTCCAGGCTTGGCGCCCTCCAGTCGGCAGAACCTTGCAGCTTCCAGCTGCAGGACCATCCGGGCTGCCGGTCGTAATGACGATTTCGCCGCCCTTGATATGTCCGCTTACCCTTGCTTGGAACGTTACCGAAGCGTTGCCGAGATCCACGTCATGGAAAGCGATCCAGCCCGTTTCGCCGGTTAAGCGGATGCTTTCTCCGCCTTCACGGCATTCATCCAGGAAGATACCCTGGTAATCGTCATAATTCACCGCTCGAACAGGCTCGCGCAGCGTGCGTGGAGGGATCGTCTCCCCTTCGACTTGAAGGGCTGCGGTGACCGGCAATTGGCTGGAGGACGGTCCAGCCATGATCGTGTAACTACCTTTTTCAACACAGTAGCGATCCCGGGTGACATCCCAGAAGGCCAGATCCTCCGCTTTGAGCTCAAAGCTTACCGTTTCCGAAGTGCCTGGGGCCAGATGGATGCGGCGGAAGCCTTTCAACGTTTTGAGAGGACGGATAACTCGGGAGGAGTCGGCCTTCACATACAGCTGAACTACCTCGTCCCCGGCCAGCTGACCCTCATTCCTGACGGTAACGGTGACGGTTACGCTGCCTTCAGCCGTGATTTTCGGCTGGCTTAGCGACAGACCGCTGTAATGGAAGCGGGAATAGCTGAGACCATGACCGAACGGGTACAGCACATCCCCGTCGAAATATTGATAGGTCCGCTTCCCTTTGATGATGTCGTAATCCATCAGATCCGGAAGCTGTTCGGTCGACTTGTACCACGTCATGTTTAAGCGGCCGCCCGGATTGTAATCTCCGTACAGAACGTCGGCAACTGCATGGCCCAGCTCCTGCCCGGCGTGAGATGTGAAGAGGATGGATGGCACATGCTCCTGTTCCCAGTTCACGGCGAACGGATACCCGCCTACGATGACAACCACCGTATTGGGATTAGCTTCGTACACCGCCTGAATTAAGGCTTGCTGGGCGAGCGGGAGCGTAATGTCGGGACGGTCGATCGTTTCCTTGCCGTTAATGAACGGACTGTTCCCCACGAATACCAGGGCGGTTTCAGCCGATGCTGCCGCTGCGACGGCTTCAGCGATGCCGTCCTGAACCGTCTCGATGACAAATGGCGTTCCCGTATCCTCGGTACCGCCAACGACAAGCCGTCCATGCTCATCCAGCAGGATCGGTTTGCCTTCCCAATTCTTCATCATAAAGCTTCCATCCGGTAACGCCTCAAAGCTGAATGCCTCTTTTACGAACCAGCCACGAGCTTCGTCGGCCGTTGCGTGCAGTCCCGTTTCGGTTTCGGTTACGAATTTGCCGCTGCTGGCGAGCCGGAGCGTGACGGAACCCCAGCCCCAGTCGTTCCGCTCGAACACCGCTGCATTGGTAGATTCAGCCGTGTTTGCAAGCAGCCGGCCATTCTCTTCCGAAGATAGGGCTACATATTGGCCGCTAACAGCAGAACGAAGACGTACCTGATCTAATCCCGTATGAAAATGGACGCTGCGGTCCTGCATTTTCTCCTGCACGCCCTGAAGCGGCGTAATCCGGTATGGAGGCGTGCCGCTGTACCAATCCGTAAATGCTTCGTTAGCCAGGGGCCCGATGACAGCAGCGGATTTCAACTGATCGCGCTGAAGGGGCAGCAATCCGTCGTTTTTCAGCAGCACGATCGATTCCCGGGCGGCCCGCAGAGATAGTTCGGCATGCTCGGACGCGCAGAGCTTTGACTCCGGAACATGGCTGTAAGGATTCCGTTCTTCCGGATCGAACTCGCCGAGGCGGAACCGGACACGGAAGGAATTGCGGATGGCATGATCGAGATCCTGCTCTTCCAATAACCCTTGCTCCAATGCGTCACGGAGCGCGCGGAAGGAGATGTCCTGGTCGTCGGTGATGCTGTCGATTCCGGCTTTAACGGAGCCGGCAACGGCCTCTGCATAGGAAGAGACATAATGATGGTCCATAACGGTGCCCAGAACGTCACCCGCGTCTCCAACCACGAATCCGTCCATGCCCCATTCCTGTTTGACGATGTCGTTTACTTCATGGTTCAGGTTGCACGGCGTGCCGTTGATGCCGTTATACGCGGTCATCATGGAACCGGCTTTCCCTTCCCGGAACGGTGCCTCGAAAGCCTTCAGATAATACTCGCGCTTGTTTCTCGGATCGATGCTTACCGAGGCGCTGCCGCGGTCAACTTCGTTGTTATTGCCGTAGAAGTGTTTCAGCGTAGCTACGGTTTTATAGTAGAAGGGATGGTCTCCCTGCATGCCCTTCACAAGCTCGGTGGCGAGTTTCCCGGTCAGATGCGGGTCTTCCCCGTAGGCTTCTTCCGTGCGTCCCCAGCGAGGGTCGCGTTCCAGATCTACCGTGGGCGCCCAGATGGTCAATCCGTTGATGGCCCGGTCGCGCTGGTAATAGACGCGGGCTTCCTCCGCGATGACGGATCCGATCTCCCGCATTAGCTCGGGATTCCAGGTGCACGCAAGCCCGGTATTTTGCGGGAACACGGTTGCTTCGCCAAGCCATGCCACGCCGTGAGCGCCTTCGGTGCCATGTTTATATTTTTGCACGCCGAGACGGGGGATTTCCGCCTGGTATTGGCACATTAATTCGATTTTCTCGTCCAAGGTAAATCGGGATACAAGATCGTTAACCCGTTCTTCCAGCGGAAGATCCGGATTCTGGAATGGATATTTCATGGAGCAAAACCTCATTTCTATGCATAGTTGGAATGGAAACGCTCTCAGTTATACATGCGATAAATTCTTGCTTCTCTTATTTCGGTTAGTCCAATATCATCATAGCGCGCACAGCGGAGTTGTAATACACCGAGAATTAGCGCAGTTTTCATGTGATAATCTCGATTCCTTCAGGACAACTAATTTGGCGCCCTCGTTGCCTCTGAGCCTCAGTTGATAACCTGGTAGTGATTGGGAACGGGTTCGGGAGGCTGGAGGATGAACAGGTTGCCGGGGATATCCCTGTACCTTTTGTAACCCACTCATAAGATCAAGCGTTTAGATTAATGAATGAAATGAATGGAGGAAACGAAAGAGAGGAGTGATTTTATTCCAAGAGTAAAGAAAATCATAATGGCAATGGCAGTGGTGCTCTTAGCAGTTACTATAGTGATTATCTATTATTCTGTTCGATTGCCTTCTAAAAGCGTCATTGCCCATTCTACTAAAATAGAAAAGATCTCTTTTCTTTACCTGAAAGGAGCTAACATGACACCTTACCTTATCGAATTCGAAGACAAAAATGAAGAGCTCGACCAATTAATGAGCATTTTAGATTCCGTTTCGTATACGAGATCGCCGCGATCGTTTTTCAACAGAAACATAAGAAATGATGGAGGTCCTACGTTTGCATTCATTATTTTTTACCGTGATCGTGACGGAGAAATGAGTGATTATTTTTTGGATATGAATCAAGGGGGCTATGTTTTAAGGGGAGGAAAGAAAATGTATAAGATGGTCGATAGGGAAAAGGAGGTTTTTGATCAGCTATCTACATGGCTTTTTGAAAAAGCTGTTAGAATGCTTGTAAACTAGAAGCTGAAAAAAATTGAACCGCGAAATGAACGCATGAAATATGAAACCTCTCCGATGAAAAGGGATGCTTATGCGCCTTTCGTTTCTTCGTGAGAGGTTTCTTCTCATTTGTCAGTTACATTCGGCAAATCTCTCGGGGACAGTCCTCACAGTGGCAAATATTCCTTAAATAGTCGGGATCATTGAGAACGATGCGTCCCCGTTCGGTAGAAATGACGCCAAGATCCTTAAGCTCGTTCAATATCCGGTTAACGCTTTCACGGGTAGAACCAATCATCTCCGCCATTTCCAGATTCGTAATCCGCTTGCCGATGATGGCTCGTGTTTCCTTGTTTGTCCCGCTCGTCCCGTACATATTGTACAGCCGCAGGAGCAGAGAGCACAGGGCGCCGGATTTACCATGCAGCAGCAGATCGCGTAATTTGCTTTGCGCGGTGCGCTGCATGAGTGCCATCCAGCCCATATACTCCACGGCAAAGTCACCGTTGGTTCGGATGACTTTATCCAGTTCGGCCTGCGGCACAATTCCGACTTCACTATCCTCCAAGGCTTTGGATTCGAATTGATGAACGGCTCGTCCGAACGGATCGGGTTCACCGAACAGATCGCCGGGAATGTGAAGCGATAAGGTGGCCGACGATCCGTCTTCCAGCAGCTTGGATACCTTCAGGCTTCCACGATTTACAAAGTACAGCCGGTCTGCAGGATCATTCTCCTGGTATAGATAATCACCTGCAAACAAACGGACAGGCTCGGCCAATTCCCGGATCAGAGCGAGATGCGGTTGTGAATAGACGGAGGAAGTGCCTGCTGGAAACAGCCCTCCATCCCATGCATCGGATCTTATAGCACGATTCTGTTTCATACCATCTTCTCCTTCCATAAGTTTATTCGGCAAGCTGGTAATCGCCATTGGTCAGTTTAAATGTTTGGGTCAGACCTGAGGTGAGATAGATTTGATGATCGGTGGTGACGAAAATAGCCTCGGCATCGCCGCGGCTCTCTACCAGTTTCCGCCCTTCCGTTAGTCCAAGCGAGAAGACGGAGGTCGACATGGCGTCAGCATCCATGGACGTGTCGGTCACTATGGTAACGCTGAGCAGGTCATTGTCGACCGGATAACCGGTGAAAGGGCTCAGGATATGATGATACACTTTTCCCTCTGCTTCAAAGAAACGCTCGTACACGCCGGAGGTCACGATGGTCTTATTGATGACTTCAAGCGTACCCAGGGATTGCCCGCGATCTTTACCAGGATCCTGGATGCCGATATTCCACGGCGAACCGTTCGGTTTTGATCCCATGGCAAGGATGTTACCCCCAAGGTCGATGATGGCCGAATGAAACTCCTGCTGCTGCAAATAATCTGCGATGACGTCCGCCGCATACCCTTTGGCGATGGCGCCCAGATCCAGCGACATTCCTCCTTTCTTCAGCAGGATGGCATGGGATGCCGGATTTAAAATGACATCCTTATAGTTCATTCGCTTCATGGCAGCATCCAGTTCATCCTCTTCCGGCACAATGGGGTGTTCACCGCCAATGCCCCAGAGGTCTACAAGCGGACCTATGGTCGGTTCGAAATGTCCACCTGAAGCCGCTGCGTAATCGATGGCGGTTTGGACAACCTTGAAGGTTTCCTCGGATACGCTCACTTCGGATTGGCCCGCCGCTTGATTGACCCGATCGATCTCGCTGCCCGCCAGCTTCCGGTTCATGCGTTGGTCGATACGCTCTAGCAGTGCGCCTATCTCATCGAAATGCTGGGACGTCATCCGTTCATCGTAAACGCGGAGACTTACAATGGTATCGAATATAAAGTAACGTTCGGTTGCCGGCTCGTTACTGGCGGCTACCTTCTGATCTGCTGTGGTTGTGCAGCCAATCGATCCCGTCATCAACAGGGTGAGCATGATCAACAGGCTGCTGTAGGAAAGAAGCTTCCTATACATGACAGTGCCTCCTCTTTTCAGTTCTGGTCTGTTCTAAATCGACTTCCGATGATCCCAGCGTATCAGACCCGTACCTTGCTGAATGTGAGAAAAATCATTTCTGGCACTTGGTGCAGCCCTGATAATGAAGATAAGCAAAGCGAAGTGGAGAGATGCTGATGAAACGCGGAGATATTGGAATAGCGCTCGTGCTGATTGCGGTTGTCGCCTGGTTTGGAATATCCAAGTTTATGGGAGAAGACGGAGCGGCGGAGGGAACCTATGCCATGATCGAGGTGAATGGAAAGCATTATGATACGGTGGCGCTTACGGAAGAGCCCCGAGATATAGAAATCCGGACGGAGCGGGGATATAACCTCTTGCGGGTCTCCCGCGAGGGTATCGAGATGGTGGAGTCGGATTGTCCGGATCAGCTCTGCGTGGGGTTCGGCCACGTTCACGACATTCATGACACCATCGTATGTTTGCCTAATCGCGTGTTCGTCGATGTGACCGGAGATCAAGATGAAGGAAGTGAGCCGGATGCCGTTGTCTCCTGATCCCTATGCTCTCCGCAAGCTGGTCGTGATTGCCATCTGCGCCTCCTTATCGGTGGTGCTTGGCATTGTGGAGGCCCTGATTCCATTCGCGGTCACGATACCCGGTGCGAAGCTGGGACTTGGCAATATTTTGGTGCTGACCTGTTTAGTTTGCCTGGGGGGCAGGGATGCCCTGTGGCTTATTGTTTTAAAAACACTGCTGACAGCCTTTATACTCGGAAGCTTCTCGACCTTCCTATTCAGTATGTTCGGGGCGCTGGCAAGTTATCTGGTGATGTATGTCATGCTTAGGCTCGGGGGCCATAGTTTCAGCTTAACGGGCGTGAGTATCGCAGGCGGCATCGCTCATAATGTTGGTCAATTAACGGCAGCCTCGCTGGTATTGGGAACAACCAAAATTTATTATTACCTGCCATTTCTGCTCGGGGCGGGTGTCGTGACAGGGATCTTTGTGGGATGGGCTGCAAAACATCTGATCGAATCCCTGCGACGTATCGATCCGTTTAGCATGTTTCATACGGAAACCTAGGGAGGAGGCGATAGGCATGGGCACAATGGATAAGTCAGAGCATGCAGTAAAGCTCAAGCATGTATATTACGGCCAGGGCTGCACGAACGTGCTCAAGGACGTCTCGCTGACGATTCCCCATGGGCAGTGGGTATGCATCGCCGGAAAGAACGGGGCAGGCAAGTCTACGCTGATTCGGTTGTTAAACGGTTTGCTCCTCATGAGCCGGGGGCGCATCCTTATCGATGGCATAGAACAGAACGGCTGTACGCTGGGGGAGATTCGCCGGCGTATAGGCATGGTGTTTGCCAATCCCGATGATCAGTTTGTCGGCTTGACCGTAGAGGATGACATTGCGTTCGGTTTGGAGAATCTGTGCTTGAGCCGGGAAGAGATGCTGCGGCGGATTCGGGTATACGCGGAGCGGCTGGACATTGTCCATCTGTTAGACCGGCATCCGGCAACCCTGTCCGGCGGACAGAAGCAGCGCGCTGCTATTGCTGCCGTACTGGCCATGGAGCCTTCTATCATTGTCTTGGACGAGGCAGCTTCCATGCTGGATGAGAAGGCTAAGCATGAGCTGCTGGATTTCATGCGAACGATGCATGCCGAAGGCCGATACACCATCATCTCCATCACCCATGATGTAGAGGAGATGGCCGAAGCAGACCGAATGATCGTGCTGGATGGCGGAATGGTGACGGCGGACGGAAGTCCAGGGGAGCTGCTGCTGCAGGAAGAGCTGCTCCAGCGTTGCAGGCTAAAGGTGCCTTTTGCCCTCCAGCTGTGCAGGGAGCTCAAAGCGCGGGGGATTGATATCGGCGAGCTGGTTAGGGAGAAGGAGGTGCTGGAGGCGTTATGGTCATATCATTCGAAGAGGTTTCTTACCGCTACCGGGACCGGGGGATGAGCCCGATTCTTGGACTCGACGGCCTTCATCTGGAGCTGGAGGAAGGCAGAATGATTGCCGTTCTCGGTGCGCCGGGTTCGGGAAAATCAACGCTTCTCCAGCATATGAACGGATTGATACGGGCTGATGAGGGCTTGATTCGCATATTGGATTTCCGCCTTGAACCTGGTGACAGCAAGAAGGTCCCTGCCGGTCTGCGGCAGCGCGTCGGCCTTGTTTTTCAATACCCGGAACAGCAGCTGTTTGAAGAAACGGTGGAGAAGGATTTGCTGTTCGGGCCGCTTAATTTCGGGATGAGCCCAGCCGAAGCCGCCGAGGCGGTCCGCAGAGCGGCATCCTTCGTCGGATTGGACGAGGAGCTGCTGGCACAGAGTCCCTTCAAGTTAAGCTCGGGTCAGATGCGAAAAGCGGCCGTAGCTGCCGTACTGGCGGCTGACCCCGACATTTTGGCTTTGGATGAGCCTACCGCCTCCCTTGATCCTGCCAGTCGCGAGGATTTGCTGGAACGGCTGCATGGATTAACGAGGACCCAGGGCAAGACGGTTCTCCTCGTCTCCCACCGGTTAGAGGAAGTCGCGGCCTATGCGGACGAATTCGTTGTCATTAAAGATGGCCGAGTCGTATTTCAAGGAACGGCCAAGGAACTGGTACACCGGCAGGAGGTGCTGGAGCAGGCAGGATTGATGGCTCCGTCGTCTGTGCGGATGGCGGGCAAGCTGGCATCGCAGCTTGGAGTACAGCCTCCGGAGATGCCACCGGATGCGGCTGCGCTGGCGGACTGGTACGCAGGGCAGCTTGAAATGTAGGGCAGAGCGAAGCAGAGGCGAAAGGAGGAAGCATGGATGAAACGAAAAATCATCCTGGGCCGGTATATGGAAGGCGCTTCATGGGTTCACCGCCTGGATCCGCGTGCCAAAACGGCTGCCATGCCGCTCTTTATGGTGGCCGTGTTCCTGGTAGACGGATATATGGGGGTGCTCGCGCTGCTGCTGTTCACTGCGGCGGTGATCCGGGCTACGGGTATCCCGTACCGCTATTTCATCAGAGCCATGAAGCCGCTGATGTTCCTGCTATTGTTTATCCTGGTATTTCACATTGTATATGATGCGGGAGGCGGGGAACTTCTGGATATGGGCGCGTTCAAGGTGTATGCAGGCGGATTGGAAAAAGGTATCGTGTCCGCCTCCCGGATGGCGCTCTTCATCATGTTGGCCGCGGTGCTGACCTTCACGACCCAGCCGGAGCAGTTGGCCCAGGGTCTTGGCAGCCTCCTGCGGCCCCTGACCTATATCGGCGTGCCGACCGATCGGCTGGTGCTGATGCTCGGCATTGCCCTCCGTTTCATTCCGACCATCTTCGAGGAAGCGGAGCGGCTGTGGAAGGCACAGCAGTCCAGGGGACTTGACCTGTCATCGCGGCCGCTGAAGGAGAAGGCACGGCTGATCATTGCCCTGCTGGTGCCAGTAACGACAGGCGCGTTCCGGCGCGCCATCGGGCTTGCCGATTCCATGGAAGCCAGAGGCTACCGGCTGGGTGCTCGGCGAAGCAGGTTCAGGGCCTTTGTATGGAAGCGGGCGGACACGCTGTTTGTTGCTTTGTTCCTGCTGCCCGTGGCCGCCGCCGCGCTGCTGTAGTTTGTGGCTTGAAGGAAATGAAAACCGCAGTCCTTCAGGACTGCGGTTTGTGGTTTATTGCTACTCGAATTTGATAGGAAAGGTCACGCAAACGCTGGTGGACGAGTTGCTGCAGCCTTGCTGCGCTGTTTCGTTTTCAAAGTCTTTTAATAGCTTTGAGAATTCACCTAGATAAGGCTGAAGGACATGCTTCTTGTTATTGATTTTCCCTTGAACGATCCCGGCAAACCGTCCGTTCTCCGGTACTTCTTTTGCAGAAACGAGTCTCCCGTTCTTGTAATTCTCTACTCTATAGGATTCTTCATCCTCGAAACGTTGGTTCACCCCGGTATAGAGCTCCATCACCCCATAGTCACCTGTTCGATATACGCCTTCGCTGATAGAACTCCCGAAATCCTCCATCTCGCTTGCATATTCGAACCCTTTGTAGTCAGGCGTGGACTTATCCCGTTTGTAATAATTCAGCAGTTGAATATGACCGCGAGCCAATTTGGATTGCATCAGTTCATTTGCCTGCTCCCGATCCGATACAGAAAACTGCAAGAGAGTATACCCATTCCGATATTCAAACCAAAGGGAGTCTATGGATTGCATCACGGTATAACCTGACAGCAAGTCATGATCCTTGAAAATGCCCTTCGAGATTACATAAAATTCAAAATCAGGGTTGCTTTCGCTCCGAATTCCCGTTCCGTTAGGACGATCGTTTCGCCATTCACCCTCATACACGATTTTCATATCCTCTGGAAGCCTGTCCGATATGTATCTGCCTGTGCCGGATCTTTGTCCATTGTGCCAATCGCCGCTGTATACTTTGGAAGGTCCCCAATTCATGGTGCCTTTTCCGTGGGGTTTATTGCCCTTCACTTCTCCGTAGTAGGTGGCCCCGTTAGGGAGGGTCAAGTTGACTTTCTGGTTCGAAGCTTCGGTCTCCTTATGGGTGAAAGTAAGAAACAGCAATGCTAGTGTAAGAAAGCTTAGGTATTTTCTGATCACGTTGTAATACGTCTCCTCTAATCTGCCGATTTTTAATTTCTGATGTATACCGTCGATGGATGATATACCAGTCAAATCATAGATTACACTCATACACGCCGTAAAGGTATAATATGGCAATTACATAGTGAACTGGGTAATCGCCCCTTCTTTTTTGTGATTTTTTAAAACACAGCTTGTAGAGAACGAATATAAAAAACACCGATCCTTAACGGAACGGTGTTTTGTCATACCATTCATTCATTGGCATCGGCGTATCCGTCGGCTCGATCCCCTCGTAGGCCCGGTCCACGGCCATCCGGATTTCCTTCAGGCTCAGCCCCTGCTGCCTGCCGTCCAGGTACATGTTCGTGATGTCCAGGCAGGTTTGGCAGAATTTCGCGTGCGTGGTTGGCGTGAGTCTGCCGTCTTCCTCTTGAGCATAGTAGCAATTGAGGTTGCTGCTATGGCCAGCATCGCCGCATCCGCAGAAGCAGGGCATGTAGGCCAAGTGGCTGGCATGGAGGATGGCTGCATTGTATTCCTGCACGCTGGAGATATGCGGAAGAGGCGTATCGGGATGCAGCAGGTAGTCGGTTTTTCCGTCGGAACGGCCAGCAAGAGCTTCCGCATAGAGGATGTCGCTGCGATACGCGCCGCTTACTACTTGAACGCCGTTCACGCCTTCAAAGGTTTGCAGCGTAAGCGCGATGGCTTCTTCCGCCCGTTCTCCCTGCTTAGAGCCGGTAAAGGCACGAAACGATGGGGAGAGCTCTACCACGGTCACCCCGTGCTCGTTTCGGATTTCCACGAAGGTTACGCCATCAGGGATGGCGCTTTCAAGTTCAGGTGGTAACAGATCTCCCAGCTGGGTCAGCATCGTCATGGCACTGACCTTGGGATAGCGGACGGAGGTATCCGTCTGCACGTACTGGGATACGGGCGTGAATAAACCGGAAAACGGGTCATAGGCATGGAGGGTTACGCTGGGCATCGTGCTGGGGATGGCGGAAAGAATCGTCCCCTTGGGCGGACGTGCACCGTTCGCAGCGATATCTTCCAGTTCGCGGAGGATCCTGTCGCTTGATATGTCCTCGGTCAGTCTCCCGAGTTCTTCATCCTGAGCGTTCAGGAACAGGATGGTCGGGTGCTCCGTAATGCCGTACCGGTTAACGGCTTCCGTATCCTCCGAAATGCTGAAATACTGGTAACGGTAGGCTGGCGAGGTTGCTTCCATCTGTTCCATGACACCCAGCGCTTTGGAGCAGCCGCCGCAACCCTTGAGCGCAAAGATGGCGATGGAGCTCACTTGCGTGTCACCAGTCCTCTGTTCTTCGACTGGAGATGTCTTGAACAGCATGAAGCCCCCCGCACCAAGCAGGATCAGGAAGGCCGCCAGCGCAATTCGCCACCGCCAGATTCGTGTGCGATTCATGTCTATAAAACATCCTTTCATATCGAACAGGGATGCATCCATGATGGACGTATCCCTGTTCGTTTGGAGTATATGGCTTCATGTCTGTCTTTAGGGCAGGAAATAATGGAGCAATGCCTGCAAATCACGCTGAGCGGGGTGATCCGCGAAGTCGCCGATCATCCGCTGGGCCTGTTCCGCATACGATCGGGCAAGCTCCTCGGTTTGCTTAATGGCGTCGCTTGCGGCGATACGCTGGATGACCTCGTCCATGTCAGCCTCCGCAGAGTGGGGGCCAAGCTGCCTGATTCCAGGTGCAAGGGCTGGATCGTTGAGGGCGTATAGCACCGGAAGCGTAATGTTGCCGTTTCGCAGGTCTGCGCCAGCCGGCTTGCCGATGGCCTCCTTGGGCTTCGTGAAATCGAGCAGGTCATCCCGGATTTGAAATGCCATGCCGAGCGACTCCCCGAATTGAAAGAGCCGCTCAGCAGTTCCGGCATCCGCATGAGCTGCTTCCGCGCCCGCTTTCAGGCAGTGAGCCATCAGCAGGGCGGTTTTGCAGCGTGTTTTCTCTAAATACTGCTCCATCGTCAGTCCGAAGTCGAAGCGGTGATGCAGCTGATCGTATTCTCCCATGCAAAGCTCGGTCACCAACGCCGCAAGCTCGGCTAATCGGTAGGCCTCGTCTTCGGAGATGTCTTCACTGCTCTTGTCGGACTCGTCATTCGGATGACCCGCGGCCCATTCGATGGCGCGGGCAATCACGTAGTTGCCGATGTGCACGGCCGTCTGGACATCCGTCGTTTCATGCAGGGTCGGCATGCCGCGCCGCATATCGGATTGATCGATAATGTCATCGTGCACCAGCGAGGCCATGTGTAAGTATTCAAGCAGTACAGCGGTTTTCATGACGGCCCGCTCATGACCGCTTTTTCCGAAACGGCTGCCGAGGACGACCATAAGCGGGCGCAGCCGCTTGCCGCCGGCGTTAATGAGATCCATGACGCTGCTCAGAACAACGGAGGGGGGAGTGAGGTCACGGTCTGAGGTGACTACCTCCCGGAGCAGGCGGTCGAAGGAAGCGAGATCGACTCCAATCTGGTTATGAATGTTCATCTGCATCAGCGCTCCTTTCCCTAGATAGCTCCTTACGCACTCCGCTGCTCCAGATAACTGCGGATTTCACGCTTCAGCTCTTTAAGCAGGAGTTCGGGTGAGACGTTTTTCATTAGTTTCAGCTGCATGCGCTTATGGAGGGGGAGAAGCCGAGACAGCAGCTTCCATTCCTTCCGTTTGACGGCAATCCGGTACATGAGTCCAGTCAAATAATCGCCGTCCAGCAGCATACGCGTCAGTCTCTCGTTATCCTTCGCTTGCAGCTTGCCATGCTTGTTTAGCGCAGTATGAATCAGGATGCAGCAAGCCAGCACCGTCATTTTGCGCGAATAGGCAAGCTCATAAGCGTTGAGCATATCGGCGATGTCCCTCACCGGTCTGTTATCCATCTCCATCCAATCGATATCCGTTCCGGAATCGATATGCGACCGAAGCAGGTCGATCGTATCCTGTAATAGCTTCATATCCATCGTTATTGACTCCTTCCGGAAGGCTCGTGTTGATTAAGAGTGTGAATGCCAGTAGAACGGTTAGGGCTTGAGCTTGATACGGCAATGCGCGATACGATCAGCCCGTTCTATTGAGTAGAGAAGAATTAGTCCGTATACACGTACCATCGCCTTACGATCGGTATTCGTTTCCATACCTTCTTCAGCCAAGGGTATACATAGTAGTCCAGTCCGAACGTGCTGCCTGATCCGCCGATTAAGGCGATCCCGGCTGCCAGATACCACAGCATTTCGTTAGGTGCCATCCCCGATACCCATACCATCGCGCCCATGGCGACGCTGGCTACGGCTGCAGGTGCCGTGAACAATCCGACGATCAGCAGGATGCCGACGATCAGCTCAGCCAATACCATCGAGGTCTGAAATACATAGGCAAGCGAAGTATAGCCGCCGTCGCCGGTATAGAACATCAGGTCCATCGACCAATCGACAATGGATTTCATAAAATCCGGAACCGGGAGGGCGGATACCGCTTCGGCAGTATAAGCAGAGGCGGCAGACACTGCGTCTGCGGCTCCAGCCCCGGCAGCATCGGCACCTGCAGCGGATGCTGCGCTTACGCCGTCGGCTGCTTTGGCAGGAATGAGGAACACTTTATCCGGATCATCGATAATCTTGTGGATTTTATCCCATCCCTGTGAGAGCCACATCCATCCGGCAAAAATCCGCAGCGGAACGAGCCAGAAATTCGGCGAGCGCTTGGCAAAATGCCCGCCCACGAAGCTGCGGTTGTTCCGGACATGGAAGAATTCATGCAGTAGGTAGTGATACACCTTGTTGAAGCCGCAAACCTGGAACAGATAGAGCATGTTGATCAGATGTTTGACCAGCATGGCCGGGAAGCCGCTGAGCCTGAACATATGGCCCGGAACCCCCACGTTAGCTACTCCGTAGCGGCTGCCGATACAGACCATCGTGCCGTGGAACGTCGGTTTGTAGGATTTCATCGGTTTGTTTAATAATTCAGCCACGATGTTATGTGCAATGACCGGGGCTGCTAGTTCCGCATTTTCTACCATTTGAGGCACGGGTGCAGCCGCGCCCTCAGGAATGTAGAAAATATTGTCCCCGACGACATAAACGTTCGGATGGGCAGGAACTTGAAGTTTGTCGTTGGTCAAAATACGCTTGCGGCCTTTTTGCTCGACATCCATATTGCCGACCACATCGGAGCCTTCCACCCCTGCGGTCCAGATCACGGTACGGGATTTGATGTCGCTGCCGCCGACGGTAACGCCGTCCGGTTTCACTTCCGTAATCTTGGAGCCTGTGATGATGTTGACGTTCATTTTGCGCAGCCGTTTCTCGGCTTTGCGGATCAATGGCTCGGGCAGGATCGGCAGGATCTTGTCGACCATGTCGGCAACGTGCAGCGTAACCTCGCTTGGATCCACGTAGAATTCCTTACATAATTGTTGCGTGAACTCGGCCAACTCGCCGATCATTTCAACCCCGGTGAATCCGCCGCCGACCACGACGAAGGTCAGCATTTCTTTGCGGACTTGCGGGTCGCGCTCCAGCACGGCTTTTCGGAACATATTCAGGGTGTGTTCTTTCAAACGGACCGCATCGTCATACGACCATAAGGTAAAGGCGTGTTGATCTGCGCCTGGTATGCCGAAGAAGGTTGGCTTGCTGCCTGTTCCGATGACCAGATAATCGTAGGAATAGGTTTGTTTCTCTCCACGGAGTGTTTGGCCGTCAAAGTCGATGCCGCCGATTTCATCCAGCACTACGTCTACATTGCGGAACCCGGAAAACACTTTCTTCAGGTCGATTTTGATGGAATCCTCCTCGACCCGGTTTGCGGCTACTTCATGCAGCTCGGTCAGCAGTGTATGATACGGCTTGCGGTCGATGAGTGTTATCCGCAAATCCTTCTGTTTGCGCAGTCGTTTAGCCAGCTTCTTGGCGGTAAGTATACCGCCATATCCGCCGCCCAGCACGATAATCTGTTTCATGCGAATCTCCCCTCAAGGAATAGTTGTCTTCTATCTATCGCTCTTGTGCTTATTTGGCGCCTTCGAGTGCTTTTGTTGCCAGCTCTACAAATCCGTTGACGTGGATCGACACACCGGAGATGGCATCGGTTTTACCGTCTTCCGCCGTTACGATGGCTTGCGGATCTTGTTTTTCAATCAAATACTGCTCAGCTTGATAAGCCTGTTCATGCCATTCGGATTGAGCTCCGCCGTTCTTCATGCCGTATTCACCGGATTTGGAACGGGTAACTTTATCGGTACCGCCGTCTTTATGAATGCCGTTCCAGCTGACAGCGGTGATCTTGCCGTTAATAACGGTAACGTCGACGGTTTCCTTCCAGCCGGACTTAGCGTCAAAATCAGCCCCTTCTGCGTGATAGCTGCCGTCTTTGTACGGTCCTGCTTCAACAGGTCCCGCCGCCAGCGCTTTTGCTGCCAGTTCGGTAAATCCGTTGACATGGATCGATACCCCGGATACGGCATCCGTGCGGCCTTCGTCGTTTAAGGTCAAGCCTTCAACCGACTGCTGAGCCACCAGGTATTCCTCCATTTTGGCTGCCTGTTCATGCCATTCCGCTTGAGCGCCGCCTTTTTCCTTCATGCCGTAGAAGCCTTTTTCGGAAAATGTCTTTTTGTCCAAGCCGCCGTCCTTATGAAGTCCGTTCCAGTTGGCGCTGACGATCTTGCCGCCTTCGACCTTAATGGCAACAAGTTCCTTCCAGCCGGAGTCTTCGGCAAACTCGCCTTCAGCGTAATATAAGCCGTCCTGCAGGGTTCCATCTTGTGCAGGCTGTTCCGCATTAGTTGTGGTATCCGTGTTTTGGCTTTCCGCCGGTTTGTCCGTAGTGACAGGCTCTTTGTCTCCGTTGCCTCCGCAGCCTACGAGCAGCGCAAACATCAACATGACAGAGAGGGATAGAGAGAGTGTCCTTTTCATTCTGGTTTCCTCCTATAATTTTGTGAATTACTTCACAAATATTGTTCTTGAGTTCATTTTATTCTTAAAAGGAATAGTTATCGGTGAAAAAAATCACAAACAGTGTCGGTGCTTCATGTTCGAGTTGATTCCCGTCGATTGCTCATGAAGCACCATGGGTCAGATAATGCCTCGAATGTCATCCAGCGATTGGATGCCTTCGCTTTCCATCAATTCCATCAATTCTTCGGCCAGGGTATCGCCTGCGCGCAGGTTGATGAAGTTGTAGGTTCCGATCTGTACGGCTGCCGCACCTGCCATGATGAATTCGAGGATGTCCTCGGCGCTGCTGATTCCGCCGATTCCAACAACCGGGATGGATACTGACCGTGCTACCTGATGGACCATGCGGAGCGCTATCGGCTTAATTGCCGGTCCCGACAATCCGGCGTAGGCTCTGTCAAAAACGCTGCGACGTTCCCGAATATCAATCGCCATCGCTTGGATCGTATTGATGAGCGAAAGACCATCAGCGCCTTCAGCTTCACACATGCGAGCCATTTCCTTCAAATCCCTCGCACCGGGAGAGAGCTTGACGAGCAGCGGCAGCGTGGTCGCTTTCCGGACTGCGCGAACCACCTCTTGAGCCTGCTCATTCTCAACGCCGAAGGCCAGCCCGCCTTCCTTGATGTTGGGGCAGGAGATGTTGAGCTCAATCATGTCGACGGCTCGTTTGCCGGATGACCGTAACTTGAGGCTGGCTTCGGTAAGCAGCTCGGCGCCCTCCGTGTATTCCCGTATGGTGCCGCCGCCAAGATTGACGATGACTGCCGTCCCGTGCGAGGTCATCTCGGATAATTCATGCTCCAGAAAAGCGTGGATGCCCGGATTCTCAAGGCCAATGCTGTTCATGATGCCGGATGGCGTTTCATAAAGCCGTGTTCCTGAATTGCCGAATCGTGGCGTCAGGGTCAATCCCTTGGAGATTATACCTCCAAGCTTGCGAAGCGGATATAGATCCGCATACGGTTTGCCGAATCCAAACGTGCCCGATGCCGCCAAAATCGGGTTCACCAGCGGTACGCCCGCCAGTTCACAATCGATGGAGATCATTCCAGTTCACCTCCTTCGCCGGAAATACGGGGCCATCGGTGCATACCTTGCGGCTTGAGCCAGCGGAGGTTAACGTGCAGCTGTTGCATGCCCCGATGCCGCAGCCCATTCGCTTCTCGATGGAGACGTGGAGCTTGGCATTGGTACCTTCCGCTTTTTGGGCCAGACTGCGCATCATGGCAACCGGTCCGCATGCGAATATCGTGTCATAGCAGCTCGGGTCCACGGCATCTACAATGGTGCCGCCGGATTTGACGGTGACATTGCGGCTGATTTCGTGAAATCCGTTGACCGCGAAGGGCACCCCGGTATATCCCAGATAGACGCTGGATTCAGGAATTTCCTTCGCAGCCAGCAGCAGCGGGGGCTGCTCCAATGCCGCCTCCTACCAGTGCCGTCCGGCCTTGCGGCCTAGGGAATCCTTGCCCGAAGGGCCCCTCCAGCTGAATCTTGTCACCCGCTTGAAGCGCTGACAGCAGCCATGTGCCAGTTCCGTGCACGCGATATAAGAAGGAAACGGAGTCCTCCGTCAGATTATGGATGCTGATCGGTCGTGATAGCACGGGATAGGCATCCCAGCAGCGAAGCATGAAGAACTGTCCCATTCGTGCCGAATAGCTGCCTTGAACGGTAAGTCGATAGATGCGATGGGCCAGTCTGACATTTTGAATAACAAGGGCCACGTCCTCATTCTCCTCCCTTGGCGTACTTTTTCCGCCCGCTATGTTCCTTGCTACAGTATCACAGACCAAATAACGCTACCTGTGACTTTTCTCATATTCGGGTGTTATCCGGGCTTGATACCTTTTGTATACATATACGAGACAAAAAAAGGTGGGACCATACATGAGAACACTGGTAATCGTTGCACATCCGGGTCTGCATGAGGGATCAAGGATCAATCGCGAACTAATCGAAACGGTTATACATCATCATGAGGTGACGGTGCATGACCTCTATCAGCGGTATCCGGATGGACACATCGATATCGAGGCCGAACATCAATTGCTGCTCCAGCATGACCGCCTCGTGTTTCAATTCCCTTTTTGGTGGTACAGTTCTCCGCCCCTTCTGAAGCATTGGTTCGACGAGGTGCTGACCTTTGGATGGGCGTATGGTCCCGGCGGGGGCAAGCTCCATGGAAAAGAGTGGGGCCTAGCTGTTACGACCGGCGGAGCCGCGGAAGCCTATGGCAGCGAAGGATACAACCGCTACACGGTGGAAGAGCTAACCCGGCCCTATGAAGTGACGGCGAGCCTGGTGGGCGCGTTGTACTTGCCGGTATTTACCGTTCATAATGCCATGCAGCTGACGGATGAAGAGCTGCGGCGTTATGCGGAGGATTTTGCGTTGCATGTTACAGGCACGGCGAGATCCAGGTAAAGGGCTGCTAATGAAAAGCGTGCAGCTCCTGCAGTGATGGTTCGATTTATGGTTGAGGGTGGACAAAACGACAGAATGTAAGCTCCAAACTCCAAAATGGTGAATGTGGAGGCGGTAGCCCGTTGAAAGTGAATAACTGAATTGCTGATAAATTAGCCTGGCGGCGGAAGCTGCCGGGCTTTTCGGTGTTACTGGCAAATTTCTGTACATTCTGGCATATCCCGAGCGATCAGGGGAGGCTGTCACTTTTGGTTGCAATAAAAGTCTTCTGGAGCTGCGCGATTCTGTTTATAGGCTCGGCTGCTGTTCTCGTAGGAGATCATCCTTCGATTTCCGTTAGCAGGCTAAACTTTTGCAAAAGAAAAAGCGAGACCTTGGGCTCTCGCTTTTTTCTCTTTTATAGAGAGGTGCCGTTATCCGTTCGGCGTATAAGCTACACCTTCTCCAGCGCACCGGCTGCGATCTCTTGGATATAGTGGCAGGCCGCCTGATGGCCTCCGCGCTCATCGACTTCTCGAAGCAACGGAGCTTCGGATCGGCAGCGATCCGTGGCATACATGCAGCGGGTATGAAACCGGCAGCCGGAAGGCGGGTTGATCGGGGACGGGACATCCCCCTTGAGAATGATGCGTTCCTTCTTGCGCTCGGGATCCAGTGTCGGGATGGCCGACAGCAGAGCGCGGGTGTAAGGATGCTGCGGGCGCCGGAAGAGGGAGTGCTTATCCGCGATTTCCACGATTTTCCCCAGATACATCACAATAATCCGGTCCGAGATATGCCGGACAACCCCGAGATCATGAGAGATAAACAGATAGGTCAGCTTGAATTCGGTTTGCAGCGACTTCATCAGATTGAGCACCTGTGCCTGGATGGACACGTCAAGCGCAGAGACCGCTTCATCGCTGATGATCAGCCTGGGATTCACGGACAAGGCGCGGGCGATCCCTATTCGCTGCCGTTGTCCGCCGCTGAATTCATGCGGGTACCGATTGGCTTGATAGGCGGCCAGGCCGACCGTTTCCAGAAGCTCGATGGCCCGTCCCCGCCGGTCCTTCTTTGGAACAACATTCTGAATGTCCATCGCTTCTTCCAGGACTTGCAGCGCTGTTTTCCTGGGATTCAGCGAAGCATAGGGGTCCTGAAAAATCATTTGCAGGTCTTTACGCCTTCGGTTCATCTGGGCTTTATTCAGGGAGAGCAGATCGGTTCCTTCGAACAGCACCTCGCCGGAGGTCGGTTCGTCCAGCCTCAGGATGGCCCGGCCCGTGGTTGATTTGCCGCAGCCGGATTCGCCCACGATACTGACAGTTTCCCCCTCACGTACGGAGAACGAAATATCATCCACGGCTTTTACGAAGTTGACGGTACGGCCCAGGACGCCGCCCTTGATCGGAAAATACTGCTTGAGATTTTTTACCGTTAACAGCTCTTTGCTCATGGCAGAACGTTCACCTCGCTTTCCGGCTCCCATTGATCGGTATATTTCCAACACCTGACTTGCTGGTTATCCTCCAGCGCCTGAAGCTCCGGCAGTTTGTCATAGCACAGCTTGATTGCATGGGGACAGCGGGGGGCGAAGCGGCAGCCTTCCTGTGGGTCATAGGGACTTGGAACCGAGCCTTTAATCGGCTCCAGCGTTTCCTTATCGATATCATGCCGTGGCAGCGAGTTCATCAGGCCAATGGTGTAGGGGTGCTTCGGATGTTTGAATAGGGTCCGTACATCGGTATATTCCACGACTTTTCCGCAGTACATGACGGCTACTTCATCGCAGGTTTCCGCGACGATGCCCAGATCATGCGTGATAAAAATAATCGACATCTGCAGCTTCCGCTGCAGTTCTTTCATCAGCTCCAGAATTTGAGCCTGAATGGTCACGTCAAGCGCCGTGGTCGGCTCGTCTGCAATGAGCAGATCTGGATTGCATGCCAGCGCCATAGCAATCATGACACGTTGGCGCATACCGCCGGACAACTGGAAGGGGTATTGCCGGACTCTTTTTTCCGGAGAGGGAATGCCGACCAGTTTCAACATTTCAACGGCTTTGTCCATCGCTTGTTTTTTGCTCAGATTCTCATGGATTTGGTAGGCCTCCGCGATCTGATCGCCGACGGTGAAGACCGGGTTGAGCGATGTCATCGGCTCCTGGAAGATCATCGAGATCTGATTGCCCCTTATTTTGCGCATCTGCCGGTCCGATTGTTCGAGCAGATTCACACCGTTATATAGAATTTGGCCTCCTACGATTCGTCCCGGATGAAAGATTAGCCGCAGGATGGACAGGGACAATATGCTTTTGCCTGAACCGGATTCGCCCACGATCCCGAGCGTCCTCCCCTTGCGTACGGTTAGGCTGATATCATCCACAGCTTTTACTTCGCCCAGTTCGGTGAAAAAAGAGGTTCGCAGGTTCTTGATCGTAAGCAAGCTTGATGCGTGCTGTTCCATCTTGTCTAAGCTCCCTTCGCTTTCAATTGGCTTTGGAAATCGTGTGTCCGGATGGTCTCCCAAATGGATCGGTTTTCGGAAAATAGCGGATCGTGTGTCCGGATGGACTCGCATATGGATCGGTTTTCGGTAAATAGCCGATCGTGTGTCCGTATGATACTCACCAACAGCTCGATTGGTCTGGATTAGCGATATTTGATGCTATTAGAGGACTGTAGTTCCGCTATTCCTTTGTTTTCTGCCTTTTAGTGGAGGTATGAGGACATGAGATCCGCTATTGCAAGATATTACAGGCTAAATTTGTGATTTTGGGTGCATTAACGGATCCTCTGTCCGGATGGTCTCCCAAATGGATCGGTTTTCGGTAAATAGCGGATTGTGTGTCCGAAAGGCCCCCTAAACAGCTCGATTACAGTAATTAGTGGGTTAAATGTCCGCATAGCCTCGAAAATAGGTCGGTTATCAGCAAATAGCAGATCATGTGTCCGAAAAGGCTCCCCCAACGGCTCGATTTCAGGTAACTAGTGGATTAAAGATCCGCAATGGCCCATAACTTCCATATATCGAAGGTGTGTATGGACTTAAAACGGTTCAGTATGGCTGCATTAGCGTAGTTGAGGACCGTGGTTCCGTTATTTCTTAATTCTTCGCCTTTTAGCAGCAGGTTGAGGACACCAGATCCGTTATTGCGAGAAATTCCAGGAGTAATCCGTGATTTTGGATGCATTAACGAATCGTGTGTCCGCGTGGATTCGAAAATGGCCCAATTATGGGCAAATAGCGGATCGTGTGTCCGAATGGGCTCCCAGGTCGTGTGTCCTGATAGGCCCCAAATGTTCGATTAGCGGATCGTGTGTCCGAATGGGCTCCCAGGTCGTGTGTCCCGATAGGCCCCAAATGTTCGATTAGCGGATCGTGTGTCCGAATGGGCTCCCAGGTCGTGTGTCCCGATAGGCCCCAAATGTTCGATTAGCGGATCGTGTGTCCGAATGGGCTCCCAGGTCGTGTGTCCCGATAGGCCCCAAATGTTCGATTAGCGGATCGTGTGTCCGAATTGGCTCCCAGGTCGTGTGTCCTGATAGGCCCCAAATGTTCGATTAGCGGATCGTGTGTCCGAATGGGCCCCCAAACGGCTTGACTACAGTAATCAGTGGGTTATAAGTCCGCAAAATAGCTCGGTTTTCGCCAGATAGTGAATCCCACCGTGTCCATCTACACTCAAACCGCGATAGACGGAAAATCGCCAATCAATCGAAATCAATGCGTTTGTTGAAGTAGCGGTAGGAGATGTCCACGAGCAGGTTTACGAGCACGAACATGATCGAGAGCACCAGCACGGTTGCCTGTACGACCGGAAAATCCCTTGCCCGGATCGAGTCGATGACGTAGCGCCCCATGCCGTTCACGGCGAATACGGACTCGGTCAGCACCGCCCCGCCCAGCAGGCCGCCAAATTCCAGGCCGATGACGGTAATGACGGGAATCATGGCGTTTTTTAAGGCATGCCGGTAGATGATGACGCGTTCCCGAACGCCCTTGGCTTGGGCGGTTCGGATATAATCCTGGCCGATGACCTCCAGCATGCTGGACCGGGTCATTCGGGCAATAATGGCGGCGCCGCCGGTCCCGAGCGTGATCACGGGAAGGACGGTTTGCGACCACGTGCCCCAGCCGGAGGGACGGAACCAGCCCAAATCGACGGCAAAATATTGGATCAACATCAGCCCCAGCCAGAAATTTGGCATCGACAGTCCGAACAGGGCGATGAACATGACGCCAATATCGGCAGGCGAGCTTTTTTTGACGGCGGAGATGATGCCGGCCAGAATGCCGAGGAATACGGCCAGGATCGTAGAGTACACGGCAAGCTCGACGGTGATCCAGAACCGGCTTTTGAATATTTCATCGGCGATGGGGCGGCTGCTGCGGATCGAATCTCCCAAATCCCCCTGCAGCAAGCCGCTGACATAGTTCCAATACTGAAGCGGCAGCGGATCGTTCAATCCCAGGTTCTCGCGGATCTTCTCGACCTGCTCCTTGGGTGCCCCTTCACCGATAATAACCTGCGCCGCATCTCCCGGAATGAGGTGCATCAGCAGGAAGACAACGATGGTTACACCAATGACAACGGGTATCGTCTGAATCAGCCTTCGAATGGAATAGATGAGCATGGCCCGGCAGCTCCTTTCATTATTTTTTCATTTTCGGGTCAAGAACATCTCGTAAGCCGTCGCCCAGCAGATTAAACGCGATGACAACGAACACGATCGATAAACCGGGGAACAGGGCAACATGGGGGTGATCCATAATATAGTTGCGCCCATCATTCAGCATCGCTCCCCACTCCGGCGTCGGCGGCTGTGCGCCAAGACCGAGGAAGGACAGGCCGCTGGCGGTCAGGATAGCGACGGCAATCCGCAGCGTAGCCTGCACGATGATAGGGGATGTGATATTCGGCAATATATGTCCGAAGATGATTCGTCCATCGCTTGCGCCCAGCGAACGCATGGCATCAATATATTCGAGCTTGCGGACGGCCAGCGTCGAGCCGCGCACGACTCTGGCAAAGGTGGGGATCGAGAAGATGCTGACGGCGATGATCACGTTAAACAGATTTTTTCCAAGGACGCTGACAACCGCCAAAGCCAGCAGAATGCCGGGGAACGCCAGCATAACATCAGTAATTCTCATAATGAGTGCATCCCATTTACCTCCGTAATAGCCGGAGATGATTCCGAGCAAGACACCAAAGGCTGCTCCGATGATGACCGAGATAAAACCGACCGAGAGCGTGAGACGCATGCCATGGATAATCCTTGTAAAAATATCTCTTCCGTTGTGGTCCGTACCAAACCAGTGGGCAGAGGACGGCTTTAGCAGTTTCGTAGAATAATCCACTTTGGTCGGATCATACTGGGTGAGCAGGGGGCCGAAAATCGCGATAAGAATCATCAGCAGGAGAAAATAGCCCCCGAATAAGGCTGCTTTGTTCTTCTTCAGACGGTGATAGAAAGATTTCCATTGTGCAAGGCGGGTTCCACTAGGGAGCGATTCTTGTGCTCTGGCATCAGCAGTCATGTTAGGCACGTGAAATCATCCTTTCTCCAAGTATGGATGTCAGAATTGGTGTCGTAGAAACGTGAGGTAAATCTGGCTTCTACTGGTATAAATATCAAATAGTAAAATATATGTTAACTGTGTATGAAATATTTTCCTATTTTGATTGAGAAGGGGGAGTTTGTTTCACATGACAGGTAATAGAAGATTCAAATGGCTTGTCTGCATCCTGTTCATACTTACCGTAATGATGTCGGCGTGCGGCGGTCCAAGCAAGAGCAGTAACCCCGAAACGCCGCCAAGCGGCACCAATACGCCAGCTCCTGAGCCGGGGGCCAAAGATCCTCCCGAAGGAACGGCCAATACCGGTGCGAATGAGCTTGTGATTGCCTGGCTTTCTGATCCGCCATCCATGGACCCTCATATGTCGACGGACCAGCAAACGAGCGTAATGACAACGCATATCTATAACACGCTGGTGATTCATGATAAGGATCTGAATATTCAACCGGGGCTTGCCGAGAGCTGGAAAGCAATCGATGAATTGACCTGGGAGTTCAAGCTGAGAGAAGGCGTGAAGTTTACCGACGGCTCTCCATTCAATGCAGAGGTAGTCAAAGCCAACATTGATCGTATGCAGGATCCGGAGGTTGCTTCTCCCCGCGCATCGCTTGTCGGCATGATTAAAGAGGTTAAAGTTGTTGACGAATACACGGTGCAGCTCGTGACCGAGTATGCCTTCTCGCCGCTGCTTGCCCATCTGGCCCATTCTGCGGTGAGCATGATTAGTGCGGAAGCCATCAAGCTGGATTACGAGAAGCTGAAGGCAGGAGAGAAAGCAGGCGCGTATCTGGCACAGAACCCTGTAGGCACGGGCGTTTTCAAATTAGAGAGCTGGAACCCGGGACAGGAAGTGAAGCTGGTTGCGAATGCCAATTATTGGGGAGATAAAGCGAAGGTTGAACGGGTCACGTTCAAGGTCGTAAGCGAAGAGGGAACGCGGATCGCGGAGCTGGAAACCGGCTATGCGCATATTATCGATCCGGTGTCGCCGAGCAGCATCAGCCGCATTGAGAGCACGGACGGCATGTCCCTGAACCGTCAGGCATCGCTGAGTCTGTCTTATATCGGGTTTAACAATAACAAAGAGCCGTTCAACGATGTGCGGGTGCGGCAAGCCCTATCGATGGCCATCAATAAGGATGAGATCATCTCGGGCATCTACGAAGGCACGGGCATCCCTGCCGTCGGTCCGCTGGCACCGGACGTGAACGGGTATGATGCTACCGTCAAGCCGATTGAACATAACATCGACAAAGCGAAAGAGCTAATGAAAGAGGCCGGCTACGAGGGTGGCTTCTCGACGACCATCTGGACCAATGACAATCCGGAACGGATTAAGATCGCCGAGTACGTACAATCCAAGCTGAAGGAATTGAACGTCGAAGTCAAAATCGAAGTGGTGGAGTGGGGAGCATATCTGGCCCAAACCGCGGAAGGCAAGCATGATATGTTTGTTCTCGGATGGTCCACGGTAACGGCTGATGCCGACTATGGCATGTATGAATTGTTCCATTCCAAAAATGTAGGGGAGCCGGGCAACCGTACCTTTACGAAGGATCCGGAACTGGATAAACTGCTGGATGACGGGCGCAAAGAGAATGATCCGGAGAAGCGCAAGCTCATCTATAAACAGGCGCAGGAGAAGCTGGTTGAGTTAGCGCCGATGCTGTATATCCATCATCAGGAGTATTTAAACGGAGTCAGCAGCAAGGTGGAGGGCTTCTGGCGGCATCCGAACGGCATCATGCAGCTGCATCAGGTGTCCATTCAGCCATAAGGATGTCTGAAAGCTTTATAGCTTTGAATGATCGTAATTTATAGAGTAGTTTATAGCAAAGAGGCCGCTATAGTGGGCCTCTTTTTTAATGTTTTTAGAGCCCCTGGACAGGTGAGCAGGGCCTAGCCACTGGATCATTAGCGTGCTCATCTGGGTATCTGGATAAACCCTGCAGCATGCAGAGTGAACGGTTGCCATGTTTTTTGATGTCAAAAAATGATGTGAAAAAATTCTATACATTCATTGACATGTATATACGCTTAAGTGTATATTTAAATCATGAATACATCAGCTATGCAATTAACCCTGTTTACGATCTCAGAGCCGAACCGCTTCAACATCGTTGAGCTCTTAAAGCAAGGCTCGAGATCGGTCAGCGACATCGTAGAGATTCTGGGCATCGGCCAGCCCCAAGTATCCCGCCATCTGCGGATACTGAGCGAGGCCGGGCTGGTAAAAGTCCGTAAGAAGGCACAGCAGCGCATCTATAGTCTTGAAGCCCAGCCGTTTCAGGAGCTGGACGTCTGGTTCGATTCGTTCAGTCGACTATGGGAAGAAAGACTCGACAAGTTCGAGGACTATATGAGCGACTTCAACGGAAAGGAGAGTTAATCAATTTTTTAGTAGATCCACAGGAAATTACGGCTCTGCGCGCAGAGCCGATTTCACAGAGAGGAGGAATTCATATGGGTAGAAAGACCATTGTCACGAAAGACCGGGAGCAGCGGAAGCTGATCGTGGAGCGTGTCGTATCGATACCGCTGAAGATGTCCTGGCTGGGATGGACTAAGCCGGAACACATCGAACGCTGGTGGGGGCCAAAGAATTGGAGTGCCACGGTATACGAGATGGATGTCAGACCGGGCGGCGTATGGCGCTACAAACTGGCTCCCGATGCGGTGGGAGAAGGGGAAGAAGCCTTTTGCAAGGCGACCTACTCCGAAGTGGTGGAGTTATCGAGGCTCGTATTTACAGACACATTCACGGATCAGAACTGGAATTCCGTAGCAGGCAGCGATATGTTGACCTCGGTTGCGTTTGAAGAGGACGGAGACGGAACGAGGCTAAGCATCATAACCCATTTTGCAAGTGCGAAGGAACTGGAAGCTGCGGAAGTCATGGGAATGGTGGAAGGATACACGGATACGCTGGAACGGTTTGAGGACGAAATAAGTTTGTACATAAAAGGACAATAAAAGGGGAGATGATCATGAACTACGTGATATCGAATGACGGTACCCGAATTTTTTATGAAAAGAAAGGGGCTGGTCCGGCTGTTATCCTTGTAGCTGCTGCAGCTTCGGATCACAACGATACAAAGCGCCTTGGTGAGCTTCTATCTGAACATTTTACCGTCTACAATTATGATCGACGGGGACGAGGCAGCAGTACGGATACGGCTCCGTATGCCGTTGAACGTGAGATCGAAGATATCGATTCCCTTATTCGGGAGGCGGGCGGCAGCGCGTATGTATTCGGAAGTTCTTCGGGCGCTGTTCTGGCGCTGGATGCGGCGAGCAGACTCGGAAGCAGTAAAGTTAGAAAACTGTTTTTATATGAGCCGCCGTTTATCATTGACGATAGCCGTGAACCTGTACCGGCGGAATACGTGCAGCATTTGAATGCGCTGATGGCCGAACATCGACGCAGCGATGCCGTAGAATATTTCATGACGGCAGCGCTGGGAATCCCCGCGGAATATATAGAATTCATGAAGGCAGATCCTTCTTGGCAGGTCATGGAGGGCATGGCGCATACATTGGCCTATGACGGCATGATCATGGGGAGCACGCAATCCGGTCAACCGCTGCCAACGGCTCGCTGGGATGTCGACGTTCCGGTCATGGTGATGACGGGCGAGAACAGCGGACCTATGTTCCATGGGGCCGCGAGCGCATTGGTTGACTTGCTCCCTCAGTGCGAGCATCGGATGCTGTCTGGTCAGGACCATTCTGCCGTCGTGATGGCGCCGGAAGTGCTGGCTCCCGAGGTGTCGGGTTTTCTGCAGCCTTCGGCAGATCAAATACCGAGATAAGTGTGATTGGCTCGTCAAGAAACCGTGACCCTTAGGGTCACGGTTTTTCCCGTTCCGGTCGAAGTATTTATTCGGTCTTCTCAAATTGCTCAATAAAATGATTAAAGGCGCTGGTGCGAAACAGGCTGCGCCGGAATACAAAATGGACCTTGGAGCTGCGATACCGCTTGGGATTTGGAAGGCCTGCAATTTCCCGGCATCGACCCAGTCCTTAACGGAAGAACGCGTTAGCAGCGAGATACCCAGCCCGGCGGCAACACCGCCCATGATGGTGATTAGTGGCATCTACCTGATTTAGCAGGTCACGGCGATGGATTCCCGTGGCCTGCTTTTTGCTGTGACGAACAAAGGGCTTCTGGCCTGAGCAGCGTATCATGAAAAACAATGATAAGGATGATAATGCAAGGAAAATCTCATCCAAGCAAAATAAGTAAATTTTATTAAAAATAAATCCATGTTATATTAAATTTACTAACGCCTTTGGAGAGGGGATAGGATTCATGAGTGGTTTGAAGGAAATTGCAAAGCTCGCGGATGTCTCGGTGTCTACAGTGTCCAACGTGCTGAACGGGCGCAAGAACGTGGGGCGGGAGACGAGGGAGCGAGTGCTGAGATTATGCTCGGAGCACGGCTATTTTCCGCATAAGTCAACCAAATCCGATAAAAGCAACACGATTATATTCGTCTTCAGCGACTTTGATCGCGATTATTATTTAAAAATCATTAAGGGGATCAGCCATTGCCTGACGGAGAATGGATACGACCTTATCATCTGTACGAACAAATCCAGCACCAATTTTATGCGCAGCAAATTTGCAAGCGGTACCATAAGTTTGGATCGGAATATGACGGACGAATATTTAGTCTCGGTAGCCACGCCGCAATTCCCTGTCGTTCTCATGGATCGGATTATTGATAATGAGTACGCCAACACCAAAAGCGTGATCGTGGACAATTACCCCGTCATGTGTGAAATGGTCCAGGCCTTGGTGGATAAACAGTTTACGAATTTCGGATACATCGGCGGTTTGGAGTTTACCCTGGATCACAAGGAGCGGTTCGCCGGATTTATGGATACGCTTGCGAAGAATGGCATCGTGTTTGACCGCCGCAATTACTTCCATGGCGATTACAGCGAGGAAAGCGGATATCAGGCCGCCAAAATTCTGATCCTGAGCAATGCCTTGCCTGAAGTGCTGGTCTGTGCGAATGATAATATGGCTCTCGGCGCGATTAAAGCTTTGGAAGAGAACGGAATACGGGTCCCGGAGGATATCTCGATCACCGGATTCGATAACTCGGATGCGGCGGCGATGGCCGGTTTGACCACGATTGCGATCCCGCGTTATGAAAGCGGTTATTTGGCGGCGAAGGAGCTGCTCGAGATGATCAAGGGCACAACGGGTAGGGAGCCCTTTAAGCTGAATGCCACCATCCAGTGGAGAAAAACGGTGAGATAAACTTTATGATTGCAACTAGTAAAATATCAATAATTTTACTAGTTTTTTTACTTAGTATTTTTATGAAAACGCGTACAATTTTTATTGACAATCTAGGTAAACCGCCCTATGATGGGTTTGTAAACGTTTTACTTTATAGAGTCCTTAAGGGGGAGGCGTGTCACTTGAAAAAAGTAAAAAAGGTATTTAGCATACTTACAGCAACGGTTTTGGTTGCAACACTTGCAGCCTGCGGTGGTACATCTGACAAAGATTCTGGAGCAGCATCCGGTGGTGATGGGGGAGATAAGCTGAAGAAAATTACGCTCTTCCAATCGAAAGTTGAAATTACAGAACCTCTTGAAGCTTTGGTTAAAACCTATAAAGAAGAAACCGGCAATGAGGTTGAAGTATGGGGTGCCGCAGGAGACGCTTATTCGCAGCAGCTGGTAGCGAAGCTCAGCAGCAATCAGGGACCGACGATATTCAGCGTGGCTCCAGGGCCCGAGTCCGAGAAGCTGAAATCTTATTTCTCCGATTTGAGCGGCGAAGAGTATGTGAAGAACATCGCGCCTGACATGGAATTGAAGGTCGATGATAAAACGGTCGGCGTTCCATACGGCGTAGAGGGCTTCGGCCTCGTGTATAACAAGGATCTGGTGGATCCGGCTAACATGAAGGACCTGGATTCCTTCACCAAGACGCTGGAGCAGCTGAAGGCTGACGGGAAGAACGGTTTGAGCCTGTCCCAAGAGGCATACTTCCTGATCGGACATATCATCAACACGCCGTTTGCGCTTCAATCCGATCCGCTGGCCTTTATCGACCAGCTGAACAAAGGCGAAGTGAAGATGGCCGATACGAAGGAGTTCCAAGAGTGGGCGAAATTCATGGACGTGATCAAGGCCAACACCAAGAATCCGCTGGAAGTGAAATACGATAGCCAAATGGGCGACTTCGCTACGGAAAAAACGGCTATGGTTCACCAAGGCAACTGGAGTTATTCCATGCTTGCGGACTTCGGCGATTTCGGCTCCAAGGTGGGCATGATGCCGTTCCCGCTTGCCGGCAACGATAAAATCGCCGTCGGCGTGGCCAGCTACTGGGTCGTAAACAATCAGGCGGATGCTGAGGAAGTTAAAGCCGCGAACGCATTCCTGAACTGGCTCTTTACTAGCGACAGCGGCAAGAAAGCCATCGTGGACGATTTCAAATTCATCCCGGCTCTAACGAATATTGAAGCAGGCGATCTGGATCCATTGTCTCAAGCGGTGCACGAAGCAACCACGAAGGGTGAGACGATCACTTGGGCGTTGAACTACTTCCCATCGGGAATCATCACCAATGACCTGGCTCCAGCTACGCAGGAGTACTTCATGAATCCGGGCATGACAGGAGAGCAGTTCCTGCAGAAGCTGGATGAAGTGTGGGCGAAAGCATCGAAATAATCGAGGCAAAACGATAACCACCTGAAATAACAATTCCATGAAAATGAAAGCCTAGCCTCAGACGTTCCGATGATGAGCGTTAGGCTTTTGTTTTTTCTAACACGAATTCAAGGTTTGATGCCGCCTTGCGGGAATCATCCGGAACGGAAAGAAGGTATGGATTATGAGCAAAAGTAAGGATAAAGCCTGGTTTGCCTTGTTTACGGTGCCGCTTCTGTTTATTTTCACGACCGTGGTTCTCATCCCGTTTATTATCGGGATCGTGTACTCTTTCGTAAATTGGGATGGCATTCCGGCAAATCCCAAAGTATTCGTAGGATTTGATAATTACGTTCAGCTGTTCCAGGACGAACGATTCCTGTCATCGGCTTGGCATACGGTTCAATTCACGCTGCTCGCGCTGGTATGCGTCAACATTCTGGGTCTGGCCTTTGCCCTGTTGGTAACGACGAAGCTCCGCTCGAGAAATGCGGCGCGAACGATGTTCTTTATGCCGAACCTCATCGGCGGCCTGATTCTGGGATACATCTGGCAGTTTATTTTTACGGATGCCTTCAGCTTCCTGGGCGAGAAGACCGGATTTGACAGCGTGTTCTTTAACTGGCTGCTGCATCCGCAGTTTGCGCTGTACGCCATCGTCGCCGTATTCACCTGGCAGCTGGCGGGTTATACGATGATCATCTACATCGCGGGCATCCAGGGGATTCCGGATGAGCTGATGGAGGCAGCGAAGGTCGACGGCGCCAACCTGTGGCAGCGACTCAAGAGCATTGTGTTCCCGCTGTTAATGCCTTCGTTCACGATCTGTCTGTTCCTGACGCTGTCCGGGGCGTTCAAAATCTATGACGTGAACCTGTCGTTGACCAAGGGCGGACCGAGCAATGCGACGGAGATGTTTGCGATGAATATTTTCAACGAGATTTTTGCTTACGGTAATTATGGTTTAGGTCAGGCCAAAGCGATCATCTTCTTCCTGATTGTGGCCGGACTTACGCTGACGCAAGTTATCATCACGAAGAGAAGAGAGGTGCAGATGTAATGAAGAAATCAGGGAAATGGCTGCTCGACATCCTGCTGTTCCTCGCCTCGCTGGTCTTCTTGTCTCCGGTCTTCATCATGCTGATTAACTCTTTTAAGGATCGTGCGGAGCTGTATGAGAATGCGCTCGCGCTGCCTTCCTCCTTCAGCTTTGAGTACTATAAATCCGCGATGGAGAAGATGAATTTCTTCACCGCTCTGGGCAACTCGCTGTATGTCACCGTCATCTCGGTGATTATCGTCATCGTGCTTGCCTCCATGACGGCATGGATGCTGGTGCGGACGGATAATAAGCTGAGCAAAATTATTTTCTTCACCTTCGTGGCGACCATGCTGATTCCCTTCCAGACGCTGATGATGCCGCTGATGCAGGTGATGGACTGGATTCGCACCAATCTGCACATTCCGATGCTCAACACTCATGAGGGCTTGATCTATATGAACGTCGGCTTTACGTCCAGTATGGCGGTCTTCCTGTACCACGGGTTCATCAAATCGGTACCGATTGCGCTGGAGGAGGCAGCTACGCTGGACGGCTGCTCCAAGCTGGGCGTGTTCTGGCGAATCGTGTTCCCGCTGCTGAAGAACATCAGCGTGACCATCGCGATCCTGAACGTCATTGCGCTGTGGAACGACTACCTGCTTCCATCGCTGACGCTGTCGGATAAAGGGCTGCGCACAATCCCGCTGTCGACCTTCTATTTCTTCGGGGAGTTCACGATTGTGTGGAACCAGGCGATGGCCGGTTTGACGCTGACGATCATCCCGGTTGTCATTTTCTATATTTTCGCCCAGAAATACATCATCAAAGGGATTGCGGCAGGTGCGGTAAAATGAGGCGGATCATTACGAGGGCCGACGATTATGCTTCCAGCCGTTCCGCCAATGCTGCGATTGCCAAGGACGTTGAGGCCGGATTCATTAAAAACGTGTCCATCATGGCGCCCGGTCCTTATCTTGGTGAGGCCGCGCAGCTGTTGGCGCATCGCAAGGACATCTGCTTCGGTTTCCATATGACGCTGAACGCGGAGTGGGATAACGTACGCTGGGGACCTGTTGCCGCGAAGGAACAGGTTCCTTCGCTTGTCGATGAGTCCGGTTATTTCTATCAGGATCCGTTCCTGTTTCAGGATCATCCGCCTTTGCTGCAGGAGATCCTCCTGGAATGCGAAGCCCAGCTTGATAAACTGACCGCAGCAGGCTTCAGCATTTCTTATGCCGATTCTCATATGCTGCCGGAGCGCTTCATACCCGGGCTGCAGGAAGAGCTGGACCGCTGGATTGAAGCGAAGGGGCTAATCAACCATCGCCATTACTACAATTTTTTCCCGGGCGGCGTGCCGGACGGGGTTGAGTCGTTTGAAAGGGTGCTTGGCAGCTTAACGGATGACCAGTATTTCTTCCTGTCCCATCCGGCATTGTATTCGGAGGAAATGGTGCAGTGCGGCAATGCTCGAGTGGATGGGGAGGAGCTGGCGCGCGGACGCGATCAGGAGGCTTCTTTTCTTGCACGGGAGGACTTGAATGAGATTAGTGAGCGGCTTGGTTTTCGTGCCATACGTTATGATGAGGCGGTGCCATTACCTGGTGTATAATGGAAGGGTCATAATGAAATTATTTTATTGATACAGGGAGAGGCGAAAGGAAGATGAACATGAAAACGGTTCAATTATTGCCAAGAAGCACCCCCGAAAATCAAGGAATCTCATCTCAGTCAATCGAACGCTTTATCCGATCGATTCAGGAAAAGGAGCTTGAACTCCACAGCTTCATGCTGGTACGGCATGGACATGTCGTGGCGGAAGGCTGGTGGAAGCCGTATCAGGCGGACAAACCGCATATGCTGTTCTCGTTAAGCAAGAGCTTTACTTCTACGGCGATCGGACTGCTCGCCCAAGAGGGACAGATTGCGCTGGAGGACCGGGTGATTGGCTTCTTTCCGGAATACGCTCCTGAAGATCCCTCCCCGAATCTGTCCGCGATGACGATACGCGACTTGCTTATCATGGGGACCGGACACGCGCAGGAGCCTGCCATGCCATCCGATATTTGGGCGGCCGACTTTCTTAAACAAGCGGTAGAGCATGAGCCCGGTACCCACTTTGTATATAACAGCGCAGCGACGTACATGCTTTCGGCCATTCTGCAGAAGGTTACCGGCATCACGCTGCTGGATTATTTGCAGCCTCGCCTGTTCGACCCGCTTGGCATTCATGGAGCCACATGGGAAAGCTGTCCGCAGGGAATCAACACCGGCGGATGGGGACTTAAGCTGAAGACCGAGGACATTGCCAAGTTCGGCCAGCTTTATCTTCAGAAGGGCGTATGGGAAGGCCAGCGGCTGATCCCGGAGGCGTGGATCGAGGAGGCGACCTCCAAACAGATATCCAACGGACCTGCGGATTCCTCTTCGGATTGGACCGAAGGGTACGGCTATCAATTCTGGATGTGCCGACACGGGGCTTACCGCGGCGACGGCGCATTCGGACAATTCTGCGTCGTGCTGCCGGAGCAGGATGCGGTCATAGCGATTACCTCCGGCCTTGGGGACATGCAGGCCGTGCTAGATGAAGCATGGGAGCATCTGCAACCTTCGATGAGGCCTGATGCGCTGCCGACCGACACCGGAGCGGAGGCTTCTCTTACTGGAATGCTGGAAGCGCTGAAGCTGGATCCGCCAAGCGAAGAGGCGGCATCCCCGGTCGAGAAGGACGTCACCGGGATCGTCTATGATCTCGAAGAGAATGAGGCGAAGCTGCGTTCGTTCTCCGTCCGGTTTGAAGAAGACGGCGCGGTAATGGAGCTTGAGGGGGAACACGGCGTCAATTCGGTTGTCTGTGGTCGCAACGCGTGGAAGACGGGAACCACGAAGCTGATGATGATGGGGGATAATGAATATGCTGCCTCCATGACCTGGAAGGATGAGCGGACGTTGAAGCTGACCATCCGACTGACAGAGACGCCATTCTACTTAACCACGGAATGCACCTTTGGTGAGGAAGGCATTCATCTTGCGTACTGGATGAATCAATCGTTCGAGGGCAAGGTGGTCCGGGAGATTAAGGGCAAGGTTAAGGCGTAAAGCCGGTAAAAGAATCGCTGTACATAAAGAAACCTCTCCATTGTCATGGAGAGGTTTCTTTACATGTCGTAATCAGAATCGCTCCGACACCGCCTTCGCCTGTGTAAACAGGAGCAGGTAGTCACGCCCGCCGGCTTTGGAGTCGGTCCCGGACATATTGAAGCCGCCGAACGGGTGGATGCCCACCAAGGCGCCGGTGCATTTCCGGTTCAAATACAGGTTGCCGACATGGAAGTCGCGCCGGGCTTGCTCCAGGTGCGCGCGGTTGTTCGAGATCACCGCGCCGGTCAGCCCATAATCGGTATTGTTGGCGAATCGGATCGCTTCGTCGAAGGAGGCTGCCTTCGTGAAGGCCACGACCGGACCAAAGATTTCCTCCTGGGAAATACGGGCGGTGCTGGCGACGTCCGCGAAGATCGTCGGCTGTATGAAATACCCCTCCGGATCGCCGGGAAAACCGCCAAGCACCAGCCTACCTTCGCTTTTCCCGATTTCGATATAGTCGAGAATTTTACGGTACGCCTTATCGTCGATGACGGGTCCTACCTGAGCCTCGGCATTGGAGGGGCTTCCGATCACCAGCTTCTTGGAGCGGTCGATCACCTTCTGCAGCACGATATCATAGACGTCCTCGTGCACGATGGCTCTGGAGCAGGCAGAGCATTTCTGACCGGAGAAGCCGAATGCGGAAGCGGCAATCGCGTCCGCCGCGAGCTCCAAATCGGCTTCGTTGTCCACGATGATTGCGTCTTTCCCGCCCATTTCGGCGATGACGCGCTTAATCCATCGTTGCCCCGGCTGCGTCTTGGCCGCGCGTTCCTGAATCCGCAGTCCGACGTCGCGTGACCCCGTAAAGCTGATAAATCTGGTCAATGGGTGATCCACCAAATAGTCGCCCACTTCCTGACCCGGGCCAGGCAGGAAATTAACGACGCCCGGAGGCAGGCTGACCTCTTCCAGTAGCTCTACGAATTTAGCGGCTATGACCGGGGTGGTGCTGGCTGGCTTCAGCACAACGGTGTTGCCGGAGACGATGGCAGCCGTTGTCATGCCGGCCATAATCGCGAGCGGGAAGTTCCACGGCGGAATGACGATGCCGACGCCAAGCGGGATGTAATAGAGATGATTCTCTTCCTCCTCGTGGACCGTCAGCGGCTGGGGCGCGCTCAGGCGCTGCATTTCGCGTGCATAGAATTCCATGAAATCGATCGCCTCGGCCGTATCGGCGTCGGCTTCGGCACGCGTCTTGCCGGCTTCGAGAGTCATGAGCGCGGAGAACTCGAGCTTTCGCCGCCGCATGATCGCCGCGGCTTTGAACAGATAGCGTGCCCGTTCGCTCGGCTCGGTGTGCTTCCACGTCTCAAAGGTACGCGCTGCCGTCTGAATGGCTTGTTCGGCAAGCTCGGTATCCGCCTGGGACACGACGCCGATGACTTGGCGTTTGCGCGCCGGATTGACCGAATTTGCGGTGCGCTCCGTATGGATTTTGGCACCGCCGATGACCAGCGGGTACGATTGGCCAAGCTCGGCTTCGACCCCGGATAACGCCGCGTCGTATAACTTGTTGTTCCATTCGTTGTTGAAGTCCATAAATGGTTCGTTCCGAAAAGATGCTCGCATGGGGAGGCCCCTCCTTAACATGATATGAATCGAAGCTTCTGGCCAATGGTCCAGCTGCGAATGCGTCATGGTGGCATGGTTAGGAACTCCTGGTGAAAACCTCTATGTAAGATATGTATGTCTTCCTGCATGCCGTCATGATTTTTGCATATGAGTTAGATAGAGTGCATTTTTGGTTTACCTTGCAGAGGGGGCGCGCGCATGGACGGAACCGAGCTTTACCGCAAAGTGATCCTGACGGTGTCCAGCAATAAACTCGTGAAATGGTTGTCGATCAAGTACGGCCGGAAATTGGCGGGCCGATTCATTGCCGGCGATACCTTGGATGAGGCGCTGGATGAAATCGAGAGGCTGAACGCGAAGGGCATTCTTGTCACGCTGGACCATCTGGGGGAGGGCATCCGGACGCTGGACGAAGCAGCCGGGTATCGGGAGGAATATTTGAAGCTGGTGGAAGGGATCGCGAGGCGTGGAGTGCAGTCGAACGTATCGTTGAAACCGACGCAGATGGGCATGGCGCTGGATCTGGAGAAGGCGTACGAGAACATCAAAATGGTGGCGAAAAAGGCGAAAGAGCACCGTAATTTCGTTCGTCTGGATATGGAGGATTCGCCGTACACCCAGGCGACGATTGATATGACGCTGCGGCTCCATAAGGAGGGGCTGACCAACGTGGGGACCGTAATGCAAGCCTACTTGTTCCGTACGGAGGAGGACGTCAAGAATTTGATGCGTGCCGGCGTAAATCTGCGGTTGGTCAAGGGGGCGTACAAAGAGCCGGGAACCATCGCCTTTCAGCAGAAGCGGGAGGTCATTGACAACTATAAGAAGTTGATCAAAATGCATTTTGATCAGGGAGCCTACGTCGCGATTGCTTCGCACGACGACAACATCATCGACTGGGTGAAGGTGTTTGCCGAGCAGAGCCGCATAGACAAACAGGACTATGAATTTCAGATGCTGTACGGACTGAGGATGAACGATCAGGCTGCCCTGGCACAGGACGGCTACCGTATCCGGTGTTATATGCCCTACGGAACGATGTGGTACCCGTATTTCACCCGGCGGCTGGCAGAGAAGCCGGCCAACCTGATGATGGTGCTCAAGAATATGTTCAAGTGAGCGGGGGGAAAACAACCAATTGCAATGGAGAGAGAACGGTAGCTCTTTCTAGCAGCTGTCCTAGAAGGAATAATATGCCTCCGAGCAGTCCATCAGGAAGGAACGCTCCAGCGGCAGGCTGCCTAACCGCATACGGGTGATGTGCTGTTGCAGATTGGCCTCCAGATCGGCGAGGGCCGATACGGCGAGCTGCATTCGTGCGGATCCCCACTGCTGCTGCTTCTGGGCATAGCGAATGGCCTCGGTCACGGGCATACCTCTCAGCCTCGTAAAGACGGATGCCCAGCGGATCAGATCCGCGAATTCTCTTGTGCTTGGCAGGGCATATTCGGCATACCCGGCCGCGTCTTTGCAGCTGATTTTGAACAACCCGCAGTTCCAATCTCGGTCGCTCCAGGGGATAAAGCGTTCAGCCGAGCACCGGTCGAAACGAAATATCTCCATGCAGCGGATGAGCTCTGCATTTAATGCAGGCGATGCGGTTTCGATGACGGGAGCCAGTGCGGCCTCGATGAGTTTCGTCATGATCTGCGCTCCTTTATAGGAATGTTATATGCACGGCAAAAAGGCCTGGTGAGCAGAGTAACCCCGCTCTCCAGGCCTATTTATCGTTAGTGGCCCTGCTACAGTGGCTGCTTCGCTTAAGGCTCGGGAGCTCAGCGTAAACGAGTGTTTCGAATGATGGATGAATCATACGCCGGAGGAATCTAAAAGTAAATGGCCATATTGGACGGATACATTCCGAAAATCGATGAAAACCGTAAAAGAAAACGCGTACATTCGGTTGTGTCATCTATTATCATGGCAAAATCTCGGTATCTCGATATATTGCGATAAATACAAGAAAACAAGAGAAATACATAGTATAGAGCAGGATTCAAGAGATAATGGAGCGAAACCGGACAGATCCTGTTCGACATAACGCCCCACGTGTTTCTGCTCACATTTACTTCCTGTAAGGCCGGACGTATGATACGAACTATGAATTGACGGACATCGGCAGCAGGCATACGGGCAGCCGTTCCATGAAGACCTAAAGGCTGTGTGGGAGCTGCCGGGTTCTTTATGGATCGAATCTCGGGCGAGGGCACCATGGGCCTTCGCTGGAAATGCAGGATGATGCGACTCTCACCGCTCGAACCTGATGCTGTGCTGTTTTGCCGGGCCTGAATGTTAGTCAATCGCTAATAGAATAACATGCTACTCGTTTTTAATTTTCGCTGAGTCCTTGAATGGAAAAGGAACGGGGGAACCAGTCGGGAGATAAACTTGATCTCTCAGGGGTGAATCCCATGGACAAGATAACGGTCTATGGGTAGGGCGACTCTCACGCCCGAATCCGTCAGCTAACCTCGTAAGCGTATCGAGAGAGGCAACGATTGTCGTGGACTTGGGCCACGGTGTATTTCACCGTGTTCTGATGAAGAAGCCTGCGGGAAGAGTTCTTCTCTTTCCCCAGGCTTCTTTGTTGTTGTCTTCTCTTTCTGAACTTTTTAGGAGGAGAACAAAAGATGGAGAAACCGCAGGAGTTTATCCTAGTATCCGCGCCGAACAAGGCCGGGGAAGAATTTATCCGCAAGTTGATCTATATGGACATTTCGTTTGCGGCCATAGCCAACAACCGGGTTGAGCAGGAGAGGCTGCGGGAACTAGGCTGCACCAACATGATCGTTATCGATACAAGGGATGAACAAACCTGGATCATTCCCGAGTTTCCCGTCAGCAAGGTGTATTTGTTCGAGAGCAGCTTGAACCTGTGCTGCCGCTATTTACGGATCTGCCGGACATGGACGACGGAGTCGATTTATGTGATTACCCATTCCAGCAATCCGCGATTGATATATAAGGGACTGGGGGCCGATGTGGTGCTTCATACGAACCATCATCAGGTATCCTTCCTGACTTCATCCATTGTCAGCTAAGCGTCTTGGCTGATGTGACCATGAGGTTTTAGGAGGTTGTATTCATGCAGGATTTATATATGGTGCTTATCTTGGGAGGAACCTACGGACTGCTCATGCTGTTTATGTTCTGGTGCGGACGCGTGGTTTCGGAACCGGAGGTGGATTAGTCGTGATGATCATTTTAATATGCACGCTCTTTATTTTTCTATATTTGATTTACGCGCTGCTTCATCCTGAAAAATTCTAGGGAAACAGCTGAAGGAGGAAGGCATTCGTCATGGGCATTTTACAAATTGCCATCGTTATACTCGTTCTGGTGCTGCTGGTAAAGCCGCTCGGAACTTATCTATATCAGGTGTTTCGCAATGAGGGGAATGGAACGGATAAATGGTTCTCCTGGTTGGAGAAACCGATCTTCGCACTGATTGGGTTGAAAGAACGCAAGGGAATGACATGGAAAGGGTATGCCGTCAGCTTTGTGATAACGAATATCGTGCTCGTGTCGGCGGGGTATTTGATTCTGCGGATACAGAGAGTATTGCCCTTCAACCCGAACGGTATCGACAATATGGAATCGACCTTGTCGTTCAATACGATCATCAGCTTTATGACGAATACGAATCTCCAGCATTACAGCGGGGAGTCGGGATTATCCTATATGGCCCAGATGGCCGTCATTACGATGATGATGTTCGCGTCCGCGGCGACCGGGCTATGCGTGGCGATTGCGTTTATCCGGGCGGTGACCAGCAAGGGTACAACCGTCGGCAACTTTTTTGAAGATTTCGTCAAAGCCCACACCCGGGTGTTTATTCCGGCCGCATTTATCATTGCGATGGTACTGGTTGCGCTGCAGGTGCCGCAGACTTTGCAGCCTACGCTCAGCGTCACGACGCTTGAAGGAAGCGAGCAGCAAATAGCGGTGGGACCGGTGGCTGCGCTGGAATCGATCAAGCATCTGGGCACCAATGGGGGCGGGTTTATGGGGGCCAACTCGGCGCATCCGTTCGAGAACCCGTCCCCGCTGACCAATGTGATCGAGATCCTGTGCATGTGGAGCCTCGGGGCGGCGCTTCCTTACACATTTGGTTTGTTCGCGAAGAGCCGTAAGCAGGGCTGGATTATTTTCTCGGTAATGATGACCTTGTTTATCGGATTCCTGTCCTTGAACTATGCGGCTGAAACGAACGGCAATCCGGCGCTGAACCAGCTGGGTATGGATACCTCCCAAGGCAGCATGGAGGGCAAGGAGGTCCGGTTCGGGATCGCCCAGTCCTCCCTGTTCACCACGGTGACGACCGCGGCCACGACCGGGTCGGTCAACAACATGCATGATACGCTCACGCCGCTTGGCGGGATAACGCCGCTATCCCTGATGATGCTGAACTCCGTTTTTGGCGGAAAAGGCGTCGGGCTAATGAACATGCTCATGTATGCGATATTGGCGGTGTTCCTGGCTGGTCTTATGGTTGGCCGAACACCCGAATTTCTAGGGAGAAAAATAGAGGCGCGGGAGATGAAGCTAATTGCGGTTGTTATCCTGGTGCATCCATTGATCATTCTGGCTCCGACCGCACTTGCGCTGATGACGGATGCGGGGCAGGCGGGCATTGCCCATGCGGGCTTTCATGGCATCTCGCAGGTATTGTACGAATACACGTCTTCCGCGGCTAATAACGGTTCCGGATTTGAGGGACTGTCGGATAACACGCCGTTCTGGAACGTGACAACCGGACTGGTCATGCTATTCGGACGTTACATTTCGATGATCGCCTTGCTGGCAGTGGGCGGCTCGTTGATGCGGAAGCAATGGGTTCCCGAGACGCTCGGAACGTTCCGGACAGATAATAAGCTGTTTGCCGGCATTCTGATCGCGACGGTTCTGATTATCGGTGCATTGACCTTCCTGCCAGTACTTGTGCTCGGTCCGATTGCTGAGCATCTGACGATCCGTTAATAGAAAAGGTGGCCTATTTCCATGAATAATACGAGAAAAAAAGCGATGTCCCAAGAGATGGTCCGTCAGGCGCTGAAAGACAGCCTCACGAAGCTGAATCCCGTCCTGATGATGAGAAATCCGGTCATGTTTGTTGTGGAGGCCGGGACGCTGGTTGTTCTGTTGATGACGTTATTTCCATCCTATTTCGGAACAGAGGGCAGTCTCGGATTTAATGTGGCGGTATTTGTCATTCTGCTGTTGACGCTGCTGTTTGCAAACTTCGCAGAGGCGCTTGCCGAAGGACGCGGAAAGGCGCAGGCCGATTCCCTTAAGCAGTCGAAGCAGGAAATGACGGCACATAAAGTGATGGAGAACGGAGGGGTACAATCCGTGCCGTCCACGGATCTTCGCAAAGGAGATATCGTGATCGTCACGCAGGGCGAGATGATTCCCGGGGACGGGGAAGTCATTGCGGGCCTTGCGTCCGTTGACGAATCGGCGATTACCGGCGAGTCCGCTCCCGTCATTAAAGAAGCCGGCGGCGATTTCAGCTCGGTCACCGGGGGGACGCGGGTTGTCAGCGATACGATCCGCGTCCGGATTACGAGCGATCCCGGGGAATCGTTTATCGACCGGATGATCTCGCTTGTGGAAGGAGCCTCTCGCCAGAAGACGCCGAATGAAATTGCGCTGAATACGCTGTTGATCGTCTTAACGCTGATATTCCTGATCGTTGTCGTTACGCTCGCTCCGATTGCGAAGTATCTTGGCATCGAGCTGTCCGTTCCGGTGCTGATCTCGCTGCTGGTATGTCTCATTCCGACCACGATCGGGGGGTTGCTGTCGGCGATCGGGATTGCCGGCATGGACCGGGTGACGCAGTTCAATGTGCTGGCGATGTCGGGCAAGGCGGTGGAGGCTGCCGGTGACATCAATACGATGATTCTGGATAAGACGGGTACCATTACGTTCGGGAACCGGATGGCCAGCCAGTTGATTCCCGTCGGCGGCGAATCGCATGCATCGCTTTCGCAATGGGCGGGCGTGAGCTCACTGCTGGATGAAACGCCGGAAGGACGTTCCGTGCTGGAGCTGCTGAAGCAGGAAAGTCTCGAAGCAGATGAAAGCATGACGGCTGAGGCGGATTTCATCGAATTTAAGGCAGAGACCCGGATGAGTGGGATGGACCTCAAGGATGGGCGAAAAGTCCGCAAAGGTGCGGTAGATGCCGTCAAAGCTTGGGTGCTGTCGCAAGGAGGCTCCATCCCTTCGGATTTGACGCCAAGCGCTGATGCCATCGCGACAGAGGGCGGAACCCCGCTCGCTGTTGCCGTGGATAACCGCATCTATGGTCTAATCTACTTGAAGGATACCGTGAAGCCGGGCATGAAGGAAAGGTTTGATCAGCTGCGCCGGATGGGCATCAAGACGATTATGTGCACGGGCGACAATCCGCTTACCGCAGCGACGATTGCCAAAGAAGCAGGTGTCGATGATTATATCGCCGAGAGCAAGCCCGAGGATAAGATTGCCGTCATCCGCCGAGAACAAGCCGAAGGCAAGCTGGTTGCGATGACTGGTGACGGTACGAACGACGCCCCGGCGCTGGCCCAGGCCGATGTGGGGCTGGCGATGAACAGCGGTACCACCGCAGCCAAGGAAGCGGCCAATATGGTGGATCTGGATTCGGATCCCTCGAAGATTATCGAGGTGGTTGCCATCGGCAAGCAGCTGCTAATGACGCGTGGCGCGCTGACCACGTTCAGCGTCGCGAACGATGTCGCCAAATATTTTGCCATCATTCCCGCGATGTTTGCAGCTGCCATACCGAGCATGAATGTTCTGAACGTCATGGGATTGGGTTCTCCCATGTCGGCGATTCTGTCGGCGCTGATCTTTAATGCGATCATTATTCCGCTGCTCATTCCGCTTGCGATGAGGGGCGTAGCCTACAAACCGATGAGCTCGTCGAAGCTGCTCCAGCGCAATGTGCTGGTCTATGGCTTAGGCGGCGTGATCGTACCGTTCCTCGGGATTAAGCTAATCGACATGATTGTCCATCTATGGATCTAGAAATGATTATCGTGCCGGGGAATAGAGATAACTCGAAAATGGTTTATATGGAAGATATGAAGGAAGGGATCGAGGAACCATGAATAATCCGTTGCAAAAATCATCCGCTGCGCCTCGCGCCGGGGCGGGGGCAGTTCGCGTCTCTCTGGGCATGGCCCTAAGAACGAGCCTTGTATTTATCGTGTTATGCGGTTTTCTCTATCCGCTGATTACGACGGGAGCCGCGCAGCTGCTCATGCCGAAGCAAGCCGGCGGCAGCTTGGTCACGGATTCCGGCGGAAAGGTGGTCGGATCGGAATTGATCGGCCAGAACTTTACGGAGCCTCAGTATTTTCACGGCAGGGTGTCCAGCATTGAATATAACGGAGCCGGCTCAGGCAGCAATAACTATGCACCTTCCAACCCGGACCTGATCGATCGGATGAAGGCCTCGATTGAAGCGTGGAAGGAGAACAACCCGGACGTTCCGGTGAGCAAGGTTCCGATGGATCTGGTTACGAATTCCGCCTCCGGATTGGATCCACACATATCGCCGCAGGCCGCGAATATTCAGATTCCGCGGATCAGCAAGCTGACTGGAATTACCGAGACAGAGCTTAATCAGTTGGTAGAGGAGCACACAGAAGGACGGGACTTGGGCGTGTTCGGTGAACCGCGCGTCAATGTGTTGAAGCTGAACCTGGCGCTGACCGAGCTTCTTGATTGATCATGGACCCATTTCGGAGAAAATCACCGGAGGAAATCTTAAGGTCGATTGCGAAGCTCCACCATGGAAGGCTTAAGGTATATATCGGGGCCGTAAGCGGTTCGGGGAAAACTTATCATATGCTTCGCGAAGGACATACCTTGAAACTGCAAGGCATCGATGTTGTTATATGCGCGGTATCCACGATGCAGCGTCCGGAAACGGTCGAGCAGGTCCGGAATCTGGAGCGGGTGCCCAGCATCCATTGGGTGGAGGACGGCGTAGAGAAGAAGGATCTTGATCTGGAACTGCTGGTGCAGCGCAACCCGGAGGTGGTGCTTGTCGATGGGCTTGCCCACCGAAATCGGAAGGGGGCGAAGCATGCCACGCGGCTGGATGACATCCGATTTCTGTTAAGACGGGGGATTAGCGTCATCACGACGGTCAATGTGTATGAGCTGGAGGACGTCCAGGATATTGCAGTCAAGCTGACAGGCATTAAGGCTAGTTATACGGTTCCTGCCGATACGCTAGAAAACGCAGACGAGGTGGTGCTCATTGATGTAACGCCTGAAACGATGCAGGAGCGGGCACAAGGCGGCTTGCTCGGGGGTGGCAGCGTATGGAAGGAGGGTAATCTGGCCGTGCTTCGGGAGCTGACGCTTCGCCTCGTAGCCGAAGGGGTAAACCACTCGCTGGAGCGGCACCGCAAGGAACGGGGATTGGTCGGCCCATCGGGAGCCCATGAGCGAATATTGGTATCCACCCAGTATCATTGGAACGGATCCATTTATATGCGGCGCGGACAGCAGATCGCGAAGAGATTGAACGGTGAGCTTATGGCCGTTACGTTTGTGAATCCGAGGTTAGAGCTCACGAAAGAGCAGGCGGCCTTCAAGCGATCTTTGCTGAAACTGTCGGAGCGTATCGGCGTCAAGCTTGAAGAGCTGCCTCTCCATTCGCGTAGGAAGCTGGCCGACGTGCTTGTTCAATATGCGTTGGAGCACCATGTGACCCGCATTGTGCTGGGTCACTCGAAGCAGACCCGCTTTCAGGAGATGCGGCAGGGCTCGCTCCTTCAGGATCTGCTGAAGAAAACGCGCGGGATCGATATTTTTATTGTGGCGGATCGGGCGGCGCATGACGGAGAACGGATCATCCCGGCGCAGATCCATCCGCGGCGAGTTTCCTCCGATTCGTTTCACCGATTGAATGAGCAAGAGCTGGACCGGAAGATGGAGCAGGTCAAGCGCGGGCGGTTTAAAGTCTATATCGGGGCTGCCCCGGGCGTGGGCAAGACGTATGCGATGCTGCGCGAAGGAAATGATCTGCTAAAGAAGGAATTGACGGTTCTTACCGGACTGTTGGAGACGCACGGCCGGATGGATACGCGATCACAGATCGGTGATCTTGAGGTTCTTCCGCGCAAAGAGATGGACTACCAGGGATCACGCCTTGAGGAGATGGATACCGATGAGATCATTCGTCGCAGGCCTGACGTGGTTCTTGTGGATGAGCTGGCGCATACGAATGTTCCCGGAAGCAAGCACAAGAAACGGTTTGAAGACGTGCTGGATATTCTGTCGGCCGGCATCTCCGTCATTACGACCATGAACGTGCAGCATTTGGAGAGCTTGAATGATGCCGTCAAGCAAATGACCGGCGTTCGTGTTCGCGAGACGGTGCCGGATCATATTCTGCAATTGGCCGATGAGGTTCAGCTCATCGACGTTACGCCGGAGTCGCTGCGGCAGCGGATGAAGGAGGGGAAAATTTATGCGCCGGAGAAAATCCCGCAAGCCCTTGGTCATTTTTTTAAGACGGGAAACCTTATTGCCTTAAGAGAGCTTGCCTTAAGAGAAATTGCGGATGATGTAGACGAGAGACTGGAGTCATGGCAGCGCAGCAGCTCGCTGCGGGGGCCTTGGCGTCGCGAGGAGGTTATCTATGTCATGCTTGGTGAAGGTCCCCAGGGAGAACGACTCATTCGCCGAGGCTTCCGGATCGCCCATCGGCTGAAAGCGGCCTGGTATGTGGCAGTCCCTCTGGAGCGGCATCACAGTCTGTCTCTTGACGACGAACAACGCCTGACGGCCCTTCAGACGTTAACGGAACGTCTCGGGGGAACGTTCACCGTGCTGCCGGTAAACAAGGGGCCAACCCGCGCCGTTTCTTCCCAATTGGTCGCAGCAGCCGATGCGGTCAAGGCCACCCAGTTGATTATCGGACAGCCGCAGATGGCCGGATGGAAGCTGTACGCCCAGCGGAGAATGATCCGGGGCCTGCTAAGAAGCGCAAGGCATATGGATGTGCTGGTGGTTGCGGATTACGATCCGCACGTTTGACGGCTTCAGCGCAGGGAGCTGAACGTTTTTGAGAGGACCGGGGACACAAGAGGCGTTGGAAATGCTGAAGGTGCAGGAAATGCAGTAAACCGCAGTAGATGCGGAGACGCAACAATTCGGAAAGCAAGAACACCGAGAACGAACATGGAACGAACATTCCGGAAAGCAAGAACACAGAAACCCAACAAACGTGGAAACGGAAGAACGCAAACATGACGAGCGGGTTATGCAATCCTAACGCAATTGACACGGATAACACCAAAAAGCCCACAGACCTTTAACTTAAATGGTCCTGTGGGCTTTTCCATGCTGCCAAACTGCTGATACGCAGGCTTGTCCTATGATTCACCCGACAATGTGCGGTCGCCGGTCAAATATTTCTCGGTCAAGATGGAGAGCAGGCGAATGCCGACTTCATTCTCTCCGCCTTCGGGAATGATCAGGTCGGCGTACTTCTTGGAGGGTTCGATGAACGCCTCATGCATCGGCTTGACGGTTGTCAGATACTGATTATGGATCGACTGGATGGTCCGGCCGCGGTCCTCGATATCGCGCACGACCCGGCGAAGCAGGCGTACATCGGGATCGGTATCCACAAACACTTTAATGTGAAGCAGCTTGCGCAGATTCTCATCGGACAGTACGTGCAGGCCTTCAATGATGACGATGTTGTTCGGCTTCAGTTCAATGGTCTGATCCGTGAAACGGGCATGGGCGGTAAAATCATACACCGGTGCAAATGCGGGTTGTCCGGTTTTCAAAATGCCGAGATGTTCGACGAGCAGCTCGTTGTCAAAGGCGAACGGATGATCATAGTTAATCGCTTCGCGTTCCTCGAAACTGAGCTCCTTATGATCCTTGTAATAGTTATCCTGCGAAATAAAAGTGACTTTATCTGAACCAAGACGGTCAATGACAGAGCGGGCAACCGTCGTTTTGCCCGATCCGGTGCCGCCGGCGATACCAATTATGAGCATGGCGAATCCATAACCCTCCCTAGAGTTTGCAATTTTATTATTGTAGCACAGCATGCGCTTATTTTCACTATGGGGACATAGAGCAAAAGATGGGATTTCCCATATGTTCTTTATTCTTACCATGGAATAGCTAACCGAATCTGTATGTCTTATCATAGAGGATAGACTTACCATTGAATTTTTTTCGGAGGGATGATCATGCATTATACGGCAAATTACTCATGCAAGCCCGCCCTATACATCCAGCAGGGAGAGCATCGTGGGAACATCGATTGGGACCGGTATGAAGCGGTGGCCCTGAGCGATACCGTGACCGGGCTTGCTGCGAAGGAAGCGACCGAGGTTCGCGCCTGCTGGAGCTCCGAATACTTTTATGTACGGTTTGTTTGCCAGGATTCTCATATCGTATCGGAGTACCAGCATCGGGATGATCCGCTGTATGAACAGGATGTCGTGGAATTGTTTATAGACGAAGCAGGAACGGGAATGGAATATATCGAGCTTGAGGTGAGTCCGAACAATATTATATTTGACGCCCTGATCCAAAGCGATGGACAAAAGTCGATCACAAGCAGCGATGTGAAGTGGAATCTTGCCGGCCTACAGACCTCGGTAGAGCATGACGATAAGGGGAATATAATGTATGAAATTCGCATTCCGGCTGCGAACTTCAAGAATCCCCTGCAAGCGGGACGAAGCTGGAAGGTGAATTTTTACCGCATTGATGAGGACACCCAAGGAAACCGGGAGTATCAGGCATGGAGCCCAACCGGTGAGGTGAATTACCATATTCCTTCACGTTTTGGGAAGCTGGAGTTCGTCGATATGATTTAGCATATCCATATAAACCAGAAGGCCGCATCGGTGGATGTTCATATCTGCTGTGCGGCATTCTTGTGTTTGCGGAGAGAATCGTGTTGCAAAAGAGTTCATCCTGTATTATTATTCACTTACCGACCGGTAAGTAGAATTATGAGGGGTTGTTAAATCAGGATGAGTAATCCATCAACGTATGAGGTTATTTTAGATACAAGCTATCGCTTGTTTGCGGAACAAGGCTTTGAGAAAACGAGCATGGCGATGATCGCCAAGGAATTGGATGTATCCAAACCTGCGCTTTATTATCATTTTTCCTCGAAGGAAGCTCTTATTGACAAGCTTTTTGAAGAGATTTGCCGCAGCATCGGTTTTCATGTTTATTTTCAACTGGAGAAATATACGGCGGAGAATTTCAGCGCGAGGCTTACCTCTGACGGGTTGAACATGATTCATACGCAACAGGAGGATGAACACTATACTCGAATTATGAATCAGTATCAGGCCTTGGGTTACCGCAATCCTAAATATGCACGGCAACTAATCGGCATTCTGGAAGGGTTCACTTCCGGCTTTACGGAGCTGCTGAAATATGGAGTTTCCATTGGAGCTCTTCCGGACGGCAATATGGGAGTTCAGGCACAGATGCTGACCATGATCATTGACAGCATGGATAACTTCATGAGTTACGGTCTGGAATACGACTATGAGGTGATCTGGACGCAAGCAGTCAACCAGGTGATGACAGGAGCCGAGGGGAATGAGCTCTAACACAACGCGTTTAACCGCACTCGATTATGCTCGCGCCTGGGCTATCTTCGGCATGATTATTGTCAATTATAAACTTGCCATGGAGGTGGGGGATCATGGAGCCAATTGGCTGCAAACCATCGCCGGTCTGTTTGAAGGAAGAGCTTCTGCATTGTTCGTGGTACTGGCTGGCACCGGTATATCCTTAATGACTGCGAAGGCTAGTATTTCCCGCAATCAACACATGATTCGAGAGAATCGCAAGACATTGGTGAAGAGAGCCGTATTCTTGTTTATCGCCGGGACACTTCTGCTGCTGACCGGATGGAGCGCCGATATATTGCATTATTATGCGGTATTTTTACTTCTGGCCTCGGTACTCATAACGGTATCGGACAAAACGCTCCTGATCCTGGCCGGACTCGTTCTGATCGTATCGTCATCCATGCTGATCCTGCTGGACTACAGCAAGGGCTGGGACCCCGGTTTTCATCGATATGCCGACTTTTGGACGGTGGAAGGATTCATCCGCAATTTGATGTTCAACGGATATCATCCTCTTTTTCCATGGATCAGCTTTTTCCTCATCGGCATGTGGCTTGGAAGAAAGGGCTGGTGGAGCGGCAAACACAGGCGGAAGCTCATGATGTATTCATTGTTCGGGGTGGTAATATTCGAGCTGTTATCCCGCTTCCTCATTCGCTGGACGTCTCCGTGGCTTGATGCCGATTCGGCTAATTATCTGTTTACAACCAAGCCGATGCCGCCGACGCTGCTCTATGTATGTTCTGCGGGTTGTCTGGCTGTTGCCGTGATTACAATCTGTTTTTATATCGTTGAGCGTTTTGAGGATAACCGCCTGACAGGGTGGCTTATATGGACCGGGCAGCTCTCACTCTCCCATTATCTCGGTCATATCTTCATTGGATTGGGGCTGCTGGAAGCGATCGGGTATTTGAACCATGGTAATCTGAGCTTTGCGGTTGCTTACGGCTGCGGTTACTTTGTGATGGCTGTCATCTTCTCTTGGGTATGGAGAAAACGAGTGAAGCGAGGTCCCATGGAGCTGCTTATGCGAAAATGGTGTTAACTCTCCGGCAGGAGAGTGGGCTATCTCTGTCCCGTAATGCCTATCCCTGGTATCGAATTAGCCGATTCCGCCATGAAACCGCTGCGCTTCAGCCATAAATACCCCGGGGTGTTTTCATAAAGGAACCAAAACCAACATCTCAAGAGGGATTTTGTCCCTTTTTTTGCATGCCGCAGGACATGTTGTTTTCATTGCAGCGTTCTATATACTTTGTAGGAAAGGGTAGCAATCCGCTTGGGGTGAGTGGACATGCAATATACGGAGGTTATTTTATGAATGCTGTCATGGATAGACTGATGCTCGAGCTGGAGCAGCAGTTGGAGGAGAAGGTCGCCGAAGATCTTCGGGATTTGCTGGATGAATATAAACAATTGAAGGGGGCGGCTCCTGATCAATTTCAGCTTTTTGAAGCGGAGTTCGGGATCGAGCTGCCACAGGACTTTCGTTCGTTTTACAGTAAGAAGAACGGCAGCGGATATGGGTTTCACGTGCTCTACCCCGGTAATGAAGGGGATGGGGAATACACGCCGTTTTATCTGATGAGCCTGGATGAGATGAGGGAGGTCAAAGTTTATTTCTGCGAACGGGATGAACCGCTGGATGCGTATTACAGTTCGGAGGAAATACAGCAGCTGGATCCGGAGATTAAGCCTTACCTGTTTCACAAGGCTTGGTATCCCTTTGCCACGATGGCAGGCGGGTCGTTGTATTTGATGCTGGATTTCGATCCGGCTGAGCCGGGAACGTCCGGGCAGATCATCATGTACGTGCATGATCCTGATTTTGTGTATTATATTGCGCCTTCCTTCACGGAGCTGCTTCAGGCGTCAAACCGCAATTTGCGCACCGACATTGAAGAGGTGGACTACTGATGGAACGCCAGGAAGCGCTCTTGATGCTTGCAACAGCGTCGCTTGTGCGTGGTCATCTGAAGGAAGAACTCGCGAGGGGAGGTGACAGCATGAAAGGCAGGCGGGTCCTCTGGGGAGTGATCATCCTGGTGGCAGCCACGTTGTTGATACCCGGTTACTTTATTGCGCGCACGTATGGGCTTTTTCAGAATGAGGTGGTCCTGATCACAGCTGGCCGTTGATGTGGATGGTGAACAAGTGGATGCATGGCCGCTGCTGGCCGGCTTTGCCGCAACCGATAAACAAGGGGAGCTTCGTCCGTTGTACTACATGCTGGAAGGGTCTGACCTCAACATGCTGTACCAATTGGCATATGGGCAGTTCGAAGTGGAGGCTTCAGAGGATAATCCTTTCTTGGCAGGGAGGGTTCAGTATGAGCATCTGGCGAACGATATTTAAACAGAATGCAGGTATCCCAAAAGCGAGGTGTTTTACATATGCAGCATACGAAAATGACTCAAGAGGTGGACCTTACCATTTCGCACCATCAGATCCAAGTCCGCTCACGGGACTTTGATGAGGATTTGTGCCAATGGGGAGAAACCAATATCAAGCAGGGCGTTGTCATTCATCCCGGTTATCTCACCTTTGATCCTATCCCTGATGATGCTTTCGGCGCCTGGGTAAAGCTGGCCTTGAAAGAGGTGTTCATCGAAGATCCGAATGCGCAGCGGCGGATGGTCGTGCCGTTTGATGTTCTGGATCCTGGGAAGCTGGAGCTGTTGTCCGTCATGTCGGACGCCGCTATTGAGCTTCCGCTGCAAGCAGGGCGATATGCACTGTATTTTGAGATTTGCGAGGATGAAGAAGTGTATTATCGTCTCACTTTTGTTCATGAGGGAGAAAAGGTTCAAGCCCGGTATCTGATGGATGATGAATGGGGCGGCAAGGCTGGAGAAGCATTGTCGGTGGGGTATTGCTGACGGATTGCTGCACTATAACAGGGCACGGAGGGCCTCGCTTGAGGTAAACGTTCTTAACTTAACATGAAAATATGAAGAGGCCGTCTCCGTGTTGGAGAGGGCCTCTTTTTTACCGTATGCTGTGCTGTCCCTCTGTCCCTGCTTAGGAAAGATCGTGTGCAGGAGGCGCAGACTTTGAATGGAGTAGTTTCTATGTTATTTTGCTGCGGTTACCGTAATCTGGCCATGCTTGCTTTGATCTGCATTCAGATTCAGAACGTCTGTTAGGAAAGCAAGCGGAACATAGACGTGGCCTTTTTTCATGACAGGAGCCGAGCCCAGCGAACGTGGGGCCATTTTGCCGAAAGTGTATGCATCCTTGTTCAGCTTCACCGCGCTCCAGACGGCTCCCTTGGAGATTTCCGTGGTTTTGCTCTTGCCGTTCCACTTGACATTGAACTGCAGCTGGCGCAGCACGGATACCTGAACCATGAGTTTGCCGTTGTTATCTTTGTAATAAGCGCCTGATTTCAATACGGCTGCAGCAGGCTTTATGTCGGATTCTTTACCCGGCAGCTTTACGGCAAATTCCGGTGTCCCTGTGGCTCCAGGGGCAATGCTGTATTTTTGGAATACGATATAGGCCTTTCCGTCCGCGACATAGAAGGATTGCTCCGCTTCTATGCCTTGAAACCCGTCTTCGTTCGAGAAATAATGGTCTTGATTCGCGGCAATCGCCGTTTTGACCGCTTGATCCACGATGGATTTGTAATCTTTGCCGAACAGGTCTTCAAGCGTCACGCGCTGTGCTTCGGCTTCGTTCGTGAAGTTGTACGTATCCACGCGGGGATCGCCATTGTTCATCCCGATGCCTTCGGTGATGACCTTAAGGGAGATCAAGCTGCCGTCTTTACCATCCGATGTGACCTCATAAGTGATGTTCAGCTGATAAGGGTGCATGGTATAGCCGTTCTTTTGCGCATTTGCAGCAGCTTCCGCCGCTTCTTTCTCCCATTTGACCATATCCTTGGAAGCATGGGATTCGATAATGTCGTTCAACTGGTCTTGATATTTGGTGTCAGTCAAACCTTGGAATACAGGGATCTTAATATTGGTTTCCAGCCATTTTTCCTTGGATTGCAGCGTTTTGGATGTTACCAGTTGCGGGGCAACGGTTGGAGCGGTCACCCGATTCGTGTTCGCTGCAGCTTTGGTTTCGGCATGGACATGAGCGGATGGCAGACCCGAAGCGGAGATCATCAGGATGCCCGCTAATCCGGCAGCCGCCAGGGTTTTGGTGATTGGGGTTGTGTGCTTCATTGTTTTTTTCATGTTATGTTACCTCCAGGTTAAGTTTTGATATTTATTATTTGTGATCTGCATTCGCCTTGATCTATCGGATGTATTCGCTGCTGACGAGCTGGTCTGCGATTACTTCCGTTGGGACCGTAAATTCCACGACGCCCATATAGCCGGGTGCAACTTCGTATTCATTGAAGCTGATGACCAGTTTGCCGTCTTGGTTGATATAGAAATTTTGGTCCTTGGCGATCGTTTGGAACAGATCCTCTGATGCATCGTTCTCCACGCCAGGCTGCTCCACCCAGTAGATGTTGTCCGGATTAGCCTGCATCTGGCGGCGCATCTGCTCCTTGATATTGTCGCTGATGACCTGGATATAACGATCATCCTTGAACAGACTTGGCAGCGTGATCACCATCTGGTTCTTCTTGTCGATCGTATCGTATTTTCTGGATTCGGCAGAGCCTCCAGCAGATTCGACAATATAACGTGAAAGCGTCAGCAGCTGTTCATTGTCGGTGATCACTTCATAACCGCTAGTAAGACTCAGATGCGCGCCGCCTTCTTTATTTAATAGGGCCACTTCGTCTTTGAAGTTTTCATACAGTTTCTTGTTTTCTTCCAGGTATTTGTTATTTAGGGTTTGCTCAAGCTCCGTATTTCCTAGGTTGGCAATGCCGGGTGTTTCGATATGCACTTCCGTGTTATCGTCTTGCTCGGCATATTCACGGATGGTGATCACCTTGATGATATGGCCCAGAACCGGCACATCGGACATGGCCTGGGCCAAGGCAGGGCTGGTATTCACTCCGGCGAACAGTAGGATGCATGCAGCTGCGCTACTAGCGAGCCAGGGCAGCGCTCTATTTTTTTTTCGTCTGGTTGCTATGGTCTTGTTGACAATCGAGCTTAGTTCGTCAGGAATAGGAGTGCTCTCGTACTGCTCTTTCATCCTATTCAGCTTGTCATGCATTATCGTTGCGCCTCCTCTTGATCTTCCTCGCTTAGATTCACCCGCAGTCTCTGTAGTCCTTGGTATAATCTCGTTTTCACCGTGCTGACGTTCTCGTGGAGCACTTCGGCAATTTCGTCAATCTTCATATCTTCAAAAAACCGGAGTATGATGACGACCCGATACTTGTCGGGTAATTCCTCCAAAGATTGGGCCAGATCCAGATTCGGATAGTGGTCATGGCTGCCGGGTAATATAACCTCCAGGTTCTCGTCGTCCATAACGCGGACTTTTTTCTGTTTTCTAATGAAATCCAGGGAGGTTGTTACAATAATTCGGAAAAACCAGCTTTTTAGTGAACCCGTCTGCTTCAGCTTTTCCATGGATATAAATGCTTTGTGGATCGCGTCCTGAACGATATCGAGGGCATCCTCTTTATTTCTAACGTAGCTGTATGCCAGCCGGTAGGCGCTGTCCTGATGTTCGGTTATGCATTGGATAAGAAGCTTCTCAAGCTTCCGGCCGCCTCTCATGTAAATATGACACTCCTTTGGGCCCGCGCGGGTAACCATCAATTGCAATTGACTTACGGAAGCAAGACGTGCGAGTCTTGCAAAAAGTTTGATTCTGCGAAAAAAATTAAAAAAGCCGTTGTTTCTGTTTCTGTCTCATTATTCAGCCCAGCCTTCCAGAATCGCAACAAGAAAAAGACCCCAGTTTTCACTGGGGTCCGGGACGCATGGGTTATTCGTGCTCATATTTCTGGATAACAATCGCCGAATTATGTCCGCCGAAGCCGAAGGAATTCGACATGCCAATCCGAAGCTCGACCTTTCTCGCCTGATTCGGTACGTAATCCAAATCGCATGCCGGATCGGCATGTTCCAGATTGATCGTCGGCGGTATGACGCCTTCCTGTAAGGATTTCACGAGTGCGATGGCCTCTACGCCGCCGGATGCGCCCAGCATATGTCCGGTCATCGACTTGTTCGCCGTTACCGGAATGCGATACGCCTCCTTGCCAAACACCTGCTTAATGGCCGCTGTCTCCGAACGGTCACCGATGACCGTGCTTGTGGCATGGGCGCTGATGACATCCACATCAGATGGGGCGAGATTCGCCTCGGTCAGGGCCAGCTTCATCGCCCGTGCCGCACCGTTGCCGTCTTCCGGCGTGGCGACCATATGATAGGCATCCGAGCTGGCACCGTAACCGATGACCTCGCCCAGAATGACGGCGCCTCTGCGTAAGGCATGGGAGAGCGATTCCAGGACGAGGATGCCGGCACCTTCTGCCATGACAAATCCGTCCCGGTCCGTATCAAACGGCCGGCTGGCCCGGCCCGGTTCATCGTTGCGGGATGAAAGGGCGGTTGCGTTCGCGAAGCTGGCCAGTGAAATATCGGTCAACGCCGCTTCGGAGCCTCCCGCGATGATGATGTCGGATCGGCCAGCCTGGATGTTAAAGAAAGCCTCGCCGATCGCCGTATTGCCGATCGAACATGCCGTAACCGGGGCCTGCGTGGAGCCCAGCGCCTTGTATTTAATGCTGATGAGCGCTGCCGCCATATTGGGAATCATCATGGGTACCAGGGTAGGACTGACCCGTTCGGGACCCCGCGCTGACAGCGTGCCGCTCTGATTCATCAGGGTCTGGATGCCGCCGATGCCGGAGCCGACATATACCCCCATCCGCTCATGATCGATCTGATCAAGATCGAGTCCCGACTGGCTTATGGCTTGATCCGCCGCAGCCAGCGCAAACTGGCAGAAGCGGTCCATACGCCGGGCTTCCTTGGCGCCGAACAGCGCGTTTGCGTCGAATTCCTTTACGGCACCTGCTATTTGTACCTTCTGTCTTGATGTGTCCAAAGTTTCTATATGTGTAATACCGGACTCTCCTCGTACAAGCCGGGACCAGAACGTCTCAACATCATGGCCCAACGGCGATATGACGCCCATACCGGTGATAACGACTCTTTCCATGGTTCAAGCCTCCTTTAAGACTTTATAACTTGTCAATCTTAAGGTTATAATGTCACGTGTAGTATCCTATTACAAGATACCGTTTATCCTAGTATAAATACTGCTATCCTTAGTTGGATGAAGGAGGCTTATAAGATGAATTCCCAGGTTAGACTCCAAGCTTTGTCGGCTTTCCTGAAAGGACAGCGTGCCAAAATCTCGCCCGAGTCCGTCGGATTGCCGCCCGGGTCACGAAGAAGGACACCGGGCTTGCGCAGAGAAGAGGTGGCCCAGCTGGCAGGTGTCAGCACCACTTGGTACACCTGGCTCGAGCAGGGACGCGACATCCAGGTGTCGTCGTCCGTGCTGGACTGCGTCGCCAATGCGCTACAGCTGAACGCGGATGAGCGAAGATATCTGTATTCTCTGGCGCTGGAGAGCGGGGCGGAGCCTTATACGGTCAAACAAGAAGCGGTGCAGATCAGCCCGTCTCTGCAAAAAATCATCACCGAGCTGAAATATTGCCCCGTCATGATATCGGATCGGATGTGCAACATCGTGGGATGGAACCGTGCGGCTGCGTATGTGTTCCTTGATTTTGACCGCATCCCGCCCGAGGAGCGGAATATGATCCGGCTGCTTTTCACCCGCAGGGAGTTTCAGCGGCTGGCGGTGAACTGGGAGCAGTTCGCCAGCGGCTTCCTGTCGATGTTTCGGTCCTATTACGGTCAATATGTCGAGGATGAGTGGTATGACCGTTTTCTGGAAGAGATGAAGCAGGGGCATCCGGAGTTCAATCGGATGTGGGAGCAGAGCCAGGTCAGCTATGCCCCGGAAGTACATCTGGAATTCCGGCATGCCAAGGCCGGAAAAATGGTATATGAGCTCACGTCGCTCAAAGTGTACGGAAATGATGATCTGCGGTGCAGCATTTATACGCCAGCTCCGGATACGACCACGGAAGCAAAGCTGCGGCAGCTGATGGAGGAGAAGTAAACGGAGGGAGTGGGACCCGGTGACGCTATCGAGGGGAGTGGCGGGGCTGGGTGATGCTATCGAGGGGAGTAGCAGCGCTGGCTGCTCCTGTTGCTCCTGGTGTAGGATTCGGTTGCTGCTTGCTGTTGGTGCGGCTGAGGTAAGGGACTCCAGTGGTGTGCACTTGCTGTACCAAGAGTAGGGATTCCGTTGCCGTTGCAGTAGCTGCGCCAAGAGTAGGGATTCCGTTGCTGTTACACTAGCTGCGCCTGAAGCAGAAGACTCCAGTTCCGATTGCACTTGCTGCGCCAAGAGTAGGGATTCCGTTGCCGTTGCAGTAGCTGCGCCAAGAGTAGGGATTCCGTTGCCGTTGCAGTAGCTGCGCCAAGAGTAGGGATTCCGTTGCTGTTACACTAGCTGCGCCTGAAGTAGAAGACTCCAGCTCCGATTGCACTTGCTGCACCCAGAGTAGGGATTTCGCGCCGCACTTACTGTTCTTGAAGTCATCTACTACTTGTTGCACCCGACTTATCGGACACCAGTTCCGCTATATTATGAGATAACGCCATAAACTCAAACTTAGGAGACACTAGGTACGTTATTGGACTCATATTCGGCGTTTTCATCGTTTTTTGGAGTAAATAACGGAACTAGGGTCCGTTCGAGTTCAAAAATGGTGGGTTTTTCCCTAAATAACGTATCCTGTGTCCGTTTATGTATAGTATCGCCACCTAATACCCTGCTACCAGGCCCGACGTTCTGGTGCTGACTGTCTTGCGCAGGTGAGGCCGATTCCGTGGCAAACTTACTGTTCTTGAATCATCTACTACTTGTTGCTCCCGACTTATCGGACACCAGTTCCGCTATTTTATGAGATAACGCCATATTTTCAAACTTAGCGGACACTAGGTACGTTATTGGGCTCATATTCGGCGTTTGCATCGTTTTTTGGAGTAAATAACGGAACTAGGGTCCGTTCGAGCTCAAAAATGGTGGGTTTTTTCCTGAATAACGTATTCTGTGTCCGTCTATGGATAGTATCGCCACCTAATACCCTGCTACCTGGCCCGACGTTTTGGTACTGACTATCTGGCGCAGGGGAGGCGGATTCCGTGGCAAACTTACTGTTCTTGAAGTCATCTACTACTTGTTGAACCCGACTTATCGGACACCAGTTCCGCTATTTTATGAGATAACGCCATATTTCCAAACTTAGCGGACACTAGGTACGTTATTGGGCTCATATTCGGCGTTTTTATCGTTTTTTGGAGCAAATAACGGAACTAGGGTCCGTTCGATTTCAAAGATGGTGGATTTTTTCCTGAATAACGTATCCTGTGTCCGGTAATGGATGGCATCGCCACCTATTACCCTGCTACAGGCCCAACGTTCTGGTACTGACTGTCTTGCGCAGGTGAGGCCGATTCCGTGGCAAACTTACTGTTCTTGAATCATCTACTACTTGTTGCACCCGACTTATCGGACTCTAGTTCCGCTATTTTATGAGATAACGCCATATTTTCAAACTTAGCGGACACTAGGTACGTTATTGGACTCATATTCGGCGTTTTTATCGTTTTTTGGAGCAAATAACGGAACTAGGGTCCGCTCGAGCTCGAAAATGGTGGATTTTTCCCTAAATAACGTATCCTATGTCCGTTTATGGATAGTATCGCCACCTAATACCCTGCTACCTGGCCCGACATTCTAGTAATGACTATCTTGAGCTGGTGAGGCGGATACCCTCTAAGCGGGAGTACCTCAAGTTGATTCGGATTACCTTCTAAGCAAGAGTACCTCAAGTTGATTCGGATTACCCTCTAAGCAAGAGTACCTCAAGTTGATTTCGGATTAACCTCTAAGCGGGAGTACCTCAAGTTGAGTCGGATTACCTTCTAAGCAAGAGTATCTTAAGTTGAACCGGATTACCCAAGACACAGGACTTCAACTGGTTCGAACCTTAGAATCCTTAGTCATACAAGCTTCATACGCGTAAACAAAACGAAATCCTGTTAAGCATTAAACTCCTCCAAATAACAAAAACCCCGTGTTGGCTCAGGGCCTCCGAAAAATGGCAAGTTTTCAGTGGCCGTGTCCTCACACGGGGCTTTCTTTTATTCAACGATATTATAGAACGGCATCTGGTAACCGCCTAGAAATTCCATAGGTATTCTGCTGTGCTTCACCCCTTCGGGGCCGAGTATCCAAGATCGCCTATCCGGTTACTCCTTGATATGACGATTACGCCCAGTCGCGCCGCAGCGTGAAGAGATCCTTCAGCTCATCGGTGGACAGCTCGGTAATCCAGCCCTCGCTGCTTGCGATAACCTGATCGCTCAGCTGCTGCTTGCTCTCCAGCATCTCGTCGATCCGCTCTTCGAGCGTCCCCATGGAGATGAACTTGTACACCTGGACATCCTTGGTCTGTCCCATCCGATAAGCGCGGTCGGTCGCCTGATTCTCCACAGCGGGGTTCCACCAGCGGTCGAAGTGGAACACGTGGTTCGCCGCGGTCAGATTCAGACCTACGCCGCCGGCCTTGATGGAGAGAATCATGACATTCGGCTGTTCTTCGGGCGGCAGGGTCTGGGATTGGAACTGCTCGATCATGCGGTCGCGCGTCCGCTTCGGTGTGCTGCCGTTCAAATACAGCACGGGTTCACCCAGCTCTTGATGCAGCACCTGCCGCATCATCTCGCCCATGCCGATATACTGGGTGAAGATCAGGCAGCGCTCGCCCTCGTCCCGCAGCTCCTTCACCATGGACAACAGCCGCTCCAGCTTCGCTGAACGGTTGACCACGGCCTCGGTATCAAGCAAGCCGCCGCCTCCCGGCAGTTCCGGGAGCGGCTCCTTCGTCAGCAGAGCCGGATGGTCGCAGAGCTGCTTGAACTGCGTCAGAGCTGCCAGAATGGCGCCTTTCCGCTCAATGCCCTCAAGCTTTTGCATGCGTTCCAGGAGACTGCTCACGGTCTGATCATAAAGCGCGCCTTGCTCGGCCGTAAGATGGATATAAGTCTTCATCTCATTTTTGTCCGGCAGGTCGAGCTGAATCGCAGGATCCTTTTTCTTGCGCCGAAGCATGAAGGGCTTAATCAGCTTCTGCAGGTCGGCCGTGCGCTGCTCGTTTTTGTCTTTTTCGATGGCCTGGATGAACCGGAGATTGAACGCCCGCAGGCTTCCAAGATATCCGGGATTGATGAAGTCATAGATGGACCACAGTTCGGACAACCGGTTCTCAATCGGTGTGCCGGTCAGCGCGACGCGATGCCTTGCCGGGAAGCTTCGCACGGCGGCGGATTGTTTGGTGTCGGCATTCTTGATGTTCTGGGCCTCGTCGATGCCGATCGTTTCCCACTTCATGTCTCTTAACATTTCTTGATCAAGCGTCGCCGTAGCATAAGAGGTAAGGATAATATCGGCTTGGTAAGCCTCTTTATAGAAATCCTCGCTGCTGCTTCGTTTGCCGCCGTAATGAAGCATGACCCGGAGCGAGGGGGCAAACCGTTCAAGCTCTTTCTGCCAATTGCCCAGCACTGAGGTGGGACAGATCAGCAGGGAGGGGAGGCGTCTTTCTTCCCGCTCCATCGTCATCTTCACGTGCAGCAGGTAGGCGATAAACTGCACGGTTTTGCCAAGACCCATGTCATCGGCAAGGCATGCACCAAGCCCGTAACGCCGCAAAAAGGCAAGCCAGGCAAAGCCGTCATGCTGATAAGTCCGCAGCTCGGCCTTCAGCCCAGCCGGGACAGGGAGGCTCGGCCATTCGTTTTGGCGGCCGAGCTGGCCTATGAGCTTCACGAGGTGCTCGTTCAGTTCCACCTCAAGCTTGATCCGCTCCGGATCCTGTGTTTCCTCCGAATCCTGCTTCGTCTGCTCCGATTCATCGTTGTTCCCGAGCAGATGAAGGTGCAGAATATCTTGAAACGATAGACCTTCCTCACGGTCTACGCCCGCCATCATCTGGCGGATTTGGGCAACCAGGGCGGGATCCAGCGGAATCCACTGCCCCCGGAACCGTACCAGCCGTTCGTTCCGGGCAACAAGCTCGGCGAATTCTGCCTCGGAAAGGGTAGCTTCCCCGATGGCGATGCGCCAATCGAAATTGACCAGCGCGTCCAGACCGAACAGGGAACCGCCGCTGCTTCGCTCGGCGTTCTCGCCCTCGCCCGAGCGTACCTTCGCCCGCAGCTTGGGCTTCTTCTTGCTGGCGGCTTCCCACCAAGCGGGCAATAGGACCAGCCAGCCTGACTGGAGCAGCCGCTGGCTGTCGTTGGTCAGGAACTGCCATGCCGCCTCGTCGGACAGCGGCCTACCGAGCACGTCTTCAGCCGGAGCATGAAGCACCCTTGCCGGCAGTGCTGCCTGCAATCCTTGGAGCCAGCCGGGGGCCCGCTCCTTGATATGAGGTGTCCATGTCTCGGGCCATGATCCATATGCATGCCCGTCTTCAGCAAGACGAACGGCTGCAAGCGCCGCGGCGTCTTGCTTGTCTTGCAATACAAGACGAAGACGCCATTCGGCTTCGTCTTCGTCAGGCTCCAACAATTGCAGCAGCGGCCGGAATGGAGCGGTATCCGGTCGCCATCCGATGGCGATCAGCCATGACTTGTCGTCCATGCCCTCGGCTGCCGTGCGGTTCGGCGAGAAGAGAAGCGGGTATTCTCTGCGCAGGTCAGCCGCCGACTCTTCGCTGCCGTAACACTGGTCTTGCACGGCGGCGGAGAACGCTGCCCGCAAGCCTTCATTCCATATCTCGTCTGCATTCAGCAGGGACAGACGGGACTGCTCTTCCGCTTTGAACGCCTCTGTATCCCAGATCCATTGCAGCTTGCCCAATCTGAAGGCGCTCAAGCTGGGCGCATATTGCTTATTCTGAATGCAAGCTGCCAGCGAAGGCGCAAGTTCAATGAAGGGAAGGCAATCCTCGTCCCATACCCATTCAATATGTTCCAGCAGCCGTCCATCCGCAAAGAACGGTATGACCTGCTCGGAAGGCAGGATGACCACTTCCATGTCCTGAACGGATTGAACGGTAAGCTCTGTTCCGTAGAAGGAAGCTTCGTGCCACGCGAATAAACGGTGCTTCAGGTATTGTCCGGACACATAACCCTGCATGACAGTAGAGCCGTATATGACGGCATCTCCGTATTCGCTTAGCGCCATGTGGACCGTGATGGTTTCTGTGTGTCTGCTCATGATATCAGCTTTCCTCTCCGCAGCTCTTCCTGGAATGCGCGAAGCCGGCTGTTTCGTACAGATAACGAGATAATGAACAGATCCCAGCGCTCCTGCTGCTTGAGCTTTTTGTATAGCTTGGCTAACCGTTTGAGCAGCTTGACGGCTGCTTTATATCCGGCTCGGTTCTTATGAAGGATGTACCGCTCAACGGCCTGATGGTAAAAAGGCAGCAGAAGCTCGGGTGCGTTCTTCTCGATCGGTGCCAGCTCGCTGACCCGGAGTTCCAGCGGCTCCCGGCCTGTGCTTAGTTGATAGTCGATCCATTCCCGCCATCTCCCGTGCGTGATCAAGGCATTCTGATAGATGTCCTTCGAATAAGGAAGCATGTCGGCAAGACTGCTCCACATCCGTTCAGCCTCCTCGGGCAAGTGCTCTATGACGGCATCCCAGTAGTATTGATAGCTGCTGAGATGCTCGTTGCGGTGACTGCCAAGCAGCGGGCCGATCTCCGGGAGCCAGCGGGCCAAGCGGTCCCATTGCTGCCCTGAATGCAGCATGTCGAAGAAGCCAAGGACGGAAGCGGGGGGCAGGCTGCTGACCTTGTCTGCTTCCCTGATCAGGTCCCAGGACGATTCATCTTCTCCGAGATAGAAGGCCATTAAGCCCTGCGCCATATACCATGAGGCGCGTGAAAGACTGCTGCCGAATTCGGCTTCGGCTGTCTGCAACTGCTCTAACTCCGCCTGGATTAAGCTGCTGTCTTTTTTCGAAAACGGATAGATCCAGTACATCCAGAGCTGCATATAGATCTGGGCGTAAAATTTGCGGTTCCGCGGCTCGCTCAGCATGCTCCGCCGGGCATGCGAAATCGTCTCGGTCAACCGCTGCCTGAATGCCTCCCCATGTTCGCTGACCTCCAGCCCTTCGTGGAAGATGCGCTCGATTCTGGCCAGGATATGATCCGCTGCCACCTGCGTATGATAGCCGATGTAGGAGCCGGAGGAATTCCAGGCACTGGCGGGCTGCTTGACGAGCTTCTCGAGAATGAAGAGATGCGCATGGAGCTCGTATAACGGATCCAGATCCGGCGGAAGCGGGGGTTTAATGTGATGGAGGGAAGCCAGCGCATTTTTGGCGTAAAACGAATTCTGCGTATTCGTTCCCAGCGAAGCCGTGCAAACTTCGAACAGCTCATGCCATGCGGAGATTGGCAGGTCGGGCAAATGATCCGCTTTGACTCTCCATTTTGATGCTCCGGCAGACGGTCGGTCCTGCGCTGGGCTGAAGCCGGACTCGCTTCGGTCATACGAAGAGGTGGAAGCATATGTGGTGGAATGCGCATTAACCAGGGCGTGAATGGAACGACCCTGAAGTTGAGCATAGTCAAGCAGAACAGCCACCATATGCTTGCAGCCATCCTTAACGGGACAGCTGCATTCGCTGTCGCTCAAGGAGTGAAGGTGAAGCTTGGTACGGTAGGTTTCCGTTCCATCCACGGAAGCCTCGACCACACCGGTCTCATCTGCCGGCTCGCTGGCGTGGACACGACCTTGCTTGTAATACTGAAATCCCCGTTTAATGGTCAAATCGCTGAAAAATCCGGCGGTTTGTTGAATCAGCGTCTGCCATTGTATATCATCTAACGTTTCGTTTGAGTTCATCATCGGACGGTCTCCTAAGAGAAATAATTCTAAGTATCCATTTAATCTATCACATTCCCATAGATGAAGAAACAAGCCAGGGCAGCTTCTCGCTGGAAAAGCCCGGCAACAGGCTGCACGGGCTTTCTTTTATGGGCGGAGCGATATGTGTTCTCCCTAAACCTAATACTGAATCGTAAACCGGCCGATCTGATCGCATTCCTCGGCGAACCAGACCTCGCCGCCGGAATCCACGGTTATGCCATGAGGTTCTGCGGAGGGGGTAGGGATTGGATACTCGGTAATGTCCCCGGTATAGGTAATTCGTCCGATTTGATTGGCTCCCCATTCGGTAAACCATAGATCCTCGGATACACCCGCCGTGATGGCATGGGGTCTGGCGTTCCCTGACGGGAGCTTGAATTCCGCAATTTCCCCGGCCGTTGTAATTCGACCGATTTGATTGCCGTTGATTTGAACAAACCATAGAGCGCCATCGGCACCTGTCGTGATGCCGACCGGTCCGGATTGCTCTGTTGGAATCCGGTACTCGGTAATCTTCCCCTCCACCGTAATTCGGCCGATGCAGTTGTTCTGGTTTTCCGTAAACCACAACGCGCCGTCCGGACCGGTTGTAATATAGGAAGGGTACGATCCTTCGCATGGTAAGTCATATTTCGTGATAATGCCTGCCGGCGTAATCCTTCCGATTCGGTTGCCGATTAGCTCGGTGAACCATATGGCTCCATCCGGACCCTCAGCCAAGCCGTAAGGAGACGAATTGGCTTCAGGCAGTTCGAATTCCGCAAATGTTCCTTCCATTGTCATTCTTCCGATTTTATTCGCTTTGTACTCCGTAAACCAGAGGTCACCGGTATGGGCAGAGAGGATGGACATGACCCCGGCATCTGGAGTCGGCACTTCGAACGTGCGTATATCCCCATCTTTGGTGAGCCGTCCGATCCGGTTTCCTTTTTGTTCCGTGAACCATATGGTCCCATCTTGTCTTGCCGTAATACCATAAGGTCCCGATTCCCGATTCGCTGTCTTGTATTCCTGTGCGGCGATCTGCATGCAAACATGCCTCCTGTTTAGAAAGTAGTTGTTAGGAATGCTTTATAAGACGGATTCTTCATTTGTCTGAGCGTAAACATGTCTCTCGCTCCGGTTGCCCGTAATCGGGGAGGTTCAGTCTTGGATGTTTGGATGAGTGCCTGTCATGGATAATCTCCATTCTCTCAATTGGTGTTTTTGAAATAGAAAAAGCCTCCCACTCCGAGATTTCGGAATAGGAGGCTAATATGAACAAGGAAGATGCGGACTTTCATGTAGAAGTCTCAAACATCCACCTGTCACATATAAAAAAAGCCGCACGAATCCTATCCCGAAAACCTCGTATCGAAATCGAAGTGTTTTCCAAATGCTTGGGACAGGATTAGTAGATCATTGGCTTTTGGTTCACCCTTTCATTTCTGGTTGCCTAGACTTTACCACAGGAGATTCAGTGGTTTCAACCCTGAATTAACTGAAGTTTACCTTCACAACCGCCGGTTTCTTTTCTCATCGATGTAGAGTTCGAGCGCGGTTATGGCCCGGATCATCAATTTAATGAGGAGATACAAAGCATATAAACCGAGAAGTGCGAATAGCCCGTATACGATAACGCTAAGCATGGAAAACATGCCGAAAAAGGATATTCCCTGGTTCAAAGATCTCACCTCCCTTCAAGGTATGGTTTTATGAATCGATATCGAACATTTTAGCTGACGTAGCCTTAAGATCAGGTGACAGCTGGACTCACAGCTAAAAGCTCGGATACAGGAGAGAGTTTGCCCGCTCCATGACATTCATATCGTTGGTATTCCGAATGAAAGCCAATACCCTTGAATTTTAATTATTCCATAATATAACAATCATATCTGATTCTAACATAACAGAAGGAGCGTGGTCATGATTTTTGCCATTGAATGGGGTGAATGATTGGATGCCCGGCAGGAAGGGGGCGACAGAGGAAGTATTTACATCATTTATGGATATGAACGAACCAATCCCGGTCACGATGCGTTTTAGTTATATAAACCTTATATTACAACCCAAGGAGATTTAGAGAACATGATCACCCGGAAATGGACAAGAATAGCAGTAAGCGGCGCTATAGCGGCCACCATGCTGATGAGTACCTTCGTACAGGCTCAGGCTGAAGCTGCACCCAAGAAGGAAATGGAATTAAACATCAATCATTGGATTGTTACGACGGATGTTAATCCCGTCATCGTGAATCAGACCACGCTGGTTCCCTTGCGCGTTATGAAGGACTACTTGAAACCCATGGAGCTTCACTGGAACAACAAAAACAAGACGGTAACTGTCAACACAGGTGCCGATCAAGTCACATTAGAGATGGGAAGCATGAAGGCGAAGGGAAAAGGGAACGCATATTCACTATCCGTTCCCGCAGCGTTAAAGGATGGCCACGTTATGGTTCCGATCCGATTTATAGCGGAGCTGTACGATGCAGAAGTAGGCTGGGATACGAAGGAGAGAATGATTTACATCTATACTCCGGATGTCGACGTGTCAACGGCGGAGGAGAACGGGGATGTAAAGCTGTATCCGATAAGCGTTACGAAATACGGCAGATATGAAGGCATGGTGGTCGAGGTTGAGGGAAGGAAGCGGGTCTTTGAAGACTGGAATGGTGGAGACGGTACGCGTAAACCCGTCATTCAATATCAGGATGTGACAGGCGATGGCAAGCCTGATGTTGTTGTGTTCTACGTGGACGGGACCGGCACAGGTCTTTACATGGGGGAGATGCATGTTGTCGACGCCGAGACTCTGAAGGAAATCCCTATCGAATCATTGGAACAGGCGGTATTGAGCCATGTGCAATCCAACATCGAGAAGTATGCGGATCACTTTGTTATCAAGCTTTTGATCGACGGGAAGGAGTATGTCCAAAGGGTCGAGGATGATTCCAAGGATAAAAGCTACTTATATGATAAGGTTGGCTTCGGGGCCGTCGTCAGGCACAAACTAGCGGAAGGCCAGCTTGTTACGGAAGCGGCAGGGAGCATAAGTCCGGCCGGTTTTGCCGGGAATCTGCAAATAACGTATCGATTTCAAGAAGAGTCGAACCGGTTTGTGGTGGATAGCATCGAATACAGTCTGGAAGAGTAGGAGAAGTAATCGTTTATTGCACACGGAACTTTAGAACTACATATAAACGCATATCCAATAAGAGGGTATAAACTTGAACGAGAAGTCATTAATTTTGATAGAATGATAGGTCTTGCTAGTAAAAAGGGCGCTGTGGCGCCCTTTTTTACGTTTTTTAATCCGCTCCAACCTGATTTATGCCCTCCCCGTTCTCCAAAAAGGAACGAATGGAAGTGGCACATATGGAACATATGCAAGAAGATTTCATCCCCTTTCATAGGCCTTTATTACCATTTACTTGAGTCTAAAGATTCCTCTAAGATAGTTAATAAACCTGACACATTTTTGCTAGGAAAAGAGAGTGATTTCGAAGTAAACGCATTCAATGTCAAGTAATATAACAAGCCCATACCATAGGGACTATGAACGAGGTGTTTTTATGCAGCAATGGCTTGGGAAATCGCTAAAGCATAAATTGTCGTTACTTATAATTGTCGCTACGCTGGTGCCGCTGCTGTTTCTTGGTATTTTCTCTTTTAACATAGCCAAGAGCCTGACGGAGGAGAAGGCCAAGATTACAGGAATGAATACGCTTCGGCAGCTGGAAGCTTACCTGGATACAATGGTCAAAGACGTGGAGAACATCTCGTTGTTTCTCATCGGGCATACCGGAGTTCAGGCCTATCTGAAGACCGAGCAGAGCAACTATGTCCAGCAGACGACGGTTATCAATTTTTTGACGAACCTGGCCTTTTCCAAAGATTATATCGCCAACATCATTGTCGAACCGCTCGGCAGCAAAGATGCAATCTCGCATAAATCCTTGGTACGGTCCGAGTTCCGGGATATTACCGAAATGGTTCCCGACTATTACGAGCAGCATCCCAAATGGTGGTCCTTTGTTCATCGCCAGTGGACCTTCGAAGGCGTTAGGAAAGTCATTACGTTGGCCAGACCGATTCGGAGCACGGATAAATATAAGCCGATCGGGAACCTGCAGATCAACCTGGACCAGGGCGTCATTGCCAATCAATTCCGGCAGGCCGTTCTAGAGAAGACCGGGTTTGTCCTTCTTCTTGACGAGAATAATCGGATTATCGCCGGTCCGCCGGATATGGAGACCAATCTTACGCTTGCAGATTATTATCCTGCGATTGGAGAGTTTGAGGGGCTCAGCGGAAATATAGACTATGGCGAGGGGAGCAACAAGAAGACCATTCTCTATAAGAAAATGTCCAGCGTGAACTGGAAACTGGTCGGCATCATTCCTTCACAGGAATACCGTTCCCAGAACCAGTACTTTATCAAATTGACGGCGGTTGCGGTCACGGTGGCCATCCTGCTCGCCATTATACTGGTACTTTTCCTGATCCAGAAAATTACGAATCCGCTGTCCGTGCTAACGAAGTTTCTCAAGAACTCAAGCCCGGAGGAGCCGCTGCCTGCGCTCCCGGTTAAGACGGTCGATGAGGTCGGACAGCTCATTATCAGTTATAACCGGCTCAGTTCGCGAATTGTGAAGCTTACCGATGAAGTGAAGCTGAACGAGTCGCTGAAGAAGGAGGCGGATATGCATGCGCTGCAAGTGCAGATCAATCCGCATTTCCTCTACAATACGCTGTCATCCATCCATTGGCTGGCGCTGATGAACCAGGATGTGAAAATTGCCGAGATGGTGGGATCGCTCAGTGATTTCCTGAGGTTCAGCCTCAATAACGGGCAGGAATATTGCACGATTCAGCAGGAAATTATGCATGTCCGTCATTACGTGAATATCCAAACCATCCGATATCCGGAAAAATTCAAGTTTGAGGTTCATGTGGAGGAAGAGCTGTATCAGCACACTATGTTAAAGCTGCTGCTGCAGCCGTTGGTTGAAAACTCCATGCTGCATGGTATTTTGAGCCGTGACGGGATGGGGACGATTACGATTCGCGGGCATCGCGAGCCTGAAGGGATCCACTTCGTGGTGGAGGATGACGGCATCGGAATGACGACGGATCGCCTGAAATGGCTTCAGGATCAGCTGGTTGAGAATCCGCTGCAGTACGAGAAGGGGCAGACCCCGCGCGGAAGCTACGGGCTGCGAAATGTCCATAAACGGCTGCTCCTTCATTACGGCAAGGATGCGGGCTTGCGTGTGGAGAGTACGGAAGGAGCCGGAACGCGTGTGATGTTTACGATACCTGATTTACCTGAAATTCAACAATCTGAATTATCCAGCAAAGGGGATGGCGACAATGAAGGTACTGATCGTTGATGATGAAGTGATCATTCGAAATGGTCTGAGTACAGTGATCAATTGGGCCGATAACGGCTTTACGGTGCTGACGCCCGCGGCTTCAGCGGAGGAAGCCCTTCAGCGTATTCCCGTTGAAATGCCCGAAATTATTTTTACCGATATTCGCATGACAGGCATAAGCGGACTGGATATGGCACATGAAGTCAAGCAGCAGTATCCCGAGATCGAAATCATTGTTATATCGGGATATGATGAATTCTCATATGCGCAGCAGGCCATGCGGGAAGGCGTAAGTGACTATTTGCTGAAGACGAGCAGGCCCGGGGAAATTATCGAGGCTGCTGTCCAAGCAAGAGAGCGTTTGTTACAGCGCAGGCTTACACAAGCGAAGGGAAGGGCGCAGGAGTTGGTAGTCAGCCGGGGTTTCCTGAGAAGGCTGCTTGCTTCCGGCACTCCGCTGGACGAGCATGCCGAGGCCGAATTGTGTGAGCGATACCCGGAGCTGCGTTTGGAATCGAACGGCTCGGTGCTGCAGATCTGGATGCTGTCGATATATCCGCTGCATCCAGAAGAAGAGGAACAATCGAACGTTAGCGAGCTGCATCGATTAATCGGCACGGAGTTGGCCGAAGAGCTGCAATGCGCGTGGCTGGAGTGGAACGGCTCCCTGCTTCTGTTGGTGCGGGCAGAGCCGAATAATGGCTGGGGGCGGGTAGATTCCGCTCTGCGGAAGATGGAATCCACGCACGCCTGCCGCATCACGGCTGCCAGCGGCCGACGGGTCGCAAACGCCAGGGAGCTGCACATTGCGCTGGCTACCGCGGTAGAGGCCAGCTCCTACGAGTGGCTGCTGCAATCGGAACGGCATATCCGTTATGAAGATATCGAAGGACGAACAGGCATCCGCACGGTCTGTTCGATGGAGGAAGAAACCAAACTGTCATCCCTGCTGCGTTCGGGAGAATCCGCCGACTTGCAGGCATGGGTGACGGATTTGCTGCGGCGCATCCAAAGTCAGGGCCAGGCAACGCCCGGCTCGGTTCAGGCTTACCTGCATTCCCTGATCGTCTCGGCACAACGATGGCTTATACGGGCTGCGACGTCTATCGGCTATACCAGTCCGGTGAAAGTGGAAGAGACGTACGATATCCGCGAGTTGACCAAGAATCCGGAGAAGGTACTGATCGATTCGCTCGGACTCATCATGAAGGAGTACCGTGATATGGTGTCGACGACAAGTCCCGTCCAGCGAGCGATCTCCTTCATTCATGAGCATCTGGGCCAGAGCTTGTCTCTCCAACAAGTGGCGAAGCATGTTCATATGAACCCCAACTATTTCAGCGAGATGTTCAAGAAGGAAACCGGACAGAATTATATCGAATTCGTGACCCAGGCGAAACTGCGAAAAGCGATGCACCTGCTAAGGGAAACGCCAGCCAAAATCAGTGAAATCGCGAATGAAATCGGCTATGAGGATATTAAGTATTTTAACCGCCTGTTCAAGAAATGGACGGGACAAACCCCGTCGGAGTATCGGGCAAATCCTGAATTTTGTCCCTCTATGGACTGAATTATATCCCCTATGTAAGCGTTATATCCTTTTATATACTTGGACTAATCATCTAAGACGTTTCATCATTTTCGTATATTAAAAAGGGGGATTGACCATGAGACCAAAACGTAAAATAGGTCTTGTACTGCTGATGATGTCACTGGTCCTTGCAGCTTGCGGAGGCGGGCAGAGCAAAGAGCAGGCGGGAGGAAATGAAGGCAATCAAGAGAAGGTCAAGCTGACCATCTGGCATAACTTCGCCGGTGACGACCTGCGCGCAAAATCAGTCCGAAGTTTTATCGATCAGTTTGCTCAGGACCATCCTGAAGTGACGCTCGATGCACAAGCGATTCCGCCGGACGGCTACCGTCAACGTCTGAGTACGGTTGCGGCTGCGAATGAAATGCCGGATGTATTCTTCGTATATGCAGGAAGTCAGTCAGCCGAGCTTCATCAGGCGAAGCTGCTTCAGCCGATTACAGAGGTGCTCGATGCGCATTCGGATTGGAAGGATAAATTCCTGCCGGGAGCGTTTGATCCGTACGAGTTCGAGGACGGCCAGATCTACTCCGCTCCACTAGGCATGTCGGCAACTTCGATTCTCTATTACAACAAAGCATTGTTTGACAAACATAACGTAAAAGTTCCAACGACTTGGGAAGAAATGATGGCAGCGGTTAAAACGTTCAACGATAACGGCATTACGCCGATCGCGCTCGGAAACAAAGCGCCATGGGTTGCGCAATCCACCATTATCGGATCGATTGCCGACCGTGTGACAGGCACCGAATGGTTTAAGAAAGCGGCAGCACAAGATGGCGCGAAATTTACCGATCCTGAGTTTATCGAAGCGCTTGGATATTTCAAAGAGCTCGTCGACAACAAAGCATTCCAAGAAGGTGCCAACAGCATCGACAACACGCAAGCCGAGCAGTATTTCATCCAAGGCAATGCAGCGATGATGATCAGCGGCGCGTGGACGCTCACCAACTTGGCGGCTTCTTCCTCGGAAGAGCAGATGAAGGATATTGAAGTGACGACTCTGCCTGCAATCCCTGGAGGCAAAGGCGAAGCTAACACCATCTCCGGCGGAGCTGGCGGCGGTCTGGCTCTTAGCAGCAGAACGGAAGGGAAAGCGAAAGAATTGGCGCTGGAGCTGATTTATGCGGTCAGCGGACCGGAAGCGCAAAAAGCGATTGCCGAGAGCAACTCCATGGTCATGTACGATACCGAAATCGATGAGTCGAAAGTTACTTCCTTGTACTACAAAGCCTTTAACCTGGTGAAATCCACAGGCATTACGCCGGTGTACGATGCTTATCTGTCTGCAGAGGCGGCTGAAGTCATCAACAACGGTCTGCAGGAAATTATGATGGGCGGTCCCGTCGAAGGTGTGGCCCAGAAGCTGCAGGACGCGCAAGCCAGATCCGCTACTCCATAAGAAACCATTCACCACTGCATAAGGATTAGGAGGGAGGAGGCTGCCATGCCTACAGCGATGAGAAGCAAAGGATTTATAGCCATAGCTCTTCTTCCTGCGCTTCTGTTGTTTCTGATATTTGTCATTATTCCGGTCTTCTGGTCAGCTTACTACGGATTTTTCAGTTGGAAAGGGTTCGGAGACGCCACATTTATCGGCCTTGATAATTATATAGAGATGTTCAAGGATCCGATCTTCTGGCGGGCGCTTCGAAACAACCTGATTCTGGTCGTATCATCCATTATCGGTCAGGTTCCAATCGCGTTGATTCTGGCCATTGTATTGTTCAAGAATTCGTTCTTCTCCAGGTTCATCCGGTCTGCCGTATTCATGCCGATGGTTCTCTCCACGGTTGTTGTCGGTCTCATCTGGGGTTACATTTACCATCCTCAGTTCGGAATCGCTAACTATGTGCTGGAGATGCTCGGTCTGGAGTCATGGACCCGTGCCTGGCTGTCCGATCCAAAAGTCAATATGCTGGCGATATCGATCCCGATTAACTGGGCGAACATCGGCCCTTATCTGGTCATCTTTATCGCAGCACTGCAAAATATTTCACCGGAGATCCATGATGCGGCCAAAATTGATGGGTCCACCGGCTGGAACAAGCTGATGCAAATCACGCTCCCGATGATCTGGAGCACGGTTGTCGTAACCATTGTGCTCTGTATCTCGGGAAGCCTGAAGGCTTTTGATCATGTTATCGTCATGACGGGCGGCGGACCGGCGCAATCGACTGAGCTGCTTGCCACCTACATGTACAACAGCACGTTCAGCGTGTATCGCTACGGTTACGGCTCCGCCGTTTCCACGATGATTATGATCGTCAGCGCCATTCTTATCGCGCTTAACTATTTCGCAACGCGCAGAAAGCCAAGTTAACATGAAGGAGGGAGCGATGTGAATTTACAGACGACCGGGACCGGAAGTGCCTCAGGGAAACGCGTCATCACGAAGGGGTTAACCGGGTTCGTAAAATTGCTGCTGATTGTGTATGCGATTCTTACGCTCTATCCCTTGTACTGGCTTTTTACGAGCGCGTTTAAATCGAATCAGGATTTCTTCACCAACCCTTACGGCTTGCCGAAGGAGTGGATGACCGAGAATTTATTCCGGGCATGGGAGCTTGGAAATATGGGCAGAGCGATGCTGAATTCAACGGTTGTGACGATTACTGCCGTCGTTCTGACCATCCTGCTCAGTGTACTTGCGGCGTATGTACTGTCCAGATTCGAGTTTCGGTTCAAAAAGCTGGTGGTCGTGTTGTTTACGACCGGGCTGCTGATTCCGATTCACAGTACGCTGGTGCCCTTGTTTATTATGATGAAAAATATCGGCTTACTCGACACGTACGGTGCGCTCATTCTGCCGTATACGGCATTTGAGCTGCCGATCGCAATCTTCTTGGCGATGGCCTACATGTCATCCATTCCTAGAGAGATTGAAGAAGCGGCCATGATTGACGGCAGCGGCTGGTGGGGAATCTTCGGCAGAATGATTCTTCCGCTCTGTACGCCTATCGTGGCAACGATATCGATTCTGGCATTCCTCCGATTCTGGAATGACTTCTCCTTCGCACTCGTATTTATTAATACGCAAGCGCTAAAGACGCTTCCGCTCAGTCTGTCCCTGTTCTCGGACGGCTTCGGTACGGATTACAGCTTGACGATGGGAGCGATGGCGATCGCAGTCATTCCAACAATTGTGGCTTACCTGATCTTGCAGGAGCAGATTATGAAGGGTATGGTGGCAGGATCCATCAAAGGTTAATTCTTTAGTCTTAAGGAATTTCAATATTCTTAAGAGAAAGGCCTCTTCCGGTCCGCGGAAGGGGTTTTTCGTAGTATTAGGTCAACCAGGATTATCAGGTTGGTTTAATTGCCGTATTGCGGTTTGTTTAAGTACCGAAGTTGGCAAAGTTTTCGCTTCTCCCTCGAAAATATTCATGCACGATTTTCGGCTACGCCATGCCGGCATATCCAATATAATAGGAACACCAGGACAATGAGAGCATGACAGGATGGCTTGCAAGCGATGGCCACAGAGTAAGTACATGAGATCGAGGGAGGAACCCCAAGTGATATCGGCTGCGAATCGACAGGAGTATTACCAGGCATTGCTGGAAAAGAAATCGGAGTACGAGGGCGTTTTTTATGTTGGCGTGAAAACAACAGGGGTATTCTGCCGCCCGACATGCCCAGCCCGGAAACCGAAGATGGAAAATTGCGAATTTTACGAGACGGCTCAAGAAGCGCTGCTGGCTTCCTTCAGACCCTGTAAACGATGTCGTCCTCTATCACATCCCAATCAGGTGTCCGACCTGGTCCGGCTGCTCGTTGAGGCGGTGGAAGCAAACCCGGAAAAAAGATGGACCAACCAGGACTTTCAGAAGCTGTCCGTGGATGCTTCGACCGCAAGGCGCCAATTCAAAAAGCGGTTCGGAATGACCTTCGTTGAATATGCACGGGCCCGGCGGATGGGACTTGCCCTGAAGCAGATAAGGGAGGGGCACGCCGTCATCGATGCGCAGCTGTCGACCGGCTACGAGTCCAGCAGCGGATTCAGGGATGCCTTTTCGCGGATTATGGGGGTAGCGCCTACCCGATCGGGGCACCATAACATCTTAAAAGCTTCATGGATCGATACGCGTCTCGGACCGATGATGGCCATCGCGGATGAGGAGGCGTTGTATCTGCTCGAATTTGTAGACCGCCGGGGCTTGGAGCGTGAGGTTGAGCGTCTTCGGCAGAGAACCAAGTCGGCAATCGTTCCAGGTTACACAGCACCGATTCGTTCGATCGAGCTTGAGCTCGGCGCGTATTTTGACGGGAAATTATCGGAATTCAAGACGCCCTTGTTCCTGTTAGGATCGCCATTTCAAAAAGAAGTATGGGACCAGTTACTGCAGATTCCACCCGGACAAACGTCTTCGTATGGCGAGATCGCAGCAACTATGGGAAGGCCCACCGCTTATCGTGCCGTTGCCCAAGCGAATGGCGCCAACCAGCTCGCGATTGTCATTCCATGCCACCGAGTGATCAATACGAGCGGCGAATTGGGCGGATACGGCGGAGGATTGTCTCGCAAGCAGTGGCTGCTCCATCATGAGAAATCGATGAGCAATGCGACTATACATGAATAGTAGACTTTGGTCGTAGAAAAGGTCTTACCTATAGGTAAGACCTTTTTTGTATAGATCGTGCAGTCATTGGTATGACGTAATGATATGTAGAATGTTTAAAATAAAGAGCATACCTTACATTCAGAGGAAAAGGGAGCGTGAACATTGTGCAGAATCAAGGACAACTGCCTCAGTGGGCAAACAACTATTTGCAATATATTCAAGTCCCGATAAGGGAGGCTTCATTGGAATATTTAACCGAAATTTGCACCGCACATCATCAGCGTGTACCGTTCGAGAACATTACCACGTTGCTGCAGTATCGGGAATATCATCAAAAAGGAAGATTGGAGCAGGATGAGAAGAGATTCGTAGATCAGCTGTGGCAGCTGAATGCGGGAGGCACTTGTTATATGATTAACAGCAGTCTTCATCAGCTCTTGAACCAGCTTGGTTTCGAAACCCGGTATGCGCTGCTGGGCGGGGGACATGTTGGGTTACTGGTGCGGATCCCGGGTGAGCAAGAAGAAGTGTACGTGGATTGCGGAAACTCCGCCCCTTTTTTCGAACCCGTACGGTTGGAGAGCGATCCCGAGCAAGTTTCCCAATATGCCGGGATTGAAGTCAGATTGCGCCCAGGGGATGAACCGGGAACATATACGTATTATCGGTATGTGGATGGTCGGCTGATTACAGAATTGGTTTGGTCATTCGACACACGGGTAACGTATCAATTCGATGATTTCCAGCCGGCCATTGCAAGCTATTTTCAACCGAATGATCTCTTTACCTCTTCATTACGCTGTCAGCTGTGGCAAATGGACCAGCAGCGCTCGCTGTCTCTGGTCGACAATGTACTGAGTATCCGGTATGCAAACGGGAAGGTAGAAAAGCGCATCTTATCCGATCTCAGCGAGCTGCGAGAGGTCATCGATCATGAGTTTCATCTCCCTAAATTGCCTGTTGAAGATGCCGTGAAGATTCTTCAGGAACTCGGATTTGATATTTTTAAAGGCAGCGCCATGACGAATTCCCTTGAGTAGAACGTTAAGAAACATACACACTCATTCTATCGATAAGTCGACGGATGGTTATCGTGGAATGAATTGGAATGAGCACGACTCTATCTGTTGCGGATATGCTACAATTTAACTAGTTATAGCGCTCGTGACTTCATTCAGCAGTGACTCCAATATACAATTAATCCGAAAAATACGGCGCTCAGTTGGAGGTTAGAGATGAATCTTTCCAAGAATAAGAGTTACGTATTTTTCTGGTTAGCTTCCACCATTTCATATTTTGGCACGTATATTACCACACTCGCTCTCCAAGTACTGGTGGTGGTTGATCTGGAAGGCAGCACCGTTGATGTGGGCTGGATCAATTCCTCGAGGTGGCTGCCCTATGTGCTGCTGGGATTGGTGGCGGGAGTGATTATTGATCGCGTCAGTCGTCGGAACATCCTGGTACTGACCGATCTGGGGCGGGGGATCTTGCTCGTAGCGATATGCCTACTGGCATTGTTCGATGGAATCAATGTGGGCATTCTGATGATCATCATGATACTCTTCGGGGCGATGTCGTTATTCAATGATGCTGCATCTCAATCTATTGTGCCCCAACTCGTGTCGAGAAGGTTGTTATTGTCCGCTTATGCGCGGTTGGAGCAAAGCGCAGCCGTTGCGGAAACCAGCGGCCCCGCAGCTGCCGGTTTATTAGTCTCTATCGTTACGGCTCCGTTTGCAATCTTGGTTAACGCAGCTTCGTATCTGTTTTCAGGGCTGGTTATGGCTTTTATTAAACATCAGCCCATACAGGAAAAGGCCTCGAATGAACGCATACTTGAATTGATAAAGGAAGGATTGCGCTGGGTCTACCGGCATCCGTTTCTCAGCACGCTGGCACTCAATACCCATGCGTGGTTTCTATTTAACAGTATGCTGGGGACGGTGCTGGTAACGTACGCTCTCACCGAATTAGGGTTTCATGCGTCAACCCTGGGACTTGTCATGACATCAGCAGGGATTGGCGCTGTTATAGGCACGACGTTATCAACCCGGGTCAGCAAGCGATTTGGAATTGGACGCAGCATCACGTTTGCTAGACTTTTGTATGCACCTGCGGTCCTGTTCATGGTTCTGGCACCACCCACTGACAACGGTGATCTGTTGATTCAGACCTTCCTCTTGATCGGATTTGGGCAACTGTTTTATGGTTTAGCATTAGGTATTGAGGGTCCGATTGAGATGGGTTACCGGCAGACGATCACACCTGCACACTTGCATGGGCGTATGAATGCCACCATGAGGTCTATCAACCGCAGTATGATCGTTATTGGAGCGCCTCTGGGTGGCTTCATCGCTGATGTATTTGGATTTCGCACAGCATTAGGCGTTGTTATCACCGGACTGGCTGTAGTCGGAATTTGGTTCGTGTTCTCACCGATGCGGGCTGCCCGGATGGATGATACGACGGATGTGAGTAATTAGATCGATACGTTCTGCACGGTCATAGTGCCGTTACCTATGGAATCTTAGCTCCCCGCACGATTTCAATTTCAACCACACAGTACGGTTCCGCAGGTACGAAAGAGAGGGAAAGACCAGATGATGGTTTCGATTCTAGCTATGGCGGCAGCCGTTTCGGGCGGCATTGTCGCCTCCGGGGCGGGAGTGGAATCGCAATCATATGATAGGGGTCTGCGTTTATTTCATGCTGGTCTTTGCTGCCGCCGGGGCCGCGATGCGATGAATGTGGCTGGAAAAAGCAGTCTAGAACATATCGAGTTACTAATGTGAAAGCAGCCTAGCTCCTGCCTTAAAGGATGAGCCTGGGCTGCTTTTTATTACCCCATTATATAGAAGGAAAAAATTCAGCGTGGGCTTTTCTCCTGCCCCGGCCTTGCCGGCACCGTTGCGGTCTCCCGGAATTTGACCGGGGATACGCCATAGTTGGCCCGAAATACCCGGTGAAAGTAGGAGTAGCTGGCGAAGCCGCAGGTTTCCGCGATTTCCTCCAGTGTCATCGTGCTGTATTTGATGCGCTCGACGGCTGCGTTCAGCCTGATCTCGAGGGCGTACTGGATCATGGTTTTTCCGTAATACTCCTTAAACAGCTTAACCGCCCGGGATAAGCTTAGCCCGACATGGGAAGCGGCCTCCTCCAGCTTGAAGGTAAGGGTGGCATGCTCCTCCACGAATCGCTTCAGCCGCAGGGCAGTGAAGGCAAGGCGATCGGTCGGCTTGATCTCGGTAATGGCGCGGTCCAGGCAGAGGCAGAGACTGCGCAGCAGGTAGTCGGTCAGTTCCCCGATTTCCCCTTCAAGGCCGCGCCGCTTCTCCAGCAGCATTTGTCTCCACAGACCCAGTAAATAATCGTCGAGCCCGACATGACTGACGACAGGGCGGGGGATGCGGTTCCACCAATTATCAATCCAGGAGCCATCGCAGAATATAAAATAATCCCCGCTGGACACGCGGCCATCCTCGCCGTCTTCCTTTACCCGCAGCTCGTATTCATCTCCGGGCTTCAGCAGCAGCAGGTCGCCTGCCTGCACGTGGTGCTCGATGCCGTTGCAGTAGATTTCGCAGGAGCCTTCGGTTTGGAGTCGGAACAGATAGGTTGTTAAGCCGCCCCGATGGCTGTTGCTGAATTGCTGAAAGTGATAGGAATAGTCGCAGATGAGCAGCCTTGCTTCCATAATGGTAACAACCCCCAGTAAAAATATAAGCAGATAGTTCATGTTGCAGCAATATTGTTTATGTTCATTTTAGCCTATTTGCATGTATGATAGTAGCAGATAGAGCAGTAACTCATTTTTGGAATCGAGGTGCGCTATAATGAGAAGAATGAACATTGGTTTGCAAATGTATACGCTGCGCGATGAAACGGCACAGGATTTCCGCGGTACGCTCCGCAAAGTCGCTGAATTGGGTTATGAAGGCGTGGAATTCGCAGGTTATGGAGACATTCCGGCCGAGGAAATGAAAACGCTTCTTCAAGAGCTTGGCCTGAAAGCAATCGGCAGTCACGTGGGCCTGCATCTGCTTCGCGCAGATCTGCAGAAGGAAATTGATTACCTGAAAACCATTGGCGCTAAATATATGATGTGTCCATATGTGGCCGAAGAAGATCGTAAAGATGCCGAGGATTGGAAGAACCTCTTCTCCTTCCTTGAGGAAGTAGGGGCTGAAGCCCGCAAGCAGGGACTGATCTTTGGATACCATAACCATGCATTCGAGTTCGAAGCCGAGGTTGATGGCCAGTTCGTCTTTGATGCAATGTATTCCGCAACGACGCCGGAAGCCGTGCAAGTGGAGATGGACGTATGCTGGGTACAATTCGCCGGACAAGATCCGCTTGCCTATATTCCGAAATACGCAGGACGTCTTCCGCTGCTTCACCTGAAAGATTTCAGCAAGGATGCGGAAGGCAACATGAAAACGCTGGAACTGAGCCAAGGCTCGGTTAACCTGCCGGGCGTCATTCAGGCTGCATCCGATGCAGGTACGGAATGGCTGATCGTCGAGCAGGACGTATGTCAGAATCCGCCGCTGCAAAGCGTGGAGAACAGCATGAACTGGCTGAAGCAGAACTACCTGAACCAATTTTAATTTATGAGCACAAAGGAGACTTTCAATGAGCAAAATTAAAGTGGCAGTGTTTGGCTGCGGCGCGATCGCCCAGCGCAGACATATTCCTGAATACGCGAACAATGCTAACGTGGAGCTGGTTGCTTTTGCCGATCCGGTAAAAGAACGCGTCGAAGAGATGGCAGCTCAGTATGGCGGTAAAGCCTATACAGACTACCAAGAACTGTTGAAGAACGAGAAGCTGGACGCCGTTAGCGTATGTACGCCGAACTATCTGCATGCTCCGATGAGCATCGCGGCTGCGAATGCCGGCCTTCATGTGCTGGTGGAGAAGCCGATGGCTACAACGGCTGAAGAAGGAGAGCAAATGATCGAGGCCGCCCGCAAGAACGGGGTGTACCTGATGGTAGGCCACAATCAGCGCCTCATGCCTCCGCACGTAAAAGCGAAGGAAATTCTGGATTCCGGCAAGCTCGGCAAAGTGCTTACCTTCCGTACTTCCTTTGGCCACGGCGGTCCGGAAAGCTGGAGTCTGGATGGACGCGACAGCTGGTTCTTCCGTAAAGAAGAAGCGATTATGGGCGCCATGGGCGATCTCGGCGTGCACAAATCCGACTTTATCCGTTACCTGCTGAACGATGAAATCGTGGAGGTGGCAGGTTTCATCGGTACGGTCCATAAAGAAGGAACCGATGTGGACGACAACGCGACTTGCATCGTTCGCATGAAGAGCGGGGCCGTGGGCACGCTGATGGCAAGCTGGACGCATTACAGATCCGGCGATAACGGAACAGTGTTGTGGTGCGAGAAGGGTGCCATGAAGATCGGTACCGTTAACGGCGACGAGGTGGTTGTGGAGCTGACCGACGGTACGGTGGAGACCTACAAGGTTGGCGCCATGGCAACCAATGAGAAGCAGGTTCCGAGCGGCGTCATCGACGCGTTCGTCGAATCCATTCTCACGAACACGCCGCCTAGCATTTCCGGTGAGGAAGGACTGCGTTCCTTGAACGTGATCCTGGGTGCATTCGAATCCCAAGAGACGGGTAAAATCGTGAAGCTGTAATAAATGAGTGTAGAAGGAGGCCGTACGCGTACGGCCTCCTTTTGTTTCTACGGGACAGTAACGCATAGCTTTGGGAAGTTAATCCTATAAAAAGAGCCGCTCTGCCATGTTCATGGAGAGCGACCTATTCGCGTATAGAGATTTTACTTGGGCATACGTGTTGTCCGATACATCCCATCCATCTTGATGCTGTCTCCATCCTCTGTGACGGGGATGAAGATCGGCCGTTCATCCGGCGTGCGGTTCGGGGTATGCACGGTCAGCATCAGCTGACCGTTCCAGGTACGGAAGACCATGCCGTGCCCGCCGTCGCTGGCATATAAGGGTTCTGGCTCTTGGAGCCAGGGCCCCGTCAGCTTGCCGGTTGTCGACTTGGCAACGCCGAGCGCGTATCGGCCGTCCACAAAGCTGGCCCATAACATGAGCAGACTCCCTGACGTTGTCCGAAACAGAAACGGTCCGTCCGTCACGTAGTTGCCCGATCCGGGAAAGCGGGGCGAGTGGAACGGCGTGGCCCAAGCGGCTTCGGAGGCACGGAACAGGGTCACGGGCTCCGAGGCTGCTTCCGTGAGATCGGGACTCAGGCGCATGGCGCAGATCTCGCCGTCCCCGACCTGCTGCCATTCATGGCAGAACACCATCCACGGCTGATCCGTTTCGTCGATATAGAGCGTGCCGTCCAGGGAACTCCAGTCGGCTGGGGTTACGGGCCCTTCGCTATGGAGGGAGAAGGGCCCCATCGGCTCCTCTGCAGACAGCACTGCAGTGCCCAGCCGATCGTTATCTTTTCGGCGGAAGGTGGCAAACATGATGTAATGCCCATGGTAATAGTAGACTTCGGGTGCCCAGAAGTTCACGTCCGCAAAGAAAGCGTCCGGTTTGCGAAAGACCGTGTAAGGGCCTTCCCAATCGTCGAGATCACGGCTGATATAGACATCGAAGCCGGTCCCTTCCTTCCAAATATTTTGTCGGTGCTGCCGTACATGTAGTATATTCGCTGTGCCGGGTCAGGCAGTACGTAGGGGTCCCGAAGCTGAATGTCTTGAGTTTTCACGCTTAAGCCGTTTACCTCCTTCAATTAACGATAGGCAGGATAGATGATGCCGATATCCCTCTCCGTCTTTAAATCTCCGTCTGAATACAACTGCATCTCATTGCCTTTGATCCGGATCGGAATGGATGTGCCTTGATAGCGGAGCTCGCCTTCAATGGTACGCACGCTCATGCCGATCACGCCCTCCAATTGTCCGCTGCGGTCCGTGACCAGCCGAATCCCGGCGGGGCCTTGAATATGAACGCGGCCTTCCCGGTATACGGTGACGTTGTCCGGGGTATTCACCAATTCGTAGTGCAGCCCGTTCACGGTTCGGCTATAGGCAGTGTTGCCGGCAACTTCTTCGCCATGATCCATGTCGACGGGAAGCAGTCCCGTAAACCACAGCCGATCCGATCCGATCGGCATGATGCCGCAGAGCCGTTCCACGTAATCCAGCAGGCACAGAATGGAAGGGGAATACGCCTCGGTAAAGCCCTCTTCACCAGTCCAAGGGCTCAAGGTTTGCGGGAAGCGCTTCGCCTTGGACAAGGCGGACAGAATGGGCTGCAGCACCCAGGTCAGCTCGACATAGCGGTGGTGATGTTCAAAGGCATGCGGCGCCCGGATCAAGCTCAGGAAATTGGACGGCCCGCCCCAGCTGTTGTAAGCGGAGGACGGATCGAACCGCGGATCGTCCATCGCCATGGACGTAAACGGATATTTGACGAAGAATTTGCGGGTATTCAGCAAATAGCGACGCAGCATATTGTCAAACAACTCGCGGTCGCCCACCTCGCAGGCCATCACGCGCAGCAGCACGTCGGATTGGACCCGGACCAGCTCGTCGTTCCGATCCCGGTCATAGAAGAACTGATCGTCTTCGTCATAACAGTAACGGAAGAGGCTGTCCAGGCTGGCTTCGGCTTTGGCCCTCCAATCGGCTCCGGATTCGCCGAGCTCTTCTGCCATGCGCGCCAAATACATCCGCTGGCAGTAGATGTTGGCCGTCAAATCCGGTGCCAGGAAGGGCAGTACCGGGGAGTCCGGGTGGAAGGCGGCGGCATCGTTCCTATAGGGCGTGTCCGGAACATGCCAGAACCTGGGCGACAGATCATGCCCGGTATCAAAGGTGCTGAAAGCCTCCACGCAGCCGGTCCCCCGGGTGCTGCGGTAACGCGCAATCCAATCGTCGTAACGCGACATGGCTTGGTACATGGTCTTCAGGAAGGAGAGGTCCCTTCCATGAAGCTCATAGTGGTTCCAGACGCAGCGCGCCAGCGGTGTGACGAGCTGGATCTGGCGGAACGAAGGGCCGTTCTCCGTCAGTTTATAAGGGAGCAGCCCATCCTCCCTTTGCTGATCCGCAAAAGCGAGGTAGGTGGTTTCCGAGACCGAAGGAATCAGTCGCGATAGCAGTTCGGCATTGATGGTGCCGGTGCTCTCCAGCCAGCAGCCGAGATAGATACCGCCCTCCTGCAGAATCGGATCGCTGCCGTTCATCGGCACGATGCAGGCCAGCAGCTTCTCCAGCGCCGTATAATAAGCCGCTTCGAGCCGTCCGCCCGATGCCGCGAATCGGACGCCAGTCGTCTGCCACTCCTGCAGCAGTTTCCGATCTTCCCGTTTACCTGGCTGCACCCGGTCCGGTATCGAAATCCGGTGCAGCCGGTCCAGCATAACTTCTGTCATGTCCGCCTCCTTGAAAACTTGTTATTGATTCGATTCAAATATGCGCACGGTGCCGTTATAGAAGTCCGCAACGGCCTGCTCGACGTTTTTCCGGCCGAAACCGATCTCCTGGGTCGTCGTCTGGGCCAGCTTGGAGAACTCGGCGAACCCCGGCGGATTATAACTTACGTCAAAAGGCTCGGTTTTCGTGGCTTCTGATACGAGACTCGTGTAATTGTACACAATCTCTTCCACGGGGCCTGCTTCCTCCTGGAGAAGGTTGCGGTTGGCTTCCGTTACCGGCACGCCGCGGTCGTTACCGAGGATTTTGGCCGCTTCGGGATCATTGATCCAGAAGTCCATGAGCGTGGCGACCTCCTTCGGATGCTTGGTGTTGGCATATCCGGATAGTCCTTGGCTGGACTCGAATACTACGCCCGTTCCCTTCGGACCTCTAGGTACCGGGTGGAGGATGAGCGGATCTTCCGTCAGGCTCTGGAATGCGGCCAGTTGATTGGAAGGGAGAAGGCTCATGGCCGCTTTGCCCGTAATTAACAAGGATTTGCTGGTATCATCGTGCGGATTGGACACCTGAAGTTCAGGCGTAACGACACCGCCGGCTTTCGATGCCTGCTCCCAATACTCGAACCATTCCTGAATGTCTTCCTTCGCGAAGCCGAGCTTTCCGTTCTCCATATCATACAGCTGTTTTCCGCGCTGCTTCAGGAAGATATCCATTCCGTCGACGGTGAAATTATAAGTACCGTATACGCCGTCGCCAAGCTTGTCGGACAATTCTTTGCTGATGGCGGCATATTCCTCCCAATCCCAATCCTGCTCCGGCAGAGGAATGCCTGCCTTTTCGAATAGTGCCTTGTTGATGACGATTCCCCGGGCGTTTGCGCCTGCAGAAATATGCTGCAGCTTCCCATCCAGACGGCCGTATTCCACCATGGTGGCATCCATGCCGTCCAGCTTCAGTTCGCTGTCGACATACGGATCCAGGTTTAGCAGCACATCTTTTTTGGCATAGTCCACCACGTTTCCGCCCAGGAAGAAGATATCCGGCGCGGTGCCGGAAGCGAGCTGGGTGTTCAGCTTATCGAAATATCCGGAGGAAGGCGAGAATTCGCCGACGATTTTGATGTTCGGATGTTTGCTCTGGAACACCTTCAGGGCTTCGTTCGTAATATCGGCCCGTTTCTGGTCGCCCCACCACATCATGCGCAGCTCGACCTGGCCGCTCGGCTCGGCCCCTGCGTCCGTACTCCCGCCTTCTCCAGTGTGATCCGTTCCGGAACAAGCGGTGACGAATAACAGGAGCGAAGCCAATATTCCAACGAAACATTTCTTCAACATGGATAATCCCCCAGTCTAATCATAATTGGTTCATTTGCAGCACGCCTTCGCAACACGTCAGGCAGCTTTCGAGACTACTTCAGGCCGGTCGTGGCAATGCCTTCGAGAAAATACCGTTGAAACACCAGAAAGATGATTGTCACAGGCAGCAGCGACAGCGTGGACATGGCGAGCAGCGCCCCCCAATCCGATTGCCCCGAAGGATCGAACAGGGATCGGATCCCCAGCTGTACAGTGAACAAATCGATCTTGCTTAAATAAATCATCTGGCTGAAGAAGTCGTCCCAGCTCCAGATGAAGGTGAAGATGGCCGTCGTAATCAGCGCAGGGACGAGAAGCGGCACCACGATGCGGAAGAAGATCTGCGATTGTCCGCAGCCGTCGATGGTCGCGCTCTCGTCAAGCTCCCGCGGAATGCCGCGGATGAACTGAACCATCAGCAGAATGAAGAAGGAGTCGTGCGCCAGCCATTTGGGCAGGATGAGCGGGAAATACGTATTGATCCAATGCAGCTCGTTATACAGAATGTATTGAGGCACGAGCGTTACGTGGTAAGGCAGCATAATCGTTACCAGCATGATGCTGAACCACAGGCCTTTGAATTTGAACTTCAATCGCGAGAAGGCGTAGGCTGCCAGGGAACAGGAGACGATGTTCCCGATGACGCTCATGACCGAGATCAGCACGGAGTTGCCGAAGAACCGTCCGAAAGAAATGCCCTGGAGCCCGCTCCAGCCGTTCACGTAATGATCCAGTGTGAAGGCAGTCGGAATGAGGCTGCTGTTGGTAAAGATGAGATGATTCGGTTTAAACGAGCTGAAGACGAGCCACAGCACCGGATACAGCATGAGCAGGCCGAAGAGGATAATGGCGGCATGCCTCCCGGCTTGAACCAGTTGTCGCTTAAGCGGCATATCCATTACCTCCCTTCCTGGTTGTCCCCGTAGAAGACCCAGAACTTTGATGTGAGAAAAACGATTCCGGTGAACACGCCGATGATGATCAGCATGATCCATGCCAGAGCCGAGGCATAACCCATATCGAAGAACGAGAAGCCTTTCAGATACAGGTACAAGGTGTAGAACATCGTGGCGTCGAGCGGTCCTCCCCGCCCGTCTCCGATGACATAGGCCGGCGTGAAGGCTTGGAACGAATTGATCATGCTCATGATCAGATTGAAAAAGATAACGGGTGACAGCATCGGCAGCGTAATGCCGAAGAACTGACGAATCTTTCCGGCACCGTCTACGCCGGATGCTTCATATAAATCAGTCGGAATCTGTTTCAGACCGGCAAGGAAGATGACCATGGCCGATCCGAACTGCCAGACGGACAGCGTGATAATCGTATACACCACATAGTCGGGGTGGGCGATCCACGAGGGGCCCGAGATGCCGAACCAGCCGAGGAACTGGTTGACCAGACCGCTGCCGTCAAAGATTTGGCGCCAGACGATGGCAATGGCAACGCTGCCTCCCAACAAGGAAGGGATGTAATACACGGTCCGGTAAATGCCGAGACCGCGGATGCCCTTGTTCAAGGCCATGGCGACCAGCAGCGCGAACGCAAGTCTCAGCGGCACGGATAAGAACACATAGTAGAACGTTAGCCACAAGGATCTTTGAAACGTATCGTCCTCGGTAAAAATCTGGACATAGTTGCTGAATCCCGTCCAAGTCGGCGATGAGAGCAGGTTGAATTTGGTCATGGATAAGTACAGCGATGCAATCATCGGCCCCAGCGTCAGACAGAAGAAGCCGATGAGCCAAGGCAGAAGAAACAAGTAGGCTGTCTTATTCTGCTGGCCGTATAAGGGCCTGGACAGCTTTCTCATAATGTGCCTCCCTTCAGGATGGATGAGCATGGGCGGTTACCTGACGGCTTGAAGCCGCTTACAATCGGGATGTCGGTGCGCCCGGTAAACACATCATACCGGGGGAAGCGAGAGGGCGGAATCTCATTTCTTCGGATCATCGTGTTCGATTTTTTCGGATTGCGACAGTCGGAACTCGGAAGGGCTTTGATTGAACATTTTTTTGAATTTGGAACTGAAATAGCCGGGTGAAGAGAAGCCCGTCAGCTCGGCTATGTCCCATACCGTCAGTCGAGTCTCCTGCAGCAGGCGTACGGCGTGTTTCATCCGAACTCCCGTAACGTACTGGATGAACGAGGCCCCAGCCCCTTCCTTGAACATCTCTGAGAAGTAGGTAGGGTGGTAGTTATACTGCTCGGCCAGCGAGGTCAGCGATAATTCCTGCATGTAATTTTCCTCGATATACCGCTTGGCGGATTCAATCAGGGTAGCGTCTTTGTCTCCGGATTCCAGGTGGTGGTCCACAAAATCCTGTGCCCACTGCATCAGCAGGCGTTCCGCCTGCTCCGGGGTCTCGAGCCATAAAACCCATTCGGGTGAAATCCATAGAGGCCCCCCTCCCTGTGAATGCCGTATGTTGTCGACGGCGGCCGATTCCATAATCAGCGTAATTTGAAAAAGGCTCCGTACCAAGCGGGAAGGCGATAGCCGGAATGCCTCGCCCAGCTCCCTCCGGATGATGCTGCGGAAGGATTCCAATTCGCCCCGGATCAGGCAGCGATGAAGCGCGCGGCTTGTTTCCTCCGGCAGCAGCGGACTTTGGTCGGTTACGGGTGCCTGATCCGGTCCGTTCTGGCGTCCTGCCAGATTCCAGGCCAGGAGGGAGTGGATATACCCCTCTTTCCATCGCTCAAGTCCCGACACGGGCAGCCCGAGTCCCACCTGCACCTCCACGGTTAAATAGGATGATGCCTGCGCGGCGAGTTTATCCGCGAATTCATGCTGAATGCCGTCAAGCGCAATGAAATGCATGATGCCGGGATGAGCTGTATCATGAAACACTTGAACGCCGCCCGGATAAGACTCGGCGATTTCATGGCAGACCATTTGAAACGGAAGGCGGAGATGTTCGGGCGCGCGGCCTTCGGGTGCTTTCTGCATGCCGCATTCCCTCATGCCCGCGGTGATGAAGCAAACGCACCCGTCCTGCCAGTCCTCCAGGTGGAACAGTCGAATCCGTTCCGGCAGGGAGGCGGGGGGGAGACGATTGCCGCGAACGAGATCCAGCAGGAAGCGCTCCTTCATTTCTTTGTAATACTGGGATAGCCGCCACTGCATCATTTCCGAATCGTCCCGTACCTTGCGGTTCTTATCCAATTCCTGTTTGATTTTGCTTAAGGCGGATTTCAGGTCGTCCCGGGCTACGGGCTTCAGCAAGTAGTCCATGGCCTGGCTGCGGACGCCCGCTCTGGCGTATTGAAAATCCTCGTATCCCGTAATGATGATGATCTGGATGGTCGGATTGTGGCTCCGGCAAACGTCGAGCAGCTGGACGCCGTCCATGACGGGCATGTTCATGTCGGTAATGAGCAGGTCATACGAATGGGATCTCAAGAGCTCTTCAGCTTCCAAGCCGTTCCCGGCCTCCCCCGAAATGGCAAAGCCCATGCTCTCCCAGTCGACTTTCAGCTTTAGCCCTTCACGAACCTCGATCTCGTCATCTGCGATCAATACGTTGTACATGATATTCCTCCTGTACCGGTAGAATCAGTTCGATGCAAGTGCCGGCTTCGCTTCCGTTCCGAATATGAACGGCAAATAAGTCGCCGTAATGCAAGCGGCAGCGTGCAATCACGTTGCCGAGTCCAATGTGCCAGCTCTCGCTTCGGAGGATCGGCTCTAATTGAGAGGCCGCCGCGGGATCCTGGAGTTTGCGGATGATCTCGGAGGGCATGCCTGGACCGTTATCCGCGACGTGGAGGTGCAGGCGATTGCCCTGCCTGCTGATCCGGATGTCCACCTGTGCCGTGGTTTGATGCTGAAAGCTGTACTTGACCGCATTCTCGATCAGCGGCTGCAGAATGAACTTGATCATCACCAGTGAATCCAGCCGGCCTTCCTCGTGGATGGAGATGTCGAGTTTATGCCCGAAGCGGGTTTGCAGAATGGAGATATAGTGGCGGACATAAGCCAGCTCTTCGGCTAAGAGGACCCGGTCGTCACTGGTATTCATGGAGAAGCGCATCATTTTGCCCAGGTCCTCGATCACCTGCACGGTATCGTCCGTCCGGCGCTGCATGGCAAGACTGCTCACCAGCTCCAGGGTGTTAAACATGAAGTGGGGATTGATCTGCATGAGCAGCGCTTTATATTCGGCTTGCTGGCGGAGCAGCTTCAGCTCGAATTCGTTCTGGATATGCTGCCGCAGGCGGCTGATCATATAGCGGAAGGTGGAGATGACGTAACTGACCTCGCTCTTTACGTTTTTGTCGGGAGGCAGCACGGACTCGGCCTGGTCGAATGCTCCGCGCTGCACCTGCCTCATCGCCAGGACCAGACGCGTTAAAGGCTTGGTGACGCCATAGGAGAGCCATGCGGCGGCAAACAGGGAGACCAGGATCAGAACGACCGTAACCACCAGGATGGTGCTCTGAAGCTTGTGAAGAGAGGAGTACAGCTCCTTTTCCGGCGCTAGTCCAGCCAGCATCCAGCCGGTGCGCCCCAGCTTCTTGTAAACCAGAATGTTCCGCTGCCCTTCATCGTTGGTCAGATAGACAACGCCCGATTTCAGCGGGCCGTTTCGAATGCGATCGATCTCCGATAGGGCTTCGGTGCCAAGTTCATGCGCCTGCTGGGATAGAATCGGGCTTCCTTGCTCGTTCAACAGAAAAATCGTGCTGTTCTTGGCCAGATGGATCCGGGTGAGCGGCTCCAGAAAATAAGACTCGCTGACGTTAACCTTCATCACGTTCTGCGCCGTGGCATGATGGAAGGTCCCGATGGGCATCAGCAGGCTGACGACGGGATTGCCGTGATCCCGGACACGTTCATGCTGGTCCGTATGCGCTGGCAGCCAGCGGTCTCCGGACGCGAAGAAGTTCGTGTACCACGATTCCCGCAAAAAGGCCGGGTCGCTTTCGACTTGGTTCTCGCCGCCGATCCGAAGTCCGCTGCGCCGGTAGATGGACACATCGGAGATACTGGTGTAGCTGTTGGTCGCCTGGGTCAGAAATCGGCTCATGGCAAGATTGGCCAGCATTTTCTCCCCTTCGGGCAGCAGCGGGTCACTGATGGCGTTATCCCAGTTCTTGGCCGTGTCGCTGTTGAACACGAGGGAAGCGACATCATAAATCTGCATCTGGACCATATCGACGTAGGAGCCGTATTCCTCCATCTTCTCGAGGGCAGAGGATTCGATGTAGGAGCGGATCACGGTGCGCGATTCCGTAAACAGCAGGAAGGAGAGCGTGCCGAAAGAGAGGACGAAGAGTGCGACGATAAAGGCGATCAAACGGCTTTTTAATGAGAAGAACATCCATTTCCTCCTTTACGAAAAGCGGATTTCTAGGCGGTCTGCGACATGTGAAAAAAGGCTGCGCAAATACGCAGCCTTTGAAGGGAAAATTGCTTGAAGCAGCCGTGTACGGCTTAGAAACGAACCAGATTGTCGATTCGTACAGGCATGCCGGTGGCGATGGCGCGGTTGGCTGCAATTCCTGTCAGTATGGATCTCGCCCCATCGATATGGTTGGCCGCACGGGCATACGGATCTTCCACCGGTTCCCCGAACAGATCATTCAGCAGCACAGGGTCGCCTCCGCCATGTCCGCCTTTTTGCTCCTCGACGTGAACCTCGTACGGGGCATCGAACATCGGAAGCACCCGCAGCGTTTTCCCGATTAACGCGCCTTCTTGGCTTTTGTCGCCCAGTGAATTGACGTAGGATTGTTCAACGATGTTCATCTCGATCCGGCCTTTGGTGCCGTTGATGGCGATGCGATAGCCTTCCCACGGCTGATAGGCGACCAGCGAATACGTTAAAATGGCCTTGTTCTGATACCGCACGAGGACGCCCATTGTATCCTCAATGTTGATGCCGTCCCCGAATACGCTTTGATCCCGCTGGTAGCCATCCTCCGGCTCGGCATCCAGGTACATGGCTTTGAGATGCGCATCCGAATCCAGATGGAGCGCGAACGGGTCCTCTTTGGCAATGGGGTTCCCGGTTGCGCGATTGTAGAATTGCGTAACGCCCCGCGCTTCGGCATTCTCTCTACCATAATACATGAGATCTCCAAATGCGAAAACGGTTTCAGGATGGGAACCGATCCAGAAGTTGACCAGGTCGAAGTGATGGGTGGATTTATGGACGAGCAATCCGCCGCTGTTCCGCTTGTCCCGGTGCCAGCGCCGGAAGTAGTCTGCGCCGTGGCGGGTATTCAGCAGCCATTCGAAGTGAACCGAGGTCACCTGGCCGATGGTGTCATTCATGATCAATTCCCGTACCTTGGTATGATGGGGGGCGTAACGGTAGTTAAAGGTGACCCTGATATTTTGTCCGGTCCGCTTGGCGGCATCCAGAATGGCCTGGCATTTTTCTTCGTCGATCGTCATCGGCTTCTCGGTCACGACGTCGCACCCAAGCTCCATTGCGCGAATGATGTACTTGTGATGCGTCCGGTCGATGCTGGTCACGATGACGAAGTCAGGCTTCTCGTTCTCGATCATCCGGTCAAATTGGTCTGCGGGGTAGGTAGGCACCTCGGTGTAATTATATTTTTCCCGCAGCAGCTGATTCGCGTAATTCATGCGAGTTTGGTTGATATCGCAAAAGGCAGCAAGCTCGGATTTGTCGCGGAAATTCTGGGCCAGTGCGCCATAAAAAAATTCGGCGCGGCCGCCGGTACCGACCAATACATAACGTTTCTTGTCACTCATCTCTATCGCCTCCTTGAATATAGCTCTAGCCTATAACAAGGGAGCACTGCTTTCGCCGCATTTCATGCGTAATCGCTTTCAAATGCCGCATATTTTGCTATAATCCAAGGAAAGGGGGCAGCCGCATGAACAAGCCGTTTCGAGCAGATTACCACGATCCCACCGGATATTTGAACATGGAGTATGACCGCCGCATTGGCTATTTCTCAATGACGGTCGACCATCTCCACGATCATTATGAGCTGTACTACCTGTTATCGGGCGAGCGGATCTACTTCATCAAGGATCGCTCTTACAGAGTTCGGGCCGGTGATCTTGTCTTCGTGGACCGGAATGCCGTTCATAAGACGCTGGACAGCGGCCGGCCCGACCATGATCGCCTTGTCCTCTATATAAGCCCGGAATTGTTCGCGGATCTGGCCGTACCGCCTGAGCTGGCCGAAGGGCTGAAGGAGCCGTTCGGCTGGGATGTTCCGATTCTAAGGCTTCCTTCGCCAGCGAGTGAAGCGGTGGAGCAAATGGTCGGCGAAATGGTGAATGAGATGATCCATCCTCAAGCGGGAAGCAGTTGGCTGCTGCGGCACCGAACGGTCGAATTGCTGCTCTTCGCCTACCGCAGCCGGCATTTGGGTACGGTTCGTTCAGCCGATACGGAGCCGGTTCTTCATCCGAAGACCCAGGCGGTGGTCCGGTATCTTAACGATAATTATCAGAAGGCTTTAACGCTGCCCGAGGTAGCGGAGGCGTTCCGAATCAGCCCGCACTATCTCAGCCGGCTGTTCAAGCAGACAACGGGGTTTACCTTTAGCGATTATTTGAACCTGCTTCGGGTTAAGGAAGCGCAGCGCCTCCTGCGAGAGAGCGATGATTCCATCACGGATATCGCCTGGCGATCAGGCTTCAGCAACTTCTCCCATTTCGGGAAGATGTTTAAGCGGACGGTTCAGCTGTCGCCGAGGGCATACAGGAAGCAGTATCGAATGCGAAGCTAAAGGAATAGACTATGTCTTCTTTCTGGTGTACTAGAAAACGCTATATTAAGATAATAGATAGTCTCTATTTTATTGCAGCGAGGAGCTAGCCCAGCCTTTGTGTATGGCTCTGATTTCTGCGCATAGAGGCTGTAGCCCTAGTCCCTAATAGAGGCACCGCGTTCATCGAGTTGGATTAGCTCGTGGCTGTGGTGTTTTTTGGTGTGCATATGGTATCTTGGAAGTGAACGAAAACGCCATATTTGATAGATTCGTTGAGAGGATCGACAGTCAATATGAAAACAAAAATACAAGAGTTGCCGCTGTCGCCGGGCGTGTATCTCATGAGAGATTCGCGGGGAACGGTCATTTACGTTGGCAAATCCAAAAGTCTCAAGAAGAGAGTACAATCGTATTTTTACAACAATAAATCGCACTCCCCAAAAGTGAAGAGGCTGGTTCAGCATGTCAAAGACCTGGAGCATATCGTCACCGACACGGAGTTTGAGGCGTTCATGCTGGAATGCAGGCTCATTCAGGACATAAAGCCGATGTATAACCGAAAAATGAAAAATCCGCTAGGTTATAGTTATATCGTATTGCGGCAAAAGCGAGATTGGCGATGGCTGGAATTTACGGATACACTGGATGAAGGCGGCCCTGACCGATCTCGTTTTTTCGGCCCCTATACAGCTAGCAGACATAGTCTTGAACATGCAGTGCAAAAGGTTAAAGAATGCTGTAAAATCGCCTGCAATCATACACCTGCCACTTCTTCGGCAAATGCTCCCTGCTTGAATTATTCGATTGGCCTCTGTCTTGGCAAGTGTCTTGGCGGCGAAAGCGCGCGGCAATTTGATGACATCATGGATCGATTCATTGCTCTGCTTCAAGGGGACGACCGACGTTTATATGATGAAATGGAGCGAAACATGCTGGGCGCCGCAGCGCGTTTCGATTTTGAGCAGGCTGCAAAATACAGGGACGGCATGGAGGCGGTGAACCTGCTTTTAAGTAAACGGGATGTGATCGAGTTCGCCGAAGAGAATCACAGCATCGTTGTCTACGAATATTTAAACGAAGATACGATTAAGTTATTCCTGATTAAGGGGAACGTTGTGCTGCACAGCGAGCGATGCTCTGTGGCTGCAACAGTGGATATTGAATCGCTGAGGCGAAGAGTCAAAGCCATGATTCTCAGCTATTTCACGAAGGATACGGAATCCGATGCTGCCGAGGTTACCCGGGAAGATATCGATGCTGCACAAATCATCTACAGCTATTTGCAGAGCAGCGCCTGTCGCTATCTTGTTCTTCAGGATTCATGGCTCGAAGACGATGGGGAGCCTGATATGGAGGCTGCACTGCGGGATTTTGTGAATCATTATGTTGTGTCATCTTAATTTGAGGAGTCGTTATCCCGCTGGGCCGAGATTGTATCGGAGGAAAGCTATCAGCGGAAATAGGTCTTTATCATATTAGCCTCTATCCGACACGGATAGAGGCTTTGGTTTACTTATTTACTTCCAACAGCAAACATATCTTTGAGTATTATGGCTTATTGAAAAATCGCCCCATCGGCATCTCTCTCGTAAAAGTGATCCCCCCATACCTATATTTCACTTCAATTTGGGTGATGGGCTCATCGTTATAAAGACGGACTCCGTAATTAAGCGGAATGCGCGAACCTTGATTGAGCGCGGCTCTCTTCTCGTCCGGCGAGAGCTCAGGCTTTAACGGCACCTCCCGAATATCCACGAATTCGATATCGGGATCTTCATCAAGGCCTCCGCCGCCGACCAGATGAAGAGAATAACTGACGCCTAGCTCGGCCTTGGCAGGCTTCATGCCATTATTCACCCGCACGTCCAGCAGCTCCACATCGGCGAATCCTTCATTGATAACCTCGAAGATGATGGTGTTTTCATCCGTAAAGGATGTAAATCCACCCACCTTGATGGGCGTGGGGCGAAGGAACAGCAGGTATAGAAGAATGGATGAAAGGAGCAGCCCCAGGCCCATATATAAGAGCCTGCGGTGAGGTTTGGATCTTGGTTTCATGGCAGAGCAATCTTCCTTCTCTTATTATATAGACAGCTTTACAACGGATTTGCCTTCCTCAATATCCGCTTTCATCGCTAACAGATATTTCCGGGTGCGTTCATCCATCTCATTCCAATTTACGAATTTGGAGAAATAGACAAAGGAGTAGATATTGCGGAAGTCGATGAAATATGGAATTCGCTCGATCCAATCCTCACTCAGCGTATTCTCTTGAAAGTAGCCGGATAAAAACGAGTCGAAGAATCGGGCCACAAACTCGGCTTTCCGGTTTTCCGGAACCGTCTGGACTGCATGATAGATGGCGATGGCGATATCGTAGGCGAACCAATGGTACGAGACATCCCCAAAGTCGAAAAAGATAATCTCCCCGTTATGTACGTGAAAGTTGTGATGGTGGAGGTCATTGTGGACGATGCCGTAGCCTTCCTGATCCTGCGGAAGCGACTCCAATTCCTTAAGATACTGTTTCCACTGCGTATGGACTCTTTCACCTGCAGCCTCCGGGAACGCATCGGTAAAAATCACATGCTCATTCCAATGTGGAAACGCCATTCGGTGCACGAGTGAGGAAGCGGTGGCGTCCTTTTTGCCGAGCTTATGCATACGGCCCATCCCGCGTCCCCACTGCTTGATTATCGCAAAATCCGATGTTACATCCGTTAACGGGCTGCCGGGAGCCTTCGTAAAGGCAATGACATGGTAACGCTTGGAATCGTGGGTTACCTCTTCAATAAGAAGGTCCTGGGCAGATCGAATGGACTCGGCCATGTTCAGACCCTGCTCGGCGAGATAGGCCATCCACGTAAGCTCGCGAATGATCGAGGCTTTGCGGTATTTGGATGCGTTCAAAAATTTAATAATGAAGCGGCGTCCGTCTTCGCCGTTGTATTCAAATACATTCTGATCGAATCCCCCAAGTAACTTCAGCGAATAAGAACCTTGGCCGAATCGTTCGGCCCCTTGATCCAAGACAGCCTGTTCCATGGAAAGTCCCCTTTATCGTATTCTCGATATGATGCTTATGCTTACATACCGGAAGATTACTGTACTCACTACCAACTACAGTCTAACGAAGATCGCGGGTGGTCGCAAAAAATGGGAGGACATACGAAAAAGGCGCTCCTAAGGGAGCACCCTTACAATTTCTTTATCAACCTTCGAATTTCTGAGCTAGCTCACGGAAATTCAGCTCCGCCGTGCTGGACAGCACGACATCTGCATGCGGGAAATGCGCGGCGTTGCCGATCGCGACGGCGAACATGCCAGCGCCCTTGATGGCGTCAACACCGGATGCGGCATCCTCCACGCCGATGCAGTAGGCAGGCTCTACGCCAAGCTCTGCAGCAGCGGTGAGGAAGATCTCCGGGTCCGGCTTGTTGTTCTTCAGCTTGGTTACGTCGACAATCACGTCGAATTGATCCATGACGCCAAGCCGGGTCAAAACGGCAATGGCGTTCTTGCTGGCGGACGCGATGCCGGTCTTCAGGCCGGCCGACCGGATGTCCCCCACAAACTCCGTAATGCCGGGCAGCAGGTCGGCTGGCGTGATCGTTTCGATCAGCTCGACGTACAGCTTGTTTTTGCGGTCGGCCAGCTGTGCCAGCTCTTCATCGGAATAGTTAACAGGCGTCTCCGCCTGGCTTAACAGGAGCTTCAGGGAATCCATGCGGGAAACGCCTTTGAGATTCTCGTTGAACTCTCTCGTGAAGGGAATGCCCAGCTCGGTTGCCGTGGCTTTCCATGCCTGATAATGATACTCCGCTGTATCGGTAATGACACCGTCCAAGTCAAAGATGACAGCCTTCAGCTTTCGTGTTTCGTTCATATCTTATAGCTCCTTTTTGAGATATCGGAGAGTACAAACCCGAAACAGGGACCTTCTTGGTATCGCAAGAAAAATGACGGTTAGTCGCAGTCTGTTTTCATAGGAAATTTTGTCGGGAATTTTGTCGATCGATCGTTTTCCTCGTAAGCCGGGATTGATGCCCTGTGCATGGGGAGGGCAATCGCCTCATGGCCTATTGTTATATGCTCTGCAATGAATGTTTCACAGGTTTCCCGGCTTCAAGCATAACGGCCTCGTCGTACAGCTTGATCTCGATGGATTCGCCTTCGACGATCTCCAAGGTGACGCCTTCCTTCTCGATGGATACGCCGATGAGGCGGTCGCGGAAGTTCAGGCGGAACGCATACTTCTCCCAGTCCTTCGGAATGGCCGGGGAGAGGGATAGTCCGCTTTCCTTCAGGCGCATGCCGGCAAAGCCGTAGACGATGGACATCCAGGTGCCGCCCATGTTGGCCATGTGCAAGCCGTCCTTCGTGTTGCCGTGCGTATTGTCCAGGTCGAGGCGTGCCGTCTCGATGAAATACTCATACGCTTTGTCCATATTCCCAATCTTCGAAGCCATGATGCTGAAGATGCAGGAAGACAGCGACGAATCATGCGTCGTGATGCCTTCGTAGTAATCATATGAACGCTGGATCGTTTCCAAGCTTTGCTCGTCTTCCAGCAGGAAGTGGGCGAGTACCGTATCCGCTTGCTTGCACACCTGATAACGGTAAATGGTGAGCGGGTGATAGTTGAGCAGCAGCGGATATTTGTCCTCCGGCGTGTTCTTGAAATCCCATACCGCTTTGCGGAGGAACGTATCGTCCTGCGGGTTAATGCCAAGTGCTTCATCATACGGGAGCAGCATGGCGTCCGCCGCTTTCGCCCAAGCCGAAATTTCATCCGCGGTTACGCCAAGCCGGTCGCACAGGGATTTGAAGCCTTGCGCATTGTAGGATTCCAGAATGGTGCAGCTCTTGGCGGCCCATTTCAGGTTATGCTTTGCCATGACGTTCGTGTAATAGTTGTTATTCACGCAGCATGTATATTCATCCGGTCCCGTCACCTCATCGATATGGAAGGCGCCGTTATAATAGTGACCGATGTCCGCCCACAGGCGGGCGGTTTCAATCAGCACCTCCGCCCCGTAGGACAAGAGGAAATCCCGGTCCTGTTCGGCGAGATAATATTGAATATAGCTGTATGCGATGTCTGCGCTGATATGGTATTGCGCCGTTCCCGAAGGGAAGAAGGAGGAGCATTCCGTTCCCGAGATCGTGCGCCACGGGAACAGCGCGCCTTGCCGATGTCCCATTTCCCGCGCTCTGCCTCTCGCCTGCTCCAGCGTGGAATAGCGATACAGCAGCAGCTGGCGCGCAATGTCCGGCTGCGTCATCAGGAATACCGGGAACATGTAAATCTCCGTGTCCCAGAAATAGTGGCCTTCATACCCTTCACCGCTCAGTCCTTTGGCGGAAATGTTGCTGTGCTTGTCCCGACCGGCGGATTGCAGCAGCTGGAATAGATTGAAACGGATGCCTTCCTGGAGCTGGTCATCATTCTGAATCACGACGTCGGCTGATTTCCAGTAGTCGTTCAGATACTCGGCCTGTTCGGCAAGCAAGTCCTCGAAAGAAAGATCCTTCAGCTCCTCCTGCAGCTGAATGCCGCGCTCGATCATGTCTTGCCCGTGACGAAGACTGTCGGTATACAGATTGTATTTCGTCAACTGGATCGGTCCGGTCAATGGAAGGACAGCCGTGAAGGTAACTTCTCCGGTTCCGGATTCGAGCCGAAAGTCCGCATCGGCATCCAAGTGGTGACGGGTCACGCAAGCTGCACGCAGTTTGGACGCCATCGTCTCGTCAACGACATAGGCATCGCTGCCTTTGACGCCTGTATCGATGACGGTCATCCGTTCCGCATGCCCTGCGCCTACCCGGGGATCGTTGGCATTGGTATAGTTCTTCACTTTGCCGTTGACGGTGGAAACGATGCGAACCTGGCCGTTGAAATTAATCGGTTCGATCCGTACGTCGATGGCGAACAGCTCCCGGTGCGCGAAGGACACCAGACGTCGGAAGGTCAGCTTGATCTCTTTGCCTTCGGGCGATATCCACTGCACGATGCGTTCGGAATACCCCTTGTCCATATGCAAGCGGCGTTCATGGGCAGTGATCGTTCCATGATCGAGGCAAAAAGGTTCTTTTTCGTCGCCTAGATAGATCAGGACCGTCTGGGCATCAATATTGTTAACGAGTTTTTGCTGTGTATCAGGAAAGGCGAAGAGCTTCTCGCCGTAAGGAATTTCAATCACGTCGTGGAAAGCGTTCAGGTAGGTACCGCGGATGGTGGACATGCTCTCTCCGTAGCCTTCTTCGAAATTGCCGCGTACACCCAAGTAACCGTTTCCAAGTGCAAAAATACTTTCCATATTCAGCAGGGCTTGCTGCGACAAATCAGGATTTGATATATTCCAGGTCATGTTCTACACTTCCTTCCTAGCATGGTTTATGCTTGAATTTTAGAGCCAATCGGGGTTATGTTATACTAAAATATCAAGGTTTTTATCAATATTTTTAGGTGGTGTGGAAATAATGAAAGGGCCTTCACGCTCGGGAAACCGTCCGTTTTATCTGTCCTCCCGTATGCATTATTTGCGCGAGAATTTTATCCATCCCCCGTTTGATTATGAGCACGAACTGCTCGAAGCGATCCGCTTCGGCGATGAGAATAGAGCCATGGATATGCTTCGTAAGATTAACGAGCTGGAAGCGGCTGTGCTTGCGACGTATCCGCTTCGGTCGAAGAAGAATGCCCTGATTGCGTCCTGTACCTTATTTACCCGGGCGATCATCAAAGGCGGCGTAGATCCTGAGATTGCCTTTCATTTAAGTGATACGATGATCCTTGAGATTGAGAAAATGACCGATGTGGAGCGGCTGGTTCATTTTGAATATGAGATGCTGGTGCAGTTTGTGTCGATGATTCGCTCCGAGAAGGAAGACGTGTCGTTCTCTCACATTGTGAATCTGGCGATCTATTACATCCGGGAGCATATTTTCGAGGAGTTGTCCCTGCAGAGGGTTGCGGAGTATTTGAAAGTCCATCCGAGTTATCTGTCCGATCGCTTTAAGCGGGAGACGGGCGAACCCTTGACAACCTTTATTAATCGGCGGAAGATCGAGGAATCCAAGCATTTGCTGGCCAATACGAATCAGTCGATATCGGAAATTGCGTTTACGTTCAAGTTTTGCAGCCAGAGTTATTATACGCAATTATTCAAGAATTTTACGGGGATGACGCCGAGACAATTCCGGATCAGCGGTACGGCGCGATAAAGGACGATCATAATGAACAACGAGAAGAGAGAGACACCCTCATGAAGAAACTAATGCAGAAAATGCTTCACTTAAGTCTGGAGAAAAAGCTGATTGCGGCGTTAGTTCTTGAGAATGCAACCGGATTTCAACTCGTTGGCCGATCGGTCATACGATGTATGGAGGAGCAACCTGTCTCTTAGCTTTTAAGATCAGGTTGTTTTTTGTTGAAATATCAGGAACGTATGTTCTATAATGATGAAGCGAGTTTGAACCTATAAGTGTTTTATACATACCAGATTGGAGAGAACCTATGAATTCCTATTGTACATATGCATTGCATCAAATCGAGGTGGCTGTCATCTCTGTTGTTGCGATTATCGACAGGCTGGATGAATCGGATTTGCTCGTTCAACCGACAGAAGACAAGCATTCCGTTGGAGAGCTGCTCAAGCATATTGCAGTGATCTGCCGGGCTGATTTTTACATATCGGGCGGGGCCACGCAAGAGGAGATGGACGCTTATTATGAGGGCGTGTCGTTAAATAACCTGAAGGATATACAGGCCGAATTGTTAAGCAGCTATTCACATTTGGAGCAGGCATTCAGAGACATGACGGAAGAAGAGCTCCATCAAGAGAAGACTTCCTACTGGGGCGTCACCTATTCAAGGTATGAATGGCTGCTTGAAATCGTCGCCCATCTGTATCACCATCGAGGACAACTGCATGCGATGCTGGTTCACTGTAACGGGAAGGATCCGAAGGTTCCGTTATTCGAATAGCCATGAGCGCTCTATCTTTCCCGACCCGAATTCTGTTTCCGGAATTCGGGTTTTGTTTATTCATAGATTTATATGTTATCATATCTTACGCGAAACCGAAATTATTAATATAATTTCATTAAATTTATTTAAGTAGTGTCAATATTATTTACATTAATATATAATAATCCTCAATATAGTGTTTTTTATGTGAATTTAATTAACATTTAAGTCGATAAGGAGTGATTCGGCATGTCCAGATTAACCGGAGTTTTTTTCAAAAGCACGCTTGCCATTATCCTAATAACGACGACTTGCTTTGTCTCCTTGGTGCAAGTTTCCCATGCTTGGGCAGCCGGGGGACAAAGCGGCAACCTGAGCCGGTTGGAATCCGTTCTCCAGCCCATTGTGAAAGCCGCAGCGGAAGACGGGATCGAGCTGTACGTCGGAGTCCAGGATCTTAGCAATACATATGGCGGAGGGAAGATTCAGGCGGGCTCATCGAATGTTTACTACGCGGCCAGCACCATCAAAATGGCCATCGTAACAGCGCTGATGCAGGATATTGAAGCAGGGAAATACGTGCTGGAGCAGACCGTCCAGGTTAAACCGGAGCAGGTTGTAGGCGGAGCTGGTTCGCTCAAGGAAGGAAAGTTCCCTCAGGAGATCACGATCGAGCGTTTAGCGGGGCTGATGATTACGCAATCCGATAATACGGCAACCAATGCCCTGATTGATCTTCTTGGGTTCGAGCGTATTAATGCTTTAATAGATGAACAGGGATTTGAAACCATGCAGTTGGGCCGGAAAATGATGACGCCTGCAAAATCCCCTGCTGCTGATAATTATGTCAACGGGGAGGAGTTGCTGACGCTCCTGGAGAGAATTTATGCTGGTGAGATCGTATCCGCCCAATCGCGGGATCAGATCCTGGCCTGGATGAAGGCGCAGGAAGTGAAGACCAAATTCGGCGTAGCGCTGCCCGGCAAGCCGATTGCCCACAAAACGGGGGAACTGGGCGATGTCAGCCATGACATCGGATATTTTCTCGTCCCCGGACGCGAGGTTGCCGTCACGGTATTAACCAAAGTCACCAAGCCGGAGGATGCGGGCAAAGCCCAGGAACTGGGCAACCCGGTTGTGCAGCGCGCGGCCAAAGCGGTGTATAACTTCTTGTTGGATACGCCGGCTGAAGTCGTATCGGCGGACGCATGGCCGGCCTTGTCGTTAGCTGTAAATCCTATCATTCGAGAGGCCGGGGATAAGGGAATCAGGGTAGCCGTTGGCTTGAAGGACTTAAGCGGCAGGGACCGGGAGCTGCTCCTGGGATCTCGCCAATCCTATATGCCTGCGAGCACCATCAAGATGGCGCTTGTATCGGCTTTGATGAAGGAAGTGGACGCCGGCAGGTTAACCTTGGAACAGAAGGTGAAAGTAGAGCAGGAAGATGTAGTTGGCGGAACAGGCTCCTTGCAAAAGGAAACATTTCCGCAGGATGTAACTATCGAACGATTGGCAAGGCTGATGATCACCCAGTCGGATAATACGGCTACGAACGTACTGATTGACGTGGTTGGATTGAATAAGGTCCAGGCTCTGTTGGATGAACTCGGCCTTGATGTCATGCATCTGGGGCGCAAAATGTTCGCAGCTGCCCCTACGCCGGAGCAGGACAACTATATTAATGCGGAGGATTTGGTCCATCTGCTTGCCAACATTCATTCAGGCGAATTCTTGTCCGATAACTCTCGTGATCAGATCATCGACTGGATGAAAGCCCAGGAGGTGGACACCAAGTTTGGTGCGGCCCTGCCCGATGCGCCGATTGCCCATAAAACCGGGGAGAATGCCAATGTTACCCATGATGCCGGATATTTTCTTCAGCCCGGCCGGGAAATCGCGATTTCGGTACTGACCGAAGTCACGACGACCAGCAGCTTTGACGAAGCCCAGGCTATCGGAAATCCGGTGGTGCAAGAGATTGCGAAGGCTGTTTATCAAGCGCTGGAACACGAAACGACCTTCACGGACGTGCCGGAGGATCACTGGGCAGCGCCTTATATTGAAGGGGCGGCGGCGGCTTCCTTGGTGAAGGGGATCTCGGAGACGACTTTCGCGCCCGAGCATCCGATCAGCCGTGCAGAGGTGACCTCCATGCTTGCTCGATCCCTTCAACTGGAGCCCGCCCTGTTCTCCCCTCAATTCAGAGACGTTCCCGGGGACCAGTGGTATTCCGCCGATGTGACAGCGGCTTATTCTTCCGGCATCGTCAGCGGACGGAATGACGGCATCTTTCATCCACAAGGTCCCATTAGCCGTGCGGAGCTGGCTGCGATGATAATCCGTGCTTACGAGTATGTGCATGGCCCGCTGGCTGAATACGAGGATGTACTTTCTCTTAAGGATGCGAACGAGATACGGGACTGGTCCAGAGAGTCGATTCTGAAGGCGGTCCAATTAGGCTTCGTGAACGGTTACAGCGACGATACATTCCGTCCGGACAGAACGGCATCAAGGGCAGAAACCCTTAAGATGATTGTGCATCTCCTCAGCAAATAAGGCCCTTGGTTTTATAAGCATTCGAGGCGCCGAGCACAGCGCGTTTTCCGACGAGTCTTTGACTTCTTTTCTCATACCGATGTCCGTCATTACACGCTTCGAGAGAGGTAGGCGGCGGTATTATCTGAAGTAACTAAATACCGTATGAGGATTAATCTCACGGCATGCTGCAGGCATAGCTTTTTCAAGGCGGCCTGCAGCATATTCCGTTTTCCAATGAGCATCCACCCCAGCTGTGCAGTTGTGCCAATAGGACGGACGATTACAGCTTCGGAACAAGTAAGAGCAGTCATTTCACACGAAATCTGCAGATAGTGATCGCAGGCTCTTTGAGTGGTTGCGCTATCATAGAATCGAGGGCTTCGCCATGATATTTGTTACATTGAATTGATATTCTTTTAAATTCGACAAAATAATACAAATTTCGCTATAGACTACGGCTAAATCATTCCTCTATGATAGATATTAAATAGCTTGGCAAGCTATTCTGAAAGCGCTATCCTGATCTTCGCTGAACCGAATGATCCTAAGTCTAGGGGGAATCCACCAAACCAGGGGACATAGCAGAATCCGTTAATTGAATGGTAAGCGCATACATGATGTGTCGAAGCCTTGATGAGTGCCGTTAACACAGATTTTACATATCGTTAATACTCTCATGATCCTAACGCCTTACCATAAGAGTGTTCGGTAAAAGGGGGACACGCACTTATGGCAGAACAAAGGACACGGCGTCTTCCCGTAATCGCTTCGATTACCAAGCTGGAACAGATCGATGCGGCTGTGAACAGCACGGTGGAACGGGTGAACCTGATGACAGGCGATATTTTGAAACTCAGGGATATCGTGAATCGACTTCACTCCTCAGGCAAAAAAGTGTTTGTTCATCTGGAGATGGTAAGCGGCATTGGCCGGGATAATTCGGCGGTGCAGTATTTGGCCGATTCGTACAAGATCGACGGGATCATTACGACGAAGACGAATACGGTATTGGCTTCGCGCCAAGCGGGCATTAGCTCGATACAGCGAGTGTTTGCCATTGATACGACAGCTTTAAGAACCGCAGTGAAAATGATCGGACAAGCCCGTCCGGATGAGGTGGAACTAATGCCGGGACTCATGCCCCGCGTAATCCGCGACCTGAAGAAGGAAATTCACTGTCCGCTTATTGTGGGAGGTTTTTTACGAAGCGAGGAAGAAATCGATGAGGCGCTGGCAAACGGTGCAGACCTCGTATCTACAGGAGATACGCGTTTTTGGACGTAAGGTTCCCTGTTCGGTGATGGATTAACTATAATTACATATTTGCTAGGGGTGGAGACGATGAGATAACCCGAGTAGCAGCTACTTTAGCTTTTATAGGAGGTGGTGGCTCTTAGGTTGCGCTCTTTTTGACGTCTCTATTTTTGTGCGCTTTTTAAGGGGTAGACGGGTTGAGTGGATGGACAGCAGTGATGAAGTTGAATGATGAGTAGATTCGAAAGGGGACAATTGATCATCTATGAAAAAGAAATCATGGTTGTTAATGTTACTGACCATATTTATGGTTATTACCACGGCTTGCGGAGGCGGCGGTGGAAGTGAAAGTGCCGGAGGAGAGGTTTCGCTCGACGATGTGGAAGCCGCTTCGATGGATATGAAGAATGATACAACACCTGTCAAAATCCAGTACTGGCATGCCCACGCGGATGCTCAACTGGAAGGCTTGAACTACATGATCGCAGAATTCCAGAAGAAGTACCCGCATATTACGGTAGAGCCGGTGTTCCAGGGCGGCTATCCTGATCTTCACAAAAAATTATCGGCTGCAGTGGCTGCGAATGACGTGCCGGCTGTAACGAATGTTGAAGTCGCGTCCCTGCCTAACTTTGCGGACAGCGGTGTGTTCTCTGATTTGGGCCCATGGATTAAGCGCGATGAAGTGAAGATGGACGATTTCGCCAAAGGAATGCTGAATGCATATGCATTCAACGGCAAGCAATATGGGTTCCCTCTGATCGTTAGTACCAGTGTGTTTGTATACAACAAAACGATGCTGGACGAGTTGGGTGTAGAGCCGCCGCAAAAGTGGGATGAGATCGATGACTTTAATGCGAAGGTAACGAAAAAAGAAGGCGACAAAACGACGCGTTATGCCTTCTCCGTTCCTGGCTGGGATACGTGGTATTACGATCCGTGGAACATTAACGGCGGCGGACAAATCCTGACCGAGGACCTGAGTGCATCGGCCGTTGAGAATGAAGAGTCGCTTCGTTATCTTCAGAACTTCTACAAATGGCAAAATGAAGGCCACATGCATATGGGCTTCGGGAAGGGTGCTTCCGATAATATGCGCCAAATGTTCCTGGGCGGCGAGATCGCCATGGTTCAGCATTCATCGGCTTTGCTCAAGATGTACCGCGAGAATGCGGACTTTGAGGTTGGCGTATCCTTTATCCCTGGCGATAAAGTGCGGACCTCCAACATTGGCGGCGCGGGGATCGTCATGATGGACGGTGCCGAGGATCTGGAGAAAGAAGCGGCTTGGAAATTTATCGAGTTCATGACTTCGGCGGAGCAAAACATTAAGTGGGCTGAATCCGTTGGATACCTGCCGACAAGAAAATCCGCAATCGAGTCTGAGGAAGGCAATCAATATTTCGAAAGATGGCCGCAATACAGAGCGGTATACGAGCATTTTGATGAAGTAACGCCGCGTCTGCAGCACCCGGCTTACCCTGAATTCAGCGAAGTTTATAAGGAAGTCGTAGGGGAAATGGTGCTGAACAAAAAAGATCCGACACCACTTATGCAGGATGCAGCCAAGAAGATCAACGATATTCTGGCTGACTATGAGTGATGCCTATGGAGACCAATAAACAAGTGACAAAGGCGGCGTCCAATCGGGCGACCGCTTCGGTCTCTAAACGGATGTCTCATACGTTGATCGAGAAGTGGAAGGACTTTTCGTTCGCGGTTCCGGCGTTGTTATTCATGGGCGTGTTTTTGTATTATCCCCTGGGCTATTCCGTGTACATTAGTTTTACGAACTGGAACATGACCCGTCCCGTGAAGAAATTCGTGGGCGTCGATAACTATACGCGCTTGCTGTCGAACTCGGATTTCTATCACTCCTTGAAGGTCACGTTCTTGTATACCGTGATGGACGTTGTATTTACGCTTGTCATCGGACTGCTGCTGGCGTTGCTGCTCAACGTGTCGTCGTCACGGTTGTTTGGATTCATGCGCGGCGTCATTTTTATGCCCTATTACATCTCGATGGTTGTCGCGGCCATGGTATTTACATGGATTTACAATGGACAATACGGGCTATTGAATTCCATTGTTTCCTGGTTCGGCATGGAGCCGGTCGAATGGCTGACCAACCCTTCGACGGCACTGCCGGCGCTGGTTGCCGTTTCCGTATGGAAGGGCGTCGGCTTTGCGATGATCCTCTTTATTGCAGGTATGCGCGGGATTCCGGCCGAGTATTATGAGGCAGCTTCGATTGATGGAGCCAGCAAGTTCCGGCAGTTCCGCAACATTACGCTGCCGCTCTTGTCGCCTATGACCCTGTTTTTGGTCATCACCAGCTTTATCTCCTCTATGCAGGTGTTCCAGTCGATCGACGTCATGACGGGCGGCGGTCCGCTCAAGGCAACGAATGCGATTGTGTACTGGATCTATACGATGGCCTTTGATGAATTCAAAACAGGAAGAGCCTCGGCGCTTGTCATGATTCTGTTTGTAATCATATTGCTGTTAACATTGGTACAATGGGTGGTCAGCAGGAAGAAGGTGCACTATGAAGGATAATTATATGGCTGGATCCGCCAAGAACCGGAAGGCCATGATGACGCTCCGTGTGATCGGAGCCGTGATCGTGACCCTCGTCATGTTCTTTCCGGTGTACTGGCTGCTGATCAGCGCGCTCAAGACGCAGTCCGAGATGCGAATGGCCGTTCCTACATTCTGGCCGGAAACCTTTGCCTGGCAGAACTTTGCCGAAGCCTTCCGGGTTATTCCTTACGCCCGGTTCTTCGGCAATACCTTGCTCATGGCGGTCGGCACCATTATTCTGCAGCTGAACGTGGCGCTCATGGCCGCTTATGCATTCGCGAAGGGGAAGTTCTGGGGACGGGACGCGCTGTTTCTGTTGGTGCTTGCCGCGTTGATCGTTCCGGAGCAGGTGATTTTCGTTCCCGTGTACGTCATGATGTCCAAACTCGATTGGCTGAACACCTTCTGGGCGCTTATCGTACCTCACGGGGCGTCCGCCTATGCGATATTCCTGCTCAGGCAGGCTTTCAAATCGATTAACAACGACGTGCTGGAAGCGGCACGCGTGGATGGAGCCGGTCGGTTCTCCATTCTATACAGGCTGTTGTTCCCGATGGCGATGCCGACGATCGTCACCATGGGCGTGCTGATCTTCATTTCGTCCTGGAATTCATATTTCTGGCCGCTGATCATGACCAACAATAACGACATGCGTGTGCTTACGGTAGGTATTGCGATGCTGCGGGATTCCATTGCCGGAAATGAAGCGATGTTCTTCAATGTCATTATGGCGTCCAGCGTCATGGCGATTATCCCGATCGTACTGGTCTTTACGGTCATGCAGAAGCATATTGTGGCCGCGATGGCGAATTCAACGTTTAAATAACCACATAACCGAATGAAGCGGTATTCAAGACGGCATGGAAACGGTGGGCAAGGATACACCGCTATGCCGTCTGTCTGTATTCTCCCGAAGGTTATGATCTGCTGCAGACAGCAGGGATCGGAAAGTTCATGGCGAACAGTCCTATAGAGCTTTAAATACCACCCCGATTACGTAAGTCAGTCCGTTACCGTAAGATACTGGCGTGATCGAGGCCATCAATCGACTAGATATGGAGGAATTGCACATGGAAGTACGTGGATTGGCTCATAGAGGGTATCCGCTGAAATACCCGGAGAACACGATGCTGGGCTATCAGAAAGCATTGGAGCTTGGCTTCTCGCACTTGGAGCTGGATGTCCAGCTGACGAAGGACGGCGTGCCCGTTGTGATTCATGATGCGACGGTAAACCGGACGACCAACGGAACAGGGGCAATCAATGCCTTCACGCTGGAGGAAATACGCAAGCTGGATGCAGGTTCAGGAGAAGTGATTCCCACGCTGGAGGAAGCACTGCGTTTTGCCAAGGATCGGATGATCGTTGACATTGAGCTGAAGCAGATGGGGGATACCTACCCCGGCCTGGAACAGAAGGTCATTGACGTAATTAAGGATACGGGCATGGAGAAGCAGGTGTTTCTCACCTCCTTCGATCATTATTCCATTGAACGGGCACGCTCCCTGGATCCTGACATTGAGCTGGGCCTTGTGATTTATGGAGCTACGCCATCGGTGTTCCCTTATCTGGAGAAGATCGGGGCTCGTTATGTGTCCGTCAAATATGTGTACGTGACTCCTTCCTTTATGGAGGAGGCGCGCAAGCGGGGCATCCAGCTCATTGTCTGGACGCCGGACGATGAGGCTGTACTGGCATCTCTTGCCCAGTACCCTGAGCTCTTGATCGTTACGAACAATCTGGAGGGCTGGGCCAGAGTATACAAGGAGAAGATTGCGCTGAACGCCTAACGGCTCCAGAAAAACTGATGCGCAAGCTGGGTGATATGTACAAGGCGCCGCTTGCATTTATAAGGTTAGGGGAAACGCCCGTTGACGGTCCCTGGAGTCGGCAGGTGTATGTATCAAAGGATCTGTCCTGGTCTTGGAGCGGGGGCAGGTCCTGTGTTAATTAATGGGTTTAAATATCTGATATCCTGCGTGTTCTGCTGCTTATACTAGCGGATAATGCGGCGGGCTTTATTCGGATTGCCGAATTTGAAAATTTAATGAAAATTTTCAGTTGACCTGCGGACAATTGTCCGTTAGAATAAAAAACGCGTTACCGGACAATTGTCCGTATACAGAGATAAGGGAGGATAAGGTCTTGGATATGGGAGTGGGGCCAAGTTCGGCCAAGATTGATTTAAGTAAAATAAAGAGAGGGCCGATTGTTGCCGCACTGATTATCGGCGCGTTCGTTTCCATCTTGAATGAGACACTGCTGAACATCGCTTTCCCAAGCTTGATGGAGCAGTTTGGTATTGGAGAGTCGACGGTTCAGTGGCTTTCAACATCCTATATGCTCGTTGTCGGTATTCTGGTGCCGGTCACGGCGCTGCTGCAGCTGTGGTTCACGACAAGACAGATGTTTATAGGCGCCATGACGCTATTTCTTATAGGTACGATTATCTGCGGCTTCTCACCGGTATTCGGGGTGCTGCTGGTAGGGCGTATCCTGCAAGCGGTCGGAACGGGGCTCATGCTGCCTGTTCTGATGAACACCATACTTAGTATTTATCCGCCTCAGAATCGCGGAGCTGCTATGGGCATGATCGGTCTTGTCATCATGACGGCCCCGGCGATCGGACCGACGCTTTCGGGCTTGATCGTGGACGCGCTGAACTGGCGCTGGTTGTTCTATCTGGTCATTCCATTGGCTGCGTTCTCCATCATATTTGCTGCGGTTTTCCTGAAGAACGTATCCGTACTGACCAAGCCGAAGGTCGATTATATTTCGATTATTCTGTCTACCATCGGTTTCGGGGGTATCGTATATGGATTCAGCAGCGCCGGAGAAGGCACCTGGTCTGATCCGAAGGTGCTTTGGTGCATTGCGGCAGGGGCCATCAGCTTGCTGTTCTTTGTATGGCGCCAACTGAAGATGAAGGAACCGATGCTGGATCTGCGTACCTTCAAATTCCCGATGTTCTCACTCGTGACCGTTCTGATGCTGGTGCTAATGATGAGCATGTTCTCCACCATGATCATGCTGCCATTGTTCCTGCAGAACGCACTGGGCTTAACTGCGCTTGCGGCAGGCCTGGTTATGATGCCTGGTGGTATCATCAACGGATTGATGGCTCCGATTACAGGGAAGCTGTTCGATAAGTTCGGACCGAGGGTTCTGATTATCCCAGGTCTTGCTCTCTTGAGTATCGCTATTTTCCTGTTCTCGCGCATCGACGCTTCATGGACCGGTGGTTATGTTATCTTCCTTCATGTTATGATGATGATAGGGATTTCGATGGTTATGATGCCGGCCCAGACTACAGCTTTGAATCAGCTGCCGCGCTTGCTGTATCCGCATGGAACAGCCATCATGAATACACTGCAGCAGGTAGCAGGAGCCGTAGGTATGGCGCTCTTTATCAGCATCATGACAGCAGGTGCTAAAAATTACGTTGAAACAACCGGGGATCTCAATCCGGTAGAGAGCATGGTTGCCGGTCTTCATAATGCTTTCGTAATCGGACTTGTTCTTGCAATCATCGCTTTAGTACTGGGATTATTTGTTAAACGCACAACTTCACCCGTTGAAGAAGAACAGTCTGCTGCATAAGGTTCCCGTGTGTTCAAATTAGAAAGGGATGCGTGCATTGCCGAAAGAGAATGACGAGTTGGGTCAAAAGATTTTGGATACGGCTCAGGCTTTATTTAATAAATACGGAGTCGAGGACGTCTCCATGCATCAAGTGGCGAAAACGGCCGGGATCGGGCAAGGCACCTTGTACCGCCGTTACCCCAGCAAGAGCAAGATTTGCTTTACGCTGATGGAAGCCAAGATCGATCGGTTTATGGAGGGGTTGGAGGTTTACCTTCAGAGCAGCGAAGGTGAACCGGTGGCTCATCGGCTGCGGACGGTGATGACGAAGGTCATTCTCCATTTCAATGAAGATTTGGAGTGGCTACGGGTAATGCTGACCTCTGACCGGCTGGAGGACACCAAGAACATTATGTGTGAGAACCCGCCCTTCACGTTTTTGAGGTTTCAGATCAAGCGCCTGCTGGAGCGTGCGGCGGAGCAGGGAGTACTGATGCCGCTAGACCCTCAGTTTACCTCTGTGATGCTCGCATCTCTGCCGCGCGCGGATATCATTCTATACATGCGTGATGTGGGATACAGCGCGGAGCAGATAGCGGAGGAATACTGCAGAAGCTTTGTTGACCCGCTGTTTATCCATCGCTAGTCAGATAATAGAGGCCGTTTCGGAAGACTTGATAAGTCTAACCCGGAACGGCCTTTTTGCGTGCTATCTTCCACATTCACTTATCATTTCATTGCAACATTTGGCAAATACGCCCGTCAGTATAGTAGTACATGATAAGTTAAGGCACCTAGAAAGGATGATGAGCATGAACAAACAATGGAAGAAGCAAGCAGCGACAATGATGGTTGCGGCCATCGCTGTCTCCGGTGGCGCAGCGGCTTATGCGGCACCCCAAACTGGAGGCAGCCAGGAACAGAAACCGGTCGTAATTTCGGCTGTAATGGATTATGGAGTTCTGGTTAACGGTAAGGAAGTGGCGGGCACCGGTTATATGAACGCCGATGCGAAGCAGGTCATGATTCCGCTGCGGAGTGTATCCGAGGCGCTCGGACTTGAACTGGGCTGGAATCAACAGGACCGCTCTGCGGAGCTGACTAAACCGGGATCCCCGATCTGGACTCTCGTGCAAACGGGCAAAGACCAGTATGCGGTTAACAAAATGTATAAGTCCCTCGGCGCTGCGCCGGTGAATGTGAAGGGTACGCTTTATGTTCCGGCTAACTTCTTCAGCGAAGTGCTCCATGTTAACGTCTCGGCCGATGGCACGAAAGTGAGCATCTCGTCCGAGGAAGAAGTGAAGAAGGAAACCGTCACTGGCAAAATCACCGAAATTATCAATAACGAAGATCGCCAAGCCGTTCACATAAACGGAACGGGAACGGAAGGAATCCTTCTGAACGTGGATGAGAACACCGTTATCCGCGGTGAAGAAGGCAAGGACATCGAGTTTAAGGATCTTGCGAAGGGGATGGAGATTGAAGCCGTTCACAGCCTGGCGATGACTATGAGCCTGCCTCCGCAGACCTATGCTTATGAAATCAGCGTGAAGTCGGACAAGGAAGAGACGGAGCAGCTCGCTACAGCCGGTGCCATCGCAGACATCAATGCGGATGGCGGCAGCCTGCGCGTAACGATTAAGGGTAAGGGATTAACGGAACAATCGCCAAATGAAGTCGTCCTGAATTTGACGCCTGAGACGGTTGTCGTGAATAAAGACGGAAAAACCTTGAAAGCAAGCGATTTGGCTGATAATGTAGAGATTATCGGTTATTACAGCCCGGTGCTCACCAAGAGCCTGCCGCCGATCGGCAATGCGATCAAAATCGTTCTTCAATAAGGAATGAAAACAAGAAGCCTGGCGGATAACGTCAGGCTTCTTAGTCGTTAATGTACAGCGGGGGAATGGGGTTTTGAGGGATTCCATGGCACAGACCCTTTCGGAAGATCATCTAAACTTATGGTTGCAAAATGGCCTTGCATGAACTTTATAGTGAGACCTCTTTCCCTCCCTCCAGCAAGAGCAGGTATATTCGTGCCATGCGCAGAATACTGTACAACAAAATCGTCCATGACGGATGGAGGGAAACGGATGAAGCGCAGTTGGGTGAATTCGCCGTATTCATATTCGCTTGGCATGTTTGCCATGATGGTTCCGAGCCAGGCGTTCAGCTCCTTTTACATCTTTTTCTACGTGGATACATTGGGTCTTGGCATAGGGCTGGCATCCCTGGCACGAACCGTATTCCTGATCTGGGATGCGGTTAATAACCCGCTGATGGGGTATTGGTCCGACCGTACGAAGACCCGGCTGGGGCGGCGCAGGCCGTGGATATTCGGCGCCATTCCGCTGTTTATGCTGACCTTCGTGCTGGTGTTCTCGCCGCCGGAAGGATTGTCTGAGAACGGACTGTTCATGTGGTTCTTAGTTGCCCTTATCCTGTATGAAGCGGTAGCGACCGTATTATGGGTCAATTATGGAGCGCTGTTTCCTGAGCTGTTCCGCGGAGACCGCATCCGGGCGAAAGCTTCGGCCATTCAGCAGGGCTACCAGGTTGTGGCGTTATTGATCGGTACCGCGCTGACCCCGATTATATATGACGCCATGGGATTTTCGAGTATGGCGATTCTGTACGCGCTGCTGTTCGGCGTGTTCATGTTCCTCTGCATGATAAGCGTCCGGGAGCAGGAGGCCTACAGCGCCAGCGAGCCGCTCAAGCTTGTCCAAGCATTCCGCGAAACCTTGCGCAACAAGAAGTTCTGGGTGTTTAACATCTCCAATTCATTCGCCCAGACAGTAAATGGCCTAATAAGCTCGACGATTCCTTTTTACGCAAAATATGTGCTCAACATCCCGGATAATCAAGTATCTATTCTGCTGGCAGCTGTGTTTGTATCGGTCATTCCGCTGGTATTCGTCTGGTACTGGATGATCCGCCGGATGGACGGCGTGAAGGCATGGCGTTTGTCGCTAGGAGTATATGGGTTATCCGTCATCCCTCTGTGGTTTGGCTATGATCTGATCAGCGGGATTCTGGCAGGCATCGGCGTGGGATTCGGTCTTGCGGGATTTCTGGTAACGCCGGCCATGGTGAGCGGCAACATCATCGACGAAGATGCGGAGCGGACGGGGCTGCGCAGAGAGGGGATCTATACGGCTGTCAGCGGATTTATTACGCGTTCCAGCGGATTGATCTCTGCCCTGGCATTTTTTGTGGTAGGCATGATATTCGGGTATGAAAGCGGTGACAACCCGGGGAGCGATCCGGAATCGACCTTCAGGTATTTGATTAGTGTCGTTCCATTGTGCTTGCTGGCGATTTCCTTCCTGTTATCGTTTGCAACCAAAATCGAATTCTCAAAAACCATAGGAGGCGGGCACGACCATGGAGCGAAGACTGATCATCAACTGTGACGATTTCGGGCAGAGCAAGGCCATGAATGAGGCGATCCGGCATCTGCTGGAGGAGAACAAAGTCTCTTCGGCAACCATTATGACCGTGGCTCCCGGCTTTGAAGAGGCGGCCTCCTGGGCGGCACGCCGACGCCAACCGAATGTGGGGCTGCACCTCACCATGACGAGCGAATTTGAGGCTCTGCGATGGAGCAGCTTAACAGGGCATTCCTCCCTTCATGATGCCAGCGGCCATCAATACCGGACCGTTCAGGAGTTTGAACGCGGGGCTGAGACGGGTGCCGTGTTAAAAGAGCTGGAGGCGCAGTATAGGTTGGCGAGCCAGGCCGGGATCCGCATTAGCCATGTGGATAATCACATGGGCAGCCTGTACGGGATGGAAACGGGGCGAAGCCTCATTCCGCAGATGCTGTGGAAGACTTCGCGTTGGCGCCTCCCCGCACGACTATTCCGCTATATCTACCCGGAGGATCCACTGCTCAGCTCGCTGCCGAATATCGAGCGTCCGGTCGCGCTCGCTTCAGGCCTTGCTGACACGTTTGGCGTGCCGATCCCGGATTATCTGCTCTCTCATCCGTTTCCTGTTGTTGAGGGAGAGACTTACGAGAGCTTCAAGCAATCGCTGATTGATAAGCTGTACAGACTCCCTGAAGGGGTCAGTGAAACCTACGTCCATCCCGGAGCGGAAGATGAATGGATGCTGGCGAATATCCCGCATTGGGAGAAGCGGGTATGGGAGTACCGGCTGCTGTTCGATGACGATTTTGCTTACGGACTGCGGGATGCCAAGGTGATCCTGACGGATTACCGTTATGTAGAGGAGCATTTAAAGAAGCCGCGCGTGCGCTCGGCCATGAAGCTGATGAAGGCAATGGCCAAAAAAACGTAAGTCTATGCCACAACAAGCCCTGCCGCGGCACCGGCAGGGCTTGTTTGTCTGTTAAGTACGGTTGGCTTTCGCCGACCGATGCTAGATGCTGCTGACGTATAAGTTTACTTCGCTTCAGCTTCCAGCTTAGCGATCTGTTCCTTGTATTGGTCCAGCAGCTTCGCCAATGCCTCTTTAATGGCATCCGAGTCCTTGGAACCTACGGCTTTGAAGAGGTCGATTCTGGCATGGATGAAAGCCAGATCTTCATCGCTGATTTTCACTGCCTCCAAACCAGCTGCCTCGCTATGGATCACGTCGTGTTTCACTATGCCGGCATCGGTTTTAACAGCTTCGGCTACTTCTATTGCCGTACCTTCTAGTGGAGTAAACTCCTTGATCTGGATCGCTTTGAATTCCTTGATATCCCCGCTGCCCGAGGACCCGTTGATATCTACAGCCGGAGTAGCCTTCACGGCAATTGCAATTCCGAATTCGCCATCACCCGTAACCGGCTGTGCATCACCGTTGTCTGCGTCGACAGCTGCAGCCTCCGAGAAGAAGAAGGTTCCCTCGGCTCCGGCAAGCTTGCCGTACTTCTCAAGCGTTTCTTTCCAATCCTGTACCGTTTCCGGTGCATATTTCTCTGCCAATTCCAGCGGGTTCGGCAGAATGGAGATGGTAGTGGCGGCTTGTATAGGTGCGCTTTTGCCTGGTTGTTTTGGTACATCACTTGTGTCAGCTCCTGATGCATGTACGGGGACGGCTGCCGTTCCAAGCAGGGCGGCGGACAGGGCGAGCTTGCCAAACAGTTTGTGTTTCATCGTTTAACACTCCTTGTGGGGTTGGTTTGTCTTACAGTACCCAGTGTACGAGTCAGCATTGGCAGAACATTGGTGTATTTGTGGAAAAATAATGGCAATCCCCTTCATCTTCCTACAGCTTGGTATACTGAGAGGAGATGAAGCCCGGAGGTCTATATATATGAACCAAAATTATCTCATCGCCGTGGTTGACGATGATCAGCATATACGTAATTTGGTGGAAGCTTATTTGCGCAAGGAGGGCTACAAGACGGTTGGCCTTGGCACGGCAGAGGAGGGCTGGGAGATGTGGAGAACGAATCCGCCGGATATGTGGGTGCTGGATATTATGCTGCCCGGCATGGACGGCTTCGAATTGTGCCGACGGATCCGTGCAGAGGCCGAGGTCCCGATCATCATGATCTCTGCCAAGGATAGCGAAGTGGATAAAATACTGGGGCTTGAGCTGGGAAGCGATGACTACATGGTCAAGCCGTTCAGCCCGCGCGAGTTGGTTGCCCGAATCAAACGACAGCTGAACCGATGGTACAAATTCCATCATGAGGAGCGTGTTCCGCGGCTTGCGCCGGCTTCTCCGGAGCTTAGCAACGGACGCCTTCAGTTAATGCTGGAGGAGCGGCGCGTGTTCTGGGATGGGGAAGAAGTGGATATGACCAACAAAGAATTCGAGATGCTGAAAGTGTTTGCCGAGCATCCGAACCGTGCGTTTACAAGGGATGAGCTGCTAACCTCCGTATGGGGCGACGACTATTTTGGAAGCGACCGTGCGGTCGATCATCTCATTAAACGGCTTCGCAAGAAGGTGGAGCAGCTGCCGATCGAGGCTATCTGGGGGCATGGATACCGAATGAGAGTGGATGGGGAGGAATCATCGATATGAAGCTGGTGCATCAGATCAATCTTGCGTTTGCCTTGTCGCTAATACTCGTGCTCTCCGTGACGGCGGTTGTGATTCATTATGTGCTGATGGACCATTTTATCGGGACGCAGAGAAAGGACATGCAGACCATAGGGGCTGAGCTGACGGCAAAACTCGAAACTGCCGCTGCCAAGAGCATTCCTATTGAGAGTGCGCCTTTGGCGGTTAGCGGCTTGACCTCGGCACAGGTAGCGGAAGTAGGCGTAATCATCCAGGATAACGAAGGGAATGTGGTCAGCTCGATTCCGGTAACTCCCTCCGCTCAATTCATGGTAAGTCAGGCGATTCGTCCGGACTATGTGGCTTCGTACTCATCCGCAGCGGGGAGCGGTCAATTCCTCACCGAGGTGACGGCGGTTCCTCAAGGGACGCTGACACTGATCACTCCGATCAGCAAGATTAAGGCCATTGAGCAGGCGCTGATGGGGCGTTTGATGCTCGTATTTGCTGTGGGAGGCGTAATCATGGTTATCTTAAGCTTGTTCATCACCAAGAGATTGATTAAGCCGCTCATGCTGCTGCGGGAGGAATTGAAGAAGGTGAAAGAGCGCCAGTTCTCCGAAGTTCAGCGGGTATCGGCAAGCGGAGAGATCGGCGTAGTTGCAGAGTCCGTGTACGAAATGGCGGGTGAGCTGGAGCGGTACAATCATGTGCAGAAGCAATTCTTCCAGAACGCATCCCACGAGCTGAAGTCGCCGCTCATGTCCATCTCCGGGTATGCGGAGGGAATTCGGGACGGGGTATTCGAAGGGGAGGAGATCCGCAAAGGGCTGGATATCATTATGAGTGAGAGCAGCCGCATGACCAATATCGTGACCGAGATGACGCTGCTCGCGAAGCTGGACAGCGAGGACGATATCTTTAAGGCAACGGCGGTCAATTTGAAGGAGCTCGTGGAGGAAACGATCGAAAGAGTCAATCCGGTCTTGGTGAAAAAGGGACTGTTCGTACATCCTTCCTATGGCGATAACGAATCGTTAATGGTGTATGCTGACCGGGATAAGCTGCTGCAAGCGCTGCTGAATATCGTTTCGAATGGAGCAAGGCACGCGAGCAAGCATATATACATTCAAGCCGGTATCCAAAATAGCCGGGTATTCCTCACCGTTTCCGATGATGGCGAGGGCATATCCGAGGAACTGCTTCCGTATTTGTTCCACCGGTTTGTGAAGGGCAAGAATGGGGAGTCCGGTCTGGGTCTGGCCATTGCTCGCGCCATCGTGGAGCGCTGTGGAGGTCTGATCACGGCAGGGAATCGAACGGAGGGAGGGGCCGTCATCTCGGTTGGTTTCCCTCAGCATAGAAAGACCACCGTCTTCTAGTTCAGGTGTGTCCCCATCTAGGTCTACAGACAGAATCATAAAGATAGGGTAAGAGGGGTCTTTTCTGGGTAATTATACTTAGATAAGGCCTCTTTTTTTGCGCGTTCGCACATATCATTCAATATTCTCTAACAAAACGCGTAAGCTATAGAGGATTTCAAGTGGGAAGGCAGAATTCTGTATATATCCGGGCAAGCTGGATGATAACAGGTGACAAGCATGATACAAAATAATCAAAAGGCGATGGTGATGTTGTCCATGGATATGCAGTATCGAATTGAAAAAGATTTTCTGGGGGAAAAACAGCTTCCTGCGGAAGCCTATTACGGAATTAATACGGTTAGGGCGGTAGAGAATTTTCCGATCAGCGGGGTACCCATCCATGCAGAATTGATATCTGCACTGGGCGAAGTTAAGAAAGCCGCTGCCCTGGCGAACATGGAGCTTGGCCTGCTGCCGAAAAAGATAGGCAGTGCCATTATAGAGGCGGCAGACGAGATCATCGCGGGTAATCTCCGTTCCGAATTTATTGTCGATTCCATCCAGGGCGGAGCAGGTACTTCGATCAATATGAATATGAATGAGGTATTGGCGAACCGGGCGCTGGAGATTTTGGGGAAACAGAAGGCCGAGTATTTCTACTGCAATCCTAATAATCATGTTAATATGTCGCAGTCCACGAACGATGCCATCCCGACGGCGATCCGCATCGCGTCTTACCGTCTGACGCAGGATCTGCTTGAGGTGTTCCGGACCTTGGTTGCCGGCATTCAGGAGAAGGCCAAGGAATTTGATGATGTCATCAAGATGGGGCGCACGCATCTGCAGGATGCGGTACCGATTCGACTCGGACAAGAGTTCGGGGCTTATGCCAATGTTCTGACACGTGACATCAACCGGATCGAGCGGGCCGCGCAAGGCTTGCTAGTCGTTAATATGGGGGCGACCGCTGTAGGTACGGGGCTTAATGCAACACCGGACTATATGCACAGTGTCGTCCAGCATTTAATTGAGCAGACAGGCTTCTCCTTGAAGCAAGCCGAAGATTTGGTCGATGCCACCCAGAACACCGATGCGTATATGGAATTGTCGGCTGCGCTCAAAGTGTGTGCCGTGAATTTCTCGAAAATGTGCAACGATATCCGCTTGATGGCTTCCGGTCCGAGAGCGGGCTTGAACGAATTGAACGTACCGGCAAGACAACCGGGTTCGTCGATTATGCCGGGCAAGGTCAATCCGGTGATGGCCGAGGTCATGAACCAGGTGTCGTTCCAAGTTATCGGAAATGACCATACGATCAGTTTGGCATGCGAAGCCGGGCAATTCGAACTTAACGTCATGGTTCCTGTCGCAGCGAACAACTTAATGCATTCCCTCAAAATCCTGAAGAACGGCATGGATGTGTTCTACAAGAATCTGATGGTCGATCTTACGGCGAATAAGGAACGCTGCAAGTACTTCGTGGATAACAGCTACGGCATTATTACGGCATTGAACCCGCATCTGGGTTATGACGTAGCCTCCAGACTCGTGAAGGAAGCGCAAAAGACAGGCCAAAGCATCAGGGAGATTATTCTGGAGCAGGGTCTTTTGACAGAGGAACAGATCCAGGTCATTCTGGACCCTTATCATATGACATCTCCAGGTATTGCCGGAGAAGAGTTCCTGCTGAACCAATAAGGTGTACCCTCGTTTTATCGATACGAAGAGCCGACCAAGATGTCATCTTGGTCGGCTCTTTTTTGGTGCTGTCGATAATCTCTGACGGATGTCGTAGATTTACGGATTGTTGAGTGCAGCTATAAGAGAGGCGATGACGTTCTTCTCGGGATCATCCAGCTCCTTGTTCGTTTGCCATTGCTCGAGCTCTTCTTCCACCTGTGTAACATTCTGATAACCAAGATGGTAAGCAATATTGGAAATGACGCTTTGCCTCATATCGTTGTCACTCAAATCAGCGAGTGCTCGAACCACGCCCGTTGTGTCTCTGGTAAACAATTCTCCTGAGATGGCGGCGTATTGCTCGGCAGAGGCACCGTCGAGATTGGTGCTTGCCATGAACAGGCTCCTGTAATGTTCGGGTTTGATAAGGGACCGGTGGGTATACAGCAGCTCAAGAGTCTCCAATGTTTTGCCATTGCTCAGGCGGTTGTATTCTGTCCAGTCCATGCCTTCCAATTGAGCAAGCATGTTCGTGACTTTATCCTCGGTATTCATGTCTTCTCCTTCATATAATGAAAATACGTTTTCCGCCGTACTGTTGTAGTCCGCCACTGCAGTTGTCGGAGGTTCGGATGATGGAGCCGGCGCTTCAACTGGATTGCTCGAACAGGCTGTTACAAGAAATAGGACAGCCATGAGGAACAAGTAAGCCATATTGGGTTTGAACATGGATTCTCATCTCCTTTACATCCTAAACGGATATTTGCTGTAAATAGTTACATAAACAGGAGGAGAACATAAGAATATGTTTCCAAATATCTGCTTATCCCGTATACCTTGATAAATGTTAAGATGAAAGCTGCCATGTTCACATTCGATTAAGTTTTACTGGCAGGCTCCATTTGCCGATAAAAGTGATAGAATAAACGTTAGGTTAGATTAAAGTGGCAGTATGATAAAAAGGGGTATGTGGTTTTGGATAATCGATGTGGTGAAATAACCGATCAGGAGATCATTCGGCAAACGAAGCAGCAGTGTATAGACAAGGGGATGAACCCGGAGCTGATTCCAACACATACGAATCGATTGAATGACGAAGTATTGGCCGCAAGACGTGCAAAATATAAAGAATACATCGAAGTGATACAGGTTTTCGTGAATAAGTTTCTTTCTTCAGGATCAGGAAACCCTGTCGTGATTACGATTACGGATAACGAGGGATTCATTCTTGATATGGAAGGGGACCCGACCATCATAGAAACAGCCCGGTATTTGGGTATCACCGAGGGCAACGGCTATTCCCAAGAAGATGGTCCAAGCTCTATTGATCTGTGTCTCCGGTACGAACGTCCGTTTACGTTGATAGGAGAGGATCATTTTCATCACATTCTGCACCGTATGGCATGTTATTCGGCTCCCTTTCACAGCGTGGATGGGAAGGAAATCCTAGGAACCATTTCTCTAATGACGAACAGGGAGTTTGTTCACCCACATTTGCATGCTTTGCTGTGTACGATGGCCGATTCCCTGGAACGGGAGATGGTTACCCGCAAACAGAACACGCAGCTGCAAACCTTGAATCAGGTGCTTCTCGGAACGAATCATTATGGCGTGATCATTACCGATGCAAAGGGTCAGATTCTGGAGATGAACGAAACCAGCTTAAGCCTGCTGTACAAAGGCGGCAGTGATCGGAGACGAACCCAATATGTGGGTCGCTCGGTGTTTGGTATTAAGCCGATTGGCGAGTATTATGAGCAGGTGATACACCGGCAGCAAATCTGCATCGGAGAAGAGCTTTCGCTTGAGATATCCGGAAACATGAATCATTATATACTGGATGTTCAGCCTGCTTACGACCGTGGGGGACAGCTCATGCGGGTGGTAGGTTTTCTTCGTGATATTACGGAGTTGAAGCGTACGGAGGAAGTACTGCGGAATACGGAAAAGCTGGTGTTTGCCGGTCAGGTTGCCGTAAGCATCGCCCATGAAGTGCGTAACCCGCTCACCACGGTGAAGGGAATGCTCCAGTTGGCGAATAAGGAGGCCTGTCTTCGGCACTATGATCTGATCATGTCCGAGCTGGAACGGGCCAATCTGATGGTAGGGGAATTTATGATTTTGGGCAAACCCCAGGCTGCGGTCTTTAAGCTTGAGGACTGCGGTCAAATTCTGGATGAGGTGCTCCACTTGTTTGCGATCCAGGCGGAGCTTAGCGGGATTGAAATGACCCGAAACATCGGGCAGAATGCTACGATTCTATGCGACCGGAACCAGATTAAGCAAGTTTTTCTTAATATTCTGAAGAATGCGATGGAAGCCTTGCCGCATGGCGGGAATATTCACATTCATCTGGATGTGCAGGAAGGATATCAACGCGTGATCTTTACGGATAACGGCTCTGGCATGACTGACGATGTGCTCCAGCGGATTGGGGAGCCATTTCATACGACCAAGCCGGACGGCAATGGCCTTGGCATTATGATCGTCCATCGGATCATGGAGAGCCATAATGGCCGGATTGTCATCCGGAGCGAGGAAGAGCGAGGGACATCGGTCGAAATAAGTCTGCCGATCTCGTAATATGTCGATACTTAGATAGGTGTAACTTGTTGTGATATTATGCTAAATTATTAGAGGGTTTTTATATCCACACTACGAGGTTGACATCTAAAGGAGGATTTTTTTCTTGGATTGGCAGGATATCCTATTTAAGTTTGTAGGCGGCTTGGGCATTTTTCTGTTCGGCATCAAGTACATGTCGGACGGACTGCAGAAGTCAGCAGGAGACAAAATGCGCGGGTTGCTGGAGAAATACACGTCCAACCCGGTGCTGGGCGTGCTGGTCGGTGTCGGTGTCACGATTCTGATTCAATCCTCATCAGGAACGACCGTGATGGCGATCGGACTGGTCAATGCGGGACTGATGACACTTCGACAAGCCATAGGCGTTATTATGGGCGCCAACATTGGCACAACCATGACTGCATTTATCGTGGGGATCAAAATTGAAGAATATGCACTGCCCATTATTGCGGTAGGAGCGTTCTTTTTATTTTTCTTTAACAAGAAAAGATTTCAATATATTGGCCAAGTGATTTTTGGCTTTGGTACCCTGTTCCTAGGGTTGTCGACTATGGGCAGTGGGGTGAAGCCGCTTAGTCAGCTTCCTGCCTTCACGGATTTTATGATCCAGCTAAAGGACCAACCGATCCTGGCTCTTATTGTTGGTACTTTGTTCACAGTGATTGTGCAAAGCTCAAGCGCGACAATCGGTATATTGCAGACGATTGCAGACGAAGGCATGATCAGCCTGCAAGGATCGCTACCGATCCTGTTTGGCGATAACATCGGGACCACCATTACGGCAGTGCTTGCTTCGATTGGCGCAACAGTCGCCGCAAAGCGAACAGCCTTGGTGCACGTCATCTTTAACGTCATCGGTGCTATTATCTTCATGATTCTGCTGATTCCCGTGCATTCTCTGGTGGCGTGGCTGGGTGAAGGCGTTAATATTCGGATGCAAATCGCGTACGCTCACGGCATCTTCAATACGACCAATGCCCTGATCTTCCTGCCTCTAATTCCGACTCTGGCCTGGCTCGTAACCAAGATCATTCCCGGCAAAATGCAGGAGATTGAATTTAAGGCGATTTATCTGGATGAACGTTTACTGGCCACTCCGGCTGTCGCTTTTGGACAAGCCCAGCATGAAATTCTGCGCATGGGGCAATATGCCCGAGAGACGCTCAATGATGCGTCTGCTTTCTTTTTCAGCAGGGAACCCCGGGTGGGGGAACTCGCCCTGCAGAAGGAAGAGCTTATCAACGAATTGAATCGGAAAATTACGGATTATATGGTGAAAATCCAGCAGCAGAACGGATTGCCGGAAGGGGAGTCCGAAAAAGCCTCCGGTTGGTTCCAACTGGTGAACGATATTGAGCGGATCGGCGATCATGCGGAAAATATCGTGGAGCTCTCCGAATTCAGCATTAATAAAAAGGTTGAGTTCTCAGAGGAAGCCGGGCGCGAGCTGAAGGAAATGCTGTCCTTAGCCGACAAGGCGGTGGAACGGGCGCTGACTGCGTTAGAGCATAATGACGTGGCCGCGGCTCAAGAGGTGCTGGACTATGAGCGGCAATTAGACGAGATGGAAGTTAGGTTCCGCAAGAGTCATATCCAGCGGTTGAACCAGAATCTGTGCACAGGGAACTCTGGAGCGGTCTATCTGGATATTCTGAGCAACTTGGAACGTGTCGGAGACCACAGTAAGAACATCGCTCAATTCGTCATGCACAAGGAGTAGGCTTAATCGATATGGATTCCATAGAAACAGCGCTGGCCAAGCCAGTCCTTAGAACTCAAGGACAGGGCATGCCAGCGCTGTTTGTTATAGGATAAAGTACTTCATCCTTATTCCCAGTAACGGGACATAATGTCCGTAGCCCATTCGGGCTGCTTGGTCTGCGTCTTCGGCAAAAACTCCTCCATGACAGGTTTGATATCAACGACGGGAGTCCCGTCTATGGCATCCAGCCCTTTTACGAAAACGGACCTGCCCTCTCTGCTTACCAACTCCACCATGGTGGCTCCTAGTCTGTTGGGTCGGTTCTTGCCCCGCTGGGCGAAGATACCGACCTTGGGAAAGCTCGGATTATTTCGCGGATGTCTCGCCGCGTACTGGATGCTGTCGTCCTGGACGAGATGGAATACATAGATGATTTCGAGGTGGCTGAACGTTTCAATCCCATCCAGGGAGCTTTCATCCCACGCTTCGCCCAGCTTGATCTCCGAGATGACATCCCCCCAGTAATCATCCTGAATCGCCTTTCTTTCGTTATGGACCATTCCGATTGCCTGTATCGTATACATGCGTTAACCTCCTTTTAGGTTATCGTTCCTTCATATAAACTTCCGGCGTTTTACCGATCACCGCTTTAAAATCCCGGATAAAATGCGACTGGTCGTAATAGCCCATGTCCATGGCCAATTGCAGTGCATCCTGTTGATCAAGGCCTTCAAGCATCTCGGCGGCATTTTGCAGCCGGTACAGGCGGATCACCCATTTAGGGCTTACCCCGACGTACTGCTTGAACAGGCGCTGAAGTGATCTCGGGCTCATCTGGAACCATTCGCTAACCTGCTCGACTCGGATGATGTCCCGGTTGTGATGAATGTGATCGATGATGGCATGAATCCGTTCGATCTGTTCGTCTTCTTCGGGGAGAACACGGCGGATAAGCTCCTCCATGTACCTGACTTTTTGCTCCGGTTCTTCTGCGGTCAATAGCTGCTGTTCCAGCGTATGGGAGTCGACTCGGAGAATCTCCATGGTCCCTATGGAGGAATCCGTCAGACGGTCCATGGACGTGTTCACGAACGGATAGAATCCGCCGGGTCTGAACTTGATTCCGAATACTTGGCCCCTCCCCTCCAGATGGTGGGAATGCCTGGTGCTGGATACGCCGTAAAAAGCGGTTCGATGAAGCTGGACGACCAAGTTTGCGCAAGGATTAGGAACAACATCCTGCAGATGAGGCTCCTGACCGGTTAAATCCCAATGAATGATCCAGTAATGCTTGATGAAATAGGAAAGGTCGCTGGATGGGGGAATTCGCAGGAGCTGGAACTTCTCTCCGGCTCTTTTCATGTTCAAAATGCCAAGGCTGGACTGATGAGGATGCTGAATCATGGACATAAACACCTCCAATTAATCCGTAGCAGGCCTGGATCAATAGACCATAGATCACTGGCCCCATACGGGACTTGTGCTTGTGATTTGAAGTGATTCCATAGGTTGCAGCCTGTCGCATTTTTACAATACTTGGATCGCAGCTGCTTGATAACATCATCATATCACAGGAGGACAAGTCGGTCTTCCTGCGCATTTTATAGAGGGTAGGAGGAAGCTGCATGGAGCCGTTGCAATATGAGTTTTATATCGGTGCTTCGCCGGAGAAGGTATGGGATGTCTTAATTTCGCCGGAGGGTACGCGGGCCACCTTTTTCGGGAGCGAACTGAGATCTTCATTTGAAGTCGGGGAGCCTTATGCTTATGTGGGTCCGGGGAATGACGGGGAGGAGACGGTTCATGTCTATGGGAAGGTTCTGGCTTATGAGCCGCAGAAGACACTGAGTCTGTCCGAGCATCCGGGGCCGTCGTATTATGCCAATCATGAGGAGCTGGAGTCTCGGATTACATTCACTCTCGAGCCGGTAGGGAATTGTACCAAGCTGACGCTCGTCAATGATCAATATACGCCAAATCACCCGTCCCGTGCCAAGGCAGCGGAAGGCTGGTGGATGACCATGAGCATTCTGAAGACCTATGCGGAGACGGGGAAGACGCTGGAATTAGGCTGGTAGCCACAGGGTGAATAATCGGCATATGGCCGACAGCATCCAAGCATCCGGCTGGACTGTACCGTTACGCATGATGCATGGAATCGTTATATGCCCAGGAAAGAAAGTCGATTAAAGAGCCGTAATGGCTCTTTTTTTGCGGGGGTTTATAGAGGCAGGCAGCAGGCGTATAAGCCGTTTAATTTCTTCACCGTGTGTATTTTATAGGAGGTTTGGAGTCTGATCAGTCAGAAGCCTATTTACGGTGTGTAGCAGATGGATAGATTGTACCAATGAGGGAAACTCTATACCTAAAAAGGAAGGGAGGTCCAAGGGTGAGCTGGATCATGATTTTGAAGGCGGTGGGAATTATTGTTGCCGGAACCATCCTATTTCGGATCGGCGGCAGGAAATCCATCTCACAGATGACCATTACGCAGGTTGTCATTATGATCGGGATTGGTTCATTGCTCGTACAGCCTCTAAGCGGTCAGGGCTATTGGGTTACGATCGGGGTTGCTACCGTCCTCATTCTCTCTATGGTTATTATGGAGTACATCGAGTATAAGGCTGACGGGCTGGAGACGTTAATCTCCGGCAAATCGGTGGTGGTCATTGAACACGGCAAACTTCATGAGGCCAGTCTCGACAAGCTGAGACTCACGGTGGATAAGCTGGAGATGAGGCTAAGACAGGCGGGAATCGCCAATATATCGGACGTGGAGTGGGCTACGCTGGAGGTCAGCGGAAATCTGGGATACACCTTGAAGAGCCATAAGCAACCGGCTACAAAAGAGGATATTAACCAGCTTATGGCGCTCATTAGCCAGATTGTCCCTGTCCCTGCCACACCTCAATCGGAGACCAGCTCCGCTGCTAGCCTCTTCTCTGAAATCAAGAACGGCCATCAGTCGAAAGTGCCGGAGAAATGGCAGTAATTAGAACTGGAGTGGAATGACGAATCGGTTGAGAACCAAAAGTGGGAGTTGCTTCGCTTTTGGTTCTTTCACTTGCCAAATTTCTGATAGCGGGTATGATTTAGGTATCCATCCCGGCTTGCCGATAAGCGGCTTCCGGCAATGGGAAAGATGGGAGTGAATGAAACATGACGGAGCGGAGGCAACTCCCTGTCCAGCAAATTCGTATCGGTATTATCGGAAGCCAGACGATCGTTGATAAAATTATGAAGGTCATTGAAACCTTTCCTTCCTTTGACCCCGTACCGCTTGTTTTTCAGGATGATGACGAAGCGCCGGCCCTGGCTGAGCGGATCGGAGGCGAGGTTGAGGTGTTGTTCCTCTCGGATCCGCTGACCCAGCGCAAGGTGAAGGAGCTCGGACAGGTCTCGATCCCTGTGCATTATGTCCCCGTCACGGACGCGGGTTTATATAAAGCGTTGTTCCATGCCGGGGAGCGGGGAAGACTGGCTGGCGGCATATCGGTGGATACTTTAACCGAGACGATGGTGGTCCGGACGATAAGGGATCTGGGTATCCCGGCCGTACAGGCCGCCATTTACGATGGACCGGCTTATGCCCCGAAGGAGAACCTGGTTGCTTTTCACCGTCTACAATATGAATCCGGCGCGTGCTCCGTTGCGTTCACGGGCGTGGAAGCGGTGGCCCATGAGCTGACGAGGCTCGGGGTCCCTAATGAGTGGCTGCTGCCTTCCGATCAGGATATCGTGGTATCGCTGGAGCGGGCTTTGCTGTCTACGGCATCCCGTCGTAGCAGGGAAGGCCAAATCGTTGTTGGGATGATTAATATAGATGATTTTGGAACCCAGGCGTTAAGACGGAATAATGAGCATGAGGTGCAGAAGCTGAAGCTGGACATTCACCGGATGGTGCTCGATTATGTGGAATCGCTGGACGGATATCTGACCCATCTGGGCGGGGACGAGTATTTGTTCTTCACGACACGCGGCATCTTTGAACGGGAAACCGGCGGCTATAAAACGATCCCCTTGGCTAAAGACGTGAACAAAAGCTATGGTATTTCGCTCAGCATCGGGATGGGTTTTGGCCAGTCGGCCAGCATGGCGGGAACCAATGCGCGAATCGCGATGCGGAAATCCAAGGAGGTGGGCGGCAACGCCTGCTTTATCGTGCGTGAGGATGGCACGCTGATCGGACCGCTGGAGATGTCCGACCCTGTGCAGGAGGTGCTGTCCTTTACGGATGCAGGGCTGATCAAGCGGGCAGAGGACGCAGGGATGACGAGCGCCTACTTGAGCAAGCTGCTGAACCAGCGTGCCCGTTCGGGTAAATATGAATACAAGGTCCATGAGCTCGCTCACCTGCTGGACATTACCGTCCGCAGTGCACATCGGCTGCTCCAATTGTGGACCGACAACGACTTGGTTGAGATAGCCGGAATCGAGAAGGTGCCGAGGGGAAGGCCAAGGCAGATATTCAGATTCACGTTTCTGGAGTAGCGTTGTGAAATAACTTTGGGAACACTGGCGCCTCTTCCGTTATGCGACGGAGGAGGCGCTTTTCCGGTATGGTCCCGCTTGGAGAGTTTTTTAGCGCGCCTGCAACCTTCCAGATGATGGAACCGTTAGTAGATAAAATGGAATATATTTATCTACAGGGGGGTTGAAATATGGGAAAGCGGGGTTCATGGATTGCTGCTTTGATGCTTATCGTATTGCTGGTCAGCGGCTGCTCTTCGGGTTCTCAAGACAAAAGCGCCGGAAGTGCCGCGCCCGTCGAAAAGCAAGTAACATCGACGGATCAAGCCTCAAACAAAACAGATGGAGGTGCGGCGAAAGCCGAAAGCGAAACGGCGGATAAGAGCAAGAACAGCGCCGAGGAGCCGGTATCGGCGGATGCTGAGCTTCCGAATATGCCATCGCCTGCCCAGACTTCCGGCGCAGGGTTTAACTCGCAGGATTTGTCAAGCGGCCTCAACCAAAAGCTGATGTACAAAGCGAATATCGTGATGGAGATTCAGGACTATGGAAAAGCGCAGTCGGAAGTCCGGAACACAGTGACGCTTTCCGGCGGTTATATTGTTAATTTCAGCGAAACCCAGTCCAGCAGCGAAAAAGGCGGCACGTTTATTGTGAAAGTTCCTGCGAACGGTTTCTCCTCCTTTATAGACCGTTTGGAGAACATTGCGCATGAAAGCCTGCAGCGAAGCATCGAAGGGCAGGACGTGACCGAGGAATACATCGATTTGGAATCCAGGCTTAAGGCCAAGCAAATCATGGAGGAGCAGTACGTCGCCTTCATGAAAAAAGCAACAAAAACGACCGACCTTGTCGCTTTTGCCAACGAGCTGGAGCGCATTCAATCCGAAATCGAGCAGATGAAAGGCCGGATGCGTTACATTGATCAAAACGTGTCTTACTCCACGGTAGAAATCAGGCTTTACGAGTCGCCCGAAAAAAAGGATGATCCCAAAACGTCCGCCATTCAAGCGCCGCTCGGACAGCGGGTTTCCCAAGCTTTTCAGGGCAGCATCGATGTGATCACCATCATCATCCAATGGATTATCGTCATCCTTTCCGGCTCACTTCCCTTATTGGTCATCGCGGCCTTCGTTCTGCTCATCCTATGGCTTGCACGAAGATCGGGGCAGCGGAAACGGGAAGAGGCAGCCCGAATACGAAAGCTGCTCAATAACGGCGTGACATCGGAGCAAGGATATCCGGAAGGCCACAAGGACGAGGATAAACGATTGAAAGACGAATAACGGCAGGAGCAGACCAAATACATCAAAAAACAATCATAAAATCCCGAGGAAGGCAAAGGCAAATCTTCAGATTCACCATTCTGGAATAGGATATCAGATATGTATTATAATGGAGGAAGAGGTGATCGTGATGAATAAAACGAAGGTCAAATTTACTCGCGTTGAGAAAATCGTCATCTTCACGATGCTGGGGCTGGCAGCCTCCTTTATCATTGCCTTCCTCGTGCTTCGACACATCGTGCTGAACGTTTCGTTTGCTCCCTGAAACCAGGGAGCTTTTTTTAGGAGATAAGAAAATATAAACATCCGAGGCTTAGCATCTTTATTTCGCAGGTAAAAACTTCCTCTAAACACGATCTATCTACCTATTTAAAGACGATTTAAAGATTTGTCTTTATATCAATTGGGGCCGTATGATGAAGAAGAATCATCAATCGGAGGAGGAGATTGTTCATGTTAACCGTTGCGGAATTAGAAGCGAAGCTGGCGGAGCCTTCAGCACAGCTTGTTGCCGATCTGGCATCTTTGGAGGGGGATATTCTTGTGTTGGGCGTCGGCGGGAAAATGGGTCCCAGCCTTGCAAGGCTGGCGGCCAACGCCGTTCGGGAAGGCGGTGGAGGAAAACGGATCATCGGCGTATCGCGGTTCTCGAACCAGGAGGCTAGACGTGAGCTGGAGGAGGCGGGCGTTCAGACGATGTCGTGCGACCTGCTGAACGATGGGGAACTGCAGCAGCTGCCCGAGGCTCCGAACGTGATCTACATGGCGGGCAATAAATTCGGCACGACCGGGCGTGAATATTTTACTTGGGCGATGAACTCGTACTTGCCGGGCCGGGTGGCCGAGAAATTCAAGCAATCCAGAATGGTCGTATTTTCATCAGGAAATGTGTACCCGTTCTCACCGGTGGGCAGTGGCGGAGTCAACGAATCCGTTGCGCCGGAGCCGGTTGGAGAGTATGCGCAGTCTTGTCTCGGCAGAGAGCGCGTCTTTGAATACTTCTCCCACCAGAATGGTACGCCGATGGCGATTTACCGCCTGAATTATGCCATCGACATGCGGTACGGCGTTCTGCATGAGCTGGCCAGATCGATTCACGAGGACCGGCCGATTCACCTGGCGATGGGGCATGCGAATATCATATGGCAAGGAGATGCCAATGAGATGGCGCTCCGTTCGCTCCTGCACTGCAGCTCTCCTCCGGAGATCATCAACATTACCGGACCGGAGACGATGTCGATCCGCTGGGCGGCACAGGAATTGGCGGCACGGATGGGCAAGGAAGTGACCTTTACGGGTACGGAATCCGAGACCGCACTCCTGAACAATGCTGCGAAATCCCACCAGCTGTTCGGTTATCCGAAGGTGTCTCTGCTGCAGATGCTGGACTGGACCGCAGCATGGGTACAATCGGGCGGCGAGAGCTGGAATAAGCCGACTCACTTCCAAGAGAGAAAGGGGAAATTCTAATGAGCGGACAGGTTCCTGCAACTCAACGTTTAGCCCCCGAGAAGCTTAAAGCTCTGCATGAAGGGCTTGTCATACCGGCTCACCCGCTTGCTTTGGATGAGAACCGAAAGCTGGACGAACGACGCCAGCGGGCATTAACGCGCTATTATGCGGCATCCGGTGCGGGCGGTGTTGCCGTCGGCGTTCATTCGACACAATTCGAGATCCGTGACAAGGGCATCGACTTGTATGAACCCGTGCTGCGACTTGCGGCAGAAGAGGTTCGCAAGGCGAAGCTGGATCGCCCGTTCATTATGGTGGCCGGCGTCTGCGGCCCCACGGAGCAGGCTGTAGAGGAAACGGAGATCGCCCGAAAGCTCGGCTATGACGCCGTCCTCCTCAGCATGGGCGGTTTAAGCGGCTGGAGTGAAGAAGACATTCTAAGGCGCACGGAGACGATTGCGCAGAGGATGCCGGTGATCGGGTTCTACCTTCAGCCGTCGGTTGGGGGCAACATCTTCTCCTTCGACTTTTGGCGCGCCTTCGCCGAAATTCCGAATATCGTGGCAATCAAGATGGCTCCCTTCAACCGCTATCAGACGATTGACGTCGTCCGTGCCGTCTGTTATTCGAGCCGCAGAGATGACATTGCGCTCTATACGGGGAATGATGATAACATCGTCAACGATTTGCTGACGACGTATCAATTCCAAGTGGACGGGACGCTGGTCACCAAGCCTATCGTCGGCGGTCTGCTCGGTCATTGGGCGGTCTGGACCAAGAAAGCGGTAGAGCTGCTGGAAGAAATCAAGGAGGCACGCACAGAGAAGCAATTCGCGAAGGAGTGGCTCATACGCAATGTGGAGATTACCGACTCCAATGCGGCCTTTTTTGATCCCGCACATCAGTTTGCAGGCTGTATTCCGGGCATCCATGAGGTGCTCCGCAGGCAGGGGCTGCTGCAAGGCACATGGTGCCTGAATCCGCATGAAACGCTGTCTCCCGGACAATCCGAAGAGATTGACAGAGTCTACCGGGATTATCCGCATTTGAACGATGACGATTTTATACAAGAGCACTTGGAAAGTTGGCTGGCGGACTGATACAATGAGGGCAGAATAGTTGAAAGTGGGGAATCGCGCATGCGGTTTAAAGATGTGTTTTCTATTATTGGGCCCAGTATGGTGGGGCCGTCGAGCTCTCATACCGCTGGGGCCGTGCGGATCGGAAGGGCTGCGCGGCGCATATTTGGAGCATTCCCCGATCAAGCGGAAATTGTGTTCTACGGTTCTTTTGCCGAAACCTACCGCGGCCACGGCACCGATCTGGCTGTCGTGGGCGGATTGCTCGATTTTGCCACGGATGATATGCGTATCCGGAATTCGATCGAGCTTGCGGAGGCGGCAGGCATTGAACTTAATTTCAAAACGGCACAGAATGTGGCCTTTCACCCGAACACCGTTGAGCTGAGGCTGACGGACGGCGATCATACCGACGTCATTGCAGGCGCTTCCATTGGCGGAGGCAGTGTGGAAATGCTGCGCGTGAACGGTTTCGACGTTAAGTTTACGATGAATTATCCGGTGCTGCTGGTCTTTCATGATGATACGCCGGGCATGGTCGCGCATATCACCCGGCTCCTGGAGGCAGGCGGCGTCAACATTGCCTATATGGACGTGGACCGCAAGGGAAGAGGCGGCGATGCCATGACGGTGGTGGAGTCGGATGAAGCGGTCCCGGCTGAGTTGATGAAGCATATCGAAGGGCTGCCGAGCGTGCACCGCGTCGTCGTTGCGGATTTGACAGTAGAGGAGGCGCAGTCATGAAGTTTTCTACGCTGGAGCAAATCATTGCGTGCTGCCGGGAGGACCAGGTTACAATCGGCCAGCTGATGCTGAATGAGCAGATCAAGGAAACCGGCAAGAGCAAGGAAGAGACGTTTAAACAAATGGCCGATTATTACGGCATTATGAAGGAAGCGGTGCACCGGGGGATCCATGAACCTGTTCCTTCCAAAAGCGGACTGACCGGCGGGGATGCCGTGCGCGTCCATCAATATATGAGCAGCGGGGTGCCTGCGCTCGGTACCGACGCTTGCACGGCACTGGCCTACGCGCTGTCCGTGTCCGAAGTGAATGCCTCCATGGGGCGCATCGTGGCTACGCCGACAGCAGGCTCCTGCGGCATTATCCCCGGCGTATTCGTCAGCACGCAGGAGCGCTTCGGCTGGGAAGACGAGCATCTGGTGATGGGGCTGTTTAGCGCAGGCGCGATCGGCTACGTGATCGCCAACAATTCGTTTATTTCCGGTGCGGAGGGCGGCTGTCAAGCCGAAGTGGGCTCAGCCATCGGCATGGCGGCAGGCGCTCTGACAGAGCTGAGGGGCGGCACGCCGGAGCAAGCGGTTCATGCCGTTGGACTTGCACTGAAAAATTCCTTAGGGCTCATCTGCGACCCGGTTGGCGGACTGGTCGAGATTCCTTGCATCGTGCGCAACGGCTTCGGTGCCGTGACCGCGCTGGCGGCATCGGATATGGCGCTGGCCGGCGTTCGAAGCGTCATCCCGTCGGATGAAGTGATTGACGTGATGCTGGAGGTCGGGACGGCCATGCCGTCCAAGCACCGGGAGACCGCGAAGGGCGGACTTGCGCAGACGCCGACAGGAAAAAAAATCTTGAAGGATTTGTACGGCAAGGAAGGCAAGAAGCTGCGCGAAAAGGGCACAAAAGGGGGGGAGTAACCGGGTGTGACGCTGTTGAATATCGGTATTATCGGACTGGACGCGTCCCACATGGTCGTTTTTCCCCGGAGGATCGCCGGACTTTCCGCTTAGCACCGGCCGGGTGGATGCCTTCATGAAGGAGATCAAGGAGCAATTCGGCGTTGCGCTTCTAAATACTGGAAGAGCTGGTTGTCGCTTGTGCTGCCGTCCTTCTGCTGTCGGCAGATGGGTGGGTGCACCTGCGGCAGTTCCGCTCGATCGCGCTTCCTATGGCAAGCGGGTGTTCCTCGACAAGCTGTTGGCGCTGCGTACGCATGAGGCGAAGGAGATCCTCACTTGGTATCGGCTGTTGAAAAAGTTCGAAGTACTCTCTGGATAAGGATGAACAATAAACATGCTATATAAGAGATTCCAAATCCGATACAAAATGACTGGCTGCCTCCGTATGTAAGAGAAGATCTTGTGGCTCAACTCCTTGACTCATCAAGGCCGCGATGCTCTGTTCAGCATATCCCAAAATCTTGTCGACATCCGAAAATGCAGTAAGATCCCCGCCGTCTGCCAGCGGCTAGCCGGCTGTCTTCAGCGCACGGACGGTCATCACCATCATGTTCTGGCGGTGAGCGGCTGATATCCTCTAAAGGTCTGGTGAGTAAAGGCGCTTACAATCCCCATTCCACTGCAACGGCGATATCATCGGCGATATCCTCGTTAGTATGCACATCGCTGAACAAGAACTCCGATTTGGCGGTACCCTCTAATTCATGAGCTTTAATTAGAAGCGAGACGGAATCTTGATCGAAGCGGCAGGAGTAAAGCTGCCTTCTGCCGCTTCCTGGATGATTCCTCCTGTTACCTTGAGCACGCCAACACCGACATCAGGCCCAACTCTGGCACCAACGCCAGCTCCAGCACCGGCACCGGTACCAACGCCGGCTCCAACTGAGGCCGGATAGAGCAATTACCCGTGCCGAGTTTGTATTTGTACTGTCCAGTCTCCTCGATGTGAATGGCACGAAGCTTGCCGATTTCAAGGATACCCACAAGCATTGGGCACGGGATGCTCTTGCTGATTTCGCTGCAGCCGAACTATTCAAGGTTACAAGGATGGCAGCTTTAAGCCTAATAAATCGATTACTCGTGAGGAATGGTGGTCAGCTTATCCCGTATTTTGGATCTGGAAAACCTGCGGAAGGAATCTCAAGGCGTGGAATTCTTGGACCTGCAGGGATCATGGGCATCAGATATCATTAGACGGACTGCGCATGCAGGAATCATCTCCGGTAAACAAGCACTGTTGGAGCATCTAAAGTAAAACCATGCTACTATAGCGCCCCTGATAGGGAAGGACCTGTGATTCTTCAGGCCATTCATATCAGAGGCGCTTTTCATATTTATAGTAGATTACAGGATTTACGCTGACAGCAACAATTTGTTATCGATGCTTTTAAATTACCGTATATCTGAATTCATGGGGACGGTAAGATAAATCTATAAGAAAGGTCAACCATGTTGGTACAGAAGGGAAGCATGCGAATGAAACAAACGGAATCATCCAATAAGCAAAGGGAGAGCGGCAAGAGTATAACGCAGGCTGCTTCAAACCGAAAGGGTGCGAAGTGGAAAAAGACGATTGTACTCGATATGATGCTGGCACCGGCGCTTATTCTGACGTTTATTTTTTCTTACATTCCAATGGCAGGTCTAGTCATGGCGTTTCAAAATTACAGGCCGGCGTTAGGGATGACGGGATCAGAGTGGATCGGATTTGATCACTTTAAATTTTTGTTCAGCATTGATGAGAACGTTCAAGTCATCTGGAATACGGTCATTATCGCAGGGCTGAAGATGGTTGCGAATCTGATCGTTCCTTTCATTTTTGCTCTTCTTTTAAATGAGATCCGAAAGATGCTCTTTAAAAGAGTAGTCCAAACGATTGTTTATATGCCTCATTTTCTGTCTTGGGTACTTGTGGGGGGGATCTTGATTGATCTGCTGGCACAGGATGGGGGCCTTGTGAACCAGACTCTAACCGGCGTTTTTGGCATAAAACCGATATTCTTTTTGGGAGACGGGGACTGGTTCCGCTTTGTCGTGGTAGTGAGTGATGTGTGGAAAGAGTTCGGTTTCAACACCATTGTTTTTCTGGCAGCGCTGTCAGGCATCAATCCCTCGCTGTACGAGGCGGCAGAAGTGGACGGAGCGGGAAGATGGCAGCAAACCTGGTCGATTACCATCCCTTCCATGCTTCCGATTACGATCGTGGTCGGCACACTTGCGCTCGGCAATATATTGAACGGGGGCTTTGATCAAATTTTCAATCTGTATAATGCTCTCGTCTATGATAAAGGCGATATTATCGATACCTTTGTTTATCGCTACGGAATTATCGGCGGTAAATTCAGCTTCTCCACGGCTGTGGGTCTGTTTAAGTCGGTTGTCAGCTTTGTCCTGATCGTTATCGCTTACCGGATGGCCTATAAACTGGCGAATTACCGAATCTTCTAGAAGAAAGGAGGCCTCAGGGCGCTTGTATCATAAATCGACTTCTTACAAAGCTTTTACAGTGTTTAACTACGTGTTCATGATTGCGGTTTCGCTGGCTTGCATTATTCCCTTGGTTCATATTCTGGCTGTTTCATTCAGCGGCAAGGCGGCAGCGAGCGCGAATCTGGTCAAGCTGTGGCCGGTGGACTTCACTTGGGATGCTTATGTAAAAACAATAGCGAATGAAAATTTTATAAGATCCATTTGGGTTACACTCCAGCGTACGGTCCTGGGCACCGTGTTCGGTATGCTCATTGTGATCTTTGCGGCTTACCCGCTGTCCAAGGAGACCCGCAGCTTTAAACGAAGAAATATCTACATATGGTATTTTGTGTTTACCATGCTCTTTAGCGGCGGTTTAGTCCCCTTCTATATCTTGATTCGAAATCTGGAGATGCTGAATACGCTGTGGGTTCTGATTTTGCCTGGTGCGGTTTCGGTATGGAATATGATCCTGCTCCTTAATTTCTTTCGGGGGATTCCAAAGGAGATGGAAGAAGCATCGTTGATTGACGGGGCGGGACATTTAAGGACCCTTCTAAGTGTGTATCTACCGATTTCAACACCCGCCTTGGCTACGCTTTCCCTGTTTACCTTAGTCGGCCACTGGAACTCATGGTTTGACGGCCTGCTGTTCATGACAGATCACAAAAATTATCCCCTAGCTTCTTACTTGCAGACAGTTATTGTTCAGCAAGATTTCAGTAAGGTATCTGTCAGGCCGGAGGATCTCGAAAACATCTCTCAGAGAACGGTTAAAGCGGCTCAGATTTTCATCGGAATGGCCCCGATTCTGCTTGTCTATCCGTTTCTGCAGCGGTTTTTCGTAAAAGGCATTGTACTAGGGGCTGTTAAAGAATAGAGCCATTGTCTCCATAGCATTTCGATGGGAGGTGAGGGAAGGCTGGCCGTAAGAGAACAGGTTCGCATTTGATAATAAACATCTTGCACATATCACTTTTAAAGATTAATAGGGGGTTGAAAAAATGGCAATAACGATGAAAAAAACCGTGATGGCCTTATTAAGTACCGTCATGTTATCCGGCGTATTAGCAGGCTGCTCCGGTACCAGCAAAAAAACAACAGAAGAAGCGGGTACGGGGGAGGAGAGCTTTTACTCGGCTCCTTTTGAAAACGGCAAATATACAGAACCGGTAAGCTTGACCACCGTATTTCCGATTTCCAGCAACCTGAAGTTCAAAAACGGAGAAAACATCGAAGACAACGTCCATACCCGGTGGGCAAAGGAGGCCCTTGGCATTGATATAAAATACTTATGGACAGTCAGCGAACAAAACAATGCCTATGAAACCAAGCTGCGTCTCATGCTGACGGCCGGCGAAGAAATGCCTGACATTGTGGCATTCCGGGGAAGTCCTGCCCTGATTGCCGATCTGATTGACAGCGGGCAATTTGCGGATGCAGGTGAGTTGTTTGATAAATACGCTTCTGATATTTACAAAAAGGCGATGGCAGAGGATCCGAATGTCTGGAATCCTTTGATGAGAGATGGAAAAAGAATGGGTATTCCGATTTTGGAAAATGCCTACAATAATGATCCTGTGATGTATATCAGAGAAGACTGGCTTAAAAAGCTGGACCTGAAGGCACCGACAAACATAACTGAGCTCGAGACCGTCATGGATGCTTTCACAAATCAAGATCCGGACGGAAACGGCAAGAACGATACGACAGGTCTTTCCGTGGGGTTTAAAAACAACCTGAACACCTGGATGTCGGATTCCGGATGGATATTCGGAATGTTTGGGGCCATGCCGAACCAGTGGAACAAAACAGAAGATAACCGGCTTGTTTACGGTTCTGTCCAGCCTGAAATGAAACCTGCTCTACTCAAAATGAAGGAGTGGATGGATAAGGGATACATCTCTGCCGAGTCCGGGTTGTATGATGAAAATAAGGCGACGGAAGCATTCACGGCAGGGAAGTCCGGCATTATCGTAGGTCCGTACTGGATGACAGGGTGGCCGCTTCCAGACTTGAAGGTAAACGTTCCGGATGCAGAGTACAAGCCATACCCTCTGCCAGCAGGGCCGGATGGCAAAATTGGACGTCACGGTACTGCGATCAGCAGCGGCGCGGTATTGATTAACAAGGATATGAAACATAAAGACGCTTTCTTCGTGTATCAGAATTACCTGTTTGATCACTGGGCTAATCCGGAGAGCACGGTCTTTACTGATGGATTTGCCAAAGGTTATGATTACGATATTGGTCCGAACGGAGAAGTGTATAGAGAGCAGCAGAGCGATAAAATACCTGGCGGATGGGTGGATGCCATTCGGTATACGCTGACCTTTGACGGTGCGATCATTCCAAATCTGATGATGAACTCCCTGGCCAAGCTTGCAGACGGAGCCGAGCCGGCTAACCAGTATGAGAAAATCCTATCGGAACGTATTGCTGAGCAGATTCAAGCAGCCAAAATTGTAATCGATCAGAAAGATGCTGTTATGCCGGAAATGTTCACAGGTGCGCCAACTCCTACACAATTGTCCCGCGGGGATATGTTGAGCAAATTGGAGAAAGAAGTCCTGAACAAAATTATTTACGATAAAGCTTCCATTGACGAGTTTGATGCCTTTGTGGAAAAATGGAAATCTACCGGCGGGGATCAAATAACGGAAGAAGTTAACGCCTGGTATCAATCTGTCCAGAAATAAATAGGACACAGGTTGGACAAGGGCAGCCTTAAAGGCTGCCCTTTATTTGCAATATTCTTATTGGCTAGAACACCAATCCAGTCATAATAAATGTAAGTTTGCTGCCAAGATTGATACAGATCATGCTCCAGGAGGAACTGCTAATGATAACGCGACTGTCCATTTTTCAGAAACTTCTATTATTTCTTCTGCTCATGGTGGCGGTTATTGTTATCGCTTTCTGGTACATTTATAACTTGAATATCAAAGCTATACAGTCCGAAGTCAATAAGAACAAGATGAATGATATCCGTTTTATCACCTCCCAGCTTTCAAGCCAGTTTGAACAGGTGCTCATGAATACGATGACGCTTTCTCAAGACTCCACGGTCCGCGGCTTTCCTTATGCTATAAAATCCGGCGATAAATATTCGCGGTATGAGACGAAGCTTGCCATTATGGATAAGCTGGCGTTGAACTCGGCCTCCACCTCCTGGAACAATACCGTGATTCTCTACTATCTTAATGAAAGAGAAATGGTCTCATCCGCGAATTCCTTTTCGTTTACAACATTCAAGCTTCCGGATGCAAAATACAACGAATGGACGATTCATATGGAGGATGACGAAACAGGTTATTACTCCTATATCATGCGGAGTCATCTCAGCGCGCTGTTGATCGAGGTTAGAATTTCTTTGGAAAATATAAAAAAGATGATGCAGCAGTACAATTCTGGAATTCCTTTGCTTTATGATGCCGGAAAAAATACGTTCATTCGCAGGGAGTTTGATCTCCACGAGGATTCATATCGGACGATAGCAGAAGGAATCACTGGCGAAAGCGGTTCTTTTGTATTAAAGGATCAGGGAACAGAGTATCTGGTTAACTACATGAAATCCGATATGCTCGATCTTTATTTTCTCGACTATCACCCTAAGAGCCAGTATACCAAACAAATCTTTCGCAATAACCAGTATTTTGTTTATGCGGTTCTAATCGTACTCATAGGGGCTCTCGGTTATACCCTGCTGTTGCAAAAACAAGTTCAAAAGCCTATTCATGTGCTTCGGAGAGCGATAAACCGCTTTGACCGGGGAGATTTGTCCAGCAGGGTCGCCACTCTGAATTCCAACGAGTTCTGGATGCTTGGCAATTCGTTCAACCGCATGGCCGAGAATACCCAAAGACTGATCGAGCAGGTGCTGTTAATTGAAATTGAAGTGAAGGAAGCCAAGCTTAAACAGTATCAAGCCCAGATTAATCCCCATTTTCTGTTTAATTGCTTGAATTACATTCAAAGCAAGGCAAGTGTCAAAGATTACGAATCCGTAACGGCAATGACACTTCACCTGGGGTCTTACTGCCGGTATATTCATAAAATTGAGCTGGTTGATTCTACCTTGCTGGAGGAGTACACATTTGTAGAGCATTTTCTTTCCATCGTCCAGCTCCGTAAACGAGAGATTGCCTTTGACATACACATTCCGGAAAGCCTCTATGATGAACGGGTGCCAAGGATGATTCTTCAGCCTTTGGTCGAGAATTGCGTGAAGCATGGAATTGAGCCGGGAATACGGCCAGGGATTGTCTCTATAACCGCTGTGCTTATCAAGGATGGGTTCCAAATAGTCATTTCGGATAACGGGGTAGGGATGACGGAAGAGAGAAGGCAGGCTATTCAACGACACATGGATGACGTGGTACCACAGAATGGAGCTCTTGGAGCCGGCATCCGGAATGTGCACCAGCGGCTTCGTTTGTATTACGGAAAAAACTCCGGCATTATTATTGAATCAGCGCTTTCTAAGGGAACCTGTTACCGGATTCACATCCAGAAGGGAGACGTTGAACATGCTGCAGATCTTGCTGGTTGACGATGAACAATATGTGGTGGACGATCTGAAAGTCGCCTTCCCATGGACGGAGTTCGGAATCGGCCAAGTCCATAAGGCCTATTCCGGGCTTCAAGCCAAGCAGCTCCTGCAGGAATATCTAATTGATATCCTCATTACGGACATCGCCATGCCAGGCATGAGCGGACTGGAGCTGGTTGGCTACACGAGAGAAAGCCATCCCCAAACCAAATGTATTCTGCTTACGGGATTTTCTGATTTTGAATACGCGGTAGAAGCGCTTAAACATGGAGTGCTTGAATATCTGGTCAAACCGCTTGATCAAAACAAGCTGCGTTCTGCACTCGAGTCAACTATACAGAAGATTCAGGAGGACCTGCGTATATCAGCCTCTTTAGATAACGCCAAGCTTGCCTTCTATGAGCATTTGCCCATGCTGAAAGACAAGCTGCTGTGTGAGCTGATTCAGGGGAAAAAATTTAAAGCGGGCGAGCTGGCGGAGAAAATGGAAGTCTATCAGATCTCCATTCACGAGCAGGATCGGATATATTTGGTTTTGATACGTTTGGAAGAGCGTTTCACCAATTATGGACCAGACAGCCAGATGCTGTTCGAATATGCCGTTATTAATATTGCGGAAGAGATATTTGGGGACAGCTTTGAAGTTTGGCATTGTCGGGACCCATATGAATATCTCGTGCTTATTCTTAAACACAAGGAAGACGAAGAGGTACCGGATCAAGAGAACGTGATGAAGCAGCTTAATTATAAGGCAGATCAACTTCACTACAATGTGAATGAATATTTGAAGGGGGGCATCTCGGTCGTAGTATCCTATTCCGGCTTGTTCGCTCAAGATGTGCGGACAATGTACGAAGATGCCGTATATGCGCTGAGACAGCAGGTGGGTAACTGCCAAGGATATTTACTGTCGGTGGCAGGAAAACCTAAAGAAACCTCTGTACAGCCTTTAACCATTCTCTACGAGCCGCCATCACTTATTCATTTGCTGGAGACCGGGCAATGGACAGGTTATAAGGAACGGCTGAACCGAATCAAACAGGAGTGCGGGAGCCTGTCCGGTTATAATGAGGAATATTTTGAAGAAATCCGCAGCTTGCTGCTGGCCTCATTTCATTATATAGCTCATAAAAATCAAAAACTTTTATCTGATTTAGTGGGATATGAACGAATGCAAAGATCCTCCTTTCGCTCACTGGAGCAACTGATTCGATGGGGAGAAGAGCTGGCGGACCTTTTAAAGGACAAGCTGGAGACGGATACACGTTCAACCCAGCAGAGAGTGGTTCATGAGATCCGTCACTATGTAGACCACAGTTATGCGAATGCCAGCCTTCAAGCAGCAGCCGACCATGTCTCGCTGCACCCGTCTTATGTGTCAAGGCTGTTCAAACAAGTGACAGGGAGCAGCATTAGTGAATATATTCATAAAGTAAAGATGGAACGGGCTTTAGTTCAATTAAAAGATTCGGAGGCCAAGGTTTACGAAATATCCGAACAGCTTGGATATTCGAATTCCCAATATTTCATTAAGGTATTTAAAGATCAATTCGGGATGACACCGCAGGAATATCGTGAAAAAGCAGCAATCAGATAACTTCTCACCTTATCCGTGATAAAGAGGGGCGAATTGCCATATATAGCGGGTGATGTGCAGATGAAGCTTCTGATCCAAAGCGAAGAAAGACGAAACGGGTGAATGAATTCACTCCCATTTTCTTATAACGCCTAAGGCATCAACTTCTCTAATATACGATGACGAAGAGAAGAAATTTAACATACTCCGTGAGGGATTTCGTTATGAAATTCCTCGCTTTTTTTATCTATTTCTACCGCTTTAGCATTTTCCATCTCCCTGAAAAGCCTGATATTAAGCGGGTTTTCGGCTTTTTATCCGCCTGATCGAGAAAAAACACCATCTCGCAGAAATACGCTTCTTTACGAATCGTGGAAGCGTTTTTATGATGTGGATGGGTAGAAAAATCCGTGCCGGGGATCGGCATCGGCTGCCCGAATGATTTTAGAATATTCCCTGCGCTCAGCTGGGGATCTTCGCCAACAAGGAGGAATGGTAGAAAGCGACTTGCATCAGCAGCGCAGACCGGATAAGTAAGCAAACATACACAGATGAGTGGAAATGACGGGGGTAGAGTAGCGATCGCACAGATTCAGACAGCCTGATTTAAATGATGAATTATGAGGAGGAACGAACATGACAAAAAAGTGGTTTCGCATGGCACTCGTATTTACATTAATCATTTCGATCCTGGCAGCATGCAGCGGAGGAGATAAAGAGGCAGCTCCCGAAACGGACGGAGACACAGCACCTCCAACGGCACCGGCAGATCCCGATCAATATGGAGATACAGGAGGCCTCGCGCTTCCATTGGTCGATAAACCGACAACGATCAATTGGATGGTCGTCAGCGAGAAAACCAATCTGAACGATTCCTTGCTTGCCAAGGAAATCGAGAAGCGAACCGGAATCAAAGTGAATTTCCAGGCTTATTCCTCGGCTACGTTTCAAGACAAACTGAAAGTAACCGTTGCATCCGGCAAGCTCCCGGACATTATCCATGGGCTGACGCCTCCAGAGCTGAAGAAGATCGGCAAACAGAAAGCGGTTGTTGCCATTAACGAATATCTCGACATGCTCCCGAACTTCAAAAAAATGTATGTGGACGAGAACCCGTGGGTCATTCCGTCCTTCGGAGACGAATCCGGCAACATCTATACCTGGCCGGTTGCGAACATTAACCGTGACGTCAACCACGGCTTCCTGTACCGCAAAGATATTTTCGATGAGCTGGGCATCAAGGAATGGACGAATACCGACGAGTTTTACCAGGCTCTGAAGAAGTTGAAGGAAGCCTATCCGGACTCCTATCCTTACGCCTCCAAGACGAAAGAGCACATTTTCCGCGACTGGGCCTTCGGCTGGGGAATCGGCGGAGCCAACTATCCGACGTATTACGACGAGACGGCGAAGGTGTGGAAATACGCTACGATACAGCCAGAGCACAAAGAAATGCTCGATTTTATGAAGAAGCTGTATAACGAGGGACTCCTGGATCCGGAATTCATGACGGACACCGACGATTCCTGGACGGCGAAAATGACGTCAGGCAATAAATCCTTTGTGACCTATGACTGGATCGGACGTTTGGACCTGTTCTACAACCAGGTGAAGGATCAAAACCCGAATTATGACCTGAGATACGGAAATCCGGTTGGACCGACCGGCAACGGCAAAACGATCGAGAGCATCACGAACGGCTTCAGCATCGCGGTAGCAAACAACGACAACAAGGAAGCTGCCCTGAAGCTGCTCGACTACCTGACGAGCCCGTCCGGCGCAACGCTGGTAACGATGGGCGTGGAAGGCGAGACGTTCAAGATGGAAGGCGATAAAGCCGTCTATCCGGAGCTGACCGACGTGCCGTTGGTGGATATCAGCGTGCTGGAGGACCGTTATGGTCTGTGGCTGCAAGGTCTGTATGTCAATTCCGATAAGCGCAGCGTGTACTTCAACTACACGGAGAAGGAGCAGGAAGCTCAGGATAAGCTGCTGAACGGAAATAAATTCGAGCCGCTGGATCCGGTTGTGAACTTTACGGATGACGAAACCGCAACGATTGCGGAAATCCAAACCTCGCTGAAGAAATTGGCGGATGAATTTAACGCAAAATACATTCTGAACAAAAACTACGGCGATGCCGAGTGGCAGCAATGGCAGGTTCAGGCTGAGAAGCAGGGAGCTAAACAGCTCGTCGATATTTTCAACGCAGCCCAGAAGAGATTGGATGAAGCCACGAATTAATCTGCAGAAGAAATAGGAGTGATGGCGGCATCCGGGTACCACGCTCGGGTGCTGCTCATCATCTTAAGGAGGGGACACCATGTCAAGTGCAGGGACAGAGACGAATCTCGCCAATCCCCGCGGCGGGCTTGGAAGAAGAATGGTTTCGGCCTTTCAGCATATGAAGCGGGACAGACAGCTGTTGATTTTGTTTATCCCGTGCCTGTTGTTTTATATTATTTTCCGATACGGGCCCCTGTACGGCTTAATCATTGCCTTCAAGGACTACAGCGTATTCACCGGCATCCTGGAGAGCGACTGGGTGGGGCTCAAGCATTTTGAGAAATTTTTTAACAGTCCGGATTTCTGGCTGTTGTTCAAGAATACGCTGCTTCTCGGCGTGTATAATCTCATTTTTGGTTTTCCTTTTCCCATCATTCTGGCGATTCTCTTGAACGAGGTCAGAGTGAAATGGTTCAAAAAGTCGGTTCAAACACTCAGCTATCTGCCTTCGTTCCTGTCGGTCGTCATTATCAGCAGCATGATCATCGACTTCCTGTCGCCCAATCAGGGGATCATTAACCAGCTTATCGCCGCGCTAGGCTTTGAGAAGACGTACTTTCTCATAGAACCGAGCTGGTTTAGAACCATCTATGTTTCCTCGGATATCTGGGCAACCGTCGGTTATGAGGCCATTATCTATATGGCTGCTATCGCAGGGATCAGCCCGTCGCTCTACGAAGCGGCCAAGGTGGATGGTGCCAAAAGACGCCACATGATCTTCAGAATTACGATTCCCGCCATTCTTCCAACGATTATTATCATGTTTGTCTTGAAGACGGGATCGATGCTCCGGATCGGATACGAGAAGGTACTGCTGCTTTATAATCCGATGACCTACGAGGTAGCGGACGTATTCTCGACATATGTCTACCGGAAAGGGCTCCTGGAGAGCAACTATAGCTATGGTGCAGCCGTGGGCTTGTTTGAAGCCGTGGTTGCCATGATATTGCTGCTGTCCTCCAACTACTTCAGCAAGCGGCTGGGAGGTAGCGGATTATGGTAAACAACAAACGCTTCAGCCTTCGGAATATCTCGTTGTTTGGCATCATCAATACGCTGATTCTGACGTGCCTTGCCATTATTACCGTGTACCCTGTCGTGTATATCACCGCCGTTTCCCTCAGTGCAACTTCCGAAGTGGTGCAAGGGAATATCACCTTGTTTCCCAAGGGATTTAATTTGGACGCCTATGCCCAGGTGCTAAATGATGATCGGGTGCCGCGCGCCTACCTGAACACGATTTTTTATACCGCGCTCGGTACGGTGATTAATCTGCTGCTTACGGCCGTAGCGGCTTATCCGCTCGCACGTAAAAACTTTTTCGGGCGCAAGTTCTTTCTGCTGGCAATCATCATGACCATGTTCCTGAATCCGGGGATCATTCCGAACTACCTAATTGTATCGGAGCTTGGCCTGCTGGACAGCGTATGGGCGCTCGTGCTTCCGAATGCGATTTGGACCTTTGAACTGTTAATCCTCAAAAGCTTCTACGAGAACATGTCGGAATCTCTGCGTGAGGCAGCTGTTGTTGACGGCGCTTCCGAGTACCGTATTCTGTTCCAGATCGTGCTTCCGCTGTCCAAACCGGCGCTGGCCTCAATCGGATTGTTTTACTTCATGGGTCACTGGAACAGCTTCTTTATCCCGCTGATTTATCTGAACGATGCGAATATGTATCCGCTCCAGGTCGTGCTTAGGGATATGCTGATTTTCAGCGAGAACGGCAGCAACCCGAGTCTGGTGGATGCGTCGGCGCTTGCTCCGCAAGCCATGAAGAATGCAACCATCGTGCTGTCGATGATTCCGGTGCTGCTGATCTATCCGTTTGCCCAGAAGTATTTTGCCAAAGGGGTCATGCTAGGTTCCGAGAAGGGATAACGGGGAGGTGACGAGGGCTTTCATGTTGAATATGAAGGGATGACATCCAAGAGAGGTGAATCCGTATGAATCGATTGATCGCCAACAGAGGTTTGCTCCAGATTTTCTTCGCTCTGCAACTGGTCGTCGGCATCATGTTCATATTCAATTACATTGTGTACAAGAATTCCATTACCGGAATTTACGACAAGGTGAGCGAGAACAACCGGATGGTGATCAGAAATATCATTCAGTCGTTTGATACCAGTTTCTCCTCCATAAACAACCTGATTTTTAATATCCATGCGCTTCCTTCAGATCGGATGCTGATGGAGAACGGCATGCTGGACATGGAGAAAGTCATCTCCTTGCAGGACAGCGTCTCCAGCATTGTGTCCAACGTGGACATCGTGGAGGATGTGGTCATCTCGTTCGACAATCATGATTTGGCCATTACGACGCGCGGAACCAGCAACCTCGACGCCTTGTTTGACAGGCGGTACAAGTCCCAGAAGTTCAACTCGATGTTCTGGAAGACGTTTACCCGATCGGAGCACGAGCTTACCATCTTTCCGGCAGAGGTTTATGCGGATCAGAGCAGCGGATATGGCCGTAATTTGATGATAGCCGTGGACGGCAACAAGGTCAGGATGTCGAACAAAAACCTCATGGTCCTGATCAACGTGAACCGGCTGCTGAAAGGGATCGATTTGAACTCGATGATTCCCGGCGCCTCGCTCATCGTGCTGGATGCGAACCGGAATGTCATCTTGAGCACCGAGAAGGATCTGGATTTGGTAGGCATTCTGAACGACGTATACTTTAACCCGTCGCAGGAAGCCTCCCTCACGCACGACGATTTTGAGTACAATTTCTACAAATCGGACTATAACGGTTATATATATATCAATAAATTGCCGTATAAGTTTCAAAATATCGATTCCGTCACGAATGCCAATACCTGGATTATGTACGGCGCGATTGCGTTAAACGTCATCTTGTCGGTGCTGCTCAGCATCTATCTGTACCGGCCGGTGAAGAACATTGTGCAGCTGCTCGGAGGCAGTTCTCTGAAAGGGAATGATTTTGTAAAAATCCAGAGCGGCATCATCAAGGTCCAGCGGGAGAATGAATCCCTGAAGAAGCAGATGGACCTGGTGGATGAGGATATTCGCCGCGGCGTGTTTCTGCAAACCCTGGATGGCCATCACCATTCGCGCGAGCAGGAAATGCAGATGCAAAAGCATTACACGCATTTTTTCCAGTGCCGGCATTTCATGATGGCGGCCGTGTATTTGCAGCCTGCCGGCAAGGGAGCGGCCCAGGCGGATTTTGTCCTGGAGGAGTTGACGGCCCAGATTCGAAGCAGCCTGCAGGAACGCTATGAACATGTGGTGGTTTATCATGTGGAAGAACTGAGATTCCTTGCGCTTATCGGTTTGGATCAGCCGTCGGACCGCAAGCAGCTGGTACGGAAATTCGAAGACTATATCCGTCTGTGCAACCAGGAGTATACGGATATGTTCACGGTGTGGGGCTGCGTTAGCCGGACATATGAGTCCAAGATCAGCAACTGCTGCGAGGCATACCGGAATATTAAGGATGGCCGGTTATACCGGAATGTGAAGGCAGACACGGATATGGTCGACACGGAGCAAATCCGCTACGTCCCGGATATTTATTATCCGCTTCAGCAGATTGAGAAGCTGAGCAACTGCATGCTGAGCGGCAAGGTGGACGAAGGACTCCAGATCGTGAGTGACATTGTTCAGCAGAATGCCGATCTTCACATCCATCATCATCAGCTGGTGCACATTGCGAAGAGTATGTTCTTTCTCGTCATGAAGCAGGCGGACTCGCCGTCCGTTGATCGCAATGAGCTGTTTCGGCTGGAGAGTGATTTCATCCGCAAGGTCGATCAAGCCTACACCTATGAAGAGATTCAGAAGGCGCTGATGGAAGTGATGCGCGTGGTGGCCAATACGCGGAACCATGATCCGCGGAGCAAGCTGAATCCCGCCTTCATCTCCCAATATATCGAACTTCATTATATGGAGAATCTGTATTTGGACCATATGGCTGAAGTGCTGGATACCAGCTCGAAATATTTCTCGAATTATTTCAAGAAGACATTCGGCGTCAATTATGTGGAGTATTTGAACAAGGTCCGACTATCGCACGCACGTGAATATCTCCGGAACACGGATCTCAGCATTGCCGAAATCGGAGAGAAAACGGGGTATTCGAACTCTTCCACATTTACGACAACGTTTAAGAAGTATAGCGGCGTATCGCCCAGCGAATATCGGAAAGCATCAGGAAAATAAGAGGTGGAGCAGGAGGGTTCATATTGAAGGCTGTTGCCACGATTCATGGAAACGTGATCGTTGATCAAATCGAGAAGCCGGCTGAATTGCCGGCAGGCCATGTGCGGATTCGTACCGAATACTCGGCGGTCAGCCCGGGCACGGAGATGATTTTTATACGAAGAGCATCGGATCAGAAGGTCATTATGGGTTACAGCGCTGTTGGAATTGTCGAAGACATGGGGGAAGGCGTGCAGGGGCTAACCGTTGGTCAACGGGTGGCCTGTTATGGGGCTCCTTACGTGCGCCATGCCCAGTGGCTTACAGTGCCTTCCAACCTAACAGCGATGGTTCCGGATGGCGTGGATCCGCAGGAAGCGGCTTTTGCGGGACTGGGAGCGATTGCAATCCATGCCCTGCGGGTGGCGGATCTTCGCTTTGGCGAATCGGCCGTGGTGGTCGGACTTGGCATCCTGGGGCAGATCATTGCCCAGATCGCGCACGCGGCGGCTTGCCCGGTTGCAGGATTTGACCTGAACCCGGAGCGGGTGCAGGGGATGAAGCGGCATATTCCTTATGCCTATGATAACCGGGAGCAGCTTGAGGAGCAGATTCAGGTTATGACGGGCGGATATGGAGCCGACAGCGTTATTCTGTGCGCAAGCGGTCCCGGGGAGGAACTCATCAACTCTTCGATGTCATGGATTCGGGATAAGGGAAAAATCGTCATTGTCGGCGATTTGTCCATGACTTACGCCCGGGACCGGATGTTTGGCAAGGAGGCGCAGGTGCTCATATCGCGAGCAGGCGGTCCGGGCCGTTACGACGCAAGCTATGAACTCAACAATACGGATTACCCGATCGGCTTTGTGCGCTGGACGGAAGGCCGCAACATCGCCGAGTATATTCGTCTGTTGGCGGAAGGGAGAATATCGGTTAAACCGCTGATCTCGCATGTGGTCCCCGTGGATGAAGCGGACAAGGCTTATGAGCGGTATGGCCCTGGATCAACGACGCTGGGGACGATATTTAACTACGCGGACAACGCTTGAGTTCCGGGAATGGGATTCCGGCACAGGAATGGAAGAGGAAACATGATAGCTGTCTTTCCGAGCAGTGATGGCGCTGCAGAAAGGCGGCTTTTTGCTTGCGTCGGAATCAATTCCGTCAAACTATTAATTTACAATAATATACAATTCTATTATACTAGTAGTAGATATGAATAATATCTTTTGTTATATGGAGGCAGTTACATATCTAATTTTCTTGGTATTAATACATATAAGCAGCGTTCCTCGTTTCCATCGATTATTGGAAGGGTGGTGGTTGATTCGAAACCGGTTTACCAGGCTGTAGTGGTAATGGCTTTCCAATTCGTAAAACAAAGGAGCGAAGCGTGATGAAAGTATTCCGAAATTCGATCATCCGTAAGTCTGCTGTGTTGTTCTGCGCTGTTCTACTGATTTTGCCAGCCGGATTGTCTCTGGCGGCCAACAAGCCGTTTCCCCAGCATACGTCGTATACGAGCGGTTCGATTAAACCGAACAATGTGACGCAGTCAGCGATGGACAATGCGGTCAAGAGCAAATGGAACAGCTGGAAAGGGTCTTTCCTGAAGCCTGCAGCGACAGGGCAATATTACGTAAAATACAATTCGGCGGGCGAGACGGTGTCCGAGGCTCATGGCTACGGGATGCTCTTCACCGTTCTGATGGCGGGATACGATAGTAATGCCCAGTCGTATTTCGACGGACTTTATCGCTATTATAAAGCGCATCCGAGTAATAACAATCCGTATCTGATGGCTTGGAAGCAGAACAGCAGCTTTCAGAATATAGGGGGAGCCAATTCGGCAACGGACGGCGATATGGACATTGCCTACGCACTCCTGCTTGCGGACAAGCAGTGGGGAAGCAGCGGGGCGATCAATTACCTGCAGGCAGCAAAGGATATGATCAATGCCATCATGAGCAATGACGTTAATCAGTCGCAGTGGACGCTGCGCTTAGGCGATTGGGCAACAAGCGGCATCTTCGACACCGCTACGCGGCCATCGGATTTCATGCTGAACCATATGAAGGCATTCCGTGCGGCTACCGGCGATGCCCGCTGGGATAACGTCATTAATAAAACCTATACCATCATCAACTCCATCTATAACGGCTACAGCTCCAATACCGGCTTGCTTCCGGATTTCGTAGTCATGTCGGGCAGCAATTATCAGCCTGCAGAAGCGGGATTCCTGGAGGGGGCAAATGACGGGAAGTATTATTATAATTCGTCCCGGACCCCTTGGCGGATTACGACCGACTATCTGATGACCGGCGATACGCGCGCGCTGAATCAATTGAACAAGATGAACACGTTCATTAAATCAGCCACAAGCAGCAGTCCTGCCAACATCAAGGCAGGGTATAACCTGAACGGCAGTGCACTGGTGACTTATAATAGTGGGGCGTTCTATGCTCCTTTTGGCGTAAGTGCGATGACTTCGTCCAGCCACCAGAGCTGGCTGAATTCGGTATGGAGTTACACGGCGAATGCATCCGCCGAGGGATATTATGAGGAAAGCATCAAGCTGTTCTCGATGATCGTCATGTCGGGTAACTGGTGGACATATTAACGCATGACGCCCTTTAATTTTATGTAAACATAAAACAAAACCCTGATCCGCATTGGATCAGGGTTTTGTTAGGTCTTTCCTACCAATAATTGATTTGTAGCCATAAATAATAAGAATTTGCATTGATATTTCATGCCGAGCAGTGTTAATATCTTATCAAATATAAAACATTTTATATTAATCTAAATTAAACAGCGACGAATTTACGAAACTAAACATCTTGGTTTTTCATTTATGTAAGGGTTTACAAAAAACGGGGACGAAGGGAGAATCATATGCACAAGAGCATGCTGAGTAAGACGGCTGCGGCAGGGATAGCCGCAGTTTTAATGGTGGGAGGTTTAGGCGCTTCAGGCCAAGGACCTGCAGCGAGCGGTCCTGAGGTATACGCGCAGGAGGCGCAGGAGACGCAGGTGAAGAAGGGAGAGAAAGCGCCTATATTCCGAGAGGCATCCGTCCATGATCCGTCCGTCATCAAGACAGGGGATATATACTATGTGTTCGGTTCTCATCTGGCCGCCGCAAAATCGAAGGATTTGATGAGCTGGAACATGGTGGCGTCGGGGGTCTCGAATGGCAACCCGCTGATTCCGAACGTGACGGAGGAATTGAAAGAAACGCTGGAATGGGCACAGAGCGATACCTTGTGGGCAGCGGATGTGATTCAGCTTGCCGACGGCAAATTCTATATGTACTACAATGCTTGCAAAGGGGATTCCCCCCGCTCGGCTATGGGCATCGCTGTAGCCGATCAGATCGAAGGCCCGTATAAGGACACCGGCATTATTCTGAAATCCGGCATGTGGGACGAGATCAGTGAGGATGGAACCGTCTATGATGCAACGAAGCACCCGAATGTGGTGGATCCGGATGTGTTCTTTGATAAGAACGGCAAGCTGTGGATGGTATACGGCTCCTATTCCGGCGGGATTTTTATAATGGAGCTGGATCCTAAGACCGGAAAACCGCTGCCTGGACAGGGATACGGCAAGAAGCTGCTCGGCGGCAACCACAGCCGGATTGAAGGGCCGTACATGCTCTACAACCCGACCACGGACTATTACTACCTGTATTTGTCCTACGGGGGATTGGATGCGGTTGGCGGCTACAATATGCGGGTCGTCCGCTCCAAAAATCCGGATGGTCCTTTTTACGATGCGGAGGGCAACGATATGAGAGAGGTGAAGGCCGATCCTTCCCTTCCGATTTTTGATGACCGATCGATTGAGCCGTATGGCGTGAAACTGATGGGCAACTACTTGTTCAAGCGCTTGATCGGCGATCCGGGAACGGGGATCGGCACCGGGGCTGTATCGCCGGGCCATAACTCCGTCTATTATGATGAACAGAGCGGAAGAACATTCCTAATCTTTCACAGCCGCTTTCCGCAGCGGGGAGAAGAGCATGAAATCCGGGTGCATGAATTGTATATGAACCAGGACGGCTGGCCGGTAGCGGCTCCATACCGCTATGCGGGTGAGGAAGCCAAAGAAGCCAAGAAAATTACGCCGAATGATGCAGCCGGAGACTACAAGCTGATTCAACATGGGAAAGATATTTCGTCCGTTATTAAAGAATCGATGCCGATTGAGCTTCATAAGAACGGTAAAGTGACGGGCGGAGCATCCGGGACATGGAAGATCAGCGGCAAGCGGGATGTGCTGCTTACTCTGGATGGAAAGAGTTATAAAGGCGTACTGACTCTGCAGTGGGACCCGGAAGGGAAGCGGCAGGCGATGACCTTTACGGCTCTCTCGGCCGATGGCACAGCTGTGTGGGGCGCACGTCAGCTTGATCGAAGCGACAAGGAACTCGTGGATGCCGTGCAGAAGGACCTGTCTCTCGGGGATGTGAGCGGGGTTTTCTACGATCTTGATCTGCCGTCAGAGGGTTCCGGCGGTGCGGTTATTCGCTGGAGTTCCTCTCATTCCCAGGTCGTATCAGCGGAAGGGAAGGTCCATCGTCCTGCTGCCGGGGCCGGGGACGCGAAGGTTACGCTGACCGCTCAGATTACGAAAGGCAAAGCGAAGACTTCCAAGACCTTTGACGTGACCGTGTTGCAGCAGTCAGCAGGGCCGCTGCTGCTGAATTATCCATTCAGTGAGAATGAGGGCGGCTCGGTATTAGACAACTCGGATAATGGATTTCATGGCAAGGTCCTTGGAGGAGTCCAGTGGAATGAGAAGAGCCGGCAGGGAGGCGGAATGGACTTTGGCGGCTCGGACGGCTATATTGAACTGCCGAACCGGGTTGCGGATACAGAGGACTTTACCTTTGCTGCTTGGGTGTATTGGAAGGGTGGAGCACCGTGGCAGAGAGTGTTGGACGTAGGGAACGGACTTGCCAGGCATATGTTTCTGACACCATCCCAGCATTCGGGCGTTCTTCAATTCACGCTTCATGGCAGCATGGGAGATCAGAGCCTCCTGTCAAAGGCACCACTGCCGAGCAATGAATGGACGCACGTTGCGGTCACGCTGCAAGGGGATGCCGGTAAGCTGTACGTGAACGGTCAAGTCGTAGCATCCGGTGATCATATGAAGCTGAATCCGAATGAACTGTTGGCAACGGAAGCTTATTTAGGTAAAAGCCGTTTTGCGGCCGACCCTTATTTTAACGGGAGCTTGGATGAGGTGCGGATTTACAACGTGGCGCTAACCGACAGCGAAATCAAGAAGCTGGCGGAATGACTTTACACGATGAATCATGAGTTATGCGTGCAGACTACCGTCTGCACGCTTTTTGTATTGGCGTTTAAATAAACGGTTGACAGGAGGATGTATTTCATATATCTTAATATTAAGTTAAGTGACTATATAAAAGTTAGTTGATTGAAAGGGGTAAGTTTAAAGTGTTTAAACGTTAGCGAAGATGAAGCTGGTTAATCATTCTATATGTATATATCTTTAAATCAAGATATCGGTAAACGGTGTCGATGGATTTCTATAAATTATGAAAATGAAAAATAAAATGGAGGCGAATAAAATGGCTATAGATATTGGATTGTTGTTACTTCGTTTGGTGGTTGGTTTGTCGTTCATGGCGCACGGCGCGCAGAAGCTGTTTGGATGGTTTGGCGGTTACGGACCCAAAGGGACCGGCGGCTGGATGGAATCGGTTGGCATTAAGCCTGGTGTCACAATTGCGGTGTTGTCAGGACTGATGGAGCTGGTTGGCGGGCTGTTGTTCGCGGCTGGATTTCTCACGGTGCTCGGTGCAGCGCTCATCACGCTGACGATGCTGGGCGCAATCGTGAAGGTACATGGCCGAAACGGGTATTGGTCTACAGCGAATGGGTACGAGTATAATCTGCTGTTGATCGCAGTCGCAGTTGCACTGGTATTCACGGGTGCGGGTGCATATTCACTGGATGCGGTAATCTTTAACTAATCGATGATGGAGGCGTGCGGATATGAGTGATCTGACAACATTAATTAAGAGCCGGAGATCGGCCAATCGGTTTATGGAAGGGATCGAAATTCCGGATCAGGATTTGAATGATATATTTACTGAAGTTAAATATGCGCCTTCGGCTTTTAATTTGCAGCATACACACTATGTTGTAGTTAAGGATCCCGATGTCAAGCACAAGGTTTACGAAGCCGCCCACAAGCAGCATAAGATACTCACCGCGTCGGCCGTCATCGTTGTGCTGGGGAACCGGCAGGCCTACCGGGAAATCGGGAGAATGAATGAGGGTTTCCTGAATTTGGGCGTGATCGACAAGCTCGAATATGACATGACGGTTGAATCCGTCACGAACTTTTATGAAGCGGGCGGAGAATCCTTCATGAGGGATGAAGCCATCCGCAATGCCAGCCTATCCGCGATGTTAATGATGATGGTGGCTAAAGACAAGGGGTGGGATACCTGCCCGATGATCGGTTTTGATCCCGAGATTCTGCAGAAGGAACTGAACATTCCGGATTCTTATGTGCCTGCCATGCTGATCGCGATTGGCAAGGAGGATGCAAGAAAGCCACGTCCCCGGGGCTATCGCAAGCCTGTATTGGAATTTGTAAGCTATAATCAATTTTAAATGATGCATAATATGAGAAGGAGCTCCCACTGCAGGTCTTTAGATCTGGCGGGAGCTTTTTTTCATCTACAGTGATAAACATTCCCCTCTGTTATGACGATGATGAATATAAAGAGATCGGTACAGCGCCAATCCTAAATACGATTGTATTTGTTATATATGGAGGTGAACGAAGTGAAGACGAGGAAGAGGCCGTATCTGCGATCCGGACAGATCCTAATTATGGCTGTCATGACGATGATGTTAATGGTGGCATGCACGAAGGAGGTACCGGAATCCGTATCCGTACAGCAAACCGCCGCCACGCCGAGCGCAGGAGAAGCCGGGAATGCATCGGAAATGCAGCCGCCAGCTAGGGAGAGTTTGCGTACGGCATTCCATTCGGAAGAGCAAAGCCATCACCAGGTTAAGCAAGAAGTAGAGCCGCCAGCGGGGGAGTCCAACCATGATCCGATTCAAGCGGTTCTCAACATGTATGAGGCGCTTCAGGCTAACGATTCTGCATCGTATTTCCGTCATGCTGACATTGCGAGCGTCCGTATGTCCCCCGCCATGCTGAAGGTGCTGTTCGAAGAGGCCGGCAAACGTGAGGTGAGACCGGAACGATTCAAGCTTTTTGATAAGGAGGGGCTGGATGGGGAAAGTCGCCAGCTGCTATCACTTACGTACGGCAGCCAGGCCGAGGTTGTGCTGGAGGAGCTAAGTCAGGGCGATCATAACTTGTGGTTTGTGACGGCGTTCCCGGATGGGCTTAAAGTGGTGGAGCAATCCACGATCTACCCCGGGGCCTATGAGCTTGGAAGAGAGGCGACAATGGAAGAGCTTATCGCTATAGAGATCCAGCATACGGCGGAAGACAGGACATTTCTGGCAGCAAAAGCGAAGCAGCCTGTATGGAGTCCGGTACAGACCGTTTCCTTGCTGTATCAGGCAGCACAGGCGGAGGATGCGGAAACCTTTTATGCGATATCGGGTGGAGATGAGGGATACTTTTCGGGTCAGTACGTCCGGGACATGGTGGAATTTACGGAATGGATGAGAGCTTTTGAAAGCGTGCAGCATATTTCAATCGAATCGGTTCCGCAGGAGAATTTGGCTGGGAGTTATAGAGAAGAATATAATAAAAGCTTTGGCGACGCATGGCGATTCATTGTGGCTTGGGACCCGAAGGATGAAGCAGGATACCAAGGGACATACTGGATTATGGCGCCTGGCGAAGACGGAATTCGATATGTGGTAAAGCAGACGCTTACTGCCAATCTGGAATCATTTTTTAGATGAGGAATGAATACATACATAAACCTTAGTAAACATAGAAGCCCCGCTCATCAGAGCAGGGCTTCTATGTTATCGTCATGACCTTGGCAAATTACGGCTGAAGATTTTGGAGCATATCCATCGTTTCGTTAATTTTAGTGATGGTTTGAACGATGTTGGAATTCTGGAAGTCGGTCACTCCGTTCTGGATTTGATCCATGTAGCCGTTGATGTCGGTCAGCAGCGTGTCGTTTAAACCGACCAGCTGTTCATGGATGGACTGCGCAAAGGCAGGGGCATTAATGCCATTAAACTCCGAAATCCGGGTTTTCATCGCCTCGAGCTCTTGGGTCAGCGTTTCCTTGGCATCTGTATTCGTGGCGGCCTGCTGGGCAAGCTCCGGAATGGACTCGGCAAATTGGGTTGTTTCATTTATAAAAGTGGTGGCTTCCTTCGTATAATCCAAGGAATTGTTCACGCTGTCCACCAAGGAACAGCCGGAGAGAACTCCCAGAACAAGTGAAATTAACAATAATCTTTTGATCATTTCTCATCCTCCTGTCGTTTAAACGCAGTTCTTATACGTTGTATACGTATGGCAAGGAGAATGGTTGTATTTTTTTCGTAGTCTCCTTTTTGGATGATTATGTATTAGACGAGGAGGATTTCGCCATTGTTGCAGCGTTACTTGGAAATAAGTATCAAATTCTTAGTTTCTGCCGGAAGCGCAAATACCCCGCAAGCCAAAATGGCTGCGGAGCAGGGTTGAACCTGGGCGCGCGTATCGCGGGTCGATTGCATTTTTCACGATGATGGTTAGTAGTTCAGAATAGAAGCAGGCACAGCAGGCCAGGTTAGATCTGTCTTGCTTCCAGCCGTCTGGCGATGACGGACAGAAGATAATTCAGCGTGAAGTACAGCAAGGACGCAAAAACAAGGGCGGGTATTACATAGTCATAGCTGGAACCGCTAAGAATCTGCACATTGCGCATCAGCTCAGGCAGTGAAATGATTACGGCGAGCGATGTGTCTTTAATGAGCGAGATGAACTGGCTCACCATGGGCGGGGACATTCGGCGCAGCGCCAGCGGGAGAATCACGTGCCGCAGTGTCTGCATATAAGAGAGACCCGAGGCCCGGGCCGCTTCAATCTGGCCTTTATCCACCGATACGAGGCCGCTGCGGACAATTTCGGCGATCATGGCTCCTTCAAAGATGCTCAGGCCGACGACGGCCGCCCAGAAGGTGGGGATTCGAATCCCGGTCTGCGGCAGAACCATGCCGATGAAGAAAATGATCAGTAAGAGCGGCAGATTGCGGATTATATCCACGAATATGGCCGTTGTCCTCGACAGGAAGGGTGTTTTCGTATATCTCACGGTCCCGAGCACGGTTCCAATGATGAAGCTGAATACAATGGATAAGCCGGCAACCTGCACCGTGATCCAAAAGCCTTGAAGGAGATATCGCAGATTCGGCCAGGAGTACGCACCGATAAAATCCATCTCATGCCACCTCCTGTTTATTAGGCAAACTTGCTTTTAACGTCAATTGCTTCTCGCAAAGCGGCGCTCCATGTAATGGACGGCCAAGCTGAGCGGTATGGTCAGGAGCAGGTAGAACAGGGCCACAAACGTATAGACGGGAATGCCTTTGAAGGTGCTCAGGTTAATCAGATCGGCATAATACATCAGGTCCAGTCCGGCGATAACGCCGAGGACCGAGGAGTTTTTGACCAGATTGATCAATTGATTGCCGATCGCCGGCAGTACGATTTTGATCGCCTGCGGAAGAATGATGTAGCGCATATTCTGGATATAACTCAGCCCGGAGGAGCGAGCCGCCTCCGACTGTCCGGAGGGTACCGCCTGGATCCCCGCCCGAATGGCTTCGGCAATGAAGGCGGCCGTATACACCATCAGCCCAAGCGTACCCGAAGTAAACGGGTCAACCGGTATGCCGAGAGAGGGCAGGCCCAGGAAAAAGAAAAAGACAACCACCAAGAGCGGAATGTTGCGGATAAACTCAACATAGATGGCGCCGATGGCTTTCAATATGCGGAATGGGGCAATCCGCAGGATAGCGATCAAGGTGCCCAGCACCAGGCTGCCGATCAGCCCAAGCAGGCTGGCGAGAATGGTCTGGCCCAGGCCAGCCATGAATTGATCCCAATGCTGAACCAGAATGTTAAAATCCCACAAGGTCAAAATGCCTCACCTCCAATGGGGGATGATGGTCGTTTAGCCGGTCAAAAGTAGCCAGGCTGTTCCGCCCGATAATAGGGGGGAACCTGATTGGAGCCATGACACCTTAAGCCCGGCCGACCATTATATGCTTGCGGTTATTCCGGTTTTACGCCCATCCATTGCTCATACAGTTTGTCGTATTCGCCGCTATCCTTCAGCTCCTTCAACAGCTCGTTGACGGTTTTCACGAACTCCGGATTCCCTTTTTTGATGGCCATGCCGTAGGGTTCATCCGTAAAGTTGCCGCCGACCAGCTCAAAGCTCGGGTCCTGCTGCTGCATGCCGAGGAGGATGGAATTGTCGGTGGTCAGGGCATCGCCCTGTCCCGCTTTGAGGGCGGTGAAGGCGTCCTGATAGTTCTCGAATTCGAGAATGACCGCGTCGGGCGCTTTCTCGCGGATATTTTGCGCAGAGGTAGAGCCCTTTACGGTAAGCACCTTCGTATCCTTGTTCAGGCTTTCCAGACCCGTGATCGGGCTTCCCTTCTTCACGAGCAGCGATTGGCCGGCTTCAAAATACACATCGCTGAAGTCCACCTGCTCCTTGCGCTCCTCCGTTATAGTCATCGTGGCGATAATGATGTCAATGTCCCCGTTCTTCAGCATGTCGATCCGGGTTTTGGAGGTAACCTCCTTCAGCTCGACTTTGGTCTCGTCACCGAGAATTTTTTTGGCCAGCGCTTTGGCGATGTCGATATCAAAGCCCTCCACATTGCCGGAGGCAGGGTCCTGCAGCCCAAACAGCTTCGTATCATATTTCACCCCGGCTACAAGCTTGCCCCGTTTCTTGATCGCCTCGAGGGTGTCCGTATTCCCGGAACCTCCGCATCCGGATGCGACCAGCATGATGACTAAAGCTAGCAGGGCCGCGCTCCACTTGAAGGTCCTCGTCAATCTTTTCTTCATACACCAGATCCCCCTTAAAGATATGATTTCTCTTACTAAGCAAGCTCCTAAAGAGCCAAGCGGCAATTTCTTTCCGCCCCTACGCACCAAGTCCGGGTTAGTGATGCAGCAGGCGGCTCAGGAACGCCCGTGCTCTTTCTTCCCGCGGCTGATTGAAAAAATCGGAGGCGGGCGCATCCTCGATAATCCGGCCTTCGTCCATAAAGACGATTCGATCCGCGGCTTCGCGGGCGAAGCCCATCTCATGGGTAACCACGGCCATGGTCATGCCTTGGTGGGCGAGTGAACGCATGACATCCAGCACTTCGCCGATCATCTCCGGGTCGAGTGCGGACGTCGGTTCATCAAACAGCATAATCTTCGGGTTCATGGTCAATCCGCGGGCAATGGCAACCCGCTGCTGCTGGCCGCCCGAGAGCTGAGAGGGATAGCTGTCCGCTTTGTCCGCAATTCCGACTCGCTGCAGATACGTCATTGCTTTTTCCGTTGCCTCCGCTTTGGACATCCCCAGCACCTTCATGGGCGCGAGAATGATATTGTCGATCACCTTTTTGTGCGGGTACAGGTTGAAATGCTGGAAGACCATCCCGATATTTCGCCTGAACGTATTAATGTCGATCTTCTTGTCATGCAGCTTGACGCCATTCACGACAAGCTCGCCATCCGTAATGCTTTCGAGCCGATTGATGCACCGCAGCAGCGTGCTTTTACCTGAGCCGGAAGGTCCAACGATGACAACGACTTCCCCCTGGGAAATGGTCAGGTCGATTTCTTTCAGAACATGGAAGGTTCCGAAAAATTTGTTGACACGGCTAAATTCAATCAGTAGAGATCCCCTCCTATTCACTTCGAATTGGACGCTTGCATCATGTAAGCTTGTGTCCTGTCTTGGTGCCAGGCCCTTTTTACACTGGTATGGCAAAGGGAGCTTGTTCCATGCCACTTTTAGGAAAATTTAGTATCCAAGCGGTGGGGAGTGAGATATAATAGGGGGCGTATTCATATGAAGGAGGCAACATGGATAAACGTGCAAAAATAACCGAAATCGACCTGGTTCGGGGCTTTGCGATGATGGGCGTGCTGATGGTGCATGCGACGTCGTTCGCCACAGTTCAGATGCGCGGGGACGATTTTTTTGGCTTGTATAACTTCTTGAACATATTCTCGAAGGTTGGAACGACGACCTTCATATTTCTGAGCAGCTTCGTGCTGTTTTATAACTACTATCACCGTCCGTTCAGAGGCCGTGACCTGGCGCGGTTCTTCAAAAACCGGCTGATGTATATACTAGTGCCGTACCTGCTGTTCTCGGTGATATTTTTTACGGTGGCCTGGTATCATCGCGGAGGCGAGCCGAATCTGGCGGCAATGCTGGAGAGTTTCTGGCCCAAGCTGGCAACGGGGAAATCTTACACGCACTTATATTTCATCTTCATTAACATCCAGTTCTATCTGCTGTTCCCGCTCGTGCTGATGCTGCTGAAGCGATTCCGCGGCTTCGCGGCGGTCTGCGTGCTGGTCGGCATTGTACTGCAGTGGTTGTTCTATATCGGCAATGATGCCTGGTGGGACGTAACGAACCGGAACAGCTGGTCGCTGTCGTTTCTGTCGTATTATTTTCTCGGGGCATGGATCGGTATTTATTATGACCGGGTCAAGGATTGGCTAACTTCAACGAAGTTTGCCGCAAGACCGGCGCTGCGCAAGCTGGGCTGGATCGTGCTCTGGGCAGTATGGCTGGGCGCCGCGCTGGTGCATATCGGCCTTCGATACAATCAGCGGCTGCTGGGGACGGAGTATCATCCACTGCTCTACGATGCCTTCTGGAATGTGCATACGTTGACCACCGCACTGGTCATGCTTCAGGTTGCTCTCCATTTCGGGAATAAGAGGGCATGGTGGTTGAACGGGTTCAGGCGGCTCGGCGTGTATTCCTTCGGTGTGTATCTGGTGCATCCGCTGGTTCTGCTCCTCTACCGGGACTTTCCTCCGCAGACGGAGAACTCCTGGCTGCTTCTGGCGTGGTATGCTGGCGGACTTATCAGTGCACTTGTGGTCTCGTATATGGTGGTGTACAGCATGAGTCGTCTCGGGAGCTGGACCTGGATCTTCTTTGGTAAACTGCCGGGCGGCTTGCGGAAGGGAAGATCACCAAGTCACCCTGTTCCGGCCAAGCCGGTTACGGAGGTTTCTTCGTAAGATTGATAAGTGGAAAGGTGCAATCCTCGAACAGAGGAGAGCGCCTTTTTCTTTTGCCCGGGTGGCGATATTTCAGAATGATACCCTGATTTTCGGCAATGAGGCTTATCACTAGGGACGTCATGTTATATTTTGTTTGATGTTCGGTCTGTTGGCGGAAGGAAGTCGTTGCTAAGCACAGGTCAATTACATTCGTTACAGACATGATAACCGGAGGGGTGCCAATATGAAGGATACCAGAGATTCTTTAGTAAACGGTTTCGTTAAGGCGGACGGCCAACGTTTAGTCAATGGGGAGGGTCAGGAAATTCTGCTGCAGGGAGTCGGACTTGGAAGCTGGCTGCTGCCGGAAGGATACATGTGGAAAATGCCGGAGCAGGGAGACCGTCCGCGGCGTATCGAAGGCATGGTCAGGGAGCTGATCGGTGAGGAGAAGGCGGCTGCGTTCTGGGAGACCTATTACGAGCGTTATATCACGGAAGCCGATATCCGGCAGATGGCTTCAGAAGGCTTCAATTCCATTCGAGTACCGATCAATGCGAGGTTCATTATGGAGGAAGGGCAGCACCCGCCTTTTGTATATCATGAAGGTCATCTGAGGCTTATTGATCAGGTGATCGATTGGTGCAGGACGTATTCGCTGTATGTTATTCTGGATTTGCATGGCGCGCCAGGCGGACAGACCGGCGCCAATATCGACGATTCCGAGCGGGATTTGCCGGAGCTGTTCACGGACCGATGGAACGCGGAGCGGACGGTGGCGCTATGGCGCTTGCTGGCGGAACGCTATAAAGACGAGTGGATCGTGGCCGGTTACGACCTGCTTAACGAACCGCTGCCGGACTGGTTCAGCGAGTACAATGACCGGGTGATGCCGCTGTATAAGGAAATCACCGCGGCTATACGCGAAGTGGACAAGCGCCATATGATCATTTTGGAAGGCGTCCACTGGTCTACGGATTGGAGTATTTTTGACGACAAGTTTGACGATAATTTGATGCTTCAGTTCCATAAATACTGGAATAATCCCGACACGGAGAGCATTTAGAAATATCTGGATTTGCGCGAAGAATGGAATGTGCCGATCTTCATGGGTGAAGGCGGCGAGAATAACCCGCAGTGGTATACGGGCGCATTCCGAATGTTTGAGGACCATAACATATCCTGGAACTTCTGGACCTGGAAGAAGATGAACACTCAAAACTCACCCTTCTCGATTCGCATGCCGAAAGGCTGGGAGAAGCTGACGGGTTACCTGGAAGGCGGAGAGAGGCCCTCTTCAGCTGAAGCTGAAGCGATTCTGGGCGAATACCTGGATCATCTTCCGCTGGCAGCTTGCGATGCTTACCCGAACATATCGCGGTCGTTGCTTCGCCGGCTGCCCATTCAGATTCCGGCGGAGTTTTACGGATATCGGGGCGAGGGCGTTTCGTATCATGTTGAGACAAAGGCCAGCCAGGATATCGGTTTCCGGATTTCTGACGGCGTTCCGATGCGAATGATGACGGGCAAGGCAGAGAAACCAAGCTACGCTCCGGAAGGCGGCAAGCCGTGGATAGAGGATAATCTGGTATGCGTGCAGCTCCGGGAGGGAGATTGGCTCGCTTATGCTGCGAATTGCGCTTCCGCAGACATCTTTCATCTGGATATTCGGGGACGGATTTCCGAGGGTATGGTGGATATCATGCTTCAGATCGGGGATCGGGAGCCTGAGCTTATCGCCTTGTCTGATTCTGGCGAAGGACAATGGCAAATCCATAGAGTGGTTGAGGCTATGCCGATTGAGGAAGGTCCTGTGGATCTGGTGTTCATGGTGAATAAGGGCCGAATCGAGCTGGATTGGCTGGAATTTACCGAAGCGCGTTAAAATTATAAGTTGAAGGGGCGATGGCGCTGTGACGGAACAGGCCGCAATATCGGAAGGGCTGCACCAATGGCTGGATGGAAGTAATCTGGAATCGAAACAGCACGAAGCGATGATGCTATTGAGCGTAACGGAAGAGGGATGGCCGCATACGGCCATGCTCAGCGTAGGGGAGGTCTTGGCCTTGGACCGGAGCCGACTCCGGATTGCATTATGGCAGGGAACGGCTACGACAGGCAATCTCCTTCGGTCAGGACAGGCAACCTTGGTGGCGATTCATGATGGAGCGGCCCATTATGTTCGGCTGCGTCTTCAAGCGCTTCCCGATCTGCCGGATGCCCGGCATCCGCTGCAGCGTTTTGAAGCCACGGTCGTGGCTGTTCGGGAGGATATCGCGAAGTATGCGGATATCACATCGGCCGTGAAGTTTCAGCTGCACGACCCCGGTGAAGTCCTGCAGCGCTGGAAGGAAACGCTGGAGGAATTGCGGAAGTAAACGTTTACGCGCAAAAACCTGCTTAAGATCTAGGCTCCCGGCATATGCCGGGAGTTGTATATGCCTGCCATGCCTAATCGGAATGATGCCGAAGAAAATAACTTTAATTTTTCCGCAGAATCTTTTGCTTTGGTATTTGCTATCGGCAGTCAAATGTGTTAAGATATGAATATCGAAATCGACCTGAATTCACATATTGTAGAGGGTTGTCATTTCTGGTAACCTTGTGCAATATGTGAATTTTTTTATTCCGTCTGCGAAGAAAAAAGGTCATGTAAATATATATCAAGGAGGATTCCCCCATGCAAACAGGAACTGTTAAATGGTTTAATGCTGAAAAGGGCTTTGGTTTCATCGAAGTTGAAGGCGGTAACGATGTATTCGTTCACTTCAGCGCGATCCAAGGCGACGGCTTCAAAACGCTTGACGAAGGCCAACGCGTTGAATTCAACATTGTTGAAGGAAACCGTGGACCACAAGCTGAGAACGTTGTTAAATTGTAATTACAATTGAAGACTGCCCTTAATGTGTGACATTAAGGGCAGTTTTCTTTTATACGGCGTTTCTATTTTCTAAGACGAGAATAAGGAGGAGCGTTCATGTATTCGCGTAAAAACTCGATGGAGAGTATTCCTGAAGAAATAACGGAAGTTTGGGCATGCACTAAGGAAGACTGCAAAGGGTGGATGCGGGACGATTTTGCGTTCGACACGGAACCGGTATGCCATTTGTGTCAATCCCCTATGGTCAAGGAAACGAGAAGCCTGCCGCAGCTAGTTAATACCAACAAACAACAGAAATCTCTGGCTAAGGGGATTCAGATCGAGCGCAAATAGCAGCTAATACCTAGAGAAAGCGCTGGGCAAACACAAATTCTTCTTGAAGCTACCTTCGGATTTTATGGTAAATCCGTCTATTTCTGTTTCATTGGAAGGAGAATGGTTAGTAATACGTGTACCCTTTCATTCTGATTCAGAATGATTTTACGGATAAGGGACGCAAAATTCAAAGGAGTGAAATGTATTGAACACGCAAACCGAGGTACTGAAGAGGAACATTGACAACATGATCATCCAGGATAACCAAGGCGGCTTGAACGATCAGGAGAAATTCATCATGCAGAAGCTGATGCGTGAGAAATACCAACAGGAACACGAAAGCAAACAGGAACAACGTGAGGAAGACAAAGGGGAATAACTGGGAAACCGTTTGATATACGTGACGAAAAACGATAACGCCGCCGTAACGATCCGATGGATCGCTTGTGGCGAAAGATCGTTAGAGCAAGAGGAAAGGCATGAATGGCAGCTGTGGAGGCTGCTGTCCATGTCTTTTTTTGTGTCTGGAATGAGTAGAGGGTACAATATTTCGTTTTGAGTTGCATTATTTCGTAAATAGCGAAGTGTACCCGAAAAATGAGCCCCTTGAAACGAAATCTGAAACCTTTCGTGCAGAGAAAGGACGATCTACAATATAAACATAGAGAATGTAAAGGTTTTCAAAATGATAGGATCAACCTGGAGGTCATAACCCATGCAAAATCAACTTCATGCCGACGTTTCCGAAACCGGTGTCGGTCCCTCGATGGAGCCTTCTGTACAGAAGAAGCTTGACAGAAAAAGATGGCTCAGAAAGCTCTACGGCCAACGACATCTCCAAATTATGGCGCTGCTCGGCGTTGCGTGGATGATCATCTTTAACTACATTCCGATGTATGGTGTCATCATTGCATTTAAGGAATTCAATATCGTGAAGTCCATCGGCGAAGCTCCATGGGTAGGGTTGGCGCACTTTAAGGAGTTTTTCTCAGACGAGGACTTTAGGAACGTTATGCGGAACACGCTCGGGATCAGCTTGCTGAAGCTGTTTATCGGATTTCCGCTTCCGATCATATTTGCACTCTTTCTGAACGAAATCCGGTCTGTTCGATACAAGAGGACTATTCAGACGATCTCTTATCTGCCTCACTTCTTGTCATGGGTCATTCTGGGCGGGATTCTGATGACCTGGCTGGCGGATATCGGGATTATCAACAATATTTTGATGGCTCTGCATATGATCGATGAGCCGATCACGTATCTGGCTGAACCGAAATATTTCTGGGGAATCATTATCACCTCGGATATATGGAAGGAGCTTGGATGGTCCGCGATTATCTATCTGGCGGCCATTGCCAGCATTTCGCCTGAAATGTACGAGGCGTCGACGATAGATGGCGCAGGTCGGTTTCAGAAGATGTGGTACATCACCCTTCCCAGTATCAAATCGACCATATCCATCCTCTTTATTCTTGCGGTTGGTGGTGTGCTGAACTCCAACTTCGATCAGATTTTGGTGCTCCGAAACACGCTGAACGAAAGCGCGAGCAACGTCATCGATATTTTCGTGTACCACACCGGGATGCAGAACGGACGATACTCCTACGCGCAAGCCGTTGCATTGTTCAAGTCCGTCATTGCGATTATCCTGCTGTTGATCGCGAACAAGGTGACCAAAAAACTGAACGACACATCACTATTCTAGCGAGACCAGCAAGAAGGGAGACGAATAATCCATGTTTAAACGCAGAACCAAAGGCGAAGCCTTCTTCGATATATTCAACAATTTCGGCATGCTGATCGTATGCTTTCTGACGATCTACCCGATCTGGTACGTGCTGGTGAATGCCTTCAATGACGGGCAGGACGCCATGCGCGGAGGAATCTACTGGTGGCCGCGGATGTTCAGCCTCGAGAATTTCAGCGCGGTGTTCCAGAGCTCCGGCATCATGACGGCGATGGGCATCACCGTAGCCAAAACCGTGATCGGCGTGTTCATCCACGTCCTCTTCACCGCGATGGTCGCCTATGCATTCTCGCGGAAGGGACTGATCGGCGGCAAATTCTATATTTTGCTCGGAACGGTGACGATGTTTTTCGGCGGCGGACTGATTCCGACCTATCTGTTGATCAAGGATTTGAATATGCTCGACAGCTTCCTGGTGTACATTATTCCGTTTATGTTCAGTTTCTTTGATCTTATCATCTTCATGACCTTCTTCCGGGAAATTCCCGACGGTCTGGAGGAGGCGGCAAAAATTGACGGGGCTAATGACTGGTCCATCTTCCTCCGGGTTGTGCTGCCTGTATCCATGCCGGTCATCGCGACAATCGCATTGTTTCACGGGGTATTCCAATGGAACGATTATTTCACTGGTGTCATCTACATCAACAATACGGACCTCCAGCCGATCCAGACGTATCTGTATAAAGTCGTCGCTCAATCCAGCTCGAATCAGATGATGGCTCAGGTGCCGGGCGGGGTTGCCAAGACGGTCACCTCCCAATCGATCAAAATGGCGACCATGGTCGTAACGACGGCGCCGATCGTATTCGTCTATCCGTTCCTGCAGCGATACTTCGTCAAAGGGATGATGATCGGCTCCATTAAAGGTTGAATCACAAAATGTTCGTTGATGTTTCCTTCCCATCTCCCGGAGAGACCCGGGGAGGGGAAATCTTACCGGTAGCTTCTCTTGCCTAATCCGGCGGGAGTTCTATATAATCATATTTTTAAATAAGAAAAGGGGTAAACACATGAGCAAGATGCTTAAGCCAAAGAGCCTTCTGTTGTTGATGTTCGCACTGGTCATGGCCTTTACAACAGCATGCTCGTCCGGCGGTGATAATAGCGGCGCGTCGGAAAAAGAAAAAGAGGAAGACAAACCGGCAGAAGAAGTGAAATTGACTCAGGATCAGCCGGGATGGGCAGTCGATACCTCCCCGATTACGTTTGATTGGTACATCAACTTCGCCTGGTTCCCGAACAAATGGGGCGAGGATATTACGTCGCAATACGTAACGAAGAAGACGGGGGTTAACGTCAACTTCATCGTACCGGCAGGGAACGAAGTCGAGAAGATGAATACGATGATTGCTTCCGGCACACTGCCTGATTTTATTACGCTGGGATGGTATGAAGACGCTGTCAAAAAAATGATTGAAGGCGACCTCGTTCTGCCGCTGAACGAATTGGCAGACCAATACGATCCGTATTTCTATAAAGTAACCGACCCTGCGAAGGTGTCGTGGTACACCAAGGATGACGGCAATATTTACGGTTATCCGAATGCCTCCTCTTCACCGAAGGACTATGAGAAGTTTGGCGATAACATTACCTCCAACCAAACGTTCTTGGTCCGCAAAGACATGTATGAGGCGCTCGGAAGCCCGGATATGCGCACACCGGAAGGTTTCCTGAAAGCGCTTGAGGATGCCAAGAAAATGTTCCCGGACGTGAACGGACAGCCGCTCATTCCGTTCGGATTGCATGATTTCCATGAAAAAGGAAACAGCTCCCTCGAGGGCTACCTGCAGAACTTCCTTGCCATTCCGCAGGATAAAGACGGAAAGCTGTACGACCGCAGCACCGATCCGGAATATGTAAGATGGTTGAAGACGTTCCGTATGGCGAATGAAAAAGGTTTGATGTCCAAGGATATTTTCGTGGATAAACGTCCGCAGATGGAAGAAAAAATCGCACAGGGCCGCTATTTCGCGATGCTGTACCAACGCAGCGATATGGCGAACCAGCAGAACGCATTGTATGCAAACGATCCGAACTCGGTCTACATTGCAGTGGACGGACCGGCTAACTCCAACCTGGATCAGCCGACCTTGTCGGGTCCTTCGATCTCCGGCTGGACGGTAACCCTCATCTCCAAAAACGTAAAAGACAAAGCGCGCGCCATTCGCTTCCTGGATTACCTGATCTCCGAAGAAGGCCAGCGTGATACTTACTTGGGCGAAAAAGGCGTGACATGGGATACGATTGACGGCAAAGACCAATTCCTGCCTGAGGTAGCGGAGCTGCTGAACAGCGACCGCGGCGCATTCGACAAAAAGTATGGAGCATCCCACACCTTCTGGATGATGATGGATAACAACGTTACGCAGCCTTGGATGCCTGCTGCCGTCGAGCCGTTTAAGCAGATGGAAGACTGGACTCGCGGCAAGACCCAGAGCTTCTCGCAATTCGATCAGTTGGATCCGGATGCCAGCTCCGAGGAAGGCATCATTAACGACAAGGTAATGAACGAGTGGGGTAAAATCCTGCCGAAGCTGATCTTTGCCAAAACGGATGCCGAGTTCGATCAAATTTGGAACGATTACCAAGCGAAGCGTGAATCCCTCGGTTTCGCGAAAGTACAGGAATTCAGACAGAAAGAATACGAAGAGAACGTCAAGAAGCTTGAGGAATTCCTGAAGTAAGGATGATCCGCTCAGGCGGATGAACAGAATAAGGACTTAAGGTACCCTATTATCGATATTGTCGAAATAGGGTGCCTTTTGTCGCATCACGAGCTAATATAGGAGGGTATCCGATCGGCTGATGCCGCCTTTTCATACTGGGCTCGGCTGCGGTCATTCATAGAAAACGGGATGTGACAGTCATGATGACACGAATAAGATCGCTTATTCAATCGTTTGCTTATTGGTTTGGCCGCAGATCGATGCAGAGCCGTTTGGTTGCTGCCTATATCTTGATTTTGCTGATTCCGAGCATTATCGTGTCGAACTATTTTTTCAAGCAGATTCGGGATACCTATATCAGCGATGCGCTCAACCAGAACTCGTTCCTGCTGGAAATTGAGAAGATGAACATGCTGAATCAGATTGAGGCGATTGAAATGGCCGCACAGCTGGCGATTTCGGATGACGGCATCAAGGATTATCTTCGAATCAATGAAGAGCCCGAGCCGGCGTGGCTGATCGATTTGGCTCGGGGGCCCTTCAAGGACATCCAGCGGATCCAAACCAACAATCCGAATATTACCCACCTTCGGTTATACACAAACAACGCAAACGTGACGGAAATGTGGCCGATTATTTTTCAAGAGAAACGGATCGCAAGCGAGCCGTGGTTCCCCAAAGTCAAGGAGTTGGACGGCGGAGAGATGTGGATATTCAACCACCGCGATCCCGATATTCTGCAGCGCTACGCTGCCGACGTGTCCGAGGAGCTGCCAAAGGTGTCCTTGATTCGCCAAGTCCATAGCGGGGATTACAGCAGCGTGATCCAGGTGGATATGCTGCTCAAGTACTTTGCTCCGAAGACCTTTGCCGGTATCGTGGATAACAGCTCGCAGATGGTCATCGTCGATCAGGAAGGGCAGCTGTTCATGGACCGAAGCCAATCGTTCATGAACAGTCACGAGGGACTTCGAGGCGAGGTGGAGCTTCAGTTCGCTAAGCTGAAGCAGGAGGCGGGCGACTCCGAGAAGACCATACATGCCAGGTTTAGCCTGGACGGATCCTCGTTCTTGCTGATCGCGACGCCGATGGAGCGGCTTCATGCCCATGTGCTGAATGTCGTTTCTCTGGAAGGGGCGCTGAATAACGTATCCAAGGCCCAGGGGCAGATTATAGCGGCGAACATTGTATTGATTTTTCTGCTGTCGATCATTACGTATTACCTAAATTCCATTATTCTGAAGAGCCTGCGCCGTTTAACGGAGACGATGAAGAGAGTCCGCAAGGGAGAAGTTACCGCAGCCATTACGATTCAGGGGGGCGGCGAGGTTGGTGAACTGGCGCATCATTTTAACAAATTGATCCGCACCATCAATGAACTGATTGCCCAGGGCGTACGCAAGCAAGCGGTGACCAAGGAGGCGGAGCTGCGAACGCTGCACAGCCAGATTGATTCTCATTTCCTATACAATACGCTTGAAAATATTAAGATGCTGGCCGAAATCGAGGGGCAGCGGACGATTTCGGATGCGTTGACCTCACTTGGCGGGATGATGCGCTACAACTTCAAGTGGTCGGGGGAGTACGTTAAATTGAAGGATGAAATTCGCCATATCCGCAATTACATTGATGTCATGAATATCCGGTTTGACGAGCCAATCCGGCTTGAACTCAATATCCCGTCCGAATTCATGGAGCTCGAGGTATTAAAAATGTCGCTGCAGCCCATCGTGGAAAACGCCGTTAAGCATGCCTGGCCCGAGTTCCCGGATCAGGAAAAGCGAATCAAGATCGATGCCATTGCATGGGAAGAGGATCGGATCACGATTAACGTTACGGATAATGGCATCGGGATGGAGCCTTATCGACTGGGCAGGCTGGGCGAGATTCTTCGAACGGCGGACAATGAGGAACTCCCTTCCGTAGATTACGGGCACGGTGGAGTGCAGGCTGGAGGAATCGGACTTCGGAATGTGCACCAGCGAATCCGGTTGTTCTACGGGAATGAATATGGAATCGAAGTGAAGAGCGAAGAGGGGAAGTTCACGCAGGTGACCATGACATTCCCTAAGGTTCTGTTAACAGGAGGAGGCAGTGGACATGAGAAGTCTGATGATCGTGGATGATGAGAAGAATATCCGGTATGGACTGAAAACGATGATTGAACGGGAGTTCCCGGATCAGTACGAGATCCGCCTGGCTGCCCAAGGGCAGGAAGCGCTGGACTCTTTTCGCGAAGAGCCGGCCGATATCGTCATTACAGACATCCGGATGCCGGTCATGGACGGGATACGCCTGATTGAGGCCCTTGCTGAACTGGAAGGAACATTGGGGGTTAAACCCGTCGTTCTGATCCTGAGCGGATATGACGATTTTGAATATGCCAAGGCGGCGATCCGCTATCAGGTAAAGGAGTATCTGCTTAAGCCGATTCGACGGGATGAACTGTTCGCCGCCCTTCGAAAGACAGAAGAAGTTTTGATCCGGCAAGCGGAAGTGCACAACCGGGTGGCCGCCAGCGAGGTATATCTTCAGCAGCTGCAGACCCATCGGCTGAAGGAGCTGCTGGAGCTGCCGCAAGGACTGGGGCTGGATATGGAAGCTGCCGCGAACGAAATCGGATTTGATTCGTTTGTGAAGCCATTTCGGGTAGCGGTGATGAAATACAAATACGAAGACGGTAATGCCATGAACAAGGATGAGCTGAAGCAATTGATGGATAACATGAGGGCTTCAGTGGAAGGGCGGATCAACGCTTGCTTTCTGGACAGCAAGGGGAGAGTCGTGCTCATTGGCAGTCCGGACGGACAATTCGAAGAGCTGGCACGGCAGTTTGCCGAGCGGGAGATGGACGGGCTCTTCGTGGGCATCAGCCGGGAAGGCATCCGGATCGAAGACATCCGGATGGGTTATACTCAGGCGCTGACCGCCCTGAGTTATACGTTCATCCATCCCAACGTCAAGCTGATGAGCCATGATGATATTCAGGGGGAGCTGCGCACGTATCCGGTGCCGGAAGAGAGTATCCGGAAGCTCGGCAACATGCTCGGCACGGAGCGGGAGCGGGAGATCAAGGCGCTGCTGCTGGATATTTTTCATATCGAGGATATGCCGCATGTGGCCATCGATTATTTGGAACATGTCAGCAAGCGGATCAATGAGCAGGTGCTGGATGAGGTGTTCCGCGTGTACGGGGAATCCATGGTGGAAGTGTTGAAGTTATACCGAAAGGTGGGGACAATGGACAATTACCGTCATTTTCACACCTATTTCAGAAATTTGGAGCATCTGCTGCTGCACGTGAATGAATATGTTAAAGGGATTCGTTCCGCCCACAGCGAGCATTCCGAGATCAAGGCAGCGGTAAGTTACATGGAGGAGAATTACCACAGGCCGCTGAACATGGCGATGGTCAGCAATTATGTGTCTTTGAATTATTCTTATTTCAGTGAAGCATTTAAGGCCCATACGGGGGAGAACTTTGTGGTATATCTTAAGAAGCTGCGGATTACGAAGGCCAAAGACCTGCTTCAAGACGGCACCATGAAGCTTGCGGACATTGGTAAAGCGGTCGGCTTTGAGAACACCAAGCAATTCTCTCGTGTCTTTAAGGAGCTGGAAGGGATCTCGCCGCATGAATACCGGATCAAGGTACAAACAGGTCCGGGACTGCAGCAGGAGTAGGTAATGCAAACGCGGTGAGGAGGAGACAACTGAATCCTATTGTCATATAAGAGGGGAGAACCTTGGCCGTCAAGCGGCAGGGTTCTCCCCTCTTATATAAACGGGGGGATTTTACATCCGATCCCGTTTTACCGGTTTACGCTATTGTTCACTAGTAAGCGTTGAACCCGTTTCTAGTAAGGTTTTCAATCCCGATAGTACGATCGGCAAGCCTAACTTGAGTGTGTTCGCCGTATGTTCGGCCTGATCAAACTCATCATGGATAACCGTTACAAGGGTTACACCGCTAAGCTCCGCATGGGGATCAATTTCCCACGTAATACGTGAGAGACTCTCGCTGGCCGTATCTTCGTTTATTAACATCCTCCAACTCAGAACCAGCTTATGCGGAGGGTTTATGCTTAGAATGGTTCCTTCTGCTTGAACCTTGCCTTGGGGGTTCTTAAGTTCGAAAGGAGAGCCAATTTCCCAGTTGGATTGGATAGAGCAGTTGTACCAGAACTTTGATGTCTTGGCCGGATCGGTAATGGCGTGCCATACTTGCTCGGGCGCTGCTTTAATGGCAATTTGGTTTACATGTCGAGGTTTTTGTTCCATATTCGGTTCACGCTCCAATTCATTTTTAAGGGATGACAATTCCATGGCCCAAGGCTCAGCGTATTTGCTGACCCACCGGTCGTATATTTGTCGGATCGGCACGGAGTTCAGATAATGCAGCTTCTCCCTGCCGACCTTTCTCGTTGTGATAAGGCCGGCTTCCTCCAGTATATGAAGATGTTTCATGACACCGAATCGGGTCATCTCCAGGGGAACACAAAGTTCGCTTAAACTTTGCCCATCTGTTTTATACAGCAGATCCAAGAGTGTGCGTCGGCTGGGATCCGCCAGTGCTTTAAAAATTTCATTTTCCAATCGTTGCATCTCCTTCTTAACAACATGCTAAGAAAATCCAAATGGCTATTTACATGTGACTAAATGGTAATGTGTTATAAACGTGACAGTATAGTCACATATTATCATACAACGAATCGTTTGTCAGCTTACGGCATTTGAATGGACGAATGGGGAGGTATATCGAGAATTTCTGGAATCGGAGTGATATGGATAGCACCGATATGTGGCGCCAAATTCGAGGCAGCTAAAGATTCGGCACGATCCAGTCCTATTGACTGGGTCGTTTATTTTGCTCACCGAAAAAAAGACACCGGGTCGGCTTTCCAGGGACATGCCTGGAATTCGCGATCGGGTGTCTTCTTATATGCAGGATTATGTAATCCCTATAATATTATTTATTGAGCTGCGGTCTCTAATGTGGACAGCGTCATTTCCATTTTGCGGGTGATTTCTTTCTGCCATTTCACGTCTCCAAGTTGGATCGCGAGGTTCAACAGGTCCAGATAATCATCCATTTGCAGAGAACAGCGGCGGGAAGTCGTTTTCATAAGTCAATCGGCTCTCCTTTATATATAAACTCTTCAAGCGAAAAGCGTGTAAACCTGAGTATAAATACATTCTCAACACATTCTCACTTGTCCGGTAATGATAATCATTATCATGTGGTTAATTCTCATTATAAAGGCTTCCCGCCCAGGTTGCAAGCGACTTTCTTGGATTTTGCGTAAAAAAGAATTAATTCATGAAGAACCGCTGCCTATATTTGCGCGGCGAGATCCCTTCCTGCTTCGTAAAGCAGGAGGTGAAGTAGGCCGCATGATTGAAACCGACCTCCTCCGCAACCCGGCTGATGCTGAAGTCCGTCTGCATCAGGAGCATCTTGGCTTGTTCGATCCGATAGCGCTGCAAATATTCAACGGGTGAACAGCCGAATTCCTTCTGCATGCAGCGTGCAATATAGACAGGGTGGAAGTTGATGCGGTCGCCCAGCTCCTGCACCTTGAACTCTTCGCGATAATGCTTCCGCAGATAGGCCGCGGCCCGCTCGGCGCAAGCGGAGGAAGGAGAGGACACCGGTGTATCCAGTGCGGCGGCCAACTGCTCGATGAGCTCTTGGAACACCACCTGCTGCCGCCACAGAAATTTAGCTTGGTGACCGTACTGAACCAGCGAAGACATGGTAGCCAGAAGCTCCAGGGCCTTTTCCGGTTGAGGCAGGGTGCCGAATTGGGGGATGTTGACGGAAAAATAGTTTGGCGTCATCGCCTTTAACTCCGGAGCCTCTTCTCGTCTAGGCGCTTGGCAGGCCTCATCTGCATGCCAATTCCCGGAGGTTTGGAAATGAAGCCAGTAATAATCGGTCTCCTCCGTGCATCCCTTCGTGCCGAAATGATGCGTATCGGGACGCAGGATGAGGAACATGCCGGGTTTGATTTCATAAGGAATGCCATTCTCCGTGACATGGAGCTGCCCCTTCATGACCACGAGCAGATCAAAGATGCCAATGTTTTTGCGGTTGGGATGTCCGCTGTGAACAGGAGCGCGGGTAAGCCCGCTATTGATGTATTCCGGCAGCGGCGGAACGGTAAAATTCAGGATCGTCATAAGAAAGCCCTTTCGTGATTCGCGAGGTTTGAATTTTGATAGTTTTCGTTCGGAAAATGATATTATAACTCCAGTATACCATCTATAATTTGAGAAGGTTAAAGACCGTTTCATCATGAATTGTGTTTAACCCTTACATCATGGGTGGAGGTTGGAATGTTGGATAAAAACACAAGCAAATTTACATTATGGGTTCTCGCTTGGCCCATATTTATCGAGCTGTTCCTGCAGTTTTTGCTGGGAGCGGTGGATACATTGATGGTCAGTCGGATTTCCGACGATGCGGTGGCTGTGGTTGGCTTCTCCAATCAGCTGTTTCAGGCGATGACGACCCTGTTCATGACGGTTGCCAGCGGTGCCGGCATTCTCATTGCCCAGAAGATCGGTTCGCATCGAACGGGAGACGCTCGAACGATCGGCATCATGGCGGTGAGTGCCACGACAATCATCGGATTGGTGTGCAGCGTGATATTGTTTGCGATGCCGGAGGCTATCGCTTCGATCCTCCAGCTGCCGGAGCATCTGCTTCCGCTAGCCGGAACGTATATCTCCATTGTCGGCGGCGGGATGGTGCTGATTGCCATGATGGCTACGATGAGCACCGTCATCCGGAATACCGGTAACACGCGTGCGCCGATGTATGTAGCGATCGGAATGAATATCATTCACGTTATTATGAACTATGGGTTTATTTTCGGCGCTTTCGGGTTCCCGCAGTGGGGGCTTACCGGCGTCGCGATCTCGACGGTGGTAAGCCGGCTGCTCGCTGTGCTCTTACTGCTGTATATATTCCTTCGTTCATTTGAATACCGGATCAAGTGGAAGGAATTCCGCGTGTTCAACCGTCCGCTGTTCGGTGAAATTCTGAAGATCGGATGGCCGCTCGGCATCAATATGTCCTGCTGGGTGTTCACGCAGCTGATCATCTATTCCTTCATTGCAACGCTGGGCGCTGCCGAGCTGGCTGCGCGTACGTATATGAATACACTGGAATCCTTCTGCTTCCTGCTGGGCTCATCAATCGCGATGGCTGCCCAGATTCAGATCGCGCATCTGTTCGGCGCGGGCCGGATCAAGGAGGCTTATCGGAGCGCGTACCGCGCGCTGGGCATCGGGGCTGTTTACGTTGTCGTCAATGCCTTCCTACTGTATGTGTTTGGGAAGCAGCTGCTGGGGCTGTTTACGGACGATAAGACAATCATTGCGATCGGGGCCTCGCTCCTGGGCATGAACCTGATTCTCCAGCCTGGCAAAATGCTCAACATGGCGCTCGGGAACTCGCTTAATGCCGTCGGAGACACGAGGTTTACGATGTACATTTCCCTGGGCTCGATGTGGCTGGTCGCCACCGTGCTCTCTTATGTACTCGGCATTCACATGGGGTGGGGGCTTATCGGCATATACTCCTGCATGATTGCCGACGAGTATTTGCGGGGTGTGCTGTCCTTCTACCGCTGGCGCGGGCAAAAACACCTGCGGAAGGCAGAGCGAGTCGAGCCGGTGAATCATCAGGGGACGTCAATGGAGCCGATGCCAGCGCAAGCGTAATGATGGGTTTTGATATGAAAAAGGATACTTCGGCCGTGCGGCATCGGGGTATCCTTTTTTTGCCATACTAAAAAATAATGCAATCGAAAACTTTTTAACCGCATGACGGGGTATTGTAAGTGATTGGCCAAGTGAAAGGAGGAAAGCGCGGTTTGGTACACGACCTTATACAACGACTAAAGACGGAATACAGTGACGAATTGTTTGAAGAACTTTACCGGTTATACGCGGATCGGGCGATTCGAACGGCTACCGCAGTAACCGGAAGTCCGGCAAGCGCTGCCGACGTGGTCCAGGAAACGTTCATCCGGGTATACCGTAACCTCGGTGCCTATGATGGAAGCAAACCCTTTGACCCGTGGTTCAACCGGATTCTCTATAACGAATGCAATCGGTATTTGAAGAAACATGCGAGAGTGGTGCCTTCCGAGATATCGGAGGAGAGGGATCTTCCCTCGGAAACCGACACCTACGATTTTGACCGGCATGGCGAGGTATATGAGATGGTGCAGCGGCTGGATGACCAGCACCGGATTCCCGTTATCTTGAAATATTTGAATGATGTTGCCGAGAAGGATATCGCGGACATGATGGAGCTCAACATCAACACGGTGAAGTCCAGATTGTTCAAAGCCCGAAAGAAGTTGAAGGAATGGATGCTGCAGAATAGGGGAGGGGATCAGCATGGGACGTGATCCATTGGATCAAGAGATAACGGACGGTCTGAAAAAGGGTACGGATGACGCGATGCGACATAAAGACGAGATTTGGTTGGCGATTAAGGAGCGGATTCATAGCGAGCAAGCCCGGCGGTCTGCGGAATCGGAGACTTCCTTCGCGCCGCGGGAATCGAAAGGGCGCCGCCGTTCGGGACGAAGAACTGCCGGATGGATTGCGGCAACCGCCGCTGCGGCAGCCATCGTGCTGACCGTCAGCTTTCAGACGGCGCCGGTTCAGGCGTTCCTTGATCAGGTGAAGGAATGGTTTGCTCCCCAGAAAACGGTCGAGCAGGAGCTTGAAGGAACGCCGGAAACCAGCGTGGATCAGCTGCATGAGGGTGCCGATTACGTGATTTATATTGATGAGAGCCGGTTTAAAATGATTCATGAATCGGGCGTGGACCGCATTGAATTGAAGGAGAAGCCGACGGATGACCGCTATCCGGAAGTGTTCATGGAAATTTCGCAGGAGGGCATCGATGCCAAGACGGCAGCGGAGCGGATCCAGACGGAGCTGCAAGAATATCCGAAGGTTGAATCGAATCCCGTGGATGAACCGATTCAAGGCTGGGAAGTGCGTGCCATTGGTGGAACCGGCGGTAAAGAGTGGGATGACCCGGTGATACGATATTATGTGTTCGATAACGGGCAGGGCGGCAGCTTTGTTGTGAAGCAGCAGTATTTCCTGGAGGCCTCCGAAGGCTTCGGCGCACGCTTCCATAACATGATGAAGGAATTCCACATTACGACGAATACCCATGCTGAGTCTGACATCGAATAGGATTTTCAGTTTATTGATTGCTTTTAATGAGAACGCTCGGTAGAGGTCACAACTCGAACGATTAATGTGGTGGTAATCACTATGGCAAATCTCGCATGATGATACCGTCATGAGCTTATATCGATAAATAACAGCCATATACAGGGATAGCCCAATCGCATGATGGGGGCTATCCTTTTTTTATGTTCAAAGATTTAAAGATTGGGTTAGAAACGCTAAGTATAATAGTTTGATGTAATGTTATATAACATATTTGAAGTCTATTATATATAATAACACTTCCCTATTACTGGATTATATTATTTTCAATTCATTAAAATAGGCTGATAATACAGTTATATTTCTGTATTTCTTCAATTGTAAACGCTTTTCCTATAATATGTCCGGTTTGTTATATTAAATAACATTAAATAGAATAACTCTAACGAATACATATTTATGTGTTATATATTGTAACATTAAGGGAGAGTGCCATGATGAAACCAAAGTCAAAACGTCCTTTAGCGGTCTGGAGTACCGCTGCATTCACCGCTTTTGTTATTTCTTTATCACCTGTTGGAACCTATGCGGCACATGCTGCAACGGTGACGGAAGTGAAAGGAACGGTTAGTACGGCTCCGCCCGCACAGACCCCTGCAACGCCGGGAAGGAATACGACGGTACCTCCGCTATCGGAAGCTTCCAAACAATCGACAAGGCCGAACGTGCTGGTCATTGCTACCGGCGGCACTTTGGCAGGGCAATCGACGGATGCCACCAGCTTTCAATCCTACCGGGCGGGTACGTTGAAGATTGAGGACATGGTCGGTGAGCTTCCCAATACGGACAAGATTGCGGATATCAGCACGCTCCAGTTCGGCAATTCGGGATCAAGCGCGTATACCATGGCGGATCTGTATGATTTGTCCCGGACGGTGGACCATGCGCTTAAGGTCTATGACAGTGTCGTTGTAACGACGGGGACGGATACGATGGAAGAGATTGCGTACTTCCTTGATCTGACGGTACAAAGCGACAAGCCTGTAGTCATTACCGGCTCTATGCGGCCTTGGACGGTGATCGGTTCCGATGCGCAGGCGAATCTGTACAATGCCATCAAACTGGCTGGAAGCGGCCGCACGGAATCCTTCGGCACGGTGCTAATGCTGAATGATACGATTCATCTGGCGCGCGGCGTAACCAAGACGAATGACTACCGTACCGACACGTTTGAGACGCCTATGCTGGGTGCAGTCGGATATATCGATGATGAGAATATTCGGATATACCGTGCCCCCCTCCGTGCGATGAAGGCGGAAGGTGAAGGCAAACCAGTATTTGATCTGAGCAGAATCACAAAAGAGGACCTGGCGAAGGTTGAAATTGCAATCTCTTATCAGGAAGCCGGCGGTGGTGCCATTAAAGGCTTTGTGGCAGACGGAGCTAAAGGCATCGTCACTTCCGGCACCGGCGCAGGCGGCATCTCGAGAGAGATGAGCGCGGCCCGCAAGGAAGCCATCGAGAAGGGGGTGGTTTTCGTAACAACGACCCGTACAGGCTCCGGTAGCGTATACGGCGGAGGTGAAGGCATCATTTCAGGCGACAATCTGAGTCCTCAACAAGCCCGCGTACTGCTGCTGCTCTCCCTGTCCTTTACGGATGATTTCAATACCATTAAGGGTTGGTTCGCAACCTACGGAACATCTGAAGTGTAATCTCAGACTCAGTCATTTTTTTAGCTGCTCATTATTCCTACTGAACCATGTAATTCCTTCCACCAATTATATTGCCGCCAGGGTTGCCTGGCGGTCTTTTTTTGACGGTGTATATTTCGTCTAATCAAAGAACCATCCCCATATAAGCTGCTCATAGAGCAAGTTCACACGGGGATGGTTTTTTAATTTCGTTTATTTTTCGATATGCTCCACAAACCAGTGGATAATATGACTTAAGCGTTTCACCCGCAGATGCGGGTGGCCGCTTCGGGACAAGTTGTGATCGGCACCAGGGAAACGGATGAACTGAGCTTCCCGGCCAAGTCGCTTCAAGGCAATAAACAGCTGTTCTCCCTGTTCGATCGGGCAGCGGAGATCCTGTTCTCCGTGAAGGATGAGAAGCGGCGTATGGATGTCCTTCACGTAAGCGAGCGGGGAATGCTTCCACAGCTTCTCCAGATCGTCCCATGGATTGCCCCAGATCTGATCCTGCGTAAAGGTGTAGCCGATATCGCTGACGCCGTAGAAGGAGATCCAGTTCGATATCGAGCGCTGGGTTACCGCTGCCTGGAACCGGTCGGTATGACCGACGATCCAGTTGGTCATGAAGCCGCCGTAGCTGCCGCCGGTTACGCCAAGTCGGGAGGCATCGACATAGGTATAGGTATCCAGAACATAATCGACAGCTTCCATCAGATCCTGGTAATCCCGTCCGCCGTAATCTCCCCTAACGGTATTAACGTGTACTTGACCGTATCCGTGGCCACCCCGAGGGTTGGTGTAGAATACCGCATAACCGGCTGCAGCCAGCAGCTGGAACTCATGCATGAACGTATGCCCGTACATGGCTTGCGGACCGCCGTGAATTTCAAGCACGGCCGGAACTTTGGCGCCTTCCGTGAAGCCGGCAGGCTTCATGATCCACCCTTGAATCGGCCAGCCGTCCGACGTCCGGAACGTAAAGGACTCCGGCGTGCTTAACGTAAGCTCGCTCCACAGCTCCTCGTTGCAGTTCGTCAGACGTTTCTCCTCGTTCTTAGCGATAGAGAAGCTGAACAGATCACCGGGCTGCAGCGGGTCAGCCGCAGCAAACACTACGTTCTCCTCCGGTGTCAGAGCGAATTGGTACACTTCGCGTTCACCCGATACCACCAGCTCATAGGATGAACCGTCCAGGGCAAATCGTCCAATATGGACGCCGCCATCCTGGCTGAGCTGGATGTACACGGATTGGCCGTCCCTACTGAACAGCGGAGGCGTTCCGGCTCCGGCCCTCATGTCGCTGACCGCGGCGTGCCCCAGCTGAATATCCATGTCCGTGAAGAGCACGCGGGATTCTCCGCCGGAGAGCGGGATCAAGTGGATTTTGGTCAGCGTGGCAAAACCGCAGCTAAGATCGCTGGCAAGCACGAGCATATACTGCCCGTCCGGGGTGAACGCAATGGAGCCGATCGAGAGAGTTCCATCCGTCAATTCGGTTACGGATCCGCTGGCGAGGTCCATGACAAACACATCGTCCGTCAAACGAAGATCCGGATCCGGGAATTGCTCCGTGGCAAGGCTGCTGCTGTATGCGATGCGGGTGCCGTCCGGTGACCAGGCGAAGGCTTGTATATCAAAATCTCCTTCTGTAATTTGTGTGCATTCTTCCGTTGCCGGATTCACGAGGTATAGATGATGTCGACGTTCATTCCACAATCCGGGCCCATCGGCTTTATATTTAATGCGATTAATGATTTTTTCCTCGGGCAGCTTGTTTTTACCGTCTTTGTCTAGCTCCTCGCCTTCAGTAGTCTTCCCCGCGTCTGCCTCGCCTTTAACAAGCAGGCGTGTGCAGTCCGGTGACCATTTAAAGGCGCTGACTCCGTGCTTCAAGTCGGTAACCGGTCTTGCTTCCCCTCCGTTGGCAGGCATGATCCATATCTGTGGTTTATCGCCCTTTTTGCGCAAGAAAGCAAGCTCCGACCCGTCCGGGGACCAAGCGGGTGCGGCATCCGCTTCGCCCGACGTGTAGGGAACGTCCTGGTCTCCTTCTGCAGGAAGCAATCGGATATGGGAACGGTAACCGTCGAACTTTTCGCTGACGGATTTATGTACATAAGCTATGGCTCCGCTAGCTGGAGATACGACAGGGTCATTCACCCAGTGCATCCGGTACAAATCCTCTGGCGTTATGAGTCGCTTATCAGTCATGAATCATCCTCCTAATCTTCTTGTATGAGTTAAACATCATTATCCCAGATAATGGCATGGAAATCTAGAAGAAAAATGAGAGGGGAGATGCGGACGTTTCGTACCCAATGCTAGTAAAATAGAGGGGGAATTACAATAATTATAGGGTGTAATACGGAGGTTGTTGAACTGAAAACAGCGAATTAATTTTCAACTGGTCAATTTAGAAGCGATACGGTGCGCTTTTTGTTATAATTGAGACAGACTCTCAATTAGGAGTATGTAAAATAAAACCAACTATATATAGCTCAGGAGGAAATCAGATATGAACGTAAGTGAAGCGATCCGAACGCGCCGCAGCCTTGGCAAGGTCAAGCCTGATGCCGTACCGCAGGAATGGATTGAACAAATCGTAGAAGCAGGTACCTGGGCGCCGAATCACAAGCTCACGGAGCCGTGGAAATTTTTTGTTATGCAAGGTGAGGGCCGTGATGTGCTCGGCAACGCGCTTGGTGACATTCAGGCGGCAGGCGGCGATGATACGAGTGAAGAGGCTGTAAATGCAGCACGCGAGTCGGGACGTACGAAGGCATACCGGGCTCCGGTTGTCATCGGTGTGGCGGTCGAACCGTCCACGGACCCCAAGGTGATTGAACTTGAAGAGTACGGAGCGGTATTTGCCGCCATTCAAAATATGCTTCTGCAAATTCATGAGCTTGGTCTGGGTGCCGTGTGGAGAACAGGCGAGCCGTGTTTCCATACGCTGATGAACCAAGCGTTCGGATTGAAGCCTGAAGATAAAATGCTGGGTTTCCTGTACATCGGATATCCGGATATGGAACCTAAGCAGGGGAAACGTCAACCGGCAGCGAACAAAACGGTATGGCTCAATAGTGCCGCAGACCTGTAGTTGATCTACCCTACGCCGCAAAAATCCGGTATAATGAACCCTAAGTTTGCCTAAAGGGTGTTACGGCATCCGGGCGATTGACACTAGGGGAGTGTACGTGGATGAAATTTCGGTTCAAGCAGTGGGATCTGGGGAGCAAGTTGATTTTTATAGCCACCTGTTTAGCGATAGCTTCTTTCTTTTTTAAATGGCTGGATATCGGCGTGGCTGCAGAGAATGGTTTCTTGCAGGGCGGCGTGTTTTTCATCGTATGTTTCATCTATCCATTTTTGAAAGTGGTTCGCGAGAAGAAGATGAACAAGATCATAGCATACGCCTTTGCGCTGGTCGCTATTTTTTTGACAATGATGTACGTGTCATCCAAGACCGTAGATTTTTTTGGAGAGACGATAAGAGGGGCAGCGGCGGGGCCGTATCTGTTCTTGGCGTCATGCGGACTGCTGAGCTTCGGTATTTTTAGCCGCAAGTTCTAGTCTCGCTGCGCAGTCTTTTGCATAAGAGTGATAGGAATGAAGGGCTGAACCCGGAGGTGACATACCTCCGAGAGGGATGGCCCTTTTTCTATATGAGACGGATCACCTCTGGGTGAGCAGGACAAAGCCGCTGATGGACACCGCGTAAATGATTAACAGCACCACAGCGTACTTTTTGGCACGGATGTTCAAGTTGAAGGCGGCGGTGAGTCCGTTATTGATTAAATTACCGATGTATAGAATGAGTATGAGCGCGAGTGCGGTGATCGCACCGATGAGCGTAACGGTTTCCATAGGTTTGTGAATCCTCCTGTTTAAGCTGCTAATGTTGTATCAGATATAACCATTGTAACGGACGAAGTTTAAACCCCGGTTAAATGTAGTTAAAAAAATGAAGGCAGCCCTGGCAAGTGGTGTAACGTTGAGCGGGATACTGGGGTTTTGATATACTGGAGAAAGCGGCTTTACAACCGCTGCATTACATAATAGGAGGGATTTCAGAATGGCCAATCAAACTTTTACCGATGGACCTACTTTGAATGATGGCGTAAAAATGCCGTGGCTGGGTCTTGGCGTATGGAAGACCAAAGAAGGCGAAGAGGTTATTCAGTCCGTAAAATCAGCAATCGCTGCAGGGTACCGCAGCATTGATACTGCTGCCATCTACGGCAATGAAGAGGGCGTAGGGCAAGCCATTCGCGAATCCGGAGTTTCGCGGGACGAGCTGTTCATCACCACCAAAGTGTGGAACGATGACCAGGGGTATGAGAAGACGCTGCAAGCTTTTGAGACGAGCCGCAAGAAGCTCGGGCTGGATATCGTTGATTTGTATCTCGTGCACTGGCCGGGAAAAGATAAATACCTCGACACGTGGAAGGCATTGATTCACTTGCAAAAAGAAGGACTTGTTCGTTCCATCGGCGTCAGCAACTTCCAGATCCGCCACTTGCAGCATATCATCGAGGACACAGGTGTTGTACCGGTTGTGAACCAAGTCGAATTGCATCCGCTGCTCTCCCAGAAGGAGCTGCTGGGATTTGCACGCGAGAACCAGATCGTCCTGGAGGCGTGGAGTCCGTTGATGCAGGGCAATCTGGATCAACCGGTCCTCGCGCAGATTGCGGAGAAATACGGAAAAACCACGGCGCAAGTCATTCTGCGCTGGGATATTCAGAACGGCGTCATCGTCATTCCGAAATCGGTGAAGGAGCATCGCATCCGCGAAAATGCCGGCATCTTCGATTTCGAGCTTTCGGCGGAAGATATGGCAGCCATTGACGGCTTGAACCAAAACAAACGTTTTGGCTCCAATCCGGATGAATTCCTGTTCTAAATTTTGCATTTATATAAAAAGAGCGAGCCCAACCCGGAATGAGGGAAGTGCTCGCTCTTTTTGCGTCAATTATCAGGATGGAGAGGCCTCTTACAGTTACTGTTCTTTGGGTCCATCCTCCGGAAACAACGGTTCGCCGATCGTGCCGAGGTTTCCCTGCACTAGGTCTTCGTTCAATCTTTTTAACCAGTTCAGGTCGGTCTTGGCATGTTCGTACATCCCGATCATCAGGTGCTGGGTGCTGCGGGGTACGATATGCTGGTGTTCCACGTATAATTGATATGCCTGGTTCACCCGATGCTCTGCCTCCCGGATACGGGACTGCAAGATCGGGGCCAGAACGGCCGGATCCGCGTGTCGCGAGAAAGGCAGGGCAATATAGAGCGGGTGGTGTACGGGCTCGATGTCCCTGAATTTCTTGAGCAGCAGCTGCTCAAAAAGCTTGCGTCCGGCATCCGTGATCCGGTAGATGGTTTTGTCCGGGCGGCTATCGCTCTGTATGGTTTCCACTGCTTTGATATATCCGTCCTCGGCAAGCCGGTCTACCGCGTAATAAAGAGAGCCCATCTGCAGCTTCGTATACTGATCCATGCCGCGATCCTTCATTTTGATCCGGATCTCGTACGGATGATGGTCTCCTTCCAGCAGCAAGCCCAGGATGGCCAGCTTCATCGACATGCCATTAGGCTCCCTTGGCCTTGGCAGGTACGGTCACTCGTTCGTTGCCCATCATCAGCACGAACACGAGAGCCAGCACCGCAGGCACAAGCGCCCACAAGAACGTATTCGAAATGGAATCCGCCAAGGAGGCCGTGATCTGTTCACGTACGTTCGGCGGGAGCTGGCCCATCACTTCAGGTGAAAGCACAGCATCTGCATTTAACTCGGCACCGGCGGGCGCGTTTCCTCCGGCTTCCGCGAGTCGGCTGTTGAGGCCGTTGCGCTGGATAATCCCGAAGATCGTAATCCCCACCGTCATGCCGAAGGAGCGAAGGAAGGAGTTCGTTGATGTGGCTGCGCCGCGCTGTCTGGCATCAAAGTTATGGATGGAGGCCATGCTGAGCGTGGAGAACGAGAATCCGACGCCAAAGCCGGTCAGGATCATGAAAACCGTCAACAGGTAGCGCGGCGTATCCGGGCTTATCGTGCTCAGGCAGAAAATGCCTGCAATAAAGCACAAGACGGACAGAATCATGATGTTTCTAAACGAAGTCCGGGTCGTCAGCATACCGCCGCCCTGGCTGCCGACTACACTGCCGAGCATCATCGGCATCAGAATGAGGCCCGAATTGGTTGCTGATCCACCGTACACTCCGCTAACAAAGATCGGGATGTAGATCGTTGCCACGATGAAGGTTGCTCCATAGAACAAGGCAACGATATTGCTGGAGGCAAACAGCCGTTTACGAAACATTTGAAACGAAATAATGGGTTCGGCTGCCCGGGTCTCTGCCAATAGAAACACAAAAAACAGAGCAATGAATCCACCGAACAAGCCCAGAATTTGCGGTGAATCCCATGCATAGGTTTGCCCGCCCAGTTCCAGACCGAACATCAAACAGATGATCGCGCCTACAAGCGTTGCAGCCCCCGTCCAGTCAATCTTTTGTTTGGCATGGGAACGGGACTCCTTGTAGGAAGTCATGATGAAGATAAAGGATACGATACCGATTGGCACGTTGACATAGAATATCCATTCCCAGCCGATGCTGTCGGTAATAAAAGCGCCCAGCAGCGGTCCCATAATGCTGGAGGTGCCGAATACGGCACCGAGCAAACCCGTCATTTTACCGCGCTTCTCCGGCGGGAACAGGTCGAACACGATGGTAAACGCAATCGGCATAAGAGCACCGCCGCCGATTCCTTGAATCGCCCGGTAAATAATAAGCTCTGTCATGTTGTTCGCCATCCCGCAAAGAGCGGAACCGATCAGAAAGACAACCAACCCGAATATAAAGAACCGCTTCCGTCCATACATATCGGATAACTTACCGAAGATCGGTGTACCGGCCATAACGGCAACCATGTAGATCGAGGTTACCCAAACGACTTGGTCGAAGCCCTGAAGATCGCGGATAATCGTCGATAAGGCAGTGGCTACAATCGTGTTATCGATGGCGGCCATGAAGATGCCGAGCAGCAGACCGGCCACGACCAATTTGATGTTGCTTTGTTGTGCATTCATGTTAAGGATACTCCTTTTCCATATTCAACTATGTACATATTATTCAAATTTGAATAATTCGGTGGTTATATTGTAGCCGGATTAACAGATGTTGGCAAGATGTTTAATGGCACGGCCTTTCTCAACATTCTGCACAAGAAAAAACAAGGCCAACCCTGATTTACGGGATGACCTTGCGATAATAAGGAGTCAGCTGCCGGAATACTTTCGCGTTAAGACGCGCTGCCAGCTGTGCCAGTTAGGACCTAGCAGTTCATCTGCGGCGATTTGGGATCCAGCTGCATGAATTCGATCCGGTTGCCGTCCGGGTCCCTGGCCCAGCACTGCCAGTTGAAGTCTTTTCCTTGAACCGGCTCGGCGTCCAGCTTCACGCCCTGATTGCGGAGATGCTCCGCGATGTGCTCGATGTCTTCCACCTCAAGGCAGAGATGGGAGAATCCGACGGGCCGATTTACATGCTCCGGTTTATTTTGCCCACCGTAAAACAACTCGATAAATTGTCCCTCGCATACCTTAATGTACTCGATCCACGGCTCACCCTGGTCGTTAGGGATATCAAAAGCACGGGTGAAACCAAGCACATCGCAGTAAAAATGCAGGGACTTCTCCATATCGGCTACGTCAAACGCCAGATGGGCAATTCCTTTAATCATGACGGCATTCCTCCTCGGTATGTATCAAAGCATGAGATAAGATGATTTCTTAAGTCCATTGTAACGCATTATGTATACGCTTCCATATTTATATGTAAAATCGGGAAATTAAAACAATGGAGAGAAAAGGACCGACCTGATACGTTCGCTGAAGAACGATAGGGGTCAGTCCTTTTTGTATATTGGATAACGTCTTACAAGCATATGGATGAATGATGGCAGCAAAATGAACGATGTCATTGTTTGCGGTAATTCCGGTAACTAGCTCCTTAACGCCTAATGTGCACCGGAACCTCTTTGCGCCCCTGCTTCATGGGCGACTGGCATAAAGGACAGGCCTTGCTCTCCCGATTCCGTGTGCCTGCAGGGATTCTTGCGTTGACCCGCTGCCAGCCTTTGCAATTGGCGCTGGTGCATAACCACACGTCGACGATCTCTGTCCCGGCGGATGCAGCCTGATGCTGTGGGCTCGGAGCGGAGCCTGAATCTGAACCGATTCGTTGGCTCCTCTGACTGGTTGTTGTGCTCACCATTGCCCGCCCAGCAGAAGAGGGCAGGGAAGAGCGCTTGGTTGAGGTTGAGGTTGAGGTCTCTATGCGGATCGTGCGTTTAGCCGTAAAGGATGTACGGGGCGTTGACCCGCCGACCTTGTTTGGTATACGGTTGCCTTGTTTGCTCAGCTCGTCCGTGACGAACACATCGCGGAAGAAGCGGGAAACCTCCGCTTTACGTCCCCGGTAAAAGCCAGGCGAACTGACAATCAATTCATCCCGTGCCCTGGTGATAGCGACATAAGCTAATCTGCGCTCCTCTTCCAGTGCATCCAGCGCCTTATCCTCCTTGTCCGACAGCGGACGCTGATCGTCCCTGCGCTCGGCTTCTAAAGCGGACGTATGCGGGAGAATGCCCTCGCTCGCCCCGATCAGGCATACCGAGGGAAACTCCAGCCCTTTGGATTTATGGATCGTCATTAAGCGGACGGCATCGGCCTGCTCGTCCCGTTTCATGGCCGCCATTTCCTTATGAATGACGATCAGCCGATCGACAAATTCAACGAACTCAGCGATATCGCCAAAACGCTTCGCCGAGGCCTCCAATTCATCCAGGCCTTCCTGTATGAATTCCTTATGGAGGGTGATCTCCTGACGTTCGTCTGCCTCCAGAAACTTGTCGTAGAATTGCCGCCTCATTTCCTGTACGGCTTGAAGGGGCTCCATCGCCTTTAATCCCTTTATGAGCTTAGTGCGATCTCTAATATTCTCGATCTGGAAGTCCTTCAGGCCGGGAAAGGATAGAAGATGCGATAGAGGCCCCTTCTTGGGACGCGGAGCATCCTGCTGCCGGATGAACGCCATCCCTTTGTCCCGGTTCATGTACAGCGTATGAAGCATGCCCTCCATCGCCGTGAAATTGCGCCGGTCCAGCGACAGCCGCAGATGGTCCATGAGCGGTTTGACAATCCACTGCTCGTAGAACAGATCTCCGTTCTCGTAATGAATGAACGGAATTTCCCGCATCACGAGCTGTTCGAAAATCGCCCGGCTGTTGTTTGCGATTCGGTATAGAATCGCATGATCGCGGTACTGTTTTCCGTGCTCCCGGACCTGTTCGGTAATATGGGTCAGCAGCAGCTCCGCTTCTTGGTCGGGATCACCTGGACGAAGATACAGCGGTACGCTGCTGCTCTTGCGGGTAGAGCGCAGCTGCTTGGGACGGCGGCGTTCGTTGACACGGATAATTTCATTTCCCAGCCCGACGATCGACGAGAGGGATCGATAGTTGATATCCAGCGTCACCACCTTGGCCCCGGGAAACGTCTGGTCGAATTCCAGAATGAATTCGTTACGCGCGCCATTGAAGCCGTAGATGGTCTGGTCATCGTCACCGACAACCATCAGGTTGCGATGCGGGGCGACCATCTTCTTCAGCAGCTCATAGGGCAGCAGCCCGGTATCTTGAAACTCGTCGACCATCACATAACGGTACCGCCTTTGAAGGGAAGCCAGCAATCCGGGATCCTGCGCCAGCAGACGGTAGGACAAAACCAGAATATCATCGAAATCCATCTGGCCGTGTTCTTCCTTCCACGCCTCATAACGGGCGAAAATTTGCCTTTGCTCGACTTCCGCAGGTGTTTTGACAGGCAGCTCGTCAAGACCGGTCATACTCATTCGATGGGCAGACCAGAGCGATAGCAGTGTCTCGGCTTCGTAGCTGTCCTGCAAGCCCATTTCTCGCAGGATGCGCTTTATAATAAATTGCTGATGCCTGGAGTTGCTCAGGATTTCCTGCCTGTAGCCGCGGGTTCGCAACAAGTATAGGAAGAAGGAATGGAAGGTTCTTGCCGTTACTTTGGCGGTTTCGCTAGCCCGTAACCCGGGAAGCGCCATGATGCGGTCCTTCATCTCGGCTGCCGCTTTGGATGAGAAGGTGACAAGCAGGATGGAAGACGGATCGATCTTCTTGGCCGCAATGAGGTAGCCTGTCCGGCTGACCAGCACGGAGGTCTTCCCGGAGCCGGCGCCTGCAAGCGTAAGCAGCGGTCCTTGCGTATGTCGTACAGCTTGGATTTGGGCGCGGTTCAGCAGCAGCCCTTGTGATTCCAAGCCGCGAAAAAAAGCCGCATCCGGGGCGTCATCGCGGATCAGGTCCTGGCTGTTCTCGAAGGAAGCCAGCTTGGCAAACGGAATATCCTGACGCTCACCGCCGTACGGGCGTTTATAGAAGGGTATGGATGTCATGAATTTCACCAATCATTTCGTATTTCGATTATCGTCCTACCAGTTTACCGGATTCTCGGAAGTCTGGCAAAGCGCAGGATATGGATGAGAGCCGTGAGGCGGGTGCTTGATAGACTGATCACGTTACCCCATTTCATTTAATAGTATAGTTTTGGATTGACCATATAACAGTTACACTAAGTTGCTTGCTGAATGTAGTAGCCTATATTCTATTCCATCGATTTCATAAGTTAGTTCCGGAAGAAACTCCTTGGTAATTATATTTAACGTGTTTTGGTCTATCTCGTTGTATCTAATCTCTGGAATAAAAATGATAAGCGCAAGAATAGAATCCAATAAATCTAAAATAGGTTGCATATACTTCTCTCCATTGCTTGATGTTCTAACCTTATCCAAAATCAAATAAAAGGATTCGCTCGCTAAAGAAATCGGTGGGGCATCCTCGTTTCTTTTAAAATCTCTGAAATGTAGCAATAGTTCATCATTTGTATGCGATTTTATAGTTATATATAAAACCTCGTTGTTCAAATTAAAGCTGGCTTCGGCACCAGCATCTATAACTTTGAATTTTCGAATAAGGCTTTCTCTTGATTGATAGATACGATTTATGAACATAGCATTCTCCCTTTCAATTCTAAATCCTTATTAATCTTGAGATCCTTTATTCGTATAGAGACCGTCTCACTAAATATATCTGGAAAGCATCTGGCAGCACAATCGCTGATCATTCATGACCTAAATCATTTATATGAATAACAAAATCCCGGACTCGAATGTAGGAAGTCCGGGAGATTTGTTACCCCTATGTGATATTGTACATCGTGCGTAATGCTCCATGTGGCACGGTGTGTAATCCGGGGCAGGCTTGGCTGGCTGGGCACCCTTATTCAATGTCAGCACGCATTTAGAAGCAAACGGAATTCGCTAAAAGATCGTCACTCGGTCCAGTTCCACAACCGCACTTCCCCGACCCGCAGGTCATGCACCCAGGATACCTTGCGCAGGGTCAGCAGTTCCTTGACGGGCCCGGTTACGACAGCTCCATACAGGCGAACGCCGTTTTGTTCGATATAAGCTAAGGAAGCGTCCACGTCTACGAACGGAGCCACCCGATTCGCAATGAGCTCGTACTCCTGCAGAAGCCGCAGCGACTTGATGAAGTGTTCATTCCGCAGTTCCCCATCCCCGTAGGTGTCTATAGAAGGGTAATGTCCGCCGCTGGACACGATTTTGCCGAACCAGCCGCGTTTTTCTTCCTGATAAGAGGTTACCGTCAAATCGTCATGATGCCAGACGGGATAAGATGGGAAGCCGACAGGATCGGTGATGACTCCATCATGATCGCCGAATCGGTCATTCGGCCCGGTATCCACGGCAAACCAGACAGGCTCCATGTTCCGGTTCTCGAACTGCTTCAGCAGCTCGTCGGTCGAGAAGAAGCGGTTAAACGATACATAAGCCTCGGCCACGGTACCCTCGGGGAGCTTTGAAAGCCTGGACCAGTCACCGCTCTTGGTGGAGGAGGGTCTGGTGTTCTGTTCTTTTGACTGTTCCTGGGGAGCTCCGTCTTGGTCGACTGAAGACGCCTTCGCTGGGCCGTCCGGTCGGTAGAAAACCCGTGATGGACTACTGCGTTCGTTCCAGTCCATGTTGACGGACGGCAGCCCGAACAGGAAGTTCACGGTATATTCGCCGACGGTCACGCGTTCTTTCCCCACTTTCTTGTCTATATCCCCGTACACCTCCTGCATAAAGAAGACTTTGCCCTGACTGCTTAGTGGAACCTCGATGTTAGGTTGGGAGATCGAGATAGCGGAGGCGATGGCATCCTGATATTTATCGTTTCGGCTCGGGTCGCCGACACCGTAGAATAACGCTGTACCAATTGAGCTAAGGACCGTTATAGCCAGAATTGCCGATATTACTGTCAGCGCATTCGAGATTCGGGCTTTCCATTTGCCCCTGCGAACGATTCGCTTTTCTTTCTTGGGCGAGAGGCCGGTCTGATCGTCAGCTCGCATATGCATAGCGCTATTAGAATTAGAGCTTGTGTTATCCATCATCTCGTTCAAGTAAGTCTGGTATTCCTCCAGCTTCTCCATTTCCCGCTCAATTTCGATTTTTTCCTCGTCAGTCAGCTTGCCATCTGCATAATCCTTCAGCCGCCGTTTAAATTCTTCGCTCATAACATCCCGTCCTTTCGTTTCATTTCCCGCAGCCGCTGCCTGGCCCGAAATAACGTAATTTTGATATGGGATAAGGTGATGCCCATAATATCCGCCGCCTCCTGGTATGTGAATTGATGAAAGTCCACCAGAAGCACCGCTTGCCGCTGCTTTTCCGGAATATCGGTTAACATTTGCCCAATTTCTCTTTGGGCTTCTTGCTGGAGCAGGATGTCCTCCGGGGTATGGCGGTCGATCAGCTGATCGAAAAAAACAGAGTCCCTCACGATGCTGCGGCTGGCCTTCCGCTGATAATCCACATAAGCGTTATGGGCGACTCGAAATAACCATGGCTTGATTCGTTCTTCCTTCCAATCCTCAAGGAACAGGTAAGCGCGATAGAAGGTTTCCTGTACCAGGTCTTCCGCCGTATGGTGATCATAAGAGAGGGAGTACAAGTAACGATAAACGTCCTTTACGTAATATTGATAAACCGATTCAAGACTGTTCAGTTTCATGTCCTCCCCTCTAAGTAAACACACGTTTAACCAGGGCAAAAAGTTACACTTTCGGCAATAAAGTAATGAAGCTGCGATGTAACCCCTTAGTCGCAAAAAGCAAAAGCCCGCCAGATGAGCGGGCTTCAAACGTATATAAGGTGATGTAGGAACTGTAAGAGAGTTGTATTGCTGGCAGTCGCACCTCTTTTTATACCATGCAGCGTTACCTCAATTGAATGTCCGGATCCAACACGATAATTCGCTGTTCATCCAATGCGGTGTTTAGCAGTTCATCCTTCAGCTGCTGCGTGCTGGTTATGACGTCAGGCTGGGTAGACTTGATATCCGTCGTCAGTTTATTCACTAATCGCTCGATCGATAGCATATCCCGATATTCCGGCGGGGAGTAGTCTTCCCAGTATTGATCTTCGCTGATGCCCATCGTATCCAGTATGCGCAAGTGCTGTTCTTGGACCTGCCGCGGCTGGGTTTCGAGCGTCTTCCGAAGCTCCTTGGCCCTTTGAATACCATCCTCCAGATTCGCCGCAACGCCTTGTTCGTTGGCCAATTGAAGCATCAATTCCTTCGTTGCCATTTCTTTAAGGAGCGTAGCGTCATCAGGGAGGGGCGCGGTGCTATGCGCGAGGTTGTTCTTATAGGCAGTTAGATGGGTATGCGTGATGAAGGTGGAGCCGACTTGAACCAGCGCCTGTCCGTTCATGTTGTCGTTCATGCGATGATGCTGGCCCGAGCGATTCGAAGCATCCGTGAAGAAGAGTATGATGCTTACCGTCAGAACGCTGGCCACAGCGATACTGAGAATGGCGATAAATTTACGGTTTATTTTCATACCTGACACCTCTCTTGACAGGGATATATGAAAACGAAGATATAATATAGACGTTTCATCAGCCTGAAAGGTTCTATAACAACGTGAAAAAAACGCCTGAAGGCACAAGATAAAGTGCTTTCAGGCGCAAAAGTTACATGATGATGGAATGACAGGCTTCGCGTTGAAACTTACTTACGAAGCAGGCGGGTCTTATGGGCATAGATAATCGCTTTGTCCGCGAGAAATGCCGCGTAGAGCAGCAGGAAGACCGCATAGGGAAATCCGGTGCCGTCCAGGCTCGGAACCAACCATTCGGCGGCAATAAAATACAGCAGCGTCAGAAGCACCGGGAGCTGCCGTTTCAGATGGTATTTCCAAACCGACCAGATGACGCCGGCAGTCCCGGCAAACAGCATGAGGAGACGGACGGCGTCCAATGCGGATTGCACAACCTTTCTGGCCTCCTCGTTTCCGATCGCTGCCGCATATTTGGAGGTGCGGCCGGCATATATGCTCCGGAAGAGATGAACCAAAGGGTTGCCTTCGATGTATCTCGATTCCAGCCACAGCGAGGCAAGGTTCCACGGACCGGACATATACATCAAACGATTGAAAAGCGGGATGTTCAGCCACCATGGAGATAAGATGAGCAAATAACCTGCGCTAATAAGAAGGAGCCCGCCGGTTACGATTTTGATCGGACTGCGGTACTTGATCCAAAAGGCAATGAACAATACCGGATACAGCAGCGCTTGAAGGTTGTAACAAGCCATAAGCGCTGTAAGCGCGCCGGCAGCTGCGTACCAGCCAGCCTGCTTCAATTCAAGCGCTCCGATGACGGCGCAGACCAGAAGAAGCATTAAGGTTTGCATGGTCGTATCCGGCAGGATTAGCCGGACTGCACCGTAGGCCGGCCAGAACAGAGCGTAGATCATGCATGACAGAAAAGCGATTCGCGTATTAAACATGTAGCGGGACAGTACGAAAACCAAGTATACGGAAAATGCATGGAAGACGCATTGAAGGAGCTGGTAGGCAATCAGGGCGGCATCCATGCTTCCGAATAAGGCGGTAAGTCCGGCAATCATAAGCGGCACACCGGGCATGACGCTGGAAGCATGGTCTTCCAGGTCTCCACCGGGGTGGCTGATCATGGCCGCACTTTGGATATATCGTTCTTCGATCACGCTGCTTATGCTCGGGGAACGTTCATGAAGACCGGTAAGAACCAGCAGACATGACATAACCAGAACCGCTGCAATCAGTATCAGCAGCATCCTTCGCTGCACACGGTTTAACGTCCATATGGAAAACAAAGGGTCCACTCCACTCTTTATATAATCTCTAGGTTTAAATCCGCATTCATCCTCTTCTATATTAAAGAAAAAAAGGTGAAATAAAAAGGCTCCGCTAAAACGGAGCCCATAAGTTCAAGTTACGCTGCAGTGATAAGGTCAGTCCCACTTTTAAAAGCCGCTGTGATACTTATCATTACTGGATGAACGCTTCTTTGACGTCCCGTCCCGCTGCTTCTCTTCCTGGCGCTCCAGTCTGGCGTCTTCCATCGGAATCGGGTCCACATGCTGTTCGCTCTCATGTTGATCGAACAGGCTTTCTTGTTCCGTCGGGTATTGTTCAGGGTGATCCATGTTGCCGGGACCGTTGTGAAGCGGGAGATCCTTTTTCTTGTCAGTCACCGTTTCTCACCTCATTTATCGTTGTGATACTACCTTTATACCTTATTTGGGGAAGTATCAAACATGTAGAGGTGATAATAGGAGGGGCATCGGTCTCTTTAAGACGTCTCCGAACCGGCTGCAGGCTGCTGCTGTGCTTCTGCTTTGAGTCTTAAATAACGAATAAACAGCTCAACAAGCTCCGGATCGAATTGCGTGCCTGAGCAGCGGAGCAATTCCTCAATTCCCTCCTCGAAGGTTTTCGTTTTTTGGTAAGGTCGTTCCGTTGTCATCGCGTCAAAGGAATCGATAATGGTCAGCATCCGGCACAGTTTGGGGATTTGGCTGCCCTTGAAGCCGTGCGGATATCCCCCGCCATCGTATCTTTCATGGTGTAATTCAATATAAGGAACCAGTTCCTTGAACTTCTCGTTCGTTTCCGCGATGCGTTTACCCCAGCTGACATGCCGTTTGACGGTTTCCCATTCACCGGCCGTGAGCTTGTCCCGTTTGTTCAAGATCCCCCAAGGAATCTCAAGCTTGCCGATATCGTGAATGAGTGCACCGAGCACGAAATTGCGTCGTTCCACACTATCAAGCCCGAGCACTTCGCTGATGTCCATGGCATAGCGGAATACCCGTTTGGAGTGTTTGAACGTATCCACATCTTTATACAAGAACAGCTTCAGCTGCTGCTCAATATCGCGGACGTCCTCCGCGAAGTCGATCTCGGATTCTTTTTCGGCGCCGCTCCCGTATACGTGTACATTATTCTTGCCCTGCTTCTTGGCATAGTACAGCGCCTGATCGGCAAGCTCGACGAGCTGTGACTTGTCATGGATGTCAATCCGATAGGACGCAACGCCGGCAGAGAAGGAGAGGCACCCGGATGGGAATATCTCAACGCCGTCAAAATAGGTATCGTTCAATTTTTTGCGGAGCCTGTTAATGAAGGAACGTGCTTTGTTGTCATCGTAACCCGGCATTAGAATCGTGAATTCCTCACCGCCGAAACGAGAGGCCACCACTTCAGCCGTTTCGGATTCCACCTTGAGGTAATTGCCGAGAAATCCGAGCAGCATGTCCCCTTTCAGGTGACCGAATTGATCGTTGTATTTCTTGAAATCATCGATATCGATCATGGCCAGCGACAATGGCGTCTCATTGGCCTTGGCTTTCTTGATCTCGTCCTCCAGTAAACTTTCGAAATAACTGTGATTATACAGGCTCGTCCGTTGATCCTTGATTGCTTTTTCCTGTACCTGTTTATACATTGTGAAGAGCTGTTTGAAAGAATAGGACAGCATCACGCTGAGTCCTATAAACAAGGTTAGTCCGAACACGCCGTTATGTACGATGAGTATGGAGAGAACCAGCGAAAGAATGAGCGTACTAAGGTATACAAGCAGTGTATCTTTTATGAAGGTTTTCAAAATATCATATAACGATCCTTTGTATAGAAGGTAATAGTAGAAACCGACAAGGAATACGTTGATAACAAAATAAACAACCAACGCTGCAAGATACGCACCAAATTGATCATTGTGAATAGGGCCAGCTTGTCCGCCTGCCATTTTGAAAATGAAGGAGGACCCGACGATCATCACGGTATACACAGAGAAATTAACAAAATGCTTCCAGAAGGGGATTTTTCTGTCGTACAGCGCCATGGTAAGGGAGACAAACAGGATGACAGACAGCGCAAACGGTGCTCCATATATAAAGATACACGCCAGGTAAACAGAGGAATCCATAGACTGTAAATTACCCTCTGGCGGCAGCTGGAAGGTGAAGTAATTTAAGATGAGGGCGGCGCCTAACATCGCATAGACCCATACCCACTGTGAAGGAGTATAATGGAAAATCTCCCCTTGTTGCACCAACAGGAAGGTTGAACAGCCCAGAAGAGAAAGAAAAACAAAATACAGCTGTCCCGCTAAGTCTCGAGAGAATCTAGGACGCTTTAATATGGACATAAATGATTTCTCCTCAATAAAATCAATGGTGTATTCTCCACATTTTAAGGTATATTGCGATGCAAAACAACGAAAAAGATATAAAAAAACAGGCTGAATTTTCCAGCCTGTTTTTATGGAAGTCTATTATCCGAATCTGTAACCGGAAGTCAGAGCGACAACAACAGAAGCAACGATGATCGCATTCAATACGATGCGGGAATACTTGATTTTATCAGTTTTCTTCACAGTTCTCCCTCCTTTCCAGGTGGCATGATGTATGATTAATTTTGCGGTTCCACACGTTCATTGGTATCGGATTTGGTTCCTAATGTTTGCACGTTGGCGGTATTCTTCCCCACGGTCATGAGATTTAGAATGTAGAGAAATATGCCGAAGTTCATGATAATATCTCCGATACTGATAACCTGTGTTCTTGGGTACGGCGGGGATAATGGTATAATGTCTCCCAGGAACGGCAGGCGGGTAGAGGCGTCCATCAGATAGTGCTTGGTAGTAGCTGTGGCATCCACTAGCATGTCCATATAAACAGGATCCAGCACGGAAGCTGCACCCATGGAAACGGGCATTCTGCCACCGTTCACTGCCATGACAAGGAAATTCAGAAAGACACCTGCCAAGATGCTGCCAAAACCTTTCTGATCCCGGTTCATCCAGAGAAAGATCATGCCGGCAACGTAGATGAACATAAAGACGTAGCCGCTTGCGGCTGCCAACCAATCAGAGTTCACTTGAAAGCGGAATATGAGCAGCTGCACAATCAGGAGTATGGGGAAGATTAAGCCGCCCTTCAGACGAATCTTACTGAATTGCTGCAGTCCATGACGAAGTCCGCCACGTATCAGCCCGACAATTAACCCGAGTATAATGCCGTCAAATACCATGATAGAATTCCTACTTTCATAGTTCATTATCTCTGTTATTAAGATAGTTCGACAGCAAATTGGTAATTCCTTCAACAAAAATCAAATTTTATAAAAAAACTTAGGAAGTATGATAAAAAGCTTGTCCCTTCCTGTATGAATCTAATGAATTATGTACATTATAACAGATTAAAAGGATAAATCTTCCTACTTTTTTCGTGTTTCTGTTGCAGAAAGAAGCAAATTCTTGAGCTTTACATACTTATGGGGGGTATAGTAAGGTTGAATGGTACAACATTATATGATAGGAGGACGACAGCATGAAACAAGTGACATTGACAGTGGAAGGCATGTCCTGCAACCATTGCGTGAACTCGGTGGAAGGCGCACTGAAGAATGCGGGAGCTTCCGGTAAAGTCGATCTTGCATCCAATACAGTGGCTATCGAATACGACGAAAACAAGGTCAGCCTTGAAGCATTAAAAGAAGCGATTGAAGAGCAAGGCTACGATATCGTGTCCTAACGAACATTCCCTGGAATAATCCAAGGCCATGAGCTTTGGCTAAAATAGGAGCCGGCTGCTGAAGGCGATCGACAGCAAGCCGGCTTTTTTGCGCGGTGTCACCTATCGCGTGAACTTGCACTGCCCAAGCCGAAGTTTCATAATAGATGGAACAATGCTTTCAGCCTAAGGAGTGGATACCCCGATGAATGATACCATATCGCTTCTGATGAACCATCGATCGATTCGTAAATATTCGGATCGACCCGTGTCAGAGGAGCAGCTTAGGACCGTTGTGGCAGCAGGTCAGATGGCATCAACCTCAAGCAACGTCCAGGCATACAGCGTAATTGCCGTTACCTCTCAAGAGAAGAAGCAGCGGTTGGCCGCTTTAGCGGGAAATCAGTCGTATATTGTGGAATGCCCGGTATTTCTGGTGTGGTGCGCGGATCTGTATCGTTTGAAAAAAAGCGCAGAGGCGCACGTGGTTGATCAAGAGACGTATGAAGATTCGACCGAGAATTTCATCGTGGCGACGGTGGATGCCGCTTTGGCTGCGCAAAATGCCGCGATAGCCGCGGAATCGCTTGGTCTTGGCATCGTGTATATAGGTGGGGTCCGCAACTCCATTGCTGAGTTCTCCGAGGCTTTGGAGCTCCCGGATTTGGTCTATCCGGTATTTGGCATGTGCCTGGGTTACCCGGATCAGGAGCCGGGGCTTCGTCCTCGGCTTCCGGTGGAGGCTGTTCTGCACCGCGACAGCTACAATCGTGCGGCTATAGAAGAAGTGAAGAACTACGATCGAACCTCTTCCGAATACTTGTCCCTGCGTACCCATGGCAAAAACAACACACCGTGGTCGGCGCTTATGGCTAAACGCCTGGCAGAGCCGGTAAGGCTGCACATGAAGGACTTCCTGAAGGGGAAGGGGTTCATGGGGCGTTAGACATGAATAGAGAAAGCGGGTACAGCGCTCTCGAGGTACGTGCTGCGAACCAGCAGATCCCGATCATCATGCTGATACGGCTGCTCTCGTGGGGAATACTACGGGGCGCGGCTCTAGGAACTAAGCTCGGCCTCGAAACTAGGTCCAGCCTCGAATCCAAGCCTAGCTCGGAACCAAGCCCGACCTCAGATCCCATCCCACGCCAGCCGGCGTCGGAACCAAGCCCCGCCTCGGACCCCATCCCACATCAGCCAGCCTCGAACCCAAGCCTGGCTGATGTGGGATTCGTGGCGTAGGAGGCGAGCAGTGCACCGCAAGTTTAACCGTAGCTTCCAAGCCGCAAGCCGGAATGAGTTACGGCCCGGGAGTAGCAGTATCGGACCACATCCCACGCCAGCCGGCGTCGGAACCAAGCCCCGCCTCGGACCCCATCCCACATCAGCCAGCCTCGAACCCAAGCCTGGCTGATGTGGGATTCGTGGCGTAGGAGGCGAGCAGTGTACCGCAAGTTTAACCGTAGCTTCCAAGCCGCAAGCCGGAACGAGTTGCAGCACGGCAGTAGCAGTATCGGACCTCAGATCCGTTATTTGCGCTATGGGCTCGTTTTTGCAGGATCTATCGGACACACGTTCCGTTAAGTAGCGTATAATCCGAAACATGAGAGCCTTATTCGGGGAATAACGGACCTCTTGTCCGCCACCATTCGAGAAATGGTGCTTTTGGTCAAAATAAGGTCCGCTGAGTCCGCAAAAATGTGCAACTATTTTATACATCGTGCGCACTGCTCCCTGTGCGCACGATGCGTGGTTCGGAGCATGCCTGGATGACTCGTCGGCGCTAATCGTGCCGCCATGTACGACGCTTGAACGCAAGTCATAGCACATAAAAAAAGGGGCTGTCCCAAAAGGTCGTGAAATACGGACCTGGGGACAGCCCTTTTTTCAGCGGTCTCCTTTTATATGGAGATTACTGATCAGGATGACATGCCGATTTATTTGCCGATGCCCTGCTGACGGTATTGTCCGGGCGTAATCCCTTCAAGCTTCTTGAACATACGATTGAAGTAGGGAGGCTGATATCCGGCGGCCTCCGCAATCTCGTGAATGCGAAGATCGGTGGTCAGCAGCAATTCTTTGCAGCGGTTCATGCGCACGGTTGTCAGATAGTCTATATAATTCGTGCCCGTCATCTGCTTGAACGCTTTGCTCAGCTGGGATACACTGACGCCGGCTTCCATGGCCATGGCATCCAGGGACAAATCCTGCATCCCGTTTTGCTCGATTTGCTCCAGCACGTTTTCGACCAGCGATTTCATGGAGCTGTTGAAGTTCTTTGTTAACTGATCGAGGTAGGGTTCGATAATTTCTTTCTGAAACCAGGTCACGCAGGCCTTCGGATCCCGAAGCAGGGACAACTGTTCCTGCAGATTGGAGAAATTGTACACCTGATATGGATTTAAGCCAGCCTGCAGCATAGACCGGTGAACGCTTGTGATTAACCGCATGAGGCCATGGTGGACATGCCACTCCGAGCCTCCCCCGGCCTGAAGCGCCGTTACGAAGCGGCTTAGGGAACGCAGCGCATCCCCCTGAAGCCCAAGATTCAAGGTATGAATGAAATCCTGCTCCAATTCCAGCGGAAAATCGATCCAGTCGTTTTTCTGGGAAAGCACGGTTTCCGCTTCCAGCAGCTGACTGCCTGCGTCGAAGGACCGGTAATGCAGCGCCCGCTTGGCCTGTTCGAGAATATGGGGAACATCGGTCCAGGTTGAGCTTGGCCCGCCCAATACGATGGTTGCCGACATGCGGAGCGTATCGCGCAACGCCCGCATGATCTGATCGCACAGCTCCTTCATCAAACGCGATTGTTCATCGGCTTGATGGGAGGCCGGAGCGATCAAGATGACGCCGAAGGAGCCGTCGAAGAAATTGATGGGATGCATATATGCGCTTATGTCCTCTGCCAGCTCCTGGATCACGTTCAGAGCGGCATACGTGAGAAGATGCTGATCGTTTTCCGTCAGAGGTGTCCGATCCTCCCCGTGGGTATGCTGCTGAAGCACGATGGCCGAGAACTGCTTATGGGTAATGTCAAGATCCATCTCCTGCAGCTTGAGCACATATTCGGACTCCGTCAGGTGGGCGGCTTGTCCGCTCAAGAATTGATTGATATAAGCCTCCCTGATCGCGGGCAGGGACCGCTGCCATTGGTTCTGAAGCGTATCGTGCGAGAACCGGTACTGTTTCCACTCGTGTTCAATGTAATCAAGCTCATTGTATCGCGCGCTCGGTTTGGCCTGATCGCTGCCAATCATATTCAGCATCTTGCTGATAGGACGATACATGCTCTTAGAGGCAAACCAGCTTACAGCCAGTGATGCCGCAAGCGCAAAAGCAAAGCAAATCAGGATGATATGAGTATACGGCTTCGTTGGAGCAATGATTTTCGATTGCGGCGTGCCGGAAACATAGGTCCAACTTTGCTGCATTTTTTCGAATTGAACGGTATTCACCAGCAATACATCCTGGTCGACCGGAACCTTCAATCGCAGATGATTCGCACTCCGGGCATTCTCCGGTAGCTTCAGCTGTTCCTGAATCGCGCTCATCGCCTTCGGCATGCTGCGGCTCATCCCCGACTCTCCGATGACGTGGCCATGGTCGTCCAGCAGGAACGAGAGATTCTCGCTATTGCGAATGACGTGCAGCTTCGACGGATCAATATAGATGACGATCGCGCCGTAGGGCGTATGACCGTTGAAGGGAAGTCGCATGACAAGCGCGTGAGAGGATTTATCCTTGTTAAAAGGCCGCTCCAGGTCGTGGACCCAGAACATATCCGTATCTCCTTCCATGAGCCTGTTGAAGTTTAACGCATCCTGTTCCTGATCCAGCGTCCGCAGGCCGAGATCAGGCTCCATGATTTTATTTTGCTTTTTGATATAGAGATAGACCTGATCCACCAGCGGATCGGCATTCTCCACCAGGTTCAGTGTATTGAACAGCTCGTTCGTCTCCTCGATATTCGATACAAAGTCCATATCAGACAACGAAGGCTTGAAATGGGGCTTCACCACCATATTGAGGGCGTAGTGGACCAATTGGGTGAATTGCTCGTCTACTTGTCGCGCAGCGTCAACCAAGGCTTCTTCGTTCCGCTGCTGATATTGGTTAATCATGTGCTGGTTGCCCACATAAAGGTAAACGGCCGTTATGGCCGAGATGGGGAGGCATGTTAACAAAACGGCAAGCGCGATGCTTCTCCAATACATAATACCTTTGAAAACGGATTCAGGATTCTGTTGCCTCATTACTTTAACCCCCTGTTGGCATAGACAAATCAAAGGCTTGATCGAAGCGAGCCGGTAAAATGATTACATACTATCATAGCGAATGAGTGGATGAGTTGAAAAGATCATATCTTCCTAATCGAGTTCGAGTCAACGTGACCGATTAACCGAATCGGACGTTCATTTGCCGTGGAAAAAAAGTGCAATACAAGGAAACGAAAGGTTCCACAATGCCGTAGAGACCGAGCTTTCCCTGTGCCGTGCATCGAATGGGAGGGGGATTGGAGCCGACGGAAAAAAAGTGGAATTGCAGGGAATTCTGCAACCGTTTACATTAGGACTACATTCCGTGAACGGTATGTTGAACGAGATGACAAGGCTGAAAGTGAGGGAATATCGATGAAAGCACAAGAAACCGTCCAGTCGGCAAAAGGAAGCGGGGGCCCCCCATTCCCGTGAAATCCAAAACGAAGTGGGGGAGGATATGGTCGGATGTTGTGCGCGACAAGTATTTGTACGTGCTGGCCTTGCCGGGTCTGATCTTTTTTATCATTTTCAAATATATTCCGATTACGAATCTCGTGATTGCCTTCCAGGAGTATTCACCATACTTTGGAGTGCTCGGAAGCCCTTGGGTAGGATTCGAGCATTTCACCCGGTTCTTCTCCAACGATGATTTCTGGATGCTGCTGCGCAATACGCTGGCGATCAGCTTTCTGAGCTTGATTTTCTTTTTCCCGGCACCGATCATTTTAGCTTTGATGCTGAATGAAGTGCGAAATTCCTTCTATAAGAGGACCATTCAGTCTCTGGTGTATATCCCCCATTTTTTATCCTGGGTATTGATCTATGGCCTTACGTACCTCATGTTCTCGCAATCGGAGGGCTTGTTTAATAAGTGGCTCATCTCGATGGATTGGGAGACGGTCGATATTCTCTCCAACCCCAACTACTTCTGGGGGATGCTGACGGGACAATCCATCTGGAAGGAAGTCGGGTGGGGAACCATCATCTTTCTCGCGGCCATCGCCGGTGTGGACCCGCAGTTATATGAAGCAGCCGTCATGGACGGCGCGGGCCGTATGAGACGGATGTGGCATATTACCCTGCCCGCGATGCGCAACGTGATCTTGATTCTGTTGATCCTCCGTCTGGGAACGATTCTGGATACGGGATTCGAACAGATATATCTGATGATGAATGCACCTGTTACCAATGTAGCTGAAGTGTTCGATACCTATGTATACCGGGTGGGGATTCGGCAGGGAGAGTTCAGTTACAGTACGGCTATCGGATTGTTCAAATCGATTGTCGGCGTCATTCTGGTGGTTACGGCCAACCGGCTGGCGAGGCGTTACGGTCAAGAAAGCTTGTACTAAAGGATGGGTGAAGACAAGGAGGAGTAAAGCATGCATGAGAAAGGATGGAAAACCAGGCTGTTCGGTCTTGTGAATAACGGACTGCTGCTGATCATCGGTTTGGCAACGATATTTCCGATTTATTATACCGTTATTTTGTCGTTTACCGATCCGGTGGAGTATTATCAACGAAGCCTGATATTATGGCCGCGGGTTTGGACGCTGGATGCTTATAAGCATTTACTCTCCAACGGACTGTTTGTCACCTCGATTTCCGTGAGTGTGTTCCTGGCTACGGTCGGCACGCTGCTCAGTCTGCTCGTTACCGGGGGCTTGGCTTATGCGGTGTCCCGCAAACGTCTGCGGTTTCGCAAGGCAATCATGATTATGATCCTAATCACCTTTCTCTTCACGCCGGGATTGGTGCCGCTGTATTTGGTGGTTCGTAATGTGGGACTCATTGACAGCATCTGGTCGCTTATCCTGCCCAGCTTGACCAGCGCATGGTATGTGCTGCTCATGAAGGGATTCTTCGACAGCATTCCGGAAAGTCTGGAGGAAGCCGCGATGATTGACGGTTCGAATGATATCGGCGTATTCTGGAGAATTATTTTGCCTCTGTCGCTGCCGGCGCTGGTCGCTTTCGGATTGTTCTTTGCGGTCGGTTATTGGAATACGTATTTCAACGCATTGATGTTTATTAACGACCAGAAGATGTGGCCGCTGCAAGTATTGCTGCAAAATATGCTTGTGGATCCAACGACGATGGGATCCGGAAGCGGCGGCGGATTCGCCTTCCAAGTGAATCGTCCCGTTCCAACGGAAACGTTGAAGATGGCGGCGGTCGTTATTGCAACCGTGCCGATCATGTTAGTGTATCCATTCCTGCAGAAGCACTTCGCCAAAGGAGCGATGGTAGGCTCTGTCAAGGAATGAATCGATATACGGTTTATCTGACATCATGATCAGTCAGGAGAGAGGTATCATTATAAGGGAGGTCTAATGATGAAAAGAATGGAAACCAAGCCGGGCAAGTCATTTTTAAAAATGTCGGGGGTGCTGCTCTTGGCAAGCTCGCTCTTGCTTAGCGCATGCGGCAGCCGTAACGGAAGTGCACCGAGCGACAACGGAGGCGGAACAGACAGCAGTGAACCTACAAGTATTACGATACAGACCCTGAATTATGCCACCGAATTCATAGACAACACCAATGCACTATGGAAAGAGCTCGAGAAACGCACCAATACCAAGCTGAATATTACGTGGCTGTCGCCGTCCACGGCCGAAGAGAAGATCAATGTCATGCTTGCATCCGGCGATCTTCCAGAGGTTACTTTCGTGGAGACGTTGCAGAACCCGCAGCTGCAGAAAATGCTGAAGCAGGGGGTTTTCTGGGATCTGACACCGTTTCTTAAAGACTATCCGAATTTGAACCGCGAAGAATTGAAGGAAATGTGGGAAATCACCAAGGTGGATGGCAAGAACATCGTCATTCCTCGTTATTATCCTAGCTATGGCGGCGGAGTGTTCCCGATGATCCGCAAGGACTGGCTGGATGCCCTTTAGCTGGAAACGCCCACAACGCTGGATGAGTTCCATAACGTGTTAAAGGCTTTTAAGGAACAGGATCCGAATGGTAATGGACAGGCGGATGAGATCCCGTATGCCGCTAATCCGAGCGCACTCGCCTATATTTATAATATATTTAATGAAACGCAAGGGTCCTGGAAGCTTCAACCCGATAATACCCTGACTCCGATTATGACGTCGGACGAGTCTAGGGAGGCCATGCTGTGGATCAAAAAAGCATATGATGAGGGCTTGTTCCCCAAAGACTTCGCTATCATGAAGTTCTCGCAGGTAATGGATACGATGCGAAGCGCCAAGGCAGGGGTAGGGGGCATGTCCATGAACCATGCCTGGGTGACCGGAGAAGCCGTGAAGGGCGTTGATCCCAAGGCGGATCTGATGCCGCTTGCTTATTTGGAGAATGCAAACGGGGTGAAGTATACGCCTTCAGGATCGCCGTATTATGGAGTATACCTGATTTCGAAGAAAGTACCGGAGGCGAAAGTAAAGAAAATCCTCGAGTTTTTCGACTATGGTTATAGTCAGGAAGGCAATGAAATGTTGACCTACGGAATCGAAGGGGTCCATTACAATGTGGAGAACGGGAAGAAGGTTGCAACGCCGCAGGCCGCCGTGGATAAGACGGGTGACGGCAACTTGAACAATATGATTCACCTCGTCAGCGATGATATGGCTATCAGCGCCGTAGGGATGCCGGATGAAGTATATGAGAGGAACGTAGAGATCGTCACGGAGCGCAAGACGGTCAAGGTTCCGAATCCTTCGGGAGAGCTGTATTCGGAAGCCTACAACAAATACTATCCCGAGCTTTCCAAGAAAGTGGAGGATATGCGGGTCATGGTCATCACGGGCAAAGAACCGGTTGAATCGTACGATAAACTGATCGAAACAATCAAGAGTGATCCGAAGATGAAGGAAATTACAGACGAGATGTCAAAGGCATATCAGGAGAAGTATGTTAAATAACGTTAAATAAGTACGTTAAATAATGGAACCAAAAAACCACTATGCTGCGGTTGGCATTGTGGTTCTTTGGCGTGAATAACAGAAATAAGCCCCTCCATGTCATATTTCTGATGTCTAATATTAAACATCCTATAATTTTACATTAAAGCATAAAATATTACATGAGGGGAGGATATAAAGTCATGGAAACGAAGGAAGGCATAAAGTTTAATATCGAGCAAGAACGGCATAAACTTCATAAGATGAAGCAGCGGTATCGTGATTTTAATCATCCTAAAGTCCTCAGACAATCGATTGTGCTTGATGAGTTGATTAATCAATATAACCGATTTCTTCTTAAAGAGAACAAGCCGATTGCCTAAGCAACCGACTTGAACTGCATGAAGATTCTTTTTATAGACCGTAAAGTCTCGCGGCATTCTCATATAAAATCCTGCGGGCCTCAAGTAAGGACAGCCCCTTAAGCTCAGCCCATGCCGAAGCCACAGAAGCCGTCATCCGAGGATGGGTCATCTGTCCGGTGAACGGACCTTCGAACGGCCAAGGTCCATCGGTTTCGGTCATGACGAGGTGATCCGGATACCTACATGCCATAGCACGAATTTCTTCCTCATAGAGGATGTCGGGCGTAAAGGAAATATAGTATCCGTTGCCCGCCATTCGCTGCAAGGTGTCACGGGAGCCCTTAAACCAATGAAAATGGGCACGAGTGACGCCGTATTTTTCGAGCAGATCACATGCGATATCCGCATCTTCATATACAGCGTGCAGAATGACCGGTTTATGATGCTTCTTAGCAAAAGCTATAAATTGCTCCAACAGATAGGCGTAAGGGCGGTTATCCCAGGGACGGCCTTCCGATTCAGCCTCCAGCCTGGCGTAATAGGGGAGACCCACCTCTCCTACGGCAACCATCTCATCGACATGCTCTGCCATCCAATCCAGCAGCCCTTCGATTTCGTCAGAGGAAGGGAGGGGCTGCTCCGGATGATAACCGAAAGCCGGCCGCACCATCAGTCCGTACTGCCTGGCCAGCTCCAGGTTTCGCTTGCAGGAAGTCAGATGCATGGAGACAGAGATGATGGATTGAACCTCATGATGGCGGATGTCCGCGAGAATCGCTTGTTGATCGGATAACGAATAACTGTCCAGATGAATATGAGTGTCGATCAGGGGGGAATTCGCTTCATTCTGCATGAATGATTTCATGGTTACATCACCTCGCTTGCAAGCTTCCACGAAGCGCTTTGCCCATCATGGATGTATGTATTACGCTGGCCTTCATCGGTCAGCGCTTGTGCTGTTCTTCCCGCATGATGGCGGAAATTTCGGTTTTTAATGCGATGAAGGACGGATCCATCAGGATGTTTTCCCGGCGCGGGCGGGAGAAAGGGACTTCTACCCGTTTCAAGATGGTTCCGGGCCGTGCTGATAGGATATAGATACTGTCCGAGAGGAGCAGCGCCTCCTCGATATGATGGGTAATCATCAGCACCGAACGGCGCGTATCCTCCCAGATATCGAGCAGCCAGCGCTGCATATCGCTGCGCGTTAACGCATCCAATGCACTGAACGGTTCGTCCAGGCACATAACTTCCTGCGGACTCATCAGTGCGCGCAGAAAAGCCGCCCGCTGCTGCATTCCGCCAGAGAGGGTGTGCGGATAGGCCTTTTCGAAGCCGCTGAGTCCGGCGCGTTCCATCCAGCTGCGGGCATGTTCCCTGGCAGCGGCTTTCGAGGTGCCTCTCAGCTCCTCGGGAAGGAGCACATTGTCCTCCACCGTACGCCAAGGGAATAGGGCCGGCTGTTGAGGCATATAGGCGATGCGGCCTTTTTCCCCGGTCACGTCCTGACCGTCCATGAGGACAGAGCCTGCATCCGGAGCTGTTAACCCCCCAATGATATGGAAGAGGGTGCTCTTTCCGCTGCCTGAGGGACCGATTAAGGAGACGAATTCCCCGGGTTGTACTTGAAGCGAAAGGCCATCCAGCACATGCACTTCGCTGCGCCGGTCGCGGAAGGTTTTTCGAAGGGTGCGAACCTCGAGGGCAGGTGCGGTTGAGACCGACGCAGCCGACGGGTCAGCCCCGTCCTGGACCGTCAGGGGTACTTGATGTGTCATATCGACAAATGGCCTCCTATCATATAAGATTCGTTACGTCTATTCACGGAGACTCAACCTTTTCGATTCCAGCGGATGAGCCGCTTCTCCAGCAGAGTGATCAGCAGCACCATCAGCAGGCTGAGCAGGACGATGACCAGGATGGCAACAAACACCCGATCCGTGCGGTAGCCGGATTTTTGCAGCATCATGTAGTAACCGATTCCCCGGTCCGAGCCGATCCATTCCCCGATAACCGCACCCATGACCGAATAGGTGGCCGCAATTCGAATCCCGGAGAAGATGGAGGGAAGGGCATGCGGCAGCTCCAGCTTGCTGAAAATTTGCCAAGAGGTAGCCCCCGCCATCTGCATGTAGTTCATCATGGTTCGGTCAGTACGGGCCAGTCCGTCCAGTGCCGCAACAGCGACGGGGAAGAAGCAGACCAGCGTAATCACGATAACCTTGGGCAGCATGCCGAAGCCGAACCAAATCATGAGAAGCGGGGCTAGGGCGATTGTCGGCACATTCTGGCTAAGAATAAGAAGTGGATAAAGAGCGGTTTTGAGAAAAGGAACCATGTGCAGTGCCAGCGAGATGACTAGGCCGATCGCCGTACCGATCATAAATCCGACCAAGGTTAATTGCAGGGTGGCCGCTGTATGCTGGAAGAGACCGGAAGCTCCGGTAACGGCCTCATGCCCGATGGCCGTCGGCGCAGGCAGAATAAAAGGTTCAATGTCGAATATAGATACTGCGGCCTGCCATACCACCAAAAAGAAGAGGACCGCCACAACGGGCGGCCAAACCGAACTCCACCAGCTTCTCATGGACGGTATTTCTCAGTCAGCTTATCCATGCTGATGCCGCTGGGATGATGAGCGATTTTAACTTGGGATATGATGCTGGGACTTCCCGCATTCACCAGCGCTTCATGCATGCGCTCCACGATCTTGAGCAGCTCGGCGAGCTCACCTTCCATGGTCGTTTCGAGTGCATGAACCTCGTATTTCACGCCTGATTCCTGAATGACCTTAATCGCTTCATCTACATAAGGGATGCTGTCGGCCCCGTTTGGCGTTCTCGGTATCACTTGAATGCTCAAAAGTGTATTCGCCATGTAAACTCATCCTTTCGTGCAAGCTATAATGTATTGGAAGAAAGGCAGCCTTTTGCAAAGGCCGACTTTCTTCTTTTTAAATAAAAATAGCCTTATGGCTGCTCCGGTAAAAAATCATTGGTGAATGCGCGGTCCGCGTCAAGTTCCTTCTCCAGCAGCTTACGCTCAAACATCCAGTCTGCATATCCCGACCATACTTCGGCTTTCTGTTCGCCCCAGCGGGATGCATCATCCTGATAACGGGGGCTCAGCCATTTCTGGCTGGCGAGAACCAGTTCGGCATCGAGGTCAGGAACCGCCTTCGTAAGCAGAGCTGCCGCATCTTCAGGATGTTGAATCGCATAGTCGTATCCTTTTGAAGTCGCCCGCATGAACGCTTTGATAAGCTCGGGGTCTTCCTGGATCAGCTTCTCGTTCGTCACGATCACTGGTGTGTAATAATCAAGCTGCTCGGAGTAGTCCTTCACATAAATCATGTCAAGCGGTTCATTGCGAAGCTCGGCTTCAATCCCCGTCCAAGCATAGAAGATCCAGGCAAAATCAATGTCGCGTTTGACGGCCGTAAAATAATCGGCATCGCCCATATTGACCATATTCACCTTGCTGACATCGGCGCCATCGATCTCCATGATGGATTTCATGACGGCCTCCTCCACAGGCGAGCCCCAGCCGCCATAGGATTTTCCTTCAAAATCGCCTGCCTTCACGATGCCTTTGTCCTTGGGGGCGGCAAAGCCGGACGTATTATGCTGAATGATCGCTGCAATGGAAACGAGCGGCAAGCCTTGGGTTCTGGCCAGCGTTACGCCTTCCTGATAACTGATGCCAAACGGCACGTTTCCGGATGCGACCAGCGTATCCGTTCCGCCTGCTCCCGGCTGGACGATCTGGACATTAAGCCCTTCTTCCTCATAATACCCAAGCTCCTTCGCTGCATACAGGCCGGTGTGATTCGTATTGGCGGACCAATCGAGCATCAGATGCACGTCACGGAGTTTCCCGGAAGTCTGACTGCCTTCACCTTCGGCACCTGTCTTTTTGTTCTGTCCGCTTGTGCCGCATCCGGACGCGACCATCAGCAGGACGCAAGCGAGAAGCAGCGGAATCCATCTTCCCTTCTTCATCGTTTCTTCTCTCCTTTGAGTTCTCTTTCTATTACCTCGCAACTCCACAAAAAAAACGCCCTGATGATATCAGGACGCATGACGGCGTAAGTGTATACCACGGCAAATAAATAGCTGCCGCAAACATGGGCTTCCTACGCTGGCATTACCCAGATCAGGTGTAAGGGTCAGTATCATATCGGATACACTCTCAGCCGGCTATATCCCAGCTCCCCCGGTATTTATGAAGTTTTGATCATTACATCCGCTATTATAGTCCTAACACACCAGACCTGTCTAGTTCGAAGGAGCGCGAACGAGGCAGGTCTTTGCTCAGAACACTTGCCATGGGAAGGATTAATTAATCCTATGAACCTTTCACGGAATAAAGGATTTGAATAAGGCTTCTATATTGAGGTTAGCGCTGGAAGAACTCAATCCATTCCCCTTCGGGACCATGAACGAAGAAATAACGGAAACCATTCGGGAGCGTCACGATCTCCTCGTCCAAGTGAGGAACGTCAAGTCCTTGAACCCGGGCATATTCCTCTTCAATGTTATCCGTGCTGACTGCAAAATGATGAACGGTGCCCTCCGCTGGCAGCGTGTCGCTGTATCCCTGAATAAGCTCGACTTCCGTCTCGTTGCTGCCGTTAAATCCGAGGAACGCCAGCTGGATGACGCCATTCGTATGGGTCAGGCGATCCTTTAGTTCTAGTCCGACTACGGATGTATAGAAGGCGATTGTAGCTTCTAGGTCCCGGACAACAATACCAACATGATCTAATCGTTTCTGTGACATGGTTCAACACCCTTTCCGATCCATATGAGATATGACTGAAATATTATCACATAATCCCTATACGTCAAGTGGGAGTTGTGTTCATGCAGGGCTGATACAGATGATTTTTCTTTCATTTCCTCATCTTTACTTTTGGGTGGGTAAAAAGTATCATGAGAAATAGAAAGATTAATTCAAAAGACCTAACATATGAAAGTGATCCAGCTTACCCTTTGGCCGAGGAGGAATGCTTATGAGTCCAACTCCAGCAGATCATCTGTGGATTCGACTCGCCATGATATATGCATTCATTCAGATCATGATTGCTCTGTGGATGCCTGAGGCTTTATCGCTTCAGCGTGTTCTAGTCATTATTCCTCCTGCAGCCGCCTCCGTTTATTTAATGCGGATTAGTCGGCGTTATGAGGTTCATCTTCGCAGGTTTTGGCTTATTGTGAGTCTCGGATTAATGGGGGATGCAGCGGCACGAATCATTCACGCTTGTTATGTTTGGTTTGAAAAAGAGAGCGCTTTCTCGCCGATCCTAACCCACTTATTCTGGGGACTTGAACTCATTCTGTTCGCAAGTTCTCTCATTTATTTATTCCGGCATGTTCAAGGTTCGTTTCGGGGGCTCCGGTTTATGCTGGATATCGTGATTGTTGGCATAGCCGTCATGACAGTAGGGTGGGAATATTTCATCAAGCCTGAGCTTCAGGGTCTGGCCCATGAGGCAGTATGGGGAAACCTTTGGGTGGACATGCTGTATCCCCTGTGCGCAATGGTACTTATTTTTTTTACGCTGGTGTTGTATTTTAATACCGGACTGTTAGGGAAAAGGGCGGCCATTCTGTTATGTCTAGGCGGAAGCGCATATATTGCCGGAGATGTCCTGTACATCTATCTCGTTGATCTGATGGGTATCGAGGTTCGTTCCTATCTGTATCCACTCTATACGATATCGGTATTATTCATTAGTTTCGCAGGTGGGCAGTCCGCTCCTAATTCCCGTAAACCATCCGTTGGCGAGCGGGAGCCGCGTTCAGTCGGAAACCTGATCGTAAGGTACCTGCTTCCCTACAGCGTGCTTGGCGGGATGTTTGCCCTTATGGCGCAGCGGTTTGGAGGGTGGACTGGACTGTTTACCGGCCTATCCCTGTGCGTGATCCTGATTCTGTTCAGGCAGATTTTAATCCAGTTCGAGAACGATCGCTTGTTTGACCGACTGCATGAGAGTCTGATGCAGAGTGAAGCCCTGGCACATCGTGATGATCTTACGGGGCTGTATAATCGCCGTTATTTTAATGCAAGGCTGGCGAGTTCGCTGAAGGAGGCGGACCTCGCAGCTTCCCGTGTAGGCTTGCTGTATATGGATATGAACCGTTTCAAACGAGTCAATGACCGATACGGCCACCGTGCCGGCGATTTGTTGATACGAAAGGTTGCAGACCGGCTTCAATCTCTTGAATCCAAGGGAGTTTTGGTTTCCCGTTTAGGAGGAGACGAATTCACCGTTATGATCCATCCGGCTGGTGAGGATCAGGAGCTGATCTGGATGGCGGAGGAGATTTGGACGATGCTTAGCGAGCCGTACGAATTGGAAGGGCATGAAGTTCGAACCACGCCGAGTATCGGCATTGCGGTTTATCCGGATCATGCCAGAAATGACCAGGAGCTGATTGGTCGCGCCGATGCCGCGATGTATGCGGCCAAGGAACGGAACGCCCCTTGGCATTTTGATGTGGAGCGGACGATGCTGCTGCAGCTTTTGGATCAAAAGGTTGAGTAGATCAAGCATGACCATAATATTGACAATACGTTGTTAAAAGCAATATAAGTCGATTTTTGTAGAATTTGGCGTAATCATTGCACGAATCTTGCGCATTTCTCTTAAAATAGGTCATAAATTCGATATAAAATCCATAAAATGCAAAGAAATCATATTCAAAATGCCGATAAGAAGCATAGTGAGAGCTAGCTTGCCAAGGAGGACGAACATGATTTGCGACAATTGCAGCACCTTTGAACCGATTGAGGATCAGGGGACCATTCATATGAAGCCTGCAAGTGGAGAGCTTATTCAGTTGCTGGCAGTGAACGGCTACGCGGTACAAGAGAACAATGAGGGTTGTGCTGTAAACTACAAGGTACGCGCGGACCTGATCTCCATGATGAAGTGTCTGCAGCCCCTTCCGCTGAAGATTCGTCAAGAGCTGTCCTTCTGTGTTACCGACGGAGAAGCTCCGCAAATCCGGCATTCGTGGACCCCTATGCAGAAGTTCGAACTGCAGATGGAGCATTACGATATGGTAAGTATCATTTTACATAAGCAGTTTACGAGCTATATGCAGCCCATCGTGGATTCATCCGAGCAGATCGTTGCCTACGAATTTCTCCTTCGTCCGGTAGATGGGGGAGCCAGGTTCCAGCCGTATGAGCTGTTTGAGACAGCCCGTAAAACCGGATTGCATGCATTCCTGGACCGGGCGGCACGAACCAGTGCCATTGAGACCAGTGCCGAGTGGCTTCCCATCGGCGTGAAGCGATTCGTGAACTTCCTGCCATCCTCCATATATGATGCGCAGATGTGTCTAAGCCACACCTTCCATACCATAGACAGGCTCCATCTGGATCCGAGGGACTTCGTATTTGAGGTTGTGGAAACCGAGAAGATTGATGATGTTGAGCATTTGCAATCGATTTTCGAGGTGTATCGCAGTCATGGAATCTCGGTAGCCATGGATGACGTTGGTGCAGGTTATTCCACATTGGAGCAGATGATTAAGCTTAAGCCGGATTATGTAAAGATCGACCGAAGTCTGATCGACCATTGCGATCGTAATCCCGGGCAGCAGGAGCAACTCAAAATGATCACGAACAAGGCTCATGATTTTGGGGCCATGGTGCTGGCTGAAGGCATTGAGAGACGGGAGGAGTTTCATTTTTGCCGAGATATCGGGATCGAGCTCTCGCAGGGGTATTTGTTTGGGAAGCCATCTGAACGGCCTCCGCGTGATCCCCATTCTCAACTCATTTATTCATAGCATACATAATCGGTATTTCTCCCGCCATCGGGATGCGAAGCTTTGCATCTGATTGTCACAACCTTTGGCTGAGTTCAGACGATATAGATGCTTGGCGTGGATGAAAACGAGCCCTTTAAGAAGGAGCAATGATGCCTGAAGGAGCCCGTTTTCTGTAAAAACAAGAGCCCTGGAATGTTCTCCAGGGCTCTTGTTTTTATATAACTCGGTAGTTTTTATTAGACGTATGCCTGTTATCTTGCGGCTTGGACCTCTCCAAATCCGTCGATGCTATACTCCTTGCCATTCACGTTCAGGACAGCCGGCGTATCCGTTTCGTTGACGATGATGGTTTCCTTGCCTTTGACGTTGACCTTCAGGCGGGAACCGCGGAACATCACCTTGAAGGAGAAGGAAGACCAGTGACCTGGAATGAATGGATTCAAATGCAATACGCCGTCCTTCACGCGCAAGCCGCCGAAGCCATGCACAACGGACATCCAGGTTCCCGCCATACTGGTTGTATGACAGCCGTCCTCGGTATCGTTGTTGTAGTTGTCCAGATCCAGGCGAGCTGTACGGAGGTACATCTCGTACGCCTTCTCCTGGTACCCAAGCTCGCACGCGAGAATGGAGTGTACGCAAGGCGAGAGGGAGGACTCATGCACCGTGAACGGTTCATAGAAGTCGAAGTTGCGTTTTTTCGTAGCCAAGTCGTACTGGTCGCCAAGGAAGAACAAGCCTTGCAGCACGTCAGCCTGCTTAATGTACACCGAGCGCAGAATGCGGTCCCAGGACCAGTTCTGATTGAGTGGCAGGTGGGCTGGATCCAATTCCTTCACAGGGACAAGCTCCTTGTTGAGGAATCCGTCCTGCTGCAGGAATACGCCGAGCTCCTCATCGACCGGGTAGTACATTTTGCTGATGATATCCTGCCATTTGGCCGTTTCGACATCCTGCAGCCCCAGCTTCGCCGCAAGCTCGGCATAGCGGGAATTCTCGTTCTCTTTCAAATATTCGAGCACGTCAAGCGTGTATTCCATCGTCCAGCTGGCAATGCGGTTAGTATACCAGTTGTTGTTGACGTTGTTCTCGTACTCGTTCGGACCGGTGACCCCGAGCATCATATACTGATCCTTCGCCGGCACGTAATTCACGCGCTCTTCCCAGAAGCGGGAAATTTCGACGAGCACTTCCAGACCGTATTGGCCGAGGTAAGAGAAGTCGCCGGTATAGTTTACATAGTTATAGATGGCATAGGCAATCGCGCCGTTACGGTGGATTTCTTCAAACGTAATTTCCCACTCGTTATGGCATTCCTCGCCGTTCATCGTCACCATAGGATAGAGGGCGCCTTTGGTAAAGCCGAGCTTCTTGGCGTTTTCCTTCGCTTTTTCCAGGTGTTTATAACGATAGATCAGCAGGTTGCGCGAAATGCTGGCGTCCGCGGTGCTCAGGTAGAACGGCAGGCAATAAGCCTCGGTATCCCAGTAGGTGCTGCCGCCGTATTTTTCACCGGTGAAGCCCTTCGGCCCGATGTTCAGACGGTCGTCTTCGCCGCTGTAGGTTTGGTTCAACTGGAAGATGTTGAAGCGGATCGCTTGCTGGGCCGCCACATCGCCTTCAATGACGATATCGCTTTCCTTCCATTTGTCGCCCCACGCATCCGCCTGCTCCTTCAGCAGCATCTCAAATCCGGTTTCGACCGCCGGCTCCAGCACAGCACGTGCAGCATCCACCAATTCGCCGAATCCATGATTGCGGGATGTGACGTTGGCTACATATTTATAGATGGTGATGGCTTCGCCTTCAGATACGGATACGTTTACGCGGTTCGCCGCATACTTCTCTTTTTCCACCAGTTCGGCCTGAAGATCCAGCTTCGCGCCGTTCTTAAGGATGCTATATGACATGACGGAGGTCACATGGAAATCGAGTTTCTTGGTCTTTACGGTCAATGCGGCCGAGCCTTGCGCCGCTTCTTTGAATACCTCCAGCCAGAACTTCTCGTCATAGTTGGAGTCTTTATTCTTCACATCGCCATCGAGATAAGGCGTAACCGTAAGCTCTCCAGCAAAATTGAGCGGAGTTACGGCATATCGAATGGCGCCGATCTCGTGGCGAACAATGCTGACAAAACGGACAGCTTCAACTTTGAGCTCCTTGCCGTTTTCCATGACAGCGGTAAAGCTGCGGGAGAGGAAGCCTTCTTTCATATTCAGCTCGCGCACAAAATCCTTCACCGTGCATTTGGCCAGATCAAGCGGCGTGCCGTCGATTTCAATGCCGATGCCAATCCAGTTGGTGCTGTTCAGCACTTTGGCAAAATATTCGGGATAACCGTTCTTCCACCAGCCTACACGGGTTTTATCCGGATAATACACGCCGGCCATATAACTGCCTTGCAGGGAGGAACCGCTGTAGGATTCCTCGAAGTTGGCGCGCTGGCCCATAAATCCGTTACCGATACTGAAGATACTCTCCGAGATCTCATGCGTGTGAGGATCAAAGCCCTCCTCAATAATTGACCATTCATCAAGCTTTAAATATTGTTTCACAATCATCGGCTCCTTTGTTTTTAGGAAAAATGGTTGCAGTTCTATATGGGATGAAACTACCGGATGCCGTAAGCGTGTCGCATTCGCTTACAACTCCAGCAGACGATCCACCGTGAAACCTTCCAGGGAGGGAAGAACGATGTTGGCGCGCCCCAAGGTTTCAGGCGACCCGATACCGACGCTCCGCATTCCTGCGCGGATGGCGGCTTCGATGCCGGCCTCGGCATCCTCGAATACGACGCAGGCGTCAGGCCGGGCGCCAAGCTCGCGGGCTCCCATCGTAAATACCTCGGGATCCGGCTTCGCTTGGGCAGTCTTCGTTCCATCGATGATAGCGTCGAAATAAGGAGTCAGGCCGGTATTGTTCAGGATCAGCATCGCGTTCTTGCTGGCGGAGCCCAGCGCAACCTTGATGCCGCGGTCCTTCAGCGCTTGGATAAATTCGCGAGCTCCAGGCAAAATCTCGGATTCGTCCATGTTGGAAATATACTCGACATACCAAGCATTCTTCTTCTCGGCTAGCGCCAGCTTCGCGTCTTCATCGAGCGTAATTCCGCCAACCTCAAGCAGAATATCGAGGGAAGCCATGCGGCTTACACCCTTCAGGCGTTCATTGTCCTGCTCCGTAAATTCAAAGCCCAGCTCTCCGGCAAGACGCTTCCAGGCAATGTAGTGATACTTGGCGGTATCCACCAGCACGCCGTCAAGATCAAATAAACAAGCGGTTAGGTTTGACATGATCATCCTCCTTAATGAATTAGTGCAAACGTTTGAACCAAGCTGCAAAAATAAAGGAAGCACCACGATGCTTCTTTATTTTGATAATACTTCGTGTATTCCGCCATGTTTATCCAAACCTTATGATTTCGGCAGCGAAAACATCGAGGATTCGCGGATCATCAACCGGTGCGGAATGATATAGCGGTGCGGCAGTATCGTGTTGTCATCGTTACGAATGGTCTGGATCAGCGCTTGCGAAGCGGTATAACCCAGGTTGTAAATACCGATGTCCACACTGCTCAGCGGCGGGGTCGATAGTTCGGTCAATGAGATGTTATTGAAACTGATAATGGACACATCTTCGGGAACCTTATACCCCAGCTCGTGCAGTCCTCTCAGCACGCCGAAGGATACAATATCGTCAACAATAACAAGCGCCGTCGGACGTTCAGGCAGGTTCATGAAAAAGGACATGGCGCGATAGCCGCTCTCCTGAAGGAACTCGCCTTCGACAATCCATTCTTTTCTCATCTCCAGACCGGCATCGGCAAGCGCTTTGCCATAGCCTTTCATCCTGTCCTGAGAGACGATCAGGTTAGGCGGGCCGCTGACAAAGCCGATCCGTTGATGTCCAAGGGAGATCAAATGCTTGGTTGCATCATAGGCAGCCTGCACATTATCGGTATCGACGGATAACAGATCCGGGTATTTCTCGCTCCGGCCGACAAGCACGAACGGGTAGTTGTTGGACTTGAGAAAATCGACCACCTGATCGTCCTGCCTGGAGTACAGCAAAATGGCGCCGTCGACGCGGCGACCGTTAAGCAGCCGGGATACGGCTTCGACTTCTTCCTTCTCGTTGCCGCCCGAACTGAGAACGACGTCGTATCCGGAGCGGTTCGCTTGGGTGACGATCCCGCGGATCAGTTCCATGAAGAATAAGTTGAGGAACAATTCTTCCGCAGGTTTCGGCAGAATCACGCATATGCTTTCCGTCGTTTTGGAAACCAGGCTCTTGGCCATAATATTGGGATGGTAGCCCATTTCCTCCATGATCTCTTTTACCTTCCGCGAGGTTTCGCGGCTGATCCTAGGATGATTGGAAAGGACCCTTGAGACGGTGGAGGGGGATACGCCCGCTCGTTTTGCGACATCTTTAATCGTTACAGACATAATAGGACCTCCAGTGGAACCGTTTGCGTTTTTTTGAAAATAAGAAAGCGACTACTGGAGTTCTCTCTAATTTCAGAAGAGTAACTTCCGCTAATCGCGGACCGTTCTTCTTTATTTAATTGTGGGTCTGTCAGGCCCTGAGTATACATGATACCTATTGATTTAAAGCCATATTGATCCGGTTTGTTAAACGGTTTCACACTGCTATATTAACGTTAATCGATAGGCTTGTAAATACGTATCCAAGTCAGTCCAGCGCAAATATTTCACAAATACACCAAAAAAGAAGCAAGGGTTAGAAAACGGGAGAAAGTGCGGTATTATAGTCAGAAAAGCCCGGAAAACAACTTAAAACGGCATTGTGCAAACGATTTAACAAAACAAAGAAGTAAGTTATGATATGGATGGATAAAAACGAGCCGTCATCTACGGAATAAGATGAATGTTAAGTTGAACCACGAAATGTAACCGTTTTACTGGGAAACAATGATGAAATCGAATACAAACGTTTGCGCTATTCTAAGATAGCTGTAGAGATCCATTTGAATAGATAAGTGCAGCAACTGGATGAATTTCAGCTGCTGCAACGAACAGGAGGTAAACAACGTGATACGTTCTACATGGGGAAAACGCAGGGCTCTGCCTATATGGCTCGCAGTCTTTGCGCTTACGGGAAGTCTGCTGGCAGGCTGCAGCGGCACAGCGGCTCCGTCGCAAGAGGAGGCTAAGCCGCCGGCAGCCCCGGAAACAAAACAGCCGGATCCGAAAGCGCCCGAAGCAATGGAGACAGCGGAGGTGGATGAGCAGCCCTCCGACGTCTATTATGAGATCTTTGTACGCTCATTCTATGATTCCGATGGGGATGGGATCGGTGACTTACAAGGCGTCATTGAGAAGCTGGATTATCTGAATGACGGAAATCCGGAAACTTCAGAGGATCTTGGCGTGACGGGGATATGGCTGATGCCGATTAATCCTTCGCCGAGCTATCACGGCTATGATGTGACCGACTATCGTTCCATCCACCCGGACTACGGAACCCTTGATGACTTTAAGAAGCTGCTTGCCGAAGCGGATAAGCGCGGAATCAAGATTATTATGGATTTGGTAGTCAATCACACAAGCACGGAGCATGCCTGGTTCCAGCAGGCTGCGAAAGACAAGGCTTCGGCAACCCGCGATTGGTACATATGGGCCGAGGATCAAGGGAGGACTCCTTCAGGAGCCAGCGCGGCAGGCAGCGACTCGCCATGGCATGAGATCAACGGGGCCCATTACATGGGCACGTTCTGGGGCGGGATGCCGGACCTGAACTTTGATCATCCCAAGGTCCGCGAAGAGATGAAGGATATCGGGAAGTTCTGGCTGGAGCTGGGTGTCGACGGATTCCGGATCGATGCAGCCAAACATATTTATGAGGATCTGATGTCCGATAAAGGCGAAGCGACAACGGCTAAGAATACAGCATGGTGGCAGGAATTCCGCGCCAGCATGAATGAGGTGAATCCGGACGCTTATATTGTCGGGGAGATTTGGGATAATTCCGCTGCGGTCATTGCGCCGTATCTGGATAACGCGTTTGATTCCGGGTTCAACTTTAGCCTGGGCGAGAGCATCATCGGTGCCGCGATGAATGAAAAGGATAACAATCTGGCCTTCACCCTGGAGCGGATGTATGGTTTGTTCAGCCAAGTATCGGGCGGCAAGTTTACGGATGCCGCATTCTTGACGAATCATGACATGAACCGTGTCATGTCCCAGCTGAAGGACGATGAGAACCACGCCAAGATGGCCGCCGGCATTCTGCTGACCATGCCGGGCAATCCGTTTATTTATTACGGAGAAGAGATCGGGATGAAGGGAGCGAAACCGGACGAACAAATCCGCGAGCCGATGATCTGGTCCAATACGGGCAGCGATAAGGGGCAGACGACCTGGGAGCCGCTTAAGCATAATCGCGGCGATCAGGTGCAGGGCGTGGAACAGCAGATAGAAGACCCGGATTCTCTGCTGTCCCGTTACCGCACGCTGATCCGCTGGCGGAATGATATGCCTGCGCTGAACAGCGGAACGATTGAATCCTTTGCTTCCGGCAATGGGCAGGTGATGGCTTATATCCGCCGTTCCCAAGACAACAAAGCCCTTGTTGTCCACAATCTGTCAAGCGAAGAGCAGACGGTTGATTTGGCAGCAAAGAGCGGGGAATCGCCGTTCCAATCCTTGTCGAAAACAACGGATGATAGAGCGGCATTAGACGGCAAAGGTTTAACACTGCCGCCTTATACAACCGTCATATTGGAGTAAGTCGGTCTCAGCTTGTCTACTACAGTGGAACACAAAAAGACCGCGTACCCCCTTGGAAGGAGGGGGACTCGCGGTCTTTTTGCCGTTAGGATGCCTTCGCATGAGCCAAAAAAGGCCTAGATGTCTAGCCTTGAAACTGCCGTAAATATCTGGCTGTTAGGGAATGCGGGTTCTTCAGCAGATCGGCCGGTTTGCCGGAGAACAGGACATTCCCGCCGTCATGTCCCGCGCCGGGCCCCATGTCAATGATCCAATCCGCTTGGCTGATGATATCCAGGTTATGCTCAATCACAATGACCGTGCTGTTCTGAGCGACAAGTCGGTTGATGATGGACATAAGCCGCTCACAGTCGGACAGATGAAGGCCAGTTGAAGGTTCATCGAGCACATAAATTTCACCTTGCTTATCGAGCTCTGCCGCCAGCTTCACCCGCTGCCGTTCCCCTCCCGACAGCGTGCTTAAGGGCTGGCCGAGCGTCAAGTAACCCAGTCCAACATGCTCAATGCGCTGAAGCGCGGCCACGATACCCTGTTCCGTGAAATAATCCAGCGCTTCGTCGGTGGTCATGGCGAGCACGTCACTGATGTTTCTACCGCGAAGTTGATAGCCCAGAACGTCATCATGAAAGCGGCGGCCCTGGCAGGCTTCGCAAACCGTAACCAGGCTGTCCATAAAAGCCAGATCCATCGTAATCGTGCCGGAGCCGTTACATACCGGACAAGCCCCCTTTGCGTTAAAGCTGAACAGGGAAGGACTTACCCGATTCTCGTTGGCGAACAGCTTGCGGATAGCATCAAAAATGCCGGTAAACGTCGCGATATTGGAGCGGTTGGATGCCTGGATCATGTCCTGATTGATAATGACGGCCTCCGGATAAACGTTCGGCAGCACCTGGTTAATGAGTGTGCTTTTGCCTGACCCGGCAACGCCTGTTACCACGGTCAGCACCCCGGCGGGAATGCTCACGGATACCTGCTTCAGATTGTGAAGTGAGGCGTCTTTGATGCGCAGCCATCCAGCCGGCTCCCGGACCGCGGACTTTAAGCGGGTGCGTTGACTGAGATATTTACCTGTCAGGGTGTTGGCGTGCCGTAACCCTTCCGGGTCCCCCTCGTACACGATCGTACCGCCAGCGGTGCCTGCTCGCGGCCCCATATCTACAATATGATCCGCAATCCGGATGACGTCCGGATCATGCTCCACGATGATGACCGTGTTCCCCTTATCCCGAAGCTGTTGCAGCAGGCGGTTCATGTTATGCACATCGTGCGGATGCAGGCCAATGCTGGGCTCGTCAAAAATATACGTTAAATCCGTCAAGCTGCTCCCCAGCTGGCGCACCATTTTGATGCGCTGGGACTCGCCTCCGGACAGTGTTGCGGTTTCCCGGTCCATCGTCAGGTAACCGATCCCGACCAGAAGCAGCTGCTCCAGCCGAGTGATGCAGGTATCCACGACAGTTGCTGCCGCCGGATCCTCGATCGTCTGCAAAAAAGCGATCAGCTCATTGACCTGCATCCGTGCACAGTCGGCGATGGATGTGCCGTTGATTTTGCAGGAGAGCACCTCCTGATTCAGTCTCCCGCCATGGCATAACGGGCAGGCGGTCTCAGCCACCACTTGATCAATAGCTTCCCTGTACGTCCTCGCATCCCGTGAATCCTTGCTCAGGAACGTCCGCTCCAACCGGGGTATAATGCCTTCATAATACGAGGTGGGCGGCCATTCCTCCGTTGGGCTCGGCGGTTTAAAACCGGTTTTGTACAGCAGCGTGTCCCATTCTTCCTCGGTGTAATCCTTCAATTTCTTATCATTATCAAACAGGCCTGTAGCGACATAACGCTTCCAGCGGAACTCCCCCGGGCGGAATGTCGGGAACCGGATGGGGCCTTCGTTCAGCGATTTCTCCTTGTCGATCAAGTTCTCGATCCGAAAGCTGTTCACTTTGCCGAGTCCCTCGCAATGGGGGCACATGCCTTGAGGGTTGTTAAAGGAAAAGACGTCCGAATATCCGACAAAGGGCCGGCCTATTCGTGAGAATAACAAGCGCAGCAAGGAATGGATATCGGTAATGGTTCCCACGGTTGAACGGGCATTGCCGCCGATTCTTTTCTGATTGACGACGATGGTCACCGACAGGTTTTCAACCGAATCCACCTCCGGCTGTCCGTAATGGGGGAGGCGATGGCGAATAAAGCTGGAATACGTCTCATTTAGCTGACGCTGGGATTCCGCGGCAATCGTATCGAAGACCATGGCGGATTTGCCGGAACCGGACACACCGGTGAACACCGTGATTTGTTTTTTGGGGATCGAGAGGCTCACGTTACGCAGGTTTTTGTTGCGGGCACCATTAACCTTGATGGCCTGTTCCATAGGGTTGCACATCATGAGGGCTCCTTTCTTGTATCGTTTTGACCTTGACACAGCAATAGCATATCTTATAAACATGACAATTATTGTCTAGTTATAACGTGTGAGGTGGATATTATGTCAAAAGCGAAACAGCTTATGGATGTCATCATGTATGTCAATGCCAAAAGGAGCTTTACCGCTCAGGAAGTGGCCGATGAATTCGGCGTTTCCGTTCGCACGGCGCACCGGTATCTAACCGAGATCAGCGACATGGGCGTTCCCTTATATACGGAGCAAGGGCGGCACGGGGGATACCGTACATTGAAGAGCCGCGTTCTTCCTCCGATCCTGTTCGATGAAGATGAAGTGTTTGCTATATTTTTTGCTTTTCAAGCCTTGAAGCGTTATACCTCGTTGCCGTTCGAGCTGAATATCGGCTCTGCCTCCCGCAAGCTGCTGGCCGGATTTCCGGAGGATACCAAAATGATGATCAGCCGCCTGGAATCGGTGCTGACGTTCTGGAGTCCAAACAGAACCGCAGGGTCCCCTTATCTAAAAGACGTCATTGAAGCCGCTCTTCATCAGCGGGCTATACGGATCAGCTATCGTTCCAAATCGGGCACGAGCGACCGGGAAGTGCTGCCGATCGGCGTTTATGCCCAGGATGGTTTATGGTATATGCCCGCGGTGGAGCATGGGAAGGAAGGGGTGCGCCTGTTCCGCATGGACCGAATGGAATCCTTAGCCCTGACCGATAACACCTATGAGGCGGACATTAGCATGCAAGAATGGCTCGAGGATTACCCCATTCGGGAGCCGGTTCGATTGTATGCAGAGCTGACTAGGGAAGGGGCGAGACAGTGCGAGAGCATTCCGTGGCTGGAGAACGAGGTAGCCATGCAAGACGAGCACCGGGGCATTGTGGATACAACCATTGATGGCAATGATCTTGAATATGTCGCTCAAATCTTCCTGCGTCTGGGTACGGAAGCGAAAGTCATTGAACCTCCGGAGATCGTTGATATGCTCAGGGAGAAGGCAAGGCAGCTGAGCCTGCACTACGGATTGCCGGGTTAGCGAATCATATGCCTGCACGCCGGGTCTCCCATGATACAATGACAAATGATGGATCAATGTATACCTACATAGATACGGGAGTCTTTTTTGTTTTGAAGGACCTAAGGAGCTCCTTCTAAGGGGATATGATTATTTGCACGAGAAAGGAAGATGGTTCATGAGCGCATGCATTCTATATATCGAGGATGACCGGGAGATCGGCGGGTGGGTCAGTGAGTTTCTTAAGGACAAGGGGTATGAGGTGCGATGGCTGCTCAGCGGAGAGAAGGCCGTAGGGGAAGCAGCTTCGTGTGCGGTCGTTGTTCTGGATGTTATGCTTCCGGGACTTGACGGCTTTACAGTCGGGCAGCGTCTCAAAAAGGCTTATCCCGGATTGCCCATCCTGATGCTGTCGGCTCGAACCTCCATTGACGATAAGCTGCAGGGGCTTGAGTTCGCCGATGATTACTTGACGAAGCCCTTCCACCCGGACGAGCTGGCTGCCCGTCTCGAGGTGCTTCTGCGTCGATCCGTCGTCAAATCCGCGGAGCCCATGAGAGTGAAGCACTTATCGGTATACGAAGCCGAGAATCGGATCGTGAACGAGGATACCGGCGAGGAGACGCTGCTGACCGGTAAACAGCATCAAATTTTTATGTACCTGCTCCAGCATCAGGGGCGTGTCATGACCAAGGAGCAAATATATGAGTCGGTCTGGGGAGAGTCATATATCGAAGGGGACAAGACGCTGATGGTCCACATCCGGTATCTGCGCGAGAAGCTGGAGCGGGATCCCGCCAACCCGGAGATTATTGAGACGGTTCGCGGGCTTGGTTATCGGGTGAGAGCATGAGATGGAGAAAGAAGCAGGGAAGGTTCCGCAATTCGCTGACCAACCGGTATTTGCTGTTGATTTTGATGGCCATGATCTTCATGCCGATCATGTTTCCGTTAGCGTCGATTTTTTACTGGTTCGTGAACGATACCTTCTCGAACCGTCCGCCGACCCCTGCAGGGAAATATACCAGCGGTGCCGCGTTAGAGAGAATGTGGCACGAGGAAGCAGCCGGATTAAGCGGAGCTTCGCCGGAGGCCATTGAGCAGAAGCTGAATTCGATACGGCAGGAGTATCCGGAGATCTCCATGTTCTGGGTGGATGGCGGCAATGAGACCAGGCTGCAGCTGCCGGTGCAGCCTAACCTGCCCGAGGTATGGAGCGCGCTCGATACCGTGCAATTTATGAAAAACTCTAGGGATAGCGATCCGTTCACTTCCGTGGCTTTTATCGGGGGAGAGGGATCGGGAGAAGGATTCATGGTCATGCAGCTGCCGAGAAAATACCTGAATGTCCAGCAGCCCATTGCGAGCGAAACAGCGCTGTACGGGGTGTTCACAGCTTCGATGTCCGGCCTGTTCATTCTGATCTCCTGGCTGTTCTTCGTGCGTATTCGCAAGCGGCTGCTGCGGCTTCGTACGGCTATGAAGTCGTCCCATACGGTAACGGGCATACCTCAGCCGGTTACGTTAACCAAGTATGACGAGATTGGGCAGCTGGAAGAGGGCTATAACGATATGGTCATCCAGTTGGAAGAGGGGCAGCGCCGCCAGCGCGAGGAAGAAGAGCTGCGCAAATCCCTGATCGCCAATCTGTCTCATGATCTGAGAACCCCTCTGACGGTGATTCGAAGCCATACTTTCTCCATGGAACGGGAGCCGCTGAGCCCGAAGGGGAAAGAATCGCTGTCACTCATTGAATCGAAAATCGCGGATTTAGGCGGTCTGATCGACAACCTGTTGTCCTACAACCTGCTCACCAGCGGCAGAGTGCAGCTGAGCATGGAGCCAACCGACGTTCTGCGAATCGTCAAGGAAAGCGCGGCGGCCTGGTACCCCCTGTGGGAGAAGGAGGGAATCGAACCCGATATCCAGGTGCGCGACGAGCCGCTGAGCTGGAACGTGGACGTGCTGTGGTTCCGACGACTTCTTGATAATCTGTTTCAAAATGTCGTCCGCCATGCCAAATCGGGGCAGTACATTGGAATACATACCGAGGAGAGTGAAGGGCTTGAGGGCGTGCTTGTCATTTCGGATCACGGACCTGGAATCGAAAGCGACTCCGGCAACAAGGGCACAGGCATCGGCCTGGCCATCGTGGAACACCTGACAAGGGAAATGGGACTTGGATGCCATGTGGTAAGCTCGGATGAGGGAACGAGGATCAGCATCTGGAAGCGGTGAGGAATCAGGGAGTGCATGCTGGCGAAGAGCGAGATCGTTTCTAGCGGGAGTTATATGCAATTCAAGTAACCTACCTCAGTTACGAGCAGTAAGGCTTGTATGTGAAGGATTTAAACCACCCAAGTAGTTTTTAGAAAGTTATTTCGAACCGTCGGATACGAGAAGGAACCGGAATTTGCCGGTTCCTTTTTTGGTTGCGGAATATACATAAGCGTGCGTGTTTCGGGGTGTTCTTGGAATGGCAGTCAACCTATGTGATTTAAAAAGTGACGGGGTAGGCATTTTTGGTTACGGTGCGTCTGGTTTTTACTATGAACTTTCCACGTGTACACCAGCGGAGGGGACGGAATCGTTGCTGGAAAAGCGAAGCGGTCGCCTTTAAATCCGGGAAACCACCCTTGGGCAAATTACAGTTTCCTGGATTTAACAGCGATCGGAAGAACGATTCGGCACCGGAGCGGCCTTAGCTGCGCGAAGCTGCTCTAGCTCTTTTCACGAAGTCATTCCTATCTACACAGAAGCTCCAGCGACAGAGATCCACGAAAATTCCCACGATAGTGGCAGACACTTCGAAACCGTTTGGATAGGCTGCCAGCTTTTTTAAAGAAAATTTAAACTTGGGGCCGACCGGCATTTAACCTTGGACAGGTAGGATATTACCTGAGGTGATGAACGTGACGGAACTCGTCATTCAAACGAAAGGCTTATATAAAATATACAAAAAGCGCGCAGCAGTCGTAGATTTGAACCTGGAGATCGCACGCGGCGACATTTATGGCTTCCTTGGACCGAACGGCGCCGGGAAAACAACGACCATCCGCATGCTGCTCGGACTCATTCAACCGACGCGCGGCGCGATTCATTTGTTCGGCAAGGATTTGAAAAGTGAAAAAATGGACATTTTGCGCCGGACCGGATCACTCGTGGAGTATCCTTCGTATTACGGCCATTTGACGGCCGTTGAGAATCTGGAAGCGATTCGCCGGATCACCGGCGGGCCGAAGTCCCGCATCGCGGAAGTGCTGGAGATCGTCTCCTTGACGAAGGAGGCCAAGCGCCCGGTCAAGGGATACTCGCTTGGGATGAAGCAGCGTCTTGGCATCGCAGCTGCCCTGCTGAACAATCCGGAGCTGCTCATTCTGGATGAGCCGACCAACGGCCTGGATCCGTCCGGCATACATGAAATCCGGGAGCTGATCAAGAATATGCCGCGCCAATACGGCATTACCGTGCTGGTATCCAGTCACCTGCTGGGCGAGGTCGAGCAGATGGCGGACAAAGTCGGCATTATCCGTGAAGGAAGGATGGTGTTCCAGGATACGATCGACAATCTGGTATCCACGGCTTCCAGCGGTTTCCGTCTGTCGGTGTCCGAGCCGGAGTTAGCACTCGGCTTGGCGCTGGACCTGGGCTGTGAAGGAGTTCTGCGTAATCAGATGCTGGAGCTGGAAAGCATGCAGGATGCGAAGATTGCGCTGCTCGTGAAGCGGCTCGTGGAGAATCAGCACGCGGTGTACCGGGTGGAAGAGCAGCGGAGGTCGCTCGAGGATATTTTCATGCAGATCGTAGGGGAGGGAAGCCGGGTATGATGTTCCGTGCGCTTTCCGCCGATTGGCTGAAGATCCGGGGCAAGGGCATTTGGTTTCTCGCCGCGCTCGGTCCCATCGGGCTGGCAGCGATGCAAGGGCTGAACTTCGGACTTCGCTATGATTACCTGATGAAATCCTACGCGGCAGATCCTTGGGGCGGGCTGCTCGAGAACGTGCTGTTTTTTGTACCGATTGCCCTCTTTCTTGGGATCACGCTGGTCTGCTCGCTGATGGCCAACGTGGAGCATCAGCTGAGCTCGTGGAAACAGCTGCTGGCATTGCCTATTTCCAGAACAGCGGTATTCAGCGCCAAGTTCGTACAGGCCTTCCTCATTCTCTGCGTATCCTGTCTCCTTCTGTCGATCAGTACCGCCGTGCTCGGCATCATACTGGGGATGGGGGCGGAGCAAATGCCTTATATGGATCTGCTGCGCATTGGCTTTGTACAGCTATTTGCGGCGCTTCCCATGCTGGCTTTTCAGCTGTGGATGTCTTTGACGCTTAAGAACCAGGGGATTGCGGTTGGGATCGGGATTACCGCCTCTGTGGTGTCGATGTTTGCCCTGCAATTCCCCGATTGGATGCCGCTAAAGTGGCCGCTGCTGGCATATATGGGGCCGGGAGAAGTCAAGGTCATCGGAGCGGGTTTGCTGCTGGGCACGGTCATAACGTGCGTTGGCCTGATTCATTTTAACCGAAAGGATGTGGACTAAGATGACATCCTATAGAAGAGCGGTGTCCGCAGAGTGGCTAAAACTGTCGAAATCGAAGCTATGGCCGCAAATCTTCTTGTGTGCGATCCTGGTCATGCTGCTTGGCATATTAAATGGAAAGCCTGAGGAGCTTGCGCCATGGGAGTACTTGATCAGCATTATGATCATTCTGCATGCGATGCTGCTGCTCCCGATTCTGACGGGGATTTTTAGTGCCATGGTGTGTCGGTATGAGCATTCGGGCGGGGGGTGGAAGCAGCTGCTTGTCCTGCCGGTTTCACGCGGCACCGTCTATTTTGCGAAGTTCTCGGTGGTAGCCATGCTGCTGGCCGTCGTCCAGTTACTGTTCATGGGAGCCGTGCTGGGAGCCGGTTTGATCCACAAGGTGGATGCCCCGATACCGTGGGAAATGCTGCTGCGCAGCCTGCTTGGCGGTTGGGTTGCTTGCTTGCCGCTGGCCGCGCTGCAGCTTGGAGTCTCCACGGCCTGGAGCAGCTTTGCCGCTCCGCTGGCATTGAACGTCGTTTTTACCATACCGAACATGCTGGTGGCCAACTCGCAGACGTATGCCCCTTACTATCCTTGGACGCAGCCGTTTCTGGCGATGATGCCGGCGGGTCAAGCCGATTTCGGCGCATTCAACCTGCCGTTCGAAAGCCTCATGACCGTCGTGGTTGGCGGGTTTCTACTGTTCTTTCTTGCAGGCTTTATCTATTTTCAGCGGAAAGAAGTGTAAGCATTCAGAACCGGAAAAAATCGGTTGAATCATGACAAAGAGCTGCCCCGGGCCTTTTTGGCCTGTTGGAGCAGCTCTTTTTTATTTTGCTAATGTGTAACGAACCCTTGGTTTCGCTATTGAGGCAAATCCAACCACACATAAGGGGTGTCAGCGGCCTTCAATCCATACTCGATAATCGTGATGACGGCGACCGTTTCTGCCGGGTTGACGGCAGGCTTGCCCGTTTCGAAGAAATTCACCAGATTCTCGATGAACAAGTTGAAAAAATTCGAATGGGCGGTGACCTGCTTGAAGCCCCCGTCGCCATTCTTAAGGCCTAAGGTAAATGGACAATTATCGCCAAGATGATTTACGGTGGCCTGCCGTCCGTTCCCGAAATCGATCAGCAGGGCAGGGGAGTCAGGCGTGCCGATATACATCACCCGCTTCGGGCTGGCCCCCATCAGGCTGACGATCGGCTCGATTTGATGGATCGAATAATTGGCGAAGGCACCCGGCCCCCAGCTGCTGATCGTTTGGATATCGCTTCGGTCCAGCTCACGGTATTCGCTGGCAAAACGCAGAGCGGACGTCGAATACATCGGCGTTCCATGCTTTGCCGCCAGGTCGAACAGGCGGATAGCCGTTTCGCGGTCAGGCGCGAACGTTTTATCGATATAGGTCGGCTTGCCGGATTGCAGCGGCAGCTGGGACAGCTCCTCATGGAATTCCGGGTTATCCGGGGACAACACGATCAGGTAATCACTGCGCTCCACCACCTCTTCGATTGTGGGCAGCAGCTCAATGCCAAACTCCTGGCTCCAGGCAGCGTTCGTGAGCCCGTTCTCTTTGTCTCTTTTGCCGTAGGCGTACACGACCTTAATGGCATATTCCGATGCCTGTTCAATCCAACCGGGATATTTATTCGCGTGGAATTGGTCCAGATGCAGGTCGATGAATCCGATTTTTTTCATGTAAAAGGGCCTCCCTGGCGTTCGAACTATAGGTTATAGGCTGTTCTGGGCAACGGGCTGCAGCGAAACCTCCGCGCCTTGGTCGGACGAGTCGTAAATCGCCTGGATGATCTGGGAGGAGAGGATGACCGTATCGATATGCGAAGGCTGCTTCTCCCCGGTTTGAATGCAGCGGATGAACCCGTCGATCTCATTTTGGAACATGCTGCCAAGATTGAATTTCGGCGTGGTTTCAATCAATGCGCCGTCCTCCGTTGTGTAGAAGGTGAAGTCCGCGCCGTATTTCAGCCGGATGCCGCCTTTGTCGCCGAGGAAGTCGATGAACATTTCTTCGGCGCCGATATTTTGCGCCCATGCGCCGTTCAAGGAAATGGTCGGACCTTCGGTGCGGACGAGAGCCGTGACAAAATCGTCGACGTCATACGTGCCGTCATATTTCGGCGGACCTGCCCACATTTTGAGGAAGGTGTAATTCTCCATGTCCTTGCCCAGCTTGCAGTAAGCCTGGCCGGAGACGGTCTTCGGCTTCGGATCGCCCGTACAGTACATCACGACATCGAGGAAGTGAACGCCCCAATCGATCAGCGCGCCGCCGCCGGCAATGGCTTTGGTCGTGAAGGCGCCGCCGAGTCCCGGGATCGAGCGGTGGGAACGGAAGCTGGCATATACGTGATACAGCTCGCCGAGATCGCCGTTTTGGATCATTTTTCTGATTCTGTTTACGCTTTCATTGTAACGGTTGACCACCCCGATATTGAGCGTTTTGCCCGTTTCGTGCTGAACCTTCTGCATTTCCAGCGCTTCCGCGTAGGTGCGGGCTGCCGGTTTTTCGCATAATACATGCTTACCTGCCCGCAAGCAATCGATGGCGATGGAAGCATGAACGTCATTTGGCGTACAGATCGATACCGCGTCGACCTCAGGGTCGTTCAGGATCTGGTTGTAATCTTCGATGGCTTGGCCGCATTCGTATTTGGCGACGGCGGCATCGGCCCGATCCTTCACGATATCGCAGAAATATTTGATCTCGGCATCTTCGTTGGCCATGTAGGCGGGAATATGGGCGCTGTTTGCAATCGTGCCGCAGCCAATCACGGCAATTGTAATTTTGTTCATCGGTTCTCCTCCAAAATCGTGGATTGATGATGCTGTGAAAACATAAGCCTGTCGCTTGATTCTTCGATATTGCTTGCCACGAGTATAGCATGTGAACGAACCGATCGATTTCACTATCGTGTTTATTTATTGGATTATCGTACCGGGGGTGTTAGTCCACGGTTTTAAAAGCGTTCTTTTTGTAGTAGGCAGGAGTCGTTCCCGTATATTTCTTGAAAGTGCGGCAGAAGTAGGGAAGCTCGTTAAACCCGACCTTAAAGCATACATCGGTTACCGTGAGCTCGGGCTCCGTCAGCAGCCGCATGGCCATCCGTATCCGATAGTTGGCCAAGTACTGGCTGAAGGTCCAGCCGGTCACTTCCTTGAACCGTCGGCAAAAGTTCGTCCGAGACATCATCGTCCGCGCACAGAGATCCTCCAGCCATAGAGGCTGGTCGTAATGGTCGTGAATATATTGTACGGATTCCAAAATGGGCTCACGGTACGGGGCGCTGCCGGCGGTTACCGCTGTATGCTTGCCTTGCTCGGCATGCTCGCGGTTCACGATGGCCAGCAGCTTCAGCAGATTGGCCTTCAGCAGAATATCGAAGAATGGGCCGCGGCCTCCGAACTCGTTCAGCATTTCGGTCAGGAGCTCCTTTACGGCGAGGTCGCTGCCGCCGGTTAAGGTGATTTTGAGCGGGACACGGTCTTCGGTCGTGACAAAAGGCTTGATAAAGGAAAGGTCGAACAGCTGCGGCTTAGCCGGCATTCCCTCCAATCGCTCGTTAATGAAGGCCGGCATGAATTCGCACCCCAGCACCTCCAGTTCTTTCCCGGGGACCATCTCCACGCGATGGACGCTGTAAGGAGGGAGCACGAATATATTGCCTTGGACCATCCGGTATTTTTGACCATAGAGCGTATGGATGAATTCGCCTTTGCTGACATACCAGATTTGAAGATAGTCATGCATATGATCGGATAAGCTCCCGAACTTTTCGGTAATGCGGTACATTTTGCAGGGCAGGCCATTCGCCATCTCCAGCTCCGACGTAAAGTAGGCGATTCCTCTTCGGGTGCATTCGGCGATATCCGGTTCCAGCCAGTGAATAGCCATCGTTTTTTTCCTCCTCACGTACGTTTCGATCCTGTTATTCATAGCATAACTGATTAAGGACATGAAGGAAGAGAAAAAGTTGAAAAAGTTAGCTGTTCATGCGCATTATGTCCAATGATCAATGTGATGAGGATGCCCTTTATGAAGAGGTGAACAAGTGTATTTTTTTGGCTCGGCGAGGGTCATGATCTAGAAAGTGGGACCTTCCATGTGCTGGTTCCCGTTGAAGGCGTAATTCAAAATAACTAAAGATCAAATCCCCTTTAAGCGTGCGAAGATCAATTTTCGTACAGCAAAGAGCCGAGGAAACCTGAAACACAGGTAAACCTCGGCTCTTTTTTCGTTACGGGCAAAACTCCTTCAGCATCTGCTCCTTCACTTCTTCAATGGGGAAGTGCTGGGGATAGGTGGATATCATCAGCATGATGCCCTGCAGGGTAGAAGAAAAGTACAAGGAGCGCTTGCGCGGCTCGGGAACCCCGAGGCTTTCGAATATGCGGCACTGAATCTCAAATTGCCGTGCAGCCTCTTCCACAAGACGCTTGCTGTAGGGAAACAGCTCTTGATCCGCTTCGGGCTGGGTTTGAAGATGCAAGTAAAAACGGAATACTTCCGGCTGCCGATCGACGTTGTCGATGGCTTGCTCCAAAATATATTTCAGCTGATCTGCGGGTGCTTGGAGCGAAGCTGCATTCTCTATGACTTCGGCAACGCCTGCGATTCGCTCCTCGACCATAGCGGCAAGCAGTCCTTCCTTGCCTGGAAAATAGTTATAGAGCAGCCCTTTGGAAATGCCGGCTTGCTTGGCTACATCACTAATGGAAGTGGCATGGTAGCCCTGATGGATAAACAAATCCATGGCGGCTTCTAAAATTTTCTCTTTCGCCATCTGGCGTATGCGTTCGTTCTCGCTGGGTGAGCGTGGCATAAAATCTTCATTCCTTCACGAAAGAATACCTAATCAATCTTCAATCATTTACAGAACTTGATGAGATTTATTTTAGTATTGAATGAATGATGGGTCAATATTAAAACAGAAGCGGATCTTAAGTTGCTTCTCGGAGAATGAAGAGCATTGTGTTTTTTTCTGTGAATTAATTCACTAATAATGATTGTGAATTATGTTACAATCGAAAAAAACAACTTTGCGGATGAGGAGGAACGGACGATGGCTCGTTATTTTAACGGTAAAGAAGTGGAACTGTTAGCTCCTGCCGGAACATTCGAGATATTCAAAACCGTCATTGACGCAAACTGCGATGCCGTATATTTCGGGGGACCATCCTTGAACATGCGCATGATGCGCAAGGGCTATAACTTAAGTTATGAGGAAGTCAAAGAAGCCGTCCATTTGGCCCATGAGCGCGGTAAACGTGCTTACATTACAGTGAACAATCTGATGGATGAGGAGGATCTGGAGGAAGCGAAGCGTTATTTCGCCTTTTTGAACGAGATTGGCCCGGATGCCATTATCGCGCAGGATCTGGCCGTATTTCCTCTGATTCAGGAGATGAACTATACCAATATTCCGGTTCACTCCTCGGTCATGATGAATGTGCACAATCTGGAGATGATTGAAGCCGTCAAAGCATTGGGCGTTTCCCGCATCGTGGCTTCCCGGGAGATGGACCTGAAGACGGCGGAGGTGCTGCACACTAGGAGCGGAATGGAGTTCGAGTATTTTGTGCACGGTGATATGTGCACCGTTCACGGCGCTAACTGCCTGTACAGCTCCATGCTGTTCGGCAACAGCTCCAACCGGGGACGATGCATGAAGCCCTGCCGCTGGGATTATCGGGTGAAAAAAGACGGCTACCTCTATCCTACCGAGTACCCGCTTGCGGCGAAAGATATGTATATGTACGAGCATATTCCGGAGCTGGTCAAGTCTGGGATTACCAGCTTTAAAATAGAAGGACGCATGAGAGACATCGAATTTCTGCTGATGGTCGTTAATTCTTACGGAGATGCCATAGATCGTTACATTACGGATCCGCTGGGCTTTAACCGCGAAGACGGGGCGGATACGCTGCATAAAAACCGGAAGCGCGATTTCACGACCGCTTATGCCTTTGGCAAGCCGGGACTAGCGTTCATCAATCGCCGTTATGAAGGAACAGGCAAGTTTTACAGTTCGGGGAAGGTGTTCAGCACGCCTACCGCGGAACGCGAGATGAAGGAGGAGCGGGTGCTTCAGGTGAAGGAGTCGCTTCGTCATGCGAAGCGGGAGCAGCCTTGCACGTCGATTCCGCAAATTACGGTGCATGTCAACTCGGTGGAGCAGGCCCGAGCGGCAATAGAAGAAGGCGCGGACGTCATCTATCTGACAGGCGACGTGTTCCAGCCGGATCGCCCTTTCGGTCGTGAGGATATCGAAGCTTTGACGGCGGATAAAGGGAATGCCGAAATGATTCTTGGCATGCCGCGCATGATGAATGAGCTGCATATGGAGCAGTACCATCATTTCCTCGCCGAGGGGAAACAGCATAAGTTTTATGGCCTGGATGGCCTGCTTGCCTCCAACATCGGTGCCATGCACAAGTTTCAATCTCTAGGGCTGCCGATGATTGCCGATTTCAGCCTGAATATATACAACCATATGGCGGCTTCGTTTTATCAGAAGCATTTTGGCATATCCAGAGTCATTCCGTCCCTTGAGCTTCAGCTCCATGATTTGACGAAATTGCTGCGTCATCCGGAGATTCCCCTCGAGGTCATCGTCCACGGATCGCCCATCGTCATGTATCTGGAGCATGACCTGTACGCCAATGCGGCAGAGTTTGAGCCCATAGCTGAAGAGGATAACCGGTTCGTGGATAACCGACATCTCGTACTGCTTACGGATAAAGGGGAGAACCCTGTATACCGGGATGCCGCAGGGCGTAACCACTTGGCACTGGCAAAAGAGCTTTGCTTCATGCCGTTCTTGAAGGAGCTGCACGAAGCGGGCGTGAATCACTTCCGCATTGAAGGGAAGACGTATACGACGGAGCAGCTTCGCGGCCTGGTGCGGATATATCGTCAAGCTGCCCTGAACCTGGACTCCTGCGGCAGGCTGTATCAAGACATGACACCGATCTATGCCGGTTATACACTGGGTTCGCTCCAATTCGGCCATGCCATGCAGCTTGAGCTGACGGAAGTATGAGTTGAGCTTCGAGACGGAGTATGAGGATTAACCCGACATAAGTCATTCGTTTGACGTATTTTCCCGGAACATGGGGAACAAGAGAACAATTCAAAGAGGTGAATATCCATGACGCATGCAGATCAGACGTATATGGGTCCGGAAGCTATCGTGACAAAGCGTCGGGAATACGGCTACCCTTGCACGGCCAATTTCTATAAAGAGCCGCCCCAGATCATCAGCGGCAAGATGCATAAACTTTACGGGCATGATGGCAAAGCGTATGTCGACTTCTTTACGGGAGTGTCGGTTGTCGCCTGCGGCCACTGCAATGAAGCCATTACGGCAAGAACGATCGAACAGCTGCAGACGCTGCAGCATACGTCAACCATTTACCTTACCCAGCCGATGGCAGATCTGGCGGAGCGGTTGGCAAACGGCGTTTTGCCTGGCAACTTAAAGCGAACGTTCTTCGTAAACAGCGGCTCCGAAGCGAATGAAGGCGCGCTGCTTGTCGCCCGTCTGCACACGAAACGCCGCCATTTTCTGGCGCTGGATTACGGCCTTCATGGCCGCACCTTCCTGACCATGAATGTGACCGGCATCCCGATGTGGCGTGCCGATGATTTCCTGGACCAGGAGGTGGCTACGTTTATTCCTCGTCCCTATGATCCTGCCATGGATCAGGATGCTGCCGCTCGCCGTTCCCTGGATGCGTTGGCGAGTGTGCTCGCTGCGAAGGGAGACACCTTCGCCGCCATGATCGTGGAGGCGATCCAAGGCAACGGGGGAATGATCGTGCCGCCGGATTGGTATTTCCGTGAGCTGAAGACGATGCTGGAGGAGCATGGCATTCTCCTGATTGCCGACGAAGTTCAGACGGGCTGCGGCCGCACGGGACGCATGTTCGCGATCGAGCATTACGGCATCGTGCCTGATATTCTTACCATGGCCAAGGCACTAGGCAATGGCGTGCCGATCGGCGCCTTTTCCACGACGGACGAGATTGCCGCCAGTCTGGATCGGCCTTCCGCCTCGACCTTTGGCGGCAACCCGGTATCATCCGTCACGGCGCTTGCCGTCTTGGATTACATCGAACAGCAGGGCCTGGTTGAGCGTTCCCGGCGCGTTGGCGGGCGGCTCATCGAAGGTTTGGGGGAGCTGCAAGGCCGATATAAGATAATCGCCGATGTCCGAGGCAAGGGCTTTATGGCGGGGGCCGAAATCCGTGGAGCGACCGAAGAGGAAAGCGCAGCATGGACGGATATCATTCTGGAGCGCATGAAGGAAGAAGGATTTATTATCGGCAAAAATGGGGTGGGCCGAAACGTGCTGGCTTTCCAGCCGGCCATGATGATTCCGGAGGAAGATATCGAGGCCATGCTCAGTGCGCTGGACAAGGTGCTGGCTGGGTTATCCCAATTCGTAAACGAATGAGGTTGGATTCGGATGCAGATGATGTATAAAGTCGTTCATAAGACCAAAATGTTCGGAGAACTGGTGATGTTCTCCCACACGCTGTTCTCGCTGCCCTTCGCCATCATTTCCATGATCTGGGCCGCGGACGGCGTACCGTCATGGCATGTCATGCTGTGGTCGTTGATTGCGCTGGTAGCCGCACGCAATGGAGCCAATGCCTTCAACCGCATCGCCGATTTGAAGTTTGATGCCGCTAACCCGCGGACGGCGACTCGCCATATGCCAAGAAAACTCCTGCTGCCTCGCGAGGTGTACGTATTTGTGGCCGTTAACTTCGCCATCTTTATTCTCGCGGCGGGGATGCTGAACCCGCTCTGCCTGGGACTCTCTCCGGCAGCGATCGTGCTGATTTGCACGTACTCGTACACGAAGCGCTTCACCTGGCTGTGCCATCTGTATCTGGGCTTTACGATCGCTTCGGCTCCGATCGGGGCATGGTTTGCCGTAACGGGGCAATTCGCATTCATTCCGTTTATCATCGGTACCGTCGTCATGCTGTGGATTGCAGGCTTTGATATCATCTATGCCACGCAGGATATCGAATTCGACCGGAGCACCGGCTTGTGGAGCATTCCCCGCGCGTTTGGGTTAGAGGGCGGACTGCTCATTTCCGGAATGCTGCACGGGATTATGATCATCCTGCTGGTTTCCCTTTACTTTATCCAAGGCTTAGGCTGGCTCTACTTGGCGGGAATTGCCGTTTCGGTGATACTGCTTGCCGTGGAGCATCGCATCATCAAGCCTTCCAGCCGCAGGCGGATGCACCTTGCCTCCTACAACCTGAATCAGGTCATTAGCTTGACGATTCTGCTCTTTACCTTGGCCGACCAATTTGTGCTCGGATAAAAAAACTCCCTTCGACTGCCGGACCGCTACTCGGGCCATATGGCATTCAAAGGGAGTTTGATTTTATTGCCCGGCTTTCAAGATCGCAAAGCCGTAAGCAGGCAGCTTCACGGTCAGCTGGCCTTGCTTCGCGCTGAGACCTTCGCCGTTCCACAGGTTCGTCCATTGCTGGTCCTGCACAGGGACGGTTATCGTGTTGCCCGCCTTGTCGTTGTTGACGGCAATGAGGATCGTTTCGTTGTCGTCCTCGCGCAGGTAAGCGATTTTGCCGCCGTTCTTCTCGGCCTTCAAAAATTTGAAGGTTCCCGTGCGGAGAGCGGAATGCTCTTTGCGGAGCTTAATGAGCGTTTGGTAGAAATGGAACAGGTCCTTGTCATGCTTGGACTCGTCCCATTCCATGCATTTGCGGCAGCCCGGATCGTGTCCGCCGTCCATGCCGATTTCGTCGCCGTAATAGATGCAAGGCGTGCCGAAGTACGTGAACTGGAACATCGCGGCCAGTTTCATCAGGCGTTTGTCGCCGTTCGCCTGCGTTAACAGTCTTGCGGTGTCATGGCTGTCCAGCAGATTGAACATCACTTCGCTGGCTTGTCTCGGATAGCCGGCAAGCTGCTTGCCGAGCATGAACGAGAACTTCTCGGCATCGGCGGTACGGTTGATGAAGAAATCCAGTACGGCATTCGTGAACGGGTAGTTCATGACGGCGTCAAACTGGTCGCCTTCCAGCCAGATGGAGGATTCATGCCATACTTCGCCAAGGATGTAAGCATCCGGGTTGGCTTTTTTCACGACTTGACGGAATTCGCGCCAGAAGCTGTGTCCCACCTCGTTGGCTACATCCAAGCGCCAGCCGTCGATGCCCGTTTCCTTGATCCAGTACTCGGCAGCCTTGAGCAGGTAAGCCCGGACTTCCGGATTCTCCGTGTTCAGCTTTGGCATCAGCGGCTCGAAAGCAAAGGTATCGTAAGTCGGAATGCCATCCACCACTTCCAGCGGCAGGGAGCGAACGTAGAACCAATCCTTATATTTGGAGTTCAAACCGTTCTTCTGCACGTCAACGAATGGGGCAAACGTTCTGCCGGAATGATTGAAGACCGCATCCAGCAAGACGCGGATTCCGCGCGCGTGGCATAGATCGACCAGTTTCTTCAGCGTGTCCTTGTCGCCGAACTGCGGATCGATTTCCATATAGTCTTCAGTATCGTATTTATGGTTTGTTGTTGCCGTAAACAGCGGCGTAAAGTAAATCGCGTTGACGCCGAGCTCGCTTAAATGGTCAAGATGGTCGATAACCCCCTGAAGGTCACCGCCGAAGAAGTTCTTCGGCGTCGGTTCGGCACTGCCCCAAGGCAAAGTGCCATCCGGGTCATTGCTTGTATCCCCATTCGCGAAGCGTTCCGGGAAGATTTGATAGAAGATCGCGTCCTTGACCCATGCAGGCGGGTGGAAAACGTCATCCGGATTGATGAACGGGTACTCGAACAGGCGGTCCGGATTGGCCGGCGGCTCTGTCAGGAAATCATATTCGGTCATCCAGCGCTTCTCGTCAACCTGCTGGAGCAGGAAGCCGTATTTCAAACGGCGGTACGGAGGAGTTGCCTCGCACTCCCAATAATCGAACATTTCATCCGAGGACAGCTTGGTCATCGGAATATATTCCATCGTTTGATCCCACAGGTACTTGTCGCCTGCGAGGGCGTACACTTCGGTAAGGTCGTCTTTTTTGGTGCGGATTCTGAGATGGATGGTCGTGCCGTTATAAGCGTAGGACCAGTTTTTGCGCGGACGGTGATAGATGGCTTCCAAGAACATCGATAATTCCTCCTTAAATAGGTAAATTAAAAAAGGCACAGCCAGGACTATGAATAGCCGAGGTTGTACCTTTGTAAGATAACATTGCCTTTAAATTATGAGGTTTGGATCCGGTTGCTTATGAATTCATTAGCTGATTAAAAATATACCACGCGCTCTGAGCGTATTCAAGCCCCAAGTCGAAGTCGCTGATCCTGGCCTGCAACGAGGGAGACAGGGTGCGGATTTTCGAGCGGATACCGCCGGGCGGTGCAGGTCGCAAGGAAAGAGCGGGCATTTGTTGTATAATATAGGGATAAGGACAAGCCTGACAGTGACAGATACGTATTATAGGAGGACGGTCATATGCAATACGACGATCAGATGAAAAACCGGATCAAGCGGATTGAAGGACAGCTTCGCGGCATCTTGAAGATGATGGAGGAGAACAAGGACTGCAGGGAGGTCATCACCCAACTATCCGCTTCGCGTACGGCGATCGACCGAACCATTGGCGTTGTCGTCAGCTCCAACCTGGTGGATTGTGTACGGAAGGCCGAAGAGAATGGTGAGGATACGGAGAAGCTTGTGCAGGATGCCGTTAATTTGCTCGTTAAGAGCAGATAAAGGATTAGGCACCGAACGCGAGAGCGCCGCTTGTTAAGGGGCTAGCCTTAGGGCTAGGAAATTTGTAAACGGACAAAATGGGTAAAGATAGGATGACGGTTTTTTTAAAGGAGGGTACTCAGATGTCTGTAAACGAACAAATTATACTAGCCAAAAGGCCGCAAGGCATGCCGGAGGAGTCGGATTTTATATTGGAGGAGCAGCCTTTGCCCGTTCCGCAAGCCGGAGAAGTCCTGGTACGGACCGTATACTTGTCGGTGGATCCGTATATGCGGGGCAGAATGAGCGATGCCAAGAGTTATGCGAAACCCTACGAAGTAGGACAGGTTATCGCTGGAGGCGCAGTAGGGCAGGTCATGGAATCGACGGATCCGACCTATCGGGCAGGCGATTATGTTGCAGGAACATGGGGCTGGCAGCGCTTTGCCGCCGTGCGGACAGGAACGCTGCGTAAGGTCAACCCGGATCTGGCGCCTGTATCGACCGCCTTGGGCGTGCTGGGGATGACCGGTTTGACGGCCTATTTCGGACTGCTGGATATCGGTCAGCCGAAGGAAGGCGAGACGGTCGTGATATCGGGTGCCGCAGGCGCCGTTGGCATGATTGTCGGGCAGATTGCCAAGATCAAAGGGACCCGGGTGATCGGTATTGCCGGTTCTGACGAGAAAACCAAGTACCTGACCGAGAAGCTGGGGTTTGATGCAGCGATCAATTACCAGACCGAAGATCTGGCATCGTCTTTAGCGGAAGCTTGCCCGAATGGGGTGGACGTTTATTTTGACAATGTCGGCGGTGAGGTTTCGGATGCGGTGCTGCGTCTGATCAACAAAAATGCACGGATCCCGATTTGCGGCCAAATCGCACTCTATAACCTGGAAAAACCCGATACGGGCCCGAGAATTCAGAGCCTGCTGTTGACCAATACGGCACTGATGAAGGGCTTCCTGGTCGGCGACTATGCCAGTCGGTACAATGAGGCATTGCATGAGCTGGCCGAATGGCTGAGGGATGGTAACATTCAGTACGCCGAACATATCGTCGATGGTTTCGAGAAGACCATTGAGGCGTTTCTGGGGCTCTTCTCCGGGCAGAATCTGGGGAAACAGCTGGTGAAGGTAAGCGAGGAGCAGAGTTAGTCTTTTGATATAGATAACAAAAGAGTGTCGGATTCACGACTTCGTGAAACTCCTCAACACGGGAGCTTCACGGCCGAACGGGTACAATCCGTCCGGTTTGCGTGAATATCGGCACTCTTTTTTGCGTTTATTAAGTTTAATGACTATATAGATTGAACTAAAGAAAAGAAGAACTTCAACGGAGAAGGAGGAATTATTGTGTAGAAACGAAGTGGTCGCCTTTGCCCCCGGATTTTAACCATGATATGAATGTATCGAAGAAATCTGGGGGCCACAGCGATCGGAAGAATAATCCGCATTCGTAGTGCTGCTTAGGCTAAGAGTCTTTAGTTCAACTTATATAGTTAACGATGGAACATGTCCGCTATATAGCCGCTCCTGGTGTCGTAAATTGCTGATACTGGCGATACATCGAGATGCGCCAGTGGACAATCATGCCGTAAGCCAGCATGAAGAACAGCGCCGCGGTCTGCGGGATGGAAATATGCTGCTCAATGTATCCGTGGAGCAGGAGCCGGACAGCCAGCAGGCCGAGCAGAATGTAAACAAAGCTTTTCGATTTCTGCATGAAGATCTGGCCATCGACCTTCTCGAATTTGGTGCTTCGAATCAGTGGATAGGAGAAGATGAACCAGCCTACCAGAAAGGCAATTCCCGCCCACCATATAGGGATGCGTACCTGCGGCTCAACGAACATCAGAAACCCTGTGCTCATCGCGACGGGAGGGATGATGATCTTCTTGACGGTGACGGGGCGGTTGCTCGCTTTCATCCGAATGAAAATAACGGTCAGTGCCATAACCAGCATCGCAATCGTAGAGCCTATCTGAAGAATTGGGGAATCGAAATTAACCACAATTCAGAACCTCTTTCCATAAATAAAATGACATGAAATGTGCTGCCTTTTGATTATAGCACATTCTGATGCCAGGCAAAATCAGGCAGGAGCGGGAGGATCAGCGCGGTTTGGCGGCGGTCGTCTTTAAGGTTGGAGTCCATCGATGAAAATCCGGATCATGAAATCCAGGCTTTCATCTACATTCAGATCCATAGCGAATTGACCCCCGCGTTCCAGAGATGAGAAGCCATGGCACAGGCTGCGAAGTGTCCGCACGGCATGCAGCGCCTCCTGCTCACTGAGCTGGTATGGAGCCAAAATTTGGAGCAGAAGCTCGACAATCTGATTGCCTACCTGCTGCGCCTCCTGTTGTTCCGGATGGAGAGGCTGCAATGCGGCTTCGTATAATCCGGGGTGAGATCTGGCAAAGTCGACATAGGTAAGGCATACATAACGCAGCGCGTCTTCACCAGACCGGCCGGCGACAGCCTTCAGCAGCCGATCATGCAATGTCTGGAGGCCATACAGCATCAGGGCGGCATGCAGACCCGGCAGTCCGTCTACGTGGTTATACAGGGAAGGCGACCGAACGCCCAGCTTGCCTGCAAGCGCGGCCAAGGTCACGGCATGAAGTCCATCCTGATCCGCCAGATCGGCAGCGGTTTGAAGCAGTTGAAGCCGGTCGATTCCGGGTCTTGGACTCATTTTGCATTCCTCCTAATTGTAGATTCCGCATGCGTAACGGCCTTCTGCATGGCAGCGACAGGATTCTTTAGCATCCGTCCGTGGCCGACGGCCAGAACGGCGGGCTTTCGTGCGGTTAGCACTTTGGCGCTTTCCAAGGCAAGCTCCTTGCTCCAGGTCGCCATGGCAGGGAAGGGAAACCAGGGTTTGAGCACACCGGATACGGCTAATCCGCCCCGTGTCTGCCAAGCATCGCCGGCAATCAATATACCGCTGCGCTCATCGAGAAATGCCATATGCCCCGGCGTGTGTCCGGGAGTGGCGATCGCCTTGAGCGAACCAACGGAATCCCCGTCAGCCAGAAGCACGTCCGGAACGGTGGTTATGTTCTTGGGGATATCTCCGCGAATCGGAGCTTGCAACTCCCCAGGCTGGACCTCCGCGTTTCCTTTCAACAGCAGCGCATCACGCCGCGAGATGTAGACCGACGCATTCGGAAGCTCTTTCTTTAACCCGTCGAGCGCCCCGACATGGTCGCCGTGGGCATGGGTCAGCACGATCCGGGTGATGGGCTTACCTATAGCGGCTGCCGCTTGCAGGATTCCCTTTTGGGAAAATGACATACCAGCATCAATCAGCGTAATGCCGTCGCTCTCTTCTACAAGATAGACATTTATCGGGAATAGGCGAGGAAGAAATGAAATTTGAGTCACGTGCTCAATCGTTGTTTGTAACATAAAAGGATTCCCCTTTCACTCAAAACTAATTATGTTAGTATAATAACTAATATCATTAGTTTTATCAAGCCTAAATTTTAACATTTTCATGAATAGGCTCATTTCACCCCTAAAATTTTTATATATTTACCAAATTTTGAGTGCAATTTTCATTGTTTTGCGTTACCATAAAGATAGATATACGGAAAAAAATGTAGATTATTGAGATGAAGGGTGAGGGGCGGACGACATGGATATTTTCAAACGCATCGTACTTCTGATGGTGATGTATGCCTTCTCCGCGGTACTTCTGTATGTAGCCAGTCAGCACACGCCATATCTGCTTCCTGTCATCTGGATTTCTGCGCTTATGCTGCTGTTATGCGGCATCGGCTATCTTGGATACCATTATTTCTTTAAAGGACGCAGAAAACGAAGTTAATCGAAGATACGTACAAGTCTGCCCAACCGGGCGGGCTTTTTTTGTGCGAAAAATAAAAAAACCGTTTGAATCACTTTGCAGTCTTATATACAGTGATGTAAACAAGCGAGGCAGGTCGGACAAGGGGAAGGGTAATCGGATGATAGATCATAATGAGCTTGCGGCTGCTGCATGCAGAGGAGACGAGGAAGCGTTCTATGCACTCGTGACGGAGCACCGAAGGCGCCTATATGGAATTGCGTACAGTTATTTGCATAACGAGAGTGACGCACTGGAGGTATTGCAGGAGACGGTGTGCAGGGCCTGGGTGAAGTGCCGGAAGCTGAAGCATCCGGAGGCATTTGTCCCTTGGCTCATTCGGATCCTGATTAACTGCTGCATGGATGAGCAGAAACGAAAAAAACGCATGGTTCCGGTTGAAGAAGTGCGCAGCCAGGAGACGGCTGCCGAGATGGTCAGTGACAGCAAGCTGGATCTGGAGCGTGCGCTCAGCCGGATGAAGCCCAAATACCGCCATGTGCTGATTTTGAAATACTATCAGGACATGACGATCAGCGATATCGCCAATATTCTCGATGTTCCGGAGGGTACGGTCAAAACCCGGCTGCATCAAGGATTAAAGCTGCTGCGGCAAAAAATCGAGCCAGGAGGTGCCATATTCCATGTTTGAGAAGGAAGAGCGAATGCTCAAGGAGATGAACAGGGACGCGGAGATCAGCGAAGCGGTTGTATCCGATGAAGCATTGGACGCGGCGGTGCGAAGCGGGATGCGAAGAGGACGGCGCACGCACCGGAGCCGGGCCCGAATGGCTACCGTCTCTGCCGTGGCTGTAACCGTTGCGGCTGCGCTGCTGTTCGTCGTCTGGAGCGGGAACGAAGGGCTGGTAAATCCCAAGGAGCAAATGGCGGCTCAGGGGCCGTATCCGCCATTGACCGGGTTTGATTTCGGAGAAGATATTACGCTGAATTCAGCCAACAAACACGGCATGATTCAGCTGGTGGATCAATCGGCGACCAAGGGGGATTATACGGTAACGGTCAACGGGATACTTGTAGGCTCCCAGCAGATGGAGGTGTTCTATACGATCCAAAACCGTGCGGAGAATCCCGCAGATTTAAAGGGTGTGGAGATGAAGCGCCGGGGATCCAGCGAACCGCTGCCTTATAGTATTGGGTCGTCGGGTGGAAACGAGATTAAGCCCGGCGCCGACAAGCTGTTCCATTCCCGATCGTACATTCATATGGCTGAGAATCACGCTATACCTGAGGAATTGACGTTATCTTTTAAGATTGCCCCCTATTCGACAAATACGGCTTATGAATCCTCGGCAGAAAACCAGCAGGTGCTCGATATTAACGTATCCGTTGATATGGAGACAGTCCGGAAGTATATTAGCACGATTCCGCTCAACAAAATGCTGCAGATTGAGAGTCAGCGGTTCTATTTGAAAGAAGCCGTGTTGTCTCCTGCCGGTATCGTCGTGAAAGCAAACATCCCATCCAGCAATACGATGAAGGTATCCGGTTTATGGGATGTGTATTTGGAAGCCGTGGTTAACGGCGAGAAGATCAGATTGAACAGCGATTCCGCCTTTTTGCCCGGTGCAGGCGGCGGAGACATGACTTACTTCTTCGACAGCAATATATTGGAGAAGCCGGAATCGATCACGCTGAAAGCGAGCGGATTCCAGGCGGTGGACCCCTCGAAGATGAAACTCGTGGTGGATACGGATAAGAAGGAGGTCATTCGTTCACCGGACGGCGACCTTCGATTCGGAGAGTACACGGGGCATACGCTGACAGTTGAATACGAAGAACAGGCTGACCGGCATATGGGCAGCGTGTCGATTGAACCGGAGTTTGTGGATGGAGAAGGGAAAAAGCATAGGATCAACGAGGATGCAGGGGGGCTCAGTGCCTCGTCCCAATCCTCATCGGATTCTGAGGTAAGCCTCATTACGCAGTATATTCACCTTAAGCCCGGGGTTTACCCTCAGCCGCTGACATTTACGTTAAGCAGTTATCCTGGTGTCATGGAGCAGGCATTCGAGGTGCCGATTCAATAAACTTAAAGATGCTGAAAGCTCATCAGGATAACCACAACGCCGAATGCGATGGCCACTTTGCCGGCGAATTTTAGATACCATATTCTCAAATCGCTGAGTTCAATATCATCCCTGGTTCTTCTAAACCACCATGAATGCGGATTTCGGATGGCGTATAGCCCAATCGCGATGAATGCGATGCCCATTAACACTGTTAATATAAAGTTGATGAACAGAGGTCAATCAGCTCCTTTCTTTAACGATAATACGCAAGGTTAAATAATGAAGTTCCAACATGTGTAAATAGGAGAGCATCTCCATTTAAAGTGATGCGCCAGAAATGAGGATTAGAAAAAGGAACCGCCCCCGACCATAAAGGCCGGAGAACGGTTCCTTTCTCATGTATTTATATCTTGAAACAAGGGCTTGATGACGCTATTCCTTGTGCGCGGTAGGGGAGCTGCCTTCGTGTCCCTTGGCATCCAGGAGTTCAATTAGAGCTTTGGGCACTCCGTTGAGCAGCAGCCACTCACGAAGTGTTTCGATGGCCCGGATATGGCCATTCCCCTCATCCCGCCAGGTCAGCAGCTCGACGACCTTGATGACGAGGAGCATGAGCTCCATTTTGTCATGCTCGGTTTGGTCTGCGCGGATTTTTTGGAATACGGCTTCTTTCTCCCAATCCAGCAGGATCTCTTCACCAATGGTTGGTCTCATGAGTGAATAGCTGTAATCGCACTGCGGGCAGAGTACCGTGGTGAACTGTTCTGATTTGAACGTAACCCGGATATCCGCTTGACACTGACGGCAGTGAAATTGGACTTCAATTGCTGAGTTCGTTTCCATATCGATGATGCCTCCTTCGAAGAGAAAGGTATCTACTTATACCCAATAGTCGGTAACTATGACCCATCGTCTTGGTAAAACCTTTGCCGATAAAGTCTATCGTGACGCTGGTGGGAAGGAAGAATATCATCGTATGGCTTTACACGGTGGGTACAAAAAGAAAACCGTGAGCTCCCCTCGCCGGGGAATTCACGGTTAAATCGAACAAGTTCATTATGCCAATGACCTATTCCAGCTCCAGTACATCATAGATCAGCCATTTGCCTTCGGTTTTCTTGAGCCAGTAAAGGGAGGTCGAATGGATGATTTCACCGTCGGCATCATCGGTTTCTTCAGCGTAGACGACGGCGTCTTCCCCTTGGAAGAAGACCGTTCGGAGCTCAACTGATTTAAGGTTGAAATTCACCTCATCGAAGATGCCTTCCGCAATGCTGGTTCGGAACATCTCGTGGAAGGCCGATTCCGGATGAATAACCGACATGAGCAGCGGACCATTCTCATCATTGAAGCCCTTGGACTGGGTGTCAATGGTCGCCACTATGGCTTTTTGTTCCGCTTCCGGCACTTCCGGATGAGCTTCCAGCAGTTCATCTCCGACTAGATATTCCGTCTCGTAATGGCTCAGATCATAGATTTTCCATGCTCCCGACGCGTCCTTCTTCAAGAGATTCTCGTAATGGAGCGTAGCATCCCAAGCAAAAGGCCCGCTGGTGCGGTCGAGGGTCACACTGGTGTAGGCATGGATCGACGTTCCGGCTACCGTTACTTCCCATACGTCAGCGGATACATGCAGATCGTTCTTGAATTGGTTCTGATAATTTTCTTGGATTTCTGCAAAAACAGGAGATTTTGGATGGAAGGCGCTCATGACAGCATCCAGTTTCTTGGCATTACCAGCTTCTTCAATTGTATGATAAAGCTTCTTCACCTCGTCGGTGGCGTTGTCGATTGCACCCTCCCGGTCGATCTTGATGGTACGTGACTTGGAGTCCCACTTCACGGGCAGTCCGGTGGCTTCCGCTACGAAACGAAGGGGAACCAGCGTGTTGCCGCCTTGCGTGAATGGGGCGATCTGAAGCGTGGTTTTTGCGCCATTGACATAAGCGGTCTTCTGCCCGATGGTCATCTGCAGCTTCTGATCGAGGTATGTACCCGTTACCTGTTTATTTCCGCTGTTCCAATTGACTTTATAATCCAGGGCCTGAAACAGAGGGCGGAATTGCACGAAGGTAACTCCATTTTTCATAATAGGGGCTGCCTGAAATTTGATTTCCTGGTTATCGAGGTAGACTCGGATATTCCCTTGAATCTTTGCCGGAGCGGCTTGCGTCGCGCTGGCGAACAGGAACAGAAGAGCGAATGCCAGTAGGCTTATTTTTTTCTTCAATTGGCTGTCATCTCCTTCAACGAATGATAGAATAGAGGGGTAATTGTGGTAATCGTACATGATAAAACCAATGCTAGCAATAGATTTCTTCGTGAGTAATAAGGGGTAGAGCAACGTGGCGGGGGCTTGCCGGTTCGAATTGAAAAAAGGCGGTAAGCACGAAGCCCTTATGGGTAATACATAATAAGGATCAGACCGGGTCACCGGAACATTCATTAGACAAAGGAGTGGATCACATGACAGCAGGACAGGAACTGATATTTTACATAGGAACCTACGGTTCGGATGAAGAGAATCGCATTCATTGGGGGGCGATGGATCGGGGTACAGGAGAGCTCCGTCTCTTAGGCGGTACGGCGGGTATTGAAAACCCTACCTATCTGGATTTCGATGATTCCATCTCCGTACTGTATGCAGCCAGTGAGAAGGGCGAAAGCGATGTGTCGGCTTATTCGGCCAATCTGGTAACCGGTGAATTAACGCTGCTGAATGTTCAGTCTACCGGCTCATCCGGTGCGTGTCATGTATCCCGGACATCGGACGGGAACTACCTGCTTACGACAGGGTACAGCGATGGACATATATCGGTGCTGGCATTAGAAGAAGACGGTCAGATCGGAGAGCTGGTCTCCAAGATCAAGCACAGCGGACGCGGTCTTCGCGATGACCGTCAATCGGAAGCGCATCCGCATTCGATATTTGAAGACCCCGTCAACAAGTATATCGTGGTCAGTGACCTGGGCATGGATGATGTGAACCTGTATCGGCTGGAGGAAGGCAAGCTGGTCACCCACCGCGAGATCAGTCTTCCGCCAGGCTCGGGCCCAAGGCATGTGTCCTTTCATCCATCAGGCAAGTGGGTGTATGGCGCGAACGAACTGAACAGCACGGTAACGGCATACGCAAACGACGGGACATTTGGGGATTTGAAAATATTACAGCATATATCGACGCTGCCAGAGGATGTAGTGTTGGATAACAACACATCGGCCCACCTGCTGGTATCTCCTTGCGGCCGTTATCTGTACGCCTCCAACCGGGGCCATGACAGCATCGTTCAATATGTGATCGACCAGGAGACCGGTACGCTCCGCGCAGTCAACTGGGTGTCTTCCGGCGGTAAAACGCCGCGCCACTTCAATATACTGCCAGAGGGCTTTCTGCTGACGGCGAATCAGGACAATGGTTTGATCGCAAGTTATCGGATCGATCCGGACACGGGTAACCTGGTCTCTACGGGTTATACACTAGAAGTTACGCGCCCGGTATGTATCTGTCCTGTAGAGAAGGCAAAGGCGAATAAACGTTAACTTATATAAAGAAGAAGCAGCCCGAAGACCCGGAAATGGGACTTGAGCTGCTTCTTTTTTTGGTGTTCTTTGCCCGTAGCAATGAACAAGGAACACGGTGTTCAACCTCCGCAAAGAGAGGAAACAGGCTAAGCAAGGTCATAGGAACTCATAGGAATTCATGGGTTTAAAGATTCATTCGATGAATAATTAATGCGCAAAGATATGATTGCCGATCTGCAGCACTTGCGGTCTGGACCAGATCCATTTGCTGGTCGCTGTTTTGGGATTAAAATAGTAAAGGGATTCAAAAGTCGGATCCCAGCCGCGAACGGCATCCAATGCGGCCAAATAGGCGGTCCGGTTCGGGGGGAGCCAGTATTGTCCATCGTCTACGGCTGTAAAGGCCCCTTTTTGAAAGACAACGCCCCGAATATCATTCGGAAATTCGCTGGATTGAATGCGGTTCATGACAACGGCCCCGACGGCAACTTGTCCTTTGTAAGGCTCACCGCGGGCTTCACTGTAAATGACTCTGGCCATGACATCCATTTCGGATTGATTTAACGTATATTTTTTCAGCTGTCTCCAGGTTTGTGCGCCGGTAACTCCATCGGCTGGCACACCGTATTCTTTTTGGAAACGGGTAACAGCTGTTTTCGTGTTTGCGCCATATTTGCCATCCAACGGCTGCGTGTAGAAGTCCAGCGTTTTCAGGCGATATTGAAGTTCCCAGACATCCCCGTTTTCACTGCCCGGCTTTAACAGCGGAGCTGCCTCCGTCGTTTGGGCGAATGCAGGCATGAACAGAAGAATACTTAGGAAAAGAGCAGAAATTATTTTCCTAGTTGGCTTTCTTATGGTGATCATCTCCTTTGGGGTTGAATTATAAGGATGGAAGCGAGTTCATACAACCCTCAGTAAATGGAAAACCACGCTGTGACTGCGTTCGCGGGCCAAAAATGGTTCTATGGACCGGGGGGGGCCAAACTTGTAATTATTTGAAAAAAAGGTTTGACAGCAGAGGATGGACTTATTACAATAGCTTCATAACATACTAAACAGGTAGGAATTATAATATTTTGTTCTCACCGTATCGACGGAGGAACGCTCAAGGATCAAGAGCAGGCACGGTAGCAAACCGGCTTGACTCTGTTCTGATGAGCCTTCCTCCGTCTTTTTTTGCCATACGGCCTGTTTAGTAGAGAATACCAGGGGGAGTGATCCATATGAAAAAGGTGTTGAAGCAAGGGGTTCTCATCGGATTGACCATGATGTTGACGGCGGCGCTTACGGCTTGCGGTGCAGAGAAAACAGAGACAGTCGCAACCGCCAATGGAGAAGCGCCTGCTTCGGGTTCAAGCAAGCCGAGCGTGGAACTTCTCAATGTTTCTTACGATCCGACCCGCGAGTTATATGACCAGTACAATAAAGCATTCGCGGCGCATTGGGAGAAAGAACAAGGCCAGAAGGTAACATTTAAGCAATCGCACGGGGGTTCAGGCAAGCAAAGCCGTTCGGTAATCGACGGTTTGGAGGCGGACGTGGTGACACTGGCCCTCGGATACGATATCGATGCAATCCGTCAGGCCGGATTGATCAATGAGGGCTGGGAGAGCAAGTTCGAGCATAACAGTGCGCCTTACACCTCGACGATCGTTTTTCTCGTCCGCAAAGGCAACCCGAAAGGCATTAAGGATTGGCCGGATCTGATCAAGGAGGGGGTAGAGGTTATCACACCGAACCCGCAGACCTCCGGCGGCGCACGGTGGAACTACCTGGCGGCATGGGGCTATGCACTCAAGGTTAACCATAACGATGAAGCGAAGGCACAGGAATTCGTGAAAGAGCTGTTCACCCACGTGCCGGTGCTGGACAGCGGCGCACGTGGTGCAACAACCACTTTTGTAGAACGTGGGATCGGGGATGTGCTGCTGGCTTGGGAGAATGAAGCGTATCTCTCGATTAACGAACTGGGACCGGACAAATTCGAAATCGTGAACCCGTCGGTCAGCATTTTGGCGGAACCGCCGGTTGCCGTCGTGGATAAGAACGTCGACAAGCGAGGGACCCGCGAGGTAGCGGAAGCGTACCTGCAATATCTATACAGTGAAGAGGGACAGACGATTGCGGCGGAGAATTACTACCGTCCGACGCTTGCCAGCGTGGCTGACAAGTACAAGGAGAAATTCCCGGCCATCGAATTGTTTACGCTCAAGGATGTGTTTGGAACATGGGAAGAGACGCAAACGAAGCATTTCAATGACGGCGGCATCTTTAATCAGATTTACGTGCCAGGAAGCTGATCGGCATAACCGCCGAAGGCAGGAAAGGATGAGTGGACATGGCTGTACTCCGCGTACAGAAGCAAGGCAGAAATCATCGCAGGGTGCTCCCTGGTTTTGGAATCGGCATGGGACTGACCGTTCTTTATATGAGTTTGGTTGTGCTCGTCCCGCTGTCCGCGCTGCTGCTCAATCAAACCGGACTAACCTGGGAGAAGTTTTGGTCGGTTGCAACCGATCCGAGGGTGCTGGCCTCCTACCGGGTTAGTCTGACGACAGCGGCGCTGGCCGCATTCGCGGATACGATATTGGGGTTGCTGCTGGCTTGGGTGCTGGTGCGGTATGATTTCCCCGGTAAAAAATTGTGGGATGCGCTGATCGATTTGCCATTCGCCCTGCCAACGGCCGTGGCGGGGGTGGCTCTAACCGCGATCTATTCCGCTAATGGCTGGATCGGATCGCTGCTGGAGCCGCTAGGGATCAAGGCGGCATTCTCTCCTTTGGGCATTACGCTGGCTCTTATGTTCATCGGCATACCGTTTGTTGTGCGGACGGTCCAGCCGGTGCTGGAGGATGCGGAGCGGGATACGGAAGAGGCGGCTGCTACGCTGGGGGCAGGCCGATGGCGAACGTTTAGCACCATCATTCTGCCAACCCTGATTCCGCCGCTGTTGACCGGATTTGCGCTTGCTTTTGCCCGGGGGATCGGAGAATACGGCTCCGTGGTTTTCATATCGGGGAATATGCCGATGAAGACGGAGATTGCGCCGCTGCTGATCATGACAAAGCTGGAGCAATTTGATTATGCCGGCGCGACGGCGGTTGCCTTGATCTTGCTGCTCATCTCTTTTGCGCTGCTGCTCGGCATCAATATTTTACAACATTGGACGCGGAAAACCGCGCGTTAAGGAGGGGATACCATGGCTGGAACTGTACCCGCTGCCGTTCCCGCAGCGAAACGAAATTCGCCGTCCTCTCCGGCTGCAGCGGAGAAGCCGTGGGTGAAATGGACATTCATAAGTTTGGCTGGGCTTGTGCTGTTGTGGCTTATTGTGCTGCCTCTCATTACGGTGATGTCCGAAGCGCTTAAGAAGGGATGGGACGTCTATATAGCAGCCTTATCCGATCCAGATGCCCTATCCGCGCTTCAGCTGACTTTACTGGTAGCGGCCATTGCGGTACCGCTGAATTCGATGTTCGGTGTCATCGCGGCATGGACCATAACGAAGTTCCGTTTTAAAGGGAAAAATCTGTTGATTACGCTGCTGGATCTGCCGTTTGCGGTATCGCCGGTGATCGGCGGGTTAATCTTCGTGCTGATCTTCGGTCGGCAGGGCTGGTTCGGCCCTTGGCTTGAAAGTCAGGATATCAAGATTATTTTTGCCGTGCCCGGCATTGTTCTGGCTACATTGTTTGTCACGTTTCCCTTTGTGGCAAAGGAACTGATCCCGCTGATGGAAGACCAAGGGACGAAAGAAGAGGAAGCGGCAGTAACGCTGGGCGCCAAGGGCTGGCAAATATTCTGGAGGGTTACCCTGCCCAATATCAAGTGGGGGCTATTGTACGGCATCATTCTGTGCAACGCCAGAGCCATGGGCGAGTTTGGGGCCGTGTCCGTTGTATCCGGTCATATCCGCGGTGAGACGAATACGCTGCCCCTTCACGTGGAAATTTTGTACAACGAGTATCAGTTTTCGGCATCGTTTGCGGTGGCCTCATTATTGTTGTTATTAGCGGTCGTAACCCTGCTGCTGAAAAATTGGTTTACGCGAAAAAATGACCATTGACAGTCGTTTCCAACCCATGCTAATGTTAATTCATACTATGTAGGTTGGAAAAGAATGAATAATGAACGCGTGCAGGTAGGTTGCCACTTCGACTTGTGGGATGAGTAAATAGATTGGGGCTTTGCCCGGTGAGGAGGCGTATCCATGGCTAAACCTTTAAAAGTGGATGAAATGTGGCTCGAACGCATAGCAAGCCTGCTGAACGACATGGAATTCGGTTCGCTGCAAATCGTAGTGCATGAGGGTCAGATCGTTCAGATGGAACGAACGGAGCGCAAGCGTTTCGAGAATACGGCCTCCGGAGCGGTCAAGACGTCCCGGGCATCCGGCCAACAACGAAGAACGAGCGCAAGATGACCCCGCAAGGTTGTCGAGTATCGAGATAAGAACTTCCATCGATGCCATGAAGTGCACCTTATCCAATAGACTTTGGAAAAACACCCTGGAGTGTCAGCCGATGTAGTCTAAGGGAGTGCGCTTCAGCATTTATGCGGGAGTTCTTTTCTTTTTTGTAGAAGGAATGCGGTATGGAAGAGCGTGATATCCGATAATATCTGCCTGCCCCAAAGGATTGCGAAAATAAAAAAACAGCCCGGCCGATGAATTTCGGTGCGGGTTGTTTTTCGTAATACTCATGTCGCTGTTGTCTTATCTGGACCGCAGAGGACTGCTGCTAATCTCCGGTTCACTGGAATGTGCCGTCTCACTAAGAGGGTCGTGATCTCCCGCAGGATGAAGAAATTGTTCCATTAGCTCCGGGTGCCCGGCATAGGGCCGTTCACGCCGCTGGCGAGTGGCCGTAACCCGGAAACCCGCCAGATACAGCAAGCATTGGGTAGCCAAAACGTAAGGTGAGGCCTCGTTCCAGATCAGATTAAACAGGGCTGAAGCTACAATCAGCAGATGCAGCACGGTATAGATAACGCCATGCGTTCTTCTTCTGGAGTCCATCAACAATCGATAGAAAGAGATCGTGGCAATCATGTTGGAGAGCCATAGACACCATACCTCGGGGTTTGTCCAGACAGAGGATTGCCTTAGTTCTTGAACGAGAATCGTCGTCCATAGGATTGCAGCACCTAGTGAAAGGGCAGGTATTGCAGGTTTCAAGAGCAGCCATAACCCCATACCCCAACCTGGTTTCTCGAGCCGTCCAACCAGCTCGTCGCGCTCCTTCATAAGCCTGTTGATCTCGCGGTCCAGCAGCTTGTGAAGTGTTGTCAATCTGGATTCATCACGATCACTTAGAAAGGTATCAATCTGTTCGTGGAGCTCCCGAGTCAACAGGTCAGCGGATTTGCATTCCTGCAGAAGCCGGATAAGCAGATCCTCGGGGACAGCCGTTCGGGTCGGTCGATTGATAAGGGTTCCCAGAGGCCCGGCCAGTCTGGTGTAAATCGTCAAGGACTGACGAATGCGGGCGAGTGAATCCTTGCGTGCGCCCAGTAGCCGGGATGCACTGTATATGTACAGGCCCGTAAATACCGCAGTGGCAAGAAGCACAGCCACAAGCGTGTCGAGTGAGCCAATGATATCATTCATCCATTCCGTAAGGGACAAGCGGATCCCTCCTTCAATATTCTACCTTTCACTATTGCACAACAAGGGAGGGATTTCAAGCTGATTCGGTAACAGGCAGCTATGGAGAGCATAGGGGGTTGCGTATAACGTTACGTCATATCCTATAGTCACCTTAGGAGGGGATTGAAGTGAAACGAAAAAAAAGATGGGTACTCTTGGGTAGTATTCTCATTGCGATACTAGCTATACTGACGGTAATAGGCTTCCTATTTAGAGATGACGGGTCGTTAAGCGGTTTTGTTACAGAGGATGGGCAGAAGGAATATACGGCAGCTTATGGTGAGGCGATGAGTCACTTACCAGAACCGGTTGAATCGATTAAGGTTCATACCGATTTTGGCGTGGTACAGCTCTACAAGTTCCAGGGGAGCGATACACCGCATAAAACACCCCTGCTGCTGCTTCCCGGTAAGGGATCTGCTACACCCATGTGGGAGGCCAATCTAAGCGGCTTTCTAGAACACAGGCCTGTATACACACTTGATTTGATAGGAGAGCCGGGTTTAAGCACAGAAACCAGACGGATTGAAACCGCAGCGGACCAAGCAGCATGGTTAGGGCAAGTGCTGGATCAGCTGCCGGAATCAGAGATCCACCTATTAGGGCTATCGTTCGGCGGGTGGAGTGCGGCGAATGTGGCGCTCAAGCATCCTGAGAAGATTCACTCGCTCATATTGCTGGACCCTGTCTATGTGTTTGGCCCCATTCCACTGAAAATGATACTGGTATCCATTCCGGCGTCTGTGCCCATGGTGCCCAAACCGATTCGGGAGAAAATGCTCAGCTATATATCCGGCGGGGCTGAAGTTGATGACAGCGACCCGACCGCCAAATTAATCGAAACCGGTATGCGGACATTCAAGAGCAAGTTGCCTATGCCGGAAGCCATCAAGCCGGAACGATTAGCTGAGCTGACGATGCCGGTGCTCGGTATTTTAGCTGGACAATCGACGATGCACCATGCTGAAAAGTCGTATCAAACGGGGAAGGAGTCTCTGAAAGACCCTAATAGCGAGATGGTCGTATTTGAAGATGCTTCGCACGCAATTAACGGGGAATACCCTGAAGAGTTACTGGAAACAATAGAAGCTTTTTTAGCGAAAATCGAGTAAGGGACAAAGAAGGGATGGGTTCATGGAAAAAAAATATTCCGTAAAAGAACTCAGTCAATTGTCGGGAATAACTCCGCGAACCATTCAGTATTACGATAATGAAGGGATTCTTAAGGCGGAGCGGGATGAGCTGGGGCATAGAGTATATTATGATAAACAGCTGTATGTACTTGAACAGATTATGTTCTATAGAGCCATTGGTTTCTCTTTAAAAAAGATCAAAGAACAATTGATCGTGGGCACCGAGGAGCAGGATATCGAGAACATTCTAGATTACCAGGCATCGGTCCTCTATTCACAGAAAGAGAGTATCCAAGCCAAGCTTGACGGATTGCATGTCGCAAAGGAAATGATGAAAGAAGGTTACACCGTACCCTGGGAGCTGTTAGCCCATCTCATGCGTTCATTGAATGAGGTTGATATGTCGGCTTGGAAAGAATACGAATTTTCGGAGGAAGACTCGCGACTATTTCGAACAGTATTTAACTCTGAGCAGGCGGCATTGGATTTTTACAATACGTTCAGAAAAATATCGCTGCAAGCTGCAGCTTATAAGGCCTCAAACGTTCCCATCGAGTCCCGTTTAGCCAGAACCTTAGCCGAAGAATGGCAACGGATGGTTCAACGTGTGACACATGGCGACGAACGGATTCATGCTGCCTTCTTAGCAGTCGATAGAAATCGGGATCAATGGAACACGGGAGAGCGTCAGCTTGTAATGGAAGCAGAACAATATTTGCAGGATGTCTTGAAGCGCTATCCTGATCGTGAATGAGCTGCATTGCAGCCCAGGTTCTGCTTCCTATGCAGGAAGCTTAAATCGTACTCTACTGTTTACATGGCTAATATTTTTTTGTTGGCAAACAATTTTTCCCCAAGGCAACATAAGGGACCGAGCCGCATATAGTATATGAATAAGACGGTAGCATCGTAAGAGAGGGAGGGACCGGGGGATGGAAGTGCATGTAAAAAAAGGGCCGCTACAACGCGCGAAATTGACGGTCGGTTATGTACTGCTTCTCATGTTGACGGTTTAAGAGCGAGCAGGCCTTTTACCGATGGAAGAGGATGAGTTCCTTCATCTAAAATATAAAGATGGCGCCAGAGGAAAATACCCTCTTGAAACGCCATCTTTTTTATTCCCATTATGAAATAATCGCGATGTTATCGATCGGAGTCATGCAATGCTTTCCAGTATCTATAGTCATGAATGGCGAACCCGGAGAACGAAGGATGCTTCTCCGCTTTGATACATACCTTGGATAGCTGTTCCTCCATATAGGACGTGCCTTCCTCAAAAAAGGTAATGTAAGCTCCCTCATTGCTCGATTTGGTCTCTACGGCAATTAAGGCTTCCTTGCCAAGTTCATCGGCTTCCTTAAGCTCGGCAGCAGCGACTTTATAAATGGTATCTGCCTGATCACGATAGGCCATAATGACGACCTGGTCGAACTGCTGGATCATCCACCGACTGATCGACATCGACTGGTCCGGCAGCTGGTAGCCGTGCAGCCAGAATGTCATGTCGGAACCGATGGGCAGATTCAGTGTGTGCGCTTCCTGGACCAGATAGCGGACGCTCGCTTGCCATTGCTTTACCACGGAGGCTTGATTTGTTTTCCACTCAGTCAGCACATGCGGCTCGATATCGACATGAATGCCGGTGAAGCGCTCATTCGGAGCAGCCGAAGCCTGATATTCAGCAGTCCATTGAATGAAGGTCTCCAATCGGTGACGTTCCGATTCCAGCGCCCAGTTAGGCGCGCCGCCGAGGACATGAACCTCGACCCCCTGATCGCCTGCTTGGCGAATAAAGCTGCGGTAATACTCGGGCCGAACATCGCGGTTCATCTGCAGATAGAGCACATTGACCCCTTGACTGGAGGCAAAACTCAGAATGTCGTCAGCTGAATCTTGAATCTGCGGGGTGTCCCAGAACCAGGTCGCCTTTTGGCGGGGTTCGGCCGTAGCCGTATCGGGGTGAAGAGACAAACTGCTTAGCAGCAGCAGACTGCCAGCGAGACAGAGGGCCAGCAAGCGAACGTATTTTTTTTTCATTATATGGATAATCTCCTTTACATACGATTAGCTCATAGGAAAACGACAAATTCCAACAAGCACACAACATTAGTATGGCGATGTAAGTCATTATTCGAGTTATATTTGTTCGTAAATATGCACTTGTGTATTCTATCGGCGAAAATAATATGGTGTTACATAGGTCTAAAGATCTATTGTTTTGAGAAAAAATGAACGAGTGGAGTTTGAAGAGGTCTTCATGGGGATAAGTAAATAGAAGGTGTGACAGCCCGAAACGGCTATAGACGGCACCAGGTGTTTATAATACTACTTAAGATTCAAGAAGAGCCATTCATCACCAGGGGTGATGTAGTATAATTTCTAAGCGAAGGAGCGATGAACATGAAGGTAGCATTAATTGGAGCAAGCGGAACGATCGGGAGACGAATTACGGAGGAAGCGCTGCGACGGGGGCACGAAGTTACTGCGATTTTGCGTAATCCGGATCGATTGGATGCAGAGCATGAGCAATTAAAGAAAGTTAAAGCGGATGTAATGGATCCTTCATCATTAGAAGAGGCGATTCAAGGGCATGATGCTGTTATTAGCGCTTTCGGTCCGAAGTTCGGCCGGGAAGAGGAACTCGTTGCAGCCGCACGCACGATTGTGGAGGGGACGAGACGTGGCGGCGTAACCCGACTGTTGATCGTTGGCGGCGCTGGCAGCTTGATCGCCGACAGCGGCGTACCGCTTATGGATACCCCGGAATTTCCGGAGGAGATCAGGCCGCTTGCCCGTGCGCATGCGGATGCCTACGATCTGTATAAGGAAAGCGATCTGGAATGGACGTATGTCAGTCCGGCAGCGATTATTGAGCCGGGGAAACGTACCGGACAGTTCCGGATCGGCATGGACCGCCTGGTGACTGACGAGAGCGGAAGCAGCCGAATCTCGGTTGAAGATTTCGCGGTAGCGGTGATCGATGAGCTGGATGATCCGCAGTTTATTCAGTCCCGTTTTACCGTTGCTTATTAATAGACAGGCATCCTGAGTCGCCAACGCGTGTGTGTAGGATATATCGAAGCAAAGGGGAGAGCTTGGATGTATGTTGTGACGTCTGAACAGATGAGGTCACTCGACAACCATACGATTCATCAAATCGGCATTCCGGCCATAGCCCTGATGGAAAATGCAGGTAAGGCGATTGCCGAGGAAGTCCTGAAGCTGTGCCTGGAGCGTGATAGAGTGAGCCGTTCTGATTACGGAGGCACTGGGACAGCAGGAAAGGCTCGGTCCTTCATGTCCGAGGACGGGCGGGGTGAACAGCGGCTATTCTTACCGGAGCATTCGGCTGCGGCGGAGGCTCTTACCGCCGGGGATGACCTGGCTCTGGAGATGAGCCGTCCGTCGCCTGTCATCGACGGAGACGCTCGATTGCCCACCGCGCTTGCAGCGCAGGAGCACTGGCTCATTCTGGTGGGCAAGGGCAATAACGGCGGCGACGGGGCGGTCGCCGCCCGGCATTTGCGTGACGCCGGTATACGCGTCACGCTGCTCTATGCCGCCGAGCCGTCCGCGTTAGCCGGCGAGGCGGCGGTGCAGCGGGATGCCGCGGCAGCGCTTGGCATCCCGGCTCTGGTCCACGGCCGTGATGCCGTGGACTACGGCGCGTACACCGGCATCGTGGACGCGCTGCTCGGCACGGGCGCGGCGGGCGCGCCCCGCGGCACTTACGCCGCGCTGATCCAGGCCGCCAATGACAGCGGCCTGCCGATTGTGTCCGCGGATATTCCGAGCGGACTGGACGCCGATACCGGCGCGCGGCACGAGCCGTGCATCTCGGCCGCGGTGACGGTATGCCTCGCATTCCTGAAGCGAGGCTTGGTGCAGTACCCCGGCGCCGAGGCGGCCGGCCGGGTGGTGGTCCGCGCCATCGGCATCCCGGCATCGCTGTGCCGGGAGCAGGGCGTCAGCACGCATCTGCTCACCCCGCATGTCCTTCGGACCGAGCTGGGTGTGGAGGTATCACGTCACCGCTCGCCGGATGGACATAAGGGCACCTACGGTCACGTGTTGACCGTAGGGGGCAGCCGCACGATGAGCGGCGCAGGCCTGCTCGCTTCCCGGGCAGCACTTCGTGCGGGCTGCGGCCTGGTGACCTGGGCGCTCCCTGCAAGCTTGGTGCTGCCGCTGAGCGGAGCCGCGCCCGAGGTGATGCTTGCCCCCGCCACAGGCGAGGAGAGCGGCGGCTACTGGGATGAGGCCTCCGCTGAGCAGGTGCTGGAGCTCGCCAAAACCCGCGATGTGCTGGCCGTAGGTCCGGGACTTGGCCGTTTTGAAGGAGATGCCAGATGGCTCCGCCGTTTGTGGGAAGAATGGGAAGGACCGCTGGTGGTGGATGCCGATGCGCTGAATATGCTGTCCGCGGCCGGTGATTTCGGCACTTGGGAGCCGCGCGGTGCGGCTACCGTGCTGACCCCGCATCCGGGGGAGATGTCCCGGCTGCTGGGCATCCCGACCGCCGAGCTGCAGCGGGACCGGATCGGTGTTGCCGCATCGTTCGCGACCGGGCACGGGGTTACCCTCGTGCTCAAGGGGGCACATACCGTCGTGGCTTCGCCGGAAGGACAAGCCTACATCAACACAACCGGCACCTCCGGCATGGCGACCGGAGGCACCGGGGACGTGCTGACCGGCATCATTGCCAGCCTGCTGGCGCAAGGATATGCCGGTCCGTCTGCAGCCGCGCTTGGCGTGTGGCTGCACGGCCGTGCCGGCGAGCGGGCCGCGCGGCACCGGGGACATCCCGCCTCGGTCATCGCCGGGGATGTCATCGAAGCACTTTGACGCGAAGAGAAAGGCCCTCATCGCGAGAGCACTGCAAAACGAAAACAGTTATTGTAAAACACAATCCAGTGCCGCGAAGGGTGCTGGGTTTGTTTATATTGTGGCTTTAGCCAGTTGAGTGCGTGAAACGCGCGAAACAAAAAGCCACCCGCTATGCGGGTGGAGGGATTGAGGGTTGACCACTGAGACCATTCCAATAAAATTGAGATGTTCAGGCTCAAAGAAAGGAATGGTCTCAAATGGCAACCAAGAGCTACAGTCTAGCTCACACAAAGTGGATGTGCAAATACCACATTGTATTTACCCCGAAGTATAGACGGAAAGAGATTTATAATCAAGAAAGAAGAGACTTAATAGAAATTTTCAAACACTTATGTAAGTACAAAGGAGTAGAGATTATAGAAGGCCACATGATGCCCGATCATGTCCATATGTTGGTGGCTATCCCGCCGAAAATTTCAGTCTCATCATTCATGGGATATCTAAAGGGGAAAAGTTCGTTAATGATCTTCGAGAAGCATGCACAACTAAAATATAAATACGGGAATCGAAAATTTTGGGCAGAAGGATATTATGTGAGTACAGTAGGTTGCAATACTTCAGCCCCGCCAGCCTCCATAAATTCCTTCACAAAATCGTCGAACTGCTCTAACGGTGGATCACCGGTAATAAAAGAGATGTAGGCCTGAATTTCGAAAGCGCATAAGATCAATGCAATATGCTAAAGCAAGGCGACTTAAGATGTCAAATTAATAGATAAAAAATAAATATAACACCAAAAATTTACAGTATAAATGATGGATGGCACATGAAAAAGGAGTGTTATGTACTATTATGTATTTAAAGGTTGAATATGGTTGATGAGGCTGAGGGCTATGAAAGTACATATTTTCGTTACAAATGATTGTAATTTGAGCTGCGATTACTGTTATGTGTCTGGACTAAGAGAAAAACTGTATTTTAGCCCAGCGCTTGTTAGCTCGTTGATCACTTTCATTAATAACGTGTTAAAACTTAATAAATCTGAAAATGTAACCCTGAATTTTTTTGGAGGTGAACCTTTACAATCTCAAGGACATAAATATTAATGATTTGAGAAGAAAAATAGGAATTGTTTCTCAGAAAATATACTTATTTTCTGGTAGTATCATGGATAATATTAAACAATGGGATGGGGGAATCACAGACGAGGAAGTTTATCGTGTTTTGGAGGAGTATGGATTATCAAGTGTTTTGAAAGATGAAAGTTATCATCATATTGGTGAGTCAGGAAAGAACTTATCAGGTGGTCAAATGCAAGAGATTGCACTCTCAAGAGCAGTTTTGAGACGACCGAGTTTATTTATTTTTATGAGCCGACTTCGAACTTAGATATACAAAAAAAAGAAAAATTTGTACAGCTCTTGAATAAGCTAAAAAACAACTTATGTATAATTATAACACACGACGATTACTTGATGTCAAAAATGGATCGTGAGCAAGATATACTTTTAGATATATCCGATCCTGAGCTGTTGCGAAAGAGGAATGAGGTATGTCAAATCTAATCTTGATTGCTGATGATGAAATAGATATCGTGAATCTACTCCAAAATTATTTCGAAATCAATGGTTATCGGGTTATCACAGCAAGGAGTGGGACCGAAGTATTGCAGCAAGTTGAGTTTGATCCAGATCTTATTTTACTGGATATTCATATGCCAGATCTGGATGGCATTGAGGTTTGTACACGGATACGCAATTTTGTGTCCTGTCCTATTCTGTTTTTAACGGCAAAGGTAGAAGAGGCCGATAAGCTCAATGGATTCCGTGTCGGTGGGGACGACTATATTGTCAAGCCATTCAGCATTGAGGAGGTAGGGGCTAGAGTATCTGCACACTTGCGTCGCGAGCAGAGGCAGCGTTATAAGACCCAATCGAAATTCATTGATGATTTAGTCGTTGATTATTCTGCACGTGCTGTTTATTATCAAAACCGACCAATTTCATTTGCCAAAAAAGAATTTGATATTATTGAATTGCTATCCATGAACAAGGGTCAGATTTTTGATAAAGAGCGGATTTATGAACGAGTATGGGGGTATGACAGCGAGGGAGACAGCGCCGTTGTCGTTGAGCATATTCGAAGAATTCGAGCCAAATTAGCTTCGGTGAACAGTCATACGTATATTGCAACCATATGGGGTGTGGGATACAGATGGGTAGGATAATAGCAGGAATCCGCAACCTTTCGATTAGAAAGAGCTTTATGCTATATATGTTCATATTTCTAATGATGGCGGCTCTGCTTAGCTCTGTTGCAATTGGAGCTTCAAATGGAGTTAGAAACGATCTCTATCATAAATATAACGCTCCGAACAAGAATAGTTCTGAGCCTATAAATAATCATTATACGCCGAATGATGAAATTATTCTTCAAATTTGCGATATTGTTGAAGCATGGTCTATTCCGATATTTCTTGGACTGTGCAGCATGTTGTCCTCGTTTGTATTTTATCGCCATAAACTGAAAAAACCTATTGCACTATTAGGCATGGCTTCTGAAAAAATAGCGAATCATGACTTGAATTTTCATATCCATTATGAGAGCAAGGACGAGATGGGGAAGCTCTGCGATTCCTTCGAGAAAATGCGAGCTGCATTGGATGACAACACTCGGCAAATGTGGCGTTCTATGGAGGAGCGCAAACAATTGAATGCTGTTTTTTCCCATGACCTGCGCACACCGCTCACGGTACTTAGGGGATCTACGGATTTCTTGGTGAACTATCTGCCCCAAGGTAAGATCAGTGCAGACAAAGTGATGTCTACCGTATCTGCAATGTCCGCACATATTTTACGGCTGGAGAACTATGTTCAATTGATGAGCGAGATTCAAAGATTGGAAGACAGCAGCATTTACACAACAAACGTAAATATAGATCATTTTATCAAACAGCTTAACAGTATTGCCGAGGTGTTAGTAGAGGGACGTCATCTTAAAATGACATTTGAAAACCATATTGCCCAAACAGAACTGCACTTTGATGCTGACACGGTTATACGGATATTCGAAAATATGCTTAGCAATGCAATTCGTTATGCTGACAAGACAATATCCATAGGTTTGGAATCCATGAATGGCATGCTGTGCATTACAGTTAGTGATGATGGCGAAGGTTTCTCGGAGGAGGATCTCGAACAAGCGACTAAACCGTTCTACAAACGTAAAGCAATAAACGGGAGTGGCGGTTTTGGTTTGGGACTACATATATGCAAGATTTTATCTGAAAAGCATGGTGGAGGACTTAGAATAGCTAACAATGAGACATGCGGAGCGAGAGTAACTGTCATGTTCCAATGTAAAAGTACCAATACACCTAACATCGATATTCGTTGATAAAAAATAGATAATTATTAGATATCCTTTTCTCAGCAGACAGCTAAGGGAAGGATGTTTTTTTGCTTTAAGTGGAGCATTCCTGAAATGGATTCTTTGAGTTTACCCGAAGGGGGGCGTTGGATTTGATTCTGGAAGGAAAGAAATTGTGCAAGTATTATGGCACAGGAGAAAGCCAAGTAAAGGCCATACATGAAATTGATTTCACTGTGGAGAAAGGAGAGTTTATCTCCATTGTCGGGCAGTCAGGTGCGGGTAAAAGTACTTTAATGCACATCATTGGTGGTTTGGATGCACCGACAAGCGGCGAAGTCATCATGAATGGAACTTCTATTTATACACTACCAGCAAATCAACTAGCCGTGTTCCGCCGTCGTGAAATCGGTTTTGTCTTCCAATCATTTAATCTCGTGCCATCACTTAACGTATGGGAAAATATCATATTACCCATTGGACTTGACGGAAAAAAGGCTGACGTTGAATACATCAAAGATATTTTAAACACGCTGGATATTTATGAGAAACGAACTAGTCTACCAACGGCGTTGTCAGGGGGACAGCAGCAGCGCGTTGCCATCGCCCGTGCGATTGCTGCTAAACCGTCGATCATCCTTGCCGATGAACCTACTGGGAATCTGGACAGTCGTTCCAGTAGAGACGTCCTGAATCTCCTGAGATTGTCGATACAGAGGTATAACCAGACATTAATTATCGTTACGCATAATGAGGATATCGCATCATTGTCCGACCGAACGGTTCGGGTAGTTGATGGTTCGATCGTTGTGGAGGCATCGCAATGAAAGATACTGTATCCGTACGAGACATAGCATGGAAAAATTTAAGCCACTACAAAGGCAGAACCCTGTTAACTATATTTACAACAGCCCTATCCGTTGCCTTAGTATTTGTCGTGTTCACGTACTTTCACTCTGAAGATAACCGCAATAAGAGGGCAGCTATGAATGAAATTGGTGCCTTTCATGTGCAATATGAGGAATTGTCATTGAAGCAACAACAGCAGATCGTGAGTAACCCTAAGATCAAGGAGTATTATCTTTCGTATAACAGCAGAAATATTAGCTCCACTACATTTGAGAAACTGAATATCCATATGGCTATTGGTTACATGGAGGGAATAAATAACGGACTGATTGAACTGAGGCGAGGCCGTGCGCCAGAGGCTGATCATGAAATTGTATTGGATGAATGGCTCCTTCATGAATTAGGTTATTCTTCTGAGTTAGGACAAAGAATCGCGTTAGATTTGCAGGTTATAAGTGATGATCAGACTAAAGAAATAACGAAAACCTTTGAACTGGTAGGTATTACTGAAGACATTGCTATTCGAAAGGCTGCAAGAGCCGGATTGATGTTTGTATCAAAAAGCTTCTCGGAGCAGTATAGTCCGGATCCGGAAGTAACGGTTTTTGCACTACTGAAATCCAACTTAAACGCTGCCTCGGTCGCGGAGGATATAGGTAAACAAGCAGGCTTGTCAGATAAGCAAATTAAAATAAATGAACGCTATACAGGCGCTTATGAACAGAATCCGACAACTATTCTGCAGTCTGCATTAGCTGTGTTGGTTATCGTTTTAAGCTCTGGAATGGTTATTTATAATATTTTCAACATTTACATTTCACAACAAATACGTTTGTTTGGCATGATGAAAGCGATTGGCATGACTCCAAGACAATTACGACGCATGATTCTAATAGAGGGACTGATTATTTCTTTCATCGGCAGTATTGTTGGAATTCTACTGGGAATAGGTTGCAGCTTGGCATTCATTCCGTTTCTCGGAAATGCGGGCTCTACCGATCTTTCTCTGTATGTAGAGATATCTCCATTTCATGTTGGCGTAGCATTCTTATCAGGTCTGCTTTTCGTCATTCTTTCAATCCAATTTCCAGCCAGAAGAGTAGGGAGAATCTCGGAGATTGCAGCGACCCGCTATAATCCGGTTGCTGACGCATGGAGGAAGAGAAAAACAACCAGAAATCAATTGAACAATTCCCTTAGCAGCTTCACCTTGGTATCTGCGCAAGTTATACGTCATCGCAAACGTACTTGGATTACTATCACTTCAATCACTTTGACAGGGCTGATCTTTATCGTTACAAGCAGTATCCTGAACAGTATGAATATGGGCAATGTAGCCGCGAGTATGGTGCCAGGCGATTACAAGCTGAGTGTTAACTCTTACCGAGGAGTGGATGAGCATCTCGATTTGTTGAACGAAGGAATCGTGAAGCAGATACATGATATGAATGGGATTCAGTCTTTGTATACGGAAATGTATGATGAGTTCCTCTATAACAAGCAGGATGCGGCAGTTCATCTTAAAAACATAGAGGATATCCGAAATCCTGCGATTACTTCAGAAATCTATGGCTATGACGATGCTCTAATGCAAAAGACACTACATGCACTAGGGAATAACAGACACGCATTAGAGGAGATGAAGAATGGGAACGTGCTTATTGCCATCGCCGAGGATGGGACCTATAAGGTCGGTGATAAGATCAGAATGACCCCGCTTGGAGAACAGCGGGCAGAGCTTGAATTCACAATCGTCGGCGTTCTTCCTAGTTATATTACTTATAAAGGAGACTCTGCTTATGGAGGGACTTTCATTGCCCATCAGGATATGTTTAAGCGCCTAGGGCTGGATCAGCGTGTCAAGCAAGTCAGTGTGACCGTGCCTAAAAAGGAATTCGAGCATGTAGAACAACGCTTAAAAGAAATTGCTGCGGCCGATCATAGAATTGGGTTTACTTCATTCCAAGAGATTTATCAGGAATTTCATGAGGCGAAACGGTTGATCGAGTTATCCGCCTATGGTTTTATTGCAACGCTGCTCGTCATTAGCATATGTAATCTGGTCAATTCAAATCTGACAAGCATGATAGCTAGAAAAAGGGAGATCAGCGTGATTGAGGCAATTGGGTTGTCACAAAACCAATTAGCAATACAACTTGGTAGCGAAGGATTAGTAGTTATATTGGTTAGTCTGTTGTTGACTTTTATTGTGGGCATACCCACAGGATATATTATCGTTGATATTTTTAAGCGCGAAGCCACCTATGCCCAATATCAATTTCCGATTGGTGCTATGTTGATAATAATAGGTGCCTACATTGCGGTTCAGTTGTTTACGACCTACTATATGCATCGACGCTTTAGAAAGGAAAGCCTGATCGAACGAATTCGGTTTAGTATATGAACAAACGAGGAAATCGACTTACTTCTTGAAGGAGGTGTCTTAATATGCATAGGTATAGAGGAGTGTTCAGGAACCATTGTTGGCGTAGTTTTACTGTATTGTTCTTCATTGTACTGTTTTTAACAGCGTGCAGTAAAAACAGCGAGGAGGGTTTTTATCCAGAATATAACGGAGTAAAGTACACAGGTGAAGGGACGCTCGAAACAAAAGTTGATGTAGCAATCTTCAATGAAGATGAGGCTTTGTTTGTGCAGACAGTTAAGATTATGGATGACCATCCTACCGTGGGGAAGGTCATGCAAGCCATTTCAGACGACGATGAACAGGGGGTGCTGATAGAAAAAGACCAGGAAGGGCAAATATTAAGCGTTGATGGTATCGAGAATGACGAAAACAAACATTGGGTGCTTTCTATTAACAACGTAATTGACGAAGGGAACACGGAAGAGATTGAAATTGGCGAGGACCAGTCATTGACGCTAATTTACACTGCCGATCCTTAAAGAAATCTAGCAGCTCAGTTAGGTACCAACTTCCATAAATTCCTTCACAAATCGACGAACTGCTCTAACGGTCGATCACCGGTAATAAAAGGGATGTAAGCTTTGTTTCTTAGCTCGAGAAGCGCCGGTCCATTCTGGACCAGGGAGAGCGTCGCCACTTCCAAGGCATTATAGATCCTGTCCTGATCCGGATTTAAGGCCCATTGCTCTCTTCTTTCAGTTGGCAGAGAGGGAACCATCATGCTAATATTGGCGCCGATGACATTCTGATATAAAGAAATGACGGTACAGGGCTGACCTCCCTGGCACCGCCATTTCTTTATTTTTTGCTGTCTTTTTTATCAATTGAACCGTCTCATTAAGTAAGCAGACTTACTTTGGGGACAGCCCTGTTATATGCATGAAACCTTTATTGGAGTATGGACGAAATGGTGAAACAAATTCATAATGGAACTATATGTTGAAACCGAAGGCACGGCACGTGCGTATTTTTTTGTGAAGTATAGTCATGCAAAGAGAAGTGGGGTACAGTCATGAGAGAATCGTTCAAGCGATTGGTGGAGCACCGTTATTTTCAACCTGCTATTATTGGAATCATCTTTTTGAACGGCGTGATCATTGTCGCCGAAACGTACAGCACGAGTCAGTTTCTGGTCTACCTTGACAAAATTATCCTCGGGATTTTTGTATTGGAGATTCTTTTGAAGATTACCGGTCTCGGATTTAAGCGATATTTCTCGAGCGGGTGGAACTGGTTTGATTTCTTGATCGTTGCCTGCAGCCTGATCTTCCTGACCACACCGTTCGTAAGCTCGCTGCGTCTGGTCCGGGTTCTGCGCCTATTCCGAATGATCCCTGCGATTCCGGCACTTCGTAAAATTATCGACTCGTTAATCCGGTCGATGCCGGCTTTAACCGGGGTGCTCGGATTGACGCTGCTTATTTTTACGATTTATGCGATTATTGGCACTACATTTTTTAAGGATGTGCTTCCGTACGAATTTTTTGGCAGCTTCCATAATTCTCTATTCACATTGATGCAGGTGGTCACCTTTGAGTCGTGGGCGAGCCAAGTGGCCAGGCCGGTCATCGCGGAAATGCCATGGGCTTGGATTTATTTTATAACGTTTATTATTGTTGGGGCGCTTGTCATCTTAAACCTCGTAGTTGCTGTTATTCTAAGTTACTTGGGACAGGAAGAGGAAGAGAGTCGGGACGAGCGGCTGGATCAGCTGTTGAAAGAAAATATGGAGCTGAAGAAAGACGTACAGGAAATCAAGCAGCTGCTGCTTGAGCAATACAGGTCGAATCGTTAGTCCCGTCCGTGTGTCAAAAGCAAGATTTTTGCAGGGCCCTCATCGAAGGGTCTTTTTTTCATGGAAGAAAGCTATAGTCGCTTGCATCAGATCACCCAGCACAACAGGGGAACGATCAAGGCAAAGAACGGGGTGGCCAGAGAATTGCTGGAGAACGTATGCTTCCCCCACAAGAAGATGAGCAGGGTTAAGGCTCCCGCTGCTGCGCGCAGCCAGAGCTGCTCCGGATTTCCGCCTGTGAATAAGGCGAAGAACAGAAATCCGACCGCTCCGTAAACGGCGGCTTGTTTAGCCTTATGGAGGGAAGGCAAGAACGAGAGTATGGCATCTGCCGCAAGGGATGCAGTGAGCGCGTAACCGTATACCCAGTGCTCTTGCGGCAGATAGAGGCCTAACCATTCCGAAGCTCGATCAGCGCCGGGAGGCCACACCCAATCGAGCAGGCTCAGCAGCAGCACAACGATGCCGGCGCTGGCCAGCTTGTTTAATGCATAAAATCCCATGTCCATCCGGCCGGACCGTTTAGGAATTCCCGTGTTCATGGTACACATCCTCTGCTTGTTATTCGTAGCTTCTCGAACGCTTAAGGCACCGCTGTTAACTGGTCACCATCTGTCCCCCGTTGACGTGAATAGCCTGACCCGTGACAAAAGAGGAACAGATGGACGACGCCAAGTAAACATAGGCAGGCGCCAGCTCATAGGGTTGTGCCGCCCGCTTCATCGGTGAATCCGTTCCGAACACGGCGACCTCTTCGGCTGGGAAGCTGGATGGGATGAGCGGCGTCCAGACCGAGCCGGGAGCGACGGAATTGACGCGGATGCCTTGATCGACGAGCGAAAGGGCAAGGGATCGGGTAAGGGAAACGATGGCGCCTTTAGTGGAAGAATAGTCGATGAGCTCCTTAAATCCCTGATAGGCGGTAATGGAGGCCGTGTTGATGATCGACGCTCCGGATTTCATGTGGGGCAGCGCAGCTTGGATCATGAAGAAAAAGGGAAAGATATTCGTTTGATAGGTATGATGCAGCTGTTCCTCCGTGATGTCCAAGATGCTGCGCTGAACATACTGGACGGCATGGTTGTTTACAAGCACATCCAGCTTGCCGAAGTGGGCTATCGTCTCGTTTACTACGGCTTCGCAGTTCTTTTTATACCGCAGGTCGATCTTCATTAAGAGGCAGCGTCTGCCGAGCGACTCAATCCGCTGCTTCGTTACTTCCGCATCCGAAGTTTCATATAAGTATGGGATGACCAGATCGGCACCTTCCTTGGCAAAAGCAATGGCCGCCGCTTTGCCGATGCCGCTGTCCCCTCCGGTTACAATGGCGATTTTGCCATCCAGTTTACCGCTGCCCCGGTAGGCGGGATCCTCGCTGATCGGACGCGGTGACATGAGGCTTTCAAGACCGGGCTGGCAGTTTTGATGCTGGGGAGGGAACGCGATGGGCTGTTCCTTGCATTCGGTTTTGGAGCCTACGTATGGAATGGGCTGCTGGGGATTCATTTCCTTCCTCCTTTGATATACAGAGTGTTTTCGTTGAACGCCGATGCTTTATCTCTATGCATCCGCCCAGTCGGGGGTGCCGTTTATGAACAGAATAGGAGAAAGGTCGTGCGCAAACGCGCGGGTTACAGATTTTTACGATGTCTTTCGGGCTATTGGTGCGAAGTGTAATGGTTGGCGAATCGCCAAGGTTCAATTGCCGGAGCTGCTGCATTGACAAAAGCGCAGACACATTGATACGATGATACTAATTCTGACAAGTTTGCTCTGATTTATATGGGTTGACGTTCGAGAGGACCTTACATAGCGATCTTATGAATGGATGGCGACACTATAACATAAGCCGAGGTGAATGATTATGGCGAAAGCTGTTATTATTAACGGAAGTCCTACAGCCGGATCCCGATTGAATGCGGTTATGGAATATGCGGAGCAGGCATTGACTGCTGCGAATTTCGAGGTTAGCCGGATCGACGTGGCCGCCCTGCCGCCTGAGGATTTGATTCATACCAAGTTTGAGAGTGAGCATATTGTCAAAGCGAACGGGCTTGTGGCCGAGGCCGATGCCGTGATTGTGGCAAGTCCGGTTTATAAAGCTTCGTTTACCGGTGTTCTGAAGACCTTTTTAGACCTGATTCCGCAAAAAGGCTTGGCCGGCAAAATCGTGCTTCCGATGTTTATCGGCGGCAGTCTCGCACATCTGCTGGCAATTGATTATTCGCTCAAGCCCGTGCTTTCTTCGATCGGGGCCCGTCATATTCTTGGCGGCGTGTACGCGGTGGATGCCCAGGTGGCACGTACCGAGGATGGCGGATTTGATGTAGCGGACGTGCTTCAGGAACGCTTGACCTCCGCGATGGAGGAATTAATTGAAGAAACCCGTTACCGGACAGAACGCGCATAAGGATGGCATGAGTGGACGGCAGGGATATGAAAGCGATAGAGATCATATGGAGGGATACCATTTGCAAAAGCTAGTATTTTTTGTCGGCGTGGCCGGTACAGGCAAGACAACCGTAGCCAAGAAGCTTGCAGTCCGTATACCGGCTGCATTTCTCGACCGTGATACGGTGGGGGGACGCTTTGTTGAGAAGTTCCTGGAAAGTAACGGACTGGATCCGAATGACCGCGATTCTTCCTTTTATAAAGAGAATCTGCGCGATCTGGAATATGATACGACCAAGGATATTTGCATCGAGAACCTGGGTGCCGGACAAAATGTTTTTATGATTTCTCCGTTTACCGCCGAGCTCAAGAACCGCGAATGGATTGAAGAAGTCATTGCATCGGCAGGGTTAACGAAAAGCGACGTTGACGTGAAGGTCATCGTGGTTGCGCTCAAAGACATGGATTTGCAGAAGGAGCGCATCATTGACAGACAGACCGAGCGGGATCAGTGGAAGCTGGATCATTGGGACGACTTCAAGAAGCGCGTCGATTTCGTGCCGGAAGTGAACTGGGACATTCCGCAGACATCCATTAAGGTATTCGATAACAGCGGCGATTTGACGGAAGAGAAGGTTGAGGAGCTCTATCAGTTTATCGTAAGCGAGTAGCATATCAGAATAACACCATTCGATATCGTATAAAAAAAGTGCGTCATACCAGGTGCCGGCGAGCCCTGTGATGGCGTATTTTTATTGAGTATCGACGAGGCATCAACATCTCGAGGCAATACCCCCTATTATGGCGTGAAAAAGGATGTTCGTATTCACCCTTCAGGGAAACGCCCCATGCTTATGCTCGGAAATATCGAGCGATGGTCCTGAATTGGAACCATTGCTGGAATGATATATAGTAGAGTAGTAATTATAGGTTTCACAATCGAGGAGGGAAAGCGCTTGGATAACGCTGCTATGCTTGCCTATCTACGAAGCGTTGTGTTAATGAGGGATCGCATCCCTTCATTTCATGAATATCCTTTTAATTTGCCGGCCGTTGCGGCTTTGGACGGTCTTCATTTTCATCCGAAGGTTACTTATATCGTAGGCGAGAATGGCATGGGCAAATCCACGCTGCTGGAGGCGATTGCTGTAGCATTGGGTTTCAATCCGGAGGGGGGCACCATCAATTTCTCTTTTTCCACGGCGGAGACGCATTCTGTGCTGTATCAATATATCCGTACGGTTCGAGGAGTCCGGAAGCCGAGGGACGGTTTCTTTTTCAGGGCGGAAAGCTATTATAATGTGGCCTCCGAGGTTGATTCACTGGCGCTTTGGCATTCCTATGGCGGAAAGTCGCTGCATCATCAATCCCATGGTGAGTCCTTCTTTGCGACGTTTCTGCACCGCTTCGACGGCAACGGACTGTACATCATGGACGAGCCGGAAGCGGCCTTGTCGCCATTTCGCCAAATGGCGCTGCTCAGACGCATCCATGACCTGGTCCAGGAAGACTCGCAGTTTATTATTTCCACCCATTCGCCAATTGTTATGGCTTATCCCGATTCCATCATCTACAAGCTGACTTCCGAAGGGGTAGAAGAGTCGAGCTTGGAGGAAACGGATCATTATATGATTACGAAGGAATTCGTGAATCGCCGGGAAGCGATGCTGCACGAATTGTTTGCAGACGATGAGGAATAAACGGGAAAGATAAGGACTTGTAAGATCGCATAGATCTTGCGAGTCCTTTTTATGTAGGAGCCTTTATCGTACCGAGCGTTTCGAGTCAGGGGAATGATTAGGAGTTTTCCATCCGTAGATATTTCTAATGTTAAGAATCATGGATATTCGAAATCCTGAAATAAACTTCGAATAATTTAAGTAATTAGTTAGTTGTACCTCAATAAATGGGATAAAATAGAATTATAATCATGAAAATGGTGTTTACAAGTTAGAATCATTGAACTAAAATAAGTAGCGAGGTGAGAAACTCTGGAGAACGGAAGAGAAGCAAGCGTCGAGAGACTCATGGAGATGTATCGTGAGTTATCGGATAAAATGACGAGCCATCGGGTCGTATCTTTTTTGAGTCACTTGAGAAAGAACGATTTAACGATGAATCAGTATAAGATCTTAAGTTTGATCGAGCAGCAGGGTCCGCTGCTTCCGAATCGGTTGGCTGAGCATATGGAGCTTAAGGCTGCAACGATCACGTATTTAGTGGACGCTCTGGGACAGCGGGGGCTGGTGGTTCGAACGCCAAATCCCAGTGATGGACGCAGCCACTATGTCAATCTTACGGCAGAAGGCCGGCAGCTTGTGCTCGATGCCCGCAGCGAAGGAGATTATGCCGTCATGGAATCCTTCAAGCAGCTGGATGAGGACGAGGCGGATAACCTGTATATTTTACTGCGATTGCTTGGCAAGAAATTATTTCCATAACACCAAAGACCAAACTCTTTGAATCCCGCCTCCAGCTCTGTTAACCAGATCCGGGCGGGGTTACTTTGTTTAGGAGGCTTCATGTGAATACACAAGATAAATCTTCATTTTGGCTTATAATGAGCGCTATCTTTTTCGGTAATTTTCTGGCGGTGCTCAGCATTACGACCATCAACGTGGCTTTTCCCGTTGTCATGGAGCAGTTCGATGCCACGCTGAGCACAACTCAATGGCTGATGGCCGGTTATTTGCTGGCAACGGGCATTGTGGCTCCCATCGTAGGTTACATGGGGGACCAGCTCAGTTATAAGAGGCTGTTTGTCCTGGCCTTGTTGGGCTTTACGCTTTCGTCGCTATTATGCGTTGTAGCCTGGAACATCGAGACTTTGATTGCTTTCCGGATTACGCAAGGCGTGTTCGGCGGGATGATTATCCCGATTACGATGACCATCATCTACCAGGTATTCCCCCGGGAGCGGCAAGCCTACGCCATGGGACTATGGAGCCTGGCCTCTATGCTGGCACCGGTGATCGGGCCGACACTTGGCGGATGGCTGGTGCAATATTTTGGATGGAAATCGATTTTCATTCTAAATATTCCGATCGGTCTGATCTCGATGGTCATCGTAAGCAAATTCATTCCTTTTTATCGACTGACCGGGAAGAAGAGGTTCGATTTCCTCGGATTCTTGACGGTGGTGGCGGGCAGTTCTCTTTTGCTGCTCTCCTTCAGCCACGGCAACGACTGGGGCTGGGGATCCTGGAAGACCCTGTCCCTGCTCATCTCCGGAATTTTACTGCTGCTGTTCTTCATTAAGTGGGAGCTGCGGATTTCATCCCCGTTATTGCAGCTTAAAGTATTCAAATTCCCCCGATTTCGGTACAGCTTGATCCTGAACTGCATCGTGACGATATCGCTGTATACGGGAACCTTGCTGGTGCCGCTCTATTTACAGACCGTGCTGAAGCTGTCTCCGATGGATACCGGACTTATCATGCTGCCGGGCGCGGTTGTCATGGCCGCTGCGTCGCCGATTATCGGCAAATTTTACGATCGGATCGGTCCATTCCGGCTGGTGATCACGGGAGTTCTCATCATTGTGGCCGCCACGCTCGCTTTCAGCGGAATCGGCATCCATACCTCGGTTCTGTACATTTCCTTGCTGCAGCTGGTTCGCTGCCTCGGCATTGCTTTATGCAATATGCCGTTAACGAACGCAGCGATGAGCGCGGTGTCCAGCGAATATTCAGGCCACGCATCGTCCATCACGAACTGGGCGCGCCAAGGGCTCGCTTCGTTATCGATCGGCATATTCAGCGCACTGGTGGTATCCAGAACGTCCTACTACATGGGTGCGGGGGCTTCGACCCAGCGTGCGGCGACAACGATGGGCATTGATGACGTGTTTATGATCGGAACGATGGTGGCTGTTATTGCCATACCTCTTACATTTTTGTTACGGGTCAAAAAGAAAAAAACGGCTCACCCTGTTGCGCTCTGACCGGGCGTTCATCGGCCAAGTGGAGAAGATAATCCTGCGGGCCGTTGAAGCCTGGCGTAAGATAGGGAAACTCGAAAGGTATCAAGCGATTGAATGGGGTATGTTGAGCTGCATCGTTGGCGTCAAGGATAACCTCAAGCATGGGCAAATAGGACGTTAACGGGTAAGAGGGCAGCTGAAGGGCTGCTCTCTTTTTTTGCATTACACCCGTCAATGGATTGCACGAATTATGACAACGCTGTTCTTTTATTGAAATCGCGGTCTGTGGTAGGGTGAAGTATACGAATTACGAATGTGCAGGTGGTAGGAGGAGCTTATGGAATTTATACGGAAGCTGTGGATTTTCGGTTATCAGCAGGCGTTGTCCTGCATATTTCCGGTTATGATCTTCGGTGCGCTGGGACTGACCAAGGTGGTTGAGATTCCCGGCTTGGCGCGGTATGATCTCATCCTTCTCATATGTGTGCTGGCGCAAATCGGGATGCTGGTGAGCAAACTGGAGACATGGGATGAGCTGAAGGTCATCTGCGTCTTTCACGTCATCGGTTTGATGCTGGAGCTGTATAAAGTGCACATGGGCTCGTGGTCTTACCCGGAGGAAGGCTGGAGCAAAATCGGCGGCGTCCCGCTGTACAGCGGCTTTATGTACGCCAGTGTGGCCAGTTATATATGCCAGGCATGGCGCCGAATGCATTTGCGTATAACGGGCTGGCCGCTGCCCGTGCTGACCGTGCTGATCAGCGCAGCGATCTATGCCAACTTCTTTACCCATCACTATGTGTGGGATGCACGCTGGCTTCTCACGGCATTGTTATTCGTGGTGTTCGGCAGAACCATGGTGTATTTTGACGTTGACGGAAAAACGCTGCGGATGCCGCTGGTGCTGTCGTTTCTGCTGATTGGCTTTTTTATCTGGATCGCTGAGAACATTTCTACGTTTCTTGGGGCCTGGACTTATCCGGGTCAGGAGCGCACATGGAGCCTTGTGCATATCGGCAAAATCAGCTCGTGGTTTCTGCTGGTCGTGATCAGTGTCATCATTGTAGCTCAGCTGAAGCATCTGAAGCAGGGCAGAGGACCGTCCCAAGGCAATCCGAAGGGAACGGTTATGTGAGCCCAGTTTAGCGGATTTGACCATTTATGCCTAATCATATATCCTATGGTTAATTAGATGATGGAAAGCTAACGTTGCGACTCGAGCTTAAGGCAAGAGACTTTGTATGAACATAGATGTTTGGCATAGATGAACCGCGCGAAGCAGAAGGGAGGAGGATCCACATGAAAAAAAGATCATTGGCGTCTTTGGCAAAAGGCATGGGATACTCCACCGCTGTTTTCTTTGATCCGTCCGATGATGGGAGAAGTGTGTCCAAAATCGGATATTCGGGCGATCAAGGATCCTTCCATTCGATGACCGAATGAGGATGCAGTGGAATTAAACACCACAGGTCGCTTGCTTGTGGTTGCATAGATCGGCATGTACACCACAGGTGCGCTGTGGTGTTTTTTTGTGCTTCTAATGATTCAAACAGAGGAGAGGGATACGTATGTTCATGCAAGGGAAACAGATTTATGTGAAGTCGGTAGAGGAATTGGATGTGGACGCACTTCTGAAGCTCGAGAAGGATAACCGGGATTTTTTCCAGCGGTTCACGGGCTTAAGGGAAGAGAGCTTCTACACCCATCAAGGACAGCTTGAGCGGATCCGAAAGGCCATGGAAGCCAGCAAGGCAGATCAAGGGTATGTCTATGTGATTGGGCTGCGGGACACCGGAGTGATCATCGGGGAGATTATGCTTACCGAAGTGGTGCGGGGGGATCTGCAGAGCTGCTGGATCGGTTATTTTTTGGACCAAGACCATAACGGAAAGGGGTATATGACCGAAGCGGTTCAATTGGTCGTGAGGTTTGCCTTTCAGGAATTGAAGTTTCACCGGATTGAGGCGGGCGTGATGCCGCACAACCTGGCCTCGATCCAAGTGCTTTTGAAAGCCGGATTCCATAAAGAAGGGATTGCCCGAAAAAACGTGAAAATCAACGGAACGTGGGAGGACCATCAGACGCTGGCTATTTTGAATGAAGCCGATGAGCAGCAGCCGTCTTCAATTCAGCGGTACAATCCACCTGTTATTGCCCCGCCGATCGGGCCTTATACCCATATAACCAAGGTTCCGAGAGGGAGCGAGCTGCTGGTCTTCTCCGGTCAGGTGGGAACCGACAGCGAGGGGAACCTGCCGGACGATATGAAGCAGCAGGTGGAGAACACCCTGGCGAACATTGAGAGGTTATTGGCTGCGGAAGCGATGTCGGTGGATCATATCGTCAAAATCAACATTTTGGCGGCTCAGGAGGTCGACTGGGATCACTTCCATCAGGTATGGGAGAAATTCCACGGGGGGAAGGCCCCGGCCATGACGATGGCCTACGTGCCGGCATTGGCGATGCCGTCCATTCTGGTGGAGATCGAGGTATGGGCAGCGAAGGGATAGTATTGATGAACCGTAAGTAAGAGCTGTAGACTTGGACTGCGGCCGATCATATGCAGTTACAAAAAAACCTCCGTGGATTCCTGTTAAGGGATCACGGAGGTTTGTTATATGGAGAGGAGCTTATAGATCGTCAAACCCGTTGTCGTCGCCAACTTTGCCGTAGTTACGGGATTTGGCTTCGAAGAAGTCGGTCTTCGTTGCGTTGAGGGCTTCATCCGAGAAAGGCTTGATCCATGGCATGCAGTTAACGTCCACGCCTTCATAAGCTTTTTCCAGACCCATCATGGTGATACGACGGTTCGCGATGTACTTGATGTAATCGCCCAATTCGTTCAGATCGATGCCGCGCACATTGCTGAGTGTGTAGTGAGCCCAGTTGGTCTCAAGCTCAACCGCACGGTCAATGGTGCGGTACAGGTAGTCGATGTTCTCTTTCGTGTTCAGCTCAGGGAAGTCCTTGAGCAGCTGCTTGAACACTTCGGCGAAGAAGTAGCAGTGCTGGTTCTCGTCACGCTGAATATAGGAAATCATCTGGCTGGTTGCCATCATCTTCTGGTCACGGGCCAAGTTGTAGAAGAAGGCAAACGTGCTGTAGAAGAAGATGCCTTCCAGGATCAGGTCAGCCACCATCGCTTCGAAGAAGGACTGCGGCGACGGATTGTCACGGAAGTTTTGATAGATGTCCGAAATGAACTGATTGCGCTCGAGCAGAACCGGATCATGCTTCCAGTACTCGAAGATTTCCTTCTGTTCCTGATCCGAAACGATGGAAGAGAGCACATAGGAATAGGATTGGTTGTGAACCACCTCTTGCTGACCGATGATGGCCGAGATGGCTTCGAGCGACGAATCCGTGAAGTAACGCTTCACGTCGCTTACAAACATCGTCTGCATGGAATCCAGAACAGCCAGCAGGGAGATGTTGATCTTGAAGGTGCGCTGCTCTTCAGGGTCCAGGCGCGGGAACTGCTGCGCATCCTTGGACATCGGAATCTCGTCCGCGATCCAGTGGTTTAGCAGCAGGACCTTGTACAGCTTATACATATGAGGCATCCGAATGTCGTTCCAGTTCAGGATCCCGGAGCATTCACCTTCAATAACACGCGTGGAGCGGTTGGGTGCTTCGGTGTTAAATATCTTTTGCATTTGCATGCCGATTTTCTCTCCTTGTATATCATAGTAGGGCGGCGCCTAGGTGAAGCTGAGGGATATTGGTCCAGCATATTCACGGGACGGGTATCCATCTCCAGCTGCTTGTTGTCCGCCCTTTGCCTGAATGTATTGTAAAGGTTGCAAAGGGCTCCCAAAGGCGGACGTAAACTCTTCCGATTGGATACCCTTACCCTTGTAGTCTTCTATTTAGAAAGCTTATCCACTCCTGCTAAGCGGGAACACCCGCATGCAGCTGTTCGATGCTTGTTTGCACCACATGAAAAGCGATTCCCAAAGGGAGAGCGATCCACGTAGGCAGTAACTTAACAAATCGCACGAAGTAACTCATTAGCTTCGCACCACATGAGAAGCGATTCCCAAAGTGAGAGCGATCCACGCAGGCAGTAACTTAACAATCGCACGAAGTAACTCACGGTCCCTGCGCCGCATGAGAAGCGATTCCCAAAGGGAGAGCGATCCACGCAGGCAGTAACTCAACAAAACGCACGAAGTAACTCACGGTCCCTGCGCCGCATGAGAAGCGATTCCCAAAGGGAGAGCGATCCACGCAGGCAGTAACTTAACAAAACGCACGAAGTAGCTCATTAGCTTCGCACCATATTCCAGCGTTCCCGAAGGGAGAAAGCGCTCCTGGCCACTAAAGTAACTATAGAAGCGCATCATTCACGCCATGCACACCTTGCGGGTGTCCAGAGGGCAGCGCCCTTGGGGCCCTCCCTTGGAAGGGAGGGTTTGGGTGGGTTCGAAAAAGGTTAGACTAAACTCTTAGCTTGCGCACGACTCACACTCTTCAATCGTCAGCGCACGGCTGCGTACATAGTACGTGGACTTGATACCGGCTTTCCAAGCATGCAGGTGCAGCTCCAGGAATTCCGAAGCACGGATATCAGGGCGGACATACAGGTTAAAGCTTTGTGCCTGGTCAACGTGACGCTGACGGGCGGCAGCCATTTTGATGGACCAATGCTGGTCGATCAAGAAAGCCGTTTTATAGTACCAGATCGTTTTTTCGGATAGATCCGGAGCCGGGTTAGCCACTTTATAGGTGGTTTTTTCTTCATAAGAAAGAAGTTCGTACAATGGATCGATGCTCGCCGTGGAACCCGCGATGATCGAGGTGGAGCCGTTCGGTGCGATGGCAAACAGCCATGCGTTACGGACACCGTTCGCTTGTACTTCTTGCTGCAATTCGCGCCATTGTTCGGTGGTTACGAACTTGCCTTCATGCTCGCCGTCGGTGTAACCGCGGAACGTAAAGTACTCGCCGCTCTCCCAGTCGGAGCCTTTGAATTTCGGATAATGGCCTTTTTCCTTGGCCAGCTCCATGCTGGATTTAACGAGCAGGTAGTTGATGTGCTCATACAGGTTGTCATTATAGGCAACGGCTTCGTCGGATTCCCAGCGAATGCCTTCCAGCGCCAGCAAGTGATGCAGACCGAAGGTGCCGAGACCGACCGCACGATATTGACTGTTGGTATATTGAGCTTGCAGAACTTCAATATTGTTAATGTCGATGACGTTATCCAGCATGCGAACCTGAATTGGAACGAGACGCTCCAATACACCGGCAGGTACAGCACGAGCCAAGTGGATAGAGTTCAGGTTGCAGACAACGAAATCGCCAGGGATTTTGGAAATGACGATTCGAGTTTGCCCGTCTTTCGTAACCAGCTCTTCTTGCTCAACGACTGTCGGAGATTGGTTCTGCATGATCTCCGTACACAGGTTGGAGGAGTAGATCATGCCATGCGCAGAGTTCGGGTTCGCACGGTTGACCGTGTCGCGGTAGAACATGTACGGTGTACCCGTTTCAAGCTGGGATTTCATGATGCGCTTCATAATGTCGATGGCTTGTACCGTAATCCGCGGCAGCAGCGGGTTCGCCACGGCTTCAGCATATTTTTGACGGAATTCGCCTTCGCCTTGTCCTTGATCATAGAAGTCTTCCAGGCCCAGCGGACGGCCATTCTCGTCTTTCCAGCCCATGATTTTCTTCACTTCATGCGGACAGAACAGGCTCCACTCTTCACGTGCTTCTACAGCCTCCATGAACAAGTCAGGCAGACATACGCCATGGAACACGTCATGTGCTCTCATACGCTCGTCACCGTTGTTCAGCTTCAGATCCAGGAAGGACAGAATGTCTTTGTGGAACACATCCAGATAAACCGCGATGGCACCTTTACGAGTTCCCAATTGGTCAACGCTAACAGCGGTGTTGTTCAACTGGCGAATCCAAGGGATAACGCCGGAGCTGGTATTCTTGTGACCGCGGATGTCAGAGCCGCGTGCACGGACTTTACCGAGGTATACCCCGATGCCGCCGCCCATTTTGCTGAGACGGGCGATATCCGTATTGGAATCGAAGATCCCTTCCAGGGAGTCGTCTACGGTATCGATGAAGCAGCTGGAAAGCTGGCCGGCTACCTTTTTGCCTGCATTGGACATTGTCGGCGTAGCCGCCGTCATGTACAGGTTACTCATGGCCCAGTAGGCTTCTTTGACAAGGTCAAGACGCTTGTCGGCAGGCTCGTTATGCATGAGGAACATCGCGATGACCATGTAGCGTTCTTGCGGAAGTTCCATAACGCGACCGTCAAAGTCGTTTGCCAGGTAACGCTCAGCCAGCGTCAACAGACCGATGTAATCAAACAGCAGATCGCGGCTTGGATCGATGCACTCGCCGAGCTCTTCGATTTGTTCTTTGGTATAGCTGGTCAGAAGATCCTCGCGATAGATGCCTTTCTGTACAAGCTCCGTAATGAGCGGATAGAAGGCACCGTATGGCTCTTCCGGGTAGGCTTTGTATCGGCGGTTGGTGGCCGCTTTTTTATATAAAGAGGTCAGAAACGAACGCGCAGCTGCAAACTTCCAATTCGGCTCCTCTTTGGTGACAAGCTCAAGGGCGGACATCGTGAAGGCGTTGCTGATTTCTTCGCCGGTAACCTGCTCGCCGCGCAATTTGGCATTGACGCCGCGAAGCAGGCGCTCTTTATCGAGCATGTCCAATCCTTTCAGAGTCCGATCGGCATAGACGGAGAGGCGAATTTCATCAAAGGCGAGCTGACGGTTGTTCGGTTTAACTACGAGCTGGGGCATGAATAAATTCCTCGCTTTCTTCGGGGGAAATATGAAAAAGGACATCAAAAAAACATTTTCTAAAACCCGCGGGCAGGCTTGAAAATGTCCGTGCGCTGTGATTCGAAAATGACGTTTGCCATAAGCCCATGAACGGGCATGATGTTATGTACAGACGCAAGTTTAACGAACACTTACCTAAAACCCCGTAGGTTGGTGTCTACTGCATATAGGCAGGTCTCCTGACTTGAGCTTCTTCCCTCGGAATTGCCTTTCCCGAGACCTTGCTCCGGTTCCTCGGTGGCATATGTCGGATGTGGATGGCTGATAGATCATAAACAGCCTTAGAGCCCTTACAGTGGCGGGACCGTGATGGATTTGCACCATGCTTCCCTATTAAGCCGGACTGCCTTATAGGTTTATCCGGCACCTATATACACTATATTTGGTTGTTGTTAATCTAATTTAACCCAATATATTGTGTTTGTAAACCATATTCTTAAAATTGAACGCAAAATGAATTATAGCAAACGAGCGGTCATTGTGCCAGTTAAGAAACTGCCAAAAGGCCATAACATTTCCTGAATTGTGACCAAATGCGACCTTTTCTGCGCAGATACCACGTATATTATCGTTTTGACAAAATAGGATATATTCGTATGGACGAAACGAGGAAGGTACACCATATCTTGTGTGAAGCTAAAGGCAGACGGACTTTGATATGGAGGGCCAGAATTGTTATGATAACAGTATTCGGAAATTTAGAGCATTCCATATAAATGGGATGGGAACAAGGGAGGGTTTTAAGATGGCAATAGCGGAGGTAACGGTGATTCCAATCGGAACCGCAACAACGAGTTTGAGCTCTTATGTTGCTGAGATGCAGCGTGTATTGAAACAACAGGATGGAATATCCTATGAGCTGACTTCGATGAGCACCATCATCGAGGGAGAGCTTAACATGATCTGGCGGGCGATAGAGGCTTTGCATGAAGCGCCCTTTCTGTCCGGTGCGCAGCGCGTATCGACTTCCGTGAAGATCGACGACCGCAGGGACCAAGTTTCCTCAAGCAAACAGAAGATCCAGTCCGTGCAGGAGAAATTAGGCGGATAGCGCCGCCAGTTTCGGGGGATATTTCCGTAAGAATTGGGCTTGCATTTTGCTGCTGAAGTATTATAATAATTTTTGTTGTTTCGTGAGGAATAACATCGAATCACATGTGCTGGTGTAGCTCAGGGGTAGAGCAACGCACTCGTAATGCGTAGGTCGGGGGTTCAATTCCCTTCACCAGCATCTTCATAAAGTCAACAACGGCGCGGTTTTCCGAGTTTTCGGGGACCGGGCCGTTATTGTTGTTTAATCCGTTCTTCTACCATCGCTCTACCTTTTAGTCTGATGAAGACGTTTCCTTTTTCACTTTGAAGAACAGCCAACAATCGTCTTCCTTCTACATTGTTTGGGTTTAGGCCAACTCAACAGTGACCCCTCCCCATAGATGGATATAGTGTACGAGAATAATCAAAATGAGGAATGCACTGGTGTCATAGTGAACTTGAATTAGGTGAGTGGTGAGGGTGAAAGAAGTTTGCCATAGAAAGGCAGATAGAAAATACACGAAAGAACCTCTGGCTATGCCAGCAGGTTCCTTTTTTCGTCTAGTCGTATTAATCGACTCACATGCTTTATTTCCTCTAATGGAACCCAGACTGGCCCATAAGCACTCCGCATCTCCAAGCGATCTGTACAAGTATCTGGTATGCCTTGTAATACTTCGCCATTGATGAGGTATATCGTCACGATGTGCTTCTTCTGAATGGCTATTTTTAGTTCTTTATCCCACATTTGATTGATCACGCACCCATGACTAAAGTAATGATGTCAGTATATCAAATTCAGGTAAAATTCACTATGGTTTCATTTGAACACGAGTAGATCTTATCTGAAAAGGAACGGGACTCACGAAAGGGAACCTTGCTGCAAAGTGTGTTGAGTCAAAGGGCCGATCTTGACCAGGGTGGACTCTGCGATTGGTGAAAGAAATAATAAAATCCCGCTCGAATGAGCAGGATTTTATTATATTACTTCAACAGGTCTTTAATGACGTTCAGGATTGCGACGTCTCAGACCTACGAGGCCGGCAAGACCGAGCAAACCGAGCCAGCCCCAGTCTGTATCGTTGTCATTGCCTACAGCATTCGTGTTATAGCCGTTTGTGTTCACGTTATTGGTTCTCATATCGTTTGAATTCATGTTGTTGTTGTTTTCTGCAAAAGCAGGAACCGCAAGAATCAAAGCAATACTAATACCGGCTAAAAATGTGGCGAGGATTTTCTTCACGATTTGAACTCCTTTCCGTAATAATGTTGATTATTTAGCGGGACAGGTACCAGAATTATGGTGCCCTTTACGGATATTATTATTCGTTACTGAACAACGAAGGACATCCTCATCGTTATAGCGGAAATACGGATATGAACAGGGCTAAACAGTAATCGCATCTTCGATAGTTCTTGTTTTTATAAAATATGTCCTTGACTATTACCTCTTGCCTTTGCGTTATCAGACGCCCTTACATACTATGTATTATTCCAATTAGGAAGGGGTAGGGAAAAATGAGTGGATACGAAGGTTCTGGGTATGGAAGTAGTATTGGTGTTATTCTCGTTCTCTTTATTCTACTTGTAATTATACTGCGTACTTGGGGATTTTAAGTAAATACCTTGTATAAGGACCCACTTGCGTGAATGGAATGTTCCAGAATTATATTTGAAGGCATCCAGACAAATCTGGGTGCCTTTTCCATAACACAGTGCAATAAGGAAGAGGGTTCTTTTGTCGATCGTTTCATGATTTCATTTCATAGATTAGTAGTCCAATCATTCTCGCAGATGCTGCATATAATGCAATATCTTCTGTGAAGGGAGGATTTCTTATGAAAAAACATCATCATAAGGTTAAAGTTATCATCCTCAAACCTGGACAAAAAATCATCGTAAAGTGTAAAAAGCATAAGAAGAATCACGCATAAAAAGTCTGTAATGCAGTGGTGAACCTTAACAAAGGTTCACCACTATCCATAGAGCTACAACTTGAGAATGAAATGGAATTGACTATCTGCCGCTTTTCCGTTTATAGGATGTAATAACCGTTGAAAAGGCGAGAAGGTGTATGGGGGCTCGCTATTATGTTTGGAGAGAGGGATCATAGCAGAACAATCAGAATTCCAGCCACGAATAAAATGGATCCGAGGACCAGCAGAAGAAGCCCACTGGATTTAATATATTGAATGTAGTCCGAACTTGGCTCAGACTCATACTTTACTTTCCAGATTTTATATAAGGAACCCCATGTGGGTTTGCGTATTCTCAATACACCACGTACCAAAAAAACGACAGCAAACAAGATAAGCACAAATCCAGATATATTAACCAGCTCCTCACCAAAACTCAATGAAAATAGTTAATCCGAGTAATACATATTACCAGCTAAAAAGGTGGATAATTCCACCAGAGCTACAGTTCATTCGGATTGCTATTTCTTCGGATTTCCGAATATTAATAGACCAAGCCAGATATGAATGGCAATCGACGAACATAGAGACTGTATCTAGGCCATCCAATATAGGCTTAAGCAAACACCGAATGTACCAGATTGGAGTATCTTATATATTATACTCGTCCTTGCAGTAGGACTTACAGTTGCTTGCCTAATATAAGCGTGGAAGCATTGGTGGAAGGAATTACTGCAGTTGCCTTCGCTGTAATGGATCATCGGGCTATTCAACAACCTACAAAGGCGGTGAATGATCGTGAAAAAGGTTTGGATTGACGCAGGGCATGGCGGGAAGGATTCCGGAGCAACCGGAAATGGCCTGCAGGAGAAAGACGTCGTGTTAGCGGTGTCTCTTGCTGTGAAGAATCGATTGGAAGCTGAATATGGCGATGTCCAAGTTCTACTCTCCCGGTCTTCAGATGTGTTCCTTGAATTGGATGAACGGACTCGTAAGGCAAACGCTGCTGGCGCAGATATCCTAGTTAGCATCCATTGTAACGCGGGTGGAGGTGCAGGGGGCTTTGAGTCATATCGATATACCTCGGCAAGCTCCGGTTCGGTAAAATTGCAGAACGTTATGCATACGGAGGTCATGAATGCCATTAAATCCTTCGGAGTCATCGATCGGGGGCAGAAGGCCGCTAACTTGCATATGGTCCGTGAATCTAAAATGCCTGCCGTCTTAACCGAAAACTTGTTTATCGATGTCGCGGCAGATGCAGCTAAGCTTAAACGGCAGGATGTAATAGATTCTATTGTGATCGGGCATGTGAATGGCATTGCTAAATATTTGGGGCTTCAGAAGGGGGCTGGTACAGTGGAGGATAAGGTACATGTCGTCGTCAACGGAAAGCAGATCGCGGATGGCAAGCTTGAGAATGGCGTGACCTATGTGCCGCTTCGGGCCATCGGTGAAGCATTAGGCGCCAGAGTGAGCTGGGATAATAAGACCAAGACGGCTACAGTTACGACCGAATAAACACCTGATTATTTTGAGATAGGAAGTATGGTTCTCCTCCATGGATATGCAAACCTCCACTTGTTGGGGGTGTGCAAAAGAGCAGTGCTATTTGTGCCCCATCGAACAATTTATGTCCCTTTAATCCTAATTTAAGCTTCCATTAATATTCGGAGCTTATGATATAAGCACCCCTTAAAAAATATATCAGAAGCCCCTCTAACATCGGTTAGAGGGGCTTCTTTGGTTGTCTTCCCTCATCTGAGGCAAAGCCCAGGCCTTTGGATGAGCTATTTACAATCCCAGCCATTTCGTGATATAAGCCGATACGGCTAATTCCTGGAAATCCTGCCAGCTGCGAAATGGGGTATGTTCAACGATAAACGGGTTAATCGTATGTCCTTGTATGAATTCGTCAAACTCTTCATCTGTGCTTCCCTCATAACCTGCGGCTTTCAGCAAGTGACCGATTGAAGAAAACTTGGTATGTCTTTGAATAAATGATTCCGAGAACAATTCTTCCACGGGCACTTCTTGTTTCATGTCCGAGAGCCTTGCGGCATTTTCGCGAATTTCTGATAGCTTCTCTTCATCCAGTCCGTCTAATCCACTGATCCCAGTATTCATTATGCCCACCTCCAAAAAGTTGCACGTCACTCTATTATACATATACGAGTATGCTGAATTATCGGATTCGCTTTTTTTTGAAGCAGGTATTGACTTGCTATTTTTATATAAAGGGAGAAGGTTTAGTACATATTTATAATTATTCTTTACCTAGGAATGACGGTCGATATCATGTAGACTGGTAATGATTTACTGCCGCCACACCTTGCTTTATGGGGGATGGAGGTCCGTACATACTTGCTTGCATATGGGGGTGGGCACTGTGCCCAAACAAGAAAAGGTTTCAATGTCATGGCTGCTGCGGTATTTGAAACCGGTAAAAGGACGGTTAATACTGCTGCTCGTGTTGCTGTTGACGTCGACGGGTTTGCAGCTTTTGAATCCGCAAATTGTCAAACGATTTATTGACACGGCAGCCGAAGGCGGGGTTATAGCCGCGCTGATTCAGCTGGCGGGATTGTTTCTGGTCGTGGCTGTTTTTAACCAGCTGATAACCGTGGCTGTCAGCTATATGGGGAACGATATTTCATGGCGAGCGACAAACCGGCTTCGCGGCGATCTCTTGAAGCATAGCTTGCGGCTGGATATGCGATTTCATAATGTCAAAACGCCCGGCGAGATGATCGAGCGGGTGGACGGCGACGTGACGAATATTTCGAACTTCTTCGCGATGTTCATCGTGCAGGTTATCGGAAGTTTTGTGCTGCTCGCCGGCATACTAGGATTTATGTTTACGGTCAATCTGCCGATCGCGATCGTCATGACGGTGTTTACGCTGCTGTCCATTTTGTTCATGGTGCTCATCCGGAATATGGGCGTCAATTCTTCGAAGAATGAACGCGAAGCCAGCGCTTCGCTGTTCGGGTTAATTGAGGAACGCATCGCCGGCATTGAGGATGTACAGGCGAACGGCAATGTGCCGTATGTGATGAATCGGTTTCACCGGATGATGCGCACCGTGTTTCTGAAAGGGAGAAAAGCCTGGATGCTCCGCGTTGTCCCTTGGAATACCACGGTGATTCTGTTTGCCCTTGCGGTTACCGCTGTCCTGTTACTAGGGGTTCGCTATTATCTGATCGGTGAAATTACGCTGGGGACCCTGTTCTTAATCTACCAATATACGCAGATGCTGAATGATCCGATCGAGATGCTGGGTGACCAGGTGCAGGAGTTCCAAAAAGCAAAATCCGGCATGCTGCGCTCCAGAGAGTTGTTGTCCAACAAGAGCGAGATTGTGGACGGAGAGCAAGAGGAGCTTCCGGAAGGGGCGCTCGGTTTGGAATTTGAAGGCGTCAGCTTCAGTTATAACGAAGATAAACCGGTGTTAAAAGACATCAACTTTGAAGTCAAACCAGGCGAACGCCTGGGCATTATCGGTCGTACCGGCAGCGGAAAGTCGAGTCTCAGCCGTATTCTGCTTCGACTGTATAACATCGACAGCGGCGTGATCCGCGTTGGGGGGACCGATATCACGAAGCTGAAGCTGCCTGCGCTTTACCGCCGGGTGGGGATGGTCACACAGGATGTGCAGCTGTTCGATGGCTCGCTGCGTGACAACCTGACGTTGTTTGATCACGGCGTGTCGGATGCATTCATTCTGGAAACGACGGAGCGTTTGGGGCTTCGGCAATGGATCGATGCACAGCCGGAAGGCCTGGATACGCATCTGACAGCAGGCGGAGCTTCGCTGTCCGCGGGAGAAGCTCAGCTATTCGCTTTAACCCGGGTATTTTTGACGCAACCAAGCTTGGTGATTCTGGATGAACCGTCTTCACGCCTGGATGCCGCAACGGAAACGATGCTGCAGGTAGCCGTGGATCAGCTGATGAGCAGCTGTACGGGCATCATCATCGCGCACCGGCTGGCTACGCTGGAGCAGGTGGATAAAATTATGGTGCTGGGTGACGGGCGAATTATGGAATTCGGCGCACGGGAAGCACTTGCGCTTGATCCGGCATCACATTATGCCAGACTGCTGAGCACAGGCAGAGAGGAGGAACTGGCATGACCATCACGGGTTTTATAGGGCGCCTCTTTCGATTCAGGCCTTCATTATTTTTAATCAACGGTCTGCTGTGGTGCATATTTCATTCTTTGCCGCTATTGATCGGACTGGGGATGCAGTGGTTTTTTGACCGGGCGACGGCCAATTCCACGGATTATGTATGGCTGGCGGTACCCTTGATCTTTATTGCCGTTGTAAGGGTTGCGCGGGTAGGGACGTTCTTTGCGGCCTTCTATCAATGGGTAACGTATATTTACCACATTCAGGCCATTCTGCGCACGAACATGCTGGCCGGCATTATGCGCTGGCCCGGGCGTAATTTGCCAGCTTCTCCAGGGGAGGCGATGAGCCGCTTCCGCGATGACGTGGATGAAGTTGTGGAATACGTGGAATCCTGGGTGGATTTCTGGGGACGTCTCGTTTTTGCCCTCGTATCCGTTGTCATTATGGCGAGCATTAACTGGAAGATCATGCTGGTGGCCGTGCTGCCGCTCGTGGTGGTCACGCTCCTGAACAATCTGTCCGGCAACCGCGCGCGTCGTTACGGCCTAAAGAACCGGGAAGCTACAGGGCGCATTACCAGCTTTATCGCGGAAACCTTCGGTGCGGTTCAAGCCTTGAAGCTCGGGCAGGCCGAGGATCATGTACATGAGCGCTTTATGGAGCTGAACGAAGACCGCCGGCAGGCAGCGCTGAAGGATAATCTGTTCAAACAATGGATGCGATCCTTGAATCAGCATGTGCTTAGCATCTGTACGGGACTGATTCTGCTAATGTGCGCAGCTGAAATGCAGGCCGGGCATTTTACCGTCGGGGACTTTGCTTTGTTCACGTCTTACCTGGCCAATATCGGCTTCAGCATTTCCTTATTCGGTTATATGGTATTCCAGCACAAGCGGCTGAAGGTTTCCTTTGACCGGATGCGGTCGCTGTTTCGTCCTGGAGAGGAAGACCGGATCATTGAGGCACGGGAAACGTATCTGAACGAAGAGCCGCCGGAACTGCCCGCCATTCACAGAGAACCGGGAGAAATGCTGAAGGAGCTGGAAGTCAAGAATTTATCGTACCATTATCCGAATTCGGAGAATGGCATATCGGATATTAATTTCCGCCTGGAGCGCGGCAAGTTTCTGGTGGTGACCGGACGAATCGGGGCGGGGAAATCGACGCTTGTCCGGACATTGCTCGGACTGCTGCCGAAACAGGAAGGAACGATCCGCTGGAACGGGGAAGAGGTGGATCCGGCAACCTTCCTTATGCCTCCTCGGGCGGCCTATACTCCGCAGGTTCCAAGGCTGTTTAGCGATCCCTTGAGAGAGAACATCGTGCAAGGGAAGAAAGAGCGGACCGAGGAAGCTCTGGAACGGGCTGTTCGGCTGGCGGTCATGGAGAAGGATATCGAGAATCTGGATCAGGGACTGGAGACGTTTGTCGGTCCGAGGGGCGTTATGCTGTCGGGGGGACAAATCCAGCGGGCGGCTACGGCACGCATGCTGATCACGGGCGCGGATTTATTCATTTTTGATGATCTGTCCAGCGCGTTGGACGTGGAGACGGAGCAGCAGGTATGGGATGGGTTGTTCAAGGAGCAGGGCGTCACTTGCATCGCGGTATCGCATCGGAGGGCAGCTCTTTCGAAAGCCGATCATATCATCGTCATGAAGGATGGGCGGATCGAAGCGGAGGGCAGCTTGGCGGAGCTGCTCGCCACGAGCGAAGAGATGCAGCTGTTATGGCAGGGCGAGCAGTCCGCTGTCGAGGCTCAGGCCCCCGCAGAGGATGAAGCTGAAGTTAGTAAGGTATAACATCAAGTTTGGTTTGGAATTGGGGATGTAAGAACAGGTTTCGACAGGTTTAGATAGGTTTAGAGCAGGGCAGCTTCCGTTGGTGTGGAGGCTGCCTTTTTTGTATAATATTTATGGGAAATAATGGGTCGGCATTCAGATGTATAAGGGAGAGAGATCTATATGAAGAATCGCAAATTCTTGGTAACGTTCGGTTATAACCTGGACCATAGCAATATCGATTACCTTGTGTCCGATCGCCTGTCCCGCCATAAGGGCTGGATTCAGAAGGATTACTTTGATCCGGTGCTGCACACAGGGGCTGCGTTTATTCTAAACTACCAGATCATCGACACGAATGCTGCCAGAGTCTCGCAGCGCTATTACTTGGATGATTACCACGTCACGGAAGCCAAGCTGCAAGGCTTTCTTTACTCGCTAAACCAGCTGAAGGGTACGCATGTATTGTGCAATCCCAGGGTACAAGGACATCACTGGACCGTTATTGATGGGCACGAGTACAGCTGTTATGCCTATCAGACACTGGATGGAAGAGATCTGCGCTTCTTGCAGTACGAAGAGGATTCAGAAGAAGCTTCTCTTAAGAAGGGCGTGCCCCGGATTCCTGAGCATCAGCACTACCTAGCCTTTCCCTCTGATTGCAGTCAAGAAGAGAAGGATCGGCGGCTGACCGACTGGATCATCGGAATTATTGAAGCGGGGAGGCAGCAGCCTTAAGTGTCACCGCCATTCATAATGGATACTCACTGCGTATTTCCTCCACCGAGAAGCAACGTAATTTGTTGCTGCGTCTGCATATCGTCAAACCTATCGTAAATTCCGTTTCGCATATTCTATTATTTTACTTGCGAGAATAAGGATATAAATACAAGCCGATCGATAGGCTCGGGGAATAGGATGTAGAAGATGAATGGAAAGGGTGGGTTTACCATGGAATGGAGCGTCATTTTTCAATTGATCGACCCGCGGCTCTTCATGGTCGTTGCTGCCTGTTGGGTAATCGGATATGTGCTGAAGCAAACGCCCAAGGTTCCGAATTGGAGCATTGTATATTTGGTTATGGTCGTATCGATTCTGTTCACAACCGGCTTGATCGGCTGGAGCGTGGAAAATATCATTCAAGGCATACTTGCAGGGGCGTTTGCGGTATTCGGCCATCAGGCCGTTAAACAAACGGCAGAGGCGATTGCGACTAGAAAGAAGTAAGAACGGCTGAACGGCCCGGGATGATTTTTGCCTAAACCGAACTTTACCTGGCAGTCTGCCGCTTGAACCTGTTACTCTTAAGTCCATAAGATGATTTAAGGGAGCGTGAAGATTTGCAGAGAAAAACGTTGATGGTTGAGGCCCTGCCTGGATTTGAGCCGGAGATCGGCCGCTGGATATGGGGACTTGAGGATGTGCGGCGAACGATATTGAAACGGCTGGAAGGGATTCGGTATGAGCAGTTGAACCATAGGGCGGACGGTCGGCAGTCGATCGGTTCGTTGTTGTACCATATTGCTTATATTGAAGCGGACTGGCTATACGCTGAGGTGCTTGAATCCGATTGGGATCCGAAAATAAAGGTCAGCTTTCCGTGGGACCACCGTACCGAAGATAACCGTCTTTCTGAAGTCCCGGATCAGTCACTGGATGAACACCTTCACCGTATGCAGAAGGTACGTCATGAACTGCTTGCCCACTTCAAAAGCATGGACCTCTCGGACTGGAGGAAGGTCAGACAACTGGAACCTTACGATGTAACACCGGAATGGGTCATCTATCATCTGATTGAGCATGAGTCCCACCATCGGGGACAGATATTTCAGCTGTTAAGAGAATTAGAGCAATCTTAAAGAATCGAAAGTCCACTCCGATGAGAGTTTTGGCCTTCGCGGCTAAAGAAAGAGCTTTTTGAGGTTGCTGCTATTCACGTTCATATTCCCCGGGCAGGGAGCTTTCCTTGCTCTTTTTTTGTATACCCTGCAACGATCCAGATGTCAAAACGTAATAAGCATATAAAGAGCACGGTATCGGAGGAGATATGATGAATAATGAATTTTACGTCGGGTGGGGAACGCTGGCATTAATCAATGCGGGTTTGGCTCAAGGGAAAAATAGAACGGGATTAAACTGGTTTCTGCTATCCTTATTGCTAGGCCCGCTGGCAACCCTGATTCTTGTCCTGTCAGCTAAAAGGTAATCTGAATAATTAAAGAGCCGCCTCCCGGCATGGGAAGCGGCTTTATCGGTTTACATCCGTTGAAACATAGCGGTGTCACGGCTGTAGTGCGTCAGATAACCTGTCTCTTCGTTGCGGATGCGGACGACATCCGGTGTGTAGCATTCAATGTAACCCCGCTCGATCTCCACGTATACGCTTGCGGGATCCTCTTCCCATACGGAAACCACCGTTTCCGATAAGGCGGCCGCGAAAAAATGGATGTCTTGCGATAGGTACCGGCTATTGCGGTCTGTATTCATTTATTTCATATCCCCTTGATGGTTAGAATCAGATAAAATGCGGTCTACTAGCTCGTTCATTCCCTTCCAGGAATCCTTCAGAATAAATTCATGCTGAATATGCGCGTTCCACGGACGCGGAATCAGAATGGTTTGTTTTCCGGCTTTTCTGGCGGCAATCGCATTATGGGGACCATCGTCAATCAGAAGATCAAATTCCACTAAATCCTTGCGCTTGGCCACGAAAAAATTCTCGAACGGAATAAAAGGCATATGCCGCTGCAGCCATCTCCATTTCTCGGGCACCGAGGAGGGACGGGCTGCGGTAACAACAATGACGTCATAATCATGCGTCATTCTGTGGACTTCGTCAATCGTATATTCATCAAATAGTTCAAGTTCTTCATATAAACCCGGCTTTCCGAAGAAAAACTCCTCCGAGCATTCAGGATGCCAGATTTGGTGCAGGTTATAATCGGTAATCTGATCCAGCGTCAGCTGAGGGTCCTTGTACTGCAGATTGTGATAATGAATGGCCTTGGGTATGAGATGGCAGATGGTATCATCCATATCGATGGCGACTATTTTTTTGCTCATATCGTCATTACTCTCCTGTTAATCATGAATTCTAAGAAACGATGATGTTCCGTAAATTGTAAGGGACAGGATGCTTGTTGGCAAACCGGAATCAAAAATGGGAGGGAGTAACATTTTCTTTCTCCTGACTCATTATAAACTAAGTATAGCATTAATGCGGCAACAACCTTCCTGATATTTCGCGGTTACGGGAATAACTTAATAAAGCCTTCATCCATTATGACAGTACATGTCATGATTGCCCTTTTATAATAAGAACACTACAGGGTACAAGGGAGGAACGGCCATGGAGCAAGAATATATCAACATTCGTGGAGCCAGAGAGAATAACCTGAAGAATGTGACGCTGCAAATTCCTAAACGAAAAATCACGGTCTTTACCGGCGTATCCGGGTCGGGCAAATCGTCCATCGTGTTCGATACCATCAGCTCGGAAGCTCAGCGGTTGCTGAATGAGACGTTTACCGCTTTTGTCCGCAACCGACTTCCACGGCACAGTCAGCCGGACGTCGATTCGATCGAGAACTTGTCGACGGCCATCGTCATCGACCAGAAGCGTCTGGGGGGCAATTCGCGATCCACGCTAGGGACGATTACGGATCTGTACGCCATACTCCGTCTGTTGTTTTCCAGAGTGGGACAGCCGTTTGTGGGATATTCCAACGTCTTTTCTTTTAACGATCCCCAAGGCATGTGTCCGGAATGTCAGGGAATCGGCAGGAAGGTCGAGCTCGATCTAAATAAACTGCTGGATACAAGCAAGTCTTTGAATGAGGGAGCGGTCCGATTCCCTATTTTCTCCGTAGATAGCTGGTATATGAAGAATTACACCATGTCCGGTTTCTTTGATAACGACAAGAAGCTGGCCGACTATTCCGAAGCGGAATGGGATCTCTTCCTGTACGGCAAGGAGGGGAAGGTAACGTTCCCGTCCAAGGGAGGACCGGTACAGTCCGACTTCGAAGGTCTCGTGTTGAAGTTTAACCGGCTTTATATTCAGAGAGACAGCAGTGAATTGTCGGAACGCACCTTGAATCACGTCAAAAATGTTATTACGCATGGCACATGCCCTTTATGCAAGGGGACGCGGCTTAGTCAAGCAGCATTAAGCTGCAGGATCAACGGCTATAATATCGCCGATTGTGCGGCTATGGAGATCGGGGAGTTAAGAGAGGTCATCCTGAATATTAAAGAGCCCATGGCTGCGAGTATGGTGGCCAGCTTGGCCGAGCGGCTGCAGCACTTGATGGATATGGGGCTGGATTACTTGACGCTGAATCGGGAGACGACCACGCTCTCCGGGGGCGAGTCGCAGCGGGTGAAGATGGTTAGGCATCTGGGCAGCAGCCTGACGGATATGATGTATGTTTTTGATGAGCCCAGCGTGGGTTTACATCCAAGGGATGTTCACCGGCTGAACGACATGCTCAGGAAACTTCGCGACAAGGGCAACACGGTGCTGGTCGTGGAGCATGACCGTGACGTGATTGAAATTGCCGACCATGTGGTGGACGTGGGGCCGAATGCCGGAACCCGGGGTGGGGAAATTGTCTTCGAGGGCACGGTTGAGCAGCTGTGCAGCCAAGATTCTACGTTAACCGGGCAGTATATGAAACGTTTCATGCCGATGAAAGAACAGTTCCGGGTACCGACAGGACAGATGCGGATTGCCAATGCCAATCATCATAATCTGAACAATGTAACGGTGGATATCCCGGAAGGCGTGTTGACCGTGATCACCGGCGTAGCGGGGTCAGGCAAGAGCTCGCTGATTCATCACGCCTTCCTGTCCCAGCATCCCGAGGCTGTCGTCATCGACCAGTCTGCCGTCAGCACCTCGATCCGTTCCAATCCTGCTACCTATACGGGCATCATGGATGACATCCGGAGTTTGTTCGCCAAAGCTAACGATCAGAGTCCATCCCTGTTCAGCTTCAATTCCAAAGGGGCCTGCCCCGACTGCCACGGGCTTGGTTTCATCTATACGGACCTGGCGTTCATGGAAGGCATCAAGTCTCCGTGCGACACCTGTGACGGCAGGCGCTTTAAGGATGATGTACTGCAGTATAAGCTCCATGGAAAAATGATTACCGATGTGCTGGATATGACCGTGCTGCAGGCGCTCGATTTTTTCGAGAAAAAAGAAATCAGGCGGCGGCTGGAGGCTTTGCACGATGTGGGCCTGCACTATCTGACCCTCGGACAGCCGCTAAGCACTCTGTCCGGGGGCGAAAGCCAGCGCATCAAGCTGGCCAGCGAGCTGCACAAGCAGGGAAAGATCTACGTGATGGACGAGCCGACGACCGGACTGCATATGTCGGATGTCGGGCATTTGCTGGACATGATGAATCGGCTCGTTGATAATGGCAGCTCGGTGATCGTGATCGAGCACAATCTGGATGTGATCCGTCAGGCGGACTGGATCATTGATCTCGGACCCGAGGGCGGCAGCAGGGGAGGCAGGGTCATGTTCGAAGGAACGCCTGCTGAACTGATCACGGCGGAACAATCGCTGACTGCGAAGTATGTACGGGGTTAGCAGGAATCCAAGGGAGCGAAGGCCGGTTCTTACCGGAGTCTGACCGAACCCATGCAGTATGTAACATGGGAGCAGGGAGGATTCGCTTTTCGTAGTTTTATAATGGACTTGCCAAAGGCCATGCCGCATACCCCCGCGGCATGGCTATTCTATGGTTGTTAGGCTTATAAGATCGCTTAAACGGCAATACTGTATGCTGCGACAGACCAAGTTGGTTAATGATGTACGTGTAATGACTCGGTCCGCATTTCTAAATAAGCAGCATCTTTATTGTAAACGGGGGATACGACAATGCAGAAAGTATGGTGGAAAGAAGCCGTTGCTTACGAAATCTATCCGCGCAGCTTTATGGATTCGAATGAAGACGGCATCGGGGATCTGCAAGGGGTTATATCCCGCCTGGATTATTTGAAGGATCTCGGGATTGATGTTATATGGGTATGCCCCATCTATCGTTCGTCCAATAACGACAACGGTTACGATATCAGCGATTATCAGGATATTATGACGGAGTTCGGGTCCATGGCCGACTTCGATCAGCTGCTGGCCGAAATCCATAACCGCGGCATGCGGCTTATTATGGATCTGGTGCTCAATCATACCTCGGATGAACATCCGTGGTTTATTGAATCCCGTTCCTCAAGGACCAATTCGAAGCGGGATTACTATATCTGGCGGAATGCGAGGGATGGAGCGGAGCCGAACAATTGGGAATCCGTATTCACCGGCTCCGCTTGGGAATATGACGAGTTAACGGATCAATATTATCTCCATCTCTATTCCAAGAAGCAGCCTGATTTAAACATGGAGAATCCGGCGGTCAGGGATGATCTGGTCAAGATGATCCGTTGGTGGCTGGATAAAGGGATTGACGGTTTCCGCGTGGATGCGATTACCCATATTAAGAAGCTTCCGGGTTTGCCGGATATGCCGAATCCGAATCACCTTCGTTATGTCGACTCGAATCCCGGACATCGGAATATCGCGGGCATCCATGATTTTCTTCAGCAATTCAAACGCGAGGCGTTCGCTCATTATGACATTATGACGGTTGGCGAAGCGAGCGGCATTCCGATAGCGGAAGCAGACCGCTGGATCGGGGAAGAGAACGGGTCGCTGAACATGATTTTTCAATTTGAGCATGTCAATCTTGATTTCGGACTGGAAGGACGCTGGGATTATGCGGTCTGGGACTTGGCCGAATTGAAGCAGATCATGCATAAATGGCAGACGGGCCTTGAAGGCGTGGGCTGGAATGCCCTCTATATGGAGAATCACGATCAGCCGCGGTCCGTATCCCGTTTTGGCGATCCGGTCCATTATCATAAGGAATCGTCTAAGATGCTGGCTACTTTTTTTATGCTGATGCAGGGGACGCCGTTTATTTATCAGGGACAGGAAATCGGAATGACGAATGTCGAGTTTGCAGAGCTGAGTGATTATCGGGACGTGGAGATCTACAATTATTATCGCGAGCGGCTTCTGGACGGGAAAGACGTGTCCGAGACGATGCGTAGAATCGCGTACCGGGCTAGGGACAATGCAAGAACGCCGATGCAGTGGGATGACACGCTCTATGGCGGCTTCTCAACGGTTGTGCCGTGGATCCGCTGCAATCCGAATTATCATGAAATCAACGTAGAGCAGCAGCTAACCGATCCCGACTCCATTCTGAATTACTATAAAGCCTTGATCCGACTGCGCAAATCCAGTGAGGCGCTGATCTACGGAAAATATGAAGCCGTGCTTAAAGAGCATTCAGAAATTTTCGCCTATTCCAGATCGTTCGGGAACGAGACGTACTTGATTGTTCTCAACTTTTATAGCGGAACACCGGATTTTCAGTTCCCGGCGGAATGGAGTGAGCATCAACCGGAAGTTGTACTCTCGAATTACGAGCGCTCGGACCGAAGCTTCGACGAATTCGCGCTACACCCTTATGAAGCGATAGTTTATCGTGTAAACTAAGTGGGTAAGCGATTTCTTGAGATGAGAGGTGAAAGCAGCTTGTCACAATTCAATATGATGTCTGCCGCCGTTCTTGATCGCCCGTTATCCATCGGGGTGAAGCAGGTTCCCATTCCCGAGCCGAAGCCGGATGAAGCCTTGATTCAGGTGTACTGCATCGGCATATGCGGCTCGGACGTGCATTACTATGAGCATGGACGGATTGGCAGGTATGAGGTGAAGGAACCGCTGATTCTGGGGCATGAGCTTGCCGGCGTTGTGGTAAGGACGGGGGAGAAGGTAAGAAATGTCTCCGTTGGTGACCGCGTGGCCGTGGAACCGGGCGTAACGTGCGGGCGCTGCTCTTATTGTAAAAGCGGACGTTACAACCTGTGTCCGGATGTTGTATTTATGGCAACCCCGCCGGTTGACGGGGCTTGGGCCGAATACGTTGCGGTGCGAAGCGACTTCCTGTTCCGGCTGCCGGATGAAATGTCCTTTGAGGAAGGCGCTTTGCTTGAACCGCTGTCCGTAGGACTCCATGCCGTACGACGGGGGCGTATCCGGCCAGAGGACCGGGTGCTCGTGCTCGGACTGGGGCCGATTGGCTTGCTTGCCATGGAGGCGGCCAAAATGTCCGGAGCCTCTCAGGTATATGGCAGCGACGTCGTGGAATACCGGCGTGATCTGGCCCTGCAGATGGGAGCCTCCGGCGTGATCAATCCGATGGGCGAATCCGTTTCGCAGCGATTGAACGAACTTACGGACGGCAATGGCATTGATCTTATTATTGAAACGTCGGGCAACGCCGGGGCCATCGCGGATTCGATCGGATATGTGAACCGGGGAGGCCGGATCGTGTTTGTAGGTCTGCCCACAAAGGATGCGATCCCGGTGGATATTGGCGCTTTGGTTGACGCCGAGCTGGATGTATACGGCGTGTTCCGCTACGCAAACACGTACCCGGCGGCTATTCAGATGCTGCAAAACAAGGCCAGCCGCATACGCGACATCATCACCCACCAATTTTCCTTGGATCAGATCGAGGAAGCCGTAGAGCTTGCTCGCACGTACAAGGACACCAGCGTAAAGGTCATGATCTATCCTCATCCAAACGCTTAAGGTTGTTCGCGGCCTGGAGAGTCGCTTCCGGAGCTGTCGTGTAAATAACGCGCCAATGCAGCGTAATGGACCATCATCAAAAAGCACCGCTCCAACACTTGTCGGAGCGGTGCTTTTTTTCGCGTTACCGGTTAGTTCGGGCGTTCATTACTCATCCAGCTGTCGATGCGCAGATCATCGCCGTAGCTGTCGCGGGCCGAAATTTCGCCGAGCTTCTGCTCGGCATCCTCGCGGGTATCGAACCCGCCGATGACCGCGATGAAGTCGTTGCTGGCCGTCTTAATGAAGGTCACGTCGTCTTCCATATAAATCTCTTCAAGGATGGCGAGGGATTCCCCTTGCGGCATGGCTTCACTGCGGATATAGAAGACCTCGCGCGGGGTTACCGGCTCTCCGGTCGAAGTGAGCTTCAGCTCAATATAGCCGGGGTCTTTATATTCGGATACGGTATGCTTCACGCCATCCTTCAGCTCAACAACAAAACGCATGGCCGAGTCGTCCAGAATCACATTCTCATAGACATCCTTCACCAGCGGCAGAGCCAGCATGTCTTTCTTGAGGGTTTCATAATCAAAATTTCGTACTCCGTTAAACGTGAAGATCAGACGGTTTGGCGCATCCCGATGATCCACTGTGTAGGCCGGGACACTGGAAACGGACTTGCCTTCCTGGTTAAATTGAATTTTTAATACGTCTTCGGAAGCTTCCGTGCCCACGGTAACACCGTCGGTCCGCTCGCCTCCGCCCCCGAACTGCAGAACCTGAACGATGCTGCCCACCACAGGGACTTTGGATAAGGCGTTGGCCACCGTCGGGATGTTGACCACGAATAGCAGGGCAACGGCAGCTGCAACAACGGAAGAGTATCTCGTCAAGCGCATGGAGCGTTTGCGGGCAGCCGCTTTTTTCTGTGCAGCATCGATAACGCCGGTTAGCTGGGCGGGGATTTCAATGTGTTCGTAGCGTTCTTTTCCTGTCATAGGCTATCGACCTCTCCCTCGATTAGATATGATTTTAATTTTCCGATAATACGATAAAACCTGGTCTTGACGGTACTTTCGGACACGGATAACACATCCGCCATTTCTCGAAAACGCAGGTCTTCAAAAAACTTCAAAATCATGTAGGTTTTCTCCTCCGGCAGCAGTCTGTCCAGCGCATCGTACAGATCCATCTTCTCTTCCAGCGGTACGGCATGCTCTTCGGCTGCATAGTCCTGCGTCTGGTCTTCCATATAAGTAACCCGCTTCTTGCGACCGAGATGGTCGATGGCAGCGTTAATGACGATCCGGGTCATCCAGGAATCAAAATACTGCGGCGTGTTCATCCGATCGTAAGCGAGATATCCCTTATAGGTTGCCTCGGAGACGATATCCAGTGCCTCCTGTTCATTTTTGACATAGCAATAGGCTACCCGGTACAACTTGTTTTTGCATTTCTCCATATTTTCGCTGAACTGTTGCTGCTTCGACTCTTTCGCTCTCAGTTCACTCACCCCTAACTACTAGCACTAGTATTCATGTCATGGTACGAATTCGTGTCATCTATTCATTCATTGGCCGGATTGGATCATGCTCAAGTACTTGAGTGCGCTTGACTGATCATTAGACCGTGGAGGGGGCCAAATAGTTTTAACCGGAGATAAAAAAAATCCATGAACTTAACAGAAGTCCTTAACGGTGTTACTATATTAACCATATAAAATGTACGGAGGCCAGAACATGTAGGTTTTTCTACCCTAACCCATACAACTAAATACAGAATTGGGGTAGAAATATGAAGAGGAAATCTTTTCGATATCTCTGGATCGGTCAGGCGCTCGCCAATAGCGGCGATTTATTTTACATTGTCGGTCTGATGGCTATGATCCATGAGATTACAGGATCTGCCATGCTGATGGCAATGGTACCCTTTCTCACGACGATGGCTCGGTTTATAAGCGGGAGCTTTGCACCCGTATTGATGGATAAATACAGCCTCAAGTCACTGCTTGCTTCGTCTCAGATCGGAAAAACGGCCATGCTGTTTCTGCTGTTGGTAACCTGCTATGTGCTGGGAGAGCAGGAGGTGACGGTTTATGCAATTCTCGGATTCGTATTCCTCATCTCTCTGCTCGATGGCTGGGCTGCACCTGCAAGTCATGCCATGCTGCCGCGTCTGGTGGATGCCGCTGAGCTGACGAAAGCAAACAGCTTTGTTGCCATCGTGGATCAGTTGATCCAACTGGGAGGCTGGGCCGTTGGGGGACTGCTGGTCGCAGCCTTGGGCGGAAGCAAGGTGATATGGCTGACCTTTTCCCTGTCCCTGGCAGCCGCTGTCTGCATGAAGATGATCGAGGATCGGCATGAATCCACTCCGGAACAGAATGAGAAGGCGCGCGTTTCGAATTGGCGTTCCATTCAGGAAGGGTGGACACTCATTTGGAAACAGCCTTCTATTCGGGCGATTCACGTGATTTATGTATTGGAGACGATGGCGGGCGTGATTTGGATCGCGGCGACCATCTACGTGTATGTAGCCGATGTGCTGCACAGGGAAGAGGCATGGTGGGGATATATCAACGCAAGCTTTTTCCTGGGACTTATGCTGGGCGGACTGTTTGGCATGAGAGGCGCAGGGCTGATCGACCGCAACATCCGCAAGTTCGTTATCTGCTCTTCCTTCGGCATCAGTATCATGACGTTCGGTTTTGGATTGACCTCGGTGCCTTGGCTGGCCCTGGTGTTCTCGGCAGGCTTCGGCGTTTTTGAACAGCTTAAGGCAGTCTCGCTTCAGACTACACTGCAGCGGGGCGTATCTGTCCATGTATTGCCGAAAGTGTACGCTGCCCAAAGCGCGCTAGTTTCGCTGGTATTCGGCTTATCCACCCTGTTATTTGGTTTCATAACCGATGAATTCGGCGTTCGGGCTACGTATATCATCGCTGCCACGGTGCTGTTCATCTCGGGATGCTACGCATTACGGATACGAACGAGATTGCCGGAGTCAGGGGAGGGGCTTGAACAAGGACGGATCGGCATCGAATAATCATTAAAAAAAGGCGAGCTTAAGGCTCGTCTTTTTTGCATGCATAAATGGATCCGGACACGAGCTACAGCAAGCATCATCAATACGGTTTACTGAACGTGAAACCTTAATAATCGCGGGGCAATACTGGTTTTGAAAATATTTCGAGAATCCGGTTGACAACCCACCTACTACGTATTACGATATACCTGTAGTAGGTCACACTGAATACCGACAACACTGAGCAATGAGGTTGCAAAAATATTTTAAAGAAATTGTTGACATTCCCTACTACTTAGTATTACAATGTACATGTAATGAGTAATACTTAATAGCGTGTTTTTCCAAATGCTATTAAGTAAAAAATTCCCTTAGTACTATGTTATACTGAATATAGGTAATACTGAATAGGGGAGGGACGAAATAAAGGAGGCTTTCCAATATGGAAAATTTAACTGAAATGCTGAAGGGTTCGCTGGAAGGCTGCGTGCTGGAAATCATCAGCCGCCGTGAAACCTATGGCTATGAGATTACCCGCCGTCTGAACGAGCTTGGCTTTACCGAAGTCGTGGAAGGGACGGTCTACACCATACTCGTGCGGTTAGAAAAGAAAAAGCTGGTGAACATTGAAAAGAAACCGTCAGATATGGGGCCGCCGCGCAAGTTTTACTCACTTAATGAGGCTGGCCGTCAGGAGCTTGAATTGTTTTGGGAAAAATGGGATTTCTTATCCTCCAAAATCAACGTCTTGAAGTCAAATTAGCTTCATAAGATATTCCGTCCGATATTTGTGTGGTGCCTTGTTCAGCTTTATATAAAAGGAGGGAAAATAATATGTTGGAAATGTTCAAAAAAATGATTGGTGATAAAAAAGAGTACAAAATGATGATGGCACGAGTTGAAGCCCTTCCAGAGGACTACCAGTTTGTGTTTAAGAAAATTCAAAACTACATGTGGAATTTCTCAACGGGCAACGGGATGGATATGCTGCACATGCAGTATGAATTAATCGAGTTATTCGAAGCCGGTGCAGCCGATGGCAGACAAGTGCTGGAGATCACTGGTGACGACGTGGCGTCCTTTGCCGATGAACTAGTGGCAAACGCTAAAACCTATGTAGCCAAGTATCGGGAAGATTTGAATCAGGATATCTTGAACCGATTGGGAAAAAAATAACTCCAATAGATAATACGACTGATTAGCTGGTTATCAAATGTGACTTACCGCCTTCGCTATTCAGTTAATTTTTGACCTGGTAGTAAGTTATACAGATTATCAGTCATACTAAATAGATGAGTGTAGGTAATCCAGCTCCGCAAGGCGCTTATTATAAGGAGGATAAAATATGAGAAATGCAGCGATTTCTGTAAAAGGGTTAAAAAAATCCTTTAAAGACAAAGAAGTCTTAAAGGGGGTGGATTTTGAGGTGCAGCGCGGCGAAATTTTCGCACTGCTGGGCTCCAATGGAGCGGGCAAGACGACGACAGTCAATATCCTCTCGACGCTGATGAAGCCCGATGGCGGGGAAGTAGGTATTTGCGGCTTTGACGTCCAGCGTCAACCGGATCATGTTCGCCAGAGCATTAGTCTGACAGGGCAGTTTGCAGCTTTGGATGGCATGCTCACCGGGCGGGAAAACCTGATGATGATCGCCAAGTTGCGGGGAGTTTCCAATCCTGCTCAAGTTGCCGACAATCTGCTTGCAAGATTCAGCCTGACCGATGCGGCTAATCGCCGGGCAGACCAGTATTCCGGCGGGATGAAGCGCCGGATTGACATCGCCATGAGCCTGATCGGGACGCCAGCCGTCATTTTTCTCGACGAACCGACGACAGGGCTTGATCCCGAAGCGCGAATTGAAGTCTGGGATACCGTCAAGGAGCTTGCCGGCGGCGGCACGACCATCTTGCTGACGACCCAGTATCTGGAGGAAGCCGAACAGCTGGCGGACCGTATCGCCATCTTGCATAGCGGAAAAATCATCACGACCGGTACGCTTGCCGAACTCAAGGCGATGTTCCCGCCAGCGAAAGTGGAATACATTGAGAAGCAGCCGACATTGGAGGAAATTTTCCTCGCGATCATCGGCAACAAGGAGGCGATGTAAATGAAAAACAAAACAGGGACATTACTAGGACGTTTAATGCGCAACATCTTGCGCAGCCCGGATACGATTATCACGGTGGCGATTACGCCGATTATGATGATGCTGCTGTTTGTCTACGTATTTGGCGGTGCCATAGAGACAGGTACGAACAACTACGTCAATTATTTATTGCCGGGAATCCTGTTGATGGCTGTCGCATCCGGCGTCGCTTACACTTCACTGCGGCTGTTTACGGATATAAAAAGCGGGTTGATGGCGCGTTTCGTTACTATGCCCATCAAGCGCTCTTCGATATTGTGGGCTCACGTGTTGACCTCGCTAGTTTCTAATGCACTTACTGTTGTTGTGGTTTTCCTTGTCGCGCTGCTGATGGGCTTCCGTTCAAGCGCGAGTATCCTGGATTGGCTTGCGGTAGCGGGGATACTAGGGTTGTTTACGCTGGCGCTGACATGGCTGGCGGTCATCCCTGGATTGACAGCGAAGTCTATGGAAGGGGCGACAGCCTACTCGTATCCGCTGATTTTCCTGCCGTTTATCAGTTCGGCCTTTGTCCCCACCGAAACCATGCCTAAAATGGTTCGGGCGTTTGCAGAGAACCAACCCGTGACATCTATCGTGAATACGATTCGTTCCCTCTTGTATGAAGGGTCTGTTGGGAACGGGATCTGGGTTGCGCTTGGCTGGTGCGTCGGCATCATGGTCATCGCTTACTTCTTCGCCAGTAAACAATTTAAACGCCAGTTAGGGTAAGTACACCATGATGAAATAGCCATATCAATAGCCAGCCGCTAGTGAAAGAGGCCCTCCCTTGTTATGCAGGGGAGAGCCTTTTTTTTTGGATTGCTATGTTGTTATCGTGAAGGGCCGATGGCTATCCAGGACATGAAACCATAGGCGAGATTGCAGTTAGGCTGGCGGCTTACTTCTAGGACGGCGGCATCCTCACGCTGGGATTTCAAGGAGATCTGGAAGCCAGGATTATTGCTCATTCCCACAATGATATAGTTGATCCCAGCAAAAGCCTCCTCGAATTGGACGGTCACCTCGGTCAAGGCTTCAGCTCCAAATACAAAAGGCGTCATGCCGAATTGCTGCAGCTTCGGCTGGCCGGCTGCGCTGCGTATTGGCGCAAAGCTTAAATGTTCTGCCGTTACGGCACCTTTAGTCAATTGTTGTCCGGTAACGGCTCCGTCGGCCAGATGGGCGCTTGTGACGGCGCCGTTTGCAAGTTTATCGCTATCAATGGAGCCTTCGGCCAACGTGAAGTTATTGAAGGCATCCGGTCCAAGATGCTTGCAGCCGATGGTTCCGTCGGCAATTTGCGCTCCGGTAAGTGAGCCGTCAGCAATGTGCGTGCTCGTGATGGAAGCCTCGGCAATCTTGCTGCCGTCAACCGATCCTTCGGCCAACGCGAAGTTATTGAAGGCATCCGGTCCGAGATGCTTGCTGCCGATGGCCCCGTCGGCAATTTGCGCTCCAGTGACGGAGCCGCCAGCAATGTGCGCGCTCGTAATGGAAGCCTCGGCAATCTTGCTGCCGTCAACCGATCCTTCGGCCAACGCGAAGTTATTGAAGGCATCCGGTCCGAGATGCTTGCTGCCGATGGCCCCGTCGGCAATCTGGGTACCAGTAAGCGAACCTTCAGCTACATGCAATCCAGTGATGGAAGCCTCAGCAATCTTGCTGCCAGTAACCGATCCTTCGGCCAACGCGAAGTTATTGAAGGCATCCGGTCCGAGATGCTTGCTGCCGATGGCCCCGTCGGCAATCTGGATACCAGTAAGCGAACCTTCAGCTACATGCAATCCAGTGATGGAAGCCTCAGCAATTTTGCTGCCAGTAACCGATCCTTCGGCCAACGTGAAGTTATTGAAGGCATCCGGTCCAAGATGCTTGCAGCCGATGGCTCCGTCGGCGATTTGCAATCCAGTGAGGGAGCCGTCAGCAATGTGCGCGCTCGTGATGGAAGCCTCGGCAATCTTGCTGCCGTCAACCGATCCTTCGGCCAACGTGAAGTTATTGAAGGCATCCGGTCCGAGGTGCCTGCTGCCGATGGCTCCGTCGGCAATCTGCGCTCCAGTGAGGGAGCCGTCAGCAATGTGAGCGCCTGTAATGGAAGCCTCAGCAATTTTGCTGCCAGTAACCGATCCTTCGGCTAACGCGAAGTTATTGAAGGCATCCGGTCCGAGATGCTTGCTGCCGATGGCCCCGTCGGCAATCTGGGTACCAGTAAGCGAACCTTCAGCTACATGCAATCCGGTGATGGAAGCCTCAGCAATTTTGCTGCCAGTAACCGATCCTTCGGCCAACGTGAAGTTATTGAAGGCATCCGGTCCAAGATGCTTGCAGCCGATGGCTCCGTCGGCAATCTGTGCGCCCGTAAGCGATCCTTCAGCAACGTGCTTGCCGGTGATGGAATCGTCAGCAATCTTGCTGCCTGTAATTCCACCGTCCTGCACAAGTTCCGTTGTGATTGCGCCGGCTTCGATATGCTGCGAACCGATGCTGGAAATTTGCAGGTGATGGGGAAGAACGGCACCCTCCGCCAGCTGCCTCGATTTTACGGCCCCCGGCTGCAATTGATCGACGCCAACGCTGTCCGGCTGCAGGTGGACATGACCGACAGACTGATTTCCAAGATGCGCTGCGTTGATCGAGTACGGCGCCAGGTGATGGCTTTGAATCGAGAATAATTCAATATGCTTGGAGCTCACAGCGCCTTCGGCAAGATGTCCGCTCTGGATCGACTCTCCGGCGATATGCTCAGGAAGGACAGCGTCGTTCGTGATATGTGCGGACTCTATGCTTTCGGCTTGAATGTGCCGGGCATTGACAGAGCCGGAAGCAAGATGGCGTCCAGTCACCGATCCTTCATCCATATGCTGTGACTTCACAATATCCACGCCCAGATGGTCAGACTGGACGCTCGCTTCTTGCAGATGCACTGCTGAAATGGAAAGAGGCTTGATCTTGTCACCACTCACGGCGTTCGCCTGCAGCGCGGATCCCGAGACCGACGAAGGCGAGAGATGGGCTTCCGTAATCGATTGCGACCCGATTTTTACGCCCGGTATGCTGCCGTCGGCAAACAACGCTTCCGCCGAGCGGCTTTCATCGGCCAAATGGCTTAACATGATGGATTTTTTCTTCAAGTGATAACCATGAATGGCTTCCTGCACGATATGTTTGCCCAGGATGGATTCCAGTCCCAGATGTGCGCCCTCTACAGCTTGCGGAGCGATTTTTTCCGAAGTAACGGCCTTGTTCTGAATTGCTTCGGAAGTCACCGCACTCGGCGAGAGATGAGTGGATTGAACGGCCTTTGGAGCTATTTTGCCAGCAGAGACACTGCTCTCAGCCAGTTTATTAGAAGTTACGGAAAGGTCTGTCAGTTTATCCGTGGTCACGCTTTCCGGAGACAGCTTCGGTGAGGTTACGGCGTGGTCCCCCAGATGTCGAGGCGCAATAACCCCATCGCCGATCGAGGACTCCACGATGCTGCCTGCGGCAATTTTATCTGTCGTTACCGCACCCTGGGCGAGCGCTTGAGTCCGTACGCTTCCCTTCTGCAGATGACGGCTGGCAATAGAGCCATCGGCCAGATGCTGCTCGCGAACCGCACCGTTTTGCAGAGCTTCGGCGCCTACACTGCCCCCTGACAGATGCTGCTGCTGAATGGCCTCACTGGCAATATTGCCGGAGGTCACGCCATGCTTAGCAATAATGGCTCCGCCAACCGATCCAAGCGCAAGCTTTTGGCTCGTCACGCTCTCAGGGGCCAGCGTCTCTTCTCCGACGGATGCGGGTTGAAGATGCTGTTTTCCGATCGCTCCGTCAGCCAGATGCTGCTCCGCTATCGTTTTGGGATGAATGGCGCGCCCTATGACGCTTTGAGGCGCGAGATGCTTAGGTAAGATGCTGCCCTCGGCAATGTGCTCGGCGTTTACTGCATCCGCAGCGAGATGCCGGGTTTGAATGGCATTCGATGCAATTTGGTCCGATTCCACCGTGCCCTTAGCCAGATGGCGCGTTTGGACGGCTTCATTGGCAATTTTGTTAGGAAGTATGCTCTGATCCGCGATTTTCGAAGCCGTCACCGCCTGTTCCACCAGCTTCACCGTATGGACGGATTGATCGGCAAGCTTGGAGCTTGTGACACTGGAATCAGCCAGATGGCGGGCGGATACTGCATTGATGCTGATCTGATCGGAACCGATAGAGCCAGGCCGGATTTGCTCTGATCCTATGGCTCCGTCCGCTAAATGGCGGGCGCTGAGCGAGCCTTCTTCAATATGTCCGGCATTGATGGCACCATCTGCAATTAGGCCTGACCCGATGCTGCCGGCAGCAATATGCTCTGCAGTTACAGCTTCGCTTGCCAAATGCTTACTTTCGATGCTTTGCGGTTTTATGTGGGACGCTGAGATGGCGTCATCGGCGATTTTTTTTCCTGTTACGGCACCTTCACGGATTTTGGTCGAAGTGACTGCATCCTCTGCAAGCTTGGAGCTATGGACGCTCTCATTAGCGAGATGTCGGGTTTCTACGGCGCTGGATGCGATTTTGTCTCCTTGAACCGCTTGGTCTTCGAGCAGGTCGGTTGTCACGAGAAGCTGTTGAAGATGACGTGCAGTAATAGCCCCATCCGCGATTTTATCGCTAACTACGGCGTGGTCTGCCAGCTTCTGCGAGGTTATACTGCCATCCTTGATCTTGCTGGCATTCACGGAACCGTCTCGAAACTTGCGCGTAGATAAGATGCCATCCATTAGATGTTCACCCGTGACCGATAATGGCGCAATTTTTCCTGAGGTCACGGCTTCGTCGGCAATGTGCAGACTGGTGATGCTGTAGTCTTGTATGGCTTCAGGCCCAACGGCACCACGCGACAGCTTGGATGCTGTGACCGCTCTCGAAGCGATCCGGCTTTCGGTTACCGCATATTCCCCTATATCCTCTGTATATATGAATGCGCCCTTAATTTCAGGCATTTCCTTCTCCATAATCAGCTGCACATGCTCGATCTCCATCTCGGGAAGGGAGGGGGGATCGGTAGGCACGGTCAGGGTGTCAGCGGCTACAGCCTCTTCTGTAGGTAAGCTGGAATCTTCGTCAGATCTCGATAATGGGTTGTTTTCTTTGTTTTCTTTTTCTTCTTGTTTTAATTCCATGATGCCGATAAGATCCTCATCCAGATCCATAATGGTTGCTGCTGAAAGAATGTGGGCATCTTTATCTTTTTTTGGGCTGCGTCCTTTATTTCGCTCGAGCAGATCGAGTTCCCTCGTAGTGGGATCTACCCTGTAGGGCTGGGAAGAGGAAGATGATGGGCTTTTCTTCTTTTTCTTCAAAACAACACGCTCCTTCCGAATACTCATCGTCTCCGGTATCATATGCAGCCGTTTAGGCGGCTGTCACTGGTCTTTTGGGATTCGACAAACGAAAGGGCAGCGTAACATGGAAAAGGACCCGGCCAAAGGCCGAGTCCTTGATTGAGCGCTAGAAAGCACATATAAAATTTAACCCCTGACGGCCGGTAACGGCTGTACAGTCGGTTCCGTATTTGAAGTTTCTTCAAGAATCTTTGCTTCTAAAACGACAAAAGCCCTGCCTCTCTTTCGTCCTTGCGGCTCCGATGACCGCGCCAGTGTGAATCAGAAATCCGTTCCATAAAACTCTTACTCTTAGGGTCATAAAATAGGAATTTGCACTTCAACAGAGATGTAAATAACCATGTTTCGAGGAACTAACGGGGTTAAACTTCATATAACAATTACTTATTATAGCACAGGTACTCGTAATAAGCAAAGATATTCAAATGTATATTAGAATGTTATGCAAAAACGCTTGATTTTTTCTGGAAATCCAACGATATTCATATTAACAGTTTTTTCTTGCAAATTCTGCTGTTGGGATCTTAAGTTGTAGCATCATGTCGAATACGTTCGGATTCACACCTGCCTTGCCGATGTTTATTATCTGTTAATGAAAGTAGGCGAACGATGCAACTGTATAAGTCTTTTCTTAAACAGCTAATCCGGAACTATATGATCGGGTCCATTGCAGCTGTGCTTGTTGTGGGTGGCGTATTAATGGTAACGACTCTGGAAATTCCTATTGAGGAAGGCGCGCGTCTTGTGGTCATACTGACCATTTCATTCATGGTGATGATTGCGTCCGAGCTGACCGTCTTTCTTCGGCATTTACGACCGATTCACGCGGGGTTTCATGAAGGACATACGGATTTGGAAACGTTGGAAAAAGCATATTTGAGCATACACCGTATGCCGCGTTTGGCGGTATACCGTATATTCGGACCTCATCTGCTCGGCTTGTCGCTTCCGGCCATTCTGCTGACGGTTTGGATGATGGAGCAGGGCAAACTGAATTTTCCGCCGTTCTATATATGGCTGGCTTGCCTGGGGGCGGTCCTGCTAGCCAGCTGTCATGCCATGATCGAATTTTTCCTGACGATAGCCGCCATTCGCCCTTTGATCAAGGAGATTCGGCGGCAGGCGTTATCTCGTTATGGCGTGGACTTCTCCCTTGAGGGCCATGTATTCATGGCGATTCGGACAAAATTTTTGCTCAGCACGATGTTAATCGGCACTTTTCCGCTGTTTTTGTTTAGTCTGGCGGTCCAGATTCGTCTGGAGGGGCTCAGCCAGATCGTAGCTCAGCAGTACTGGGGCTGGGCGGGATTTATATTGCTGCTTGGCGTCGGTTTTGCTTATATCGGCGCCTGGCTCTTGACCCAGGATTTACAGCGGCCGATCCGGCAGCTGTACCGGGCGATGAATGAGATTAAGGAGGGGCGTCTGATTCAGACCTCCAATCTCTATTCTGATGAATTTTCCAATCTGATCGCGGGTTTCAATATGATGGTTCGCGGGCTGCAGGTGCGCGAGGAGCGAAACCGCAAGCTGCTGGACAGTTATTTTGCCGCCCTGGCAGCGGCGCTGGATGCCAGAGATCCTTACACGGCCGGCCATTCGCTTCGGGTAGCGGAGTATTCGGTGTTAATCGGCCGTCTGGCGGGACTCAGCGAAGAGCAGGTTGATCTGTTGCACAAGACGGCATTGCTGCATGATATCGGCAAGATCGGAGTTCGGGACAATATTTTGCTGAAGGAAGGGAAACTGACGGCAGAGGAGTTCGATCAGGTAAAGGCCCACCCGGCTCAAGGAGAGAACATTCTGCTGCAGATCGAGCCTGCCGATGCCATGGCTCCTTATCTGGAAGGGGTACGGTCCCATCATGAGCGCTATGATGGAGGCGGGTATCCTGACGGGTTGAAGGGGAAGGAGATTCCGTTGTTTGGACGGATTATTGCCGTGGCCGATGCCTATGATGCCATGACGTCGGACAGGCCGTACCGCAGCGGCATGAAATCGGCGGATGCCTTGAACATACTGGAAGCCGGCAGGGGAACCCAGTGGGACCCCGATTATGCGGGCATATTCGTTAAATATATGAAAGCGGAGAAGAAGGTCATTACGATCCGCTAGTAGATGGATAAGCAGGGAATCGCAGCTGATTCTATGGATAGGAATGAGAAGAGACCGTACCTGTGCAGGTAAACGGCCTCTTTTTTGTGCGCCTGTCGTTAAAATATCACTGCCCTCAGGGCAGCCAATAAATGGGTACTCGGCTGCTTCGAGAGTCGGCGAGGAGTGAATACGGAAATTAGATCATCTGGTGAGCCGTATCGATTTCCGTGCTTTCTTCATGTTTCACATGCTTCTGTTTGCGATGCATCCAGCTTGCCAGCCATGTGCTGATCTCATACAGACCGATGAGCGGGATGGCAACCATCAGGTGAGATACGAGATCAGGCGGTGAGATCAGCGCCGCAATGATCACCAGAACGACGTAGGCATACCGCCTCATCGTATGCAGGATAGCCGGGCTTAATATGCCTATTCGCGTCAGAAACAGGACAACAACGGGGAGCTCGAAGGCAAGGGAGAGCGGGATGATGATATTGAACATGAATCCGAAGTACTGGGCGACGCCGTATGTTTCGACAAGGTCCATCTGACTGTTGATTCCTGTCGTAAAAGCAAGACTCATCGGAAAAACGACAAAGTACGCAAAGGCAACCCCTATAAGAAAACATAACGCGGAGAAAGGGATAAACCGAAGGGCCGCTCTCTGCTCGCGGTTGTTCAGTCCCTGATTGACGAACAGCCATATTTGATAAAGGGCAAACGGCAGGGTAGGAAGCAGCGATAATACGATGCTTATGCTCATATAGATGCGCAGTCCGTCCCAAGGCGAGAACACGTTCCAGGTTACCTGAAAGGCCGGTGAGTGATGCTTTAACATGGATAACACATGAGGGGCGGCAATGAGGCCTGCCGCCATGCTCAGGATGAAGACGGCAGCTACCAGCAGGATTCGTTTTCTAAGTTCGGCGATGTGCTCGAGCAGCGTCATGGTACTTTTGAACTCCATAGGCTTCGTCACTCCTTTGGTCATCATCGGAAGATGGGCGTGCAGCGCTGTTTTTTCGTTTTGTTCAATTCCTTCAGTTCAAATGTATTATATCCCTCCTGCATTTTTTGATGGATTTCCTGGATGCTTTTCACATCCTCAAAAGAATATCGACGATTTCCTCCCTTCGTACGCTCCGGAAATATAAGCTTTCGTTCCTCGTAATACCGAATTTGCCGTTCCGTCAAGCCGGTCAGTTCGCAAACAACCCCAATACTCATCACCTTACTCTCCATAATCTTTACCTCCTATGTAAGTATTGTTAACCCTGAGCTATTGTTCCTGGCTTGGGATTAAAAACGAAGAAGATAAAACGGCAATAATTTTGGCGATTTCATTTTATTTGGAAGGATTTATGACATGATTTTATGAAAAAGAAGGAAAAAAAGCAATCGTTTTTCAAAAATAAAAAAACTGTGTAAGAAAACCTAACAAAATTTAAGCCAAACCTTGTTTTCTCTGCTAAGATCGGCTCATGAATCCAATCACAACTAGCGAAGGAGTGAACGAGGGTGGCTACAAAAGAACAACCAAAAGAGATGACCCGGAGGCAATTTCTGACGACTGTTGGCAAGGTGGGTGGATCTGTCGCCGTCTTCAGCTTGATGGGTACGATGGGGCTCCTTACGCCGGAAACGTTGAAAGCAGCAGAATATACGCCTCCCGGAAAAAATGACCTGACTCTAAGCGGCCGCGGCGGCAAGAAGATTATTATTCTCGGCGCAGGAATCGCGGGTTTGACGGCAGCGTATGAGCTTGGTCTGGCAGGTTACGATTGCACGATATTGGAAGCGAAAAGCTTTGCCGGCGGGCGCAATTGGACGATCCGCAAAGGAACCTCCGTTGCGGAGATCGGATTTGGCCGTCAGACTTCCCGCTTTGATAACGGGCTGCACTTCAATGCAGGCCCGATGCGGATTCCGCAGTTTCACGTCACGCTGGATTATTGCAAGAAGTTTGGCGTAGCCATCGAGCCATTCAACAATGTGAATGAGAGCGGCTACTACTATAACGAGAACGTGGGGGCTTTATCCGGGCAGCGCGTCCCCAAGCGTGCAGCCAAAGCCGACGTGCGCGGTTACGTGGCCGAGATGTTGGCCAAAGCCGTGAATCAAAATGCGCTGGATCTGCCGCTGACAGCGGAAGAGAAGCTGAAGCTGGTGGATTATCTGAGGGCCGAAGGCGATTTGAATCCGGATCTGTTCTACAAGGGATCCGAGCGCGGCGGGTATAAGGATGAGCCGGGAAGCCGCCTGGATGCCGGTGTGCTCCGGGATCCATTCGATTTGAAGGCGATCATCAATTCCGGCTTCGGCAAATATTTCAGCAACGAGTACGGTTACGACCAGCAGATGATGATGTTTCATCCCGTAGGCGGCATGGACGCCATCATCAAGGCATTTGAGAAAAGAATCGGCAACCGGATCAAGTACCGGGCAGAGGTGAAGGAAATTCGCCAGTCCTCTTCCGGTGTGCGGATCGTGTACACGGACGGCAATTCCGCCAGAGAGCAAGAAATCCGCGGCGATTATTGCATCTGCACCATACCGTTGACGGTATTGAAGAAGATCCCGGCCGATTTCTCGCCGGAGATGTCCAAAGCGATCAGCAGCGTCGGTTACGCTTCCGCAGGTAAAATCGGCCTGCAGTTCAAACGGCGCTTTTGGGAAGAAGACGAATATTTATATGGCGGCAGCAGCTTGACGAATATGGACATTACGCAAATCTACTATCCGCCGACAGACTATTTTGGAAAGAAGGGGATTCTGCTTGGTTATTATGCATACGGGGGCACTGCCGATAAAATCGGGGCCATGTCGTATGCCGAACGCGAGCGACTTGCACTAACGCAAGGCGCTAAGATTCATCCACAGTATCCGAAGGAGTTCGAGGCATCCTTCTCCATCGACTGGAAAAAGACTAAATACCAGGAAGGCGGCTGGGTATCCTATTCCGCCAACGACAGGAAAACCTACTACCCTACCCTCTGCAAGCCGGATAACCGTATTTACTTGGCAGGGGAGCACATCAGCTACATCACGGCTTGGCAAGCAGGGGCCATTGAGTCCGCCCGGGAGGTCGTAACCGACATCCATCAACGCGTAATGAAAGCGTAAATCGAAAGGAGACGATTCCATGAAAAATCAACTGAAGACGATCCTGGCGCTGGCCATGCTGATCAGTGCGGTGAGTGTAACCGCCGCGTATGCCGACAGCTCTTCCGCCTATAAGAAGCCGACCAAAGCTTCACCCGCCCCGAAATTTTACGGCAGTCCCACATCCTCTATTTCCAGCGGGGTTATCATACCCGAAGGGGCTTCCTATCTTTATACAAGCGGGACGGTTCCGCCCTTGCTGAACAAGGATGGCAAGACGGTTTATGAGCGCTATGGCGATACCAAAACCCAAGGAATCGGCATCCTGAAGGAGATCGAGAAACAGCTGAAGGAGCAGGGGCTGACGATGAAGGATGTCGTCTATTTGAGAGTATACTTAACCCCGGATGCAGCCAAGAACGGAGCTTTTGATTATACCGGCTGGTTTGACGCATACGCCCAGTTTTTCAATACGAAGGAGAATCCCGTGAAGCCTGCGCGTTCTACCGTGGGAGTAGCGAGCCTCGTGAATGCCGATTGGTTAATTGAGATTGAAGCCGTAGCGGTATACCCTGGCAAGGATAAGAAAAAGTAAGTTGTTCTTGTTCCACGTAGTCGGCTGATCGAATAGCGCTGGCTTTTACAAATGAACGGTCACCATCACATATTAAAGGAGTTGGGTTCCATGTTTCAAAATGTCGGCTTTGTCGGATTGATGATGATCCTGATTGTCGTGCTCATTCTGTTCGGTCCTTCCAAGCTGCCGGAGCTTGGGCGGGCGGTGGGCCGCACGTTGTCTGAATTCAAAGCTTCCGCCAGAGACTTGGTTGGGGAAGATAAAGAAGAGGAAAAGGGCAAGGAGAGGGAAAGGGAGGGAGCGGTCATCAAACTGAAAGGGTGATCAGGCCGTTTCATCCAGCCCTCAGCACTATGAGATTGGATATGTATGTACAAATGAAGCTGTCCCGTGGAGCTGCTGTAGCCCATGGAGACAGCTTTTTTGAATGTTTGGACTTTGAGATCAATGCGAGGACTGAAACTTCGCGATGACATCCTTTGCCAGGATTCAGAGAAACTTCTGAGGGGTATACACAAGTACAGGCAATTCTACATTTCATCATTCATTACTCTATGAGGAGCTGATATTATGGATAGCAACGTATTTAAAGGGAAATGGAAACAGATGAAGGGTGAAGCGAAGAAGCAATGGGGGAAATTGACGGATGACGATCTCGATGTGATCGACGGCCAGAAGGATAAATTGGTTGGCAAGCTGCAGGAACGTTACGGACATACGAAGGATGCGGCGGAGCGTGAATATACCGATTGGAGTGCAAGATACCGCGACTAGTCTAAAGGACGATAAGGGAGGCAGAACGAATCATGTTGGAATCCCGGGTTGTGACCGGCAAGGTGATCGATATTCGTAACGGCAAGGTGTTTACCTTACACGGAGACATGGTCAGCACCTATCATTTGGGATACTATGAGATGATGAATGAGGAAGTTCTCCCTGTCAGAGACAGTCAGCAGGCGGCATCTTCCACCGCGGGGCTACTGGCGGAGGAAACTGCCGAATCCTCCGGCTGGCTCCGCAGGGAGTGGAAACCGCTGACCAGCTTCATAACCGCTTGGAGAAAGAGTGCAAATCGAGCCTGATTTGCGCTCTTTTTTTGCCTTTTTAAGCTTGGATGTCCAGGCCCTGAGCCATGGGAAATTCATGTGAGTTTTATATTTGAAAAGTCATATTGACTTGGGTCCGATGCGGTGTAGAATGAGGTCAAAAGGAAGTTTGATCAGCCCATTTAGGGCGGAGAATGCTTCGTGCTGCATAGAAGAGCGGGGGCTGCAGAGGCCTTTCATGTCATTCATATTTTATATCATGAACGGAGGGAGGGGGCGAGGTGGGAATGGTTGCACTCGTAGTCGGGGCCACAGGGCTTGTGGGGCGTATGGTAACCGAAGAACTGCTGGGGCGCGAGGAGCTTGAAGAGGTTCGCGTGCTGGTACGAAGTCTTCCTGATATAACGCATCCCCAGTTGAAGCCCATCTTGGTGGAATGGGATCAACTGGATCGATACAGCGATGCTTTTTCTGGCGTCCACAGCGTGTATTGCTGCCTGGGAACCACGATCAGGAAAGCGGGGTCCCAGCAGCAATTCCGTAAAGTGGATGTGGATTATGTCATCAAGACAGCGGAGTTGGCTAAGCGGCACGGGGTGAGACAATTTATGGCGGTCAGCTCCGCAGGCGCTAATCCGAAGGTTCGTAATTTCTATCTTCGTACCAAGGGGGAGGTTGAAGAAAAGCTGGCCGGGATTGGCTTTCGGGGGCTGCATCTGTTCAGACCGTCATTATTGCTGGGCGAGCGGCCCGAGCGGCGGTTTGGAGAGCGGGTGGCATCGGTTCTCATGACTTCCCTCGACTTTGCATTCAAAGGTCCGAAGCTGGCCCCATACCGGGCCATACCAGCGCGGAAAGTAGCCAGATCGATGGTGAATATCGGCTTAACGGATATGAAAGGCCACCATGTATACACCAATGAAGTCATTCATGTTCTCGGCGAGGCCGCTGAATAAATTTGCCAGAGCACCCTTGGCAGATTACAATGTACACAGATAGGAATACATAGAAAGGGTGACAGACCATGAGTAAACATATCATATCGACCAACAAAGCACCGGGAGCTATCGGGCCTTACAGCCAAGCTGTAGAAATCAACGGATTCGTCTATACCTCAGGCCAGCTCGGCCTGAATCCGGAAACGGGTGAATTCGGCGAGGGAGTTCAGGAGCAGGCGAAGCTGTCTCTTAGCAACGTGAAGGCGATCCTTGAAGCAGCCGGGACAAGCCTCGACCATGTGGTGAAAACCACCGTATTCTTGAAGGATATGAATGATTTTGCAGCGGTTAACGAAGTGTACGGCAGCTTTTTCTCCGAGCCCTACCCTGCTCGCAGCGCCGTTGAGGTTGCTCGTTTGCCGAAGGACGGACTGGTTGAGATTGAAGTCATCGCCGTTAAGCCATAAGCGATATGATCACATGTGAAAGGGAGCTTTGCCAATGCAGGCAAAGCTCCCTTTTTTATGCTCTATTGAATTTTAACGATATTGAAAAGGGTGCGAACTAATCTCATAGACGAGCAAGGGAAGCTTTTCGTTAAGGCTCGGTTTAATATCGCGATCTTCTCCGATTGCGGGTAAAGAAGAGCCATATGGCATATACAAACAGGACGATAGAGAGTACAAAGGCGGTCATTAAAATGCTGTCGGTCTCCCGATGCTCGGCCGCGATGGCGATGTAAGCCCAGGTGAAGACCAGCGGCACGATGCTGTCCCGGTAACGCTGGCCGATCCATATGGCGAGTAATGCACCGATGCAGAGCAGCACAATCCCCAAAGTGGTTTCGCGCAGGCCGAAAAGGCTCCAGTCATTCTTCTGAAACACGATTCCGACGTTGACGATAAAGGCAGGGCATACCCAGCCGATATATAGGCTGAACGGCAATTTCAGACAAAACTTTTCCCCTGACGTCGGATAGTCGATCGTATGCGTGCGGGCATATAGAACCCATAAGGTTAACAGCAGCAGGAAAATCACCACGACAGACCATTCAATATACAAATAGTGCCACAAAATAAGCCATGCCATATTGAATACACAGCTGAGGATAAACCATGGACCGATGGATTTTACCGAATCGCGGTTTCCGGTGTCGCGACGCAGCTGATAGATGACAAAAAAGAACAGCAGCACATAGATGACGGACCATATGGAAAAGGCATATCCTGCGGGGGTGATCGCTGTATAATACATATCTGATATCTCCCCGGTTGTTCTGCCGCCAAGCGGCAGCATGCCTGATAACACATTCACGGCAATTACACCGGCGAAAAACAGCAGATTCCACCAGCGGTACGGGTTGTTGCGGTACAATAAAATCTCCTCCTGATATCAGTCTGGAATATATAGAATATACCCAAAAGAATGAATATCGAGCCAGCAGCCAAGAAAGGGGCACCGCCCCTTCACTTAACTCATAGGTTTCTTCCGGTATTCGTTGGGCGTGAAACCCTCCATCTTTTTGAACACTTTGCTGAAATACTTCTCATCCTGGTAACCAACCATCTCCGCGATTTGGGCGATCCGGATCTGGGGATTGAGCAGCAGCGTTTTGGCTTTGTCGATACGAATCCGCCCGAGAAAATCCGATAACGTTACGCCGAATTCCTGCTTGAATTTTCGCGAAATGTACTCCCTGCTAAGAAAGAATTTCCCCGCAATTTGCTGAAGGGAAATCTCCTCATGATAGTGCTGCTCCAAATAGTGGGCAATATCATGAATGATGTGACTGTCCTTGGAATGAATCTGGGTAAGAACCCGGGATGCTGCATACAGCCTTCCGCTGATCTGCTCGCGCCAGCGATCCCAGCAGATCATTCCCTCCTCGCTGTAAGGAAGCGGGGAAGGGAGGTCCTGCGAGATTTCAGCGTCTTCGATGGGCTCCTGCGTGCTTTTCACTTCATTTTCCGTCCAATGATACTGGATCCAGTCCCACTCCGAATTCCATCTCGCCAGATGCTCCGGTGATACGAGATCCCTCTCTCTCACATCGTGCAGCCATTCTTCCGTGGCTGCCTCAATGCGCTCCTTGCTCCCGCTAAGTGCAGCCAGTTTGAATTTCTCCTCGTAGGAGGAGAGCCGAAGGGTGCGCGAGCCTTCGCTTTCAACGGCGCGTTCGCGATGGATACGGGATTTGCCGGTTAATAGATTGCGGCTGCACAAAGCTTGGACGGCATTTAGATAAGCCTTCGGCAGATCATCGGGAAAGGCGCCTGCTCTGGCGGCACCGAAATGGCTCCGCCTGCGAAGGGTGGAGAAGAACCCGTCATTGATTCGATCGAGTACGTCGTTAAAGGGAAGCCGCGGATTCCAACAGAGGATCATGATTTCCCCGGGCTTGTCGATATGTCGAAAGGCAACCCCCTGATCCATCAACAGCTCATTGCAAATATTGATGAGCGTGAAGGATAGCAGATGGCGCCTGTTGCGGAATTTGGACAGCAAAGCTTCGTCAAATTGATCATCGCGTAGGACGGCAACGTTATAGATCATGCCGGTTACCGGCAGCGTCATCCGGTTCCGCAATTGAGAAACCACGCTGTCCCTGTTGCCGTAGCCGTTCACCAGATCCGAGAGCAGGCGGTCCATATAGAAAGGGGTCATCTGATTCATTTCAATATTCTGGTTAGTAATCTGCTGCCGCTTCTCTTCCTCGAGCTGCCAGGTTTGAACCGCTTTGGCCAGCGCTTCGTTCAAGCTGTCCGGTTCAACGGGCTTGAGAATATAGTCAATGCCTCCCGAACGGATCGTATGACGCACATATTCAAAATCATCATATCCGCTAATGACGAGCACTTTAATATCCGGTTTCGTAGTATGGAGCCAGGTAAGCAGCTCCAGTCCGTTTTTGCGGGGCATTCGCATGTCGGTCATGACAATTTGCGGTTTGTTCTCCTCGATTAAGCGGACCGCTTCCTCCCCGTCAGCGGCCTGATCAATTTCCGTGATGCCATGCCGCTTCCAGTCTGCCAGAAGCCCTATAGCCTCCCGCACATGCTGTTCGTCATCTACGATCAATACTCTCATTCTACTGTTCACTCTCCCATGCGTTGATATCGAGCGTGACCTTGACGCCGTGTGGTATTACATTCTCTATCGTTAATCCGGCCTTGTTGTCGGAGTATAAGTTCAATCGCATCAAAACATTTAAGAGCCCAATCGATTCATTGCCGGCATCGTTCCGGTCAGGGTGGCCGTAAGCGGTCGCAAGCTTGCTGCGAATCAAAGCGAGCTCGGCTTCTTCGATGGAGGACCCGTTATTTTCAACGATGACGATCAAGCGGCGATCTTCCGCGATGCGGGAAGATATGGATATATGGCCGACGCCGGCGTGCGTATTCATGCCATGCTTAAAATAATTCTCAACAATCGGCTGCAGGATCATCTTCGGAACCGGAGTCGTAAGGCTTTCGGGATCCAAATCCCATGTGATGTCCAGCTGGTCACGGAACCGCTGCTTCTGCAGCTCAAGATACAGCCGCACATGGTTGATCTCATCCTGCAGGGTCACTTTGCCCTCGCTGTTGCGCATATTGTAGCGCATCATATTCGCCAGCGATGAGAGCAGGGAATAGATCCGCGGCACATTATGCTGCAGGGCCAGGGTACCGATCGACTGGAGCGAATTGTACAGAAAATGCGGATCAATCTGCGCCTGAAGTGCCTTCAGCTGATTGGTCTTATTGGCGATTTCCAGCCGGTACTCACGCAGGATCAGGTTGTTGATGGTGTCCATCATCGTTCGGAAGCGGCGGGAGAGAATCCCGATCTCGTCCGGGCTTGTTACGTCAATATCCACGTCAAGCCGACCGGTTTTCACCTGATTCATATAGCTTGTGAGTTGTTTAATGGGTCTTGTAATCCGAATGGATATCCATAGCGTGCCGAATATGACAATGAACAGTGCTAAAATCGCAATAATCGCATTAATGCTCGTTAGTTCTGTCGAATGCTTGTACAGCGTTTGATGCGGAATTTGTTTGACAAGCGTCCAGGGCGCATAAGGCAAATCGAGTTTCTCATATACGATCATCGCGTCTTTGCCATCGTAGTAACCATTTTCTGCTTGAGCGATTTCGCCCATGAGCACAGGGTCGTCCAGACGTTGCCCCCGCTGCTGCGGATCCGGACTGTAGATGATGATTCCCTTGTCATCAATCAAGTATAGCTGTTCTTCCCCTTTGGCATACAGTTGATCGCAAATGGCCAAAATACTGTCAAGTTTCACATCGATCGCCATAAGGGCATATTGGTCGGGTGACGGTACGTTGGTGATGGAGCGATAGAAGGTGAAAACTTCAAAATTCAGAATGTCCGCAGGCCGCGGAGGGAACCCGTAACTGTGCACCTGATGGACGGGCTCGATGGCCGTATTGCCCGGGCCGAACTCTTCTATTTTACGGTAAGGCGCCTGCCGGAATTCCCTGCGAGGCAGATTGCTGGATATCTGGGTGGACTGTCCCGTCAAATGATTGTGCAGATAAATTTGATGCACGTCCTGCGTGCCCGTTTGAATGGCCTGCAAGGTCGTATACAGCTCGGCCACCACCCGGTGATTATCGGGATCCAAGGCAAGATTGCGCAAAAAATGGGGATCGGAATATACGGACAGGGAGGCGCGGTCGATGACGCGTAAATAGTTCATCAGATTGGTGGCTCCTTGGTAAATCAGCCGTATATTTTCATCCACCGTCTGCTCCTTCACGGACTCGCGGGTATGCGTAAACGTAATGTAAAGCGACAGCAGAAGCGGAATGGTTGTGACAGCGAGCATGAATGTGATCAGCCGGGTCTGGATGCTGCGGTATTTCATATAGGATCACCCCCTGAGTTATGGAATGGGCATCGCGTATGGTCAATATTTTACACCTAACGGTTCATGATTCTCCGTGTTTATTGTTTACAGGTTACCGCATAATGGCTGTACATCATACAACAACTTAAACGAAAAGGGGAGATCAAGGGATGAATCGAAAAAAATCTTCGGCGCTGCTGCAGCAGTTTCTTTTCGTGGGACCCTCCACTATTTTTTTCATCCTGATCATGATCATTCCGTTCCTTCTGGGTCTTTATTATTCCTTCACGAACTGGAATGGCGTGTCAAGCAAAATCGACTTTGTCGGCTTTGATAATTTTGTTACCATTTTTACCAATGATGATAAATTCCGTGATGCCTTCTGGTTCACAACCCGGTTTACGGTGCTTGGCGTCATCCTTACGAATCTGCTCGGATTTTTACTGGCGTACTTCCTGACCAAGCCGCTTAAAACACGGAACGTGCTCCGGACGATTTTCTTCATGCCTAACGTCATCGGCGGCCTGCTGCTCGGTTTTATCTGGCAGTTTATTTTTGTCAAAGGGTTTGCGGCGATCGGTAATGCCACCAACCTCGGATTCTTCAATCTGCCGTGGCTCGGTACGAAGGGAACTGCCTTTTGGGCAATTGTAATCGTTTTCGTATGGCAGACGGCCGGTTACCTGATGGTCATCTACATTTCCTCGCTCAACAACGTGCCGAAGGATATTCTGGAGGCAGCCGAAATCGACGGCGCGAGCAGAGGGCAGGTACTGCGGTCCATCATTATTCCGCTCGTTATGCCAGCGGTTACGGTATGTTTGTTCCTGGCGATTTCCTGGTCCTTCAAAATGTTCGACTTAAACCTATCCTTAACTAAAGGCGGACCGTTCGGCTCCACGGAGTCGGTGGCCATGAATATTTACAACGAGGCTTATACGAATAACCGTCTCGGGCTCGGAACGGCGAAGGCGGTCATCTTCTTCATCGTGGTTGCCATCATAACAAGTCTGCAAGTTCGATTCACGAAGAGCAAGGAGGTTGAAGCGTAATGGAGACCACGAGAAAATACCGGCTGAACACCATGGCCACGGAGATCATCATGATTATCGTAGCCTTGCTCTTCCTGGTCCCGTTCTACTTCCTGTTCGTGAACTCTGTCAAAACCTTCGGTGATCTGTTGACGGACTCGGCAGGACTCCCGACCACTCTTGAATGGAGCAACTATTCACGGGCGTGGGATATCACCAATTTCCCGCAGGCGTTCTGGAACTCGCTGGTCGTTACGGTAGCCAGCAATCTGCTGCTGGCGATGTTAAGTGCGATGACCGCGTATCAGATGGTTCGCCGGAACACGCGCTTTAACCAGATCATGTTTGCACTGTTTGTGGCGGCGATGGTCATTCCGTTTCAATCGATCATGATTCCGCTCGTGAAAGTGACGGCAACGCTGGGCATTAACAACAGCTTGTACGGGCTCATTATCTGTTACCTGGGCTTCGGAGTTCCGCTAAGCGTATTTCTGTTCCATGGCTTCGTGAAATCGATCCCGATGGAGATCGAAGAAGCCGCAACCGTGGATGGATCCAGCGGATACGGCGTATTCTTCCGGGTGGTATTCCCGCTGATGAAGCCGATGTTCGTTACGGTTATCATCCTGAACACCCTATGGATATGGAATGACTACCTGCTGCCATCCTTGATCCTGCAGTCCGCAGATCTTCGGACCATTCCGATTGCTACCTTCGCCTTTTTTGGGCAATATACCAAGCAGTGGGATTTGGCTCTGCCGGCGCTGGTGCTGGGGATCATGCCGGTCATTATTTTCTTCCTGGCCATGCAGAAATACATCATTGAGGGCATTACGCAAGGAGCGGTGAAGGGATAGCTGTCAATAGGTCAATTCCTTCCCCCTCACAGATCAATATAATCCCTGATTTAACGAAAAAAGGTTGATTATACTGGAAAAGTAAACGCTATCAACAAATGCAGTACACGATCCTTATAGAAGAAAAAAAGGGAGGATTCACAATGAAGAAATACGGTAAGCTGCTCCTGGTCATGGTTCTGGCTTTCTCTACGCTGCTTGCAGCCTGCGGCGGCAAGAATGAGGACAATCAAGGCGCTGATGGTGGTGCCGAGGGCGGAACGAAAACGATTAAGATTTTTCAATTTAAAGTCGAAATCGCCGAGGCTCTGAATAAACTGAAAGCCGAATACGAAAAAGAGCATCCCGGCATTAAGCTGGACATTCAAACGGTTGGCGGCGGTTCGGATTATGGCGCGGCGCTGAAAGCGAAGTTCGCTTCCGGCGACGAGCCGGACATTTTCAACGTTGGCGGATACCGCGATCTTGAAACGTGGTTCGAGAATGTTGAGGATCTCTCAGACCAGCCATGGGTGAAGGATGTTGTTGACGTTGCCAAAGAGCCTATGACCAAAGACGGTAAACTGTACGGACAACCGATGACGATCGAGGGTTATGGATTTATTTACAATAAAGATTTGTTTGAAAAAGCGGGAATCACCGAGCTTCCTAAGACGCTCACAGAGCTTGAGGAAGCAGCCAAAAAACTGCAAGCAGCCGGTATTACGCCATTCGTGAACGGTTACCAAGAGACCTGGATTTTGGCCAACCATTTGCTGAACATTCCGTTCGCCCATCAGGAAGATCCGAATGCATTCGTTAAAGGAATGAATGAAGGCACGGAGAAGCTGGTTGGCAACGCGAAATTCGACGAATGGATGAGACTGTTCGACCTCACCGTCCAATACGGCCAGAAGAACCCGCTGACGACGGATTACAACACGGAAATCACGACCTTTGCCAGCGGTGAAGCGGCTATGACCCAGAACGGGAACTGGACGCAAGTACAGATCGACGGCATCAATCCGGATCTGAACATCGGCCTTCTGCCGATGCCGATCAATGACAATGCCGAAGAGAATGACAAACTTCCGATCGGCGTGCCAAACAACTGGGTCGTGAACAACAAATCGCAGGTGAAGGATGAAGCGAAGGAATTCCTGAACTGGCTCGTCACTTCGGAGACCGGTAAACGTTACATTACGGAAGAGTTCAAGTTCATCCCTGCACTGACCAGCATCGAAGCAAACAGCGAGACGCTTGGCGATCTGGGGAACGATGTCATGAAATACAGCAAAGAGAACAAAGCGCTCAGCTGGGAGTTCAACAAATTCCCTGACGGCGGCATGAATGAATTCGGCAGCCAGATGCAAGGTTATGTGGCAGGCAATGTGGACAAGAACCAATTGTTCGAAGGCATTCAGAAATCATGGGAAAGCTTGAAAGCGAAGTAACCACGAGGGTGGCGCTTATAGCGCTATGCCATCGAAATGATCCATTGACGTAATTGGGGCTGTCCCTAAGGGAATATCGAGTCATCAAAACAGTTTATGCATTATAAAAGGTCGAAGACAGACTCATTTCGAGCGCTGTGCTTCGACCTTTTTATTTATTGGTAATAGCTTTGTGGCACCGTCTTTATCGTTGATAAGCATGCCCTGTGGCTAAGGGGAAGGAGCAGCGGAGCATGTTTATGACTAATAATGATTTCGGATCAGCAAATAAATAATGAGACCAACAACAGGGAAGAACAACAAGCCGAGCACAACCAGAATCGCAAATTCAGGGCTGCGGCCTTTTCGCCGGGCGTCATTATAACCCCATACGCAGACGGCAATGTGAAGAAGGAAGAAGAATAATCCCAGTAATAATGTCAAAATTCCGATAATACCAACGCCAACAAAACTCATAATGAAATACCCTCCCGAACTCTAATTGTATGATCTACATACGGTCGATCGGCATTAGGGTCGCATAAAAACGAAAAAATTTGGGGTTTTCCTGCTGGCGGTAACCGGAGATTGCATAAGATTACGGATATTTTATTAACCTATATAGGAGAAATCTGCAATACATAGATCGCTACGAAATAGTAAATACATGGTATGATAAAGGTTGACGTTATTTTGGCGTGAGAACGATTTCGCATCGTTTTGAAATGTTGAGACTATCGTATAAGATAGTAATAATATCTATAAAGCAGGAAAAGACGGGAGACAACGATGAATCAACCGCTCTATGGCGTATGGTTAGGTGATGTATTCTTTTGTTTTTCCGGTGAGGTTTCGGAACCGAGAGTGGATGCTTGGAGCCGCGTGGTCCGTACCTTTCGCAGACCGGATGGAATCCGTCCCTTCGCTAACGCTTCCCTCCGGCTTGCCGAGCTCCGATATCCGGCCAAAGTTCTCGGATCGAAAAGCGCACGGCGTCCGGAACGGAAGACACTTGGCGGACGGACGATGGAAGGGCTTGCTCTGACACCGGGAGACGCATTTCAATTGCTGATCTCGCTGGATCCTGAGTATTACCAGACTCAGGGACTAAGCGTTGGTGAAGAAATGGAATATTGGGTACAAGCGAGCAGATTCGCATTGGAGCTGCTCCTGCAAGGGAAGTTTGCACCAGGGACGGCCGAGGTTCCTTCCGTAGGCAGGCGTCGGACAACGATGCAAAATATAAAGGCGGTATGGAAGCCGCAGCTGTCTGCCGAGGATGGCGCGCGCTTTCTGCAGCTGGCAGCGAATATCCCGCCCATTGCGATTGGGACGCCGGCAGCTCTTGCCGGATTCGATCCTTCTACTCGTGAGGAAGCAGGGGCTATTGTGCTGTATTCTTTTCTGTGCGGCGTGATCGACAGCCAAGTCCGGGCGGCTGTCCGCGAATCGGAGGATAAGCTGCGGACCTATCTGGCGAACTACCGGCGGGGACAATCTCCGCTGGCCGAGCTGTGGTGGAACAGCCTGTTGACCGTCAGTCGGGACATTCCCATTCAAGGGACGGCTGAGGAAGTGAGCGAGCTGGAGGAAGCCGTTGAACGTGTTGGAGGGACGGCGTTTCCTTATGACAGCGGGGAGGATCAGCCTCCCGAGAATGGGACCATTGGACTTGGGCTGCGGCTTGAGCCGCCCCTGGATGAGAGCCGGAAGGACTGGAAGGTGTCCTTCTGGGCACGCAGTCAGGAGGATGAAGGCTTATCGATGCCCGTCCGCAGCATCTGGGGAAATCCGGAATCCGATCAGCTGATCCGCGGACGGATGTATTCTAGGGTTCAGCTGCAGCTGTTGATGAAGCTGGGAGAAGCGGCAGAGCTGGCACCGGAGCTGGCCGCTGGCTTGTACGGACGTGCTCCCGAGAGCGTGTCGCTGTCGCTTGACCGCTTGTCCACATTTATGAAGGAATCGGTTCCAAAATTAACGGCAAGCGGAGTCACGGTTCAAATGCCTTCACGATGGAGCAGGGAAGGGCGCCGCCGCGTCGGCTTATCCCTCAAAATGATGCCGGATGCAAGACCATCCGGCGAAGCGCATCCTCTGCCGGTGCTCGGCATGGAGCATCTGGTCAGCTTTCAAATCTCCGCAGCGATGGGAGGCCAATCCCTGACGCGCGAAGAATTGAAGTTTCTGGCCGAACAGAATCTGCCCTATGTCCAGTTCCGCGGGGAATGGGTTGAGGTGGATCTGAAGGAGATCAACCAAGTGCTGCGGTTCATGAAGCGCCATGAGAAGGGCGAGATGGAGCTTGCGGAATGGATGCATCTTAGCGCGGATATGGATGGAGAGCGCATGTGGAAAGGTCTTTTTATCGAGGAAGTGGAGACAACCGGTCTGCTATCCTCCTTACTGGATGGCGAAACGGCCCGGAAGCTGCCGTCTCGCCCGATTCCTTCCTCGCTTCACGGCGAACTGAGGCCGTATCAGGAACGGGGGTACCAGTGGCTTAGCGTAATGCGCGATTTGGGATTTGGTGTTTGCCTTGCCGACGATATGGGACTTGGAAAAACGGTACAGGTTATAACCTGTCTATTAGAGCGTCTCAATACGGAATCGGCTGGCGGTCCGGTGCTGATTATTTGCCCGACTTCGCTTCTGGGTAACTGGCAGCGGGAAATCCAGCGATTTGCACCGGATCTGACCTTGCATGTGCACCATGGCGTTCGACGTCTGCGTGGAGAAGACTTCCTGCAGGAAGCAGCCAATCATGATATCGTGCTGACCACGTATCATTTGGCGGGAAGAGACGGCGGTGATTTATCCGCTATCCAGTGGTCAAGTGTGGTGCTTGACGAAGCACAATATATTAAGAATTACCGGACGAAGCAGGCGCAGAGCGTCATGAAATTATCCGCGCCTCACCGCATTGCCATGACCGGAACACCGGTGGAGAACCGTTTGGCGGAGCTTTGGTCGATCTTTCATTTTCTTAATCCGGGATATCTCGGCTCCTTTAACGCCTTCCGTCAGCGATATGCGCCGGGAGAGGGACAGCAGGAGAGATTCCGCGAGCTTCATAAGCTCGTATCTCCATTCATGCTGCGCAGACTCAAGAGCGATCCGGATATCCGCAAGGATCTGCCGGAGAAACTGGAATTGAAATCGTATTGCCCGCTGACCGAGGTTCAAGGTGCGATGTACCAAGCGGTTGTCGATGAGATGATGGGACAGATCGAAAGCCGGACGGGCATGGCGCGCAAGGGACTTGTGCTTTCATCCCTCACCAAGCTGAAGCAGATATGCGATCATCCGCAGCTGCTTCGACGCGACGAAGGACGTGCGGTGCGTGCGGAGTCCTCGGGCAAAATGGAGCGCATGCTTGAAATTCTCGACAGCATCGCGGATGTTGGAGAATCCGCGCTGATTTTTACCCAGTATGTAGGCATGGGTGAATTGCTGGTAAGCATGCTTGGGCGTAAATACGGGAAGGAGCCGTATTTCCTTCATGGCGGGGTGCCCAAACGGGAGCGGGATGAGATGGTACGGGCGTTCCAGGCAGGCGAGGGGACCGAGTTTTTTGTTCTGTCGTTAAAAGCCGGGGGCGTAGGTCTGAATTTGACCCGTGCGAACCATGTGCTCCACTATGATCGTTGGTGGAACCCGGCGGTTGAGAATCAGGCGACGGACCGTGTGTTCCGGATCGGCCAGCATCGCAACGTTCAGGTGCACAAGCTGATTTCTCAGGGAACGCTGGAGGAACGGATTGACGAGCTGATTGAACAGAAGAAGGCGTTGTCCGAGCAGGTGGTCGGGTCGGGCGAAACATGGCTGACGGAAATGTCGGACGGTGAGCTTCGCCAGTTGATCGAGCTGCAAGAGCAGGATTGGATGTAACCGGATTGCATACGGCGTGTGAAGCAGCGTAAAAAGGCATACAAAAATGGACGCCAAGGAGGTGTGGGTTATGGAATCTGCGGAATCGGCCGAACGGACCGGGCTGGTGATCGAACCCGGATGGTTAAAAGGGAAAGTGGATGGAGCGCCCGAATCATCGGGGAGCTATGAGGTCAGCGTTCAGGTAAAGACGCTGAGCCCTGCTGCCCGCGAGGCCGTGCTGGCTTATCTGGAGGAAGACCCGCAGGCGCTGTACCGCCTGCTTGCAGGGCAGGACGCCCCTTGGCTGGCCGAGCTGGCGCCGTCCCCCCTGCAGGGCGAAGAGCCGGCCGCCTCTGCCCGCTGCACCTGCGGCCAAGCGGCCTGCGGACACGCCGCAGCCGTGCTGGCTGCCGCAGCCCTGCGGCTTGCGGCTGAGCCGCTCCAGCAGCTGACGCTGCTGGGGCTGCCGCGGGAAGCGCTGCTGGCCGGCGTCTTTGGCGCCTGGGCCAAAGCAGCTCCGCCGCAGGTAGGCGGCTCTGCCGCAGAGCAGGCCGCCCGCGCGAAGGAGAAGGTGCCTTCCGGCCCTTCTCCGGGCGAATGGGTGGCCGAAGCGGCGGCCGAGGGCCGATTGCACCGGCCCGGCCCGCAGCTTAGTGAGCTGGCGGTGCAGCTGTCACCGCCGCCTCCGGCAGATCAGCTGGGCCCAGTCGGCGACTGGACAAGCTTACTGCCAGGCGTTCGCGGCGCGTCCAAAGCGCTCAGCGTGATTGCCCGCGGCGCGGCCAAGCAAGCCGAGCAGAAGCGCCGCAGCTTAAAGTCGCCGTAAGGGTTACCAATCCATCACAGCATTGTAATGAATTTGATAGATACGGCGCCATAAATCGGGGCAATCTGCCGGATATTTGACGTAAACGGAGATTATCCGGGATGTTTCGACAGCCGCTCGTTTGTTCTGCTCATTCTGATTAATGTACAATGGATGCAGGACAAACCGTGGGAAAGGAAGAAGCCATAGATGAATGCATTTTCGGGAAAACGAACACGATTTACAAGCGCAATGCTGTCATCCTTGCTGTTAGCAGGAGCCATTCTGGCAGGCTGTCAATCGGATGATGCCGGTTCCGGCAAGGAACAGGGTCAGGAACTGCAGTCGCCGGCTGAGGGCCAGGAAGGAAACACACTTCCTGAGGGCGGCGCGGGCAATGAAGAGACAGGGGCTGAGAATCAGCCGGCGGATCCGGTCATGGCGAAGCGGAGCGAGAATGCGCTTCAGGCCACGATCCAGGAAAGCGGCGGCAAGCAGGTTGTAACCAACGCAGAGGCGATGACGGTGGTTGTGAATAAGCAGCGCAGCTTGCCGGATGGTTATGAACCAAGTGACCTCGTGGAGCCGGATGTTCCATTTTCTTTTGATGAGCCGCACGAAAAACGGCATCTGAGAAAAGAAGCGGCGGATGCGCTCGAGGAATTGTTCGCTGCGGCCCAAGCAGACGGCATCGAGCTCCGGGCCGTATCGGGATACCGTTCTTATGCCCGTCAAAAAACGATATACGAGAACAATGTTCGTACCAAAGGGGAAGCCGAGGCTAATCGTGTAAGCGCGGTGCCGGGTACGAGCGAGCATCAGACAGGCCTTACAATAGACGTGTCCAGCCCTAGCGCAGGCAATGCGCTGGAGGAAGCGTTCGGGCATACGGAGGAAGGGCAGTGGCTGGCGCAACGCGCGCCGGAATTCGGCTTTATCATTCGTTATCCGGAAGGGGCCGAGGATATTACCGGCTATGTATACGAGCCGTGGCATATCCGTTATGTAGGCAAGGATCTGGCGCCGGATATTGCCGACAGCGGCTTGACGCTGGAGGAATACTTCGATGAGGCAAACATTAAACTGTAAGCTGTGCTAATAGTCGTAGGATAAACGGGACTTTTTATCCTTGTACCCCGGCTTGCGAATCTATAAAGTAGAACAGGACCTGCGCAAGACCGGGCGAAGTTCTTGTTATACGAATGAATCCCGGGGCGGCTTGGCTCCGGGATTCATTCGTATTTTAAGAGATAAGAAAGCATACACTTCAGAGGCTTACCATTCTGATAGTCTTTACTTATTTAATGGCGAGTCCTCATAACCGGGATCATCGTAGCCGGTGTCGGTCAGCTTGCCCATGATGTTCATGTCCTCAATGGTTTTGCGGGTGCGTTCATCCCCATGTTCATGGAGAAAGTGGTAGAGGTTGATCGTTCGTTCATCGTATTGCTCGGCAGCATCGTCATGATCTGCCGACTTGTAAGGGACGAATGTGCGTTTAAACGCATACCGATCGCTGCTGCTGACTTCATAGAGCAGCCCCCTCAGCTTTGAGACCTCTTCATCATCCATATATACGACATATTCGTTCGAATCGTTCGGCACATCCTGGATCAGGTTGTGATTGACTGAAACATAATACGTCTTTTTATCGTTTGTCATATTAAATCCCTCCAGTCTTCGGCAGCTAAGGGCTGCACGGAATAGGATGCTGCTGCGGCCGACAGTATCCGGCATTGTACTGTCCAGTTTTCTAATCATATACACGTTCGGGGCCGGGATGAATCAGCCGTGAAGTTGGAAGGGGCTTCCTTTTTCACATGGGGCAAGGAATTTGGTATGATAGAATCACCATGGCGGCAGTATACTGGACGATGAGGAGCATGGATCATCACATCGAGTAGTAAGCGATCGGTAAAAATATGGGATGGCCGGTTTATGGCTAGTTAAAAATCGTTAATAACCTTAATGAAGTGATATGACAATGTGCCGGCGGACTGCCGGTCAATCGGGATATGAGAAAGAGGAGGATTCATAAATGAATATTTTACAAAAGCTTAAGGATGGAGCCAACCGCGCAACGGAAAAGGCGCAGCACGTGGTGGAAGTGAATAAACTCAACAGCCAAATTTCCGAAATCGAACAGCAGAAGAACTCATATTACTTACAGATGGGTAAAGTGTTCTATGAGGGCTACCGTCTGCAGGACATGACGATGGCAGAAAAAGAAATGGTTGAGCTTGCGCAAACCTGCGATGGATTGCAGGAGCAAATCGAAGCGATTCGGAACCGCATTGCGGTCCTCAAGAATGAACGGGTCTGTGAATGCGGACGGGTGGTCGCGCTGGATGCGAATTTCTGCCCGTACTGCGGAAACAAGCTTGCTAATTTGATACACCCTGAAAAGTCAGCATCGGACGGACCAAGGGAGTCTGAACGTAAGATCGTGTTTGATAAACATGAATTTGCAGCGGCTGAAGAACAACAGGAACAGGATGAATTGTCTGCCTACGACTACCGTTCGAATCCGGATCCATACGAGCCGGACATGTACGAGCCGGAGCCGGAACGGCAGCACGAGGAAATGGATCTCTCCGAACCTGAGGTTGATCCGGAACAGCTGCGTATCGAGCAGGAAGAGCAGGAGAAGGAGCGCCGTCACTGGGAAGAACTTGAGCGGGAGCGGGAGCGGCAGCTGGAACTGGACCGCCGCATTCGTTTCTGGCAGGAGAATAACCAAAGTCAGGACTATGTTGGTGATGATGAGGCGACGCGCGATATGGTGAAGTGCCAGATTTGCAGTGTCGACCTGCCAAAAGGCTCGAAATGGTGTCCGCGCTGTGGAGCTGAACAGATTTAAGATATAGGGATTCGGACGATCATGCCCTTGCGCGAGGTTAATAAGACAGTGTGAATGATAGAGCAAGCGTTCGAGCATCTTGGGAGGACTAATATTATGGAACAATTGCTGCATCATTTGCGGAATTTGGGATTTACGGAGATTGAATCGAAAATTATGGTAGACCTTGCCGAGTATGGGCCGGCGGGTGGTTATGAAGTGGCAAAACGACTTGGAGCTTCGCGTTCTAATGTCTATGCAGCCATGCAGCGTTTGGAGCGGCAAGGGGCACTTGAGCGAATGGACGGGGAACCCGTCCGTTACCGTTCGCTGAAACCGGAGGAATTGACGCGGATGATATCCGGCCGTGTGGAGGCATCACTCGCTTTTGTTGAGAAGAGCTTGCCGCGAGGAAGCGGCACGGCCGCTCCTTTCCTCAGTATGGAGGGAGATCAGGCGGTGCTTGATGTGCTCGTCCGGGAATTGAAGCGAGCGAAACAGGAGATCGTGGTTGACGTCTGGCGTGAAGAAGCTTCGCTTCTGCGTGAACCGCTGGCTGAGGCGGAGGCTAGGGGTGTTAAGGTGCTGTGGGCTTGTGACGGCCCGGACCAGGGTCTCTCAAGAACGCTGGCATGGTCTGGGTGGAACGGACTTGCGGAGCGCCGGGGAGGCGGCCGGAAATTCTCCTTTGTTGTGGATCGGCAGTGGTGCATACTAGGGATGCGCGGCGGGGAATATGATACAGGGGCGGTTATCACGGAGCATCCGGTAATGGCGGAGCTGCTGCTGCACCATTTTACTCAAGAGATGGTATTGTTCCAGCTTGAACAGGATATGGGTGAGCAGTTGGAAGCCCGTTATGGAGAGCACTTTGGTCTGATTCAGAGCCAGTATCTTAATGCGGAAGCCGACGCTGAAGCACAGGATGACCAGACTGCGGAATCGAAATCGGGCGCGGAGTATGAAGCTGATTCTGACCCAATGGACGGGGATAGCAATCGTAATACGGCCTAGGGTTCCGACTGGCACATGAAGAGGCCCTTCCAGAAGTGACTTTTATCACAGTTAGGCATCATGGTTCATCGTACAATGTAATAAACATAAAGATAAGGAACGCCGGGATTTATCTTGGCGTTTATTTGCTTAAGATCCGCAGGCAGGCGGGAATGAAAGTTGCAGCTGGCAAGAGGATAAATGCGGTGGTCTTTAATCGCAATCATGACAACCAAGAGAAGGGGGATGAATGAGCATGGAATGCATCGTTCATTTTACAGTGGGACATAAGGAAGGACCCAAGAAGCTCCGAGGATTGATTTTTGTTGATAAAGGAGAGAATCCTACAGGTCAGCAGCTGCTCGATATGTTTCATGAAATGGAGTATAAGGTGGTACCTGACCCGCAGGATGAACTTCTATTTAAACCGGAAAATCCCGCGGAAAGTTATACTTATATACGTGTGAACGAACTCGATATGGGTCAGGAAAAATATACGGAAGACCGCAATCTGAAATCGCTGCTGAATGAGCTGCTGCCTAAACAGCGCACGGGCTTGTAACGAATAAACCCATCTGCCTTCCGCTGACATCCGCTGGGATTTGCAAAACCCGCTTGTTATAATGGATGTACGGAAGGGGATGGAGATGTTTATTTTTGCAGGAATCGCAGCATTATTGATTTACGGCTTGCTGGTTTATTATATTGGCCGAAGCGTATGGAGCTGGATGAAGCCAGGTCCGTCCATTGTGCTCAAATGGATATACATAATGGTGCTGACCGTTGTTTCGACATCGTTTATTTCAGGACGGTTCTTCGGCAACCTCACGGTGCTGAGCGTGATAGGATCGTATTGGATGGCTATTTTCTATGTCCTGATCATCCTGCTCCCGTTGATGCACATCATGCTGTGGCTGCTAAGATTGACGGCATTGCGAAGAGAGGGCCTGAAGAAGGCGGCGGGATTTATCGTGTTGGTGCTATTGGTCGTTGTGATCGGCTTCGGTTCTTTTAATGCCTATAGTCCAACGGTTCGCGCATATGATATTCACGTGGACAAGGACGCCGGCACAATTGAGGAGCTGAATATTGTCATGGCGTCCGATATGCACTTCGGCGTCCTGTCAGGTAAAGCCCACGCTGCGCGTATGGTGAAGGAGATTAATGACTTAAAGCCGGATCTGGTATTGTTCCCTGGCGATATCATCGATGACGATCTGGATGCCTATTTAAGCCAGGGGATCGATCAGATCCTGACCGGTATCCAGGCAACGTATGGCGTGTATGCCTCGCTTGGCAATCATGACCGGTTCGAAGGCGAAATGCCGGAACTGATCGCGGCTCTTGAGCATAGCGGCATGACCGTGCTGTATGATGAGAAATTGACGGTCGAGGGTCTGACGCTGGTTGGCAGACGGGATAAACAGGATCAGGAGCGGGCCGAGTTGTCCACGATCATGGATGGGGCCGATCTATCCAAGCCGATCTTTGTGCTCGATCATCAGCCGAATGCGCTGGAGGAAGCACAGCAGCAGGGCGTAGACCTTATCGTTTCCGGACACACGCACCGCGGGCAGGTATTCCCGGCGCATCTGATTACGCAGGCGATGTTCGAGAATGATTGGGGGTATCTGCAAAAAGGTCGGATGCATTCCATCGCGTCCTCGGGTTACGGTTTCTGGGGGCCTCCGATTCGTCTGGGTTCCCGCTCCGAAATTGTACAGATCCATGTTACATTTCAATAGATGATATTGAGGGATGAAGCCACCTGTGAGGTGGCTTTTTTTCATGTCAGATATTTTGGGAAAATACTGTATCCAGAAAGGACCGGATTATTGTATGATCTTTGCTAGATATACACATTGAGTGTAGGGAGGTAAACGGGTTGCGATCGATTCCGTGCAGGAAGCTTGGAATATTGGCAATAGCCGCTGCCCTAGTTGGAAGCGGATTAGCGGGAACCGGGGCAATTGAGACGGTATCCGCGGCACCCATCGTGGTTAAGGAGGGGCTTAAGAACAGCAACGGGATGCCTTTAGGTCAATCGGTTACGGTTGCAGGAGGGCCCGATCATGTCGCTGGCCTATCTTCGTCACTGGCTGCAGAAGGACTGCGGCAACCAGGGAGCGTAGCTTGGCTGCCGGATGGCTCCGTTGTTGTATCCGATACGGAGAATCATGTCATTCGCAGGATAAAGGACGGGCAGAGCACCATTCTTGCAGGGGCATCCTTATCCTACAAGCGGGACGGCGGAGGACTCCCGATCGGCGGTCTGCTGGACGGACAGGGAGAGCGTGCTTTTTTTAACCGGCCGTCCGGGATTGCGGTGGATGGAAACGGACAATTGTACATAGCCGATTCAGGCAACCATGCGATTCGTAAAATCGACCAAAATGGCGAAGTAACTACCATAGCGGGCAGCGGACTTATGGGTCTTAAAGACGGCAAGTCTAAAGATGCCCTGTTCCATGAGCCGCAGGATATCGCCGTTACCAAGGACGGCATTCTGTATGTGGCGGATACCTTAAACCACGTCATCCGGCGGATTTCGCCAGACGGGGAAGTGATGACGATTGGGACCCCGTCCACGCGTGCTGTGCAGATCCGGGCTGGTGTCGTCGCGTTGGCGGGAGACTATAAGAACGGTTCTCTTACGGAAGCTCGATTTAATGAGCCGGCAGGGCTAGCGCTTGATGGTAAAGACAATTTGTATGTCAGCGACTCGGGCAATCACGTGATTCGCTACATCGATTTTGGGAAGGGGACCGTATCAACGGCTGCAGGCAGCGGGCCATCATCCGGATACTACGATAAGGACGCTTTATACGGCAATCCGGGTTATCAGGATGGAGACTCGAATGGAGCACGCTTCAACTCGCCCCGGGGATTGACATGGAGTGCGGACGATGGGCTTCTCATTGCAGATTCCCGTAATCATGCGGTCCGTCAATTGAAAGGGGAGCAAGTAACCACCCTGACAGGCGGGATCGGAGGCTACGTGGATGGAATTGAAAGTGAAACCCGGTTCCATTCACCAGCCGATATTTCGGTGGCTGCGGGCGACGGGGCACTATTTATTGCGGATCAACGCAACGGGGCTGTCCGGGTATGGTCCGGATACAAAGCTCCCGAAGCATGGCAAGCAGGAAAAGGGATCACGGCTGCTTACGGAGATCAGGTAACCGAACTGGGTGACTTGTCTGTTATACAACAGGGGCAGATGATGGTGCCCGTCAAAACGATAGGCAAGCTTCTCGGGTATCGTATGAGCTATCATGCCAAGAATAAGGAATTAACATTGGCTCGAGGCGAAGATGTGATCACGCTGCAAGCCGGAGGTCAATATATGACCCGGAAACAGGCAGGAGAAGAGGTTACCAGGGCAGAGGCTGGAATTAAGCCGTATATTGCGAATGACCAGATGATGGCTCCGCTTCGAACGGTGGCAGAACTGCTGGGGAAAGATGTGCAGTGGAACGCCGGTGACAAGCTGGTTATCATCCGGGATTTGGCTGAACGAGAAATAAAGCAGGGGGACGTTAGCTTCAGCACTTCGAACGTTACGCCCCGACGCATGCAGATCGTGGAAATCACCGGTTCGGCCAAGATCCGTTACGGCGGGTATGCGCAGGTAGATGCCTACAAGGGAATGATCCTGGGTGAAGGCGATGAAATTGTTACCGGCTCTGGCATAGGAGGCGCGAGGCTGCGGCTTGTGGATACCGGCGATGTCATCACATTAGGCAATGACACGAGATTGGCTGCCGAGCAGCTTCGCAAGGTTGGCATCTCCAACGTGACTCGACTGAATTTGGAGGCCGGGCAAGCTTATTATGATGTCACCGACTTGACCCGGTCGACGGATCGTTTCGAAGTACGTTCCGGTTATATGACGAATAGCGTGCGAGGCACGCATTTTATAATCACGGTTAATCCATTAACGGGAGCGACAACCGTAGCAACGGCTAGCGGGAAAGTCACGAGTACAGTGACGCCGACAGGCAAAGACGGCTCCATGCAGCCATCAGGCCCAATAACCATTAGTCCAACGCAGCAAATTTCGATAGGCGGTTCGCAAGAGGGACGGCTCCCTGTACAATTTATCGATATTGAGGATTTGATAGGGAATGCCTCGCCGGAAGTCATTGCGCAGCTAATTAAGAATAAGAACGACATCGACCGGGAGAACGAGGAGCTCCTCAAGAAGATGCGGCAAGAGTTACAGTCAGGACAAAGCGGAAACGTCGCCCAGGACTTGAGTGTTAAATCTCCGGATGATTTGTCAAAAGTCGCAGATAATTTGGATAACCTCATCGGAAACATCGTGAAAGAAACTCTGGACAAGAAAAAAGTAAGCAAAGAGGAACTGGATAAACTGATTAAAGAAGCAAACACGGATTCGGGCAAGAAACTTGATCTTGGCCAAGTGAAAGACTTGGATAAAACAGCTGGACTCGACCCTGCACTGGAGCAGGTGCGCTTGGAAGCACTGAAGCGCCAACAGGACGAGGAAAGAAAGAAGCTCGAGCAGCAGCAGGATCGGATGGAGCAGCTGCAGCAGCATCTCGGCGATATGCTGGCTAAGCTCGAGCAGCAGAAGAAACAGCAGGATGAAGCTAACAGGAAAGCACAGGAAGAAATGAAAAAGAAGGCCGAAGAGCAGCTTCTTCAATCCTTAAGCGCAGAGGAGAAGGAACGGTTTCTCCAGGGCAAGAAAGAGGCAGAGCAGGAGAAAGGCGCTCGGCAGCCGACGCCGGTTAGTCCGGGCGGTGGCACGGGATCAGGAGGCAGCATATCGCCGCCTGTAGCCAGTCCGCCTGTGACTGGGCCCCCAGTGACTGAGCCTCCGGTGACTGAGCCTCCGGTGACGGAACCTCCCAAGCCGGAGCCGCCGTTACCTGATCGATCTGTAAAGGTCATATATAGCGATGATATGAGCGGTGAACTATCGGCACGTCCAGACAATTATTTTGGATCCATTCATTTTGAAACGAAAGGCTTTGCCGATGACCTGGAAGTTCAAGTCAGGGTGACGCTGACAAGGGATGGAAGTCCGGTTGTTGGACTCCCTGTCCGTCATGGCGAGCAGACGGTGGAATCCAATGCAGAGGGAAGCTTTATGCTGCAGTCAGTTGAAGGTACCGGCTTTAAGTTAAGCGAGGTCGCTTCACCGGATACTCCGCTGGAGTTCTATGCCGAACTGCTGGATTCCGGAAGTTATACGGAGAAGATCGAACTGCTTGAGGTCAAAGAAGGCCAATTGACGGTGCTTGGAGAAAGCGTCCGTTCCATCCAGGTCAGCCCTTTCTCGCAATTCGAATTCATTGGCGAAGGCCCGTTTCCGGCAGCCATTGATATGTATTGGGGCTTTTATTCCAAAGCGTACGGACTGAGCGAGGACACCAAGATTGGTTATGAATTGACGATACTCGATGACAATGGTCAGCCGGTAAATCTGGGCGTACTCGGATTCCGGATGAATCCGCATGAATCCGTAACCACCTTGACGGAGCCCGGGTATGAGATCGTCGCTCCCGATAGTGAAGGGGTATACCGGGTGAATGCAGGTTTAACGGCTGGGGATATGGATTTGGAAGGGAATGGGAGTGATATCCTGTTCCGCTGGCAGCAGGCTCATGTTGGAACATATACGCTTCGAATCCAGCTCGTTGATGTAAGCGGCGATGTACCCCAGTCCATTGGTGATCCTCTGGAATGGATAATTGAAGTTATACCTACAAGTTAATGCTCTAGGAAGGCTGTCCCATGAAACTTATGGGGCGGCTTTTTTTCGTTTAATTGACCGGTAGTTTATTATTTCCGTAAATTTTCACTTTATTTTTTCATAGGGAATGCGTTATACTTCATTCATTCGGAAATATTACATTTACACGTAAGCATTCTATGGTACACGAATCATACATTTTCTCGTATAGGTGCAGGAATTGGCCTGCATGTCTCTACCCGATCACCGGAAATGATTGGACTACGGGTTATAGCAGCAGCGGACAAGCCAGGTCAATTCCATTTGACTTCTATGGCTCAAGGTGCGTTTTTGCTGTTTATGCCCATTTGTTTCTTTCCCGGCGATTCGGTGAGAGGAGGAAGTGGGCTTTTTTGCTTGGAATGTAAACAAATTTAAGGGGGAGCATCATGCAATTACTGCAGAACAAGGTGAAAGAGGAAGGCATTGTATTAAGCGGACAGGTACTGAAGGTGGATTCGTTCCTGAACCACCAGATGGATCCGGTATTGATGAAAGAGGTAGGTAAGGAATTTACACGATTGTTTAAGGAAGCGAACGTGACTCGTGTATTGACCATTGAATCCTCCGGCATCGCGCCCGGCATTATGACCGCCCTTGAGATGGAAGTGCCTCTCATCTTTGCACGGAAGCAGAAGTCGCTGACCCTCCGTGAGGATATATTTGTGGAGAAGGTGTACTCCTTCACCAAGCAGGAGACGAACGAAATTACGGTCGCGAAGAAATTCATCAAGCCCGGCGATAAAGTGCTGATCGTGGATGACTTCCTTGCCAACGGCGAGGCGGCATTCGGGCTTGCCCGAATCGTAGAGCAGGCGGGTGCAGAGGTGGTAGGCATCGGGATCGTTATTGAAAAGGCGTTTCAACCAGGAGGACGTTTGCTGGCCGAAGCGGGTTATCGGGTAGAATCGCTCGTACGGATTGCATCACTTGAAGATGGCGTAGTGACATTCGCATAGAACGAAAGCTAACAATTTATTGGGGGGAATCAAGAAGCCATGGAACAACAGAAACAAGCGGTGCAAGAACCGATTTTCGATAAAAATCGGAGTCCGGGCAAAACCTTTTCGCTGGGTTTGCAGCATGTATTGGCAATGTACGCAGGGGCAATCATCGTACCGCTTATCGTTGGCGGGCAGCTCGGCTTAACGACGGAGCAGCTGACGTATCTCATCGCCATCGACCTGCTGGCGTGCGGGGTCGCTACTTTGCTGCAGGTATTCGGCAACAAATACTTCGGCATCGGTCTTCCGGTCATGCTTGGCTGCGCGTTCCAGGCCGTAGGTCCGATGATCATTATCGGACAGCAGCACGGGATGTCGGCTATTTATGGAGCGATAATCGCTTCCGGTTTATTTGTCATTCTGTTCTCCGGTTTATTCGGCAAGCTGATTAAGGTATTCCCGCCTGTCGTTACAGGGAGCGTTGTTACGATTATCGGTTTGACGCTGATCCCCGTAGCTTTAACTGACCTTGGTGGTGGGCAAAGTGCAGGGGATGAGTTTGGCAGCGCGCTTAACATTTCCCTTGGCTTCGGCGTTCTAGCCTTCATTATTATCATGAATCGTTTTGCCAAAGGCTTTTTGCGTTCGATTTCCGTTCTTTTGGGTCTCATTCTCGGCACCGTGGTAGCTGCATTCTACGGTGGAGTGGATTTAACCCCGCTGCGCGAAGCCGGCTGGTTCCGTGCTCCGCAGCCATTCTATTTTGGCACGCCGGAGTTTAAGATCGTTCCGATCATGACGATGATTCTGGTGGCGATTGTCAGCGTTGCCGAATCGACGGGCGTGTTTATGGCGCTTGGCAAAATCGTGGATCGCGATATTACCTCCAAGGATCTGTCCCGTGGTTATCGTGCGGAGGGTCTTGCGATTGTGGTAGGCGGTATTTTCAATTCGTTCCCTTATACCACATACTCTCAAAACGTGGGCCTGATTCAGATGAGCCGTGTGAAGACACGCGATGTGATTGTGGTGGCTGGCGGCTTGCTAGTCTTGATCGGATTCGTTCCGAAGATTGCCGCCATGACGCAGCTTGTACCGACTTCGGTTCTCGGTGGGGCCATGGTAGCCTTGTTCGGCATGGTTGTATCTTCCGGTATTCGGATGTTAGGAGATCAAGTAGACCTTAACCGTCACGAGAACCTGTTCATTATTGCGTGTTCTGTCGGCATGGGCCTTGGTGTAACAACCGTGCCGGGTCTGTTCGCAAGTCTGCCTGACAACCTGCGCATTCTTGCCGATAACGGCATCGTGGCCGGCAGCTTGACCGCGATTGTGCTGAACCTGATCTTTAACGGCTTGAAGTATACGAAGCCCACTCATACAGAGCAAGGTGATACCGCAGAAGGGCATGCTGCATAACCAATGCCCACTGTAAGCAGCCGGACCTCCGGCTGTTTTTTAGTTAAAGTAACAATCTCAGAGGCTAACCTCCTTAGATCGTAAGAAAAACTTCCTTAACTAGCGGTTTGGCTTCTGCAGACAGGACGTCGATAGACGGTTTTCCTTTGATACTGGTCCCGTTCGTTCCAACCAAAAACGACTGCCTCCATAGAATGGAGGCAGTCGTTTTACGTGATGAATAAGCGTTAGACGCGCTGCATTTGTTTCTCTGCAATATTGCCGATCCAGGGCAGCTTGAACCATTTTCCCTGAATGGCGTTTGCCATAAGCACCAGCCACATCAAGACGCCGACCAGCGCCAGAAGGGCGGAGGCCAGAAGGCCGATGATGGGCACCGCGCTCGACAGCAGGTGAGCGACGGCGAGGATGCCGAAGGCCAGCAAGGACTGCAGCGCGTGGAATATGACGTAGCGGCTTCTCTTTTCTAATGAAAGAAACAGAATTCCTCCGACCATGGGAAAAAAATAGCACAGCGTAGCGGCCAGATTCTCGGGAAGTCCTGTGGACGATTTGAAAGGGGACATCTCATCAACTCCTTGTCTTAGACCGGTTCTGGGGTAGGGCAAGCTTTATTTATACCTTACCTTATGAGTCGATGGGACAAAGTATGATGGTTAAATCCCTAACTTATTTCATTTTCAATTGCAGCAGATATTTCACGAGAGCATCCTGCTGCTCCTGCGTGAACCCGCTGCTTTCGTCCACCCAAAATTCATGTCCCTGACCGGTGACATGGGTGTCTCTCAGTCTTGAATCCTTGCGGTTCGCCTCGACGACCTGCTGTCTCAACTTACGGTCTATCAGGGCTTTAAGGCTGTTGTAAGGGTCAGGGTGAATCCCTTTCATCAGGGTCTGCGATACGCCGGTTTGCGTCAGCTTTGGCCCGACTGCTACGCCGCCGTCGTGCAAATACGGTGCAGACCAGCGAAGACCGATCAACCCTTTGACCTTATAACCGCCGCCCGATGTATGGCCGAAGCCCAACTTGATCTGCTCCGGGTCGATATTATCCAGCGGGATTTTGGTTATTTTGGCATCCGGAGGGATTGGGACAGGCGTGTCGGGCGGGTAGAACTCCGAATCGCCAAAAGCATTCCGCGTTCGCTGGAAAGCCTTTGCCCTTGCAGGCTCGGTACCGATTTCAGCCGCGCGCATAACGTGGTTATTCGTATAGAAGTCACCAGCGTGGCAAGTGATGCATTGCGCTTTTTTGAATACTTCCGCTCCGAGGTTGATCGTCTTGGCATCGGAGATATCCTTGGCATCCGTTTCCGGCGGACGGATCGTATTCTGATAGGCGGACATGGCGTTCACCTGCTCCCCGGCTTTGAAGCCCGGCGAGCTGATGTACAGCCCGTTCGGTGCGATGGCTGAAACCTTCGGGAAATTCGGAATCTTAACAACCTCATTCACGCCGGGGGTGCCGGGATTGGGATCCAGCCGGTTAAAGAATTCGGTGGGCTTCAGCCCGCTGCCCGGATCATAGCGAAACTTGCGATAGGCTGCATTTTGCAGAATGGTGCCCACATAAATCTCTTTGTCGATTCCCCACATCGGTTCGCTAACCTCGGTTTGACTCAAGGTATCCGTGTTCTGGGCATGAACATTGTTGCTGAAGGTGCTTAGCCCCTTGAAGGGGCCCGCGGCAGCGAAGCCGCTCCAGCTGTATGGATGATCGCCCTTCGTAAACATATCGGGAATTTGGGTCACGTCACTGACCAGATCCGCGGTTGTATCGAACGTGCCGGGCATCCATTTGATGAGATTTTCGTCAACGGCTTTTTCCAGCAGGGCGGGATCCGGCAGCGCTTCGGTTTTTCCTTTGGAGTTTACAATCGTACGCTGCTCGTTCTTTACATAATCCACCAGGCTGGTAATGTCCGTATGGGTAAAATAAGCCGCGCTATTCGGGGCCAGTGCCAGCATGAAACCGAGGTTCAGATCGGAGTTGGGCGCGCCCTCGACGATCATTCCCGTTTCACGGTTGACGGTTGCATGGCAGGCCATGCAGCTAACGCCGATGCGAGCCGTGCCTTCGGCATATTTAAATGTGACGCCAACGGGGGCATAGGCGCCTTTGGCTACGTCAAAGCCGGTATCAATCTTATCCCCCTTGCGGTAGGTCTTGCCGCCGATCGTTACATCCTGATCGAGTGCAACGCGCAAATTGGTTGTTCCCCGTCCTTTTAACTCGGCGAGGGCTTTTGCAATATTATTCAGCTTCATCGGACCGCCGATGATCCCCACAATATCAGTTAAAAACACCTCATTGCCAAAAGATTCCTCATACAATGTACGACGCCCTAGGGCAAGCAGTTCTTTTGTCACCTCAACGGCGCCATGGGCGGCTGTTAAGCGGGGGTCCTGATCCTTCAGGGCGGTACCGGGAACCGTAAGCGTCTTGCCCCAGATATCATACTGGCGAATGAAGCCCGTTTGCTGGGCTTGGATTTGCGTAGTATTCTCCAATTTATGTGCAGGCGGTATATAGGCGTATTCCGGCTCCACGATATTAGCAGCAAGCCATAAGGCCCCTACGACGGTGATCGGGATCAGCCATAGCAGAAGCCGCTTCGATTTTCGCATGTCTTATCACCCTTTTTTATGAGCAGATCTGATGAATCATCTCTTCACTGCCGATATACAAGGGCTTTAGTCTACATGCACATCATGGCGCAGCGGCGATTCGGCATTAACCTGCTTATCAGGGCCTTTCTCTTTCGGAACCAGACGCTCGTCTGTCCTGCCTTGATGGTGGTTTTCAAAATCATACTCCGCCAGCCGCCACTCCGTGGAGCCCTTCTGGGGATCGAACGGGAATTCTTCTCCGCGTTTTAAATATTCCTCCCGTCCCCATTCATTTGTGTATGTCCCGTCTACTTCAACCTCTTCTCGCGAAATAGGGTGGAGATCCTTGTCTTTTCCGGACATGTCGCATGCTCCTCTCAGGCTTGATTTTAGAAATGATTCATATCGCATAAAGTAACCAGAAAGAGGAGGTACTATCCGCTGAAGTTTGTAAGGTAAGTCAGATTACGGTTTTGGGAAAGAACCGGATGCTCTAAGTGTAGGGATGGCCACAGGACGATCTGTCAGCTGCCTGACGGTGATGCAGCAGGTTTTGACTTTAAGTCATCAAGAATATAGCGCTCCAGCAGAGAGCGTGGGTTCTTCCAGCGGCTGACCTTGCTGTCGGCAGTAAATACGACGACCGTATCCAATTGGGGAAAAAGGTAGATTTGCTGCCCTCCATGGCCGTGTGCAAGCGCGAAGGGAGACCCGTTCTGAATGCCGGTCCACCACTGAAATCCGTAATCCCCAAAGGCGGGATAGCCCTTGACCTGCGGAGCGAGGGCGTGCTTAAGCCATGATTCCGGGATGAGCGTGGTGCCTTGCCATCGTCCCCCGTTCAGGCAGCAAAGACCGAACTTGGCCATGTCGCGGGAGGTGAGATAGAGGCCGACGTGACCCATGCTGTGGCCCTCGGGGCTTGGGGACCAGGCGGCATGGCGAATGCCGAGCGGCTCGAATAAATATTGTCTGGCATAGGCGTAAGCATCCATTCCCGTAGCCTCGCTAATGGCAACGGAGAGCAGATGGGAATCCGTGCTTCGATATTGAAAGAGGCCCATTTCCTGTTCCATGACAGGGAGAGATAGCGCGAAGCTCGTCCATTTCCGGTTGCGGTGGAATCGGTGAATGAGCGGCTCCCCTAGCTTTTTACCGGTTTGCCACGCAAAACCTGAGGTCATCGTCAGCAGGTGATGAAGGGAAACCTTGTGTAATAGCGGATGGGCTCGTTCGGGAATATATCGATGCAAAATATCCATGACAGAGGAATTCAGATCAGGTAATTCGCCGCGTGAGTGGGCGATGCCGCATAACGCTGACGTAAAGCTCTTGGTGGCGGACCTGAGATCGTTCAGCGAGGAAACGCCATGACCGTTGTAATAGCGTTCGTAGATAAGTTTGCCGGCATGCAGCAGGAGAAAGCTGCGCATTTTCGGATATTGTTTCTGAATGATCAGGTCGACCTGATCAAGCGAATCGAGGTGCAGCCCTGCCTCATGAGGCTCAGCGGCAGGGATAGGTGATCCTAAATCGACAGGGGAATGCAGGATAGACTGTGAGTTCGGCATGAACTGTAGACCTCCTTGAGTCTAGAATATGTTATGCGTATCTATTTGTGATATTCGCTGATTTCGAGATCGCGGGAGCTGCGTTTGAATGTATCTTAACCAATTATGGGGATAAAGGATGACCTGATGAAAAACATAGCGCTAAAAACATTTTTTGGGAAAGATGAAACAAACAGAAGAATATGATATAATATATTAATGATTCAGTTGCATGCTGTTAGGGTATGTATAGTGTCAGGTGCATTGGTAAGTTGCTGAATATCAACCTAATGGTCACCGTAAGAACTGCAATATGGCTTCAACTTAATGAGGTAGATCTTTTCGGCATTCTCTTTAAACGGAGTAATTTTATTCCACACGTTTTGGGAGGGATCCATCATGGCAACGAAAGGTCACAATGAGGTTAAGGAAAGTCTGCGGGAAATGACACGAATTTTCCGGCCTAAAGATCCGAAAAAATTTGTAAAGGAGTATGTCCGGAAGTACCATATTATGGGGGGCTATGAAGAAGAGCTTACACTTGTTGTTGAGCATGAACTTGGCAAGCTGAATTCCTCCGTTTCGTAACCTGTAATAGCACCTGGTCTATAGAAATAACCAACACGCATCGCATCTTCACCTTGTTAATGACTAATGATATGAACCAATTTAGAGTTTATGGTTAAACCGTTTTTGGGGCGAATGTCCCGAAAGCGGTTTTTTTGCGTTTGCCAGCCTCCGTTAAGTGAACAGACTCATCTCCTCGGAAAGTCTATTTCCTGGGGGAATTTTGCATCTGTCCCTACATATATTGTTAGCAATCGATCCGATAAGGATATAAGGGAGTGGACAGATGTGAGGACACAGCTCAGACGAAAGGAAGAAATCGGATATATCCGCGAGGCGGGACGTATATTGGCTGCGTGTCACCGTGAAATAGCGAAAGTCATCAAACCGGGAATCACAACGAGCGAGATCGATGCCAGGGTCGAGAGATTTTTGGAGAAGAATGGGGCTTTGCCCGAGCAAAAAGGATATAAAGGATTTCCATACGCCACTTGTGCATCGGTCAATGAGGTGGTGTGTCATGGATTCCCCGATCAGCGGCCGCTGCAATCCGGGGATGTTGTGACCATTGATATGGTGGTGAATAAGAACGGGTGGCTGGCGGATTCCGGCTGGACCTATGCGGTAGATCGGGTTTCAAGGGAAGTAAACCAGCTGATGCAGCACACCCATGAAGCGCTGTTTAAAGGGATTGAGGCCGCTCGGCACGGCGCAACCTTGGGCGACGTAGGTTATGCCATTGAGCAGGTTGCCGAAAGGGAAGGCTACGGGATCGTCAAATCGCTTGTCGGTCATGGCATCGGCCGCGCCATCCACGAGCCGCCCGATGTCCCGAACTATGGCATTCCAGGAAGGGGACTTAAACTCAAAGAAGGAATGGTCATTACCATCGAACCCGTTTTCACCCTGGGCCCCTCGGGTGCCGTGTTCTGGGGGGATGACGGCTGGACCATTTCCAGTGCGGACGGATCGGTGGGCGTCCAGTATGAGCATACGATTGCTATTACTCGTGGAGAAGCTGTTATCCTGACGGATTAAGATGCCGAAAAATATACCATAATAATAGGAGGCTTTCTTCGTGAGGCATCAGGGCTTTTCGAAGGAGACCTCCTTATATCATGGGTGCCAGATAAATGGGGACGGCTGCATATAGTTTCAAAAAGGCGGAAATGACTGTATATATAGCTATGAAGGCTGTCGCTGACAGGGTGTGAAGAATGTCGAATGATGGGTCGCGGGACGGTGGATACGCTTTGAAAGCGATTGCAAAATCAGTAATGACGCGACTTTGACGACTTTTCGAACAATTTGTGAACTCCCTGTGAATGATTGACAAAAGCAACCCATGAACTTATATTTAATAAGTGATTGCTTTAATTGACAGGATTACTTCATCCGTGATTGTGCAGGTAGATTACCGCTGTTTGCGCCGGATGGTAGTCTACGAAAATCGGAAAAGTGGGGTAGATCAATGATGAAACGGTGGCAGGCTGTAAAGCGTCTTCTTCCTTTGATGGCCATGTTTGCTTTGGTGTTATCCGGCTGCGGCCGAGAGGATTTGTCGGTCTTAAGACCACAAGGTCCGGTAGCACAAGGTCAACTGGATTTAATTAAGCTCTCCATTTCGATTATGATCGTCGTAATGGTTGTGGTATTTGGAATCGCCGCATACGTGCTTGTTAAATTCCGTCGAAAGAAGGGACAAGATGAAATTCCTGAGCAAGTAGAAGGTAACCATAAGTTGGAGATTATTTGGACGGCGATTCCGCTGCTCTTGGTACTCGTGCTTGCAGTTCCTACTATTCAAAAGGTATTTGCTTACGGAGAGAACGACTGGAACAATCCAGATGCAGTTAAGGTGGAAGTTACTTCTCATCAGTTCTGGTGGGAGTTTAATTATCCAGACTACGGCGTAAGAACCGCTCAAGAGCTGGTTATTCCTGTAGGCAAGAAAATTGCTTTCCAATTAAAAACGAATGATGTGCTTCACTCCTTCTGGGTACCATCGCTCGGCGGCAAGATGGATACAAACACAGAAGGCAGCGTTAACTACATGACTCTGGTTGCTGACAAAGCAGATACATACATTGGTAAATGCGCAGAGTTGTGCGGTCCTTCTCACGGCTTCATGGAATTCCGGGTGAAAGCGGTTGACGATGCGGCATTTGACAAATGGGTAGCGGCATTTAAAGAACCTGCTGTGCTTCCTGCGGATGCGGCACTCGCCGAGAAATTCAAGACCAACTGCCTTTCTTGCCACGCTGTAGGCGACCAAGGCGGAGCGATGGGTCCTAACCTGACCGGCATTGGATCACGTGAGACGATTGCGAGTATCTTGCTGAACGACATAAGCGGCAAACCAGGCACGAAGCCTACGAAAGACAACCTGGTGGAATGGCTGATGGAGCCTCAGGCTGTAAAACCTGGCAACACGATGCCTAATCCGAAGGATCTCGGCTTCAGTGACGAGGAAATCGAGCAGATTGCCGATTACTTGGCCAATTATAAGTTGGATTATTAATACAGCAGCAAGAACTTTAAAAGGGGGTACAAACCTTGGCTCACGCTCATGCTCAAAGCCATAGCGTCAAGCGCTACACGGGGTTAATGGATTGGCTTACAACCGTTGACCACAAGAAAATCGGGATATTATACCTGATAGCGGGCGGCTTCTTCTTCGGGATTGGCGGTATTGAAGCGATTCTGATTCGCTTGCAGCTGATCAAGCCGATGAACGATCTGGTATCGGCTCAAGTATTTAACGAATTGATTACAATGCACGGAACGACGATGATTTTCCTTGGTGTTATGCCAGTTATCTTCGCCTTGATGAACGCGGTTATTCCGCTTCAGATCGGTGCACGTGACGTCGCATTTCCATTTTTGAACTCGCTTGGATTTTGGACGTTTTTGTTCGGTGGACTTTTGCTCAATCTTAGCTGGATTATGGGCGGCGCGCCTGATGCGGGCTGGACATCCTATACACCGCTTTCCACAAATGACTACTCGTCCACGCACGGTGTAGACTTTTATACCATAGGTCTTCAGATTGCGGGTCTGGGTACGTTGATCGGTGGTATCAACTTCCTGGCTACCATCATAACGATGCGTGCACCTGGAATGTCCTTCATGAGAATGCCAATGTTTACATGGACGGCTTTCATCACATCGGCCATGATCCTGTTCGCATTCCCTGCCATTACGGTAGGTCTCGTATTGCTTAGCTTTGACCGTTTGCTCGGTGCCAATTTCTTTGATGTTGCGGCTGGCGGTAGCTCTGTATTGTGGCAGCATATTTTCTGGATCTTCGGTCACCCTGAAGTCTACATTCTGATTTTGCCGGCATTCGGTATTATTTCAGAAGTTATTCCGACATTCTCTCGTAAACGTTTGTTCGGATACAGCTCCATGGTATTTGCAACCATCCTGATCGCCTTCTTGGGCTTCATGGTTTGGGCTCACCATATGTTTACGACAGGTCTTGGTCCTGTAGCGAATGCGCTCTTCTCCATCGCAACGATGCTGATCGCCGTTCCTACCGGTATCAAAATCTTTAACTGGCTCTTTACGATGTGGGGTGGTCAAATCCGCTTTACCAGTGCAAACCTGTTCGCGATCGGTTTCGTACCGACGTTCGTTATGGGTGGAGTTACCGGCGTCATGCTGGCATCTGCTCCGGCAGACTTCCAGTTCCATGATACGTATTTCGTTGTAGCTCACTTCCACTACGTTATCGTTGGTGGTCTGGTATTCGGTTTGTTTGCCGGACTCCACTACTGGTGGCCAAAAATGTTCGGCCGGGTATTGAACGAAACGCTTGGCAAATGGACGTTCTGGTTGTTCGCAATCGGCTTCCATTTGACATTCTTCGTACAGCATTTCCTTGGATTGCTGGGTATGCAGCGGCGGATTGTCTCTTATCTGCCGAATCAGAATTTTGACGAACTTAACTTTATCAGTACCATCGGCGCAATCTTGATGGGGATCGGCGTTCTGGCCTTCTTGGCAAACGTTGTGATCACTTCGAGAAAACCGGTTGGTGCTCCGGCCGATCCATGGGAAGATGGCCGTACACTCGAGTGGAGTATTCCTTCTCCACCGCCAGAGTACAACTTTAAGCAAATTCCGCTTGTTCGCGGCATTGACGCTTATTGGAAAGAGAAGATGGCAGGCAATAAAGAGATGACACCATCCGAACCGGTTGGTCCAATCCACATGCCTTCGCCAAGCATCCTTCCGTTTGTGATGTCACTGGGTCTGTTTATCGCGGGTCTTGGTTTCATGTTTAGCACGGAGGACTTCTCCAATTCGTTTATGAGCTTAATCTTCAATAAATATATCGTTCTGATTGTTGGTCTTCTGATTACGTTCGCGGCAATGATCGCTCGTTCCCTGTACGATGATCATGGATATCACATCGAAGTTGAAGAACTGGAAGGGGAGGGTAAAGCATGAGTCACGCTGAACATGTAAACGGCGAACTTCCTCACGAGCCGGAGAAGGCAACACTCGAAGGCCGTAATAAGGTTCTTGGTTTCTGGCTCTTCCTCGGTGGTGAGGCCGTGCTCTTCGGTACGTTGTTTGCAACGTTCCTGGCGCTTCGCGGACAGAACAACGAAGGCCCAACCGCAGCTGAGCTGTTCTCGCTGCCGATTACGGCAGCGGCAACGTTGATATTGCTTGTCAGTTCCTTGACCAGTGTGTTCGCTATTCAGGCGCTCCACCGTCACAATATCGAGAAGCTGAAGTTGTGGCTGATCGTAACCGTTGTTCTGGGTCTTGGGTTCCTTGGCCTTGAAATTTATGAGTTCTATGAATATGTTGTGCATGAATCGTTTAACATGAAGACGAGTGCATTCTCGTCTGCATTCTATACGCTGGTTGGCTTCCACGGTGCCCACGTTGCGTTCGGGGTTGTGTGGATCAGCCTGTTGATCGCTCAGCTGTACAGAAAAGGGTTAACCGTAGTTACAGCACCTAAGGTATATGTTTCTGCTATGTACTGGCACTTTATCGACGTTGTATGGGTGTTCATCTTCTCGGTCGTATACCTTCTTGGAAAGGTGGGCTAAGGAATGACTGCGAATCAACAATCTAATGAGGGGCCTACAGTAAAACACCGCCATCGTGTGGAAGGCCCTGAGAAACACATTGTTGTCTTTATTTTCTCGATCGTCCTGACTGCGATTGCTTTTGCGGCTGTCGCAGCCGGTGGCATCAACACAGCATTTACGATCATCATTTTGCTGGTTATGGCTGTGTTGCAGGTGTTCGTGCAAATGGGTTACTGGATGCACTTGAAGGACAAAGGGCATCTGATGCCAATCCTATTTATGATTGGCGGTTTCTTCGTAGCTAGTACCTGTATTGTCATGGCACTGTTCTGGGTTTGGTGGTAAAATGAAAAAGAGGTGGGCTCTTCAGCCCCCTCTTTTTTTAAATCGTAGGAAGGTGTCACAATTTCGACAGAATTTAACCCGTTTAGGGGAGGTTTTTGCATGCTGGGCTTAGAATATTTTAGTTTTGCAGATAAATGGAGTCCCTTGTTCCTGGCATTTATGCTGCTCGTGACAGCAGGCTACTTCCTGTTGACCGGACCGCTGAGCAGTAGATTCGAAGGGAGCGCTCCGGTTTCCGCAGGAAGGAAAGCGCTGTTTGTAGGCGGTATGCTTACGTTCTATCTTGCGCAGGGTGGACCTATTGAACTGCTGGGACATACGATGTTCTCGTTTCATATGGTCAGTATGGCCATGTCCTATTTAATGGCGATGCCGCTCTTGATTCTGGGTATTCCTGTCTGGATGTGGCGTGCCTTCGATAAGGTCAACCCGTTTAAGAAGCTCGGTTTTCTTGCGCGTCCGATCGTTGCCGCGGTTCTGTTTAACGGTTTGTTTTCTTTTTATCACGTCCCGGTTATCCATGACTTTGTCATGTTGAACTTCTGGGTGCACCGCTTGTACTATTTAATCCTGTTCATCGCCTCACTGTTGATGTGGTGGGCTATCATTAACCCGATTCCGGAGAAGGACAAGTCCTCAGGTCTTTTGAAAATGGGATACATCTTTCTCAACATGGTATTGTTAACTCCGGCGTGTGCGCTCATTATATTCTCGAGCGAGCCCATGTACGCAACGTACAGCGATCCGGTGGTATGGGCAAAGGCGATGGGATACTGCGTAGCTGGCGATACCTCGGCATTGCTTAGCCAATTTGGCGGACCTGAGTTCTTCGGTTATCTGGAGCCTGCGATTGACCAGCGAGTAGGCGGGATCATCATGAAGTTTTTCCAAGAGATTATTTTTGCCTCGATGCTAGCCTATGTGTTCTTTCATTGGTACAAACGAGAAAATCAGGAAGACGATCCTTTGCCTAGCGAGATTCCTCCCGGCAAGCTCAATCAGGCGTAAGGGGATTATTGAAGGGGGATCCATATGGATTGGTTTTTTATATTTCCCACGGTCAGTACAACGTTTATTGTCATCAGCGCCGTGTTGGTAGCGATTGGCTGGGGTCTTATCATTAAGGGGAAGCGCGAAGCCCACAAAAAGGTAATGATCTGGGCGGCCGTCGCAGCCGTCATCTTCTTTATCATCTATTCCTCGCGCACCGTATTCATCGGGAACACGTCATGGGGTGGACCTGATGATCTGCAACCGTATTATCAGGTATTCCTGGTCTTCCACATTGTCCTGGCTACCGTCGCAGCGGTATTCGGGATCACGACATTGACCCTCGGCTTCAAGGAGAAGTATTCCAAGCACCGCAAATGGGGCAGAGTCACGTCGATCATCTGGTTCTTTACCGCCATTACCGGCGTAGCCGTGTATACCTTGCTGTACCTGTTATATCCGGGCGGGCATACCCAGCCTGTATGGAAAGTGATATTTGGAATGTAAGCGTGGGAGAACACCCGTCAGAGGAATCTGGCGGGTGTTTTTTGTTTGCGCGGGGAGGCGCATTCAAGAGAATTGTGGGTATGGTGAGGGGGAGTGTATCCGCTCCGGTCGCTGTTGAAACCAGGAAACTGGGATTAGACGAGATGGATGTTTCCCGGTTTCAAAGGCGAACGCCAGGTCTCCTCCGCGGCTACACTCCCCTTGTGCAGGAAGCTCTTGAATGAGCCGCCATGGGGTAGTGACACCCGTCAGGAAGCCTCGGACAGGTGTTTAGAGAGTGTGAGGGCAGGGTGGGGGAGTATATCCGCTCCGGTCGCTGTTGAAACCAGGAAACTGGGATTAGATGAGATGGACGTTTCCCGGTTTCAAAGGCGAACGCCAGGTCTCCTCCACGGCTACACTCCCCTTGTGCAGGAAGCTCTTGAATGAGCCGCCATGGGGTAGTGACACCCGTCAGGAAGCCTCGGACAGGTGTTTAGAGAGTGAGAGGGCAGGGAGGGGGAGTGTATCCGCTCCGGTCGCTGTTGAAACCAGAAAACTGGGATTAGACGAGATGGATGTTTCCCGGTTTCAAAGGCGAACGCCAGGTCTCCTCCACGGCTACACTCCCCTGGTACAGGGAAGCTCTTGAATGAGCCGCCATGGGAAGTGATACCCGTCAGGAAGCCTCGGACAGGTGTTTAGAGAGTGTGAGGGCAGGGTGGGGGAGTATATCCGCTCCGGTCGCTGTTGAAACCAGGGAACTGGGATTAGCCGAGGTGGATGTTTCCCGGTTTCAAAGGCGAACGCCAGGTCTCCTCCGCGGCTACACTCCCCTGGTACAGGGAAGCTCTTGAATGAGCCGCCTTGTGGGAGTGACATCCGTCAGGAAGCCTCGGACAGGTGTTTAGAGAGTGTGAGGGCAGGGTGGGGGAGTATATCCGCTCCGGTCGCTGTTGAAACCAGGAAATCATAAAATTTTACAACTTCTATTGACACTGTTTATATACACACTATATACTGTGTATAAAGATATACACAGTGAGCACAGTAATCACACTAAGCACAGTGAAACTTAACTGCGATGATAACGAAATGAATATATGAAGACATGAAAGGGTGAGCTGGATTGCAACAAGTTCTCCATAATGCGATGAAGATCGTTAAGAAAGACTTCGCTAGCGACAAGCTGCAAATTGTATGGAACATAATGTTTATGGTGTATATGGGGTTTGCCACCAGCGTTATCATTGACAACCAGTTTGAACATTTGGATGAGTACATCAATCCACTGATTGACTTTCTATTGGTATTCTACGCTCCGTTGCTGGGATTCCTTTTTAGCAGGAGGTCTTTCCGGTATCTGAACGAGGATTCATACACCCGGATGCTGTATTTTTACCGGAGTCTACCGGTACCTGCCTCGGCCATCTTCGTAAGCCGGATCATAAACTCGCTGATCGCTTTCATCATAAACGGCATCGTATTATTTGGAGTCATTTATGCGATAGGCAATCATATTAGAACCGCGATGGATATCCCGAGCTATATTGCATTTATACTGACCTGGATGGGCATCGGATTTTTAATAACAGGACCCTATATTTACTGGGAGAATATGTGCAGCGGTAAGAAGTACTTCGGGATTACCCTTCTGGTGATGGTGATCACCTCCGGAACGGCCGTTATGCTTAGCTTGCTGGGTTACAGCGTTTTCGAGTTCGTTGTGAGAGCCTCCATCAAATGGGGCCTGCTATCTCCGGTCATGTGGGGATCGCTGATGGTTGGACTGGCATCTATGCTCCTTATAAGCAAAATAACCTACATTCGGCAGCAGACCAGGGACTTATCATGAAGGATATGAAGATGAATCCGTATGGAATCGCAATAGCACGGGTTTATGCACAGGAGAAAAGCGAGGTGATAAAAGGTGCGAATTCCGATTCAGATCAATGAAAATAGCGCAGAGCCTTTATATCACCAGATTGAAACACAGCTGCGCTCACTCATTATTAGCGGTCAGATTGAGGAGGGAACGTTATTGCCGTCCATTAGGGAATTTGCCGGGAATCTGAACTGTAGTGTCATTACGGTACGCAGGGTGTATCAGGATCTTGAGAATGAAGGGCTGCTGCGAACGAGACAAGGTACGGGAACCTTTGTGGCCGGCGTCGGGGATCAGGCCCGTGAACAGTATAAACGCGATGCGGTTATTGAGGCGTTAAGAATAGCAGTCGAAAAAGGGCTTGCCGTTCAGTTTAACGAGGATGAATTGAAGGAACTGTTCATGGAAGTGATTCGGGAAGTACTCGATGCAAAAGGAGGTCGTTAACACGTCATGGAACCACATATCATTGAATTTCGTAATGTCATTAAACGACGGAGAACGAAAACCATCGGCCCGATCGAATTGTCGATTCCTCAAGGATATATTGTTGCCCTGGTGGGGCCTAACGGCTCGGGAAAAAGCACGCTGCTGAACATGATGATGCAGACCGTGTTTCCGGACGAAGGGGAGATCACCTGGTTCGGCGAGTCTTACCGGGGAGAGCTTCCGGTCTCGATCCGTAAACAAATGGGATTTGTTCCTGAACAGTTGAGTGTAGAGGAGCAGCATTTGACGGTAGATGAAGCGGCCAGCTTTCGCGCATCCTGGTATGACACTTGGGACGGTTATTTTTTCGATGAGCTGCTATCCCGGTTTGATGTCCCGCGAGGCGTAAAACTGCGCAAGATGTCCAAAGGGGAACGACGCAAGTTCGAGATCGCCGCTGCACTTGCACCAAGGCCCAAGTTCTTGCTGCTGGATGAACCTTCTTCCGGTCTCGATCCTTTCGCTTGGAAGCTGATGATCGACCAGCTGCACAAAGTAATGAAGTCCATGGATACAACGATCGTACTCTCAACCCATGTTGTGGATGAAATCCGGCGGCTGGCGGATTACGTCATTCTCATTCATCATGGGAAGCTGCTGGGCATGGTGGAGAAGGACTCGCTGCTGGATAACTGGAAGGAGTGCTGGATACAAGGGGATGCCTCCATTGTGGAGGAGCTGCCGGGTATTCTGAGTTACAAACAAGAGACAGCAACAACGATTTCTTTTATAACCACGGAATGCTTGGAAGTGGAGAAGATCCTGCAGTCTGCAGGCATACCGTTTATTCAGACCCGTTCCCTGGAGCTGGATGAAGTGCTTCGATTATGGATTGACGGAAACATTCCTGCCAACGTGCAGAACTAGGATAGAGAGGGGTTTTACGATATGCAACGCTTGCAATTAGACAATGTAGTTAAGATTTATGCGGACAAAACGGCAGTAAACCGGATTTCGCTTCAGGTTGAGGAAGGTGAAATCTACGGACTGCTTGGCGCGAACGGCGCCGGCAAAACAACCACCATGCGGATGGTGCTTGGGTTGATCTACCCGGATGACGGAACGATTCTATATAACGGAAAGCCGTATAACAAAGAACTGCGTCACATTATGGGTTACTTGCCGGAAGAGCGCGGGTTATACCCGAAAGTGAAAGTCAGCGAGCAGATTTCCTACTTGGCACAGCTGCGGGGCATGTCCGCGAAAGACGCGGATAAGAGTCTGAAATATTGGCTGGAACGGTTTGAAGTACCTGACTATTATGATAAGAAGATTGAAGAACTGTCTAAGGGTAATCAGCAAAAAATGGGCTTTATCGCAGCGGTTGTTCATGACCCGCAAATTCTGATTTTGGACGAAGCCTTCAGCGGTCTGGATCCGGTGAACGTCGAACTTCTGAAATCAACGGTAAAAGAACTACGCGACAAAGGCACGAGCATTCTGTTCTCCACCCACCGGATGGAACATGTCGAGGAGTTGTGTAAGAACATTACCATTCTGCATCGCTCCAATACGGTAGTGAAGGGGAACCTGAAGGATATCAAATCCAAGTATCCTCGAGAAGAGGTGGTGCTCGGTACGTCCGGTGAAGTCCGTGGTCTTGAAGCCCTGCCAGGCGTAACGGCTGTGGAGCGGACAGAGGACGGCTACTCCATCCGGATCAGCCAGGTTGATGCAGCGCAAGAGATTTTGAATACAGCCATGTCGCAAAGCACGATCCATCGGTTTGAAGTGAAGGAGCCGACACTCAATCAAATCTTCATAAAGGCGGTAGGTGAATCCAATGAATAATATGTGGACTGTTATCCGATTTACGTTCATGAATAAAGTAAGAACGAAGTCCTTTCTTGTTTCGACCTTGATATTTGCACTCATTATTACCATCGGGATCAATCTTCCTTTTCTGATTCAAATGTTTACCGGAGATAAGGCGGGCTCCGAAGAAACCACCCGCATCGGACTGGTTTACGGACAGGAGCAAATGCTTGCCGAACAACTGGAAACCACTTGGAGTAACCTGCCGTCAACTTCCTATGAATTTGTAAAATATGAAACGGCTGATGAAGCCGCTCTGAATAAAGACATTAAAGATGGCGTTATCGAAGGTTATCTGAAATTTGAAGCAAAAGAAGGCAATGCGTTCCCGACGGTGGTCTACAGCTCTGAAGACGAGGCCATGAGTCCGGAACTGCAATCCAACCTGCAAGCAGCTCTGCAAGTGGCGAAGACGCGCAGCATTGTAGACGGACTTAATTTGTCCGATGCGCAGATCAATGAGCTGAATACGCCTGTTCAGATTGATGCTCGGGGTATCAATCCTACAGAAACGGGTAACGCGGGCGGAGCTTCCGGAGAGAAGGAAGGGGCTTCCGAGGTTATTAACTACATTGTCGTGTATGCACTGATTATTCTCTTCTTCTTCACTTTGATGGGAACAGGTAACATGATCGCATCTGAAGTAACGACAGAGAAGAGCTCCCGCATCATGGAGATTTTGATTACAAGCGTATCTCCGCTGAGCCAAATGTTTGGTAAGGTTATTGGCATGTTCCTGCTGGGACTGTCGCAGATCGCGGCATTCGGTGTTGTAACCGCCGTGAACCTGATGCTGCCGCACAATATGGATACATTGAAGGACATGAATCTCGACCTGACGGCGATCGACCCGATGCTTCTGGTGTTCGGTTTAATCTTCTACATCCTTGGTTATTTCTTGTACGCGATGCTCTATGCGGCCATTGGTTCGATCGTCAGTCGTACCGAGGATTTGGGGCAGGCGGTTATGCCGATCACGATGCTGTCGCTGGTGGCATTCTATATCGCGATCTTTAGCTTAAGCGCTCCGAACTCGATGCTGATGAAGGTATCCAGCTATATTCCGTTCATCTCGCCGACCACGATTCTGGTTCGCATCGGACTTGGAGATATCCCATTGTGGGAGATCCTGCTCTCACTGGCGATCCTGATCGTATCCATCCTCGTCTTTGGCTGGTTGGCAGCGAAAATCTATCGTACCGGTGTCTTGATGTACGGCAAACGCCCTACGTTCAAGGAGCTTAGAAAAGCGATGAAAGCTTATAAGATGTAAGCACGAACTGTACAAGTGATTTTCAATTTTAATGGATGTCTTTAAATCTGATACTGATCCTTAATAGCGAGGTTGTTAAAATGACCAAAAGTACTAGCTCGAAATTATTAATGTTTTTAAGCGCTGCTGCAGTCGTGATTTTGTTCGGCTTCATGTTCAACACGGAAGGTTCTGCGCTAAAGGATGCCATGCAAGAAGGATTAATGGGAGCAGTTGCCGTGATCGCTGTAGCAGGCTTATGGGCTGCTGGAGCAAAGAAATAGAAGATATGGGGGGCGCCATACCGACAGCGGTATGGCGAATATAACCCCATAAATAAATAGTTTGATGCACGGCTATTCTTAATCGCACCCGATTACACCAACATAAAGGAGACTACATAAATGAAAAATTGGAAAAGAATGATATTGTCACTCACGATTTCGGTAGGTTTGCTTGCTTCGGCAGTGCCTGCCATGGCTGCTCCACAGCAGCCAGCAGTAAAAGTGGATAACGAAGTAGTTAAATACTCGCTTGGCACACCGGTTATAGATAAGGGCACAACGCTCGTTCCGCTCAGAACAACGCTCCAGGCGATGGATGTGAAACTGACGGATGCTGCAGATGACACGATCCATGTGGTTGTGGACGGCAAAACCATTACGCTGAAAAGCAAACTGAAACAAATCAATGGCGTAACGTATGCGCCAATTCGGGTTGTTGGGGACGCTGCGGGTTATAAGGTTAGCTGGGATGCGAAAACTCGCACCGTTGTGCTGGTTTCCAAAGAAACGGAGGTCGCTCAAACAGGTGGCCGCGGCTTCATGTGGGAAGTGGAGAGCAACGGGAATACCGTTTATCTGGTAGGCTCCATGCACATCGCGGATGACAGCTTCTACCCGCTGCGTCCGGAGTTTGAGGAAGCCTTTGCCGAAGCGGACTATCTCGGTGTCGAGGTTGATGTCAGCAAAGCAGCTGACGAAGCTCAGCAGCAGCTGATCATGGATATGGGGATGTATAAAGATGGAACAACACTCAAGGATCATGTGACCAGCGAGACGTACGCCAAACTCGGCAAAATCCTGACGGAGAGCGGCATGCAGCCGAATGCCTTAGATGCATTCAAGCCTTGGGTAGCGGAATCCACGATCAGCAGCTTGAAAGCAGTGAAGGCTGGATACGAAGCGGCTGCAGGAATCGATCTGTATTTCGTCCAGAAAGCGATCGAGCGCAAAATTCCGGTGATCGAGCTGGAATCCTACGAATTGCAGCTGGGCATGTTCAATGGCTTCTCTAAAGAGTTGCAGGAGAAGAATCTCAACATCGTCTTGGACAATTTCGATGTACTGGATGGCAGTGTCGAGCAATTAGGTGAAATGTGGAAGACGGGCAATGATGAGGAACTGCTGGAGTTCACCAACAGCATGGCCGTTGACGAGGAATACAATAAAGCGATGCTGATTGACCGAAACATCGGCATGGCCGAGAAAATCGACGGATACCTGAAAAACGGCAAAAATGAAGAGTACTTCATCGTGGTTGGCGCAGCCCACTATCTGGGTGAGCATGGCATCGTGAAGCTGCTGCAGGATAAAGGCTATACTGTCGTTCGCAAATAGATAGCCGCAGGGTTGTGGTCTTCGGGGAAATGAAAACCTTCCAATGATCGTTATTCGATCATTGGAAGGTTTTTTAATTGTGAAACAGGAAGCATGCCGAATCTGTATCTATGCCCATCGTAGAGGGGGTGGGCCAGTGTTCAAAGGAATAAAGCATCGGAAGGAGTTGTGGGTGGCGCTGTCAAGAAGTGATGCCGACGATTCAGTAAAAAGTCATGGAAATCATCAAACGTTAATGCAAACTATCGTACCGTCCCGAAAGGGGCGGTGCTTTTGTTAAATTAGCTTCGCGGCCAGGCCCCGTACATGTATACTAGTGTTAAGTTTTGTAAACGTACGGAAAATATGCCGCAAGGAGTATAAACAATGAAGGTTAGTATATTTGACGTAGCAAAAAAATCAGGACTGTCCGTCGTGACCGTTTCACGTGTCTTAAATGGTGCTGAATCCGTTCGAGAGAAGAACAGACTAAAGGTTCTGGAAGCCATCAAGGAGCTTGAATACCGTCCCAATGCCGCTGCCCGGAGTTTAGCACGCGGTAAGACAGGAATCGTTGGGTTGATCGTAACTACCCTTCAGGACTCTTTCTTCGACGCTGTGGTCAAGGAGCTGAATGAGGTGCTGGCATTGCATGGTTATTTCCTGGCCATTTCGGTCTCTGCGGGTATAGGCTCCGACGAGGCCCATTATCTGATTCAGGAAGACCGCGTGGACGGACTGATTCTGCTCTCGCCGCTAGAAGAAGACAACTATATCGTGGAAATGAAACGCCGAAATATCCCTTATGTCCTGATAGACAACCAGAAGCCGGATAATGACGCTTATTCCGTCACCATAGACAACTACAAAGGCGGCTATACCGCAACGAAGCACCTGCTCGATCACGGCCATACCTCCATTGCGCATATCAGCGGGCAGGATATGTTCCGCAGCACGAGGGAACGTCGCAGCGGCTTTCTGCAGGCGCTTGAGGAAAAGCGCCTGGCGCCGTTCGAAATGATTACGGGCGATTTCGAAATCGACTTTGGCTATGATGTCTGCCGCAAATGGCTGCGGGAAGGACGACTTCCTACCGCCGTATTCGCAGGCGATGACAATATCGCGCTCGGGGTCCTGAACGCTCTTTTGGAAGAAGGCATCCGGGTTCCGGAACAGGTAGCCATTGTCGGCTATGACGATCAGTATATCTCATCCAAGCTGCGCCCCCATTTGACAACGGTCCGGCAGCCTGCTGACCGGATTGGGCTTGCCGCAGCGGATATGCTGCTGAAGCGCATGGATGGAACGATGGAACGCGGGGGCAATGTTCGAATTGACCCTGAGCTCATCGTGAGAGACTCTACGGTTAGACCTGTGCAAGACACGCCTGAATAAACAGTAATACATCCTTATATAGGAATAACGAAGAGTGCCTGGTCCCCGAATTAACGGGGACTTTTCTTTTTTATCGACTGTATAAATAGATGAGCATGAATGGTTGACGACAAACCATAATGCATTCGTAAGCCGTCGGCCCGCTTATGCCCCAGCAGCTTCAAATACCATACATCGGTTAATAGAACAATGACTCGATAGAGTGATTTTCTTGATTTTCACCGAGTTGTCGGAAAGATTCGATTGTTTATTGAACGAGAGGCTTTCGTGATTCATTTGTGATATTCCTTCGTTATAATAACGTTTAAATATCGGGTATGTACTTATTAGGGTTAATCCCGACAAACGAATGAACAGGGTTTAAAAGGAGGCAGGATCTCGTGGTTATAGATACGGTGCTGTGGAGCAAATGGCTGACGGGGCTAACCTTGGCGTTTCATGTCATTTTTGCCACGGTCGGCGTCGGTGTTCCGTTAATGATTGCCATTGCGGAGTTCGTTGGTATACGTAAGAAGGATCCTCATTACATGCTCATGGCCAAAAGGTGGACACGAGGATTCGTGATTTCGGTGGCGGTTGGTGTAGTGACTGGAACAGCGATTTCCCTGCTGCTTGCGCTTGTATGGCCGAACTTTATGCAAGTGGCGGGGAATGTCATCGCGCTTCCGTTATTTATGGAGGTTTTTGCATTCTTTTTTGAAGCCATATTCCTGGGGATTTATATGTACACCTGGGATCGGTTCCGCAATCCGTATACGCATTGGCTGCTGACGATTCCGATTGTTGCCGGGGCAGGCATGTCCGCAATTTTTATTACGACGGTGAACGGATTCATGAATCAGCCTGGAGGCTTTGTCATGGAGGCAGGCCACTTTACGGCGGTTAACCCGCTGCAAGCGATGATGAATACGGCGACGCCTTCAAAAGTATTCCATGTACTAACCTCGGCCTATTTAACGGGCGCTGCCCTGCTGGCGGGTATCGCAGCCTACGTTATTCTGAGAAAAGGGGCCTCGGCATATTACAAAAAAGCATTGAAACTTATGATGGGGGTTGTTCTGGTGTTCAGCGTGCTGACAACCTTAGCCGGGGATATGTCGGCCAAGTTTCTGGCAGAACATCAGCCGGAGAAGCTGGCCGCCGCAGAATGGCATTTTGAAACGGAAAGCGGTGCAGATCTGATATTATTGGGCTGGCTTAATGCGGAGCAGAAGGTCATGGGAGCCATTCATATTCCGAAAGCGCTCAGCTTCCTGGCCTTTGGAGACTTTGATGCCGAGGTAAAAGGGCTGGAGGAGTTTCCGCTGGATGAAAGACCGCCGCTGCTTGTCCACTATTTGTTTGATTTCATGGCCGGGATCGGTTTTGTTCTGTTGGCCGTTGCGTTCCTGTATTTCCTGTTTTTGTTCTGGAAGAGACGCAATGAGCTCAACAAGTGGCTGCTTCGGGCCATTGTTTTTAGTGCGCCCCTTGCATTTTTGGGCGTTGAAATGGGCTGGTTCTATGCGGAGCTCGGGCGGCAGCCGTGGATAATCCGCGGATATATGCGCGTAGAGGAGGCAGCTACGACTTCACCGAATGTGAGGATTCTCTTTTTCCTCTTCCTGCTGCTGTATATTGTGCTGGGGACCATGTGTGTCTTTGTACTAAGACGGTTGTTCCGTAATAAACCGGCGGAAGCCGAGCTGGACGAGATTGTGAAAGAGAAACACTCCACGGGAAAGGGTGAGCCGGTATGATCGATTACGAGTTGATAGGCATCTCCGTCCTTTGGCTGTTTTTATACGGCTATTTAATTATAGCCTCCATTGATTTCGGCGCTGGTTTTTTTGCCTTCTATGCCCGTTTGACGAAGCAGGACCACCTGATCAATCGATTGATATCCCGTTATTTATCGCCGGTCTGGGAAATTACCAATGTGTTTTTTGTCTTTTTCTTTATCGGCATCGTCGGGTTTTTCCCGGACACGGCCTATTATTATGGCTCTGCGCTGCTTATACCGGGAAGCATCGCCATTATTCTGCTGGCAATCCGCGGCTCCTTTTATGCGTTTGAAAATTACGGCTCCAAAGAAAACATCGTGTATCTGTTTTTATACGGGGCCACAGGTTTGCTGATTCCGGCTTCCTTGTCGGTCGCATTAACGCTATCCGAAGGCGGTTTTATTGTGGATAGAGGCGGGGCTGTTTCTTTGGAATATTGGACGCTCATAACCAGTCCGTTGTCGTGGAGCATCGTTGCATTGGCCATCGTATCGGTGCTGTTCATAAGCGGATCGTTCCTGGCCTTTTACGCCTCCCGGGCGGACGATCAGCCAGCGCTAAAGCTGGTGCGCACATATGCCCTGTTTTGGAGTACGCCCACCATTATTGCCGCGCTCACGGCATTTATTTTTCTCAGTCAGCATAATGAGCGGCATTTTCAAAACATGATGGATTTATGGTGGCTGCTGGCGCCTTCCGTCGGTTTTTTCATGGCAGCCATATGGCTGCTGTACAAAGGACGCCGCTACGGACTGGCTTTTATTTGTGTCATGCTGCAATTTTTCTGTGCATTTTTTGCATATGGCATCGGGCAGTATCCTTATATTCTGGATCCGTACATTACCATTCAGAGCGGGGCCACGCATGAGTCGATGGGCGCTGCGCTTGTGGCAGCCTTTATCGGCGGCCTATGCCTGCTGATTCCGTCCCTTATACTGGTCTTCAGGCTCTTTCTGTTTGATGCGGATTATGTAAAAGGCAAAAAATAATCGGGGCTTGGGTATCTTCATGTAGGGGTGCTTGCATCGGTTTAGTGAAAAGGAGGGGAGTTTATTTTGAAGGGGAAAACCAGTCTGTTATCCCAGCAAATGTCCGCACAAAGGAAACGGCTGATACTCTTGGGGTTCATGTCGCTTGCGCTCGGTGCTGCCATGACAGGCCAGGCCGCACTGCTCGCCGAAGCGGTTCAGCGGATTTTTGTGCAGCGGGCTTCCTTTTCGTCGGTAGCTGCCATACTTGGCGCATTGCTGGCCGTGATGGCTGCGCGGACGCTGCTGTCTTATGGAAACGGGATCATCGGCTTGCACATGGCTGCCAGCGCCAAGACGGAGATGCGAGCAGCGGTGCTGCAAAAGCTGGCTAACGCTTCCGTAGCTTCAACGCTTCGTGGACAAACGGGCGGAAAAGTCAGTGTAACACTGGATGCCGTGGACGAGGCGGACAGTTATTTCAGCCAATATATGCCGCGTATGATAGAAGCCGCCATCATTCCTGTCCTGATTCTGGTCATTGTTTTTACGGAGCATATGAACTCCGGCTTGATTATGCTGGTTACCGCTCCCTTTATCCCGATATTTATGGTGCTTGTGGGTCTGAAAACGAAGAACAAATCAGAGGAGAAATTCGCACAGCTGGCCGAGTTTTCCGGTACGTTTCTCGACTCTCTTCAAGGGCTGGTTTCGCTCAAGCTGTTTGGACGGACGAATCATCAGCAGCAGGAAATTGAACGCAGCAGCCTTGGCTACCGGGATGCAACGATGGGCATTTTACGGATTGCGTTTACCAACACCTTCATGCTGGAATCCATCGTCATGCTTAGCATTGGCGTTGTCGCGCTTGAGCTGGCGCTGCAGCTGCTGGTTTTCAAGTCGCTTTCCTTCCACACCGCCTTTTTGATTCTACTGCTGGTGCCCGAGTTTTACAGCCTGTTAAAAAACACCGGAACTGCCTTTCACAGCGGTCGTACCAGCATGGGGGCTGTCCGAAAAGTAGAGGAGATGCTTACGGAAACAAGGGAAGCAGGAGCAGTGACAGATGGGAAAGAGGAGGCCGGGAAAAAGGACAAAACACACCAGGTCGATCCGATGGATATGACGGATAAGTCTGGGACAGCCGATTTGGGTTTGATTCGGATGCCGCCGACCATCGAACTGAGGGATGTCCGGTTTCGGTATGGGACGGATTCATTCGAGCTTGCTGCCGGCTCCATGTCGTTTAGGCCAGGGGAGCAAATCGCCATCGTCGGTAAAAGCGGATCCGGCAAAACCACCTTGCTGCATCTCATGACCGGGCTGCTTGCGCCAACGTCGGGAGAAGTACTGGTGAACGGACGTCCGCTTGCGCATTACGATGAAGCCTCATGGTTTGAACATATCAGCTACATTACCCAGCATCCGTATATTTTTGCCGGCACGTTTGCCGACAATATTGCGATTGGCGCGGGCAGGGACGTCACCAAGGAAGAAGTCGTGCAGGCGGCGGAGGCCGCCGGACTTGCTGCGCTTGCAGCCGAGTTGGAGCAGGGCTATGACACCTTTGTCGGCGAAGGAGGCCGGGGATTGTCAGGCGGAGAGAAGCAAAGGCTGGCGCTGGCCCGTGCTTTTTTGAAGCGGCCTTCTGTTATATTGTTTGATGAGCCCACCGTCGGATTGGACCTGCACACCGAACGTGTTCTGCAGCGGTCCATTGCCGAGCTTGCAAGCAAGGCGACCATGATTACTGTGGCGCACCGCTTGTACACGATACGGCATGCCGATCGGATATTGTTTATGGACAACGGAGCGCTGCTGGACTGCGGGCGCCATGATGAGCTGCTAGCGCGTCTGCCCCAATATGCTGACCTGGTGGATGCGCAGCGGAAAGGGGGACTCGCATGAATGAGCTGGCTATTTTAACCAAGGCGATGATTCAGGAACGGAAGGATATTGCCATCGCCATCCTCGGAGGATTCGTTGCCGGCATTGCAGGTGTATGCCTTTTTGCCGCAAGCGGGTATGTGATCTCCCAGACTGTATTTGCTCCGCCGCTTTATACCTTGATTGTGCTGACGTCCCTGGTAAAAATACTGGGTCTGCTGCGGGCGGCAAGCCGCTACGCGGAACGCTTGTATTCCCATCGGGCGACATTCTCTCTGCTCAGCCGTTTGCGGACATCCTTTTTTGCCAAGCTGGTTCCTTTGACGCCGGGGATATTGGGTAAAAAGCGGAGCGGAGAGCTGCTCGCACGGATCGTTGGGGATGTGGAGAGTTTACAGCATTACTTTTTGCGCGTCGCCTATCCGCCTGTCATTGTTGTTATGGTTTTTCTGGCTACGGTTTTGTTTACTTCCGCCTTTTCATTCTGGATTGCCTGTTTGTTTGTGCTGGGGATGCTGGCAACGGCTTTTGTGGTTCCCGGACTTGTTCTCCTTGGACAGAGAAGGATACATGGCCGCGTGCGCCAAGAACGAGCGGCGCTTTCCACAGAAGTGACCGAGCTGCTATACGGATTCCGCGATTTGAAAGTATACGGGCAATTGAATAAGCGGGAGCGGCAGCTGCAGCGTACCTCCGCTGCATTGGCAGCGGAACAGCAAGCGGCAGCCCGGCATTTGCTGCGCGGGCAATCGCTGCATGTTTTTGTAACGTATCTGATTTCATGGGGCGTGCTGATTCTTGGCGCCTACTTAATTATGGATGGCTCGCTTGCCGGCGTATTTCTAGCCATGCTGGTCATGGCTTCGCTTACGGTGTTTGAAGAAGCTGCGCCAATGGCCACACTGCCTGCTTATAAGCTGGATAGCGAACATGCGGCAGCTCGGCTTGCGGAAACGGTTCACGCCCTAGATAAGCAGCCGCCGCAGCCAAGCGGTGTCCTGCCTATCGAGAAAGCCGTTTCCATTGAGCTGAGCGGTGTTTCCTTTCAATATGAAGATGAATGGCGCCCAGCGCTGAAAGACATATCCCTCTACTTACCACCGGGATCTAAAACCGCCATTGTCGGTCCGAGCGGATCAGGGAAAACCACCCTCATCGAATTGCTGCTCAAGCTGCGCACGCCGACTGACGGCCAGATTCGTTTAAATGATACTTCGGTTATGGAACTGGATGAAGCGAGCATTTGGCAAGCCTCAAAGGTTGTGCTGCAGCACAGTCATTTCTTTCGGGGCACCATTCGGGACAACCTGCTGCTGAACGAGGAACATCATTCCGATCAAGCGTTGTCGGATATACTGGATAAAGTGCAGCTGCCGAATAAGTCCCTGGACGATAGGGTGTATGAAAAGGGGGAGAACTTATCGGAGGGAGAGAAGCAGCGCTTAGCCTTGGCCCGGGCGATGCTCCGAGAAGGACGGTTATGGCTGCTGGACGAACCGACGTCTTCACTGGATTACGTTACGGAGCAGCATGTTTTTCGGCAGCTGCTGGCGCAAGCGGCTAATGATACGCTTGTTCTGATTTGCCATCGGCTGACCGGCTTGGAAGAGATGGACCGGATTTTGGTCATGGACCAAGGCAGGGTTATTGAAGCGGGCACGTATTCAGAGCTGATGGAGCAGCAGGGATATTTTTATGAAATGAAACAAATTGAGCTGCAAATGATCGGCGAAGACGGATAAAACGAATGTGTTCGCTGGAAACGCTCGTCAGGTCATGACTGGGAGATTGCGCAGCAATTCACTTAGAGATCATATTTGCTCATTCAACTCCCTGACGAGTTGGGCAAACTCTACAGCAATAGAATGGCGGCACCCATCATGGGGGTGAGGACCATGCAGGTTTTCAGCCAGATAACGGGTACCCGCTTCGTAAACTTTGCCCCCACATACGAGCCGGACATCGTACCGATCACAACAGCGGCGAGCAGTTGAACATCCAGGTACCCGATCGAGAAGTACCCGGCTCCTCCTGCCAGTGCGATTGGCATAATGACCAGCATGGTCGTGCCGGCGGCAACACGCATCGACATGCCGAGAATCAGCATAAGCCCTAACTGGATGAACGGGGTGGAGCCGATTCCGAACAGCCCCGATAAGGCGCCGGTTATGAGTCCGATTAGCAGTGCCTGTAGCCAGTATCGGAAGTCATGGATGCCGGGTATCACAGAGTCCCCGGAAGTCTTCGATCGACGTGAAACGTACAGCATCCTGAACCATAAGGCTAGTCCAGAGGCGAACAGCATACCGGATGTCATGAAGCCCAGCTTATCCTCGGGAATAAGCGAGGACCAGCCCGAGCTGACCCATGCCCCTGCCGCACCGGCCAAGCCGACGACGCCCCCTGTCTTCAGTGCCATGTTCCCTTCCCGGTAATGGCTGACAGAACCGGAAAGCGACGAGAAGAACATCGCCGCCAGTGCGGTACCCAGCGCGGTATGAATGGGATAACCGAATACGACGGTTAGGATGGATATAATGAAACCTGAGCCGCCTGCACCCACAAAACCGAGAAGGAGTCCGAGCAGCACCATAACGAGGGCGATATCGACCAACTGCATCAGACCATCCTCCAAACCTGATGAGGAACGCCGATCCCGGCCGGAACCGGCAGGTCATCGCGAACGCAGCTAAGCTTGTCCAGAACCATGGTGGCGTGTCCGCTTCCATAGACGGGCCAAGCCGGCAGCGCATGGATATTCGGATCTCCGCTTTGTATAAATGCAACCCATGCTTCCCGCATGGCGGTTGCCAGTGCATAACTCTCAGCTGCTACAGCATATGGATCCTCATTGCTGGACATTTCGGACATGGGATTGCGGATTAACTGAGCATGGATGAGACTGCCTTCATAACCGTGTATCGCGCCGAGCGTGCCGCCGCATTGAAGCCGATACATCCATACCGATGTTCCGGATGATGCCACGGCTTCTGCGAACTGCATCGCTCCAATCGTATATAGATGCTCGGTTAACGCTTTGTTCCAGGCATCACTCGATGACATCGATTGGTTATAGCGACCATAAGCATCCCACGCGACAGGGGCATTCGCTCCGAAGAATCGTTCAAGCGTCTCGAAGGCCGGTGATTGAAGCACGGGATCATCCTGAATGAAGATGGCTGCTTCATCCTCATTCGTGCCGATCAGCAGCGGCGGCAGACCGATGCTGCCGGTTAGGCTCCCCAGGGGATCAACGGGGATAACATGGCCATCGGATACCGGGCCGAACATATGCAGGCTGCGCGAGGTATTGGAGCCGATTGCCGATTGCGCTTCGATGATTCTCTCCGCAGGAAGTTCAAGCAGCTGATGCGCCTGCGCTTGCGATAACCCCAGCTCTTCTAGCAGCCGGAGAGTCGTGACATTGGCGGTTTGGCAATCCCGTATCGACTGCGTTGCGCCGCTTTGGACTATAGCCCGGTGAAATAAGCCCTGTGCCTCTTCCATCACGTAGAGGGTGGCCGTGCATTTGGCCCCGGCAGAATTGCCGATGACGGTTACGCGCGACGGGTCGCCGCCGAAAGCGGTAATATTCAACTGAACCCATTGGAGGGCGGCCGCAATATCCAGCATGCCATTGTTACCGGAGGTTGCATATTCTTTGCCCAGCAGGTCTCCCAAATACAAGAAACCTAATGCGCCGAGCCGATAATTGATCGATACGTAGACGATTCCATCCTCGGCTGCATAGCGAAATCCGTCGCACTCCGCTCCATTGCCCGATATAAATCCCCCGCCATGGATATAGACCATGACAGGCTTTAACTTATCGCCTGCGCCAGGTGTCCACACATTCAAGTTTAGGCAATCTTCGGACTGTACAAGCTTCGGCATGCCGCTTTGCGGATTATGCTTCTGCGGTGCGATAGGTCCGAATGGCTTGCACGGCCGCACGCCCGGCCAGGGTTGCGGAGGGACCGGAGGCTTGAATCTGCGCTTGCCGACTGCCGGGGCCGCATAGGGGATGCCCCGGAATACATACGCACCGTTTAAATTTTCGCCTTCAACTGTTCCTGATAATGTCTGTACGATCAATTCGATCGTCTCCTATCCTTACAAGATGAGATTATTATATCTTGTTTGTTTAATGAGCCCTAATATATATTAGATTATATTAATTATAACTTGGGAGTTATGTATTGTAGAAAGTGGGGATCAGTATGGAACTGTTGCAATTAAAATATTTTCAGACTGCCGCCCGAATGCAGCATATGACAAAGGCAGCCCATAGCCTGCATATATCGCAGCCGGCATTAAGCAAAATGATCGCGTCGCTTGAAGCCGAGCTGGGAACCAAGCTGTTCGAACGGGAGCATAAAACGATACGGCTGAACGAGCACGGCAAGCTGTTTCTTCGCCAAGTGGATATCGCGCTGCAAGCACTGGAAGACGGAAAGCTGCAGCTGCAGGATGCTAATGGCTGCGTCTCCGCCGTTATCACGCTTGATGTTCGCGTCTCCTCACATTTACTGCCGGATCTACTGGCCGATTTTCGCAAAGAATGGCCGCATGCAGAGTTTCAATTGCAGCAGCATGTTTCGTCATTCGAAGATATGCCGAGCTTCGATCTGTGCCTATCCGATGGCGCAACACCACCAAAGGGAACAGCGTCGGTCTGCTTGCTCGAAGAGGAGATCGTGGTTGCCGTTCCCGCCGAGCACCCGCTCGCGGATCGAGACCGTGTAAGCTTGCAGGAGCTCAAGGATGAGAGCTTCATTACCCTGCCTCCGGGTAAATCGCTGCGTGAAACAACGGATGCCTTTTGCCGCCTTGCCGGCTTTACCCCCCGCATCCGATTCGAGAGCGACGACCCCGCCACCGTCCGCGGTCTCATTCGAGCGGGTCAGGGCGTCGCCTTCCTGCCGGTGGTGACATGGGGCGGATCAACCGGGCCTGATGTCGTCCAGCTCCGGCTCGAAGAAAGCTGGTGCAAACGCTCCATCTCCTTGTCTTGGCCCAAGGACCGATACCTCATGCATACGGCGGTGCTGTTTCGGGATTTTGCCATTCGGTACTTTGCTCGGCTGGCCGAATCGCACCGGCAGGACATCGCTCGGAGCGGATTCTAGCTTGTTCGGCTTATCAGTGAGGAAGTTAATGTGAATTCGAAAGCGAAAAGGAGCGTCTCAAGTGGAAACCAAGCAGCCTCCCAGGCTAACCAATGAAGAGTACCGATTACAGCCCCACGCGCCTGTTCAAGTATTTCACGGCGTTCATCCGGGGAGAATCCAGCTGCACTGGCATGAATTTTACGAGCTGAGTTATGTGGTTTCCGGAAAAGGCGAGCACAGGCTCAACGGTTCCTCGTATCCGCTCTCTTCGGGGACCATCTTCTTGCTGACGCCTGCCGATTTTCATGAGCTGGTTTCCTTGGAAGAGGAACCACTTGAAATATATAATCTCATTTTCACCGAAGCTATGATGGATGATAACGTCTACCATTGGTTATTCGGCGGGAAACTTCTGCTGCAAGCACAGCTTGAGGAGAAGCGGCTCCCGGTGGTGTTCGCCGACTATGAACGGATGAAGGAGGAGAACGGAGTCTGGCGGGAAGGCAGCGAGATCGCGATCCGGGCTACGCTTCAGCGGCTGTTGGTGGATCTGTATCGTGGCAGCGCCGCAAATCGGCTCCTGCCCGCGAACGGGACGAGAGATCGGCAGCTCAACTTAAACCTGCAAAGGGCCCTAATCTATATTCATCATCATTTCCGTGAGGATTTGAGATTGGAAGATGCAGCTAGCCAGGCCCAATACTCGGCTACTTATTTCAGCTAGTGCTTCTCCAAATCCGTGGGGCAGTCTTTTCAACGTTATCTGCAAAACGTCAGAATGCATCGCCGAATCGCTGCTTCAGGCATCCTCGCTGCCCGTTACCGAGATTTGTTACGCTTCCGGCTTTAATACATTGGGCATTTTGAAAGGGTGTTTCGTCAGCGAAAGGGAATGTCCCCCCGCCAGTACCGCAACAAGGCAGAGAAAGCCGAAGATATGCAGCATTTATCCTAACGAATGCGCAGTATGGCCCTGACCTTCCGGGATATAATGACCACAGTTAACGAAATCCTTACTTGACTGGAGGTTATGATGATGACAACGCAAGCTCTTTCGAAGCAGGAGGTTGAGTTTTATAAGGAACATGGGTACTACCTGTACAAGAAGCCGCTCTTTAGTACCGAAAAAATGCAGGTTCTGACATCCATCTTTGAAGAGCAACTGGAGGAGAAGGGCAGCAAATTATCTGACGAGCTGGATACGCCGCATTTCCGTGACGAAAGGCTGCTCGACTTTCTGTTATCCGATGAGGTACTGGATCTGGTGGAACCCATCATCGGCCCGAATATCGGGTTGTGGTCCAGCCACTTTATCTGTAAAGATCCGCATGTGGGACGTGCAACGCCATGGCATGAAGATTCGGCCTACTGGAACGGCAGATTAAGCAGCTTCGACAAGATTATCACCGTATGGTTGGCGATTGACCGCAGCTGGAAGGAAAACGGATGCATGCGTGTCATTCCGGGTACGCACGATAGTGGTTTCTCGGATTATGAGGAAGTGGACCGGGCGAGCAATTTGTTTGACACCCAAATCAAGAGCGGTTCCATCGATGAGTCTCAAGCGGTTTACTTTGAGTTGGAAGCGGGAGAGTGCTCGCTTCACGATTCGCGGATCATTCATGGCGCGGAGCCGAATACAAGCCCGTACCGTCGCTGCGGGTACACCATGCGGTATTTCTCGACGGAAGCGCTGGTCTATCCGGATAAGAATCCTGGCTTTAAGGTGTGGCTGGCCCGCGGTAAGAACATAGCCGGAACGAAATTCGTCAACGAATAACCTGGATGGGGATACCCCGGGCTGCCGATTTTGATTCGAAACTGAATGTGTCCTTAGTGCCCAGGTTAACCGAGTGGATGGCCAGGCGGATTTCGGAACGGAAGACACATAGAAAAAGAAACGATAACAAGCCGGACCATGAAGGTTCCGGCTTGTTATTCGTGCTTTGGAAAGCCAACCTTGTCCAATCCATCACACACGGCCGACAGCCATCCAACTTATTAGAATAAAACAATACCTGCAGCACCGGCCATGAGGAGAATCAACAGGGGGTGGAGTTTGTATTTCAGCAAGAGAAATAAACAGGCTCCGCAAATTAGCAGCGTAGGAATCAGGCCCTGTAGGAGCCCTTCCCCCTCATCGGGATACCCAAAGTGAATAGCTGCATATACAATGAGTCCTGTCGTTACGGGACGCAGACCGTATAGAGAAGATTGGACCCATGGATTGCTCCGCATGCGGTAGAAGAGGGCGGAGAGCAGCACGATGACGACCAGCGACGGCAGGATGATGCCCGCGGTGGAGACGGCGGCTCCGATATAGCCGGCGGACTGATAGCCAATCAGCGTAGCGGCATTGGTGGCGATCGAACCGGGCGCCATGCCGGCCAGCGCCACGGTTTGCTGGAATTCCGCAGCAGTCAGCAGCCCTTTTTCCGTTACCTCCTTCTGAATGACCGGGATTACCGCATAACCGCCGCCAAAGGACACAAGGCCTACACTTATGAACATTATGAACAAGTCCCAATACATTTCCTATCGCCCCGATTCGTCTCTCTCAAATGTAATATTCCAATTCCGGGCGGCTGTTGGGCGCAGCCTTCTTCTCCGTATTCGCTTGAAAGCCCAGCCGTTTTTTGATCGGAATGACGGCCATTCCGCATAGTAAGCTTAGAGCAATGAGATAGAGAGGGTGCACGCCTGTAAACAGCATCACCGATACGGTGGCAAGCGCGGTTATCGTTGTTGTCGCATCGAAGACGGCATGTTTGGCCATCCGGTAAGCAGCGACGGCGATTAACGCAATAACGGCGCCATGCATCCCCTTTAAAGCGGCTTCAACCTTGGGTTGATCCCGAAAAAAAACGGCGCCTACGCTGATCAGAATCACGATCAAAAACGTGGGGCATGTCACGCCAAGCACAGCCGAAACAGCCCCGGCAATACCGGCTTGCCGGTGGCCGATCATCGCGGCCGCATTCACGCCGACGCCGCCGGGAGCGGAACCGGCAAGCGAGATAAGCTCACCGATTTCCTCCTCGTTTACCCACTTTTTCTTGCTCACCACTTCGCGCTCAATAATAGGCAGCATTGCATACCCACCTCCGAAGGTGGAGGGGCCGATGCAGCAGAAGGTCCAAAATAGCCGGGCCAGCAGCGTCAATCTTTTTTTCAGACTGCTAAAATATGCGGTTGTTCTTTTCATCAAGCGTGATGAATTCTCGGCATCGGCATCGGCTCCTTGCCAAGCTCGGCCCAGATGTATTTGAGCAGAAGCTCGGCCTTTAGCTGCTCGTACCCCGGTTCATCCCATAAATTGCGCAGTTCGCCGGGATCCGCTTCTAGGTCAAAGAGCTCGCCGTAGGTTTGATTGTAATAAACGGTGATCTTATAGCGCTGCTCGATGTACGTTTTTTGATGAATCGTCGAAGGCTCGTGTCGGAATTCGCAGAGAGCATGCTGCCGCGCTGTGTCCGCGTTACCTAGCCACACATCCTTTTGGTCGATGCCCGTGATCGCTGGCGGTATCGGTATATTGCAGAAGGATAAGAAGGTAGGGGCCAGGTCGACCAGGGACTGCATAGCCTCTGTTCTTTTTCCGGCAGGCACCCGTCCTGGATACCGTGCAATGAATGGAAGCTTGATTAAATCCTCGTAATGGAACCCGCCCTTGGCTTGAAGGCCGTGCTGGCCGAAGAAATGTCCGTGATCGGTGGTGAAAACAACGAGCGTATCCTCGGATAGCCCCAGTTCATCCAGTTTATCGAGAATGCTGCCGATATATTTATCCATCATGCTGATCATGCCATAATACACGGCGACCAGCTTCTTCTTGTCATACTCCGTTAATCTGGATTTCGAGCCGTATTCGTAATAATGATGGGAGCGGTAGCCGTGAATGCCGAACCCGGTTTCAGCGAGATGCGAAAAATCCGGATTTTCTTCCTGCGTCAAGCGGAAGTGCGGCGGATTGCGGTCATGCTCACCAGGCGTTAAGGATGGGATCGTGAGTTTTTCCGGATCATACATCGAATCCCATGGTTCCGGCACCAGGTATTCCGGGTGCGGGTCGAAGAAGCTCGCCCACATAAAGAAGGGGTCATCCGCCTTTTTATATTGCTCCAACAGAGAGTTGGTTCGCTCGGCGATCCAGGTATTGTAGTGGTATTGTTCCGGTATGGGCCATGTGTACGTTTGGGTAGGATCCATAGTTCCCGTAGGGGGCAGGAAGTACTCCCGCCAATTGGCACATCCTTGCTCCTCCAGCCATAGGGCATAATGTTGTCCGACATGGGCCTCATTCGTATGGTTTCGGGCCAGCTCGACGTGATCGAATCCGTAAAAAGGTCCGTTAAAATTCCGCCAATGCTCCAAATCCTGAAGAATCGGGTAGGCCTCTACGGATGGGTAATCTTCCGTGGATTTCAACGGCTGGAAATGCGCTTTTCCCACCAGTGCGGTTCGATAGCCTGCATCTTGGAAGCTCTCACCCACGGTATGGCGGTCTTCCAGCAGCTTTGTCCCCAGGGTCCATGCTCCATGCTGACTCGGGTACTGCCCCGTAATGATGGATGCCCGGCTTGGCGTGCAGGTGGGATTGGGGCAATACGCCCGATCGAACGTCGTTCCTTGACGCGCAAGGCGGTCCAGGTTAGGCGTAGAGATTTCAGGCTGAAATGCTCCGATTGTATTCCAATGCTGCTGATCGCTTGTGATTAGCAAAATGTTAGGTCTTCTCGACAAGTGTAATCGCCTCCTAGTATGATGATATTGAAAATATCAGGTTATAAAAATAGCGGGGTGTTATATTTTTGTTGTCATTTTGTTATTCTTGATGGAAAAAATGAAGAAAAGAGGAGGGAGCCTTTTATGCAGGAATACGAATATGAGTATGCGGAGTTCATCTATTACACGCCTGGATACTTGGATAGAGAGGAACAGATCTGGCCTGTCCGGGCGGGACGAAGCATAGCCAAGCCCAATTACAGGGTCGGACCGAAACGAATCGAGTGTTACAGCTTGCATTTTGTACATGAAGGCATGGTGCGGCTGGAGTTCGATGACAAACGAGTGGATCTGCAAAAGAATGATCTGTTCTGCTTGTTTCCGGGCCGGACCTATTATTATCACATGCTGCCTGCGGATACCTCGCTTCAGATGAGCTGGTTGGCAGTGGATGGGAACAGGGTCAAGCCATTGCTGGAGCTGGCTGGCTTATGTCCGGACAACCCGTTCGGCAAACAAATGATATCCTCTAAGGTCAAGGAATCCTCCGAACGCGTGATTGATGCCCTGGCCGGAGTCGAGCGCTGGAAACCGGCGGTATCGCTGGAGCTGCACGGCTTGATTTATGGACTGCTCGCCGGCATGGTCCCGGATATGGCCTCCGCGCAGCCGACGGAACTTGCGGGATGGATTCACGAGTGTTTGGATTATATGGAGCTGCATGCCACCGAGGGCATATCCGTACAGCAGGTTGCCGAATTCGCCGGGGTGCATCGGTCATACTTCTCCAACATGTTCACCCATCAGGTAGGGATGCCGCCGTTAAAATACCTTCAGCGCATACGAATGGAAAAGGCGAAACGGTTGTTACAAGAAACGGACGCAACAATTACCGAGATTGCCTTGTCTCTCGGCTATCCGAATTTATATTCGTTCACCAGGGCTTTCAAGATCTATTATAAGGTGCCTCCCATAACCATGCGCGGAGCTCGATGTTGACCGTACGGACGGTATTTGCGTTTTTGTAAACGTTTACGATCTGGTTCTTCTGATCTGGAAAAAGGAGACACGCGTCATGAAATTCTCTACGATTCAAAGGTGGATATCACCGAGGCGAAGTATTCAGGGGAAAATCTTTATTGCGTTCAGTGCGGTAACGCTTGTGTCCATCGTCTCCATTACGGTCATCGTGTATATGAGCATGCGCGAGACGATCATGCAAAATGCGATCACCTCGGTTTCGGACAGCATCAGGCAGGCGGATGAATCGCTGAATATGATGCTGGAAGAGATCGACCGGCTGAACACCGTCGTGGTGACCAACAAAAACACGGTGATCGACACCCTGCTGAGCCCTCATGAAGAAATTAGTTATGAATGGTTTCAAGAGCAGAAACGGATCGATGAGTTTCTATCCGTTCTGATCGATTATAAGCCTTACATTTCTCGGATTGCCGTAGTTGGTTTAAACGGCAAGGTGTTTTTCTCAGGCGGTCCGTGGCTGGATAAGACGGTCTTGGGGACCGGAATGATGGATTATATGCTCCAGAATGGATCGCGTCACGCGTACTTCAAGCAGACCGGGGTGTCCGATGCCATCACGGTCGGGCGGGAGATTCGATATAACCGTGAACCGATCGGGGTTGTCATGGTGGATTTGAATTATGATTTCATCCAAAAAACATACGGCGTGAAGCCGACCACCGATAGCATGATCTACGTGCTGGACAAGCAGGGCGGGTTTGTCTATGAGGCTGAATCGGCACCGTCCTTTGCTCCTTCGTTCGAGAAGATCCTCAACATTCATGGGGAACTCGCAGGGGATGGGGACGCCATCAAGCAAGCCATTGACGGCAGGGACTATATCGTAGTCAGCCGCCAATCCGGTTATACGGGCTGGACCACCCTGGCTTTGATACCGATGGATTCGCTGCTTAGTGAATCAACAAAGCTCCGTAAACTGTTGGCGGAGGTATCGGTTATCGTCTTTATCGTAGTCTTGATCGGTTCGCTGCAGGTATCTTCCCGAATTACCCTCAACATTCGGAGGTTGAAATCCTTAATGATGTTTGTGAAGGAAGGGAATCTGACGTTTCCGAGAAAGGAGATAACCAGCGAGGACGAGACCGGGCAGCTATACCGCGTCTTTGTCAGCATGGTGGAGGAATTGAAGCGACTGCTCGAAGGGATTCGGGTCAGCGAGAAGGAGAAGCGGGAGGCCGAATTGACGGCGCTACAGGCGCAAATTCATCCGCATTTTTTATACAACTCGCTTAACACCATCAAGTATTTGGCCAAGATGAACGGTGTGCCGAATATCGAAGAGGTGTCCGGATCGCTGATTGAGCTCATGCGCGGCGTTCTGGGCAATTCGAGCGAATATCTGACGGTGAGGGAGGAACTGGATTATGTTGAACGCTATATCTCGATCGTGAAGTACAGGTATATGGAGCCGATCCGGATGGTCACTCAGGTTGAGGACGATGCTTTGCTGGAATGCCGGGTGCTGAAGCTGATGCTGCAGCCCCTTGTGGAGAATGCCGTCATTCATGGTATCGGCGCGATGGAGCAGGAAGGGCTCGTGCTGATACGCGTATGCGATGAGGGCAGCGACCTGAAGATTGAAGTGATCGACAATGGCAAGGGCATAACGGAAGGGCAAAGGGCGCGCCTGCTGGGCGAGACGGGCAAGAAGGGGGAAACCTCCCGTTTTAGCGGTATGGGCGGAGCGGATCGTTCATATGTACGGCGATTCGTACGGCGTCAAGCTGTACAGTGAGCCGGGGCTATATACGAAGGCCGAGGTCCGGTTGCCGAAAAAAATGGAGAGTGCGGACAAATCCAGTGCGGATAAATCCCGACAAGAGGTGATATAAAGCCATGTTTCAAGTGCTGCTCGTTGATGATGAGCCGTTGGTACGGCATGATCTGCGCACGTTATTGGACTGGAATGAGCATGGATTCGAATTATGCGGCCAAGCGCATAATGGATTGATGGCCTTGGCCATGATTGAGCAGTCTCCTCCGCATATTGCAATTATTGACGTAAATATGCCCGAAATGAACGGCGTAGAGCTCAATCGGGCGATCCAGGAACGGTTTCCGTTCATTCAGACGATTATGCTCAGCAGCTATGATGATTATGATTACGTCAGGGAGTGCCTGAAGAACGGCTCCATCGATTATCTGTTGAAGCATCGGCTGGACGGTGCAGCGCTGGTTGCCTTGTTAAACAAAGCAGTTCTGGAAATACGGCAGCAGGATCGGCTGGAAGAACGCAAAACTCATGAGGCCGTGGCCGAAAGGCTGAATCCCGCGCTGATCCGCGATTATATTGTGTACCTGGTTAGCGGACGGAGGGATGCAACCACGGAGGTTAAGGCTTTCTCACAAAAAAACAGCCTGTACACCCACGCGTTAAGCTATGCGGCAGCGGCCGTGCAGATTGTTCCGTTCCTGCTGCTGACGGAGTCATACAGCGACGTGCAAACGAACCGCCTGGTTCAGCAGGCGGTCGATATGATGCAGCAGAGCTTGGGGGATATTCAGGAGCGGACGGCGGCTTACGTGGAGGATGGGCGGTTTATTGTCGTGTTTGCGTTCAAGGAGCGGAGCGAACATGCCATAAAGAACGAGATCGCCGGACGGATGAGGAAGCTTCAACATGCGCTCGAGCTGTTCCTTAATTTAAAATGCGTGGTTTCCGTCGGACATGTATGCACCAGCTTGTCACAACTCGGCTCCAGTTATAGCTCCGCTGAGCGGGTGCTCGACGCCTCCACCATGGAGCCGTCCGGAAGCAATGCGGTTTCAAAGATGCCGGTCCGGGCCGGGGGACTTGCCGGCGGAAACGATCAGCGTGTATCTTTGACGATCGAGGAACACAAGCAGCTTCTGCTTTCAATTGAAAGGCTGGATATCGATGACGTGCACGGGTTAATCTCCTCCATCTTTACTTCGATCCGCCATCTGCCGGTCCATTCATATACAATCCAGATGATCGTCAGCGAGCTCATGTTAACCGGGGATAAGGCATGGAAGACATGGATGCCATCTGCGGAAGCCGTGAAGGAGAAGCTTCCTTCAAGAAGCGAGCTCGGAAGAATCGGCAGTGTCGGGGAGCTGGTGCAATGGCTGCAATCCTACTATGCGGGTTTGCTTGGCCTGCTGAAGCAGCACCGTGCGGCGGGACCGTATTCACGACATGTCACACAGGCCGTTCATTTTATTCTGGAGAGGTATCCGGGTTATGTCACGCTGGAGCTGGCCGCGGGTGCCATCGGCCTGAACTCTTCTTATTTAAGCAGGATCTTCAAGGAAGAGACGCAGCGGACGTTCTCGGAGTATTTGAATCAGGTTCGGATCGACGCAGGGCGGAAGCTGCTGGAAAGCGGCAAATACTCGATCAAGGAAATCAGCAATCAAGTGGGTTTCACGACCCATAACTATTTTTTTAAAGTGTTCAAGGAAATAACGGGGGTAACCCCGCAGGAGTATTTGAACCGCTTGGGAAGAGGCTAGGCAAAAACCCCAGTATTCGGATCGGCAGGTGAAGCATGCAGCGAAGCTGCCGTTCACAGATCGTAAAATATGTGGAGTAAATGGTCATATTTTTGTAATGGGCCGTCTTAAAGGGTGAATTATAATAATCACACACCAGGCGGTAAACGCTTACAAACGGCGCCTGGTGAATGAAGGGATATGGGGGTCGCTTATTTATGCGTAAACGCTGGGGAAGAAACGCGGTCATCACGATGATCGCTTCCAGCTTGATGCTGGCCGGATGCAGTTCCGATGGAGGTTCGAAGAAAGAAGCTGCACCCGAAGGTACAGAGAATGTCGTTCATACTACAGGGTTTCCCATCGTAGATCAGACCGTAGATCTCAAGATGTTCACCCGGATTGCGCCCGTGAACGGTCCGTTCAAGGAGATGCCGGTGTTCCAGGATTACGAGAAACTGAGCAATGTGAAGGTCGAGTTCATCGAAGCGCCGACGGACGGCTTCCAGGAGAAGAAAAACCTGTTGTTCGCCTCCAATGAGCTGCCTGATGCCTTGTTCCGCTCCGGTCTGTCGCCGCTTGAGGCCGTTCGTTACGGATCGGCAGGACAGCTGATCCCGCTGGAAGGCCTTATCGATGAATATGCGCCAAATTTGAAAAAATTGATGGAGGAATATCCGGAAATTCGCGCGGGCATCACAACGCCGGAGGGGCATATCTATGCAATTCCGGGCATTGTAACGCTGGGCGCGGCGCGGACGGATAAGAAATGGATCAACCAGATGTGGCTGGAGAAGCTGAATCTGGAGGTGCCGCAGACAACGGACGAACTGTATGATGTTCTGCTTGCCTTCCGCGATGGTGACCCGAACGGCAACGGGAAGCAGGATGAAATTCCGATGACGGCCCGTGTCGGATTGGCGATCGTGGCCGCGATGAGCGGTTCATTCGGACTGGATACGCAGCTCGGATATAACATCAACATCGAGAATGACAAAGTCAGCATCTGGATGGGCAGCGACAAGAACAAAGAGATGCTCATGTACTTAAACAAGCTTTACAAGGAGAAGCTTCTGGATCCCGAGATTTTCTCCCACACCGAAGCGCAATATTTGGCCAAGCAGGGCTCGGGAAATACGGGATTCTTCTTTGACCAGACCAACAATAACTTCTTGTCGATTCAGGACCAGTATACCGGAATCGCACCTCCGGCTGGCCCGGGCGGAGATCGGATGCAAAGCCAGGCCTTGCCGATTGCACGGGATTTTGGAGCTTTTGCGATCACGTCCATTAATAAATACCCGGAAGTCACGATGCGCTGGATCGATTATTTCTATAGTGACGAAGGTTCGACGCTTCTGAGGTTCGGCAGGGAAGGGGAGCACTACGAGCTCAAGGACGGAATTCCGTACTACACGGAGGATTTCCTGAAGGATATTACCAATCAGGCCAAAATCACGCCTTATGCGGGAGGCGGGGCACCTCATCTCATCAGCGAACAGGTTGCCTCGTTCATCAATCCGCCGCAGGTGCAGGAGGCGCAGCAGCAGCTGGATCCGTTCATGCCGAAGGTTCGTTATGCGGCTCCGATGTTTGACGAGCAAACCGCGCAGCAGGTCAACATTCTTCGCAACGATATCGACAAATACTACGAAGAGCAAAGCACGAAGTTCATTGTTGGCGCGCTTAGCTTCGACAAGTGGGGAGAATTCCAATCCACGCTCCAGAAGATGAAAATCGGCGAGCTGGAGAAATTGTATCAGGATGCCTATGATAAAATGCAGAAATAATGCTGCTACATCATGGATAAGGAGTGGATGCCCATGAAGCGTGTCAAAGCCGATTCATCGATGGCTCTGCCTCGAAGCGATTCGAGGCGGGGTTCCCGCCTATTAAGGCAAATGGCCAAGCGATATGACCTGTATCTCATGCTGCTTCTGCCGGTCGTCTGGTATCTGGTCTTTCACTATGGTCCGCTATACGGGCTGCAAATCGCGTTTAAAAATTTCAATCCGGCAAAAGGTATCCTCGGCAGCAGCTGGGAGGGCTTCGGGCATTTCGAACGCTTCTTTGATTCGTATTATTTCTGGCGGCTGCTGTGGAATACGCTGTCCATCAATTTGTTTTCCTTGTTGATTGCCTTCCCGATTCCGATCCTGCTGGCGTTGATCATCAATGAAATACGCAGCAAGACCTTCAGCAAATGGCTGCAGAACATTACGTACATACCGCATTTTATTTCGGTGGTCGTGATCGTTGGCATTCTAAACGTGTTCCTCTCGCCCAATAGCGGTCCGATCAATCTGTTAATCGAGGCCGTCGGCGGTACGCCGATCCGTTTTCTTGAGGAAGCCGGCTGGTTCAAGACCATCTTTATCGGCTCTAACATCTGGCAGAACATGGGGTGGCAATCCATTATCTATATTGCGGCGCTGAGCGGGGTGAACCCGCAGCTCTACGAGGCGGCCAAGATGGACGGAGCATCGAGGCTGCGGCGCATCTGGCACATCTCTTTGCCAGGAATCGCGCCTGTCGTTATCATTTTGCTCATTTTGGATATCGGTCATTTCATGAACATTGGCTTTGAAAAAATATTGTTGATGCAGAACAACCTGAATCTGGAATCAAGCGACGTCATCTCCACGTTTGTCTACACGACAGGCATTTTAAAGGGAGAATACAGTTACACGGCAGCGATCGGACTGTTTAATTCGGTCATCAATCTGTTCCTGCTGCTGTTCGTAAACCGGATTGCGCGCAAGACGTCAGAGACAAGCTTATGGTAAAGGGGGGACGCGCCATGTCCAAGCCGTCGACAGTAAAAGAGGCCGCGAATGAACGGGTATTCGATGTCATCATATACGTGATCGCCGCGATCATTATCGTCATTGTGCTGTACCCGTTGATCTTTATTGTCAGCGCTTCGTTCAGTGATCCGACCAGGGTATTGAACGGCGAAGTCTGGCTGCTGCCGAAAGGCGTAACGCTGGATGCCTACACCAATATTTTGCAAAACGAAAAGATTTGGACGGGATATCGCAACACGATTATCTATACGGTCGTCGGCACAGTGATCAATATCATCATGACGATTTTGGCGGCCTACCCGCTATCAAGGCCTGACCTTCCGGGGCGAAATGCGATCATGGTGTTTATCACGCTGACGATGTTCTTCAGTGGAGGGTTGATTCCAACATATCTGCTGGTCAAGGATTTGGGAATGGTCGATTCGATGTGGGCGCTGATTGTTCCCGGCGCGATTGCCACTTACAATCTGATCGTGATGAGGACCTATTTCCAATCGAGCATTCCCTGGGAGCTGCAGGAGGCCGCCCATATCGACGGCTGTTCCAACTGGAGGCTGCTTTTCAGTATCATTCTCCCTCTATCCAAGCCGATCCTGGCGGTGATGGTGTTGTTTTATGCGGTCGGCCACTGGAATTCATTCTTTAATGCGCTCATCTATATTCGTAACGAGAATTTGCATCCGCTTCAGCTGGTGCTGCGCGAAATTTTGCTGATTAGCCAATCAGATGCTGTGGACGGCAGCGTGGGACTGGAAGAAAGCATCCTGCTTGCCGAAAGCATCAAATACGCGGTCATTATCGTCTCCAGTTTACCTGTACTGCTGATGTATCCGTTCGTGCAGCGGCATTTCGTTAAAGGCGTCATGATTGGCTCGATTAAAGGTTAATTTCCGATACCGATCGCACGGGCCAGCCTAAAATTGCTTGGGGAGGTTATATGTTGAATAAGAACGCAGCGATTACCATTGATTGCAGCCGCAAGAGCGAGCACACGATCAATCCTTACCTGTTCGGTCATTTTGTGGAGGATATTCGGGATCATATGGAGGCGATGCTTGCGTTTCCACTGAGGGACATGGATTTTGAAAGCGAGGCGGAGACCAAGACGCCGGTGTCGGGAAGCTGGCGCGCCTATACCAACGGGCGCAACACCGGGTACGCCATGGAAGCCCCGGCGCCCCGGCATTCGGGACGCGCCCAGCGCATCCGGATCCTGAGCGATGACGAAGCCTATGCGGGCATCGCGCAGAAAGCGGCTTTAAAGGGTCCGATGAAGTATACGGTCCGGCTTGTAGCTCGCGCTTCCATCGAGCTTCAATACGCGATGGTCGAAGCCGTGGACCGGCGTACGGAAGAAACGCTTGGACAGCTTCGCGTGGAGCTCGGCAGCCACAACTGGCATGAATACGTGGGTGAGCTGTCGATCACACGCGCTTGCAGTGATGCCGAGATCCGGGTGTATGTTCCGGCCGAGCATCCAAGGTGGATCGATCACGTCTCCACCGGCATGCTCTGGATTGATCACGCGTCCCTGCTGCCGATCGATAGCATCGCGATGGTGAAGCGTGAAGTGATCGAGATGACGAGAGGGCTGAATGCGGGCATGATGAGGCTCGCGGGCAATTACATCAGCGCTTACCACTGGGAGCATGGCATCGGTCCGGTTCTGGAGAGACCGGTCATGTACAACGAAGCCTGGGGAGGATGGACCAGCAAATATTTCGGCACGGACGAATTCATCCGTTTTTGCCGCGAGCTGCAGGTGGAGCCCCTGATCTGTGTGAATGATGGATCGGGTACCCCTGAAGAAGCTGCGCAGTGGATCGAATACTGCAATGGGAGTGTGGATACACCTATGGGCGCTTTACGTGCCCGTAACGGTTTCCCTGAGCCATACAACGTGAAGTATTGGGAGATCGGAAATGAGGTGTGGGGCCAATGGCAGGTCGGCACTTGTACGGCAGAGCAGTTTGCGAAGCGGACCATATCGTTTGCCAAGGCCATGAAGGAGGCGGACGCTTCTATCGTGCTGCTGGCCTGCGGGCATTACGAGCAGGAATGGAACAAGGCCGTGCTGGATCTGGCCGGCGAGTATATGGACTACTTGACGCTGCATTTATATCACGGCTATGGCCCCTTCGGCATGAACCGGGATACGCCGGCAGAGGAACGCTATAAAGCGATCGCCTCTTATCCCGAGTGGACCCGGCACCATATCCGGAAGACAACGGAGTTGATCCGATCCCAGTCGAAGCATAGTCACGTGAAGCTGGCGATCACCGAATACAACACGATGTACTATCCAAATACGGTGCGAAAAGGGCTGCCGAACGAGCATACATTAGGTGCCGCGGTGGCCAATGCCGCCAACCTGAACGAAATGATTCGCTGCAGCGACATGGTGCATATCGGCAGCTTCTCCGATCTTGTGAATGGCTGGCTCGGAGGATGCATACGGGTCGGGGACTACTACGCGGATCAGTATTGCGGCAAGGAGCCCGGATGGAGCGGGCTTCCGCTCACGATTTACGGGACGCCGACCTATGAAGTGTTAAAGCTTTACGCGAATCGCGACGTCCGTCGTCTTCTCCCCGTCCAAGCGGAATGCGGCACTTTCTCCGTGGCCTCAAACAAGGAGACGCCTATGGAGCTTGATGCGCTTCCGGTACTGGACATTGTGGCCGGGACGAATGACGACGGCAGCCAAGTCACCGTATTTATCGTTAACCGCAGCCTGGAGGAGGTAACGGCCGTACTGGATCTGCAGGCCTTCGAAGCTTCCGGGGAATCGATCCTTTATGAAATCACCGGCAATTCTTACGATGATATAAACTCAGTGTTCCAGCCGGATCACATCGTGTGCCAGGAAAGTAAAGTGCCGGCAGAGGCATGGCAGCGGGGGCACCTGTTACGGCCTTCATCCATTTACGCACTTGAATTCAAAGCACGCTCATAGTGTGGCGCAAGGTACAAAGGAATGAAGTAAGCTTCTAAATGAATCGACCGCAAAAAAGTCGGAATGCGCTGGCAGCTTCCGGCTTTTTTTTGGTGCAGGCGACGGTTAAAACTTTGTCTAATCATAATGGATGACTTAGCAAACGAAAACGGAGTTATAAAGGATTCATCGTTTAACTTATTTATGGGAAGTGTAATTAGAGACTAAATACAAGGATGGGGCGATTGAGATGTCAAACGGAACCGTAGTGAACCGGGAAGCGGTCGAGACCGTGAAGGATATTATCAAGGATATTGAAACGGCGATGTTCTCCACGATATCGGAGGGCGGGATCAACTCCAGGCCGATGCAAACGCAGGATATCGAATTCGACGGCGATTTGTGGTTTTTGACGAAAAGGGACACCAGCAAATATCAAGAAATTATGGCCAATCCCAACGTCAATATCGCTTATGTCGGCAAATCCTATGTATCGATTCGGGGAACGGCCCAAGCCGTGGACGACCTAGAGCGGAAAAAGGCGCTCTGGAACGCGGCATATGAGAAGTTTCTGCAGACGTCCTACGACGATCCCAACATTATTCTGATCAAGGTGGATACGGACACCGCAGAGTATTGGGAAACCGGAAACAAGACCAAAACGGTAAAAGCCTTCTTCAAGAAAATGGTGGGCCAAGAGCCGGAGGGCGACTCGGATATTAACAAAACCGTTGATCTCCATTGATTACGAGGTACGATAATTAGCAGAGGGAAAACCGCAGGATCCAGCCATGATCCTGCGGTTTTTTAATAGTATGTTAAATCCGCATGCGCATATCCTTCAAGACGGCGACCTTTTGATTTGTTTGGATAAGCACCGAGATTGTGAGCATTTTAATACATAACAGGACAGATTTAACATATATAAGAATATACCTCATCAAACAAGTGAGAATTATGTGAATTCGTATTGAAATCCGCTCCCAAACCATAACGTGCAACTGGATGGTTTGGCATCCGTTATGATATACTTTTTTCATAAATATGAAAAATAGATTCCAGGAGAGGAGGGAGTTCATTGGGAAGGCGTTATTGCAAATGGATCCGAATGCGGAATTAGGCTGTAATACTCTCATCTGCGAACTACCTCTTTTTTATGGAAATATCGTATATAGACATGACCTGTTCTGATGCCCAAACATAGGGCATTTAATTCAATCTGGAGGTGAATCCCTCTGAAGAGGGAAATTATTGGACATAATTACCATCACTAATTTAATCATTCTTGCCATACTGATTGCGTTGACAGCTTTTTTCGTGGCGTCCGAGTTCGCCGTTGTTAAAATCCGCATGTCGCGGATCGATCAATTGATTGTGGAAGGAAACAAGAAGGCGGTTGTTGCCAAAAAGGTAGCCGGCGATCTCGATTACTATCTCTCGGCCTGCCAGCTCGGCATTACGGTGACGGCGCTGGGGCTTGGGGCCATCGGCAAGCCGGCTGTTGAACGTTTCATGTACCCCGTATTCGATTGGTTTGACGTATCGGCTTCAACGGCCTCGATTGCCTCTTACGCCATTGCGTTCATTCTCGTTACATTTTTGCATGTCGTGGTGGGGGAGATGGCGCCCAAGACCTTGGCTATTCAATTCTCGGAAAAGACGACGCTGCTCCTTGCAGCCCCGCTGTATTGGTTCGGAAAGTTGATGTATCCGTTCATTTGGGCGTTGAATGGGGCCTCGCGCGTGCTGCTTCGTTCGTTCGGCGTGAAACCTGCTCCGCATGAGCAGGCTTATTCGGAAGAGGAACTGCGCATCGTCATGGCGCAGAGCTTTCAGGGCGGCGAGATCAATGGGACGAAGCTGGCTTACATGGAAAACGTGTTTTCGTTTGATGAGCGGGTGGCCAAAGACATTATGGTACCGAGAACGGATCTGATCACCCTGGATAAAGGAATGAAATACCCGGACATCGTCCGTATCCTGGATGAGCACAACTATACGAGGTACCCTGTCATCGAGGATGGGAGCAAGGACCGGGTGGTTGGCGTCGTCAACGTGAAAAAGATGCTGCCCCACATCGTGGCCGGACGAGAACGCAAGCTGGAGGAATTCGTTCGGGACCTCCCGGTCGTGCTTGAAAATACACCGATCCAGGATGCCATGTTGAAAATGCAGCAGGAGCGGATGCATATGGCTCTGGTGATTGATGAATACGGCGGTACGGCCGGGATTCTGACCCTGGAGGATGTGCTGGAAGAGATCGTAGGGGAAATTCGCGACGAATTCGACGAAGATGAAGTAGCGGATATCCGGAAGATTGGGGAACGCGAATACCTGATTAGCGGACGGGTTCTCTTGGAGGAGCTTGAGAAGCGCTTCGGCTTGGTATTCGAGGATAACGAGGAGATGGATACGATCGGCGGCTGGATACAGTACAAGAAAGGCACAACAGCTCAAGACGGCGATGAGATTCAGCATGGCGAGCATATATGGGCCGTAGCGGAAACGGATAATTTTCAGATCAAACACGTCATTCTCAGACACGGATGATCCAGGAAGGGCATGATCTCCTGTACATTCAGACCATAACTTTTTTGGAGGTGAATCCCTCGCAAGAGGGAAATTATTGGACGGAATAATCGCATTAAACTTATTTTTGGTTGCCGTGTTCATAGGACTGACTGCATTTTTCGTTGGCGCCGAATTCGCCATCTTGAAGGTGCGGCTGTCCCGGATCGATCAATTGATCGCAGAAGGGAATAAACGGGCGGTTACGGCCAGAAAGGTAGCCCATGAGCTGGATTACTACTTGTCCGCCTGCCAGCTTGGAATTACGATTACGGCCCTCGTGCTGGGCGCGCTGGGCGAGCCGACCGTCGAAAGGATGCTCCATCCGCTGTTTGAACGATTCGACGTGCCGGCGGCCGCTGCAACGGTACTTTCTTATGCCATTGCTCTTGGGATCATTACATTCCTGCACGTCGTCATCGGGGAACTGGCACCAAAGACATTGGCGATCCAATTTGCCGAGAAAATGACGCTGCTGCTGGCATCTCCCCTGTATTGGTTTGGGAAGATCATGTATCCGTTCATCTATGCACTGAATGGAGCTTCGCGTCTTCTGCTTCGACTATTCGGTGTAAAGCCGGCAGGGCATGAAACGGTCCATTCCGAAGAGGAATTGAAGTGGATCGTGGATCAGAGCTACGAGAGCGGCGAAATTAACCAGACCGAGATGGGGTATTTGACCAATATATTTGCTTTTGAAGAGCGCACTTTGCGGGAAATCATGGTCCCGAAAGATCGCATCGTCACGGTAGAACGAGGGTGGCCCCTTGCCAATATCCTGGAAGTTCTCGGCGATTACGACTATACCCGTTATCCGGTGACGGAAGCGGGACGTGCGGAGGATTTCATCGGGTTTATCCATACGAAAGAGATGCTGACGGGCATAGCGGCCGGGAGAAACTGCAGCGTGAATGATTTTATTCATGACATGCCGCGTTTTCCGGAGTCTTCTTCGATTAAGGACGTCCTGATCAAGATGCAGCAAATCCGCGTTCATATGGCCGTCGTCACGAACGAATCCGACGAGGTGATCGGTCTGGTGACGATGGAGGATATTCTGGAGGAAATCGTGGGTGACATCCGGGACGAATCGGATCGCCGTGAGCTGCAGGGTGCACAGGCCTAAGCGATGGCGAAATAGCATCGGGGACGTTCTAAGAGATAATGCCTTTTGCTACCCGCTCGGTAGTGAGAGGGCATGCTCTTGCGGGATCATGAGAAGAGCAGCTTCAATACGAAGCTGCTCTTTTTTGTATTTTTTCCTATTGATTAGGTTCAGCGTGCTACCCCCATCGTAAAGCCGAAGCTGTACGTACGGTTCGCAGGCAGCGTGAATTCTTCATGGATTGGCGCTCCCCAGCTGTCGTCGCCGCCTACGCCCATTTGTTTGTAGTTTATGCGCAGGACGGTTTTATCGCTTGGCGGGAGCTTGTACGCATGGTCGCTGCCCTCGAGTTCCTCCGGCGTCCACGGCAGGGCGCACAACTCCATGAGGGAGGAGCTTTCGAACCGCAGACCTTCCCCGCTGCTTCCTTCGGTAAGGCTCGCGAAGCGGACATCCGTTTTGTTTCCGCATTCTTGAGGTCTCAAATAAGGAACGAACTGACCGGCGACTCTTCCCGTGTATCGACCGATTTTGGCTCCCGTCTTTCGGTCCCAATAATTATCATGAGGCCCCCGGCCGTACCAGCTGAGTTTATCGAGGCCTTCATCCAGCAAGAACAGCATGCCGATTTCCGGAATGTCAGGCAGACCGCTGCCCGGGACAAAGGTTACTTGCACGCGGATGGTTCCATCCGGGAAGATTCGATACTCCAAGGTCAGTCCGGATATAGGAGTCGTCTCGATCTGGTAGTGACTGGAGACCACGACGGCAGGACCTTCCGTATGCCAGCGCAGGGACAGCAGTTTCCGCCGGTCGTGGGCCGTTCTCCACACGCCGCAGCGTTCAGGGAGCCGGTTGCCCAGATCGTTATCGGTCACGGCTCGCCAGAAATTCGGTCTGGCCGGCGCCAGCAGGTACTCCTTGCCGGATCGCGCGTAAGATGTCAGATCGCCGGTGCCCAGGTGGAAGCGTAACGAAACGGCTGAACCCGCGATGAGAAGCTCTTCATCCGATTCGGTAACTTCCAGAGTCTTCGCGTTTGAAAGAGCGTCCGTTTCCGATCTATTCGCTATATAGGGCGTTAGCTCAAACTGCTCCCAAGCCTCTTCATGTCCTGCGGGTGCCCACTTGGCGCTCTCCCTACGAACCAGGGAGACGGTGAGCACCGCTTCCTTTCCACCGTCCTCTATAGGGGAATACGGAATCTCGATTTCGGTATGGTCACCGGGCTGGAGCGAGAGCTGGAGCGTGCCGGATTGGCTTTCTTCTCCGTTTAGCTGAATGTTCCATCTCACAAGATACTGATCGAGATTGGTGAACAAGAAACGGTTGCTTACCCGAATCCGACCAACAGCAATGTCCAAACATTCGAACTTGACGTTCTGGTAGCATTTTTTCACTTCGTCCAGCTTGGGGGTTTTGCTGCGGTCCGCGAAGATCAGGCCGTTTCCGCTGAAATTGCCGTCATGCGGCTTTTCGTTGAAATCCCCGCCATACGCTAAATATTCGATACCGTCGGCCGTTTGGGTACGGATCGCTTGATCAATCCAGTCCCATATAAAGGCTCCCTGTAAAATGTCATACTTCTCAAACAGCTCCCAATACAGGTGGAGACCGCCGCAGGAATTGCCCATCGCGTGACTGTATTCGCAAATGATGTAAGGCTTGCTCGGGTTGCTGGTTGCATACTTCTCCACTTCCTGAGGTTTTGCATACATGGTGGATTCCATATCGCTAGCCGCCTCGGACGCCCTGTAATGAAAGATCCCTTCATAGTGAACGAGCCGCGATGGATCGGCCTCCTTCAGGAAATCGTGCATCGCAATGAAGTTGTCGCCTCCGAAGGATTCATTGCCAAGCGACCAGATGATGACGGAGGGGTGGTTCTTGTCTCGTTGAAACATCGAATTGCAGCGATCCAAAACATTGTCGCGCCACTCGAGCTTGCTGCCGGGGACCGTTTCTTTCAGTTCCTGCTGCCCATACTCCCATGTTCCGTGCGTCTCCAGATTCGTCTCATCGATCACGTATAAGCCATATTCATCGCAGAGATCATACCATGCGGATTGATTCGGGTAATGGGAGGTCCGTACCGCATTAATGTTATGCGTCTTCATCAGCTCAATATCGGTGATCATGTCTTCGCGGCTAAGCGCCCGTCCGGTATCCGGGGAGAATTCATGCCGGTTCACGCCTTTGAACAGAATGCGCTGACCATTAATCCGCATCAATCCGTCCTTCAGCTCGAAGCGGCGGAAGCCGGTGCGGCAGCTTACGGCTCCAAGGCATGCTCCGTCCGTATCCTTCAATGCCAGAACGACGGTATACAGATAAGGCGATTCCGCGCTCCATTTTCTTGGTTCGGGGACGTTCATGCTCAGGGTGAAGGTGCTCTCCTCCAGAATGTAATCCGCTATGGCGAGCGTTTGTTTCCGAACCAGCTGACGGTCCTGGTCGTATAGCAGCGCCTCAAGCTGAAGCTTGTCCTTATCGATGGTTTCATTAAAGTAATTCGTAACGGTTGCATCGATCTCGAGCTCGGCATCCCGGTATTCGTCATCAAGAATCGGCCGCACGAAGAAATCGGAGATATGGATGGCCGGGGCGGAATAGAGGTAGACCTCGCGGAAAATCCCGCTAAGCCTCCAGAAATCCTGATCCTCCAGCCAACTCGCGTCACACCAGCGATACACTTCTACAGCCAATTTATTCTCGCCATCGATCAGATAGGGCGTAATATCGAACTCGGCCGGCGTAAACGTATCTTCGCTGTATCCGACCATCTCGCCGTTCACCCATACATAGAAAGCGGATTCAACACCTTGGAAGCTAATATACACGGGCTGCTCCTTCCAAGTGTCCGGCACCGAAAATTCACGGATGTAGGAGCCTACGGGATTGTATCGCGTTGGCGCGAAGGGGGCTTTCAATTCAGGCTCCGATTCGGACCAGGGGTATCTAACATTTGTATATTGAGGATAGTCATAGCCTTGAAGCTGCCAATGGGAAGGGACGGGCATATCGGCCCAGCTGCCGGAATCATAATCGACCTCATAGAAATTCTGGATGCGCTTGTCAGGGGTTTCAGCAAACGCAAACTTCCACATCCCGTTCAATGACTGATACCAGGGGGACATGGAGTGGGCACGGTCCAGCGCCTCAGACTCCGATGGGAACGTCATCATGTAAGCATGGGCTTTGTGACGGTTCAGCTGAAAAATATTCGGATTATTATTCCATTCGGGATAACCGTTTGCAGGTGCCTGGTAAATGAATTTGGTACGCAATGTGCTCAGCTCCTCCTAGATTATGGTTTCCTTCTACTGTCAGTATAGAGGTTAATTCGCTCCAAGAGTATAAAGAAGTTGCGTTTTTCTATTAAAAAAGACAGCTTGATTTACTCACCAGAGTGGTCAGCGGAGGGGGACCGAGCCTTTTTTGGCTGCAGGCCGTATGTTGATGTGCGAGTTCATCTCCAGGCATTTCACGGTTTACACTCGAGAAAGTTTATGAAACAATAGTTAGTAAATGATCATTCACTAACTATGGGGAGGAGATTACGCATGGTAAGACCTCGCGAATTTCAAGATGAGGCTATCTTCTACGGTGTCTACCGGGCACTGTCCAAAAAAGGATACGGACAAGCAGCATTAACCGACATCACACATGAAGTGAATATTTCACCGGCAGCCTTAATGAAGCGATTCGGTTCGAAGAAGAATTTGTTTCTGGCCTATAGCGATTATGTTATTGAACTAACCAGACATGCCTTCCAGGAGGCTAGCCTATCCGATCAATCGAGACTTGATGCACTAAAGGCCGTATTTATGCATGCGGTTTCCCATATGAAAGATCCTGTTGAATTGGCGAACCATACTTCCTTCTATTTAGAAGGGACGAATGACCCCGATTTGATGGAGAAAACCCGGTACCGACTGCAACTGATCGATGCGTTTACCCGACAGTTGCTGAGCCAGGCGATTACGAATAAAGAAATCGCAGAATGCGACGTGGCTATGGTTAGCCGGGTACTGCAAGCCGCTATCAGCGGGGCTATGATGATCTGGATTAAAGAGTCAAACCGAACGTTGGAGGAACTGTTTGATGAGTGCTTTCAGGTGATATTTGCTCCGTTACGGAATGTCGGTACGCAATCTTTTCAAATATAGCAAGGAGGATGGTTATATGCCGATTTTCAAAGGAAGGGAAGTCGATCTGTACTATGAAGTAAAGGGAGAAGGAAAGCCGCTTGTTTTTACGCATGGTGCCTCATGGAATCATGAACAATGGCGGCCGCAAGTCGATTATTTCTCACGTCAGTATCAGACCTTGGTATGGGATATCCGGGGGCATGGTTCCTCTTCCTTGCCGGACGGAAAGGTGGATTCGGAGGATTTCAGCAGGGATTTGGCGGATCTGCTAAGCGGACTGGGCATTGAAAAAGCGATTCTTTGCGGGCTGTCCCTGGGCGGGCATATTTCGCTGCAGACGGCCGTTCGCTATCCTGAGAAGGTTGCAGCCCTGGTACTGATCGGCACGCCGTTCACGAATGCGTTCAATTGGTATGAGCGAATGTTCGTGCCGCTGAATCGCTGGTCAAGTTACTTGATGCCGATGTCCTTATCGGGAAAATGGCAAGCGAAAATGCTGTCCAAGTACAACAAGAGTAACCAAGCTTATATAGAGAAAGCCTTTTGCTCCATCCCGCATTCCAACTGGGTTCGGATATGGGATGCAGTGACCCGAATGGACAGCACGCAGGATCTGCATAAGATCCATTGTCCGACCTTGCTTCTTCAAGGAGAGAGCGACACGATGATCCGAAGGCAGCAGGCGTACATGCAGGAGAGAATGGCGAATTCGCGATTAAGAATCATCCGGAACGCTCACCATGCAACGAATATGGATAATCCGGATGAAGTGAATGAATCCATCACTTCATTTCTGAAGGAGAACGCGATGTAGTCTTATGACCAGAAGGGGGCTTTACAGCTTGACGCGCTCATCTGGTAATAGGTACAATATGTAAAACCTACTTTAAGGAGAGATTTATTGTTCTTAACTTTGTTTGAACCTATAGGTTCTGAGGAACGCCTGACATAGCCGCCATTGGCTAGGTTTAGTTCAAGGTGCATTCTTCAGCCGGATATGGAGGAGTTAAGAACTGCGGAGATCAAGGAAGCCTTGGGTAGGCTATCCTATTTGCGTCTTGAATCCGCGTTGCTTCTGCAGCGCGGATTTTTTATTAGATTATTGAATTTGTAAGTTTTCAGCTAAGCTGAACCATTCGATAATCGCAAGAAAACTTCATCTAAACGCGGTCTGTCATCTATGAAGTGCGTTGATTGATGTTTTTCTTATGGATGCAATTAGCATATAGACTTCATATAAAGGCGGAGAATGACTCAAGTTCATTTTCCGCCTGTTTATGTTTTCTAATAAAAATAAATGTTAAGAAGGACAGGTGAACACATCATGGAACTGGAAACAAAACGTTTGCTGCTTAAAACATTGGATTTGGATTTGATTGACGCGGCATCGCGCCGGGATCCGAAGGCATTCGAGGATTTAGGATACCACAGTAACGGCGAATGGCCGGGCACCGACTTTTATGAGGCATTGCCTTTTTTCCGGGAGTTGTTGGTCAAGAATAAGGGTACGCGGGGGTTTGATTCATGGATTATGGTAGACAAGGCCACGCGCGATATTGTCGGCGGCATCGGATTCTTGGGAGATCCTGATCCGGAGGGCAGAATCGAAATCGGCTTTGCGACCAATCCAAGCCATCAGCGACAAGGTTACTGTCATGAAGCGGCGCAGAAACTATTGGATTGGGCTTCGGGGCAGCGGGACGTCAAATCCATCATCGCTAGATGCGAACCCGGAAATGCGGCTTCTCAGCATGTTTTGCTTAAACTGGGATTCCAGAAGAGTCACGAGGATTCGGAAATCATACACTGGATATATCCGAACTAAAGGGGGGGATCGGCGATCGGCGCCCTCCTTCATTGACACCCCAAAATAGGGTTGCTACAATTTTAAGTATATATCCATCGGAATACAAGGGTTAGCAAGGAGGGGACGAACTTGAATCGATCCGGTTCCACAGATCCATTCATACGTAATGAACGCGAAGCCATGATCGCAGCTCGGTCCGATAAGCTTGGGGCGAAATTCGCGGAAAGAGCTCCACGGCACGATTTGGAGGGTTCGTTTCCGTTCGAAAATTTTGATGATCTGAAGGAGTCGGGTTATCTGAAGCTGACCGTCCCGGCATCCTATGGAGGAGACGAAGCCTCCGTATACGAAATGGTGCTTGCCCAGGAACGACTCGCCAGAGGCGACGGCTCTACGGCGCTGGCGGTTGGTTGGCATATCGGGCAAATACTCCAGCTGCGCCTATCCAAGGCTTGGCCGGAACCTTTATTTGAGAGGCTGTGCAAGGACGTTGTAGCTGAAGGCGTGCTCATTAATGAACTGGCAAGCGAACCTGCGACAGGAAGTCCCAGCCGGGGTGGGAGGCCGGAGACCACGGCACGGCGAGTTTCGGGCGGCTGGCGCATTACCGGACGCAAAACCTTCAGCACATTAAGCCCGATCTTGAAGCAGTTTGTGGTTACGGCCGGTATCGAGCATAGCGAGAAGGTTGGTGCATTCCTCGTTCGAAGTGGACCCGGGGTCAAGGTCGAGGAAACCTGGAATACGATGGGCATGCGCGCTACGGGAAGCCATGACATGATTTTGGAGGACGTCTTCGTGCCGGAGGCGGAAGTGATTCGGGGACTCGATTATGAGAAGCCTGAATTTCCCGTGCCGACGGAAGGCATTCTGCTTCACATACCGGCATGTTATATGGGGATTGCTTATGCCGCGCGCAATTTTGCCATCGATTTTGCCCGTCATCATAAACCGAACTCCTTGACGGTCCCCATTGCCGAATTGCCGAATATCCAAAGACATATCGCCGAAATCGAAGTGGACCTGCTTACGGCCCGCAGTTATTTATATCAAACCGCCGACCGCTGGGACAAGGAAGTGGAGAACCGCACTGCGCTTAAGCCTGAGCTGGGTCTTGCCAAATATGTTGTGACCAATGCAGCGCTCCGGATTGTCGATCATGCGATGCGGATCGTTGGAGGATTGAGTCTCTCCCGGCAGCTTCCGTTGGAACGAATGTACAGGGATGTCCGGGCGGGTCTTCATAATCCGCCCATGGACGATGTCGTGCTGACGAATCTGGCCAACCGGGCTATTTCGGAAGTTGAGGAGAAGGGGAAGTAAGACGCTTGATCCGATTGAATGGGAAGCATGGATTGCATATGAATTCGTGAAGGATCTATGGATAGAAACCGCTGGAGAGGGATGTCTCCGGCGGTTTTTTGCGCTGGATAGAGGATCTTCTTCGTGACTCCATTAAAAATCTCCACATCGTTAGTCTCCCCTGCTTCATATACATACACTTGGGTTAGGATGGCGGGCTAACGGGTATAAAACCTATCAGTACGTGCTGCAACAGGGTCAATCAAGATCCGATCGTCAGGCGTTAAGATGAAAGGAGATATGGACCATGGATTCTGTACTGTATTTGGGCTTGGCCGTTGTATATGCTGCGCTGCTTCTGTATGGGTGCGTGGTGTTGAAGCGTGATTCTTCGCCGGGTCTTCGGTATTTGCTGCTGATCGTGACGGCCGGACTGGTCTGGGATAATTGCGTGATCGGCATCGGGAAATACATCGGGGAGGGGGATCTGCTGGAGGGGCTGAACGTTACGCGTTTCTGGGTGCATGCGTTGGCAACGCCGCTGCTTGTGCTCGTGTCGTTCGATCTGATCCGCAAGGCAGGAAGCCCTTGGGCCAACAAGCGGGCTGCCGCTTGGGGAGCCTGGATATTGACCGCAGCGCTTATTGTGCTGGAGGTGTTGACGGAGACGCTGCCGCTTAAGCTCCAGCCTTCCATGGAATACGGAGCGCTTCGTTATGTTCCGACCGAATCCGGGGGGCCGCCGCTCATGGTCATCCTGATCCTGATCCCTCTGCTGATGGCAGGCGTTATCGTATGGCGGAGGAGAAAGACGCCGCTGTTGTTTATCGGTACGGTGCTGATGGCTGCCGGGAGCGCCATTTCGATTCCGATCGAAAGTTCGGTAGCCACGAACGTATTTGAGCTGCTTCTCCTCTTATCCTTGTGGCTGACGGTTCGCAAGCTGGCCTCCTACCGTACGTTGTCTTTTCGCTAGTTGCTTTTTATGATGTGCTGAGGCCCGTTGGCATACCGTCACATTCAGCAAACCTTCAGCTGAGCCTAAGCCTGGCATAACGTTGCCCTAAGTTTACTTTCAGATTCCCTCTCTATACTTCAAATTGTAAGACAAACCATGAACCTAAGGAGAGATGACGATGAATCCGATTAGTAAAAAAGTATTAGTAAGCAGTATGGCAGCAGCGATTGTGCTAGGGGGAGCCGGGTATCTTCAGAGCAAGGCTTTTGCCGCGACGAGTACAGACGCTTCCGCCTCGGTATCCGAGGATGGACAGACGGGGACAGGCTCATCAGCTGCCGATGCAGGCAAGAACCGAGATGGAAAGTGGATGGAACGTAAGGGTGGCGGTCCTCGCGGCGCAAACATCGTCAAAGAGACGGCCGAAGTTCTTGGGCTCACGGAGGCAGAGATTCGCACAGCGCTTGAAGCAGGCAGCACATTTGTTGAAATTGCCGAAGGCAAAGGAATGACCCAATCCGTGTTTGTGCAGAAGCTGACCGTTCTGGAAACCGCCAAGATTGATGAACGCCTGAGTGAAGGCAGCATTACGGAAACCGAAGCAGCCGAGTGGAAAGAGGGGCTGAGCGACCGTCTTACTCAAATCGTGGAGAGCAGCGAAGCCGGTTTTGGAAAAGGCCATGGTAAAGGCAGCCGAGGCTTCGGCAAATTCGGTAATCCGGAGGAACTTGCAGCTCTGCTTGGATTATCTGAGGACGAATTGAAGGCAGAAATGAAGGATGGGCAGTCGCTGGCCGAGATCGCGGCCGCGAAGGGGATTACGGAGGATCAATTGATTCAGAAGCTGAAGGATCAAATGACCGAGCCGTTGAAGCAGTGGGTGAACGAGAAGTATACGAACGCTCATGAGGCAGCAGATCCTGCGGCAGACACGGAAGCGGACGCGGAGTAACATACTGAAGTGGATCGTAGGGGAGACTGGATGATATTCTGTTGAGAATACATTCAGTTTCTTTTTTATTTAGAAATTTAAAATTTTTTTGCACAGCGTGTTGACCTTAACGTTACGTAAAGGTGTACATTGATGTTGTCAGGAGGTGAGAAACCATGGAATACACGGTGCAGAAGCTTGGAAGGTTGGCAGGAATAAGTACCCGGACGCTCCGTTATTACGATGAGATCGGTATTCTGAAGCCGGCCAGAATCAACTCGTCGGGATATCGGATTTATGGGCAGGAGGAGGTCAATCAATTGCAGCAGATCTTGTTTTACCGGGAGCTCGGGCTTCAATTGGACGATATCAAAGAGATTATGACCTCACCATCCTTCAACCGGACCAAGGCGCTCCAAGAACACCATGCGCAGCTCCTAGACAAAAGAAGGCAATTGGATTTGCTGATTACCAATGTGGAGAACACGATCGCCTCCGCCGAAGGGAGAATAACCATGAGTGACCAAGAGAAATTTGAAGGATTCAAGCAGAAGCTGATTGATGATAATGAGAAGAAATACGGTAAGGAAATTCGCGAGAAGTATGGCGATGAGATTGTAAATAAATCCAATGCCCAGCTGAAAAATATGACGCAAGAACAGCATGAGGAAATAACGCGCCTGGCTGATGAGCTGTACGAGACGCTGGCCGAAGCGTTTAAGCAAGGCGATCCTGCCAGTGAGCTGGCCCAGAAGGCGGCCGATCTTCACAAGCGCTGGCTCACTTATTATTGGAACGATTACAGCAAAGAGGCCCACGCAGGTCTCGCCCAGATGTATGTTGACGATGAGCGCTTTACCGCTCATTACGATGAGAAGCAGCCTGGAACGGCGGTATTCCTCCGCGATGCGATTCTGGTCTATACGGGCATGAACTCTTCATCATAGACAGGCTGGTAGGTAGGCAGCCTGACATGATGACAGGACCCTTTCCCTGCGCTTTAACACGCAGAGGAGAGGGTCCTTTTTAATATGAATGTCCGAAAATCCCCGCCTTGAGATCAACAAAGAATCGCCGCGAATAAGAAATGACGAAACCGCCCAGGTTAGGTGCGGCATTTTCCACAATTAACCTCTTGTATTGGATGGGGAAGTAATGGTTAGATGAAACGTGGACTATTTTACACAAAACCTACACCATGGGTGATGACTTCTATAGCGAGGGTAGAATATGGATCAAATTGTACAGAATGTAGTCAATATCTTTAATGATTTTTTATGGTCTAAGCTGCTCATCGTATTGCTGATTGCCGTTGGCCTGTATTTCACGGTGGGGACCAAGTTTCTGCAATTTCGCCTGATCGGCGAGATGTTCCGGGTCATCCGCGAACCCAAGAGCAAAGCGAAGGGAAGCATTTCGCCCTTTCAGGCATTTGCCATCAGTATGGCAGCCCGTGTCGGGACAGGGAATATAACCGGGGTGGCTCTGGCCATCTCGCTTGGAGGACCCGGGGCCGTATTCTGGATGTGGATTATTGCGCTTATCGGTTCGGCATCCAGTTTTATCGAGAGTACGCTGGCCCAGATCTATAAAGTAAAAGATGGGGCGGGTGGTTATCGCGGCGGTCCCGCTTATTACATGCAGCAAGGATTAAAGAAACGGTGGATGGGCGTGTTGTTTGCGATCCTGATCACCTTGTCCTTCGGTCTTGTCTTTAATGCGGTCCAATCCAATACGATTACGATTGCCTTCGAGAATTCATTCGGAACTGACCGATTAACCATCGGCATTATTATGGCGGTTATCTTCGCGGTTATTATCTTTGGCGGCGTGAAGCGGATTGCCAAAATGTCGGAGCTGATCGTTGTGGTATTGGCTGTCCTGTATGTCGGTGCCGCGCTGTTTATCGTATTGGCGAACATCACCAAGCTGCCGGAAGTTTTAACTCTTATCGTCAAAAGCGCGTTCGGCTATGAGCAGGTTGTTGGCGGGTCGATCGGTGCCGCTCTCATGAACGGGATCAAAAGAGGGCTGTTCTCCAACGAAGCCGGCATGGGGAGCGCGCCTAACGCAGCGGCTACCGCAACGACAAGCCATCCAGCCAAGCAAGGGCTGGTGCAGGCGCTGGGCGTATTGATCGATACGCTGGTCATATGTACAAGCACCGCCTTCATCATTCTGTTTACCGGTGCCTATCAGCAGACCGGACTTGATGGAATCGCCCTGACGCAGGCCGCGCTGGGCATGGAGATGGGGGCATGGGCGTCCGACTTCCTGGCCGTTATGGTCTTCCTGTTTGCGTTCAGCACGCTGATCGGCAATTATTATTACGGGGAAACCAATATCGAGTTTTTGAAGTCGAATCGGGCATGGATATGGGTTTATCGAGCTTCTGTGCTGGCCATGGTTATCTTCGGCTCCGTGACCAGCGTGAAGCTGGTGTGGGATTTGGCCGACCTGTTCATGGGATTGATGGTGATTGTGAATCTTGTGGCTATTACGCTGCTATCCCGAACGGCCTTTGCCGCGCTTCAAGATTACATGAAGCAGAAGCGGGCAGGCCTGAATCCTGTCTTCACCAAGGATAGCATCAAAGGGCTTGATGATGTGGAGTGCTGGGACGGACAGAACGCCCCATTCACTGAAGTGAAATAATATAGAATATTCGTCATATAGAATCGTTACGGTAGCTGCGTGTCTTCAGCTGCTGTAGCGATTTTTCTTATTTTACCGTAACATTAGCGCGATTAAACCGTTGTCTACATGAGAAGGTAGAGAGGAGATGGATACGGAAGTGATGAATCGGATAACCTGGCAGATAAGGGTGAAGCAGCTTATAAATGCTTTGTTAGCTGCGTTTCTTATTTATGGCGTGTATTATGCAATCGTCTACATCTACCATGAAGAATCCGGCCTGAACGATAAATTCTTAAGGTCTGTCATGACAACGGTTGAATTGCATGAGAGTGGACTTGTGGTAGATAAGCGCGGCTTGTCTTCGGTAGAAGTGACGCCCTTCCTCACCCAGAAGAAAACGCTGAAAGTGTACAGGGATGTGGGGGAGTGGCAGGTAATCGTTGGAGAGCTTCACGCGAAGAAGAGGTTATGGGGAGAATTGACCTATTCCATTGAAGAACGGGGGCATTATCTGAACGGGGATGAAAGAAATCCCTTTTACCTGCACTCTGCCCTGCTGGAGGGTGGGAAGATTACAGACTCCCTTCATCAGAATGGTGCAATGAATCAGTTAGAAAAGCTTGAGGACGGCAACGTGGCGGAAATATTCTTCTCGCTTCGAACGTTGAAGTCGCCGGAGCAGGTCTTAAAGCTCTTGTCGGACTATGATGTTAAAGTAACCAGTATGGCTGTTTTTGCAGGCGAACTGAAGGATTTCAAGTTGAGTACTTATAGCTCTAGCGGCGCAGATTACATGATTCCTCATCTAACGTTAAGACCCATGGTTCAGTTTAGCGATAATCATTTTCTTTCTGCCTGGCATACTTTCTTCTCATTGGATGCCGGGATCACGGATCATGTGCAGCAACTGATCGCCGACGTTGAATGGATGACGGACAACATCAAATATAACGGTGTGGATGAAGACAAACTGCGGCTGGCTTACTTAAAGAAAAATGGGGTTCAAGTTTACGGAGCGACCGTTACGGGACCTGTGCGTGAGCTGGAGAAGCTGAAGGAGGAGTCGGAATTCTGGGGATTCCGTTTGGGCCGCATCGAGGTATGGAATTGGAGTTAAGACAGCCAGGCTGTGCTGAATCATTACATAATATGGTAGAAAAGAAGGCCTCAGCTTGAGGCCTTTTTAAATTTAAGGAAGTGAAGGCAGACGATGTGGATCGGCAGCATGCCAAGGGGCATCCCTTCAGGCCAAATGCCGTGTAAGGATGCCCCTTATAAACTACGTTAAATATTTATCCCGTAGAATATTCAGGTGATGAAGCTCATGACCGGCAACGACATAGGCGGCTGCCCGGGCGGAGAGCGGGTAATTGTTGAACGTGCCCTGGCGAAGCAGCGCTTCCTCCGTCAAACTTCCAACCAGCGTAATGGTAGACTGCCGGACGGCAGCATAATCCTTGAGGGCTTCCCGTAACGGAAGATGGCTGAAGGGAGAATTTTGGACAAAAATCTCCCGGTCGTACCCCGAGAATTCACGGGCATCTCCACGCGCGATGTAGAGAATGCGGTAGTTCCATAAGCGCTCTACATCGGCGATATGTCCGACCACCTGTTTTAGACTCCATTTCCCTGCCGCATAGCGAACATTCGCTTGTTCTTCCGTCAGATCGCTAAGCGATCGTAACGTTTCATCATGCTGCCGCTGCAAAACTTCAGCAATATGGCCTTCGGGGACAAGAGAGACGTATTTTTCGGCGAGGGGCAAATATTCATTAGAATCAGGCCTTGTGTTCATAACAAGTTCCTCCAGATTAATTAATAAGAGCTTCGTTAAAATTTATGCCGACAGGTCAAAATGAATGAATGGATCAGGTTGCTTGCGCCCAGATCAGATGAACGATGCCGTTCCAATAGCGTTCTGTCTTCAGGATGTTCAGTTCCGAGGCATTCGCAATCTGGATCATGTCCCTGTTATAATGACAGCCGGATATCCGCCGTGCTGCCGGGTTGATCAGATGCTGAATAGCGCCTAGGAACCGGTTCGTGCTCATGCCATGCTCCAGTAAATAAACGCGGCCGCCGGGTTTGGCCCAGCGATTGATTTTATTCAGAGCTTTGACCGGATCCTCGTAGCCGCATAGCGACAGGGTGGATACAACACAATCATAGGAACGTTCCGGCAGCTCCAGCGTCTCGATATCCCGCTCTAGGAAATGGGCCCGGATACCCATCTCGGAGGCCATCCGCCGTGCACGGCTTAACATCTCGGGACTGAAATCGACAGCCGTTACGTTCACCTTGTCACGAGGATAGAAGGGGAAGTTCGCGCCGGCGCCGACAGCTACTTCAAGCACGCTACCCTCTACATCGTGAAGCAGCCGCTGTCTCCATTCACCGAGCCTGCGCTGTCTGGTGTTCCTTTCATATATCGCTGCCTGCTTATTGAACTTCCGAATGAGGGATTGCTTATTCACGCGGGATTCTCCGGGCGACGCCGGTTTTGATCGCCGCTTTCACGACAAGCTCGCGAATGGCTTTCACGACGTTCTGGTTAAATACGCTTGGAATAATATACGACGGGTTGCGTTCCTCATCCGATACGGCGGACGCGATGGCTTCGGCTGCAGCCAGTTTCATCTCCTCATTGATCGTGGTTGCTCTGCAATCCAGGGCTGCACGGAAAATACCTGGGAAGCAGAGGACGTTGTTAATTTGGTTCGGATAATCCGAACGTCCGGTTGCAATGACGCCTACAATATCCTCGACTTCTTCCGGTTTAATCTCCGGCGTAGGGTTTGCCATTGCGAAAACGATCGGATCCTTAGCCATGGCTTGTACGTCTTCGCGGCGAAGCAGGCCGCCGGCGGATAGGCCGATAAACACGTCGGCACCTTGGATCACTTCGCGCAGGGAACCTTCAACTTTATTCGGATTCGTATGCTCTGCGTACCATTGCCACATACTATTACTGTACTCTTTTCCAGCAACCAGCGCACCCTCGCGGTCTACGCCAATGATGTCCTTGACACCGGCCGACAGGAGGATTTTGCTGCATGCCACGCCCGCAGCGCCGATTCCGCACACAACGATCCTGACTTTATCGATTGTTTTTCCGACAATTTTCAGGGCATTGATCAGTGCCGCATACAGAACGACCGCTGTGCCGTGCTGGTCATCGTGGAACACGGGAATATCCAGCTCATCCCGCAGTCGTTGTTCGATCTCGAAGCAGCGCGGGGAGGAGATATCCTCCAGGTTAATGCCGCCAAAAGCCGGTGCCATGGCTTTGATGCAAGAAATGATCTCTTCCGTATCCTGGGTATCCAGGCAAATCGGGAAGGAGTCTACACCTGCAAATTGTTTGAAGAGCATCGATTTTCCTTCCATCACCGGCATGGCCGCATAAGGGCCGATATTGCCCAAACCGAGCACGGCGCTTCCATCCGAGATGACGGCCACCGTATTTCTTTTAATCGTGAGCGTAAAGGCTTTTTTCGGGTCTTCCTGAATGGCTGCGCACACCCGGGCAACATCTGGCGTATAGACGCGCGACAGATCATCGCGGTTTTGGATCGGAATTTTAGGCTGGGTTTCGATCTTGCCGCCGAGATGCAGCAGGAAGGTACGATCCGAAACGTTGACGAGCCGGACGCCTTTCAGATTTTTCACGGCATCTGTAATTTTTCCGATATCGACGCTGTCCGTGACCGTAATGGTAATATCGCGTACGGTAATGTGGCCGCTCGCCTGAATGACGTCGATGGCGACCATGTCTCCCCCGGCTTCAAATATGGCGGATGCTACCTGACCGAATTTGATTTCTTGTGTATTCATTTCTAGTCTGAGGATAATGCTCTTTCCTCCGAGTCCGTTGTTTTCCATGGTTACCTCCAAATGTTTGATCGATTTCGACATTCTCAGTGTATGTAACTATGCAAAATGTTAACGTTATCATAGTTCGCTGAGCAGTGGTCAATTTCCTGTTTCAGTATAAAGAAACCGTGATATATATAAGAAGGATTTTTTGGAAATGCAAAATGTCAGGGAAATATAATCAAAAGCAGCTTATTGTGAAGGAGGGAGCGCCATGAATGCCAGAATCGAGGAACTTGAAAAACGTTTGACGACCCAGCATCATAGGGATCTGTTCCTTCAGATGAAGCATACGTTGAAAGCCGTTGACGATTTGGCCGAACAGCACCGGATCTACCAGGCCGTTCAGGCACTCAGCGGCACACGCATTGTAGGATCGGAGGAGAACGTGTATTTTGACACGTTGAATCAGGTCAAGGAGCAGATCATTCATACCCTGGAGCTTACGATCGAGGACTTGGAGCATAAAGGGGATAAGCATTATCAGAAGCACTTTAAGGACGGCGTGGAATAGGAGTTGTTGCGCGGTCAAAACGGAAAGAACAGCATGGAACGAAAGCATGGTTCCCCCAGGGGAGGCATGCTTTTTTTGTGATTTTTTTCTGCAATTTCCGTGTGTTTTCATAACATTTCAGGTTACATATTTATCCAATTTCATTGAAATGTGTAACAAATCGTTGATTAGTGTTATGGGATAGGGCTTCCATATGCTTTAAAATAATTATAGTACTGGTAAAGCTTGGACGATGGTTGTGGAAGATTTCCAAGTTTAATCAAGTTATCAGTCAAATTAAGAGGGTGACTACTGGATCAAAGAAAGGGAGGTGGGCCGAGCAGCCGGAGGTTGTGTAAACGCTTTATTTATTATCTTTTATATTAAAGGAGGATTAATTGTATGACTTTAAGTTTGCCGAACAAAACTTGGCTCAAGAATCTGATCATTGCCGGTTCCACGATGTTGTTGATGACCTTGTTCATGGTATTATTTGCTGATAAAGCTTCTGCCCACGGATATGTCGATTCCCCAGGCAGCCGCGCCATTCTGTGTAAGCAGGGGCAAAATACCGATTGCGGCGCAGTCGTGTATGAGCCTCAAAGCTTGGAAGCTCCTAAAGGCTGGCCGAACGCAGGCCCTGCCGATGGCAAAATCGCCAGTGCAGGCGGCGTGTTCCCTAAACTTGACGAGCAATCCGCAACTCGCTGGAGCAAAGTAAGCATTTCCCCGGGAACCACAACGTTCCAATGGCATTTGACAGCCAACCATGCGACGGCAAGCTGGAAATACTACATTACAAAAGACGGCTGGAATCAAAATGCTCCTTTGAGCAGAGCTTCGTTTGATCTGACGCCTTTCTGCTCCATTAACTACGGCGGTGTAAAACCTCCGACAAACTATGCATCCACTTGTAACGTTCCTGCAAAGTCCGGTTACCATGTCATTCTGGCGGTATGGGAAGTAGCTGACACAGCTAACGCTTTCTATAACGTTATCGATGTGGACTTTGGCGGTGGTGGAACGCCGAACCCAGGCGTACCGGCACCGACAGGACTTACTTCCCCAGCCCAAACCAACAACAGTGTTTCCTTGGCATGGGCAGCTTCCACAGGTGCTTCCAGTTACGAAATCTACCGTGACGGATCCCTTGTAGGTACTTCCACAACAACCTCCTATACCAATACGGGGTTAGCCGAAGGAACGTCCTATACGTATACTGTGGTCGCCGTCAGCAGTACAGGCAGCAAATCATCCGCATCCGCTCCGCTTACCGTATCAACATCCGGAAGCGCAGCGACCTATCCGGCATGGAGCGCAACAGCCGTTTATTTAGGTGGCAGCAAAGTCAGCCACAACGGCGTGAACTATGAAGCAAGATGGTGGACTCAAGGCGAAACTCCTGGATCTGCCGAAGTTTGGAAGGTCATTCCTTAATCGATAGGGTGAGAGATCCGGCGTCTTATGACTGCCGGGTCTTTTTTTAGCAGCCGGGCAGGGAATGAGAGAGTGGGGGGAGATTTCCTTTTGTTACTTCCATTAATAAGCGTAGAGGAAATAGCTTCCGTCGGCTACGTATTGTCCCTGGTGGCTCTTGAAATTACCGATCGAAATGTTGTGGGTTCACTGACTGTCGGTGTCTTTATTCGATGATTTCATGGCTTTCGTCAACTTTAACGGACCCTAGTTCCGTTATTTAAGATCATAACCCGATTTTTCACAATGTTCCGGACTCCAGATCCGCTATTATGAGAAATACGGGAGCAAATACCGACTAAAACCGCAAATAAGGTCCGCTGGGTCCGCTAAAGTTACTAAAAGAGCTGTTTTCTATGAAATAAGGTATTCTGAGTCCGTTAGGAATTTCTTATACCAAAGAACAAGTACATCGTGCGCACTGCTCCCTGAGCGCACGGTGCGTGGCCCGGGGCATGCTTGGATCGACTGTCGACCGTTGAGTTTTGGACATATTGAATGATATGGCGATCGTATTTTTGGACATATTGAACGAAATAGCGATCGTAATTTTTGGACGTTCAGTGAATTATCTGCTTATTGCTTTTGGTCTAAGCGGGGGGATGGCGAAAAAAGAGCGGGCATGGATGGGAAACATAGCAGTGGAATATAAATAAACAAGCTGCCAGCAAGCAGCAGCTTGATAAGGCACCCCTAGGGGTGCCTTATGTGTTATCTGTAAGAAGGATGTTCAGGTATGCCGAGGTACGCAAAGGTACGCAAAGGAATGCCTAGGTGTGCGAAGGAATGCTGAGGTACACAAAGGTATGCAAAAGATGCAAGGTACACAAAGGTATGCAAATTATGAAAGTATGCAAGGTACGCAAGGTATGCACAGTATGAAAGTATGCAAGGTACGCAAGGTATGCAAGATATGCAATGTATGCAAAGTATGAAGGTATGCAAAGTGTGAAAGCCTCAAACTCTGTACACGGTAATGCCCCGTTCCTGGAACGGCTTGATATCCGAGTCGGAAGCCTCAGTGCCGGTGACAAGAGTATGTATTGCGCTGTTGGGGGCGACCGTGTGCAGAGACAGCTTGCCGATCTTGCTGTGGTCGGTGACAACGACAATTTCACCTGCGGCCTGAATCATGTTCTGCTTGGCCGGGACGAGCAGCGCTTCCGGGTGCATGAGGCCATGCTGAGGATGCAGGGCAGGGGTACCGATAAATGCTTTCTCGACATGCAGGGATTTCAGCACATGGTCGGTAAACATGCCGTTTAGCATGTAACTCGAGGGGTACAGCTCCCCGCCGGTCAGGATGACTTTGATGCCCGGAGCATCGCGAAGTTCGACGGCGACGTTCATATCGTTCGTAATGACCGTAATGTCCGAGCGGTGCACAAGATGCGTTGCAATATGAAGGGTGGTTGTTCCCGAATCAATGATGATATTCTCCCCGTCTTCCACGAGAGAAGCCGCGAGCTGACCGATGCGTATTTTCTCGTCCCGATGAAAGTTGGTTCGCTCATTAAAGGACGGCTCGTTATGCGTCCATTGCTCCATGATGACCCCGCCATGCGTGCGTTTCAAAGCGCCTTCCTGTTCTATCTCCGCCAGATCGCGGCGGATGGTTGCCGTGTGAACACCGAATTCAGATGCCAGCGCAGCAACCGTTGCTGTTCGGTATTGTCTTACGTAATCAATAATCCTTTTCTTTCGTTCATGTGCTAGCAATCGATAATTTCTCCCTTCCTAAATAGACAATGAGCTGTGCAGGTACGTTTGTACATACAATGCGCACTTTTGCTCTTTTATGCTTAAGGATTCCATGTCTATCTAGTGTACTCCCATTATGTTAATGCCATGTTAAATTCCTTGGTGCGAAGCGAATTTACAAAATCCGTACGAAGGTCTAACACTCTCCTAATATTGCACATCTACAATCGAATTAAATAAAAATGAACAAAAGTGATCATTACATGTGCATTTGGTGCGTACTTATTATCAGATGCATGTAAGGGATTTCATTTTTATGGATTCATTTATTATTCGCTTGTCATGACAGCATCATTACACTTTCGTGAGGGGGATCGCTCTTGGCATCCATTGAATTTGTGAAAGTAAGCAAGTCGTTTGATCGTCAAACCGTCATACAGGACCTGGACCTTACCATCGAGGACGGAAAATTCACCGTGCTGGTCGGTCCGTCAGGCTGCGGGAAAACAACGCTCCTAAGGATGATCGCGGGTATTGACCCTCAAACCTCCGGTTCCGTTCTTATCGATGGCAAGGATGTTACGCGCATTGCGCCGGGTAAACGCGGCGTGGCCATGGTATTCCAGAATTACGCGATCTATCCGACCATGTCGGTCCGCGAGAATATCGAGTTTGGTCTCGTGAACAACAAGGTTCCCAAAGCTGAGCGTACACGTCTGGTGGAGACCATAGGGGCAACCGTTGGACTGAACGATTACTTGGATCGCAAGCCATCCACCTTGTCCGGCGGACAACGGCAGCGGGTGGCTTTGGCCCGGGCGATGGTTAAGAATCCGTCCGTTTTCCTGATGGATGAGCCGTTGTCCAATCTGGATGCCAAGCTCAGGGTTCAGATGCGGATCGAGCTGATTGAGCTGCATAAGAAGCTGGGAACGACCTTTGTCTATGTGACCCATGACCAAATCGAGGCCATGTCGATGGCAGACACCATCGTCCTTATGAACAAAGGCATCATACAGCAGGAAGCGCCGCCTGAAGTGGTGTACCGGGAGCCCAGCAATCTGTTTGCGGCCCAGTTTATCGGGGTTCCCCCCATGAACATTGCGCCGCTTGGCGACGATCGCGCGACATTCGGATTCCGTCCGGAGAGCGTCGTGATCGGCACAGAACCGGAGTCGTTTCATTATACGACCAAGGGGGAGGTCATCACGCGCGAAATGCTGGGATCCGAGACGATTTATCAGGTGAGGACAACGGAGGGCCAGGCATTCATGGTGAAGTGTCAGGATGACCAGTTCCATGTCGATCAGGAGGTACATCTCGGCGTACCGGCGGATAAATTGTTTTTCTTCGGAGCGGATGAGAACCGGATCGAAGCGCAGGACGTCCGCTATAGGGAGTTCATGGAGCGGCTGAGAGGGCTGGCTCATGGATAAGAAGCGGATCTGGGAAGGGATCAGGCCCTATGTGCTGATCGCGCCGGCCATGGCTGGTATCATACTGTTTGTGATGTATCCGGTAGGTTATCTGATTTACTTAAGCCTGTTCAAATACAACCTGATGAACAAGGATAAGAGCAAGTTTGTCGGACTGGACAATTTCACCCAGATTCTGGGCCGCGGGGATTTCTACAAAGCGCTCTGGAACACGTCCATCTACACAGTCGGCGTCGTTATTCTAACCATGCTGCTATCCTTGCTGATTGCGGTATGGCTTAACAAGAAGGGGCGTTTCAATTCGGTCGTTCAGGCCGGGATTTTTACGCCGCACGTCGTTTCGATTGTGTCGATCTCATTGGTCTGGCTGTGGCTGATGGAGCCGAATCAAGGACTTCTCAACTATATCTTCAAGCTGGTGGGACTCCCGCCGTCGGCATGGCTGCAAAGCTCCAAGACCGCATTGATATCGGTCATTATCGTATCGGTCTGGCAGGCTATCGGCTATTACACCTTGATTATCGTGGCAGCCCTGCAGAGCATATCGCCAAGCATTTATGAAGCGGCGGCGCTGGATAATGCCAGCAGGTTCAAGGTGTTTTATAAAATCACATTGCCGATGATTTCGCCGCAGCTGTTTTTTATCCTGATCATCATGACGATCGGTTCCTTCAAAGTCTTCGATACCGTTCAGGTGATGACAGGCGGAGGACCGAATAATGCAACGACTACGCTTGTGTATTACATATACGGCTTCCGGACGACCAATATCGGTTATTCGGCCGCGACAGGCGTTGTGCTTATGGCCATTATCGGTTTGCTCACGTTCATTTATTTCCGGCTGCTGTCCAAAAAGGTCCATTATCAATAAGGCTTTGGCCATGCAGAAAGGAGGCACAGTTTGAAGACCTTTGACTTAAAAATCGTATGGACAATGCTAGGTTATTTGCTGAAAGCCGCGGTGCTCATGATATTTATCTTCCCGTTTCTGTGGATGATCTCCACCTCGCTCCAGACATTCCGGGAAACGATGACGTTTCCGCCAACGTGGATTCCAGCCTCGCCGCAGTGGGGCAACTTCGCGGAGGCGATGCAGGCAGGTCCTTTTCTGACCTATTTCAGGAACTCGGTTGTTGTCACGGGATCCATCATCGTTCTGCAGTTCCTGATCATGATCCCGGCCGCGTACGCATTTGCCAAGTATAAGTTTCCGGGAAAAACGCTGCTGTTCGGCATGATCCTGCTGGCCTTCATGATCCCGGGCCAGGTGACGTTCATTCCGGTCTATCTGATGATGGCCGATTGGGGATTGGTCAAAACCCTGCTGCCGCAGATTATCCCGTTCATCTCGAATGCCTTCGGCATCTTCCTGCTGCGGCAATATTTCATGCAGATTCCGGAGGAAATCATTGAAGCGGCCCGCCTTGATAATGCGAGTGAATTCAAAATCATTCGAAAAATCATGATTCCCATGTCGAAGCCGGCACTGGCTACCATTGCGCTGTTCAGCTTTGTCAGCCACTGGAATGACTATTTTTGGCCGCTCGTCATGACCGATTCTGCTGCTGTCCGGCCGCTGACCCTGGGGATCGCCATGCTAAGGGAGACTGAGGGCATCAGCAACTGGCATATCATTATGGCCGGGAATGTGATTCTGGTGGTGCCGATCCTGCTTGTGTATGTATTCTGCTCGAAACACATCGTGAAGGCTTTTGTTTATTCAGGCATTAAATAATTACAGGAAATGACAGGGTTCAGCAATTCATAATCGAATAATTAATGGAGGAATGAGTCATATGAAATCCAAATGGTATACACTGCTATCCGTCATCATGCTGTTCAGTTTGCTTGCCGCATGCGGTGGCGGGGGAACTTCCAGTGATCCAGGCGAAGCCCCGGGCAGCGGGGGAACCGAAGCCCCGTCCGGAGACAAAGGGAAAACCACGGTTCAGTTCTGGCACTCGCTGGGCGGCAAGAACGGGGAATACATGGACGCGCTCATCCAGCGTTTTAATGCATCCCATGAGGATATCGAGGTGATAGGCACCTTCCAGGGAAGTTATGACGAGACGGTAACCAAGCTGCAGCAAGCGATAGCATCCGATACCGGTCCGGACGTCAGTATGCTGGAGCGAGCCTACGTTCAGATGTTCGCCGATTCGGAAGTGCTTGAAGATCTGACGCCTTATCTAGAAGGCTCTGGCATCAGCGTTGACGACTTTACGCCGGGACTGATGGGACATTCCACCTTCAATGATCAATTAGTATCGCTGCCGCTGAACCGTTCCACCCCGATTCTGCATGTGAACAAAACATTGCTGGATGAGCAGGGTCTTCAAATTCCGACCACATGGGAGGAGCTGAAGGAGGTCGCCAATGCGCTGGTGGTTAAGGAAGGCAGCGAGTATAAGCGCTACGGCGTTACGATGCCTTATGACACTTGGTATCCGATTGCCATGATCTCGCAGGCTGGCGGCACTTTTTTCAACGATGATAATACGTCGATCGGCTTCGGGGATAACGGCGCAGGCGCCAAGATGTTCACTTACCTTAAAGACCTGCAAAGCACAGGCGCCTTGTATTATCCGCCGGCCCAGGATTCCGGCAACATTGTGAACAGCATGTTTGTGGAAGGCAAGGTCGGAATGATGTATCAATCGACGGGATCGATTGGCGGGCTGTCCAGCGCGGTGGATTTCGATTACGTGACGGCATTCCTGCCTAAGGACGAAGTATATGCGAATCCGACCGGAGGCGCGAATGTGACGATGCTGTCCTCTTCCAAGAACAAGGAAGCGGCATGGGAGTTCATCCGGTGGATGGAGATGGAAGAGGAAGGCGGTCTTGAATTTATTTTGCAATCCGGTTATCTGCCTTTCACGAAGAAGATGGTAGAGTCGGAGAAGATCCAAGAGCTGTGGGCCAAGGAACCGAACCGCAAAGTCGCCTATGATCAGCTGGAATTTGCGACCGATACCAATAAGGACGTAGCATGGCCGGAGATTATGCATGAGTTCTTCTCGGCCATGGAAGCGATCATGTACGACAGCAAGGATATTCCGGCTACGCTGGATACCTTCAAGAAAGAGACGGAACGGATTTTGGCCCAATAACAACTGGTAAAGGAGTGGCAGGACATATGATCGAACGACTACGGGAACCATCCTGTACGATGGTGGCTGCACATCGCGGGTATAAATCAGCTTATCCGGAAAATACGCTGCTGGCCTTTCGCAAGGCGCTGGAGTTAGGGGTAGATATGCTGGAGTTTGATCTTCGGCTGACGCGGGATAAGGAAGTGGTGGTTATCCATGATGCAACGGTTCAGCGCACGACGAGCGGCGCCGGCGAGGTGAGGGATTATACGCTTGCAGAGCTGAAATCCCTCGATGCGGGCGGCTGGTTCGCTCGGGAGTTTGAGGGATTGAAGATCCCGACGCTTGCGGAGCTATGCGAACTGCTCCGGGAATATCCCGAAGTTCTGTGCAACGTGGAGATTAAGCCAAGCCCTGATGCTATAGAGGCAGCAGACCTGGCGATTGATGTGCTGAACCGATACGGGTACCTGCAGCGCTGTGTATTCACCTGCTTCGATGCAGAAGTTCTGACCCATATTCATGATACGCATGGACTGAAGACCCAGGGTTTTCCTGGCGAGAAAATGTCCCGATTTGTCCTCGGCGAGGATGGAACCTACTCCAAGATGTGGGCAATCGGCGTGGAGATGCCGCTGCTTACGCCGGAGCTCGTTGCCCGGTTTCAGGAGCAGGGACTGCTGGTCTGGAGCTATTGTCCGGACGATGAGGAGGGTGTCCGCTATTCGCTGGAATGCGGGGTTACCGGCATGACCTGCAATGACCCGCTGCCGGCGATGGCTGTGATCGGAAAGAAGGGCACGCCGATATGACCTCCATTTTATCGAATGTCCGAAGTTTGGCGGCGGACTTACCTGCTAGGCAGCTTTCGAATCTGGATGAAGTGGAGCTGGTTCGGATCCAGTCCGGAGCTCTGCGCGAGGTCGCGGGTTACCTTGAGACGAAACGCTGGACCTCGGTGGTGATGGTCGTCGACGGCAATACCTATGACGTAGCGGGCCAGCCGCTTGCGAGCCTGCTCACGAAATCCTCGATTCAGGTCCAAGTCACCAGGCTTCATCCGGACCGGAAGGGAGATGTTATCGCGGATGAGGTTTCCCTGATTCAGGTCATACTGGATATCCAGCAAAGCGGGGCGAAGGCGGTGCTGGCGGTAGGCGGGGGAACGATTCATGATATTAGCCGGTATGCTGCCTATACCGCGGGTATTCCGTTCATCTCTATACCCACGGCCGCTTCGGTGGATGGATTTAATTCCAAGGGAGCACCCATCATTATACGAGGGGAGAAAAAGACGATTCCGGCCATTGGACCGAGCGCGATTTTTGCGGACGTCGATATTCTCATGTCGGCTCCCCCACAGCTTACCGCAGCCGGGTTCGGGGATATGCTGGGCAAGTATACATCCCTGTTCGACTGGAAATTCGGAAGCCTGGTGGCCGATGAACCCTATTTGCAAATCTCGGCGGATATTACGCGATCTGCGCTTAACCAGTGCGTGAAAGGGATGAAACAGATTGCGGAGCGAACCGAGGAGGGGGTGCGCCTCTTAATGGGTGCGCTCGTCGAATCCGGCTTAGCCATGCTGCTGTTCGGTCAATCCCATCCGGCTTCAGGCTCGGAACATCATCTGTCCCACTATTGGGAGATGGAGTTTATCCGGCTGGGGGAGAAGCAGCTGCTGCACGGTGCCAAGGTAGGTGCCGCTTGCGTGGAAATCTCGAAGCTGTATCACCGTCTCGGGGAACAGGGGCTTGAGTTGAACAAAGGCGCACCCCAGGGTGCGGATGATGCTGCACTTCGGATCACGCAGCACTGGAATGAAATCCGGTTGCATATAACGCAAATCCCGGAGCCGGCAGAGCTGGCTGATATGATGCGAACGGTCGGCGGACCGGCTGGGGTGTCGGAGCTTCCGATCAAGAGCGAATTGTTGAAGCGGAGCCTGGGTGAGGCTCACAAGGTTCGAAACAGCCGGTACACGCTGCTCCATGCTTACAATGAACAAGGATATCTGTTCGTAAATTAAGAATCCTCATGCAATGAAATAAGGCTGTTCCCTAAAAGCGGATTATTCTGCTTGGTAGGGGACAGCCTTCTTTGCTTTTATCTTAGTCCGTGTGGTCTTCCGGAGATGGCCAGCCGCCCCAGAGACTAACGGTGTTGCCGTCCGGATCGGTAAAGCTGAAGCTGTAGCCACCGTCCGAAATGTACCTCATATCGCTGACGGTTACTTTTTTGTCCTGAAGATGCCGGTATACCTCATGAATTTCGTTCACCTGCAATTGGACAATGGGTTGAAGATTCCCTTGCATATCCGTAAATTCCAGGCGAGGCACTTCTTCCGTTTGTACTAAGCCGAATCCGACGTCTCCAATGCACAGCCAGGCTGCAGGATCACCTGGGGTAAACGGGAAGGTCAGCGTGACGCCAAGCACCTCCTGGTACCATTTGAGTGATCGTTCCACATTTTTTACTGGCCATTGAATGACGGCTACCCGCTGCGGGATTGTTGCCATTGATTATACACTCCTTTCAGATGGTCCTAACCAGATTAGGCATCGCTGATTGCGATTTTACTTATTAAACGGAAGTTGAGGGTGCAAAAGAAACGGGTCTGAAAAAAATATTTGTCGTAAAGGTAAGCAAATGTCCATCTGGATCCCGGAAGGTAAAGGACAGCGTCTCGCCTGAACGCTGAACATCGCGAAGAAGGATGTTCTGCGAACGTATGGACAGGTAGGCATTGGCGATCGCGTAGGGATTGGCAGACCGAAAACCTTGAAGCAGCTGTTCAAACCAAGCGAAGGGAGGGCCTATAACTTGACTTGATTCCTTGGTTGACACTTCCTGTATATCCTGCTTGACGCTGAAACTTTTCAACCGTTTTCGGGCCCTTTTCAAAGCTTCCTTAACCGCCCCTTCCGTACCGTGGATAAGCTGGGCTGCTTCTTTGGCTGTATAGGAGAAGACATCGACAAGGATAATGAGGACCGTCTGAAGGGCGGTGAGTTGAGATGTAAGCAGCTCCAACGATTCCCTTACCAAGATGCATTGGTCATGGTACGCCTCATGTTTGCCGGCATCTGCCTGTAGAACGGGCTTTTTGTTCTGTTTACGGTACATATCGATCCAAGTGGTCTGCGCTATCCGGTATAGATAGGCTTTGGTAACCTTCCGATTAGGCGTCTGTTCAAGAGCGTGATGGACCTTGATCAGCGATTCTTGCACGATATCCTCAGCGTCCCACTTGGAGCCGGATGCAAGCTGCATGCAATAACTCCTAAGGTCGGGCAATAGCTGGGATAAGTCTTCGTTGAATGGAAATGTCACAAACCTCACTCCTCCTCAGGGTGCTGATACATTCCATATAAACTCAGGAAATTCCTGCAACATGTTGGCAGGGACTAAAGATGTATGAAATATTTATATATATTTAAATCTTTTGAACTAGATAAACTCCTGGATTTTCGCTCTCTCACGTTAATGTCGAATTGTGTAAAATGTCTCATTAACCTCTCAAAAAACGAACATACCTTACCGATAACTAATAAAGTGGAGTCTTATTTCACCATTTTATACCATGATTTTTCGATGTGATTTGTTCATTTTTGTTTGTAGAGAGAAAGTCCTTACAGAAAAAAAAGCACTTGCAAAAATTTTGGACGAATGATCGGATAGGACCCAGGCACTATTTTTGGGGAGGGTTTACAGCATGCTAAAGAGTCTCAAGCAAAAAATGATTACAATGATTTGTTTGCTCTTGCTCGTCAGTCTTGGATCCGTCTTTGCCGTAACTTACAACCGGTCCTCCGTATTGCTTCAGGAGAGCCTGGACAAAGAAGCGCAGCTTAGCGCGGAGAAGCTTGCGCTTCAGATCGACCAATTTCTTGACGTGGAAATTGCAAAGGTTGAAAGCGTGGGGAAATTCGTCACGGGGAATAAAGCGCAAGACTTGCAATTGATACAAGCGGCGCAGGAAGTGAACCCGGAATTCGAAACCTTTTTCTTCTCGTACGATTTGACCGGGAAGAATGTCATTAACTTTCTGGGTGAAGTGACCGATGTATCCGATCGCGTTCATTATCAGGAGGCCGGGAAGGGCGAAGGCAAGCTGGTTGTATCGGAGCCGGTGCTTTCCAAGCGTACGGGCAACAACATCGTAACCATGATCATCCCGTTGATGAAGGATGGAAAACAGTACGGTTATATGGGTTCTACGCTTCCGATCAACGAGGTGCAGAAAAAAGTATCCTCCCAAACCTTCGGAGATACCGGATACGCATTTCTTCTAAGCAAAGCGGGAACGTTCATGTGGCATCCATCAGAGGATTTCGTCCTTCAAAAGAAGGTCGAAGACGTGGAGAGCACGGAATTATCGCAAGCTTTTGACAAGGTGCGTCAAGGAGAGATGGGAGAATTCGAATATGTTCTGGATAACGTCGAATACACGGCTGCTTTCGCTCCATCCAATTTGAATTGGGGCATATTCGTAACGGCACCGACCAAGGAACTGAATGCTCCGATCACGGAGATGTCGGTAACGTTAGTCATTATTTCGGTTGCCGCGCTGGTCGTTTCCGCCGGTGCAGCGGTTTGGTTCACGGCACAGATCGTCCGGCCGATCCGCAGGCTCAACACGGCAGTTAAGGAAGTTGCGGCAGGCGATTTGACCAAGACCATTCAGGTTAGCGGCAAGGATGAAGTTGCCGTCCTTTCCGGCGATTTTAACCAGACAGTATCGCATCTGAAGCATCTGGTCCTCGGTGTGAATGATTCCTCCCGACAAGTTATGTCGGTAACGGAGACCGTTTCGAGCGGGGTGGAGACGGCTATGGACAGCGTGGATCGTATCGGCGCCTCCATTCGTCAAATTGCCAGCGGCGCGAATGCTCACGCCTCAAGCTCCAACGAAATCGCCGTATCGATGAGTGACATGGCTAGCGGGATCGTCAAAATAGCCGAAACGTCCTCCATGGTATCTGAAGCTGCACAGGAGGCGGCAAGTCAAGCGGAGACCGGATCGGTTGTCGTTGAACAAGCGGTGAAGCAGATCGGCAACATCGGCGCGGGCACGACCAAGGTCGGCACGGCAATTGAGCGCTTGAATGAGCGTTCTTCCGAAATCGAGCAGATTCTGAGCTTCATCACGGAAGTGACCTCCCGGATTCGCTTGCTATCCTTGAATGCTTCGATTGAAGCAGCCAGAGCAGGCGAGCATGGACGCGGCTTTGCAGTCGTGGCTGAAGAAGTCAAGAAACTGGCTGGACAATCCGAGGTATCGACCGATCAGATCGCGAAGCTGATTACGGAAATCCGCGAGGACACAATTAACGCCGTACAGGTGATGGACGTAAGCCGGAAGGATGTACAGGATGGAATTGCGCTGATCGAAGAGGTGCGCGAGAAATTCGATAACATTTTGAGTGCGACACGCAACGTGGCTGACCATATTCTGGAGGTATCGGCAGCTTCCGAGGAAATGTCGGCGGGATCCGAACAGGTCAGCGCTTCGGTGGAAGAGCTGAAATCCATCGCAGATCTGACTTCCAGCGACGCCCAAAATGTGTCTGCCGCTGTGGAAGATCAAATCTCAACCATCAAGGAAATTTCGAACTCCGTTAAACATCTGGAGACGGTCGCTCAGGAGCTTAGCAAAGAGCTTGCCAAATTCAGGCTTTAACATTCCGTTCTTATGGACCGCACGTATGGGTACTTGAGAGGGGGGATGCCTGGAAGAAAAGAGGCTCAAATCGTAACGAGGAAGGCAGTAAGTCACGGAAAGTACCAGTAAGTACCAGCAAGACGATGATCAGAGTGTTTCAGGCAGATCGATGCCCTGCCAACCAAGGGGCATCACGATGTACAACTAGATGAAAACTGGAGGAAATGAAGACATGGCTAAGAATTGGAAAAAGGTATTACTAGCAGGGGTAGTCAGCTTATCATTGGTGGCAACGGGTTTTGCTGCAAACGAAGTGCTCACATCACCGGAGGTATCCGCTAAATCAGCTTCGACCAATGCACCCGGACAACTTAAGAAACAATCGGCTTCCCAGCTCGACGAAATTATCGAAAGAGGCTACATCCGGGTTGGTATGACAGGGGATTACAAACCGTTTACATATTTAAATCCTGCTACAAAAGAGTATGAAGGATATGACGTTGACGCTATGGAAGAGCTCGGTAAAGATCTAGGCGTGGAAGTTCGTTACGTCAACACCACATGGTCCAGCATGATGAAGGACCTGCAGGCTGATAAATTCGACATCGCAGTGGGCGGCGTTACCCGCAACACGGCAAGACAAAAAACGGCTTATGTATCCCAAGGGTACATTTCCTTCGGTAAAGCCCCATTGATTCGTGCTGAAGACAAGGACAAATACCTGACGATTGAAGACATTAACAAACCTTCGGTTCGCATTGGCGTGAATCCGGGCGGAACGAACGAGGTGTTCGTACGCGAGCATCTGACGAAAGCTAATGTGACTGTCGTTCCAAATAATCTGGATATCCCGCATTTGGTGGCGGACGGTACGTATGATGTGATGATTACCGATACGATCGAAGCGATTACGTATGCAAAAGCAGATTCCAGACTGTATGCTGCATTGACGGATAAGCCGTTCACGAACAGTGAAAAAGGCTACATGATTCCTCGCGGCGACTTTGAATATGCAAGCTATCTGGAAATGTGGATTGACGAAATGAAGCTGCAAGGCAAGTTTGCGGACATTCATAAAAAATGGTTGGAGTAGGTTGAATCAGGCTATGAGCAGATAGCCAATCCCTGCCAGCAGACCAGGCTGAAGAGCCTGGTCTGCTGGCTTTTTTGTTTTGTCCAATAAAGTGAAGAGGGCGTCCCCTCGGCGTCCGGGAGGTTTACCAACCAAGCAAAAAGGGTAGTAAATAGACATGGACTTTGACCAAAACTACATCAGGATATGAAATGGGGGGCAGACCATGAAGCTTGGTACAAGGATCGCGGCGTGTTTGGTGATGGTATTGATGCTGGCCGCGTGCGGTGCAAAAGAGGAATCGGGGCGCGTGCAGATTGAATTTTTCCAGAATAAGCCTGAGGCTAAGGGCTCCTTTGACGCACTAATTGAGAAATTTAATCAATCCCAGTCCGAGATCAAGGTTGTTCAGGTGAATCCGCCGGATGCGGAGACCGTACTCAAGACAAGAGTTGTCAAGAATGATATTCCTGACATTATCGGCATGGGTGCAACCGATACGTATTCATTGCTGGCGCAAAGCGGCATATTTATGGATTTGACGAATAATCCGCTGCTGAGTCAGGTGGATGAGACCTATGTTCAGATGCTGAAGGACGTAGCGGGGATGGATGAGGTTACGGGCATTCCTTATTCAACGAACGCTAACGGCGTGATGTACAACACGGAAATTTTTAAAGAATTGGGACTCAGCGTTCCCAAGACCTGGGACGAGCTGTTAGCTACGGCGCAGAAGGCCAAGGATGCGGGGGTAATCCCGTTTTATTTCACTTATAAAGACGATTGGCAGACGGTGCTGCCGTTTAACGCGTTGGCATCCAATCTGGAAGGCATAGAGTTTTACATGGATCGCCGGGGAGGCACGGTAACGTTTGCCGAGAAGTATCGAGAGATTGCGGAGAAGCAGCTCGCATTGATGGACTATGGCCATGGGGATAACTTCGGCAAGAACTACGCGGACGGCAACCGGGGGTTTGCGAGAGGTGAATCGGCCATGTATATCCAGGGAACCTGGGCAATTCCGGAAATCCGGAAGGCCAATCCGGATGCGCCGATCGGCTTCTTTCCTTTGCCAACAGGCGATAATCCGGAGGAGAATAAACTGATTTCGGGCGTTGATACTCTACTGGCTATTTCCGAGGATTCGAAGCATAAAGAGGAGGCTCAGCGTTTCATTCAGTTTCTGCTGGAGCCTGAGAATAGCAAGCAATATATTACGGAGCAAACGCTGTTCTCGACCGTTGAGGGCGTAACGCAGGATGATCCTGCCGTTGCAGAGCTGCTGCCTTATCTGGAGCGGGGCCAAGTTATCGACTTTGCCGATCACTATATTCCTGCCGCTGTGCAGCTGAACTCGGTGATCCAATCCTTCCTCCAGAACAGGGACATTGACGGGTATCTACAGAAGCTGGACACCGAATGGGACAAGGTAGCGGACAGACGCTAACGGAGCGATCAACGCTGTGACACGATATCCATGAGCATTGAGGAGGATCCAACATGAACAAGCGTCTTATGCCTTATTATTTGATGACCGTGCCAGCGGTCGTGCTGTTCTTCGTATTTCTGACACTGCCGGCCTTGCAGGGGGTGTATTACTCCTTCACGAACTGGAATGGATTCGGCGATAACTTCGATTTCATCGGATTCAAGAACTACATCAATCTGTTTAAGGACGGCAACGTGGGCAATGCGTATTGGTTTACATTCAAATTCGCGGTCGTGGTAACCATCCTGATCAACATCTTCAGTCTGCTGATTGCCATGGGGCTAAATGCCAGAATCAAAGCGAGGAATTTCCTCAGAGGCATCTACTTTCTTCCGAATATTCTGAGTGTGCTGATCGTTGGTTACATCTTCAACTATCTGTTCTCGAATGTGTTCACCATCTGGGGCCAAAACCTGGGGATCGAGTGGCTGTCCACCAATATTCTGGGCAGTGAACAGCATGCCTGGATCGGTATCGTGGTGGTAGCGGTATGGCAGGGCATAGCATATAACACGATCCTGTATCTCGCGGGGCTCCAGACTATCCCTCAAACACTGTACGAGGCGTCCAATCTCGATGGGGCGAACCGCTGGCAGGAATTTTGGAAAATAACGTTTCCGCTGATCGCGCCATTCTTTACGATCAACATGGTGCTTGCGATGAAGAATTCCCTGATGGTCTTTGACCAGATCGTCGCCCTTACCAACGGCGGGCCAGGCCGGGCCACGCAGTCCATCTCCCATCTGATCTACACCGGCGGCTTTGAGGGAGGGGAGTTTGCCTATCAATCCGCGAACTCCGTGATCTACTTCATCCTGATTGCCACGATATCGATTGTGCAGATTCGATTCCTGCAGAGAAGAGAGGGGGACATGTAATGCGGACGAAAACCAACTGGACGGTGATGATTCTCATCACATTGGGGACGATACTGATCCTGTTCCCGCTGTATATGACAATCACGATTGCGCTCAAAACGCCGGAGGACATGCTGGCTTCCGTGTTCGGCCTGCCGAAGGAGCTTCATTTCGAGAATTTTACGAATGCCATTCGAATGACCAATTTCTTCAACGCGCTGGGCAATAGTGCGATGGTAACGACGGCAACGGTGGTACTGACCCTGCTGACCAATTCGCTTGTCGCTTATGCCATTGCCCGCAATATGAACCGAAAGTTCTTCAAGGGCTTATACTTCTATTTCATTAGCGCTATGTTCATTCCGTTCCCGATTATTATGCTGCCGCTGGTCAAGCTGACAGCCGGGTTCAATATGACGAACCTGGTCGGGTTGACCATCCTGCATACCGTGTATGCATTGGCATTTAACGTATTTGTGTATGTTGGTTATATTAAATCCATTCCGGTTGCGCTGGAGGAAGCGGCTCGGGTGGACGGCACGTCGACTTGGGGAACCTTTTGGAGAATCATATTCCCGATTATGGCACCGATCAATGCGACGGTAGGCATTCTGATCTGCCTTTCGACTTACAATGACTTCCTGCTGCCGCTCATCATTATCAGTGATACGGATTCCTACACGCTTCCGCTTGTGCAGTATATTTTCCAGGGGCAGTTCAATACAGATTTCAATCTGGCCTTTGCTTCATATCTGATGGCGATGCTGCCGATGATCATCATTTATCTGTTCGCCCAGAAGTGGATCATCAATGGCATTACGCAGGGAGCCGTGAAATAAGGAGCGGCTCGGTCCGATCCAAGTTTCCTTCGACGGACAGAGCCTGAACCGGATGCTGTAGGATAGAGGTACGCCAGAGGTTAGTCGTGTATGTGCATGTGCGGCCTGCTAAAATTAACAAAAAGCTGTACTCCGGCATGATGTCCATGATGTCATGCCAGGAGTACAGCTTTTTTGCTGTTATAAGGAGCCCCTCCCGCGAAAGGGTCCTTGCTTATGGCTTGTCCATTTTATAATTGCAGCATGTTCCGTTTCTCCGCATCCGGGTCCTCGATGATCCTGCTGTCGTTGTTGAATATCATCGTTGAGCGCGATGCCGGATCATAAGCTGGCCACGGCAGCGCCTCCGTATCCGGCGAACCATGGCGCGCAAATGATATCCAAGCATCCTGCATCCGGTCGGACAGGGCTTGCGTGGCACCATCGACTTGAACACCGATGTTCTGAAACAGCGCCAGGGTGTTAAATACAAACGGTATTTCCAGGGCATGCATCGCTTTGCCGAGAACCGGATGATTTGGCAGCGTCCAATCGAATCGGTACATCCATACCGGCGCGTGTTTGCTCTGAGCGGAAGCGAATTGCAGGGCCGAACGCCAGAAATACAGGTCAGTCATAATCTGGGCATGTCCGTCGATGCTGTACGGGTATTCCTTGGTGATAGGCGCGGCATCCTGGATACCGGTCATCATTTCAACGGTGCGTACAAGATCGTCTTCCTTCACAAGCGGCATGTCCGGCCGGAAGAACAAGGCGCCTTCATCGAGATTTGTGCCGATCAGGATCGGCACGTCCTTGGCCCAGCCCGATTGAACAGCCTGCAGCGGATCATGAGGCAAAGTGCCCGGTTCCAGCACCGGTTGGAAGATCATGCTGACACCAGGGCCAAATCGTTTCTTCAATCGTTCCCCGGCTTCGAATATTAACTCACCTGTGAGTGATTCAAGCTCATGGACCTTATCAGGCGAGATGTCCAGCTCCTTAAGCAAACCTGCCGTTATCATTTTTGCCTGTTCCGGAGCCATGACTTGGGCAGCACCGCTTTGCATGATAGCCCGGTGAAACAACCCTTTGGCTGCCGGCATTGCAAGTAAGGCCGCGATGCTCATGCTGCCGGCCGACTCTCCGAATACGGTAACCCGCTCCGGATCGCCGCCGAAGCCCGCAATATTGTCCCGCACCCATTCCAGGGCAGCGATCTGGTCCAATAAACCGGTATTGGAGGAGTAGGCTTCGCCGTATGGGGAGAGATGGAGAAAGCCGAGCGGACCCAGCCGGTAATTGATTGTTACCACAATCACGTCGCCCCGGAGTACGAAAGGCGTGCCGTTATAGCTTGGCAAGCTGCCTGAGCCTGTGACGAAAGTGCCCCCGTGAATCCATACCATGACCGGCAGCGGCTCCGCTGGCGTGTTTAGGGGTGCCCACACATTGAGATAGAGGCAATCCTCGGACACGGTTTTGGTAACGCCTCCGCCTAGCATGCTTGAAGTGGATTCAAGCGGTTGAAGGCACATGGGGCTGAAGGCCGTGGTATCCTTTATCCCGTCCCATGGATCGGGGGGCACAGGAGCACGGAATCGAAGCGGGCCAACCGGGGGCTTCGCATAAGGAATTCCCTTCCATACGCGTACTCCGTTTTCCGAACTGCCATGAATACGCCCGGCTTTCGTTTGAACGACAAGTTCTGACATGTTCTCTCTACACCCTTTCTATCTGTGGATCTTTCCTGTCGACCCTATTCGAATGTTATTCATAATGGCTGAAGCGTCATATAGAAGATTTTTACTACTCTATATATACACTTTACCAAGTTAGCGGCATAAGTTCAAAAAAGCACGAATCATGCGAAATTGAGGCAGGAATGTCATGTCACATGAAGAATGTAACAGGGTGGGTCGTATTCGTGGACAACGAATACGGTGTCACCTTTTGGTCCAAGTCATTATAGGTATACTGGAGGGATAAGCATGAACATAGCGATTTTGGGCTGCGGAACGATGGGGACAGCCTATGCGCACAATTTGGCGAAAATGCCGGGAGTAACGGTGACAGGCGTGGTTGATATTAACGCCGGGCGGGCTGAGCGGGCAGCAGCTTTGACTGGGGCGAAGGCATACACGGATGTAGAGTCGCTGTTTGAACAAAAAGATTTGGAAACGGTTGCGGTGTGTCTGCCCACCTATCTCCATAAACCGTTTGTGCTGATGTTAGCTGAAAGAGGGCTGCACGTCATCTGCGAAAAACCGGCTGCATTGACCCTGGAGGACGCACTGGAAATGAAGGCAGCCTGCGAAAAGCATGGAGTCCGCTTGTTTATCGGACATGTCGTTCGATTCTTCCCGAACTATCATGATGCCTATCGGCAGGCCAACTCCGGGAGCATCGGAACACCAAAGATGGCTCACTTTAAGCGGTACGGTTCGTATCCGCAGGGCATGGATGGATGGTATAACGATCCGGGCAAGAGCGGCGGTGTTATCATGGACCTCTTGATTCACGATATCGATTTTGCCTGCTGGCTGTTCGGGGAAGTGGAGTCGGTATATGCTTCCACTGTTAAGCGGGATGAGCCTGAGATGGAGTATGCTCAGCTTACGCTTCATTTTAAAAATAAAGCAATCGCGAGTCTAACCGGCTATTGGGGATATCCCGGACCGTTTACGACGCAGTTCGAAATTTCGGGAAACCAAGGAATCATAAGATTTGATAGCAATCAGGTGCAGTCTCTGGACATTAAATTGGTGAATGCGGAGGCAGGAGAGGGAGCAGCCGTACAGGTTCCTTCAAGCCCAAGCTTGTATGACCCATATTATTACGAGGTGCAGCATTTTATCGAGTGCATCCGGAACGTCAGCGAACCGCTTGTCAGTATCAAGGATGCTTGTTATGCCGTTGAAATCGCTCAGGCAGCGGAGCAATCGGCTCAGACTGGACAGCCCGTGATGATCGGAGGGACAGTTTCATGAAAAAAGTTAAAGTAGGCTTTATTAGCTTTGCCCATATGCATGCAGCGAGTTATCTCTTAGGCATGTTGAAGCGGGATGATGTCGAGGTGGTCGGAGTCGCGGATGAGAACGCGGAGCGCGTGCGTCCTTACTCTGTGGACCGGGGAATCCCATATTATGCAGACTACAATGAATTGCTGGCACAGGAGCTGGATGCGGTTGTCATCTGTTCGGAAAATGCACGACATGCAGAATTTACCAAGCTTGCCGCTGCGGCGGGTAAGCATGTGCTGTGCGAGAAGCCATTAGGTTTGTCCGAGTCCGAGATGCTGGAGATGATTCAAGTGTGCAAGGATCATGGCGTTCAGCTTATGACGGCTTTTCCTTGCCGTTATATTACCTCCGTTCGTCAGGCGAAGGAAGCGATTGACGCGGGACAAATCGGTGAGATTTTGGCCATGAAGGGAACCAACCGGGGAAGCATGCCTGGCGGCTGGTTTATCGAACGGGAGAAATCAGGCGGCGGAGCCGTATTGGACCATACCGTCCATGTGATGGACCTGATGCACTGGTTTACCGGCAGCAAGGCAGAGGAAGTGTACGCCCATGCGGAAACACTCTTCAATGACACGGAGATTGACGATGCTGGCATGGTCCACGTCAAATTCGCGAATGGCGTTGTTGCTGTACTGGACCCAAGCTGGTCCCGTAATCGTACCTTCCCGACCTGGGGAGATGTAACGCTTGAGATCATCGGCACCAAGGGTGTGCTGAACATTGATTCTTTTGCCCAGAAGAACGATGTCTACAGCGATGTAACTGGTAAAGCTGCGTGGAGCTTCTGGGGCGATGATATGGATGCAGGTCTTGTCAACAGCTTTATCGACAGCATTCGCGACGGCAAGCCGGTCGAAATAACAGGGGAAGACGGGTACTATTCTGCCCGTGTAGCCATTGCAGCGTATGAATCCGCAAGCACCAAGCGTACCGTTCAGCTGAAACCGCTGGGGTAAATGCGATTTTTCCGGCTATAGCCGTACAGCAGGATGCACGCTCGGTTAGGTGTCGCCGTCGACGACATGCAGGAAGCCTTTCCCAGGATCCATAATGAGAATCATATCATGGCAAAAGCCTCTTTCGATCTTTGTAATCGAAGGGGGCTTTTTGATGTTGGCAAAAAAGATCAAAAACGTCCTTCTTCCATTTGGTATTCTTAATAACAAAGGAGGGCCTGACCTTGAGTACCCAGCGTATCATCCAAAAAAGCATAGCGTACATGGAGCAGCATCTGGAGGAGCAGCTGACCCTCGCGGATATTGCGGCCCATGCCGGTTTTTCGCCATATCACTTCCACCGCTTGTTTCGGAAGGAGGTCGGTATGAACATCGCGGATTACCTTAGAAAACGAAGACTCTGTTATGCAGCACAGCTTCTGCTGCACTCCGAGGCTGCGATTATCGACATCTCCCTGCACTGCCACTTCGAGAGTCAGGAGTCGTTTACGAGAGCATTCAAAAAATTATACGGCATGCCGCCGGGGCGTTACCGGAAAATCTTTGCGGTTCACGCTCATCACTCAAGCCACTATAAAGGAGAGGATCACATGCAGCAGCAATCTCAATCCGAATTAAAAGGCTGGTTTCTGAGCGGAAGCCACCCGCATGATTATGAAATCGGCGTCGATCGTTCCATCGTCCACCAAGGAAGGACTTCCGGTTACCTAAAAGCCCTTACCCCCATGGAGGCTGGCGCATTTGCGACCATGATGCAGCAGTTCAAAGCCGATAAGTATGCGGGCAAACGGATGCGGTTCTCCGGATTTGTCAAAACCGAGAACGTCAAAGAATACTGCGGGCTGTGGATGCGCGTTGATAACCGTGCGGAGGACGTGCTTCAGTTCGATAATATGAACGATCGGCGCATTGTGGGCAGTACGCACTGGAATCACTACGCCATCGTGCTCGACGTACCCGAGGAGAGCGCCACGATCTCGATCGGTGTTCTGCTGATGGGGGCAGGCGAGGTGTGGCTGGACAGCCTCCGTTTTGAAGAGGTGGAACTTAGCGTACCGACGACGAACCTCGATCTTCACTATGATCTGCTGGAGGAGCCTACCAATTTATCGTTTGAAGAGTGAGGTGGAGGGGGTTCACGCTGCTATGGAAATGAATGAATCCTGGATCGTCGATGGATAGGGGATTCCCCGTACAACCATTAGGCAGAAGTCCTTCCTTATCGGAGGGCTTCTTCTTTTTTTCTCCATGGATGAATGGTTGCGTTGCATCATATTTACTCCTATGATGGTCTTGAGCAATTATCCCTATCATTATGATAATCATAGATAGCTTCAGCGCATTAGAAACAACTCTTATTATCCGCATCTTTTCTTGTATACGATATTTCTGAAGAAAACGAGCATCTATTTGCCAAAAGGAAGGTGTACCATGCACGTAATAACGCTATGCGGATCGACCAAGTTTAAAGCACAGTTTCGGGAAGTCGAAGCTGCGCTTACGTTAAGCGGACATATCGTTCTTAGTGTCGGTTTTTTGAGCAGAGCGACGGGATGGCGATCACGGGGGAGCAGGAGCGCCAGCTTAAAGAGCTGCACTTCCGCAAAATCGATAGGTCGGACGAAATCTTTGTAATCGATGTGAATGGCTATATTGGAGACAGCACTCGGGCCGAAATTGAATACGCCAGCAGTCATGGTAAGAAGGTACGGTATTATTCAAAGGAGCAACTGTAGTAGTCTGCTCCTCGAAGCCCCCGCATTTATGATATTCGTTGACGGACAGATCGGACGTTTGTTTACTAAAAAACGGTCTTCCGAACGAGCTCGATATCTTTCTCTGTATACCCGTTTTTACGAACTAGGATTCAGGATGGGCACTAGCATTCACGCCCATGGCAATGATATTGAATCCATATGCTTTTTTTGTTATAATTCCCAAATGGCGGTGGTGGATTCAATGGATATTTATATGGTTATTCAGCAGTTATATCCGACTTTCTCGAAGAAAGAACAGTTGGTAGCGAATTATATTCTTCAAGAAGGTCAATCAATTAATAACATGAATATATCTGTGCTGGCGAACCATGTCGGTGTCTCGAATGGGACAATCACGCATTTTTGCAAGAAGATTGGTTGCAATAATTTTGCCGAATTGAAGGTTCAGTTGGGCAGGCTTCGTACTGCGACGGCTCCTTCGGCGGAGGACAATATTCTCATTCAAGTATCTAAATTCTATCAGACGGTCATTGAGCGTTCGAATCAATTACTGGACATTACATATTTGCATCGACTTGCTGAAGCGATTAAGAGCGCAGCGCGAATTTACATATACGGAATCGGGAGCTCGGGACTTTCAGCGAAAGAAATGATGCTTCGCTTGCTGCGTATGGGCTTCAATGTGCAGAGTATTACGGATTCTCATTTAATGCTGATCAATAGTTCGATATTGAATGAGAATGATTTCGTTATTGCGATTTCCAGTTCAGGGGAAACGTCTGTTATTGTCGACGCAACTAGAATTGCAAAGAATAATGGGTGCAAAGTCATCTGTCTGACCAGCTTCTCCGAAAGTACGCTGGCGCAACAAGTGGACTCTTTTATTTTGGTCTCCAATACATTGTTTGTTGATAAAGAAAGGTTTGTAAACAGTCAATTTTCCGTCATGTATGCGATAGATATTTTATGCATGATCTTACTTGCGGATCCGGATTTAAATAGTCGGATGCAAATTACAGTTAATACGATTCTTGAACATAATCGAATGGATTAAAAATAAAGCTTTCATCGTACCTGTGAACCTCAGAAGTTGACGTATTTTGCGTCTACTGGAGGGACACAGGTTTTTTTATTGCCATTGTTCATACTAAGTGTCATAGAGTAATTACCAATTAATAAAATTATTTTAGTGAAATTATATTTACTAAAATAATTTCATGATGTAGAATTGACATATCGCGATGGAATACAATGATTGATCCATTAGGAGGAAAATCCATGTTTAAACAGTTGCAAAAGCTTGGTAAGTCATTTATGTTACCGATTGCAATCCTACCTGCTGCGGGTTTGCTGCTTGGGATTGGGGGAGCCTTATCGAATGCGAATACGATTGCTGCATATCCGATTCTGAATACGCGGTTTTTACAAGCTGTTTTTCAAATTATGTCGGCAGCCGGCAATGTTGTGTTTGCCAACTTAGCGCTAATCATGTGTATTGGTCTTGCCGTGGGGTTAGCGAAAAAAGATAAAGGTACTGCTGCGCTGGCGGCGGCCGTCTCGTTCCTGGTTATGAATGCATCGATTGGTGCAATGATCACGGTATTTAATCCAAGCGTTGAATCCATTGACACCGGAGTTGTAGGGGCTATTGTCATTGGTATCCTGGTTACTTATTTGAACAATCGATACCGGGGGATTCAATTACCTTCCTTTCTAGGATTTTTTGGAGGCTCGAGGTTTATTCCGATCGTCTCATCGTTTAGTGCTATTTTCGTAGGCGGGATCTTCTTCTTAATCTGGCCTACATTTCAAGGCTGGCTGGTAGCGGCAGGGACTGCTATAGCCGGAATGGGCTATTTCGGTACCTATTTATACGGATTCCTGCTTCGTCTTACAGGTGCTGTCGGTCTACACCATATGATTTATCCGATGTTCTGGTTCACAGAGCTGGGCGGTGTCGCCACGGTTGCAGGTCAGCAAGTGGTGGGTGCGCAGAAAATCTTTTTTGCCGAACTGGCTGATCCGAATCATGCTGGAATGTTCTCCGAAGGAACCCGTTTTTTTGCAGGACGTTTTGCTACGATGATGTTTGGTCTTCCTGCGGCCTGTCTTGCGATGTATCATTGCGTTCCGAAGCACCGTCGCAAGCTTGTGTTTGGTTTGTTCTTTAGTGCAGCGCTGACATCGTTTCTAACAGGGATTACGGAGCCGATTGAGTTTATGTTCTTATTCGTCGCTCCTTGGTTATACGTGATTCATGCGGCTCTAGATGGTCTATCCTTTATGATCGCGGATATGTTATCCGTTCGTATCGGAAATACCTTCTCTGGCGGGGCCATCGACTTCATGCTCTTTGGGGTTCTGCAGGGGAATGCCAAAACGAATTGGATCTATGTCATTATTGTGGGGCTTCTCTGGGCTATCATCTATTACCTTGTGTTCCGCTTCTTAATTGCGAAATTCAATGTGGCGACACCTGGACGTGAAAGTGATGGGGAGAGCGTATCGGTTGAAACCAAGGACAGCATTGGAGAGACCGCGATGAAAGTGCTGAATGCGCTTGGTGGCAAGGAGAACCTGGAAGATGTCGATGCATGTATTACGAGACTTCGCGTTGCAGTCAAAGATGTATCGAAAGTAGATAAGGATACAATTAAAGAACTGGGCGCTACTGCAGTATTGGAAGTAAAAGGCGGGATTCAGGCTGTATTTGGCGCAAAAGCCGACTTAATTAAACAAAAGATAAATGAGGCTATTGGAGAAGAATAAAAGAGGATATGGCATGGAGGGAACATATTGTGAAACGAGGATTAATTGTATCATGTCAGGCTTTGCCAGGCGAACCGTTGCATAGTTCGTTTATTATGGGACGTATGGCCATTGCGGCAGCCGAATCCGGTGCGGTGGGGATCCGTGCGAATAGCGTTGAAGACATCGAGGAAATAAAGAAGCAAGTTGAGCTGCCCATTATTGGCATTATCAAAAAAGACTATCCGGGCATGCAATCGTTCATTACAGCGACCATGACCGAAGTGGATGCGCTTGTTGGTACGGGGGTTGAGATTATTGCTGTGCAAGCAACGATGGATCAGGATGAGGCATTCCTGCAATCGATCTTTACAAAATATCCTTCGCAGAAGTTCATGGCGGATATCTCCACAACGGAAGAGGGGGTGCGAGCAGATCGATTGGGGTTCCACTACATTGGAACGACCCTTATTGGTTATACACCGCAGTCCCAGCATGTGGAGAAGTTCACTGTGCTGGAAGAACTGATTAAGCAGTGTAAGAAGCCAGTCATTGCAGAAGGCAACTTCAACACACCGGAGCAGGCGGCAAAAGCGATCGAAATGGGAGCTTATTGTGTGGTTGTAGGCAGTGCCATAACAAGGCCGCAAATCATCACGAAATGGTTCTCGAATGCGGTAAACGAAATTCTATAACAAAAGAGGCATACAGTTGTACGATAGCTATCCGCGCACCCTTAATAAAAGGCGGGGCTGTCCCCAAAGTCATTGAGGATGACTTAGGGACAGCCCCGCCTTTTTTCAATCTTGTGCATTCAATATACATGAACGAACGGTTTTACAGATAAAGCACCAACGCAATAATAGCAGCGAGCACGATCCGATAGATCGCAAACGGCACCAGCTTGATCCGGTTAATCAGCTTCAGGAAGAAGCGGATGGAGATCAAGGCGAAGACGAAGGCTGCCACGAAACCGGCGATGAAGAACGGAAGAGCCTCCAGCGTGAAGTATTCCCAGTTCTTCAGCAGCGACAGTAAGCTGGCTCCGAACATGATCGGCACAGCCATAATGAAGGTGAAGTCAGCCGCTGCGCGGTGACTCATTCCGAGCATGACGCCTCCGGAGATGGTGGAGCCGGAGCGGGAGAAGCCCGGCCAGAGCGACAGACACTGAATCAGACCGACGCTGAATGCCTGTTTGTACGTAATTTGGTCGACAGTGACCACGTTCGGTTCTTTTTTCGAGCTGACTTTATCGGCAACGATCATGAAGATGGCTCCGATCACAAGTCCGATAAGCACCGTTTCGGTGGAAAATAAATGCTCGTCAATCAGGTCTTCGAACAAGACGCCCAGAACACCGGCCGGAATCAAACCGACGATAACCTGGCTGAGCTTCAATCTGCCTGTACCCGCCGGTACGCCGGCTTCAGGCTTTTTGCGTTTGAGTCCCAAGAGATCCAGGAAGCGGTCCTTAAACACAACGAGGACGGCGAGAATGGAGCCAAGCTGAATGACAACCTTGAAGGTGTTGGCTACGTATTTCGTCAGAAACTCTTCGGATTTCAGCCACATATCATCAACGATGATCATATGTCCGGTTGAGGATACAGGAGCGAACTCGGTCAGTCCCTCGACGATTCCCAGAATAATTGCTTTCAGGATGGTTAAAAAATCCATGACCTATAGTCTCTCCCTTACAAAAAATATTAAATGTAATGATATGAATGATGAATGGCATGAAGTGCGTGATTCAATCTTCAACTTTTCAGCGGGCACCCGATTTTAAGCTGACTTTCTCCGCTTGCGGAAGAAAAGGAACAGAAACGCAATCCCGGCCACAGCTATTACAGCATAAGCGATATTGGAATAGACGTCCATGAAAGCCACGATTTTTTCCCATGAACCGCCGACGGCGGCTCCCACGCATACCAGAATAACGTTCCAGATCAGTGTACCGATCGTCGTGAAGAGGAGGAACATGCCGAACTTCATGTTGGACATCCCCGCCGGGATGGAGATCAGGCTTCGGATCAGTGGAATCATGCGGCAGAACAGGACGGTCCAGTAGCCGTATTTATCAAACCACGCATCCGCCTTGCGGATGTCTTCTTTTTTGACGCGGAGGATATGTCCCCAACGATCCACGATTTTTTCAAGCCGCTCGACATCGAGCAGGCGACCAATCCCGTACAGAATAACAGCACCGGCTATAGATCCGATCGTAGCGGCAATGATAACGCCTGGCACCGTCAATTTTGTGTAGGTGGTCATGAATCCGCCGAAGGTAAGAATGACCTCGGAGGGGATTGGAGGAAACACGTTTTCCAGGGCAATCATCAGCAGGATGCCGATATAGCCGAACTGCTCCATAATATCCGTAATCCAGTTTTCCAAAAGTTACACCTCTTTCAAATGATAAGGATGCCACTGCCATCCTTTATATAAGGGTCTGCTTCAGCTTGCGCAGATATTGACTGCGGATGAAGAAGAAATACAGAACTTGCATCATCAGGAAGCTGATCAGCACGATGCCCATTTCTGCCGCAATGGATAAATAGAAGTAGCTCTGCAGCGCCACAAAAGCAAAGATGCTGTGCACAATCGCAAGGCCGATCGGTACAAAAAACAGCAGCGCCAGCTGTCCGGTGACGATCCGCCGGAACTCCTTATCGGTCATTCCAAGCCGGGATATCGTGGCATAATGCCTGCGGTCATAATCCAGATCGGCATAGAGGCGGAAGTACAGGAAGCTTCCCGCCGCGATAAAAAACACCGTACCCACAAGCAGTGCCGCGAAGAGCAGCATATTGTACAGGCTGTCCCGGAGGGCAAACAGCGTGCCGCTGACCGCCAGCGCATAAGGCTGGCCCATCTCATAACGCACCGCCCCGCGTGGGGCCAGATGAGGGACGATGCCCTCAGTCTTCGTGAAATCATCCACATAGAAGCCGGTGTACCGCTCTAGCCGGACCGGATTCGTGATGGCGGCGAAAGCTTTGTCACTGACCACAAGCCCGCCGAAGCGGGAATCGTCATCCATTTCCGGCAGCAAATATTCCGGTACGCCGACATGATCGGAATAACCGGTTTCATGCAGGAGGATTTCGGAATCATGGATCCGGTATGAAGCGTGCTCCCGATGGCGAATATAAGCTCTGTCATTTTGCGAGGCAATGAGAACAAGAGCATCCTCACCGCTCAGCGGCTGTTCATCAAATGGCAGCCCCGCCATCAGCACCGCCGCCTTATAGTCGGAGAAGGAGATCAGTGCCAACGGATTTTGCAACTGCCCGACCTGCGCGGAAGCCGGCTGGGCTTCCGTATATTTCACGCGAAACGATAGCGTTTCAAACGGTATTTTTTTCGATTCAAGCTCCTGTCGAATTTCATGTAAATGCTGCTTCTCGGAGGTGTCTCCCGTTTTGGCAAGATAGCCGATGGCAGCAGGGAAATCCTCATTGAATTGCTTCGTGAGCACCGGGATGGAGGCAAATACGCCTACCGAGCAAAAGGAAACAGCCAGCACGATGGTTACCATCGAGAACATCTGTGCATGATCCTTAAGCCGGTAATGCAGGCTGGATAGCGAGATCAGCCTGGTCCGTCTCCAGGCTAACCGGCGGCTCTGTTTCAGCCTTCGCACAAGAGCAACGCCTAGCTGCGTATACAACAGATAGGTGCCGATCATCGTCATGAAGGTAACCGGAAACATGCGCAGCGCGAGAGTCGACGCGCTTGTCGTGGCCGCCAAGCTGTAGCTGACCACCAGCAGCACGGCTGCCAATATGGATAACCTGGGCGATGTCCTGGGCGCCGTTTTCGGCCGCTGTCCGGACTGAAACAGATCGATCAACGCTTTAGGACGCAGCAGCCAGGATGTGCACAGCGAGATGATGATAAACAGCAGCACGTAACTTGCGACCGTCAGTCCAAGCGCACGCAGGGGCAGTCGAAACGGCAGGGGCGGGATTCCAAGAAAGGCCGAACCAGCCATCAGAAACAGCTTGCCTGTAATGACGCCGAATAGGATGCCCGTTGCAATGGCGCTAACGCCGATGATCATATTTTCGAGAAATACCATCTTGTTAAACTGGCGATCCGTCATGCCATGCATGAACAGAATGCCGAACTCGCGCTTGCGCGTCTTTAGAAAGGCCCCGACGGAATACAGCACGAAGAAAAACGAGAATACATACATGATCAGCTCGGCGCCGAGCATCGCTTGGATAACAACCGGATAGAACATCTCGTCGGCTATCGAAGGATGGAACAGGAACAGGGCGCACACAAAGAAAATCATGACGGAGAATGCGCTGCTTAAGAAATAGGCCGCATAGGTCCGCTTATTCCTCAGGACATTCCTAAAAGCGAATTGTCGAAAGGTCATGACTGCCTCCCCCCAGTAAAGCCAGCATGTCGATGATTTTCTGGAAAAAGGCTTGGCGGTTGTCACCGCAATACATTTCATTATATAGTTGTCCGTCCTTGATGAACAAGACGCGGTCACAGTAGCTGGCTGCCACCGGATCATGAGTGACCATGAGAATCGTTGCGGAAGCCTCTTTACTCGATGCGGAAAGTGTCTGCATCACCTCTTTGGAGGCTTTGGAGTCCAGGTTGCCGGTGGGCTCGTCAGCGAGAATCAGGGAGGGCTCCTGAATGAGCGCCCTGGCAATGGCAGTACGCTGCATCTGTCCGCCGGAAATCTCATAGGTATGCTTATGCAGAATGGACCCGATGCCGAGTCGATCCGCGATCCGGCTCAGCCGGCTGCCCATTTCGTCCAGCGGCACGCCTTCCAGCGTTAACGGGAGAACGATATTTTCCTCAACGGTGAGCGTATCCAGCAGATTGAAGTGCTGGAAGACGAAGCCCAGCTCCCGGCGCCGAAACAGAGCGGTGTCGCTTCTGCTGAGCAGATGAGGATTGCGCCCATTGATGATCACTTCCCCGGCCGTGGGCTGATCAATAGTTGCAATCAGATTGAGGAGCGTGGTTTTTCCGCTGCCGGACGGACCCATAATGCCGACGAATTCCCCTTTGGCCACGTTGAAGTGAATATTGTTCAGCGCTTGGAACGCCAATTTGCCCTCGTAGATTTTGGATAGATGCTTGACGCTCAGGATGGGCATATCTTCACTCCTCTATAACGATGATCTCATTGTAAAAGATTCGGTTGCCTCCATGCCATATTCGTAACTTACAGTTACCTTACAACCTTGTAAGGTTTCTTGAACGGCCGTAAGTTAGATCAGGGACTGCCGCTGCCATAGTATCCGAATGGGCACTAAGCAGAGGCTCCGCTTGCCATGGAGCTATTGTGCAATGTGGCCTGAAGAATCCGTGAAAATGATACGGACCGTCGTTCCTTCATCCACTTTGGATTCGATCTCGAAGGCATGTCCAAGCTTATCGCATATTTGTTTGACAAGAAACAGCCCCATGCCTGTCGATTCTTGGAACCTGCGACCGTTCTCTCCGGTGAAATAGGGGGCGAATACCCGAGGCAGGTCGCTTTGGGGAATGCCGATCCCTTCGTCCCGGATCTCAAGCACAACTTGATTCTCCCGGGTGTAGCCGTTAAAAAAGAGGGTGCCTTGTTCCTTCAGCGTATACCGAACCGCATTGGTCAGCAGCTGCGTCAGCACAAAAGAGAGCCATTTCTCGTCGGTGGCCACCGTTAGTCCGGAATCGATCCGGATGGACGGGTAAATTCTCCGCCGGATAAACAAACGCTTTTGCTCGGAAGTGACATGACGGACGATTCGTTGAAGCGGCAGGTTCTCCACGTGAAAATCATGCTCGAACGTATCAAGCCTTGCGGTATACAGCACCAGATCAAGCCCTTTTTTGAGTCGGTCCAGCTCGTCGCCGATCGCGGCGAAACGGGGATCATCGTCATCCTGAAGAATCAGGTGAATGACCGAAATCGGCGTTTTCATCTGGTGGGCCCATTGGTTGATGAACTGAAGATGTCCTTCAATTTTATGTTTATAGTTATGCAGATCCGTGGTGTAATGCCGGAACTGGGTTTTTAGCAGCTGATTGAGCGCTTCAGCGAGCGGAGTGTGAGAGGATTCTGCCGAGGATTCGCCGGTGAGGGATTCTCCCGGGAGTGGCTGCTCTAATCGTTTATAGAACGAACGGTTGGCAATAAAGCGAAAGGCCAGATAGCCGAGAAGCAGCAGTAAGCTGATGATGCCCGCGTATAGACTGACCGTCAAATTGCGATAACCATCCAGTCTGTAAATGAGCGTTATCAACATAAGCTGGGCAATGTATACCATTATTAAGGGACGCTGTTCTTGCAGGAATAGCTTCATGCTTCGTCCCTCCAGTTCGGTACCAGTCGATAGCCGCGACCGCGCACGGTTTGAAGGCCATCCTCGATCCCGAGGGCAGCGAGTTTCTTGCGGACGCGGGTGATGTATACGTTCAGCGTATTATCGTCCACAAAGGCCTGATCATCCCATATTTTCTCGAGAAGCCGGTCTCTGCTGACGATCTGCTCGGGCTTCTTCATTAACTCGTCCAATATTTTGGCTTCGGTATGGCTGATCTCCGTCTGGGTATGCTCAAGGGACAGAGAGAGACGTTCAACGTCGAGCGTAAGTCCGGCGATGCTCAGAACCCGCTCATTCTGAGCGACAGCATAGGAGCCGTAGGCACGCCGGAGCTGACTCTTGATTTTGGCCATGGCAATCTCGTAGTCAAAAGGTTTGGTTATATAATCGTCAGCGCCGTTTTCCAGGGCCATCACCTGATCCATTTTCCCGTCACGGGCGGAGATGAAAATAATCGGGCAGGTGGAGAGGCTGCGGAACTGGCGGCACCAGTAATAGCCGTCGTATTTTGGCAGATTGATATCCAGAAGCACAAGGTGGGGGTCATACGATTCAAATTGATCGCGTACCGTCTCGAAGTCATGAACGGACTGCGTCATGTAACCGAATTTATGAAGATACTCTTTCAGCAGGTTAACCAGTCCGGTATCGTCTTCGACAATAAATATTTTGAACATATCGATCATAGTCCCTTCATTCGACATTCTAGTACCGACTGTATTGTACCAAATTGTAAAGATTTAAGGAAAAAATATGTTAGCAAAGACAGCGGAAACCACTGCTGAAACGAAAGGTATCTACAGACAGCCGCTCCGTGAACGAACGGTGCATGAAGGGGATTACAGGCTAAGGAATGATGCCCGGCCACTCGGCACGAAAAACCGTTCCTTGGTTGACCGTGCTGTCTACGCTCATCTGCCCACCATGCGCGGAAATGATGGATTGGGTAATGGATAATCCAAGACCCGCACCTCCATACTGTCTGGTCCGGGATTCGTCGATACGGTAGAAGCGCTCGAACAGATGGGGGAGATGCTCCTTCGGAATCCCGGCTCCGTTATCGGCAACCCGCAATACGACCTGGTCCTTGGTTTTATTAACCGATACGGTAATCTGCCCTGTGGTAGAGTCAGTATGCTGTACCGCATTATGAAAGAGGTTGTAGATGACCTGTTTGATCTTATCGGGGTCACACCGGCACAGCACCGGTATCGTTTGAATCGCTACACTCCTGCCTTGGGCAAGCATCTGTAGATGAGGCTCCATTTCAAGCAGCAGCTGATCCAGGCGGGTCTCCTGCAGATGGAGCTCCGGCTTGCGATCAAGCTTGGCTAACAGAAGTAAATCCTCAACCAATTTCTTCATGCGCTTGGATTCCCCGTGCATGCTGGATAGTGCAGCATGTAGCTGCTCCGGGTTGTCTGCGGCGCCGCGGCCCAGCACCTCCAGAAAGCCGTGAATCGAAGTAAGCGGCGTTCGCAGCTCATGGGAAGCATCGGCAATAAACCTCCGCATCTGCTCTTTGGCTTCGCGTTCGGCTTCAAACGCATCCTCGAGCCGTTCCAGCATGCCGTTAAACGATTCGGCCAAGCGGTCAATCTCCCGTTGACCCTGCACGGCAGGAAATCGCTCCGCCAAATTTCCGGCATCCGTGCGTTCTACGGTTTCGACCATTCGGTTCAGCGGGTGGAGCGTCCGGCGCAGCAATGGCAGGTACAATGCAATCCCCGCAGCCATAGCAAGTAAAGCCAGTACGGCAAAAATCAGCAGCTGCCGCAACAGAACGGCATGCAGCGGCTGCGTATCCAATCCAAGCTGCAGCACACCTGAGGGGCTGTTTGGGTTGCCGTAAGGACGAAAGACCATGATCTGCTCGATGCCTTCGGCATTGTCGATCACTTCATACGAAATAGGCTGATGTCCCTGGAATTTCTCCAGAATCGCTGAATAAGCCTCTGCTGTCAGCTGTGGCGCGGACAGACCATTGCCAGCGGCGAGGTCGGTGTAGCCTCCATCAGCTTCTATCTTGGCAAGCGACATATTCGGTAGAAAAAACATAGGTCTGTCTCCCTGACGCGGATTTTCCGGAAGGGCTTCGTTATTTCGCCCTGCAGACCGGTTACGCGGCTCCCGATCAGGCTCCCACACCTCCACGGGGATAGAGCGGGCCTGAAGGAAAAGCGCCTCGGCTTGATTGCGGAACAGGGCATTTTTCATTAACACATATTGCAATGCGCCGATCAGCACGAGCAGAAGCGCCAAGACGATGAGGGATCGTGACAAGAGCTGCGTACGTAGAGACGTAGGTCCGGATGAACCTGTCCGATTTCGTAAACTCATGGCAAATCAACCCGGTAGCCGGCTCCGCGAAGCGTGCGAATGACCCGGTGTTCCTTATCGCTGAGCTTCTCGCGCAGGGATCGGATATAAACCTCCACGATGTTGTCCTCTCCGCCAAAGTCATAATCCCACACAATATTCAAAATGTTGGGTTTACTCAAAACACTGCCGTGTTTGGTCACAAGCAGTTTAAGCAGCTTATACTCCGTGGGTGACAGCTCAAGAGCCTCCCCATGGTATGCAATTTCTTTCTTGCGGTCGTCGATGGTGAATGGGCCAAGCTGGAGTTCACCCAGCAGGCTCGGGAACTGATTGCGCAGCCTTGCTTGAATTCGGGCAAGCAGCTCTTCGAAACTGAAGGGCTTGGCCATGTAATCATCCGCGCCAATCATGAGGCCCTTCACACGGTCATCAATCTCGTCCTTTGCGGTAAGCATGATGATCGCGACATCCCGGCTCTCCTCCTTCAACCGTCTGCATACCGCAAGTCCGTCCATTCCCGGCATCATCACATCGAGAACGATGATATGCGGCTCGAATCGGCTTGCTTCCATTATTGCACGTTCCCCATCGGGGGCCGTTCGCACCTCAAACCCTTCATTATGGAGACCAAGCTCCAGAAACTGCAGGATATGCGGCTCGTCATCCACGAGCAAAATGCGAATACGATGCATTGATTCCATAGCACAAAACTCCCCTTATCTCATTCCTTCAACTTTATCATACGTGCTCATCCTGAATGAAGACTGAACGTAAACTGAAAATAAACTGAAAAGTGATTCGCAAATATGCATCCTCAATAAGGGAATTTAAGGATGTTGATATATATTCTGTTATCGTGGATACTATCTTAAAGCCGAGACAATCAATGCAGCACCTGTTCAAGGTCATCATGGATGGGTGAAAGGAGGAGACTGGACATGATAGGAAATGTATATCCACCTGAGGATCAGAGCAAGGGCGTTCTCGATGGAGGAAGGATAACGGAGCAGAAGCCGATCGGTTTCTCCGGAGAAGGGTCTGCCGTGACCCGGGTGGGACCGCTTTTCTATTGGTCCTGGTTCCGTTCGCCCGTCGAAGGTTATATCGCGCCTCATCCCCATCAGGGTTTTGAAATCGTAACTTATATGATTCAGGGGAAGGGCGTTCATAAGGATTCGCATGGTACGCACAATGAGTTGGGGCCTGGAGGCCTGCAATTGATGAGGGCGGGTTCCGGACTAACGCACGAGGAACGTCTCACTGGGCCGGATGCAGAAGGATTTCAGATTTGGTTCGAGCCGTATCTTCGCGATTCATTGAAACAGAATCCTGCCTGTCGTCAGTATCGACCGGATTCCTTTCCGGTAACCCGCATACAGGGAGGGCTGGTTAAAACGATGATTGGCGGTTCTGCACCAACTGATTTATCCGTTGATGTGAGGATGCTGGATATTCAGATTCTGGCCGGGAACGAAGCTCAGTATGAATTGAAGTCCGGCAGGAGAGCGGCTGTGCTTGCCGTGAGGGGAGCGGGCAGCTTTTGTGCCGAAGAGGAGAGCCTCCAATTTCGTCAGCGGGACTTTATGGTAATGGATACGAAGCATGGCGAGACGCTAAGCCTTGAGGCGCAAGAGAATGTCAGGGTCATCCTGATTGACGTACCGGAAAACACTGGGTATCCGCTCTATTCCAAGAGGCCATAAGGTTAAATGTTTACAAAATTGTAGTGGAATGAAATTTAGGATGTACGATAAACTAAAGTCTGTCAGATGGGGGATACACCCGTTTGGACAGGCTTTTTTAGCTGTCGGAAGGATTCAAAGATATTCTCTCATGCAACAATAACAAGAAAAGATACGTATATATGGTAAGTAGAAAGACCCAACAGAGAATTCCGGCGTTCGTTATACCGGAATGGTTGGGTTATTTTGGCATGTATTTTTTCTAAAATAATCTATTTATACTAAATTCAAGTATAAAAAGAGACTAAAGTCCCCCTCTTTACCAATAGTTGGCATGCGTTTTTGTGAGGATGGTAGCATGCGTCCCGAGACATAGCCTGTCTATAATGATTGCGGGATCACGAAAAATGACAATTTCGTCATTCCACAATCTAACGAGATGGGGGAGATCATTATTTTCTCGAAAAAAAGCTTTAAACAATTGATGGCCGGAGCGCTGTTATCAGCAGCGGTTCTTGGTTCTTACGGATATGGGTCTGTGAATGAAGTGTCTGCTGCAAGCGTGCAGTCTGTAACCAAAGGTGTAGCAAGCTCGAATGTGTACATGCGCAATCAGCCTTCGACTTCGGGTAAAGTCTTGGACCGTGTGTATAAAGGTGACAGCGTTCAAATTCTGGGCAGCAGCTCAGGGTGGTATAAGATTAAAACTTCGGAGGGTAAGCAAGGCTATGCTTCCTCTAAATATATTAACCAAAGCAGCGGCTCTTCTAACAATTCCGGCAATTCGGGAAGCACTGCGCCTTCTGCGAGCGCAAGCGTTGAAAAAGTAATCAGTGCAGGCATGAAGTATCTGGGCACGCCATATGAATTCGGTTCTAACCGCAATTCAACGAGAACCTTTGACTGCTCGGCCTTTGTCCGCCGCGCATTTATGGACGGCGCTAACATTACGCTGCCAAGCGATTCCCGCAAGCAAGGGCAGTACATCAAGGACAAAGGAACTGCTGTATATAACGTTAATCAATTAAAACGCGGGGATCTGGTATTCTTTATGAGTTACAGAGGTTCATCGGCATCCGCCTATGCCGGATTGGACAAGTCCAAACAGCGGATCACGCATGTAGCTATTTATCTGGGAGACAATAAGCTGCTGCATACGTATTCGAAACAATCCGGTGGTGTCCTGGTAGGTACCTTCGGTGATTCCTGGAAAAATCGCTTCGTGCATGGCGGAAGCGTCCTATAACGCATCAGTGTCATTTTTTCATGAAGTATATATTCATACTTAGCATGAGATAGAAGGACTGTCCGAACCGATCTGAATGATCTGTAACGGGCAGTCCTTTGTTATTTGGGATTTGCTTTTCACCATTGATTTCAGTAAGGTTGACAATAGAGAACGGACAGCATCAAGAAATGGACAGGAGGGACGACGATGAATGGTGGGCAGCGTTCCAATATCAAACCGGGACTTGAGGTTGATATCGTATTGAAGCAGGATCAGCGAACGGGCAAATTAACCCGTGGCGTGGTCAAGGATATTCTGACCAATTCCCCGAACCATCCACATGGCATTAAAGTACGCCTTCAAGATGGCCAGGTGGGACGGGTAAAGAACATTTACGAGTCATGAAAATTCAATGTATCCTGCGGCCATCATAACTCAGGCTGCCATTATATAGAACAGTTTGATTATAAGCCGATCCAAAACTTCGCAAATTTGAGGGGTTTTGGATCGGTTTTTTTGCATTTCTATGCAACATTGCCTTCAGTTCATCCGTCTGGAGGTTGAGGTGAAAGTAAAGATGAAAAGATACCTTTATATGGGGTTTATCTTGATGCTTATTATGCTAACAGGTTGTGTGAAGCAGGAGACACAGGGGGCGGCTCCGTCTGATCCTACATTGAATAATGCTGCCAGGGGTAGTCAGGCGGAAATGACCGACGGCGACTTCGTGTATCGAATCGTTAGCGAGAAAGAGAAGTATGAACAGGGAGATCAAGTTCAAGTATACGGGGAGCTGGAGTATATCGGCGAAAAGGATGAGATTACGATCGTTCATGCGGCCTCCGCCTTTTATTTCCCGATGAAAGAGCTCACAAGGGACTACAACATCAGTTACGCTATGAATGAGCCCTATATTACCACCAAGCTGAAGAAGGGCGAGCCACTGCGCGAATATTACAAAATCGGCGGCGGTTACGACAGCAGGGACGACAAAAGGTACAAGGATTTCATCCATTCGCTGAAGGATGGTTTTCCGGGCGGGCGCTACGTCGTCTACGGATCTGCGGATTTCGTGATTGATTTACAGTCGCACGGCGCGAACCAGGGCGGTTCGAGCGGGGAAGAGCCGAAGAGGTATAAGATACAAGCCGAGATCGAATTCAGCGTAAGTGAAGAGAAGAAGTAAATAATGATGGAAGGGGTATCTCGCAGGTCTTATCGACCTAGGAGATACCCCTTTTAACATTCTTATGCTTATTGGAAGCCTTGGCCCTGATGTGTATTAGGAAAACCCTGTTGGCCAAACGAAGGCTGAATGTGCTGTGTTTGGTTGTGAGCTTGCACGGAATTCTCGACTTGCCTAACGATTTGGGAGATTTGCTGATACTGCTGCATCGCTTGTTGATGGCCTTGAAGGGCAGATTGGATCATCTGTGCCGCTTGGCGTTCACGCTGAGCGAGCTCCTCCAGACGGGCTGTATTTTGCTGCTCCTGCTGCATCAGCTGCTGGTACATAGCCGAAGCCTGCTGCGTTTGTTGGGTCAGCTGCTGAAGAATTTGCTCGCACTGACGAATTTGCTGCGAAATTTGCGAGTTATTGTTATTCATTTGATACATAGCGTGTATTCCTCCTAAGAATTGTGGTTTCAAATCCTTGGTTAGTGTACGGAAGAATACGTGAAAACATCCTGATTATAAAGTGAGTTGGCCCTCCAATATATGGACAAACTCCTCCAGAAAAGCCTGGTCCTCCTGGTCGAAACGGTTCTTTAGCGGACTATCGATATCGAGAACGCCATACAATGCTCCATCCACCATTATCGGAACGACAATCTCGCTGTTCGAAGCTGCATCACAGGCAATGTGCCCGGGGAATTCATGTACATCGGGAACAAGCAGTGTCGTCTGTTCAGCCGCAGCCGTGCCGCAAACGCCACGATTCATCGGAATCCGAATGCAAGCGGGCAGTCCTTGGAACGGCCCGAGCACCAGTTCTTTGCCATCATAGAGATAGAAGCCGACCCAGTTCGTATCCGATAAAAACTGCTTGAGGAGCGCAGAGGCATTGGACAAATTGGCAATGGCATTGGGCTCATCGTGTATAAGTGCTTTTAACTGGTTCAGGACCTGGGTGTATTGCTCGCTCCGGGTGCCTTCATAGGGTGTGTTTTGAAACATGTGGATTTCCGTCCTTCCTTTATTCGCTTGGTTTTATGACCTTAGTATAAGTATATGATATTCGTCAAGGGACAAGCCACGGAGAAGAGAAGCATCAAAAGGATCCGGCTGATTCCTCTTCCAGGCGCAAGGGTAATGTATGACATGACCAGGTATTAATTTTAATCAGATGGAGGGAGAGACCTTAATGCGGGCAGACGTACAGAATTTGTTTATCGGTATTCACATGCTCTATCACGCCCATGAGCGGGACCTAACGATCAGCGAGATGCAGCCCGAGCTGGAGCGCCATGGATATAAGGTTGGCGACCGGGAGGTTAAGCATGAGCTCGAACGCTTGACCGAGGAGAACTTTCTGACGGCTCACGGGGAAGGATACAGTCTCACTGGAGCCGGGATCGAGGAATTCAAGGAAATCCAGAGCAGGCTTAAGGAGCTTTGTGATGAAGTGCTTAAACCGGTAAATCCGAAGAAGGCAGACTCCATGGCGTAGGCAGATAACAGCATAACATTAGAAGAAGCCCCCGACTCACGCTGGTTCTTACGCGTGCAGGCGGGGGCTTTTTTGAAGGGATATGAAGTATCAGCTCCGGTCTATATCGTTTCAAGTGAGCCGTCCAACTCCAGCTGGAAAGGCGCAGCTTCCGTATCCGGCTGTGATGCTCGTTCAGCGTCCACCTGCGGTGCTCTTACGGGTTGATCTATATGTTCACGAAGGAAAGAGTGCACGCTTTCCCGATATTGCTTGGGATCAACGTGATAAGCGTTTGCATGGATAGCGCCTTCGATAAGAAGAAGTTTTTTTGGTTCCGGTTTGGCCTCAAACATCTCGATACTCATTCGGGTAGGCACGTAATTATCCTTGGTTCCATGGATAAACATAACCGGGAGCGTACTGTTCCGAACAGCACGGATCGGACTGACTTGATCGAGGCTGAACCCGGCTTTGCGCCGTATTCTGGCATTGACCCAAGACAGGAACGGCACCGAAGGGATTTTGTTAATGCGTGTAAGCTGATGCCGCATTAAATCGGTCAAATCGGAATACGGACAATCGGCGATGACAAGCTTGACCTGCGGCTCGGCAATGGACAAATATTCAAGCACGGTCCCGCCTCCCAGCGATTGACCATGAAGCCCGATGGCCACATCCTGGCCATACTGCCGAGTAAGCCAGCGTACCCACGCTTGCACATCGTGTTTCTCATAATAGCCGTATGTGGTATAACGTCCTTCGCTTCGCCCATGGCGGCGTTGGTCGATGAGAAGGACATTGTAGCCCTCTTCTGTGAACAAATCGATGAATTGGGTGGATACCGCTCGGGATCCGGTATAGCCGTGTGCGAGAAGCATCCAATGCTTGGAGCCGGGATTGTTCTCAATGGCTGCGCCGCACAGCTTTAAACCGTCAAAACTTGTGATGACGACTTCGTTCTTCTGAAGGGACTCATATTGCTCTCTGCTGTACAGTCCGGCTTTTTCCAGAACGGTGAACAGCCTAAGATCGTTCTTTACTCTCATCCTTGTAATCTGCAGATATCCGATTTGTGTAATGGCAGCGGGAATGATAACGACGGTGAACAGCAAGATAATCGCGATATTCATACTCAGATGACTTTCCTCCTTCTTCGGTACTGTTCAACGGGGCTGTAACATGCATATTGACGGAAGCCTCCCGAATCCATCAATATAGATACATCCAGCTTCTAAAGATACTGAAGGATGACCAGGACGCGGGTTAAATATTCGCTATACTCTTTTATACACGACATAGTATCACCGGAAACAGCCGATACAAGTCGGATTTTTTGCAAGGAGGTGCAAAAACCATGTATGTCTGCAAGGGAATCATTCCGGAAATGAATGGCCGGCGAATACGGCTGCGCAGGTTGGAGACGGATGATGCGGAAGCGATGTTCCGCTGCTGGTCCGATCCGAATACGACCGCTTTTCTGGATTTGCCCGCCATGTATTCGGCTGAGGACGCAAAGGCTTTGATTCATTGGCTGCATCTGCTTGCCGAGCAGGACGAGGCCATCCGCTGGGGCATCGAAGCCATCGACACAGGCCAATTGATCGGCAGCTGCGGGTTCAATATTTGGCAGCTGGATGGCGCGTTCAAAGGCGAGTTCGGCTGTGAGCTCACAAGCGCTTTTTGGGGGCAGGGCTTTATGTCGGAGGCGGCCGAAATGGCTGCGGCATTTGGGTATACGTCCATGGGACTAAACCGGATTGAAGCTTTTGTTGATTCGAGAAATGAACGGGCATGCCGTTGGTTTACGAGGATCGGCTATACGCGCGAAGGCGTCTTAAGAGATTATCGCCATACGCCAAGCGGTTATGTGGATGCCGTCGTTTTTTCACGGTTAAGAAAAGATTGGGCAAGGTCGATAGAAAGGCAGGAGTTGTAATTTGCTGATTCAATATGAGAAGGGTAACACGCTTCTTCATCGATATGATCCATTAAGCAAGCTGGTGATATTATTTTGCACCGCTGTGATAGCCATGCTGCTTGATCAAGCCTGGCAGCAGGCGTTATTCTTTCTGTTATGCATTGGACAAGCCCGATTTGCAGGCCAGGTGTCAGGCAAGCGGCTGCTTGGAGGGATCCGGCTGATTGCGATTGTTGCAGTACCCTATTTCATTCTGACCAGCCTGACGGTCAAAGGAGAGACCGTATGGCTGCAGTGGGGACCCATCTCCTTGACAGTGGAGGCGCTAAACGCTGCGGGTGCCATGACGCTCCGGATGTTTACCTTGTTTCTAACCTCGATGGCTTATATTTTGACGACAGATCCGAGAGAACTGGTAGCCGAATTGACCAGACGTCTTCGAATCCCTTACCGGTTTGCGTTTGGCATATCCGCTGCGCTAACCTTTATCCCGCTGTTGGAGGAAGAGGGAACCCATATTTTGGCTGCCCAGCAGGTACGGGGCCATCGACCACCAAGGGGCCTCGGTAACCGCATCAGCTATGGCTTGAAGTTTGTCTCGGCTGTTCTGCTCAATGCGCTGCGGCGCGTGCAGCAAACGGCGGGTGCCATGGAGTCCAAAGGCTTTGGCGCGTATCCGGAACGAACGTACCGTATGGAGGTTAACATTCCTTTATGGGCGGTCATATCGGCTGTCATGTATGTGTTAGCAACGGTTTTTGTGTGGTGGATTGTTTAAATTGTTAACCTTTTATATTCAAAATAAGGTTGACGATTGGGGCGGAAGCATGCAAAATATGAAATGAAGCATCCGAAAGTGCTAGTACAGCCAATCATGGCTGGAATTAAGGAGGACTACATTTGAATACATCATCATCTCCAAAAAAATGGTTTGCTTTTACGACCCAGGAAATTATCCTGATGGCGATGCTCGCTGCCGTCAATGCCGTTCTAACGGTGTACATAGGGCCGGTTAACAAACTGCTGAGCAGTCTTGGCGGGCCCATCGCAACTTCGACGACAACAGGCATCTACATGGTATATGGGCTCTTGGCCTATTACATCATTCGTAAACCGGGAACGGCGGTTGTCACGTTTGCGATTGGCGGCACGATTCAGGCTCTGACGGGGACGGTATACGGCATCGCTTCGTGTTTTGTGGCAGCAGGCTGTTATATGATCGTAGCCGAGACGATTTTTGCCATCTACCGCCACAAAAAGTGGAGTGCCGGCGTGCTCATGCTGGTTGGCGGCGCGATGGTACCGCTGTGGTTTCTGTTCGCGGCCAACATGTTCGGATATACGTCTTGGCCGCTTGAAGTGCTTGGTATTGCGCTGGTCGTGCGCATTCTGAGCGGCGTGCTCCTCTGCGGTCTGTTAACCAAAGTGTTAGGAGAGGCGTTAGTGAAGACAGGCCTGCTTCGCCGGTTTGCCGTCGCCGTAAAGGGATAGTTCCATGTCGGGATCAACGGTAACATGCCGGGACCTCGGATTTCTTTACGATGGAGAAGAGCGCCCGGTTATACAGGATCTCCATCTGGAGATCGAGCAGAACGGGTGGGTCGCGATCCTCGGGGCAAGCGGCAGCGGGAAGTCAACGCTGTGCCAGCTGCTGTGCGGTCTTCTTCCGCGGAGCGGCGGAGGTACAAGAACTGGGGAAGTGCTGCTTAATGGTTTCGATCCCGCCACGGCGCCGATTGCCGAGGTGGCCGAGGCGATAGGGGTATTATTTCAGGATCCGGATGCACAGCTCGTTCAGGGCATCGTAGAGGACGAGGCGGCCTTCGGTCCTGAAAATATGCGGGTTTCACCCGCTGAGATTGAGGAGCGGGTGGTGCAGTCCCTTACGGCGGTCGAGCTGCTGGAGCGCCGGATGGATCCGGTGCGCAGCCTGTCCGGCGGACAGCGGCAGCGGACGGCCATTGCCGCGGTGCTGGCGCTGCGCCCGCGGCTCTTCGTCTTCGACGACGCCTGCGCCAGCCTGGATGCCGCGGCGCAGGCGAACTTCCTGCAGCTGTGCCGCAAGCTGCAGGCGGAGGGCCGGACGCTGATCACCGCGTCCGGCCGCTTTGACGATGTCGCGCGCGCCGCAGGGCGCGTCATCGTCCTGGACGGCGGCACCGTCGTGCTCGACGGGCCGCCGGAGGAGCTGCTGCACCGCTGCGGGGAGCAGCTGGTGCAGCTGGGCTTGCTGCCTCGGCCTGCAGGCGAGGCAGCGGGTGCCGCCGCCGGGGACAAGCCTGTCCCGGCGGCAACTCCTCCGCAGTCGGCTGAACCCCGTGCGGAAGTGCCGATCCCCACAGGTTCCCTGCCTGCATCGGTATCCCGTGCGGAAGTACCGATCCCCGCAGGTGACGTGCCTGCGGCGGTACCCCATGCGGAAGGCGCGAGGCTGTCTGCCGTCTCCCCGCTGCTCCAGATCGATTCGCTGACGTTTGCCTATCCCGGCGGCCGGGAGGCGCTGCGCGATATCGATGCGAAGATTGATCCCGGCGACTGGGTGCTGCTGACCGGGGAGAACGGGTCCGGCAAAACGACCCTCAGCCGACTGATCATGGGACTGCTGCAGGCCCCGGCAGGCAGCATACGCTGGCAAGGGGAAGATACGAAGGGAATGGCCGTCTACCGCAGAGCCGAGATGATCGGCTATGTGTTCCAGCAGCCGGAATATATGTTTACCGCCCCGAATGTGTGGGAGGAACTGATTTACAGTCTTCATGGAGGGGTGTCCGTGAAGAAGCGTCCGGAGCTGGCTGCTGGCCAGCAGCAGCGCGCTAGGTTTCTTTTGGAGAAAGCGGGACTTACGGATCGGCTTCAAATGTCTCCCTACCTGCTCAGTCAGGGGGAGAAGCGCCTTCTGAGCATCATCAGCCAATTGATGCTGCAAAGAGCGCTGTACATCCTGGACGAACCGACGTCGGGGATGGACTATGCCGCCATCGATAAGGTGATCGAGCTGTGCCGTTTTGTCATTGGGGAAGGTTCGGCCATATTGATGATTACGCACGATCCCGAGCTCATGAAGAGACATGCCACTTCCTTTATTCATCTGCGAAGCGGGAAAATGACTGTGCAACCTTCGTTGTAACCCTTATAATAGAAATGTTACATGATGTGAAAGCGCTCCTGGTATCGGGAGGCGCTTTTATGCTGTTGGCCCCGGTTTTTATCCTTATCAGAAGGACACAAATCGGAAACCTGATACAGCAGGGACTGGAATCATGCCGGGGCTGTCTAGAGAAAAGGGGACGAAGGAACGTGGGTGTATTAAAACAAGACAAACGCAGTTATGTCCTGGTCGGTATTTTGTTATCCACCTTCATGGCTGCGATCGAAGGAACGGTAGTCGGCCCGGCGGGACCGGCCATTATCAGCACCTTCGGCAGCGTAAGCCTCATGAGCTGGATTTTTACGGCCTACCTGCTGACGATGGCGGTAACAACGCCGATCTTCGGTAAAATAAGCGATTTATATGGACGCAAGCCCGTATTTTTATACGGTTCGCTGATCTTTCTCGTAGGCTCATTGCTGTGCGGCCTGTCGCAGAACATGACGCAGCTGATCATATTCAGGGCAATCCAAGGAATTGGGGCCGGTGCGGTTATTCCGGTGACCTTTACGATTGTCGGAGACATTTACAATCTGGAAGAACGAGGGAAGATTCAGGGGATGATCAGCTCCGTATGGGGAATCTCTTCTCTGATCGGACCGCTGCTTGGCGGGTATTTCGTGGATTACCTGTCCTGGCACTGGATCTTTGTTTTTAATGTACCGTTTGCGCTGTTATCGATATGGCTGATTTTCCGTTATTTCAAAGAGGAGCGCACCACCCGGGAAGTATCGATCGATTACGGGGGAGCGGCCCTGTTTACCGTGGGAATGACGGCGCTGTTGTTTGCGCTCGCGGTAGGAGGCGGAGAGAGCTATTCCTGGACTTCTCCGTTCATGCTCGGTTTGATGATCGGTTCCGTGGTGCTGCTCGCTGCGTTTCTGGTGGTGGAGAGCAGGGTGAAGGAGCCGATGCTGCCGCTCCATCTGTTCAAGATCCGGGATATTACGGTATCGACGGTAGCCAATATTCTGGTAAGCGCGCTTATTATCGGGCTGACCACGTATTTGCCGCTGTGGATTCAAGGGGTTCGGGGCGGCAACGCGACCTTGTCGGGCCTGACATTAGCCCCGATGTCGATCGGATGGCTGATCGGTTCGATTATCAGCGGGCGCTTGATCATTAAATCCGGATCCCGGAAAACGGCGATTATCGGCGTCGTATTTCTAATCATCGGGGCGGTGGGATTGGCGTTCATGCATAAGGATACGGCGCTGGGCGTGCTGCTGGTCTTTACGTTCATTTATGGGGTCGGCTTCGGATATATCTCCACCTTGTTTCAGATCATCGCGCAATCTTCGGTGGGTTATGAGGTCCGGGGAGCTTCCACGGCGCTGAACTCCTTCATCCGCACGTTCGGTCAGACCGTGGGCGTAGCGGTGTTCGGATTATGGGTCAATGCGGGAATTGCGGGCAGACTTGCGGCGGAGCCGGATGCCGCAGGCATTACCAGCGACGATATTAATAAGCTGCTCTCTCCGCATGGCATGGCTGAACTGCCCGAAGGTTCAGGCAGCCTGCTGAGCGGAATACTGGAGGGCAGCCTGAATTCCCTGTTTGTGGTGATGGCCGTGATGGCGGTGATCTGTATGCTGATCGTGGCCGCCTTCCGCAATGCGCCTCCTGAACCCGAGACGGGAACGGAAGAGACGCAGCCGTCAGGCCATTGATGGATGGACTCATGTAAGGTATATATTTTTTCATAGCATATTTAACAGGATCCCGGTCTCTCAGGCCGGGATCCTGTTTTCTTGTTTAGTGCAACTCTTTGCGGACGCTAACGCATTTCGCAACAATCGCTTCGAAAGTGTCTGAAATCTTGCTAATATGCCCTACACGGTGCAGAGTGAACTCCGATATAATAAACATATTTCGCTCTATAAATGAACTTCTCATACTACATAAACCCAAGGGGCTGCCGATGTATGTCCAAATTTAATCTGTTCCGAAAAATCATGCTGTTTATTTTCCTGATGTTGATTCCGATTGTCGGCCTCTATTTCTATTCGAACCAAACCACGACAAACGTGCTCAGCAAGGAGCTCAGCCAATCGAATACGAACCAGCTCGTCTTCTTTCAGAATCAGGTGAACACCAATATCGATATATTGGCATCGTGGCCGAATTTGCTGCTGCATGACCCGGATATTTCAAGCTTTCGGGATATTTATTTGCAGGATAAATATCTGAACCTGGACGCGATTAACCTCGTGAAGCAGATCCAGACGAAGCTGAGCATACAGGAGAGCTCTTCGAACTGGCGCAGCCATCTGGCCATTTATTCCCCGTCCCTTGGGCGGGTGGTCACCGAAAGTGATGCCGGCTTTTACTCGCCAGAAGAGCTTGCGGAGGACGTGAAGCCGGGCTGGCAGGTTACTTCTTATGATGAGGGGAGCGATCGGCGGTTCCTGTTTGTCTGGTATTCGGTGGCACCGTATTCCACCCAGCATCATACAGGCAAGGCGAATACTGTGATCAAGGTTGAATTCGACAGCACCAACATTCAGGATATGCTGGACCTTTAAAAGCGACGGAAGGAGCGATCCGTTCTACTATAAACCGGATACCGGCGTTATTTACAACCGTACCGCGGACCAGGAACTGATTAACCATATGATTGCGGAGCTGGGTCGGGAGCCGCTTCAAGACGTGGAGAACCGCGTGAAGGAAGTGGGCGGCAAAACCTATTCGGTCAGCATCGTATTATCGGAAACGACCGGATGGTATTTGATAGACTATATTCCGCTATCGGACATTATGAAGCCGATCCATACGTCCAACAGGCTCTTTTATATATCGATCGCCGCATTGCTCTTGATGAGCTGCCTCGCCGCATACCTGCTGTACTCCCAGGTCCAGGTTCCGATCAAGCAGTTGGTTTATGTGTTCCGCAGGCTGCAGGCCGGGGATTACGCGGTGAGGATGAAGGTATCGGGCCGAAACGAGTTCAGTTTTCTGGCTACGAGATTCAACTCAATGGTGGAGCAGATCCAGGAGCTGTTCGAGCATGTATACATGGAGAAGATCCACGTCAGGGAAGCGAAGCTGAAGCAGCTGCAGTCCCAGATCAATCCCCATTTCTTCTATAATTGTTTCTCGTTTATCACCAGTATGGCGAAGCTTCGGAAATACGAAGCCGTCGTGGCGATGTCGCACAACTTGTCCCGGTATTTCCGCTATACCACGCGTCAGGAAAGGGAACTGGTTCCCTTGCCCGATGAGATGGAGTTCGTTACGCATTATTTGGAAATACAGCAGATGCGAATGAGGCGTCTGAAATATCATCTCGATTTGACGGAAGAAGCTGAAGGCATGGAGATCCCGCCACTGGTCATTCAGCCTTTGGTAGAGAATGCCGTACTGCATGGCATTGAACCTCATTCGGGTGATGGCGAGATCAGGGTAACCTTCCGAATTCTGGACGGCATGGCCTGCATCCAAGTGGACGATAACGGAATAGGCATGAACGGGCAGAAGCTGGCCGAGCTGGAGGCTCGGTTGAACAAGCCGATGGATCAGGAGATGGGATGCGGCGTCTGGAATGTTCACCAGCGCATGCGGCTGCGTTATGGCGAAGAAGCGGGCCTGCGGTTTGCGGAATCTCCGCAGGGCGGCGTACGGGCTGTGCTCTATTGGCCGCTGCCGGATCGCTCGGAAGGAATCAATCAAAGTCAGGGCAGGGGGCAGGGAATGAATGAATATCTTATTGGTTGATGACGAGAGTTATGTCACGGAAAGTTTATATCAGACGATACCATGGCGTGAGCTGGATATTGAAGAAGTGTATCAGGCTTCTTCCGCCTTGGAGGCGATCGACCTGCTGGAGGAGGAGGACATCGATGTGGTGGTCACGGATGTTCGGATGCCGGTCATGACCGGCCTGGAGCTGATGGAGACCATAACCGAGCGCTGGACGCATATCCGCTGCATTTTGCTTACGGGTTATTCGGATTTTGAATATGCCAAGCAGGCGATTCGGCTGCAGGCATCCGATTACATTTTGAAGCCGGTGGACGATGATGAATTCATACGCAGCGTGAGCTCCGCCTTGGCGTCAATCAAGGAGGAGCGGAAGGAGCTTGGGCAGTACCATCAGTTGATGTACAGCCGCAAATCGGATCTCGGCATTCTGCGAAACAGCCTCATGCATGATCTCTTGCTTGGACGCGAGATCCCGCGCCCTTCACTCGAACACAAGCTGCATGAATACGAGATCCCGCTCCGAACAGACCGGCGGACGGTCATGCTGCTGATCCAGCTCGGGCAGAAATTTACAAGGATGGACGAACATTCGGTCAGCCTGATGGAATATGCCATCGGTAATATTGCGGAGGAGGTATTTGCCGAGCTGCTCCATGTATGGTCCAGCAAAACGCCGCATAACGGCTTGATTCTGTTAGCTCAGTCCAAGGTTGAAGAAATGAATCCATTCGCGGATTCCCGCGCATTGAAACAGTATGTAATCCAGTTTCAACAGGATGTGGACAGCTATCTGAAGGGAAGCATTTCAGTTCTCGTGTCGGCCTCCTTTGATTTTCCGAAGGAATTGGCATCCGTTTACCGGTCGGGATTAAGCTCGCTTTACCTCTGGCGAAACGGAGATCATGAAGCCATCCGGTTTGCTGAAGACCATGATGGCCGGCTACGTGAGCCTGTATGGGACGTGACCCAGGCTTTTGCCAAACCGCCCAGTCTGCTGCATCTGCTGGAGACAAGGCAGTGGGATGCCGCCCGGGACAAAATAGAACAAGTCTTTGCAGGGCTTGAAACCGCATTCATTGGGCAGACGGCGTTGTATGAAATGTTTTTATCGGTTGCGAATGCCTTTATGTACCTGGCTCATAAGCAGGGCCATTACGTTCATCAGCTCGATCAGGCCGGCTGGGATCCCCTGTATATTCAGCAGGTGGTTCAGTCGGCTGCGAAGCTGCGTTCCTGGTCGCTTGATATGCTGAACAAACTTCATGATATCTCCTCCGAGCAGGAGACAACGAGCAAAAGCCATATCATCAAACAGGTTCAGGAGATGGTGACTGCCGATTCGGGTCATGACCTGTCCGTCAAGACGATTGCGGACCGGGTATTTCTGCATCCGGTGTATTTATCCAAGATTTATAAGAGTGAAACCGGAGAGGGACTTGGCGATTATATTATCCGCAAGCGAATGGAGCGGGCGTTATACCTGCTGAAGCATACAAACAAAAAGATTTATGAAATTACCGCTGAGCTTGGCTACCAGAACCCGCAGTATTTTAGCAAGATGTTCCGGAAGCACTACGGGATGACGCCGAACGAATACAGAGACCAAGGATGTTGCTAAAGGTGCAGAAATCTTCGATTCGTGACATAGGATGCGACTGCCGGCCCCTCTATAATTAAACATGTAATCCATAAGGTGGTAGAAGGGGGATTTAGATATGAACGCTAGAAGAAAGAAATGGTTCCCGATCCTGGCCGCGTCCTTGTTGCTGGCCGGATCCTTGGCCGGATGCTCCGGGAGCGAGCCGAAGCCGGAATCGGCACAGCAGCCAGCCGAATCCAAAACTGAAAACGTCTACAAAGACAAATACGATCCGGAAGTTACGATTACGACGGTGTGGGGCGTCGATCCAACGCTGCAATTCAAGAATGGGGAAACGATCGAGAACAACGTGGCTACGAAGTGGGCCAAGGAGAAGTTCGGCATCAACATCAAATCGCTGTGGTCCATTACGGATACCAACGGCGCTTTTGCAACCAAGCTGCGTCTGGCTATGTCCTCCGGACAGGAGATGCCGGATATCGTCACGCTCGGCACCGAAAATCAGCAGCTGGCCCAGGATTTAATCGATTCCGGCATGTTTGCCGAGGTAGGCACGCTGTTTGACCAGTATGCATCGGAAACGTGGAAGAACGCGATGAATCTGGATTCCAATGTGTGGAATCAGTACAGCCGGGACGGTAAGCGAATGGGGCTTCCGGTACTGGATTTTGCCTATAATCACGACTATGTATTATGGATCCGGCAGGATTGGCTGGACAAGCTGGGGATGAGCGCACCGAAGTCGATGGATGAGCTTGAGCAGGTGATGGAGGCCTTCAAGAACCAGAACCCTTCCGGTCTAGCCCCGGACAAAGTCACCCCGCTCAGCATTGGCTTCAAAACGTCCATGAGCACCTGGATGGGCGATCCGTCCTGGATATTCGGCGCTTACGGAACGCTGCCGCAGCAGTGGAACGTGGCTGAGGACGGAAGCCTGGAATATGGCTCGGTCCATCCAGGCATGAAGGAAGGCTTGGCGAAGCTGAACGAGTGGATGAATAAAGGGTATATTCCGAAGGAAGCCGCACTGTGGGATGAGAATAAGACTGCCGAGCCGGCTGTAGCCGGAACGGCCGGGATCATTCCGGGGCCCTATTGGATGAGCGGCTGGCCGCTGATCGATACCGTGAAGAATGCGCCGGAAGCCGTCTGGAAGCCTGTGCAAATTCCGGCTGGTCCTGATGGCACTGCGATGCGGCATGGAACGCAGTATACAAATGGCGTTACCCTGATCCATAAAGACATGGAGCATCCTGAAGCTTTCTTCACGTATCAGAACTACCTGTTTGATAACTTTGCCGTGTCCAAGGAAGGCGGCGAATTTGCCAATGGACTGTTCGAAGGCTATGACTTCGAGCTCGATGCCAATGGCGAAATGGTTCCGAACGATCAAATCGAAGGCGGTTATGTCAATGTCGTCCGTTATTTGCTGGTCCGCGACGGTGCCCGGATTCCGGACGAGCAGATGAAGGCGCTGCTGAAGCTGGCAAAAGGGGAGAAGCCGGAGAGCCGTCTCGAAAAAGATGTCGCGGTCAACTATGGCAAGGATACGCCGGCCGCTGCCGAGGTGCTCCTCTCCCAAGAGGAGATCTCCAAGAAGAACATGTTTACGGGACCGGTTACCGCCACCATGAAATCGAAGTGGGATTATCTCCTGAAGATCGAGAATCAAACCCTGAACGAGATCATTTACGGCAAGCAGCCGGTTGAATCGTTTGATAAATTTGTAGAGACGTGGAAAGCGGGAGGCGGTGAACAGATCACCAAAGAGGTTAACGAATGGTATCAAAGCGTGAAGTAGTTTTGGTTACCGATTTATGAAGGGCGGCCTGCCAAAGGCCGTCCTTTTTGTGCCATTGGAGCCGCCGCAAATTGATTGCTATCGTGCCATGAATATTGGTTTTGTGGGCTACTGCGTCCCGTGGGACGGGTCCTATAATCAAGAGGTAGATTGATTTAACGGGAGGATCTTGGATGAAGAGGATGAAAAAAACATGGCCTTTCCACGTCATGCTGCTGCCGGCCCTTATCTGTCTGTTCTTATTCAGTTATTTGCCGATGGGCGGCATCATTATGGCTTTTCAGGACTATAAGCCGTGGGAGGGCGTTGGCGGCTCCGCATGGGTGGGCTTGGACAATTTCCGTTATTTGTTTGAAAGGCAGGACAGCATGCAGGTCATATGGAACACCTTGGTCATCGCGGTGATGAAAATCGTGTTCAATCTGCTGATTCCGTTCGTGTTTGCCATCCTGCTGAATGAAATTCGAAAAACGGCGCTTCAGCGGAGCATCCAGACGATGGTGTATTTGCCCCACTTTTTGTCATGGGTCATCCTGGGCGGAATTTTGATCGAAATGCTCGCCGTGGACGGCTTTGCCAATCGGATTCTGGCGGCCGTCGGCATCGATCCGATCTTTTTTCTCGGAGACAATAACTGGTTCCGGTTCACGGTGATCGTGTCTGACGTGTGGAAGGAGTTTGGCTACAATACGATTGTATTCCTGGCTGCGCTGGCCGGTGTTAGCCCGACCTTGTACGAAGCTGCGGAGATGGATGGAGCGGGACGCCTGAAGCAAACGCTTCATATCACGATCCCTGCCATGATTCCCATCACGATCGTTGTCGGAACATTGGCGCTGGGCAACATCCTGAATGCCGGGTTTGACCAAATCTTCAACCTGTACAATCCGCTGGTATACGAGAAAGGCGATATTATCGATACCTTTGTATACCGTACAGCAATCCTGAATGGCGAGATGGGGTTTGGAACGGCCATCGGCTTGTTTAAATCGGTGATCAGCATGGCCCTTATTCTCGTATCCTATCGGCTGGCCTACAAGTGGGCGGGCTACCGTATATTCTAGCAGAGCGAAAGAGGGAGAGCCATGTACCATAAAACGATGGAATACCGCATATTTAACGTGTTTAATACCTGCTTACTTGTCGCGCTGGCCATTCTCTGCATCATTCCGCTGCTTCATGTGCTGGCGATTTCGTTCAGCTCCAAAGCCGCTGCCGACGCCAGTCTGGTGGGATTATGGCCGGTCGATTTTTCGCTGGAGGCTTACAAGAAAACGATCAATAACCCGGCGTTTTTGCACTCGATCTGGATCTCCATTGCGCGTACCGTATTAGGAACGGCTCTAACGCTTGCCGTAACGTTCCTGGCTGCATACCCGCTGTCCAAGGAGAACCGCGTCTTCCGCAGCCGCAGTATTTATTCCTGGCTGTTTGTGTTCAGCATGGTGTTTAATGGCGGCCTGGTGCCATTCTATATCGTGATTCAGAAGCTGGGCTTGATCAACTCCTTCTGGGTGCTGGTCATTCCCGGCACCGTGAATACATTTCTGGTGATCCTGATGCTGAACTTCTTCAGGGGGATTCCGAAAGAACTGGAGGAAGCAGCTTTCATTGATGGAGCCGGCCATTTTAAAACGCTGTTTAAAATTTATTTGCCGATCTCGCTGCCCTCGATTGCCACGATTGCGCTGTTCAGCATGGTGTTCCATTGGAACTCATGGTTTGACGGGCTGCTATACCTGAACAATGCCAAGGACTTCCCGCTGGCGACCTTCCTGCAGACGGTTATTATCCAGCGAGACATGAGCTCGATGAGCATGAGCCCGAAAGAGATGGAGCTGTTGTCCCAGACGACGGTGAATGCCGCACAGATCTTTATCGGCGCGGCGCCCATCCTGCTGGTCTATCCTTTTTTGCAGCGTTTTTTCGTTAAAGGGATGACGCTGGGCTCTGTCAAAGAATAAGAGATGCAAACATAACAGGAAACAGGAGGTTTAACCTACTATGAAACGAACGTTTAATCCGATTAGCTCGCGCGTTCCGCACATGCTGCATGGAGCTGATTATAATCCGGAGCAATGGCTCCGTTATCCCGAAGTCCTCGAAGAGGATATCCGGCTGATGAAGCTGGCGAATTGCAATGTGATGTCCGTTGGCATATTTTCATGGGTTTCCTTGGAGCCCGAGGAAGGCGTGTTCACGTTTGATTGGCTTGACGCCGTATTGGACCGCTTTGCCGCCAATGGAATTTATGCTTTTCTGGCAACGCCAAGCGGCGCAAGACCGGCCTGGATGTCGGAGAAGTATCCCGAGGTGCTGCGCGTAAGCGAGAGACGGGTCCGTAACCTGCACGGTTTCCGGCATAATCACTGTTATACTTCGCCGGTCTATCGGGAGAAGGTCCATACGATCAACAGGAAGCTTGCGGAGCGGTACGGCAATCATCCAGCTGTAATCGGCTGGCATATCTCGAATGAGTTTGGCGGCGATTGCCATTGCGACTACTGTCAGGACGCGTTCCGTTCCTGGCTTCAGACAAAGTATAGAACGCTGGATGAGCTGAACCATGCCTGGTGGACTGCGTTCTGGAGTCACACGATTACGAAATGGAGCCAGATCGAATCCCCAGCACCGCACGGTGAGACGCAGGTCCATGGAATGAACCTGGATTGGAGACGGTTTGTAACCGATCAGACGGCGGATTTCATCCGGCATGAAATTGAACCCCTCCGGAGGGTCAATCCATCCCTTCCGGTTACGACCAATTTGATGGAATATTTTGAAGGTCTGAATTACTGGAAGTTCGCTGATCTGCTGGACGTTGTATCTTGGGACAGCTATCCGACCTGGCATGATCAGGGCGGGGATGAGGCCGTGCAGGCAGCCCGCGTTGCCATGATGCATGATATTATCCGCTCGATCAAAGGCGGACAGCCTTGGATGCTGATGGAGAGCACGCCAAGTCTGACCAACTGGCAGCCGGTGAGCAAGCTGAAGCGTCCGGGTATGCATTTGCTGTCTTCCATGCAAGCCGTTGCCCATGGTTCGGATACGGTGCAATATTTTCAATGGCGCAAGAGCAGGGGATCGAGCGAGAAGCTGCACGGCGCCGTCGTCGATCATGTCGGTCATGAACACACCCGGGTGTTCAGCGATGTGGCCGAGGTCGGGGACTATCTCAAGAAGATGGATGCCGTTGTAGGAACGGGCATTCCGGCGGAAGCGGCGGTCATTTTTGACTGGGAGAACCGCTGGGCCATCAACGATGCGCAGGGTCCGCGGAACAAGGGAGTCAAGTATGAAGAGACCGTGCAAGAGCATTACCGGGCTTTATGGAAGTTGGGAGTCCCGATCGACGTCATCGATATGGAGCAGGACTTCTCCGGATATAAACTTTTGGTAGCGCCCATGCTGTATATGGTGCGCCCAGGCGTGGGCGAGCGGATTCAACAATTTGTGGAAGCGGGCGGCACGTTTGTTGCAACGTATTGGTCGGGAATCGTCGACGAGTTTGACCTTTGCTTCCTTGGCGGATTTCCGGGCCCCCTCCGTAAGACGCTCGGCGTATGGTCGGAAGAAATCGATGCTCTGCATGATCACGATGTCAATGGGATCGTAACGAATGACGGAGGGGGGCTTGGCTTGGCCAAAGCTTATGAAGCCATTGAGCTCTGCGACCTCATTCATCTGGAGACGGCGGAGGCGCTGGCCGTTTACTCTTCCGATTTCTATGCGGGACGGCCTGCCTTGACGGTCAATCAGCTGGGGAAGGGCCGGGCCTATTATATTGCCTCCCGGAACAAGGAGCCGTTTCATTCCGATTTTTACAAGAAGCTTGTTGAACAGACTGGCGTCCTTCGGGCGCTTCCAGTGGAGCTGCCTTCGGGCGTAAGCTCCTCCATTCGTACGGATGGAGAGTCGGACTACATTTTCGTGATGAACTTCACTGGCGAAGCGAAGCGGGTCACGCTGGACGGAACCCGGTACAGCGATTTTATTTCAGGCGAAGCCATAGGGGCTGAACTTGTGTTGGCTCCTTATGGAGTGAAGGTGATCATAAAAGGCGGGAGTTCGTAAGCCGCCTTAGCTTTCGATGCTCCGATTCGTTTCACAACATGCCTCTTCCAGGGACAGGTGCCTTCGTACGGTGCCTGTCCTTGCTTCATATACAGCGTAGCTCTTTTGTCTATACCATAGGATCGTCTTATCCGCACCGGATCTGACATTTCGCCCTCTTGCGCACGGGGTTCATTTTGTTTGGAAAAGGACCGGAAATGTTGGCATTATGCCCTGTGGCTTCATTTGGAGAGCGCTTACAATAGGGGAGTCACTTGCGCAGTGAACGAAAACCAAGGAGGTATCATGATGACTGAAGTTGCGAAAGGAGTTTGGTTCAGGATGTTTCTATGCGTATCGATGCTTGCGTTATCGTTTGGCTTTACGGGTAACGGCTCCGCCGAGGCGGCACCTGCTTTTGCAAAAGGAGCGGACATCAGCTGGGTTTCCGGTATGGAAGCTCAAGGATATAAGTGGAAGGACAAGACAGGGGTTCAGCGCGATATTCTGGACATTCTGAAGAACGATTACCAGATCAATTCCGCCCGGATTCGAGTCTGGGTCAATCCCAATATGAATGATTACATGAACGGCTATCTGAATGCGGAAAAAGCCGCCGAGCTGGCCCAGCGTGCCAAGAATAAAGGCATGAGCATTATGCTTACGCTGCATTACAGCGATTCCTGGGCGGACCCGGGACAGCAGAACAAGCCGTATGCCTGGCGTAATTTTACCTTTCAGCAGCTGATGGATGCGGTCTATTCCCATACCGTCTATGTGATGAACACCATGAAGAATAAGGGCGTGACGCCGGATTGGGTACAGGTCGGCAACGAAACCAACAACGGGATGCTGTGGGAGGATGGCAAAGCTTCGGCGAACATGAAGAATTACGCCTGGCTCGTCAATACGGGGCATAATGCAGTGAAGTCCGTCAGCAGCCAGACCAAGACGATCGTTCATTTATCGAATGGCTACGACAATGAATTGTTCAAGTGGAACATTGGCGGCTTGATCAGCAACGGCGCGAACTTTGATATTATCGGCATGTCGCTGTACCCGGAAGCAGGCGATTGGTCATCGAAGGTCGATCAAACGATTGCCAATGCCAAAGACATGACCGCCAGATATGGGAAAAGCATCATGATCAGCGAAATCGGCATGGATTACAATCAGCCCGCGGCAGCCAAGAGCTTTATCCAGAGCATTAAGACCAAGGTAAGAGGCTTAGCGGGAGGTACGGGGCTGGGCGTGTTCTACTGGGAGCCTGAAGCAGCGCCGGGATACAATGCGGGATACAACAAGGGAGCCTGGCAGGCGGACGGGAAGCCGACTATTGCCTTGGAAGGCTTTAAAGACTGAGTGTATTTAACAAGAAGAACCCTGATTCCGAGAAGGAGAAAGGGTTCTTCTCTTTGTTTGTCAGCTCTACTGGCGCACGATTTGTACCTGTTCCGCATGTTTCCCCATTTTACTCAGAAGCCCAATGAGTTGATGTTTCTCTTCCTCATCCAATCCACCCAGGGCATGCTCGATGTGACGTTCATGCAGGGGGTATAGCTTCTGCATTAATTGCTCTCCGGGCGGAGTCAGCTCGGCGTAAATGACTCTTCTGTCCTCGGGACAGGGTTTGCGGCGCACATAACCTTTTTCAACAAGCTTATCAACTACATAGGTTACGTTTCCGCTCTGCAGGAGCAGCTGTGCCCCGATCTGCTGGATGGGCTGGCGGCCTTTATAGAACAGTACTTCCATTACGGCAAATGAAGTTGGATTAAAGCCTTCGATTTTACTGTTATTCACGACATGTTCGTTGACGCTCTTGAATGACTTGGCAAACACCCGATACAGGTGCATAGCAAGCTGTGTATCGCGTTCATGTGACACCTTCATACATTCTCCCGCCTTTGATATGGACTCATGTCCTGAATTACTTCAAATCTAAGATTACGCTGAAATGAGTAAATTCAACATGTGATTTGTCACAATCCGGCCGAAACATTTTCATTCTCCGCTCGTATCAACTACACCTCCAGCTCGATAAGCCGGAATCAGAGGGATTTAAATGAATGTTTTGCTAAATGCAACGAATCTTTGTCCATCTGCGTAATACTGAGATAAGGATTAACGGATGGGGTGTTAGGATGCATAAGATTCAAGAGAATGAATGGGGTACCGAACCGGTACTGAAGGTGGATATTCAGCAGGCGGGTTACGAACCAGGCCGCCCGCGCATACGGGATATATCGTTTCAAGTGGCACCCGGCGAACTGCTGGGGTTGATCGGTCCGAATGGAGCCGGAAAGAGCACAACCATTAAGACGGTACTGGGGCTGCTTAAAGATAGTAAAGCTGACGTCTTTATTGCAGGTCAGCCTCCCCGATATGCTTACGTTCCCGAGCAGCCGGTGTTTTATGAGGATTTGACGCTGTGGGAGCATTTGGATTTGGCGGCTGCTGCATTTGGAATGGATGATGAACATTTCGAGAGACAGGCCGATCAGCTTCTCCGTCAGTTTGGAATGGAGCCGGTGCGCAATGAACTGCCGGGAGGCTTCTCCAAAGGAATGAAGCAGAAGATGATGCTGATGATCGGATTTCTCTCCAAGCCGGACGTCTATATTGTAGATGAACCGTTTATTGGATTGGATCCCCGAGCCACCCGAGATTTCTTGAATCTGCTGCTTGAGGAGAGAAGTCGTGGAGCCGGCGTATTGATGTCCACCCATGTGCTGGATACTGCAGAGAAAATTTGCGATCGCTTTGTGCTCATATCCGCAGGCCGGATTGCCTCGGAGGGCACGTTGGATCAAATCCGCCAGGCCGCTGATCTTCCCGGCGCATCGTTGTTTGATTGCTTCGATGCGCTGACATGAGGGAGGGAATGGACATGGATCGATCCTATCATTTTAGCCATCCGGGCGCCCTCTTTTGGCGAAGGGTGACCGCTCATTGGAAGAATCAACGCGACAATCTGGCAACCGTGGTCGACTGGATCGTAATGCTGTATATCATTGTTCCGGGTCTGCTGCTGGGAGGCGGGCTCTACCGCGAGTTATGGACGAGCCCGCTTCCCGGATGGGCCCAGTTCTTTCCGCTGCAGGCGGTGGTAGGTCTTCTGCTCTTTATGTTCTCAGGCAGAGTGCTGCTGTTCCTGGAAGAGGCTGACGTATTGTTTCTTCGCCAGCAGCGAGGCTGGATGAAGGGGTTAATGATCAGGGGCATGGCATACAGTCATACGGTCTCAGCGATCAAGGGATTGGTCGTTACAGTGCTTGCGCTGCCAATTCTGGTCAGGGAACATGAGATAACCGGCATTGCCCTGGTGACCTTGCTGATGATGACAGCTCTATGCGCCTGGTGCGCGAATTTATTAACCGCTATGATTCGCTCCAGCTATAAAGGCTGGCGGAAACATGGAATGACTTATCTCGTACGCTGGCTCTCATTCGGACTGTTAGCGCTGCTTGTTACATTTTGGCTTGAGTCCTATGCTGTATTGTGGGCAGCTGCCTTGATTCTGCTTATGGTGCTGTTTCTTCTTAGCCGCAAGCGGCTTGCCATGCAAGGAACCTTCATCGCAGATGCGCGTGAGGATGCGAAGACAAGGGTCCAGTTGACGGAGAAGCTGCTCGTTCAAGCCGTCGGCAAACCACCAAGTGTACGAAGCAAGACCTGGTTTATGCGCAAGTCCGGCCGATTGTTCAAAGGTACAGTGGAGAAGAGGTTGGCCGATGCGGGGTTAAAGGCGATTTTGCGCCACCCTGAGAGCTTGTTATTGTACATTCAGATTACGCTGGTCGGCATTCCGGCTGTCTGGCTGCCGCCGCCGATCATCAAAATCATCGTATACCTTGCTCTGGTATTGATGATGTCGTATTGGCTGAATACAAGATGGGCGGTGTTCGCCAAAGCCGAGTTTATGCAGGTGCTCCCGTTTACGAATCAGCAGCATCGTACGGCTGGCGTCCTCGCGGTCCGAACCTTGCTCGCTCTTCCCGCATTTCTTTATTCGCTCGTGGCTGGGCTAACGCTTTTGCAAGGGGGAATGGGATGGCTCGCCGTGCTTGCACTGACTGTGCTGGCAGTCATGCTTGCGCCATCGCTTATGTCTTGGCCGGTCTACAAAGAGGAGAGACACCCGCAAGAATAATAAAAAGCGCGCTGGAATGCTCCAAGGGATGGGCATACAGCGCGCTTTTATTCAAGATATCAGAAAGTATAAACTTCGAAGCTAGTGACTTCCTGACATCGCAAGAAAAACCTCATCTAACCGCGGTCTGTCATCTGTGAAAGTACGTCGATATACGTTTTTCTTATAGATATTAGTAAGTATAAACATCGAAGCTAGTGACTTCCTGATATCGCAAGAAAAACCTCATCTAACCGCGGTCTGTCATCTGTGAAAGTACGTCGATCGACGTTTTTCTTATAGATATCAGAAAGTATAAACTTCGAAGCTAGTGACTTCCTGATATCGCAAGAAAAACTTCATCTAACTGCGGTCTGTCATCTGTGAAAGTACGTCGATCGACGTTTTTCTTATAGATATCAGAAAGTATAAACTTCGAAGCTAGTGACTTCCTGATATCGCAAGAAAAACCTCATCTAACTGCGGTCTGTCATCTGTGAAAGTACGTCGATCGACGTTTTTCTTATGATTTACATACCGCTGCTGCTTCGGCAGCATGCTTGCCTGCCGTATAACCGGTCGCAAAGGCGGCCGTAATATTGTAACCGCCGGTGTATCCGTGAATATCCAGAATTTCACCGCAGAAGAAGAGGCCGGGCATCAGCTTGGATTCCATGCTTTTGGGCTGGATTTCCTTGAGGCTGACGCCGCCGCCTGTCACGAAGGCTTCCTTCAGCGAACGGGTGCCCGACGCGCGGAACGTGAACTTTTTTAGAATCGAGATAAAGGTTGTCAGCGCCGTTTTGGAGATACCGCTGCAGATCATGTCGCTGTCGATGGAGGACTTGGATAGCAGCAGGGGGATCATTCGTTCCGGCAGCATGCCCTTGAGCACGTTTTTGATGCTTTTTCTCGGCTCATCCTCCAGCCGTCCTTTGAGATCGGCCTCAAGCTCAGCTTGAGAGCGATCGGGGAACATATCGATGGCCATGTCCACATTTACGATATCAAACTTCCGCTGCACCTGGCGGATGAACTGACTGCAGCGCAGCGCGATCGGACCGGACACCCCGAAATGGGTGAACAGCATATCTCCCCGGTGGGCAATCACTTTTTTTCCTTTCGGATTCCAGACGGAGAGCTCCACATCCCGCAGTGACAAACCTTGCAGCTCTTTAGAGGCAATAAAAGGCTCGGTGGAGACGATAGGCACTTCGGTTGGATACAGCTCCGTGATCGTATGTCCTGCCGCCTCAGCCCAAGGATACCCGTCCCCCGTCGAACCGGTTTGCGGTACAGACTGTCCGCCGGTTGCAATGATCACGCAGGAAGACTTGATCACTTCCCCGGATTTCAGTTCGATCCCGGCCGTTCGGCCGTTCTCATAGAGAACTTTTTTCACCGGACTGTTTGTCCGGATGTCGGTACCGAGCTCCTTCACTTTGCCAATCAAGGCATTCACGACACTGGAGGCTTTATCCGTCACAGGAAACATGCGCCCATTGTCTTCTTCTTTGAGGCGAATGCCAAGGCCCTCGAAAAAAGACATGATATCCTTATTGTTCCAATGCTGAAAAGCACTATATAGAAAACGGCCGTTTCCCGGGATGTTGGCAATCAATTCATCCTGTTCTTTGGCATTCGTCACATTGCATCTTCCGCCGCCCGATATGCCAAGTTTACGGCCTAGTTTATCTCCTTTGTCAATCAGTAGAACGGAAGCTCCTCTTTCCCCTGCCGCAACACAGGACATCAATCCGGAAGGTCCGCCGCCGACGACAATAATATCATATTCAAGCATGTTTGCTCATAGCTCCTTTGGGGGTATATCAATTAATAGATGAATCTTATTATATAGGATTTTTGCGAATTATCCCAAACCTCATGAATAGGACATAGGATGTAGTTTACCCGGGCTTCGAAAGAGAAATTACAAGATATTGTAATATGATGTCGCCTATGCTTTAATCAGAAATATTAGATGCGTCGTCCAATTGAGGTGATCGATCACTGTGCTGAGCCTATGGAAAGATATTTTGCTGCAAGTTTTGCTGTCTGGTACACTCATCTTTCATCTGCCGCTTCTCCTCGACAGACATCTAAAGTGCCTGAACAAGAAGAATCCGGATGATCTGCTTCGATTTCGCAAACATATTGTCATTGCATGCGGAATCAGCACTGTATTATGTGTCTTGATCTCGGCCATGAACGATTATTACGTACCGATCAACCTTGGGGTAATTCCGTTATTTTTAGGCATATTATATGGAGGTCGTCGTTCAGGGCTATTTCTTGCAGCTGTGTATATCACAAGCCAAGGGCTGATTAATGGTTGGTCCACGATCGGCCTCATCCTGAATATGCTGGTTCTGGGATATTCGCTATTACCTTGGATCACCTCTAATTTCAGGAAAGGCTCCATGACCGAGAAGATTTGTTGGCTGTGGAGCGCGCTTATTCCGGCCATGCTGATTATTGTAGCCTCCCACGCGATTGAAGGAAAGGTTAAGAATGATGCTCTGAATCCGGATACGATATTGGTGACCATTTTGTATATGCTGATCGGCATTTTTTATTCTGGAATGATTGTGTATTGGATCGAATTAACCAATGAGCGTCTGGGCGCGGGCCAATATGATGTGAAGAACAGAGAGTGGTCATCGTTAACCAAAATGATGGAGATGATTCCTTTAGGGATGGTCGCGGTAGATCGAAGCGGCAATATCATCGCCTTTAATCAACCGCTTATCCGCAGCTTTCGAAACGTGTTTCCTAATCTGTCGACCAAGGATGTGATCGGCAGACCGTTGTTTGACTTATTAGATGGCATGATTCAAAAAGAACATCTGCGCAGTCGGTTTCATAGAGCGATAGATGGAATCGAAAGCACCGGTGAGATTATGCGAAGCGCTACCAGGGTGTATTCCACGGGCATTTATCCGCTTATACATAACGAGAACGGCGACATCTTGGGTGCGGTAGGTATTATGGAAGATATTACGGAGCTGGAGCGGCTTCGGACGGAATTTATTAATGTAGAGCGTTTAAGTTTGGTTGGCCAAATGGCGGCAAGCATTACCCATGAAATTCGCAATCCGATGGCTGTCGTGCGTGGATTCTTGCAGCTGATGCAGGAGAAGAGTCCGGATACGCTGGACCATTATTACCGGATTGTCATGGAGGAGCTCGATCGGGCTAACGGTATCATCAGCGATTTTTTATCCCTCGCCCAAAACCGGGTTGCAGAAAAAGAAGAGTGTCACCTTCATGACATTATACATGAGCTCAGTCCCCTCTTGTGGGCTGACGCGAATTTGCGCGGCCAGAGCATTGAGCTGAAACTCGGAACCGAAATTCCCCATCTGCATCTGAATGCCAAGGAGATGAAACAGCTGATTCTGAACCTGTGCCGAAACGGGATGGAGGCTATGGACGACAAGGGGACGTTGACGATCGAAACCCGGGTCGATGGGGATCAGGTCCTGCTTTATGTTGCGGATACGGGAATCGGCATCTCCGAGAATGAGCTGGAGCGTTTGTTTGAGCCTTTCTTTACGACGAAGAGCAAGGGAACGGGGCTGGGACTTGCCCTGTGCATGAGCATTGTACAGCGTCATCACGGGACCATTGATGTGAAGTCGAGGCTAGGGGAAGGAACGGTTTTCATTATTTCCTTTCCCGTCCACTCTTACCTGCAAAGCTTACCGGAAACCGAGAGCGCTGCCGCTTCCGAATAAACGGATTGGTAATTAGGCATTCTAAGGTAGAGCTTAGGGTAAAGGAGGGATTCGGATGAGTAAAAATGATTCCAAACAACAGGAGCAGCAGGAGCGTGAAAACAAAGAGCGCCGTGGCGAGCCCATCGTTGACAAGAAAAAAGATGGGGTAAACTATCCTGCTACCTAGTTCAAAGAATGAAACAATGAAAGACGGGCGGTATCCTATTTTGTGATGCTGCTCGTTTTGTATTTCTTGCTTTCACTCTTTAGGATTGTATAATATAGATATCGATGAGCTGTTATAATTCGAACAATCTTGTTTATATAAGGAGTGAAGCAGTTATGGGTATGTCTTTTGACCGATATATGCGCGATATGGTTCAACCGATGCGGGATGAGCTGACTAGCTTGGGAATCAAGGAGCTGACAACGCCTGAAGAGGTGGAGGAAGTGCTTCCGGCAGCGAAAGGTACAACGCTGGTCGTTGTAAACTCCGTATGCGGATGCGCAGCTGGGCAAGCACGTCCTGGTGTAGCTATAGCGCTTGAGAATCAGGTGAAGCCGGATCATTTGTATACCGTGTTCGCCGGACAGGATAAGGAAGCAACGGCGAAAGCCCGCGAGTATTTTGCTCCGTATCCTCCATCCTCCCCATCGATTGCGCTGTTGAAGGACGGAGAATTGGTGCATTTTATTGAGCGTCATCAAGTGGAGAATCGTTCTGCAGAAGAAATCGCGGCGGATTTGACCGACGCATTCAATCGCTACTGCCAATAATCCGGCAGTTACATAGGCCCCCGAAGCATTCGGCATATTCCGAAGCCGCGGGGCTTTTGTTATAGGAGCACAGCACTTCATAAAAGAGAGAACATACTGAAAGGAGTCATCTATCATGAGCCTACAAGAACAAATTATCGCCGAACTGGGTGTCAAACCTACCATTAATGTGGAGGAAGAGGTACGCAAGCGCGTTGATTTTCTGAAAACCTATGTGAAGAACTCGGGTACTTCCGGATTGCTGATCGCCATTAGCGGCGGGATTGATTCGGCGGTGGCTGCCGGTCTGTGCAAACGGGCTACTGACGAGCTTACGGAGGAGACCGGTAAGGAATACAAGACACTAGGGGTGTTCCAGCCATACGGCGAGCAGGCTGATATTTCCGACAGCTACGCCACGGCGAAGGCCTTCGATTTGAAATATACCGTCGAGACCAATATCGAGGAAGCCGTGAACGAGGTTGCACTGGAGGTAGAGCATGGCCTGAAGAATATCGGTGTTCATAAGCATATGAGCATTCCCGGCAAAGGCAATGTGAAAGCAAGGGTGCGTATGGTGGTACAATATGCGCTGGCATTCGAACAGAATTTGATCGTGGTCGGCACGGATCATGCTTCCGAGGCGATTACCGGCTTCTATACCAAGTGGGGCGATGGAGCAGTGGACATTACGCCGCTGAGTTCCCTGAACAAGCGTCAGGTTCGGATGCTCGCATCCTATTTGGGGGTTCCGCAATCGATTCTGGACAAAGCGCCTTCTGCCGGCCTTTGGGAAGGTCAGACAGACGAGAAAGAGCTCGGAATCAGCTACGAGGATAACAGCGATTATCTGGAAGGCAAGACGATCAATCCTGATGTTCAGCAGAAGCTCGAGAGCTATTACAATAAAACCGCGCACAAGCGCAATACGATTCCAGGCATCTAACATACGAATACCCAGCAAATAGCCTTCCGGAGAAATACCCTCCGGAAGGCTATTTAATTAGCGAGGCACTAGGTTAGGTATACATGATGTTGTAGGTCGGTTTGAGAACGCCGTTGGCATATTGCTTCATATCGACCAGTTCGAGTCTTAGCCGGGGTTTGACACTGCCGAACAACGGAACGCCGTCACCAACTATTACCGGGTTGACCTTTAATACAAGCTGATCGATCAGTTGATGCTGAAGCAGGTTTCCTGCCAATTCCCCGCCGCCGCACAGCCAGAGCTTACCGTCTGTCCGTTGTTTGAGATTATGGATGTACGGGATGGCGTCCTCCTTGACTAACTCAACCTCATCATTGGATTCGAATTCTAATGACCGTGAGAATATATAATGTTTGAGTCCTTTGTAACCAGGTTCACCCGGCTTAGCCCCCATCTTAAATCCAAACTCATAGGTTTTACCGCCCATCAGCACAGCCTCAAACTCCTGAATCTCTGCCAAGAAGTCCGGAACATGCTCCCCATCGAATAAAAAGAGAGTGCGGTCGATCCTCCCATCCATCATGGCTTGATCTGCGATAAAATAGTCAAGCGAAACGGCAACGTGATAAATCAATGAGCCCATAATATGCTTCCCCCTCAATCATGCTATTTTGTACAGTCTATATGGATAAAATTTGAAACACAACAATTTTATTCAATTCATGTTGTTGTAACACTGTTGGTCTCGCGTTGAGGTACATCGACTGATACAATAAGTAGGAGTATATTTTTTTGGACAGGAAGACTGGATCCATGAAGGAGAGCGGACGATTGTGATCTACGGAATCGGACATGACGTGCTGGACATGAAGCGAATGGAGATGTTAATGACAGGCCCGCATGGAGAGAGGTTCATGCAGCGCGTGCTTACGCAGGGCGAGCAGGTCATTGCCGCCGGCAAGGGGGCGAAACGCACGGAGTTTGTTGCCGGGCGCTTTGCTGCCAAAGAGGCGATATCCAAAGCCTTTGGCTCCGGAATCGGGGGTGTAATCGGGTTTCGTGACATCGAAGTGCTGCCGGGTGCTCTTGGCAGGCCTGAGGCACGTTTATCCCGGGAAGCCTGGGACCGCCTTGGAATGGAGGAGTCCGCCCATTATGCGATTCATTTGACGATTTCGCATCAGGCCACGCTGGCTTCCGCTTTTGCCGTGGTTGAGAAGATTTAAGTAAGGATAACGAAGGAGATTACTTATAGATGTATAACAAGGAACACAAACAATACTTCAGCCACGAGCTTTTGGATTGGTATGAGATCAACAAAAGGGATTTGCCATGGCGCAGGCACCGCGATCCCTACTATATATGGGTATCTGAAATTATGCTGCAGCAGACCCGGGTGGACACGGTAATTCCTTACTTCCACCGGTTTATCGAACGGTTTCCAACGATTCAGTCGCTTGCGGATGCGCCGGAGGACGATGTATTGAAATGCTGGGAGGGCCTCGGCTATTATTCCCGGGCACGCAACCTTCAGGCTGCCGCCAGGCAGGTGACAGAGCAGTATGGTGGCGTTATGCCGAGCGGCAAAGAAGAAGTGTCGGGACTTAAAGGCATTGGTCCATATACCTCGGGTGCCATTCGCAGCATCGCATTTAACATTCCTGCCGCAGCAGTGGACGGTAACGTCATGCGTGTGCTGTCACGCTATTTTTTGATTGAAGAAGATATTATGAAGGTGAAAACCCGGACCAAGATGGAGGATCTGGTGCTGACGCTGGTTCCGAACGGGCGAGCATCGGATTTCACTCAGGCGCTGATGGAACTGGGGGCGTTGATCTGTACGCCGAAGTCTCCTAAATGTCTGGTATGTCCGGTGATGGAGCATTGTACAGCGCGGTTTGAGGGCAAAGAGGAGTCCCTTCCTATTAAGACGAAGGCCAAGCCGCCGCGTCCTGAATACCGCCTTACGGCGATTGTAGAGGGCACTGGCGTGCACGAAGGGAAGATTCTGATCCGTAAGCGTCCATCCACTGGTTTATTGGCAGGGATGTGGGAGCTGCCGCATGTAATTGTATCGACCGAAGGGAGCGGCGTACCGGCCGCGATGTCGGAGGAGACAACGATGAACCGATTGAGGGATGCCCTACTGGAAGAAGGGGTTCCGGTTCTGCCGATCGGCCATGTGATGGACGCTGAGCATACCTTTAGCCATATTCAATGGAATATGGGCGTGTACCGCTGTAAGTGGCACGAGGTTCCGCCGGCAGCCCTGCAAGCAGCAGAGAGTGCAGCGGCTTATGAGCCAGGGGAGGAGAACTTTCGCTGGATTCACGTTCATGACATGGAACGTTACGCATTTCCGAATGTGTTCATTCGGATTCTGAACTCGTATTTCTCATCTTGAAGCCGAAAATCCCTTTGGAATGTAACAGCATGATATTGATATAAAAAGGCTGCTTTCGCGGTAGACAGGGTCTACAGCGGAAAGCAGCCTTTTTGGTATGATATCGGTTTTTAGTTAAGCGATATTATTTCGCGTTATCGTAACGTTTGCCGACTTCTTCCCAGTTTACTACATTCCAGAATGCGGAAATGTAATCAGGGCGTTTGTTTTGATACTTCAGGTAGTAAGCATGCTCCCAAACGTCCAGGCCGAGGAGAGGAGTTTGACCTTCCATGATCGGGCTGTCTTGGTTTGGTGTGCTGGTTACTGCCAGTTTGCCGTCTTTAACAACGAGCCAAGCCCAGCCGCTGCCAAAACGAGTTGTAGCCGCTTTTGCGAAATCTTCTTTGAATTTATCGAAGCCGCCGAGCTCGCTGTTGATGGCATCAGCCAATGCGCCAGTCGGTTGTCCGCCGCCGTTTGGTCCGATAACTTCCCAGAACAGGGAGTGGTTAGCATGGCCGCCGCCGTTGTTGCGAACCGCTGTGCGGATGCTTTCCGGTACAGCGTCAAGGTTAGCGATCAGATCCTCAAGGGATTTGCCTTGAAGCTCAGGAGCGTTCTCAAGAGCAGCGTTCAAGTTGGTTACGTAGGTATTATGGTGGCGATCATGGTGGATCTCCATCGTTTGTGCGTCGATATGAGGCTCGAGCGCGTCGTTTGCGTAAGGAAGTGCTGGTAATTGAAATGCCATAGTAAAAACCTCCTGTAAATTTAGTTTTTGGTTATGATGAAAGGGTCTTCCTTCATCAGGAAGTCTTTATCATCCCGGAACAACGTAATATGTAATCCGGCTACACTACATATATTAAACCGTTTTGGGTGATTAAATCAACTTTTATGTTTGAAAAGTCGACAGAGGGCTAATTTCTTGCACGATGGAACGTTGTTTCAGCGCAATGAATATTAATGGAAAACTTTTCTTTGAAATTTGTCGTTATATATATAGTCTTGAACAAATCTATGATTAAACGTCGATATACAAGGGATATGTCGAGGTAGAAAGGGGTCGGTACATAACATGAATAGTACAAAGCTCAGAGTGGCTGCCATTCTGATGGCTGCCATTCTGGCTGCGGCACCGCAAGTGGAAGCTGCAGCATCTAAGACGCAGCCATCGCAAATCACGAAGTCGACTGCGCAGAAGGGTGCAGCGCTCGCCTGGAGCGTGAAACTTGGCAACAACGTCACGGCAAAGCTTGACCATGCCGACATATGGCAGCAAACCGGCACGAATGTGGCGGTATTTACACTGACTTATAAAAACGGAGGGAAAAGCGCAGCGCGCCTGGTATCTTATTTTCCCAAGGTGGTGCTTCCCGGCGGTTCCGTGACGGCAGCCAATCCCATTTCCAAGGATCTTACCAAGAAGAAGGTAGAACCCGGTCAAAGCCTGAGTGTAACCTACTATGCGAAGACCGATAGCAGCTCCTTGTCCGGCATGAAGCTGGTGATGGACGTATGGAATCCGCAGGTCAAAGGCTACCTGCAGCGTGTCGGAACGTACAGGATGCCGGCCAACTATTCAGCAGCCGTACCATCCGGTTCGAGCTCCAAGCTGCAACTGGGCGGCAGTCCGGTTACCGTACAGGCTGAATCACTGGAGATCATCAAGTACGACGGGAAGGTCATCGCCAAAGTCGGGATGTATATGACGAACCATGGCGGAAAGGTATGGAATGACCGCGGGTTCGAACCGTATTTGGTGACGGGAAGTGGCAGTTCATTCCTTCTGCGTCATGAGGCAGGAGCCGAGGGTGTGCCTGTTCAGCCGAAAGAAAAGAAACTGGTTTATTACATAACAGAAGTTCCCTCCTATCTTAAAACGACCGGTTTGCGTTTCTTGTGGACCGAAAACGATGAAACGCTGAAGCTGTCGTTGCCGGTCGCATCCTTCAAGCTGCCTGCGGCAACAGCACCAAAGTGGGATGTCGCGGCTGGCGCGGCCAAGAAGTTGACCATCAAGGGCATTCCGGTCGATGCCAGAATCCGCCAGGCTTCGCTGCGCGCCGCCGGGGGACAGGGCATATGGAATATCGAGATGGCCTTCAAGAACAAAGGGAAAAAATCGGTGGAAATTCCGGCCTACGAGTATGCGATTAAAGCATCCGAAGGCTCCTTCCATCCTTACACTCCGGATAACAAGGCGGGTTTGACACTCCGTCCCGGGGAAGAGAAAACGATGGTGATGGAAATAACACTTCCGCTTGATCTCAAGCAGGACCGGTTGAAGCTGCAAATGATCGGGGCACCTGGCCCTGTCAGCTCATCCAATCCGCCGGCGAGCTCGGGTGAACCGGGCAGTGAGACGACCACCGAGGTCCAGGAGTCATTGACCCTGCCGATTGCATATTTTGCCATCCCTTACCAAACGGAACGCAAATCATCGATCGGCGTGGAGTACGACGCGCAGACGGCCAAAGGATTTGCGTACACGCTGGAATCCATGCAGCGTCTGCCATGGCAGGATCAGGATCTGATCGTTGCGAAGCTGCGTCTGCGGAATACCCAGGAATCCAAATCGCTGCCGCTGCCTGAGCTTAAAGTAAACGTCACAGCGGACGAAAAAACGACGCTGGCCGGTTCGGAGGTTATTGCGGAGGAGCAGGGTTCCCTGATTCCCCCGGGGTCATCAACCGAGGTATATGTCATGGCGCGAATCCCTTATACCAAGGATATCCGTTCGCTCCGCTTCGAGCTGTTTACGCAGCAGGATACAGCCAAAACGTCGTTCCTTACCATGACCACGTCCGGCATGACGCAGTCGATCAGCACCTTGGAGAAAGGGAAGCCGTATACGGTTACCGCGATTGGTAAGCGCGCAGAGGCGCAGGAACGGCGGACGGTCATCTATGAAGGCGTGGACTCCGATATTGTCTATTCCGAGTTCTTGCTGACCAGCAATGAACAGCGCCGCGTTCAAGCAGCAGTGCTGAAGGGGTATTTCCAAAGCACGGATGGCAAGATCTACGAAGCGGAAACCATTCAGCCGGAAGCCTCGCTTCAGCCGGGATCCAAGCAGTCGATCGTCTTTTGGGCCAGAGTGCCGAAGGGGGCTGCAAGCGAACTGGGGCTTGCTCTGGGTACGGCAATGACCGGAAGCAAGCTTGCGGAGACGGGTAAAGACGCTACCGGTGTCATGGGCGTGAAAAAATTGATGCTGAATCCGATCAGACCAGCCGTAAGCTCCGGACTGACGAACCTCGATTGGTATCCTTACCACGTTTCGGTTACGAAAGCGGTAGGACATCTGCAGGAGGGCAGTTCTTCCATTCCGCTGAATATCACGTTTGATGTAAAACGCAGCGAGAGCATCGTTGCGGCCGACTCCGGCCACAAGTTGATTTTAATCATCAAAGACAGCCTCGGACAGACACAGGAGCGTACGCTCACGCCAGGTACCGATATCCAGGTGCCGGGCACCCGATCGGTGTCGATGGAGCTGTCGGATGAGCAATACAAAAAACTTCGCGGCGGTTGGTTTAACTTAACCCTGGTGGACGAATTCCAGAATGAGCGGATCACGCTGGGCAGCCAAAGCTACAATTTGATATTCACGCCTACTGCAGTTCCTGACGAGGAGAGTTAAATTAAGAACCGGAAAGGAATAGCGAACATGTTGCGTTTGGAAAATGTATCGCACAGCTTTAAGAACGGTAACGAAGTGTTAAAGGTGCTCCATAATATCCAGTTCGAAGTCCAGAAGGGGGAGATGATTGCCCTGCTCGGCAGTTCCGGGTCGGGCAAGTCCACGCTGCTCAACTTAATGGCAGGACTGATGAAGCCGACGGAAGGCCATATTTATATTGCCGATCAGGATATTGTCAAATACGGGGAAAACAAGCTTGCTGTCTTCCGGCGCAAGCATATCGGATTTATTTTTCAGGCCTATGAGCTGATCCCGACGCTCACTGTTCGGGAGAACGTGGAGCTTCCACTGGTCTTTCAATCCGTTTCTCCGTCCAAGCGCCGCAAGAAAGCGATGGAGCTGCTGGAGATGACGGGGATCGGCGATAAGGCTTCACTGTACCCGTCCCAGTTGTCAGGCGGACAGCAGCAGCGCGTCAGTATTGCGCGCTCGTTGATTACCGAGCCTTCCGTAATTTTTGCGGACGAGCCGACGGGCAACCTGGACACCAAGACGGAAGAAGAAATTATCCGAATTATGATGGCGCTGAATGAGTCCATGAAAACGACGTTTGTCATCGTTACCCATGAGATGGAAGTCGCTGCTCAAATGAAAAAAACGATTATGCTCCGTGACGGTTATTTGGTTCAGCCGGAGGACTATACAACGCCAGCAGCAGGACAACGGGGGCCAAACGCCCCTTCGTCCCTGTCTGGGGTCCCGGTTCATGCGGAGGAGGCAGGTGAGGTCAGCTGATAATTTTAGACAGCATACGGCTGGCATGGGGACAGATCAAACGCCGTAAAGTGGTGACAGCCCTGTGCATGACCGGTATTTCGATTGGATGCGCGGCTATTATCGTAGCGATCAGCATTGGCAACGGCGCCCAAAATTATTTGGAGACGGAAATTATAGGCGGCATGAAGCTTGACGAAATTACGGTGACTCCGCAGGGCTCAAGCGGGCAAGGGGAAGGCAGCGGCCCCGCGGTCGGAGCAGACCGTGGATTGCTGACAGATGATAAGGTTCAGGTGATTCAGGGCTTTGATCATGTCAAATCCGTTATAGCCACTAAGCAACTCGGGTATTTTAGAGCCATTTCGTCCGACAACCTGATCAACGACGGCTTCAACGTGGTGGCCGTGGACCTGTCAAAGCTCAAAGAGCAGGGTAACAGGTTCAAGGAAGGCGGCCCGCTTGATCAGATCGGTGCTATGGTGCTCAATTACGGGGCAACAACCGGATGGAAGGATGCAGAGACGAGCGAAAGATTGATGAATATGATCAATACTGATCCCAACAATCCGAAGATATGGGAAGAATATCAGATGTATGAGAGCACCGTATCGGAAATGAACGGTAAAAATATTCAGCTGGAGCAGATGGACGGTGACAAGAAACAGCTTAGCCCGCAGCTTTATGTTGGAGGCGTGCTGGACGTGCCTACAGGGAGAGATGCCCAGTTTGCGATCTACGATCGTCAGGCCTATATTTCCTTTGATACGGCGGAATGGCTAACAAATAGTTTGAAACTGCAAAATGGGACAGCTTCGAAACAACGGGTATACGATAGCTTAACCGTCAAAGTGGATGATCTGCAGCATATTAAACCGCTCGAGGAATTGATCTCAAAGCTTGCGCTTAATGCTAGCGACAATCTGGCTATGCGTGATCAGGTCGCTTCCCAATTGGATACATTCAAAGCGATCGCTCTCGGCATCGGCGTATTTATCCTGTTATTGGCCTCGATATCGATCATCGTAGCGATGACGATGTCTACGCATCAGCGCCGCAGACAAATCGGCATCATGAAGGTTCTGGGGGCGAATATGCCGCAAATCCGCAACATGTTCATCGTAGAAGCCAGCCTGCTCGGATTGCTTGGCGGATTGCTTGGCATCGTATTCGCATTTTTGATCATCAAGGGACTAAATTCATTCATTATGGCTTCGGCGGGCATGTCTGGGCTGCAAATTGCGGTTACGCTGGAGACGCTGCCGATCGGCATTGCATTCGCCGTGATGACCGGAATCTTCTCGGGGATCTATCCGGCGATCAGTGCAGCAAGAACGAACGCACTTCTGGCCATCAAGCGGGATTAGGATAATGAGTTTCGGAAAGGAAGCTAAATCGGTATGATAAAAAAAATCATAAAATGGACGGTTATCGTTGCCGTGCTGGGCTTGGTGGGATATTGGGGATATGGACAGGTGAAACCGAAAGAACCCGAGATTCCCATGATGGAAGAGCCGCAGGTCATCTCATTTCCCGTAACCGAGGAAAGCATCGTCTCGACCGTGCAGGTCAAGGGAACGTCCGAATACGGGCGAGAGACCAATGTGTACGCACCTTTTGAAGCGAAAGTGGAGTCTTGGAACGTAGAGAACGGCCAGCAGATCAAGAAAGGCGATGCGCTTTTTAAATTGGAGCAAACGGCCATTCGCCAGCAGCTTCAGCAGAAGGAAGCCGAGCTGCAGAAGCGGAAGCTGGAGCAGGAGCTGAAGGAGTTCACGTTAAATCAAGACCTTGATAACGCCCCGGCGTTAGGAACGGAGGCCGAGCGCCTTAAAATGCTGGCAGACCAGGAAAATGCTCGGCTGAGCAGTCAGCTGGACGAGGTTACCAACGATATTGAACGCCAGACGCTGGCCGACTTGAATGACAGGCTGAAGAAAGCTACATACCTATCACCCGCAACAGGCCTGTTTCTGTTCGATCCGACGCAGCAGCGGCCGCAATCGGTGACGGCGAACCAGTATATCGGCAAAATCGTCGACCTGGATTCTCTTCGATTAGTGGCATATGTCGGGGAAAACGATATATTCAGCATTAAGCAGGACATGGCGGTTGAAGTAAAGCTGCCGTCCATCAAGGATCTAAAGCTGAAGGGAAAGGTGCTGGAAGTGGCCAAATTTGCCGAGACGACGGCTCAGGAGAAGCAAACCTCCCAGACGCCACAGTTTAAGGTGATCATCTCGCTGCCGAAGGAAGATCGTTTGATCGGCGGGCTGACGCTGAACGGAGACATTGTAACCAAACGAAAAGATAAGGCGGTTGTGGTTCCTAAACTTGCCGTTATGACGGACGGAGGCACCTCCTACGTCATGGTGGACAAGGGAGGCGGCCAGATTGAACGGCAGGATATCGAGACCGGCTTGCAGACGCTGGATAAAGTCGAGGTTGTGTCAGGGCTGAAAGTGGGCGACACCGTCGTTCTCCAGTAAATATCATGAACGAAAACACAGCGTTGCTCAAAGGCAAATAGCCTAGAGAACGCTGTTGTTTTTTTACTTGCCTATATCAACGGCAGGACTGGGAAAGTCCGGTTATTTTATTAAAATATAGATCTCAATCAGAAAGAAAAGGATTGGAAATTCATGGGTGTGATTTTAACAGTGAGCTAATGGTTTAACAGCAGGAAACAAACCTGTTATTCAACAAAAATATGGAATATTATCCAGCTAAAAAGATGAAAACGCTTCATATAAAGCGCTTTCAGAAGAAAACTCGTGAATTTACGAGAAAGATGTGGTTTAATGGACAAGGAAAGAGGATTTTCGGGTTTTTTGTAGTAACATAAATGTCAGGTTTGCGTTAACGGAATACTAGATTTTTGTAAACCGGGTAAACCGCATCATGCTAACGAAAAGGGAGATTTTGAAATGCATGTTCGTTCCTTTCAGTTGAGTGACTGTAACCCCGTAACCGAGCTTCTGCAGATTGCTTTATCGGAAGAATGCTACGAAAACACGATGGAGCCCTTCTCCAGACAGCTTGCTTGGGACTCCGATCTGATTATGGTGGCTGAAGAAAACGGTGAAATCGTTGGTGCCTTAATCGGTACGATCGAACGCAATCATGGTTGTTATTACCGCATTGCCATTCATCCCGACTACCGCAGAAAAGGGATTGGCAAAGCATTGATTTCGGCAATGGAACAGCGTTTTCAATCACGGAAAGTCAGTCGGATCATGGTAGCCGGAGACGAGCACAACGCCGCAGCCATGCCATTTTATGAAGCTATGGGATACGGTGCCAGCCAAATCCTGCGGTCGTTCCAGAAGCTCAGTATCCTTGGTCAATAGTAGTCATGACGAGAGCGGTACATACGAGCGGGCGCAAACGGCGGCCTTAAGCTTCGACAGAGATAAGAAACGACATTTTTTCGATATGAAGCATATCTTTCAGCCGTTGCAAATGGGTGGGAGATATGCTTTTCTATTAATGTACCTTTTTTGAAGGTGCCGCCTTTGGTACCCGAAGGCGAAATCGAAGTAAAGTAGGTGTAGCATGGGACAAGTGATTTCTCCGGATTCAACTGAGCAGGGCGAGAACAACGGACCTCAGAATCAACCTGGCAAGAAGAACGGCTGGGCTGCCGAGCTTTGGGATTGGGTAAAGACGATTGCGATTGCATTTGTTATTATGGTGCTTCTAAATATGTTTGTGTTCAACCTTTCTATGGTTAAAGGTGAATCTATGCAGCCGACACTGGTAGCATCGGAGCGGCTGTTTATTAATAAAGTGGTATATCGCTTTGCCGAACCGAGCCATGGCGATGTCATTGTGCTTAAGGACCCGAGCGATGGCCCGGATAAGAAGGAGTTTCTTGTAAAGCGTGTCGTTGGCGTACCTGGGGACACCATTGAGGTAAAGGACCAGAAGCTGTACGTAAACGGAGTTGCACAGCAGGAAGGATATACCGATGTCCCGATCGAGGACCCGGGCTTTGAGCCCATAACCCTGGAAGAGGGCCGCTACTTCGTTATGGGAGATAACCGCCATCTTGGAAAGAGCAAGGACAGCCGCATGTTCGGCAGCGTGAAGGAAAGCGACATCGTGGGCAGGGCTGAATTTATTTTCTGGCCGTTGTCCGAGATCAAAAAGCTGTAGCTGAAAAGACAGAACATCATCCCAGGAAAGGAGGCGCTGGAGAATGACCTACACACTCGGCTCGTATGCTCCTCCGCCTTCGGTATGGGAGGAGCTTAAGCAGGAGCTTAAGACCGTTGCACCGGAGCTTGGCATTGATGATATCGGCTTTGCTTCGGCGGAGCCGTTCGAATCCTTGAAGGGAATATTGCAAAACCATCGGGATAAAGGGTATGAGTCTGGCTTTGAGGAGTCCGATCTGGATAAGCGGGTTACTCCGGCCCTTCCCGGTACGAAGCCGAAGTCCCTGATCGCCATTGCAATAACGTACCACTCCAAGATGGAGAACCCGCCTAAATCAGAGCCTGGCAAGTACAGGGGGATTATGGCGCGGTCTGCATGGGGAAGGGATTATCATCAGGTTCTCCGCGAGGCCATGAGCCGCCTGGAGGAGTACATTAAAGAACGCGTGCCGGATGCGAAGCTTGAAAGTATGGTGGACACGGGCGCGCTTGTTGACCGGGCGGTTTCGCAGCGAGCGGGGATTGGTTTTAGCGCTAAGAACTGCGCCATCATCTCTCCGAAGTTCGGTTCCTGGATATTCCTCGGCGAAATGGTGACCAATATTCCGTTTCCGCCGGATACGCCGGTAACCGAGGACTGCGGGGAGTGCACCAAGTGCATTGACGCTTGCCCAACCGGCGCGCTTGTCGGTCCCGGGCAGCTGAATGCCCAGCGCTGCGTTTCTTTTCTAACCCAGACCAAAGGGTTTCTGGACGAAGAAGCCATGCGCAAGATCGGTAACCGGCTGTACGGCTGTGATACCTGTCAAATTGTTTGTCCGAAGAACCGGGGCAAGAATTGGACTCATCAAGAGGACTTTAAGCCCGATCCTGAAAAAGCTAAGCCGCTGCTCCTGCCCATCCTGGATATGACCAACCGGGAATTCAAGGAGGCATTTGGAGATACTTCGGCCGCTTGGCGCGGCCGAAAGCCGATTCAGCGCAATGCTGTCATCGCGCTTGGCAACTTTAAAGATATTTCAGCCGTACCGAAGCTGAGCGAGGTACTGCTGAAAGACCCGCGTCCGGAGCTGCGGGGAACCGCTGCATGGGCTCTGGGCCGTATTGGAGGCGAAGAAGCGTTGAACAACTTAGAGAAAAGCATGAAATCAGAAGGGGATTCCCAAGTACGAGATATGCTGCAGCAAGCCTTGAATAAACTGAATACACCGAGTGAGAAAGAAGCGCCTGCCGGAGCTGCGGCTGATGCTTCTTCCGCTGGCACTCCTGCTGCGGGTTCCTCTAATGGGGACAAACCGGAACAGGAGAGTCCTGTTATTCAGGGAGTTGAGCCGATGGCCATCCCTGAAGGAGGACCGGAAATGCTGTATTACGATGAACTTCAATCTCCGATTGGACCGCTGACGGTCTGCGCAACGGAGAAGGGATTATGTCTTATTGAATTTGGCAGCTTCTATGTGAAGGAAGCGGTCATCCAGCAGTGGTCACGGACCTGGGCCGGTAACGGCGGCTACCAGCGTGACGAGGCAAGGTTAGCTCCTGCGATCACGCAGTTGAAGCAGTATTTTGCAGGGGAGCTAAAGGCGTTCGACGTACAGCTGGACATGCGCGGAACCTCATTCCAATTGCAGGTGTGGGAAGCGCTGAAGTCCATTCCTTATGGAACGGTGTGTTCCTATAAGGATGTAGCCGAATCCATCGGGCGTCCTAAAGCGGTTCGTGCCGTAGGCGGAGCGAACAACAAGAACCCGGTCCCGATCATCGTGCCATGTCATCGTGTGGTAGGTGCTGACGGAGCTCTCATCGGATATGCCGGCGGGCCGGAGATCAAACGCACTCTGTTAACAATTGAAGGAGCTATGCCAGGCCGAAAAGGGTCGTAAAGGATACAATATCCATGACTAGGGCCGCTCGCTGCCATGTATCCGTTATTTTCATTTGCTGTGGCGAAAAGGACATGCTATGATAGGTTCGTATATGCGCCATTAAATGGTAAATATTAGTATAGTAGAAGGTGGTCAAGTGATGGATATAGTCATTCCGATTATTACATTGATCGTGGGTCTGGTTGGCGGATTTTTTATCGGCGTATTCTATCTCCGCAAGCAATTGGAGAAGATGCAAAACGATCCGCAAATGCTGCAGAAGATGGCAAAACAAATGGGCTATAACATGAACAGCAAGCAAATGCAGCGCGCACAGCAAATGATGAAAAATCAGCCTATGCCGGGTAAAGGGCAAGGCCGTAAACGCAAATCATAATGAAAAAAAGCCCGCTCCCGTCTAAATGAAATGACGGAGGGGCATTTCTATTTAAAAAGGCCGCTAACAGCGGCTATAAGTTAACCGTTTGCTTTTTCTATGGAACGAAAAAGGGGGATGTACCGTGGCGGGTGTAAAGGATTATGTGAACAATAAAGTAGGCGATAACCGGGAGCAGATCGAGTATCATGTAGAGCAAATATTGAAACTGATCGGTGAAGATCCCCAGCGTGAGGGACTCCTTGAGACACCGGCCCGTGTAACGCGGATGTATGAGGAGATCTTTGCGGGATACGAAGTGGATCCCAAGGATGTCCTCGGGGTTACCTTTGACGAGAATCATGAGGAATTGGTTATCGTGAAGGATATCGTATATTACAGCCAGTGCGAGCATCATATGGCTCCGTTCTTTGGCAAAGTCCATATCGGTTATGTCCCTAGCGGCAAAATCGCCGGTTTGAGCAAGCTGGCGCGTCTGGTAGAGGCGGTTACCCGCCGTCTTCAGGTGCAGGAGCGCATCACCTCGCAGATCGCGGACATTATGGTGGAGGCGCTGCAGCCAAACGGCGTGATGGTCGTTGTGGAAGGCGAGCATCTGTGCATGTGCGCGCGCGGTGTGAAGAAGCCGGGCAGCAAAACGGTCACGTCAGCTGTACGCGGTACCTTCCAGAGTGATTCTGCACAGCGTTCAGAATTTCTGTCTTTGATTAAAGACTAAGCAGGATCCAGACAATTGCAAAAGGCTTCGCCCACGGAGGCGAAGCCTTTTTTTGTGCTCAGCAACGAATGTGAGCTCATATGTTAATCGATGCAAGGCAAGGGCTTCTTAAGAGGCCCCATCCACTTGTTTCATATACTGCACATATTGGATGAGTGCTTGTTTTTGCTCCTCGATATCCCGGATGCGGCGGGACATCTCCATGAAGAAGGTTTCAATCTGATCGCGCAGCACATTGGCGGATTGTCCCTTCCAATCCTGCAGACGGGCGTACATGACCCGTGCCTCCTGTTCGTCGGCCCGAATGGCTGCCAGCAGTCCTGACAGCTCGCGTTCGGCCTGAAGCAAATCATCCAGCTCCAGCAGAATCTCTCGACTCATCTCCATCCCTCCCGGTAGTTTTCGTATTGATGTTTACCCGCTGTTGTCTGTCCGTTCAAATAAATCCGCTTTGAATTTAATATACTGAACGATGTCGGTGGTATGCTGCAGATGCCATTGACTCATCGACATGATAGATGTATCCAGCTGCTGGACAATAGGCTGCAGACGTCTGCTGTGGCTGGAGAACATGTATTTGGAGAGACGCTGCCGGATTCCTTGGATTTCGGCATCACTTTGATGGGCGTGTGCTCTCCATTTCTCGGCTACGCTTCGCAGCTCGGCAGGGGTTACCTGGATGGTACCGGAGGAGCCTCCTGCGGAGCCGCCCAGGGCTCCCAGCGAGCCGCCCAAACCTAAGCCCAAATTGCTCAGCGGTCCGCCAAGACCAAACAAGAGATTGCCGTGAGCAGGGATTCTGGGCGAATCGACGGCTTTATCGGTAGAGCCGTCATAAAGACGGTTCGAAATGTAGCCATCCTCGAATCGATAGCGGTCAAGCTGATGATAATTGGGGCCGCCCAGTGTATTATCAATTTTTTCTTTTATACTGAGACCGTCATTGGCGTCTTTATAACTGGAGTCTATGTAATAGGTAGAACCGACATGGCCATCGAAGCCGCCGAGCGCGCCGCTGGCAATAATGTCGCCTGGATGGGCGAAATTAATGATTTGGGAATCGAATTCCCCGTTCTCTGCCTTTCTTCTGGCTTCAGGGGAGAGGCTACCGATGACCGACGGAGCACTGAAGGTGACAGCCGACATGCCCGTATAGGCGGCAGCATATTGCGCGTTGGCTCCCCCTAGGGAGTGACCCGTGAGGGTGAAATCAACACCCTTGTATTTCTCCTTCATTTCCAGCGCATAATCCTCGGCTTGATACAACTGGTTGGTTCCCAATATATCCGTTTTTTTATCGATCTGCCGCGATTGTTCACCGAACCAATCCGTGACATCGTTAATCCCCGTGGCTTCTTTGACTTTGTCTACATGGTCCGCCCAAGGTGGCCGAAATTCCGGGATTTTTCTTTTGATCTCTTCAATACCAATGTCCGCATCGGCCAAATAATCGGGGAGAGCATGGGATAAGTCTTTCCCTGCCTCGGTGCCCCGGTAAGCGATAACGGCCTGATTCGTTTCCTTGTTGTAAAAAGTTACCGCATCAAAGCCTGATATGCTGTTGCTCTTATAGTCCTCAAGGACTTCCCACCCAGGCAAGTCCTCAACGGTATCTTCTTTTTTCAGATCGAGATAAGCCGCTTCTGACATCAATCGGTACGTCTCGTCATCCACTTGCGGTGAACTCAAATATACTCCCTCCTTAACATGACTCAGCAGGATCAGAACCTTTAGTTACAGCCAAAAGGCAGCACAACCCATCACTCGCCCTTAATCGCTTTTCTGAGCTCCGGGTTCATTACGAAATTAGATGTCTCGCCTGTGTTGAAATCAACGGATATTTTAAAGGTTTGTTCCGGATGATCTACTACAAACCCTTCAAGGTTGACCTTGTCCGCTACAATAGAAGGCATCATCTCTTCTTTGGTAATCTCGACATCCAAGTTGTATTTCTCTTTAAAATGCTCAACGGCTGTGGTCTTAGCCTTCGTTATGACTTCGTCCGAGCTGTCGTCTGTATTGGCTTGGTTATTGTTCACTGGCTGGCATCCTCCAACAATTAAAATGATAAGCACAAAAGCAAAAATGAAAACACGTGATTTGAACCTACTGTTCACACTGACCCATCCCTTCAGTGGTGATGTTCTGCTCTTACAGGCATGCTGAATCTTGCAGTACTAGTTTGGAACGCAGCGTTTCTCTTCGTTTCGCCTTAGGCAATGTAGAAGTGGCGCACCAAGCTTACTGTCATATCATAATCCAGCATATGGTAGCGTTCAACCGAATAAATAACCAGATATGTAGTAAAAAAGACCTAACAATAGGCTCGGGTTATTCCTTAGTTTTAATAATCTGTCCAATTCTGGACTCATGACCAAGTGCCCGGTTTCAAGGGTCTTGTAGTTTACAGATAAATTGAAAGTCTGATCGGGATGCCCTATGACAAAACCTCCAACATCAATTTCATCGGCGACATATGTAGGTAATTTATTTTGGCTCGTTATTTGGACCTCCAGATCGTACGTTTCCTTAAAGTATTGAATCGCAGCATTGCTTGCTGCAACGATGGATTCATTGCCATGGCGATTGTCATTGTTGATGGAAGACGGATGGCCGCATCCTACGGATACAAAAAAAGGATGAGTAAGGTAAGCAATCCCGACCCCTTTATCCAATGTGCTCCAGTGTACAGAGAATCACCCCTTTGAATAAGGATAAGCCCTCCTTAAGCTCCATAATGAAGTAAGGAGGGCTATAGACATCATACCCAATATTAACCAATGTGAAGCAACCCAGCAAGGCTTTAAATTAAAAAGGCTTCCATTTCAGCTCACTGGCATGCTTGAAGCGCTCCGCAACCGCTGGCCAGTAGACCACGTTCCACCAATCCTTGATGTAATCCTTGCGTTTGCTTTGATGTTTGAGGTAGTAGGCGTGCTCCCATACATCCAGTGCCAGAAGAGGTACGACGTCCCACTGGGAGAGGTTCTGATGCTTCTCGGCTTGCAGAATTTCCAGTCGATGGCTGCGCGGACTCCAGACGAGGATCGCCCAGCCGCCGCCTTCCACTTTGTCTGCAGCTTCGGAGAAATGCTTTTTAAAGCGATCGAAGTTTCCGAAATCCTTCTTGATCTGCTGGGCAAGCTCCCCGCCCGGTTCCCCACCGCCCTGCGGGTTCATAATGTCCCAGAAGATCGTGTGCAAATAGTGGCCGGCTCCGTGAAAAGCCAGCTCGCGTTCCCAATGCTTCACCAGCTCGAAATCGCCGCTTTTTCTGGCCGCCTCCAGTTTTTTCTCCGCTTTGTTTAAACCGTCGACGTAGCTTTGGTGATGGATATCGTGATGAATCCGCATGGTTTTCTCGTCGATATGAGGCTCCAGCGCATTATATGCGTAAGGCAGCGGAGGAAGGCGATGTCCGCCAATCGGTACGGCCTTGCCGCTGTCTCCCATGCCTTGAATGGACAGATCAGCCTCAGAGCGAGATGGCGGTGGGGAGGAGGCCTCGTGAAGCGTCATGGATTGCACCGGCATCTCCACATCCATAAATCTCTCCAGCGCTCCAGCGGAGTTGAGCGTCTCCAGCGCGTTCAGGAAGTATTCGGACTCCCGAATCACATGGTGCAGCACCGTGCTGGCGAGCGGCACTTTCCGAACAGCCTCACTATGCTCCTTCAAGCCATGCAGTTGGCGGATGAACTCTCTGGATTGCTCGCAGGAAGCGCGCAGCAGCTGTTCGACCTGGGCCAGCACCTGCGGAGAAGGAGGCCCGTCATAACGGAGAATGTGGCGCAGAAGTTCGTCTGCTGCCTTTTCCGTGTCGGAGAACACCACGGCCCATTGATCCAGCATTTTGACATAGTCCGGCTCCAGATCCGGCACAACGGCTTTGATGAGTCCGGTATGCTTCCTTTCCTGATGCTTCCAATAGCGGATCTCTTCGAGTAATCGTACCGGGAGCCTCGCTCCGTAAATAAATAACATGTCCGTTCCCTCCAGTATCAGGTTCACTAAACACACTATATTCACGTGACGGCCTGTATTATGAGGGGGAAATAAAAATACCCCCGCCGCATCAAAGCAGCAGGGGGAAGTGGATCGTATGATCATTAAGCATCAGGATTCATCCGGTGTTTCGAGTTTTCCTAGAAAGGTGGATACTCTGCGCAGATATTCTTTAGGGTGTTCACGGAAGATAAGCTCATGATGCGCATCCTCTACAATCCAGGAATCCGAATCCGTATGGGTTTGGTTGGAAGCAATCTTCTCGGCGATCGGGTAAGGTGCCTTGTCGTCTTTCGTTCCGTGAATGAACAAGGTCGGGAACGGATAATCGTGCTTCTTCACCTCATTGTACGGGATCTGATCCAGGCTGGTGCCATTGAGCACCGGGAAGAGCAGCTCCAGAATCTCCAGGGACGGATGACGAGGAAGATTGATCTGGTTGTGAATGTTGTGGTAAAGCGTGTCCGGCTCCAATAAAAAGGCGCTGTCCAGAATCATGGCATCTACATCCTTGGTCTCAAGCCCTGCCTGCAGCGCCGTACCGGCACCCATGGAGAAGCCCCAGACGACAATTTGCTTCGCGCCGCGCTGCTTCACATGTTCAATGGCCCCGAGAAGCTGGCGTTTCTCTTCCTTGCCCCCGGTTGCCACTTCCTTGCTGGTCTGTGAGGCAAAACCGTAATCAAACATCAGCACATTAAAATTCATGTTGTGCGCGTAATGGGCGATATCGTACATCGGTACCCAGGTTTCCTCCCGGTTAGCGCCGTATCCGTGGCTGAGCACGATGGTTTTGGAGGAGTTCTCGGCCGGGATATACCATCCATTTATATTTCGTTTGCCGTCAATGGAGTGGAACGTGATATTCTCGTAATTCATATCTTTAGCAAGCTTGGGATTGGAGTAGAGCGGAGCAACCGTCGGATTCGACAAAACCCATGCAATATAGGCATGAAGCGCAATAAAACAGAAAACCAGGAAAAAAACGACAGATAATAACAACGCTAATATAATATGCTTTAAACGAACCAAGCCTGTCGACAGCTCGGCTGGCGTGTCATTTAATTGGGAGAGTGGGGCATTACTACCAGTCGTTGTGCTCATAAGTGGCCCCTCCTTACCATATAGTCTGGATTTGTTTCGTTAACATGAAAGAGTTGGAATTATAATAATCGTATGCCCGGATGCCTATAAAGTCAATGCAAATCCATAGATTGTAAGACAACTGTAAAGTCCCTGTCTCGATGGTTTACTTTTGAGAAGAATTCTCATATAATTCTTGTAACCAGGTTTCATAGAATGAAACAGGAGAGGAGCTGGTCGGGATGGAAGACCGTAAATTGACGGTGCGTGCTGTAGAGCGGGCGCTTGATATATTGATGTGTTTTACGAAAGACAGTGAACTTGCCCTCACAGAGATTTCTACCCTTATCGGATTACATAAAAGTACCGTTCATCGGCTGCTAACAACGCTGGAAGACAAAGGATTCGTTGTGCGTAACAAAGAGACGGAGAAATATCGGCTCGGCTTGAAGATATGGGAGCTGTCCATGCATCTGTCTCAAAGCGACGACCCGGCGATTCGCCTTCTGCCCGCGATGGAGGCCTTACGGGATCAGCTTGGGGAAACGGTGAGTTTGTATTTAAGAGACGGTTCGGATCGTCTTCGGATTCAAGCGGTTCAGAGCAACCAGGGCATTCGGCGGGTCGCCCAGGTCGGAGTGCGACTTCCGTTGTCGGTTGGCGCTTCCAGCAAGGTACTGGTGGCCTTTGCGCCACCGGCCGATCAGGAGGAGCTGCTGAATGCGCCGGATTGGCCGGAATCTGTCGACCGGATCGTTTACCGGCAGCAGCTGGCCGAAATACTGGAGAAGGGATACGCGATCAGCATCGAAGAGCGCGAGCCTGGAGCCGCTGCGGTATCGGTACCCATCTTTGACCGGAATGGTCAAGTGGCGGCAGCACTGTCGATGTCAGGGCCAGTCACCCGCCTGTCAGCGGAAACGCTTCGCGAACATGCGCCAATCCTGATGGAGGCGGCACGGGAAATGGGAATGATGATTTAATTCATTCTATTGCGAGAGTGCGGACAGCATCACTATAAGTTATTGAATGACCGGGCGGCCCCATGTGATACAGCTGCCCGGTCATTTTTTATGCGGGGAAAGAGCGCTCGATAACGAGCAAAAAGACCTTACCCATGATCTTGGTGATCGTAGGAACGGTCCTTTTTGCCGTGACGGCATCGCTATGTAACAGGCAAGGCCAGCTTAAGTCAGCTTCGTGTTCTTTTCCTTCATTTTCTGATTAAGGATCTCTTGAAAGGTGAGGGCTTTATCCGTCGTTTCGTCCTTCTTAGGCGCTGCCACCGGCTGCGGCCGTTGGTATTGATATTGGAACGAAGCTAACGTATGTATTTTGATCATAGGTACTTTCCTCCTGGGTATGGATTTTCCGGAAATGTTTTTTACCAATTAACCTTCATGGCGTCATCCGAAACGGAAAATCCAATATTCAGGGAAAAAGTACCGAAAAATAACAAAATCCCCATCATCCATAAGCGGATGATGGGGATTTGTTCCTAAGGCTAAAGCGCCTGTAGGGTGTGTCTTATTGGTTCGATGCGATCATTTGACGCAGTACCGTTTGGAGGATACCTCCATTGTGGTAGTAGTCCACGTCCACCATGCTGTCGAGGCGGGCGATAGCTTGGAACTCGAATTGGGTTCCGTCTTCACGCGTAACGACAACGGTCAATTCCTGACCAGGCTTCACATCGTTGCTGAGGCCCAGAATATCGAATGTCTCGCGGCCGTTCAGACCAAGGCTCTTCCAGCCGTGACCTTCCTGGAACTGGAGCGGAAGCACGCCCATGCCCACAAGGTTGGAGCGGTGAATACGCTCGAAGCTTTCAGCCAGCACGGCTTTGACGCCGAGGAGATACGTACCTTTTGCCGCCCAGTCACGGGAGCTTCCTGTACCGTATTCTTTACCGGCGATAACGACGAGGTTCTGTCCGCCTGCTTGATAATTCATCGAAGCATCATAGATGGACATCACTTCTTCCGTTGGCAGGTAAGTCGTAACGCCGCCTTCCGTCCCTGGAGCTACCTGGTTACGGATCCGGATGTTAGCGAAGGTACCGCGCATCATGACTTCGTGGTTACCCCGGCGGGAGCCGTAGGAATTGAAGTCTTTGCGCTCCACGTTGCGGTCGCTCAGATATTTACCGGCCGGGCTGTTCACTGCAATGTTACCCGCTGGGGAGATATGGTCCGTTGTAACGGAATCGCCCAAGAGAGCCAGCACGCGCGCTTCCTTGATGTCCTGGATGTCGTTCAGGCCGTTGCCCAGGCCTTCAAAGAATGGCGGGTTCTGGATGTAAGTGGATTGATCGTCCCACTCGTACAGTTCGCCTTCAGGAACAGGAATCTTGTTCCAACGCTCATTGGCGGTAAACACATTCTCGTATTTCTCACGGAAAGCGTCAGGGCTAACGGCTTGACCGATCGCTTCGCGGATTTCCGCACTCGTTGGCCAGATGTCTTTCAGATAGACAGGCTCATTGTTCGGATCGTAGCCGATCGGTTCGTTCTGCAGGTCGATGTTCACTGTGCCTGCCAGAGCGTAAGCAACAACCAATGGCGGCGAAGCCAAGTAGTTGGCTTTGACTTGAGCATGCACGCGGCCTTCAAAGTTACGGTTACCCGACAATACGGCGGCTACCGTCATGTCGTTGTCGGCAATCGCTTCGCTCACTTCATCCGGCAATGGACCGGAGTTACCGATACAAGTTGCGCAGCCATAGCCTGCAACATAGAAGCCGAGAGCTTCAAGGTAGTGCAAGAGACCGGACTTCTCGAGGTAGTCGGTTACGACAAGGGAACCTGGGGTCAAGCTGCTCTTCACATAGCCAGGCTTCGTCAGGCCGCGTTCAACGGCTTTCTTCGCCAGGAGACCTGCGCCGAGCATAACGCTTGGGTTGGACGTGTTCGTACAGCTGGTGATGGCTGCGATAACAACGGCACCCGTTCCCATTTCACTGGTAGAGCCGTCTTTATGATTGACTTTAACGGTTTCCGCAATTTTCTCATCGCTGAGGCCGTATCCGCCTTTGTCGATTGGCGTACGGATGATATCGTTAAAGTTCTGTTTCATGTTGGTAAGCTCGATACGGTCTTGCGGACGCTTCGGTCCAGCCAAGCTCGGTACAACCGAAGCGAGATCCAATTCGATCACATCGGAGAACTCAGGGTCCGGCGTATCTGCCGTACGGAACATGTTTTGCGCTTTATAGTAGCTCTCCACGAGCTCAACCTGCTCATCGGTACGGCCCGTATTCCGGAGATAAGCCAAGGTTTCGCTATCAACCGGGAAGAAGCCGATGGTAGCGCCGTATTCCGGAGCCATGTTGGCAACCGTTGCGCGGTCAGCCAGGCTGATGTTAGCAAGACCAGGACCGTAGAATTCTACGAATTTGCCTACAACGCCTTTCTTACGGAGAAGCTCGGTTACTGTGAGGGCAAGGTCGGTCGCTGTTGCGCCTTCCGCCAGGCTGCCCGTCAGCTTGAAGCCGATAACTTCAGGCGTTACAAAATACAGCGGTTGGCCGAGCATGCCGGCTTCCGCCTCGATACCGCCTACGCCCCAGCCCACAACGCCAAGACCGTTGATCATGGTTGTATGGGAGTCCGTACCTACGAGGGAATCAGGGAAGACCAGCGTTTCGCCGTCAACCGTCTTCGTAGCCGCTACGGAAGCAAGGTATTCCAGGTTAACCTGGTGAACGATCCCCGTTCCAGGAGGAACTGCGCGGAAGTTGTTGAATGCCGTTTGAGCCCAGCGGAGGAAGCGGTAACGCTCTTCGTTACGCTCAAATTCAAGCTTCATATTCGTTTCCAGAGCTTGATCGGTACCAAAAGCGTCAACCATGACGGAGTGGTCGATAACGAGGTCGACCGGAACGAGAGGGTTGATCTGTTTAGGGTCGCCGCCGGATTTTTTAACGGTGTCACGCATAGCTGCAAGGTCTACGACAACCGGAACACCGGTGAAGTCCTGCAATACGATACGGGCAGGAATGAACGGAATTTCCTTGTTGTTGTCGCGTCCTTCATTCCACTTGGACAAGAGTTTTACATGATCTTCGGTAATTGCACGTCCGTCGAACTGACGCACGGCTGCTTCCAGCAGCACCCGAATGGAGAAAGGAAGCTTGGATACGCTGCCGTATCCTTGCTCTTCGAGAGCCTGCAGGCTGAAATAACGGTAACTTTTACCGCCCACCTCCAGGTTGCGGGAGATGGAGAATTGATCCTTTGCTGGCATTGATGAACCTCCTTAAGTCATTTCATAAATCGAATAAAGACAGTTTGAGATAAATCCTCTTTCGTTTCACTAGGTGAAACCTAATTTCATAAATTAACTACTTTAAGTATACCGTTTTCAACTCGCTGCGTAAAGCATTTTTTATAGAAGAAACGTATTTCAAAAAGGTGAAAACAAGCCTGTTTTTTACCCGAATACAGTCGCTGTGATCCCGGTGTTTCTGTATTCTCTTGACCGAAGTACATAGCCCGAACATTTTCTTCATATAGTTGTGATAGGGAACAGCGTGAAAGGCAAGGTTAGAGGAGGAGAGTAGATGAACAGTCTGAAGCAAGCAGAGAAGCCTTGGAAGCAAGCTCTATATATTTACGTCAATCAATATAACCAGAATCGCGTGGACTATTCTTCAGGCCTGAAAGAGCAGATTGTAGCGGATCTGAATTTCCTGGTAGAGAGAGGAGAAAGGCAGTTTCGGCTGCAGTCGTGGTATGCGCAGCGGGAGGCAGTGCCGCTTAAGAGCGAGACTCGTGCCCGCCTCCTGCGCATTCTGAGGGAGACGGAGGATGATGTGGTCGCGGACGTGCGGCTTCACAGTGTATTTTATTATGAAAAAAGAGGGATGACGCACCGGGAGGATACGGTTTTTAAAGAGCGGCTGACGCTGATCCGGGACGGGGATGCCTGGTTGATCGTAGGCATCGAACGTCTTCAGGATGAACGCCATCCCCTGCAAAGAGCCGATGTTCCGGCAGCAGGCGCGGATGTGGCTGGTAGAGAGCCGTCCACTCCCTTTATGAATGGACGCGTATACGCCGCCGGCAGCAGCCCGCGGTCCGGCCGTTACGAGCGTGAAGCCGCAGCTGCATATGCCGACCGTTGGTGGGATTCCGGGAATCCGGAGTTTGAGGAATTTGACGTGGATTGCACGAATTATATCTCCCAGTGCCTCTTTGCAGGCAAAGCCCCAATCCACTATACTGGTAAAAGAGAAACGGGATGGTGGTACAAAGGGTACGTAAACCAACGGGAATGGTGGAGCTACAGCTGGGCGGTATCGAACAGCTTTGCGCATTATTTGAACGCCAGTACCTCGGGACTGCGGGCCGAGCGGGTGGAGCGTCCCGAGCAGCTGATGCTGGGGGATGTCATCGTATACGACTGGGATGGTGACGGCGCGTTTCAGCACAGCACCATCGTGACGGCGTTTGACGCGGGCGGTATGCCGCTCGTTAATGCACATACGGTGTCCAGCCGTCATCGCTATTGGGACTATCGGGATTCCTACGCTTGGAATGATAACACCGAATACCGGTTTTACCATATCCCCGATTTTTTTTAAGATGACAGCATGTCGTGCTGCAATACGGACAAGAGAGAGGTTAACATGGGACAGGATAAATTGACGGTAGGTTTAGTATACGGGGGTAAATCCGGCGAGCATGAGGTGTCGCTATCCACGGCATTCGCGGTCATGAACGCTTTTGATTTTGATAAATATGAGATTGTTCCGTTTTATATTTCCAAGCAGGGCAGCTGGAGAATCGGCAGCAAGCTGTCGGCTCCTTTTGCCCAGCTGGAGGAATTGAAGCTGGCTGAAGGGGAAGGCACGCAAACCGCGCTGAACGCCGTGTTCAGCAGATTGTATGGCCAAGAGAGTCAGGCGGTGGATATTATGTTCCCGCTGCTTCACGGGACGTTCGGTGAGGACGGAACGATTCAGGGACTGTTCGAAATGGCGGACATTCCTTATGTGGGAACCGGCGTGCTTGCGTCGGCAGCGGGGATGGATAAAGTCGTGATGAAGAAGCTCTTCGCACAAGCAGGGCTGCCGCAATGTGAGTACTGTTATTTCAATCGTACCCAGTGGGAGCGGAGCCAGCATGAAGTGCTGAAGGATATCGAGGACAAACTCGGTTACCCGAGCTTCGTCAAGCCGGCCAACCTGGGTTCAAGCGTCGGGATATCCAAGGCTAAGAACCGGGAGCAGCTTAAGGCGGCGATTGAATCCGCGCTCCGGTTCGATGACAAGATCATCGTAGAAGAGTTCGTGGATGCGCGCGAAGTGGAGGTCAGCGTGCTCGGCAATGATGAGCCGATGGCATCCGTTCCGGGTGAAATTGTCTCTTCCAGTGAATACTACGACTATGCGGCCAAATATACGGATGGACAATCACAGATGCAAATTCCGGCCGAAATCGAGCCGGATACGGCTGATCGTCTGCGCGACCTCGCCATTACCGCGTTCAAAGCGATTGAAGGCGGCGGCATTACTCGGGCCGACTTCTTTGTCCGCCGTTCGGACGGCGCGATTCTGATCAATGAAGTGAACACGATGCCTGGCTTCACGCCGTTCAGCATGTACCCGCTCTTGTGGCGGGAAACGGGCGTGTCCTACCGCGAGCTGCTTGACCGGATGATCGAGCTGGGTCTTGAGCGGTACAACCGCAAGCAATCCCTGATTTATGAGAACCAGGCGTAAGCCGTCACAATAGGATATGAAATACCAGGGGGAGTCCGCGCTATTTAATACGGCTCCCCTTGAGTCTAATATTATGGGATGAAAGGAAGATACGTATTATGGGATTTCAAACCGAATTCAATTCCGTTTGTAAGTTTAAGAGTGAGCAGGAGCTCTATGAGCTGCTGGAATACGGCCGCGGTAAAATGCTGAAGGACGGGCTCCGGGTATTTCCGACAGGACAGAAGGTTATTGCTTATACGCCGGATAATCAGGCGGTGGCCATCGTCCTGATCACTGCATGCGTATCGGAGATTAACTTCCAGGGCCGCGAGGTCACTTCGGTCGAACTGCAGCTGATCCGCAAATTGACGGATGAGGAAGCACGCGTACAAACAGCGCTGGCTCACGAAATGTTCTTTGGAGATCATGCATGATTGTCCGTTTCGGTTATGTAGCCATGTCCACGGTCGTGCAGAATGCTTCTCCTTCCAAGACGATGACCATGAAGAGTTTTATGAAGCTGAATGACCGTGAGGCCGGCTTACACAAACTGGAGCGGATCGCGAATGAGAATCTACATAATACCCTTCGGCTTCTAAAGCATAATGCGGCTCACGATATCAAGGTGTACCGCTTCTCGTCCAAACTGATTCCGCTGGCCACGCATCATGATATGCAGGATTGGAATCCGTTCCCGGCTTTGCGGGAAGGCTTTCAGGCCATTGGGGAATTCGTGAAAAAGCACGGAATGCGGGTCTCCTTTCATCCGGATCATTTCACGGTGCTGAGCACGCCGCGTCCCGAAGTGCTGGCCAATTCGATCCGTGATCTGGAGTCGCACGTCCATATGCTGCGGGCGATGGAGCTGCCTGCTTCGATGAAGAACAACATCCACATCGGGGGAGCTTATGGGGACAAGCCCTCGGCAGCGGCGCGATTCGTTGAACATTTTCATGAGCTTGCGCCGCACATCAAGGAACGATTGACCCTTGAAAATGACGATAAAACCTTTACCGCCCAGGAAACGTTGGCCGTATGCAAGCAGACCGGGCTGCCGATGGTACTGGACATTCATCACCAGTGGGTCAATAACGATGGCGAGGCACCCTGGGAGCTGTGGCCGGATATCCTTCGCACCTGGGAGACGCCGCTTGCGCAGGCCGATTCGGACCGGGCGCAGCCGCTCCCGCCCAAGATTCACGTATCCAGTCCCAAGAGCCCTACCGATATCCGCAGCCATGCGGATGGGGTGGATGTCGTGCCATTGCTGGCGTTTTTACGGAATATTGCGGGGGCTACGCCGAAGGTGGACGTCATGATTGAAGCGAAGATGAAGGACGGCGCCTTGTTTGATCTGATGAAGGATTTGGGAGATTATACGGAAGAGGGCGTAACCATTCTCGACGGTGCTTCCATCGAAGTAAACCCATAACCGGGTAAGATGAGATTGTTAACACTTGCAAGTTGATGGATTTTGGGTTACGTTGGAAGTATCCAAACAGAGATTCCCCTTAACACATGACATCGGATAAAAAAGTTCGTTCTCGCCAAGCATTCAGGTGCACAGCATAGGACGGACTTTTATTGAAATAGGCGGAATTTTCGCATGGTTGCCCTTTCGATTACCGCCATGACTGAATAGGATGTAGGGATTGTCAAAAATCACTAGATTTATATAGAAAGTAGAGTGAATGCTTTGAACGAGAATGAAAAGATTCCTTATGTTGTCAGCAGTAAGAGCTACACCGCCGTTGCGATTAATTGCGCCGCCAAAGCGGGAGAGTGGATTAAGAGCAAACTCGGTACCGTCAAGCAGTTGAGCACCAAGTCTTCGGCACAGGATATCGTAACCGAGGTGGACAAAGGCGCGGAGCAGATGATCCGCAAGCTGATTTTGACGCACTTTCCGGATCATGCGATCCTCGGAGAAGAAGGGGTTGCCCCGGGTAGCGATGCCTACAATAAGGCACTCGAGGACGCCAAGGACGAAGAGTATCTCTGGATTATTGACCCTGTGGACGGAACGACGAACTATGTTCATGGATTTCCGTTTTACTCCGTGTCGATTGCACTGGCTCATCATGGAGAAGTCATTGTCGGCGTTATTTACGACCCTTCCCGGGACGAGTTGTTTGTTGCGGAAAAAGGAAAAGGAGCCTACGTTCACGGCAACCCTACCTATGTTTCCAAGGAAGATCAATTGTCGGACAGCTTGCTGGCCACGGGCTTCCCGCTGGACAGCACGGTCAACCTGCCGCTGAATATGGCGGAGCTGCAGGCGCTGCTGCCGATGGTCCGCAATGTAAGAGCAGGCGGCTCCGCTGCGCTTCATCTTGCTTATGTGGCTGCCGGCCGCCTCAGCGGATACTGGGAGCACGGCTTGAGCGCTTGGGATGTTGCTGCAGGCGCACTATTGGTTCAGGAATCCGGCGGTAAAGTAACCGATACGGAAGGAAAGCCATATGATCTGTCGGTGCGTCATTTGGCGGCAACCAACGGGCTGATTCATCAGCGTTTTCTGGATACACTAAAAGACGCCGGCGAAGCTTTGGTTCGCTAAACGGCCAGGGACGACAGAGAAATGCAGGTCACTTACAACCGCTTGATAAAGGAGTGTGCTTACGATGAATGAGAAGTCGGATCAGGATTTGGAGCGCCAGCTCAGCGAGATGTTGACGGACGGTGAAATGCAGAAAAAGGATCGGGAGAAGGAGGAGCGCAAGCTTCTTTCTCCGAAATACGAGATCCGAATTCAGACGCAGCTTGATCCTATTGTGGAAGAGACGCAGAAGTACCGCAGCATGGCGAAGGAAGTGGATGATCGCTATGACAAGTACATGGATAAGGCAGTTAAGAAGGATAAGCCTGAGGATTCAGGTGAAGAAGCTTGATAGCGCTTTAAGGATGGGATGTTTACGAAGTGGGACATTTCTATTCGTTAAAGGCCCGAACCAGGAATGGACAGCATAGAGCGTGCTGTCCATTTTTTTATGATGGCTGGCCAAGATCACACTGTTCTAGGCTGGCTCAAGTTGGTGTGACTATGGTTGACCTTGACCACATAGGGGGGAGATCATGCGAGTTCGGATTCAAATATGTCATGTTCTGGGAGGCGCATCCGGGGCAGCCTCCATGCTGCTATGGTGCATCCTTATCTTTTTCAACCCTTATTCCGATGAGACCAGCTGGAAACCAGCCTTAACTACGTTCGTTATGCTGTTTCTTCCAGCCAGCTTGGCGATGCTCGGGGTGCTTTATTCCTACCGGTTGCTGCTGCTGGTTGCTTTTGGATGGTCGATATTGCCAAGCCTGTATCTGGCAGCCACGCCTGGGATATTTGCTTGGTTTGGAGCTACATCTCTTGGCTATTTATTCGCTTATCTTCTCATGAAACCTTATCGTCCTGGTTGAGTTCAGTACCATTCACAGGTTGCTGGTGGTAAAATAAGGCTGTACTAAGATATTGACGTTGAGGGAGTGAAGGCATGTTCAAACAATGGAAGAAGGGGCTGGCGGCAGTAACCGGCACCTTGACGCTCGCGGTGGCACTGGTTGGACCGAGCGTTGCGCCGGCTTATGCCGATGAGGTTACAGCCAAGGATACATATCATATTGTAGCGCTGGGGGACTCGTTGACTGTCGGGTATGAGCCGGGAATGGATCTGAACAGCAAGCCTTACGGTTTTGTTGACCGGCTGTATGAGCAAGGTTTGTTCCACGGCCGGACCGAGGTAACGAATCTGGGGATCGGCGGATTGAAAACCGATGGGCTGAACCATTACGTCAAGGCCGTCTTGGATGAACGCGCAATTACGGCGGAAGAGCTGCAGCCTGGGCTAAGCGGCATCGATCCACGCACGAAGCAGATTGGCGCTGACGCAGCGAAAGCCAAGCCGATTATCGCGGGTGCGGATCTGATAACCATTACGATCGGCGGCAATGACATGATGAGTCTGGTCAGCACCGTGGAAACATTAAGCGATGAACAGTTGAAAACTAAGATGCAGGAACTGTTCAAGATCTATACCGATAATGTCTCATCCGTCATTACCAACTTGCGCGCCATCAATCCGGATGCCGCAATTGTGGTGGCGGACCAGTATAATCCAGTGCCCAAAGTCGCTGACGAGATCGCATATGCTAAACTGCTTGCAGCATCCGGAGAGTTTACGAAGCTGGTGGAAGGCGTAGCTGACAGTTTTGCCACTCAGGGCGTGAATATTAAGGTAGCCCATGTGGCGAAGAAGTTCGTGGGCTCCGAGCTGACGATGACCCATATCCTGAAAGACGATATTCATCCGAACCAATATGGATATGAGACGATGGCCGGTGTGTTCGCAGAGACGATCTGGGGCAGCTACAAGAATCCCGCTGTTCAAGAACAGGGGCAGCCGATGCGCATCATCGTGAAGGGGCAGGAGCTGAACACGCCGTATAAGCCGATTCTTCGCGATAATCTGAATTACGTAGCGATACAGGATATCGTAGATGCAGTGGGGGCGACGACCACATGGGAAAATAAAACGTCCAGTGCAACGATTACGTTTGGAGATCAGACGGTGGTAGTGAAGATCGGTGCCAAAACCGTTCAAGTTAACGGAACGGCTGTACCGATCGATACGCCGGCTTTCCTGCAAAAAGTAGGAAAAGAAGATAAAACCTACGTCCCGCTCGCGGTGATTGCATCCGGTCTTGGTTTTGACGTTCAATACAGCACCAAATTGCGTACCGCATTCATTAATTTGTAATCCCATAAGCAAGCTGCATCGGCTGGAAGGAGCCGATGCAGCTTTTTTTGTCATTAGCGTTTTTGTGATGTTTTTAACATAAGTAACTCCAGGCAGATGGTACAATACGACATCATTTCCTTTCATGGGTGGTTTGACATCAGAACGGATTTTGAGCCCCTTTCCTGACATATGAAAGTGCAGATGCGCGAACTGGGCAGGGGAAGGCTTATGGAATGTCGAATCTTGGAAGAAACATAGATAGGGCATGATAGGGGGATCAAGGAATGAATGGACCGATGATCGTTACGTTGTCTGTTTTGGCCGTGGCATCCGCATTGTTCATGTCGGGAAAAGTGCGGTCGGATTTGGTCGCGATCGGCGTGTTGATGGTACTTATGTTAACGGACATTTTAAGTCCGGCTGAAGCCCTTTCGGGCTTTTCCAATTCGGTTGTCATCATGATGATCGGTTTGTTTGTTGTGGGCGGGGGGATTTTTCAGACCGGATTAGCCAAGATGGCAAGCGGAAAGCTGCTGAAGCTTGGAGGGGGAAGCGAGACCCGGCTCTTGATTATGATCATGCTGGTAACGTCGCTCATTGGCGGATTCGTCAGCAATACCGGCACGGTAGCGGTCATGCTGCCCATTGTTGTCAGTCTGGCGTTCAGCGCCGAGATTAATCCGGGGCGGTTGCTGATGCCCCTTGCTTTTGCCAGCAGCTTGGGGGGCATGCTCACGTTAATCGGCACACCGCCGAATCTCGTGATTCAGGAGACGCTGATCAACGCAGGATACGAACGGCTGTCGTTCTTTGCTTTTTTGCCGATCGGACTTGTCTGTTTGGCAACGGGGATCCTCGCGATATTTTTCCTTCGCCGTTTTCTTCCCAGCAATGAAGAAGGGGGTGCAGGTAAACAGGGCGGGCGCTCGCTTCGAGAGCTGGCCAAACAGTATCGGCTGACCCAGAACCTGTATCGGATTCAGGTTAGTGCCGATTCCTCCATTCGATCCAAAACATTGCGGGAGTTGGACATTCCGGCGAAGTTCGAAGTGAACGTCATTGAAATCCGCCGTAAAATGTCAGCCAAGAATCAATTCTTCAAAACGATCAACCAGGAAATCGCCGGTCCCGAGACCGTGATTGAGGAAGACGACATTCTGTATGTAAACGGCCCGTTCGAGCGGGCCTCGGAGTTTGCGGAGACGTATGGGCTTGTCATGCTGGACCAGCGTGTACCCGAGCATCGAAAACGTACGGAGGAGTCGCAGTACGCCACGAGTGACGTCGGCATTGCCGAGGTGATGCTGACTCCGTCCTCTCGCCTGATTGGCCGGCTCGTCAAGCACTCGGGTTTCCGCGAGAAATATCGGGTGAACATATTGGGGATTCAGCGAAAAGAACAGTATCTTCTGCATCATCTGAAGGAAGAGAAAATGCGCTTTGGCGACGCGCTGCTCGTTCAGGGAACATGGAAGGATATAGCCCTTCTGGCGGCCGAGCAAACGGATGTCGTGGTGGTGGGGCAGCCCGTGGAGGAGTCGCGCAAAGTGACGATGGACCACAAAGCGCCGATTGCGGCCGGGATTATGCTCTTGATGGTGATCCTGCTGGTGACCGAATGGATTCCGGCGGTGGCCTCCGTGATGATTGCCGCGGTGTTGATGGTGGTGTTCGGATGCGTGCGTAACATGGAGGAGGCCTACAAGACGGTCAACTGGGAGAGCATCGTGCTCATTGGCGGCATGATTCCGATGTCCATTGCCATCGAGAAAACGGGAGCCGCCACGCTGATCTCGGATATGCTGGTCCATTCACTGGGAAGCTATGGTCCGCTTGCCCTGCTGGCAGGAGTGTACTTCACCACCTCGCTGTTAACGATGTTCATCAGCAATACGGCTTGCGCCGTATTATTCGCGCCGATTGCGTTATCGGCTGCGATCCAGATGGGAGCCAGTCCGTATCCGTTTCTGTTCGCCGTCTCCATTGGAGCGAGTATGTGCTTTGCCTCACCGTTCTCCACGCCGCCGAACGCGCTCGTTATGTCGGCTGGCCGTTATAAATTCAGCCATTATGTGAAGGTCGGATTGCCGCTTCAACTGGTGATCGGCCTGGTCATGATGGCGGTACTGCCGCTGTTCTTTCCGTTCTAAAGGAGAACCGGCACATAACACCCGCATGTTCCATCCGATGAGGATTGCGCATGCGGGTGTTATTCCATTTTGGGGGCAGCATGTCGTGAAGCCTTGTCCGATCAGTACCCCCTTACTCCTCGATCGATCGACTCCCGCCAGACACGCCCGCCGCTTTTGCAGGAAATCGCCTGTCGTAAGGCTAATACATCCACTTAGGAATTTCTGCCTGATCGTAAAAATACGCATCATTTCCGTAGAAATGACTACGCTGATGCCGCTGGATTGTTGCTATGCTTGAGAAAGCCGGAGGTGCAAGGGCCGATGAAGAACCGCTTGAAAAATCCACTGGGCCGAATGAATATCAAGCAGCAGATGATTCTGCTGTTCCTGGTGCTGGTCATTCCGTTGTTTGCGCTGAACGCCTACGGGAATTCCATGGCCGGTCAAATCCTGAAGCGCCATGTGACCAATGCTTATATCGAACTGAACAAGCAGAACTTTAAGCTGATTAACCGTGATATTGAAACCGTTAACAAAGTGACCTCCACGGTCATCCAAAATTCGCAGATCCAGCAGCTGGATCCCTTTGCCGAGGACACCGTTCTCGCGCGCGTCAAAAACTACGAGCGGCTGGAAAAGATGCTGCTGTCCTTCTCCCAAGAGACGGATGAACGCGAGCCGGTTTATTACTCGCTCTATGTGTATGACCCGAACAACAGCTATTTCTTTGCTCCCTATTACCCTGACCGCCGAAAAGCGGGGGTATATTTTTTCTCCGACGAGAAGGAGAAGCCGGCATGGTTCGATGAAGCCGTGGCGATGAAAGGGAACGGGTATCTCAAGCGCATAGCGAATCTGTCGCCGCCGGTACAAGGGCGCCAGGATCAAGAGACCTTAAGCTATGTAAGGGCCGTGAACAATATTTATAAGGGCGGAACCATCGGCGTTCTGGTGGTCACGAATTTAGACGCGCGGATCGGCGAGTCGTTATCGACGGTTTCGATTCCGGATGGGGAGCTGTATTTTACGGATGGGAACGACCATATCCTGACTTCGTCGGTACAAGGCATGGCAGGGAGGCTGGAATTGCCCCCTGAAGCGGATCCGGGTCAATCCACGATCGGCATCATGGACGTGATCACGTCGGATTTTATCTATGTTATTGACTATAACTACGTGCTCAATCAGAAGCTGGTCTACAAGGTGCCTGTCAAAACGCTGCTCGCCCAGCAAAGCGAGATGAAACGTGTTATCCAGGTCATCTCCATCGCTTACTTTGCCGTGGGTCTCATTATCGTTTTTTATTTCTGGCAGTCGCTGATGACGCCGCTCCAGAAGCTGGCGCATTTTGTGAGAAGGTATGAACCGGGGAACGTCGTGCCGGAAACCCCCTACAGGCGCAGAAAAGATGAAGTCAGTGTCCTCATCTCCACGATCTATGACATGGCCCGCCGATTGAATGATCTGATCCACTACAAATACCGTATGGATCTGAAGCAGAAGGAAGCGCAGCTGCAGCTGCTGTATCAGCAGATTAACCCCCATTTGCTGTATAACACCTTGGAAAGCATCTATTGGAAGAGCACGATGGAGGGCAATACCGAGTCCGCCGAGATGATCAAGGATTTGTCCAAATTGATGAAGATCAGTCTCAGCCGTGGGCGGGATCTCATCACGCTTGGGGAAGAGCTTGAGCATGCGGGGGCTTATATCAATCTGCAGCTGAACCGTTACGATTATCAGTTTACCGTCCACTGGGAAGTGCCCGAGTCCTTGCTGGTGAACCAAGTGCCGAAGATTACGCTGCAGCCGCTGCTGGAGAACGCGATCATTCATGGCATTAAAAATATGGGCGAGGACGGAATCATCCGGATTTCAGGCCATATAGAAGAGGGACAATGCCGGATCGTCATTGAAGATAACGGCTTCCGCCCCGTAAACTACGAGTCCATCCACAGGCTGCTCCATGATGAAGCGCCGGACCCTTCGCTGGGCTACGGCATCCGCAATATCCAGGAACGGCTCCAGCTGCATTTTGGAAGCGGCTGCGGTCTGCAATATAAACCAAGAGAAGAAGGGGGAACCCGCGTGACGATCACGATTCCCCGAATAGATGAAACAACCATTATCGCAACCGGACAGGAGGTTTCCTGATGTATAACATTTTGGTGGTAGATGACGAGCCTTTGATCTGCAAGGGCTTGGCCGGGCTGTTAACGTCCTCGGGCCTGGCCATCGATGGGATTGCTACGGCCTACAGCGGGCAGGAAGCACTGGATTACATACGGATGGGAGATATCGACCTGCTGGTCACCGATATCCAGATGGGCGAGATGAACGGCATCGAGCTGATGCAGCAGGCCAAGATCGTGAAGCCGTGGGTTCAGACGATCATTATTTCAGCCCATGAAACATTTCAATATGCACAGCGGGCGCTCCAGCTCGGTGCCAAGGATTATTTGATCAAACCGCTGAACAGCGAGCAGTTTCTGGATTCGGTTCGCAGCGTTCTGCTCAAGATGGATCGACCGGCGCCTCAGATAGAGCCATTTCTCATGGCCGATAACGAGCATTTTCGGATGGAGGAGACTCCGTCCGAACGAATAGAGCGGCTGAATCAGCGGCTCTCCACGGAGCGGGATCAGCCGCAACTGGCCGGCCTAGACGAATCGGAGCTGGGCTTGATCGGTCCTTATTTTGCCGTTATCAAGATGAAGCTGGGCTTAAGGGAAGACAGCAGCGCTTCTTTTTCAAGGCAAGATATAAGCCTGATTCAATATGCCGCGCTGAATATCGCCAAGGAGCTGCTGGAGCAGGAGCCGCACGCCTTCGTATTCTATTCGCCGGAGCGGGACATCAACATCATCCTCCAATGGAGCGAGCAGGAGATGGAGGAGAATGCGGGCGGCAAGATCCAGCATCTGGAGATGATCGGCCGGAGTCTGCACCACCATGTGGAGCTGTACCTGAAACGAAGCTGTACCGTTGGGATCAGCCAAATATTGAGGGGGCCCGAATTTTTGAGTGTGCTCAGCCGTCAGGCGGACAAAGCGATGCTGTGGAGCGAGCAGCTGCAGGACTTCCACGTGTTTTATTACGGGGATTTCAATTGGCACAACTATGCCCAGGAGACGTCGCATGAGGTGCTCTCGAGCCAGGGCAATCGGATCGTAGAGAATACAAGGCAATATATCGAGGAGCATTACCGCCAGAAGGGATTGACGATTCACGAGATAGCCAAGAACAATCACGTGAGCCCGAACTATTTGAGTTATCTGTTCAAAAAATATACCGGCAGCAGCCTGTGGGAGTATGTCGTGAAGCTGCGGATGGAGGAGAGCAGGTCCCTGATTCTGAGCACGGATCTCCGCCGCTACGAAATCGCGGAGCGAGTCGGCTATGAATCTCCGGAGCATTTCAGCAAAATCTTCAAAAAATATTACGGCGTCAGCCCCAGCGAGCTAAAGAAGTAAGAACGGCTATACTTCACATAGTTTTAGACATGTTCGAAGACTCCCTGTCTTTTTACAATTAAAGCTGGACATTTAATTAAGGAATGAGGGAGTCAGATGGAAGAAACGGCCATGCCGCAAGGCCAGGCTCGGATAGAGCCCGGTCATCGCACCCGACAGGAGCACAAGCGCAAGCCGCTGTGGAAGAAGTACATATGGGGGTATATGTTCCTCGTTCCAGCCATTGCGATCTTTATCGTCTTTTTGTGGGTGCCGATCTTGAAAGGGGTCTTTTACAGCTTTTTTCATATCGATTTCGTAAAAGGAAACACCTTCGTCGGGTTCGATAATTATGCCAAGGTTCTCAGCAATCCCGATCTGCTGGTTTCCGTTCGAAATACATTGTATTTTATGCTGTTAACGCTGGTCATCGGCTTCTGGGTGCCCATCGCGGCCTCTATCGCCATCTCGGAGCTGAAGCTGTTCCAAGGCTTCGCCCGGATTGCGGCGTATCTACCGTTTGTCGTACCCGGCGTCGTGCTTTACGGCATGTGGAGGTGGATGTATGACCCGGTAGGTCCGATCAACGCCCTGTTCGGCTTCTTTGGGGCAGAACCGGTATCCTTTATTTCGGATAGCCGTTTCTCCATGGTGTCGCTGGTCGTGATGGAGACATGGCAGCAATTTGGCTCGGCGATGCTGATCTATCTGGCCGGCGTGCTCAGCATACCGAAGGATTGGTATGAAGCCGCAGAGATCGACGGTGCGGGCGTATGGGCCCGGATTAAATACATTACGCTCCCCTCGATGCGCAATTTGATTATGCTCATGCTGATCCTGCAGCTGATCGGCACTTCGCAGGCGTACCAGTCGCAGCTTGCAATGCTGGACGGCGGACCGAACAAGGCCACGCTCACCTATGCGCTTCTAACCGTAAAATACGCGTTTAACCAGCTGGATTACGGGGCAGGAACCGCGATGGGCATCTTGATGTTTCTGGTGCTGAGTTTGCTGGGCATCCTGCAATTCAAGATGAACAGGGAGGAGTACTAGGATGAAAGAGAGAGGCATACTGTCCGCTTCGGATCTGAGAAAACCGTGGAACAAGGCGATATACGGATTGATGGTGCTGTGCATTGCGGTGATGATCTTTACGATGCTGTATCCAATCGGCATGACGATGTTTAACGGGCTGAAGAGCAATCAGGAGATCAATACGTTTCCGCCGCGCTTTTTCCCGTCGGAATGGCATTGGGATAACTTCCCGAAGGGGTGGGAATACATCGATCTGCCGATGTTTCTGAAGAATACGCTGCTTATTTTTGGCGGCAATCTGCTGGTGACGATTCTGGTACTGGGCTTGGCGGCATTCAGCATTTCCCGTATCCGGGTTCCCTATCACCGCGTCATCTATTTCTTCATTCTCATGACCTTGTTTATTCCGGCGTCGAGTTACATGATTCCGAACTTCGTCAATTTGAAGGAGCTGGGGCTGCTGAATTCCTACTGGGCCTTCTGGCTGCCGGCCGGAGCGAATGCGTACTTCTTCCTGCTGATCAAAAACTTCTTCGATGGCATTCATCCGGAGATCTTCGAGGCGGCACGCATCGATGGCGCTTCGGAGTTGAGCAGCTTCCTGCGAATTGCCGTACCGCTGTCTGTCCCGATTTTTGCAACGCTGGCGATTTTTATCTTCTCCACGGCATGGAATGACTGGTTCTGGCCGTCGCTGGTCATGCAGACGCAGGACAAGTACACGCTGGCCACGGCCATCTACAAGTATGTCATCAACGCAAGGAGCCTGGACAGCAGCATAAAATTCGCGATCCTGTTCATGGTTATGGTGCCGCCGATCTTCGTATTTCTGGTGTTCCAGAAATTCATTATGCGCAGCGTCAGTCTCTCGGCTGTTAAAGGGTAGGGCAGCGTGTACACCATCGTAGCCCTGCACATGATCGTCATATGAATGCACATCGTCCTTTCCGAGTTTCAATTTTATGATGGAGATAAGAAAGAACATTATCAATTCAATCAGGAAAAGGGGAGTATCCATGCGCAAGTTCTCAGCATTACTGATCTGCCTTATGCTGTTCAGCTCCTTGCTCGCCGCTTGCGGCGGAGGCAAAGCAGCGCCGGAGGCCGGCAATAAAGACGGAGGGACTGCCAATTCAGGCGGAACGACTGCAACGCAGACGGATGAACCGAAACAGGATATCGCGGATCAAAAGATAACGATCAAGATCCACTATCCGCTGCCGGATGATACAACGCTGCGTCAGCAGGAGGATGATAAAATCGCCCGTTTTCAGGCGAAATATCCGAACGTGACCATCGTGAAGGACGACTGGCAGTACAGCGTCAACGAAATTGGGGTCAAGATGGCTTCGAACGAAGCGCCGACATTTTATAACACTTGGGCTACGGAAGCACAGCTGCTCGTAGAGCGGGGCTGGGTGGCCGACATCACGGAGTTCTGGAACGAGTGGGAATACAAGGACGACATGAATCCCGTGCTCCAGGATCAATTCATCGTGGACGGCAAGGTGTATGGCGTTACGCAGAACGGGTATATCACGTCAACGATCGTGAACAAGAAGCTGCTGGATGCGAAGGGCGTACCGGTTCCGCCGATGGATTGGACGTGGGACGACATGTACAACACGGCGAAAGGGGCCGCAGATCCGAAGGCCGGCATATCCGGCATCGCGCCGATGGGCAAAGGTAATGAAGCGGGCTGGAACTGGACCAACTTCCTGTTCGAAGCCGGCGGGGATATCGAAGTGAACGAGGGTGGCAAAGTGAAGGCCGTGTTTAACTCGGAAGCCGGCGTGAAGGCGCTGGATTTCTATAAAAAGCTGAGATGGGAAGCGAATGCCATTCCGCAGGACTGGGCTCTCGGTTGGGGCGATGCCGTCAGCTCGTTCCAGCAGGGACGTACGGCGATGGTCATTGCAGGCGCATTTGACGTGATCCAGCCGGCATTGAACGAGGGCGGCATGAAGCCTGAGGATGTGCTGGCATATCCGATGCCTGCCATGGAGAAAGGCGGAGCGCATCACGGCATTTTGGGCGGTAATTATCTGGTCATCAACCCGAATGCCACGAAGGAAGAGCAGGAAATGGCTTTCCGTTACATCACGTTTGATTATTTTACGGATGATGCGCTGAAATCGGTGGAAGATACGATTAATGCCCGCAAAGCCGAAGGCAAATACTTTGTACCGACGCCGCTGGAATATTTCAGCGATGATTCCGAGTATGCCGCGAAGGTAAAAGCCATCTACGATAAGTACGACAACGTCTACAAATATGATCCGCAGCTCTTCAGCCTGTTGGAAGGCAAACCGGAAGCGCAATTCGGCACGCAGGATTATTATGCGGCGATGTCCAACGTTGTACAGGAGTCGTTCTCGAAGGAAGGCACGGATTCCAAGAAACAGCTGGATGAAACAGCCAAGCTGGTTCAGGAGAACTTCTTCGATAAGATCGAACAGAAGTAAGGGAGCGGCTGCCCCGAATGGGATTGGGGAGAATTCTGCAGCACAGTAAAGAGAGACGCCGGGGCGGCGTCTCTCTTTGCTTTCTCATATCCTTGGAAATAGTTGCTCAAGCCGGGCGAAAGGTCAGCCCTTCTTAAACACGGTCGCCTGATTCGTGTCCGGATCCCGAAACTGCCACAGGCGACTTTTTTTATATTGGTATAATGATTGCTATTATGACAGCCCTAAGCCAAGTGACATCACGCTGCTTACTTGGAATCCGCCTTCGGAATGATTGTCTTGGCAATGCGTATCAGCTCTTCGGCAGCGATGTCACCCGTGGTAGAGTTGAGCGAAAGCATGTAGTGATGTCCGGTGGTTGGTTCTTCATAGACCCAGTCCAGCTGCGCCAGCTGCTCCGAGTTTCCGCCGCTCCACGTTTTTTGCAGCACGTCCTGCCCGTTGATCTCGATTTTCCGGCTGGTCATGCCCGTGCTCTCGTCCCAGTAGGAGGTCACGCTCCCGTGGTCCCCGTTATTCAGAATGGTAAGGGAGACTTTTTTATTGCCGCTGGCATAATATACCGTCGAAAGCCAGAATTGATCGGTGAACTTCACCGGCATCAGAGCGTAGTCCTTCCCGGAGGCTTTGGCTTTTTCTAGCAGCTTTTTGGCGATGTCGGCTTTTTCCTGCTCGGTCAGCGGGGTTACATCAGTCTCGCGTTCCATGTGCACACTGGCGTTTTTGAACGTATATGTGCCCGAACCGGACAGTTCCTTGGCCAGCGGCAAACCGGGCACGTTCACCATGCTTTGCAGCTTGGCGAAATCCTTTACGGCATGCGGAGTGGATTTGATGTCGATGACATGCTTTGGATTATCCGGTACAACATAAATGATGGCGGCTTCGCCCGGCTTGATCTGTTCGTCCCAGATGGTGTTCATGAGATGTATGCGGTTCAGTTCCTTTTTTGAATAGTTTTTTGGTGAAGGCGCCTGAGCGTCCGATTTCTCCTCATAGAGAACTTCCCCTTTGCTGTTGGTTAAGGAATGGTACTGTACGGCGGCAAATCCGGTCGATGCGGTTAGCAGCATGCCGGCCATTAAGAGAATGCTAACTTTGTATTTCACAAAAAATCGCTCCTTTTTAAGTTGTTTTTCCCGAATTTGGTTCATGACGTGTTCCTGGAGGGCCGTCCCCGGCGGTTCAACCCTTTGAAAGAGTGGTTTCAGGTCCTGATCGTTGTCCTTGCTCATTCGTTTCTTCCCCCTCTGCCATGGCGTAATGTTTGCGGAACTTGGCTGCGGCCCGCTCATATTTTTTCCTGAGATAGGTCGTGTTGTGTTTCAAAATCAGGCTGATCTCTTGATAGCTCTTGTCCTCGACACAGCGCAGGATGAGCAGGCTTCGTTCCTCGGCGGTCAGCCTGGCCAGCGCCCGGAGCACGGATGGATTGTAGTATTTGTGCTCGATGACCTGATCGACATGCCGGTTATCCTGATCCTTCTGATACAGAAAGGGGAGGAATCGGGATAGCTTTCGCTTGCGGAGGTAGTCGATGCACTGGTTGCAGGCGATGCTGTACAGCCAGGCTTCGAAGGGCTTGTCCGGTTCGAATTTAGATAGATTGCGGTAAGCTTTCAGAAAAGCTTCCTGGGTGCAATCTTCGGCTTCGGCATAGTCGCCGAGCATGTGATAGCAATAGTTGAAGATGGCTTTATTGCAACGGTTCATGATCAGCTCATATTTGTCGATCTCTCCCTTCAAAACATCAGCAACGATCTGATGGAATGCTGGTTCATCCAAGTGGTTTCACCCCTTTACAATTTGTATTACGTTTGGGCAAAGCACAAATGTGACAAATGGATTCAATAAATTTTGTTTGCAGGAGAGCGCAGTCGCCAAGATCGGGTTGAAGTAAAGGAGCGGCTGTCCGCGGATGGGATTTTGGAGAAGTCTGCAGCACAACAAAGAGAGACGCCGGAGCGGCATCTCTCTTTGTTGTTTCATATCCTTACGATCGGGAGTTGACTTGGACCAGTGGTCAGCCCTCCTCGAGCACGACTGCCTGATTCGATAATTTGAATCAAGGGTACCGCAACGTCCCGCATATCTTAATAGATCTCGCTCGCATCCGCCGGCAGCTGCCGGACATGCTGCAGGAAGCCCGTTACGCGCTGATCCTGCCCCATATCATATTCAAAGCCCAGCTGCTCAGCGACATCCAGCGCGGTTCTGCGGAACAGCGCTCCCATCGTAAACAACGCCTCCCACACTTCTTCGTAGGTTCCGCGAGGGTAGGTGGACATCAGCTCGTTCCAGCTGTCCGCAGACAGGTAGTTTTTCAAGTACTTGCCGTTCTTGCCCACGCTGAGCGAGAAATCGGTCTGGGCGCCCACCTGCCACTCCAGCATTTTCATCAGCATCGGCCGCATGATGTTGTGGAAGTGGTCTTGGGCATACAGTATTTCTTCCCGCCACAAGCCCTTGGCTACATACGTGGATACCCACCAGAACTCATTGCAGCAATCCTCGAAAAAGGCTGCGGACGGACGCTTTACCCAAAAATCCTCGTCAGACGGAGCCGGAATCGCCGGGAACGCCTGATCTTTATCCATTAGGATTTGGATCAGTTTGTCCTCCTTGCAGTATTTTTCCTTCTCCTCGATGGGAATCAGGGTCATGTCAATCCGGTTGCCGTCGGTAAACAACATCAGGTACGAGAACCAGCCTCCAAGATCCGGAGGGAACAGGGCCATGTCTTCGGGCGTCTGCAGAATAATCCGTTCACCGAAGACGTCGATCCAATCCGGGTCCTGAATAAAGCTCTCCATGTCCGTGACATGAAAGCTGATATCGTAATCCTGAAATATATCCTTAGGCACGTTGGGATTCGTTCGGGAGCCCTCCAGGGTAACGGCCCGAACCCGTTCGTCGCGGGCTGCGTAGCCCAATACCAAATCCATCATTTCTTGCTCGCTTCTCATGTTATCCAGCCTCCGCATTCATATTTAGATTGCTCACGATTTGAATCGGGCAGGTCAGGAGGTCCACGAATTCGGACCGTTGAAGCACGGCAGGGACGTGGAGCATGTTATAACTTGTTCAGCCGCTTTTTCATGAGGAGATCTCCTTTCGCGGGTTATGCATTTATCTATATTAATTCTTCATGGCCTTAAAAGATTCCTCCGCAGCCTCAAGCGTAGCCTCAATGTCGGCATCCGTATGGGCTGTGGTCATGAACCAGGCCTCGTACTTGGAAGGAGCCAGGTTCACGCCGCGGTCCAGCATATGGCGGAAGAAAGCGGCGAACGCTTCGCCGTCGGTGTCCTGCGCTTCGTCATAATTCGTGACCGGGTGATCGCAGAAGTGAGTGGAGAAGGAGCCCCGGATGCGGTTGATTGTGAGCGGAATGCCGTGGCGGTCGGCGGATGCCTGCAAGCCTTCCGTCAGCTTGATGGTCAAGCGCTCCATTTCTTCATATACGCCTTCACCCTGCAGAACCTCCAAGCAAGCGATTCCGGCGGCGATGGAGGCTGGATTACCCGCCATGGTTCCTGCCTGATAGGCAGGACCGAGCGGTGCGACCTGTTCCATCACGTGTTTACGGCCGCCATAGGCGCCGATAGGCAGACCGCCGCCGATGATTTTGCCAAGCGCCGTAAGATCCGGCTGAATCGCCTCGTGATTGTCCAGACCCGCATAAGTTTGGGTAGATCCGTAGTGGAAGCGGAAAGCGCTGATAACTTCGTCATAGATGACCAATGAGCCGTTATCGTGCGTCATCTGGCATAGGCCTTCGAGGAATCCCGGTTTCGGCATGACCATCCCGAAGTTGCCAACGATCGGCTCCACCATAACGGCGGCCACATCATCGCCCCATGCGTCGAGGGCAGCCCGCAAGCCTTCCAGATCGTTGAACGGAACGGTAATGACTTCCGTCGCAATGCTGGCCGGGATCCCGGCGCTGTCCGGAATGCCGAGCGTGGAAGGACCGGAGCCTGCTGCCACGAGGACAAGATCGGAATGGCCATGGTAGCAGCCGGCGAACTTGATGATTTTGTTGCGCTTGGTGTAGGCGCGGGCCACCCGGATCGTGGTCATGACCGCCTCGGTGCCGGAATTGACGAAACGCACCTTGTCCATGGACGGGATGGCAGCCTTCAGCATTTTGGCCAAGGTGATCTCAAGCTCCGTAGGCGTCCCGTAGAGGGTGCCGTTTTGAGCAGCTGCCGTGATTGCGGCCGTAATATGCGGATGGGCATGTCCGGTTATGATCGGGCCATAGGCTGCCAAATAATCGATGTAGCGATTGCCGTCCTCGTCCCAGAAGTGAGCTCCATTCGCGCGTTTCATGAAAACGGGGGCACCGCCGCCTACGGCTTTGAACGAACGGGAGGGGCTGTTTACGCCGCCTACGATATGCTGCAGCGCTTCTTGATATAGAGTTTCTGAACGGTTTCTTGATGTTGTCATTATCATTAACTTCCTTTCTTCATGAAGCAGGACAGGCAGCTATAATGACATAGCTCCTGTCCTGCTTGCTGTAAGTGTATTAGTTACGATCCGTTGTTGCAGATGGAACAGTAGAGCTATCCGAATGACCATTCTCAGAATCGTCATTCTCGGAACCAGTGGTTTCAGAATTGCTGTCCGTACCTTGGCTGCCTTCTGTCTCAGGATCAGGCGTAGGCGGATTTAAGATGTCCTGGATATACTGTTTCAGCGTATCCGAATTGCCGACCGTTAGAACGGCTGCCCCGCCGATATGTTCTTCTTTCAGGAGCTTCATCGGAGGCACCTGTTCGCTGCCGCTCATTTTACTCTTGTAGGCAACGTTCGCAAGCTTCCACATATCCTCAACATCGAGATTGGTATCGATATACGGGCTGACGGACTTCAGAATGTCCGGAAGCTTCATGATGGAAGTGGTGGTCTGCATTTTCTTGGCTACGGCTTTCAAGAGCTCGCGCTGACGCTCGGTGCGGGTAAAGTCGCCCATCGCATCATAGCGGAACCGGACATATTGCAGCGCCGCATTGCCATCCAGATGCTGCATGCCTTGCTTCAGTTCGATGTCGTATTCGTTTTTGTCTGCTTTACTGGAATAATTCATGTCCTTCTCAACATAGAAATCAACTCCGCCGACGGAATCAACCAGCTTCATGAAACCCTGGAAATCCGTATAGACGTAGTATTGAACCGGAATGCCCAGCAGATCGCCAACAGCCTTCATGGCCGTATTCGGGCCGTGTGTAATGGCCGTATTGATTCGGTTTCGGTCATATCCGGGTATTTCTACGTAAGTATCGCGCAAAATAGAGAATAAGTGCATTTTCTTCTTCACGGGATCAATCGAGGCAACAAGCATACTGTCGGATCGAGGAATTTCGCCTTCCTCAAAACCGCGCGCATCCACGCCCATCAGCAGAATGTTAACCGTCTCCGTTCCTTCCCACTCGGGTGGTGCCGGAACTTTGGCATCTACCTTTTCGATTTCACGAAAAGGGGAGGATTCACCTGATTTCTGAAGACTTTGCAAGCCGTCGTAGAACGATGCCGCATAATAAATGCCATAACCAATAATAGCGGCAAGGATGAGGCTGACACTCCATATAATCGTCTTCTTTGTTTTTTTGGTCATTGTGTTCTTCCTTTCGGATTACGCTGATGAATGAATTCGATAGAACATTTGAACATTCGACATTCATTCTATTATAATTTTTTTCGAAAAGACAATCAATTTTCGGGACTAAAGTCCGTATTTTAGGAGTTGAGACTTATCGCAGATCAAACGCAGTTGACAGTTGGAAGCCTGGTGCCGGATTTTTCACTTCCGGCTTCGAACGGGGAGAAGGTAGCTTTAAGCGATTTTCGTGGACGTAAAGTCGTGCTGTTCTTCTATCCGAAAAATATGACCCCAACCTGCACGGAAGAGGCTTGCAGCTTCCGGGACCATTATGGAAGCTTGGAGCAGGCAGGGGCAGTCGTGATCGGGATTAGCCCGGATCCTCTGAAATCCCATGCCAAATTCATCGATAAGCATAGCCTGCCCTACTTGCTCTTGTCTGATGAGGAGCATAAGGTAAGCGAAATGTTTGACGTGTGGCAGATGAAGAAGATGTTCGGCCGCGAGTATATGGGTATTGTACGCTCGACCTTCCTAATTGATGAGCAGGGAAAGCTGGCCGCCGAGTGGCGGAAAGTGAAAGTAAAAGGTCATGTCGAAGCGGTTCTCGCAGCCGTGCTGTCATAGCTATATGAAGAACGGTCCCTCAGCATGCCTGAACAGGCATGATAAGGGACCTTTTTTTAAAATGACGGATTGTAATATGAAGTGCGACACCTAAACAGAAATAGCCCATGGGAACAATTCGTGTAGAATGAAGTTACCACACACCATTCACACAAGGAGAATCATCCCATGGGTTACACTCATCTTAACATAACCGAACGCAGTCAGCTAGAAATCTTGCTACGCTTAGGATGGTCAAACCGAGCCATCGGAAAAGAATTAGGACGGCATCATTCTGCAATTGCTAGAGAACGGTTGCGCGGAGTAGACGCAGATGGCGTGTACTCCGCGCAACGCGCACATTCGGCTTACCACGAACGCCGAATGTTTAGCAGACCTGCAGGAAGTTTTACTACGGAGCTGGCCCAGGAATTAGAAGCGAAGCTTGCGCAAACTTGGTCTCCGGAACAGATCGCCGAAGAACGTCGTATGAGTGGGAAACCCTTTGTCTGCTTTAAGACAATCTACCGCTGGTTATATGCGAAGCGCATTGCTGCAGGTGAAGTAAAGGTACTGCGCCATAAAGGGAAGCGACGTAAGCCCACTGAGACACGTGGGCGCTTCCTCGTGGGAAAGACCATTAGTCAGCGCCCCAAAGAGATCCGTAAACGAGAATCATTCGGGCACTGGGAACTGGACACAGTAGTCTCCAGTCGTGGTAACAGTCGCGCTTGTGCCGCTACATTCATCGAGCGTAAAACAAGGCTCTACGTAGCTGTGAAGATGCCTGACCGTACGGCCCACTCCATGGAGGTGGCCTTTGGCGTTGTTGCAAGCCAGTACCCCCAAGGGACATTCCAGACGGCTACTGCGGATCGAGGGAAAGAGTTCGCCTGCTATAAGCAGCTAGAAACCTTTCATGGCGTGGATGTCTATTTCGCTGATCCCTACTCATCATGGCAACGTGGATCCAACGAGAACAGCAACGGCCTACTTCGAGAGTTTTTTCCAAAGGGTCATGATCTCGCTGAAATTACCGATGAGGAACTGGCCGATGCTATCCGCCTCATCAACCTCCGGCCCCGAAAGTGTCTAGGTTGGAAGTCTGCTCACGAATCGTTCATGGCAGAGCTGTCGCACTTGGCTTGACAATCCGTCAAATAAATAAGACCAGAGGTATAGGTCGGCGAAGGGAGAGTAGGGGGCCACCGGCTCTCGCAGCGGCTCGCCCGCGTTTGGCTGTTTACCGAAAACGAGCTGTTTCGGGCCGGCAGACATAGGATCCGCTGTATGCTGTAAAAACGAGCTGTTTTTGAGCCCGTTTGGACACTCGATCCGCTATTTACCGATAACCGATCCATTTGGTAGGCCATCCGGACAGAGGATCCGTTAATACACCCAAAATCACGAATTTAGCCCGCAATATCTTGCAATAGCGGATCTCATGTCCTCATACCTCCATTAAAGGGCAGAAAACAAAGGAATAGCGGAACCACAGTCCTCGAATATCATCAAGTACCGCTAATCCAGGAGAATCAAGCTGTTTGGGAGTACCATGCCCTGTTGCCGTCATTCGCCTGTTGCCGTCATTCGCCTGGTCCCGTCGATTCCAGGGCCCAGTCACATGGGCTTTTAGCGCGTTCACGGCATTGCCCCAAGAAGGTTCCGTTGCTCTCAAGGAGGGCGGATACGACATTGCCGGAAGAAACGGAGAAGACTCGAACGAACGTACCATTTTCTTGTTTGCCCGGATGTTCTATCATCCCTTCCGGTTGTAAAATATCAAATCCTAGTCTTTTTTTGAAACGCCCTCCATATAATCTATCAGGAAGCCGAACTCATAGAAACGATGGAGGTAGAGTTGATAATGAAAAATATGGTGCGGGTAACATCAATTGCGGTATTTTTCGGCGTGTTGGCATTGCTGATCATGATCGGTATGGGGCTTGAGGTCCAGCGGTCGATAGACATATATGTGGAACAGGCTCCTCTGGCATCGGCGCCAATGACAGTAACTCGGCAGGATGTACAGGTTAAGCCCGAAGAGGCCAGCCTGCCAATCGTCACGACTGCATTCAAGAATACACCGGCCGTGAACGCCGCACCTGTTCAATATAAGAAACAAAGTGACAAAACGGTATACCTGACATTTGACGACGGGCCATCGGATCTGACGCTGGATGTTCTGGATATTTTGAAGCGCGAAGGAATTAAAGGCACATTTTTTGTACTGGGCAAGGAGGCGGAGACCCGTCCCGAAATTATCAACCGCATCTATGAGGAAGGCCATGTGATTGGGAATCATACATATGATCATCGTTATGACGAGCTCTACGGGCATTTTCAGGATTTCTGGGGGCAGATTAAGAAAACGGAGGAAATCATTCGTTTAATTACGGGTGAACGGCCGCAGCTGGTCAGAGCTCCCGGGGGGACGGCCGGACATTTTGATGAAGCCTATTTTCAATACATGAAGCAGGGGGGATATCATGTATTCGATTGGAACGTCGACAGCGGCGATTCCAAGTATCGAGGCGTTCCGGTTAAAGACATCGTCAAAGGGGCAACCACGAAAGTGAATGGCAATGAGGCGATCGTGCTTCTTCATGACGGTAAAGGGCATGCTGAGAGCGTCAAGGCCCTGCCGGAGATTATTTCCTATTATAAAAAGCAAGGCTATGCCTTTGACGTATTGTCTACTGAAGTCCAGCCTGTTCAATTTCGTGCACAGCAGAGTGCACGTAAGGCTTCGCAGCCTTCAAAGCAGTGGATTCGCGAACATGTCACAGCCAATGCCGCGCTATTTGAGACCGGGAGAACGCTCGCTGTGGAATTTGGAGGAATGGAGACTGCATTCGCGGCAGGTGAATACAAAATGGTGGACGGCCGGTTGATGGTACCGCTGCGTTCCCTGGTGGAGCGGCTCGGCGGAAGCGTGACCTGGAAGTCTCACAACAAGACGGTGCAGGTGACACTTGCAGGGAATCGCTGGGAAGCGGACCCGGTGGGTGGATTGCTATTCCCCATGCAAACAGGAGGCAAACCGGTGTCTTCGGATATTCATTTGATCGGCGGTACGGCTTGGATCCCGCTTCGGGAAGCGCTTGACTTTTCCGGCCGCCCTGTTACAAGAGTTACATATGAAGAAAGCGAGTATCGCGTTCTAACTTTGTAGTCGAAAATTGCATTTTATGTTTGTAATTATGCTTCACAAGTTATAGACTAGTACTTAGAGATATTTATCACAATCCCTAAGATTGTTTCCGAATAAAGGAGGGGGAAGTTTCCCCCTGCTTTATTTTTGGCGATAGTGAGTCACCCATAAGTTCGCACTTTTGTAAGTGATGCATAATAGATACCGGTTATCCCAAAATTAAAGCTAGCCGGTTCGATCGTCGCCAAGTTCATCTTGGGAATTCACTTAAAGAAAAGGAGGCAATTCTTTATGACAGAAACATCTTCTCCACAGCCGTCCGAAACTCCGGAAAATGTTGTAGGAAACCAAGAAGCTGCGGCGTCCAGCCGTCCTGATGTGCTGCTCGAACAACTGCTCAAGCCCGAGGTTCAGGAATCCCTCACAACTCTCGTGGACAATCTTCCAAAACTTACGGAAATGCTGACCGTCATGACTAAAGCTTATGACTTCGGTAAATCCGTAGCTACGGATCCCGTGCTTGCGGAAGACACCATGGCTTCCCTTAGCGGATTCGCGAAGCCAATCACGACAGCAGCAAAAAGCGTTGCATCTGCAGCTATCGAAGCCGGAGACCGTGTACACGCTCAAGGCGACCAAGCTCAGATCGGCGTATTTGGTCTGATGAAAATGCTAAAAGATCCTCAGGTTCAAAAGGGTCTTCGCTATGCTCAGGCTTTTTTGGACGTTCTTAACGATCGCGACCAACAAAACAAGCGTTAATCCATAATCATACGAAGAACGGAGGATGGTCATGTCTAAACATATTTTAATTTTGGGCGGAGGCTATGGCGGCTTGCTTAGTGCGCTTTCTGCACGCGAGCATTTTGGTGCTGCTGCAAAAATCACGCTGATCAACCGTTTCCCAACCCATCAGATCATTACGGAATTGCACCGTCTGGCAGCAGGCAACATCGCAGAGAAAGCAGTAGCTTTGCCGCTCGACAAGCTTCTGCGCGGCGCGAACGTTGACCTGCGCATCGGCAACGTTAAGGAAATCAAGCCGGATGAGCGTTCGGTTTCCCTCGATGACGGCGGAAACTTCACCTATGATGCCCTGGTTATCGCACTGGGCAGCGAAACGGCATTCTTCGGCATTCCGGGACTGCAAGAGAACAGCTTCATTCTGAAGTCCGTGAACGATGCTAATCGTCTGCGTGCTCATGTGGAGTCCCGTATTGCGGAATACAGCAAAACGAAAAACAAAGCGGACGCTACCATCGTGGTTGGCGGCGGCGGCTTGACAGGCGTTGAGCTTGTTGGTGAATATGCTGATATGAGAAGCGAGCTGGCTCGCAAATACGGTATCGACCCACAAGAAATCACCCTTTATTGTGTTGAAGCAGCTCCTTCGATTCTGCCGGGATTCCCTGCTGAATTGGTTGACCGCGCGACAACAAGCCTGCAGAAACGCGGCGTGAACTTCCTGACCGGATTGCCGATTACCAAAATGGACGGTACAACCGTTGAACTGAAAGACGGCAGCACGATCGAAACCAGCACATTGGTATGGACTGGCGGCGTACAGGGCAACTCCGTTGTGGCTAACTGCGGCATCGAAGTCAATCGCGGACGTGCGGTTGTTAACGAATTCCTGCAATCCGCATCTCACCCTGATGTATACGTTGCAGGCGACAGCGCGGTGGTTATGGGACCTGAAGGTCGTCCATACCCGCCAACGGCACAGCTTGCATGGCAAATGGGCGAGCTGATCGGCTACAACATCTTCGCTCAATTGAACGGCGGCGCACCAGCTTCGTTCACACCGGTATTCTCCGGTACGCTCGGCAGCTTGGGACGTAAAGATGCCATCGGTACCATTGGCGCTAACAAGACCCAATTGAAAGGTCTGCCTGCAACCTTGATGAAAGAAGCAAGTAACATGCGTTACCTGTCTCACATCAACGGTTTGTTTACACTGGCTTACTAAGCCTAGAAGGCGGCATTATATCCACATATAAAGAGATGGACCCGAGATTTTCGGGTCCATCTCTTTTTTTATTTGCGCAGCCCAAACATAAGCAGATGGACTTAGGGACATCGACATGAAAACATAATACGATGATTACACCCGGGAGCGAGGGATACAGCAGGACCTTCATGGTGCTCCGGAGCGGGATGTTAGAGAAGGAGGTAAGGGAAAGGCAGAAGGTGAAAAGGAAGAAGAAAGAAGGTCAAACAGTTATGTAAGCGCTATCGTAAAAGGTTCGCAGTTTTCATTTTATGAAACGGAGGGAGTTTGTATGCGGGGATATCATCGTCTTCATTCCATTGTCACTCAACTGTTTTTGTTTTTTTTCATCGGCACAACACTCCCGGTTCTCATTATGGGGTTCCTGTCGTATAACAAATCGGCCTCGATCGTGGAGGAACAGGTCAGTAAAGTGGCTTCCCTCACCATCACCCAAGTCAGTGACAAGCTGAACATGTTCTTCAAGAAGCTGGACGACTCCTCGATGATGGTGCTGAACAGCAAGGTGGTTCACGGCATACTAGAGGATCAGAATATCAGTAAGTATGACCTGACCTTGAAGGTGAAGGAGGGGAAGGACCTGCTGACCTCCATCATGATTAACTCGCCGGAGATATTGGACGTGTACGTGTTTGACGTGCAGCGGAACAATTCGGTCCTCAGTGCCGATTCCTTGATGTCCATCCCGGACCAGTGGGATTCTCCATGGTATCGATCGATTCTGGAGGCGAACGGACAGGCGGTATGGTTCGGCTTGTCGGATACCTCCTACCTGAAGCAAACGGGAATGGGATTTCCGGTCTTCGGACTAGGTCGGGCGATTCGGAGCTGGGATACAGGGGAGATTGTCGGAGTCATGTTTATCGAGATTATGGGGGATGTCCTGATCGATGAATTAAACCACGTCCAGTTCGGGGACACGGGGTATATGTACGTGGCCAATGACGAGAATCGTTACTTCTATCATCCGGATCCTTCGATGTACGGGAGGCAGTCCCGGATCAAGCTGCCCTCGGATTTGACGGAATATAACTTAAACAACAACAAAACGCTGATGATCCCCTCGCGCCTGAACAACGGCTGGCATGTGGTAGGCATGGTGCCGCTGAAGGAACTAACGGCCGATTCCGCCAGCATCCGGAGTTTCACGGTCTGGATTGTATTCGGATCGATTCTGGCAGCGATCGGCATGGGTTATTTCATGACGCGGAGAATCGGCAATCCGCTCGTTCACCTGAGCCGCTTGATGCGCAGAAGCGAGGCAGGCGATTTATCGGTCCGCAGCAAGAATGTAGGACCCAGCGAGATTGGTCAGCTGGGCAGAAGCTTCAACAAAATGATAGAGCAGATCGACCTCCTAATCCGGCGCATCGCCGCGGAGGAGTCCGAGAAGAAAAAAGCCGAAATCCGCGCGCTGCGGTATCAGATCAATCCCCATTTTCTCTACAATACACTGAACTCGATCCGCTGGATGGCCAAGCTGAACCGGACGAATGACGTGGATCAATCGGTTACGGCCCTTGTTCATCTGCTGGAGGGGAGCCTGGAGCGCAATGGGGTGTTCATACGCCTTGGCGATGAACTGGAGCTGCTTCGCAAATATATGATCATTCAGAATTACCGCTATGACCACCAAATCGAGTTAAGGATCGATTGCCCTGAGGAGATGGAGGGCCTTTATGTTCCCCGGATGCTGCTGCAGCCGATCGTGGAGAATGCGATCTTTCACGGAATTGCCCCGCTTGATGAAAGGGGCGTCATTCAGATCCGGATAACATCGCAGCAGCAGGATGTCATGGTGCGGATCGAGGACAATGGAATCGGCATTAAGCCTGAACGAATAAAAGGACTGCTGTCCTATGAGCAGGATCACTCCAAGCATGGCATGACCCATATCGGCCTGCGTCATGTTCACCAAACGGTTCAGCTGTATTACGGCAGCAGATATGGGGTATGGGTGGAAAGCCCGGAAGACGGAGGAACGCGGGTCACAATCACGTTTGCGAGACAAAGGGGGGACGATTATGTACAGAGTGCTGCTCGTGGATGACGAAGCGATCGCGCGTACGGGGCTGCGCTCGACCTTCGACTGGGAGAAATACGGTTACCGGCTTGTGGGCGAGGCTTCGAATGGACAGCGGGCCATGAAGTGGATCGTAAACGGGGATTTGGACATTCTGATCACGGATATCGCGATGCCGGTCATGGACGGGTTGGAACTGACCCGTCGGACAAGGGAGCTTTGTCCTTGGGTAAAGGTACTGCTGCTCAGCTGTCATAGCGATTTCGAATACGTGCGCGAAGGCATCAGGCTTGGTGCTTCCGATTACATTCTCAAGCCGACGCTCGATGCGGACTCTCTGGGTGCCGTGCTTGATCACATGCGTCTGAAGCTGGAAGAGGAGAAGCAGATGCAGCGGATTCTGACCGAGCATGAGCAGCAGCAGCGGCTGAATAAGAAGAAGGCCGCCGAGAAAATGTTCTTTCAGGCCCTTTCCGGAGAGCCGGGCGCAATCGCCGGCCTGGAAGCACGAAATCATAACGGCGATTATATGCTGGCCGTGCTCCAGCTTGATTCTGATCCAGGGGCTGGCACGGCCGGGGGGCAGCACAAGGATTGGCATGACGAGATCGAGCGATTAATGGAACAGCTATATGACCAGGTACCGGAGGCGCTGGCCGTTCGGCTGGAGACGGACCGGATCGCTGTGTGCTTGCCGTTAGGGGACGAAACAAATCGGCAGGTTTTAGAGCACGAAGCGGCTATCCGTCTGCCGATCCGATGCACCATGGGGCTCAGCAGGAGATATAACGGCATGGATAAGCTGCAGGAAGCGTTTCGAGAAGCTAGCGAGAGCCTGGAGGGCCTCTTCTTCCATCGAGATCAACAGATTCTTCGGGCAGAGGAGCTCCCTCTTACCGATGCCGATTTGGTCCAGAAGACGTCTGCTTCCGAGATGCATGCCCTAAGAGCTGCCCTGGCGGTTGGAAACATGGTCAAAACCGAAGAGCGGCTGCAGTCGGTCATGCAGCGCTGGCAGCCTGGACGGATGAAGAAGCAGGAGGTCCTCCGGGAAGCAGAGGAACTTCTGAGCTTGCTTGCTATGTTTCATCTTCCCGGCGGCCCGCCGCTTCCGCAGATCGGGGAAGTGGGCAAGCTTCGTTCGGTGGAGGAAGTGAAGGAGCTGGTGCTCCAAGGCTTCCATACCTTGCGTGAGGAGGCTATGCGGCACCCTTTACCGGAATCCACGCTGCATGAGCGGATCGTGCTGCAGGCCGTTCAATATATTAAGGCGCGCTTTGCCGAGCCGATCTCCTTGCAGGAGGTGGCGGACGAAGTGGCCGTAAGCCGCAACTATTTTAGCGAAATGTTTAAGCGCGTCACCGGACACAACTTCATTGACTATGTGATTGATCTGCGGCTGAAACGGGCCAAGGAGCTGCTCTCCACCACATCGCTGCGCGTGTATGAGGTGGCGGATCGCTCCGGATTCAATGACGTGAAATACTTCAGCAAACTGTTCAAGAAGATGGTAGGCATGACGCCCGCGGAATACCAGGGACAGCATCGAAAATAATGGGAATTTCATAGGATCGGAAAAGAATCCACTTTTTCGGAACAAAATCCGTTCAAAAGCTTTTTGTCAAAATTTTATAATTAAAGCGTTTACAAGAGCTTGCCAGCGAGTCCAAATATGGTTTGAATGGAGGAAATGAAATGACAAGGAAACAGGTGAGAGGGTCATTGCTTGCAATCATTCTTCTACTATCATCCATACTCCAAGCGTGTGGAGGCGGTGGAACATCAGAAGGTGGGGAGTCCGGAAGCGGTGAGAAGGTCAAGATCAAATGGGCGACCTGGGGAAATCCCGGCGAGCTTACCCGCTTTCAGGAGCTCACGAAGGACTTTAATAAGAAGCACTCGGACATTGAGGTCGAATTTATTCCGATTCCGGGCGAGTATGATCAGAAAATATTAACCCAATTAACAGGAGGGACCGCCCCGGATATCTTCTATGCGGGGGACGCCCTGGTCGTGAAACTGATCGAGAATCAGAGCATTGAGAATTTAACGCCGTATATGGATGCACCGGAAAGCGTGATCAAGAAGGAGGATTATTTTGAAGGCTTGTGGGGCGCAGCCGTTCGGGACGGTCAGACCTTTGGGGTGCCGGTGGACTGTAATCCGATGGTGCTGTGGTACAACAAGAAGGTGCTGAAGGAAGCAGGGATCACCGAGATGCCGGCCGATCTTCAGGCGAACGGACAGTGGACCTGGGACAAATTCAAGGAAATGTCGGACAAGATCCGGGACAGCAAAAAGTACGGCTACGTGCTGGATAACTCCTGGAACAGCTATCACAGCTGGGTTACTTCTAATGGCGGCCGAGTATACGACGACGAAGGGAACTTCGTAGCGGCTTCGGATCCGAAGGCGATGGAGGCGTTCCGCTTCCTGTACGACAACGTGAAATCCAAAAACATTACCTTCTCCGGCACGCTTCCCAAAGGGCAGGGCGGGGATGCCATGTTTATGTCCAACCAGGTCGGATTCGTTGCTGCAGGCCGCTGGTACCTACCGCTGTTCAAGAAGAATCAAGGACTTGAATATGACGTGGTCACATGGCCAACCAATACCGGCAATAAAATCGAGCCGGCCGGTATCCCGACCGCATACATGGTGATGAACAAGGCATCGAAGAATAAGGAAGCAGCTTACACCTTCTTCTCCGAGTACGTAAGTAAAGAGGGTCAACGTTTCCGCCTGCAGGGCGGCGGCAATGCCGTTCCGTCGGTACAGGGAACGGATGAAGTGGTGCTGGAAGGCAATCTGCCGGAGCATGCCCAGTTATTCCTGGACGCGCGTGAGATCGGGTATTCCCTGACTCCGTTCGAGGCCGGCATTCCCGGGCTTAGCCAGGATATTACGTCCAAGTTCGAGGCGTTGTGGCTGAAAGATCAGGATCTGGAAAGCTCGTTGAAGGACATTCAGGATATGGCCAACAAGAAAATTCAGGATTACAAGAGCGGCAAGAATTGATCCAGCTCTGGGGAGGAACGGTGAGATGAAATGAAGACGCAGCCTGCTGGAAGCTCCGGAGCCGCTCCTTCTCCGGAGCGGATTCCGGAGAGGAGAACGACCTTAAAGAGCAAGACGTCCGACGGTTTATGGGGGTACTTTTTTATCTTTCCCCAGATGATCGGCCTGATCGCCTTTTCATTGATTCCGCTGATCTCGGCTTTTGTCATCAGCATGATGAACTGGGACGGCATGGGAGCGAAGAAGTTTATCGGTCTCCAAAATTTTGTGTCCCAGTTTCAGGATGAGGAGTTCCATATCGCTTTGGTGAACACGGTGTATTACACGATTCTGTCGGTGCCGACAGGCATCGTTCTCGCCATGCTGGTGGCGGTGGGTTTAAACCGGGTTCGCGGAAAGATTCTGTACCGGCTGATCTACTTCATGCCGAACATTACGATGTCCGTTGCCGTGGCCGTCGTGTTTATGTGGCTGTTCAACGCCGACTTCGGCCTCATTAACATGTACCTGCAGCAGTGGTTCGGGATAACGGGCCCCTCCTGGCTGACGGATTCCAGGTACGTGATGCCTTCGATTGCCCTGCTGAGCGTCTGGATGGGGCTGGGAGGCAACATGGTGCTGTTCCTGGCCGGGCTTCAGGGCATCTCGAGAAGTTATTACGAGGCGGCCGAGATTGACGGCGCCGGCAAATGGCAGCAGCTGATCCATATTACGATTCCGCTGTTATCGCCGACGACCTTTTTCGTCACGATCATGTCCATCATCGGTTCCTTTCAGGTGTTCGACCAGTCGTTTGTCATGACCTCCGGCGGACCGGCAAAAGCCAGTTATACGCTTGTCTATCACATCTACGAGACGGCCTTTGCGGACTTTACCTTTGGCAAGAGCACGGCGTCGGCGGTCATCCTGTTCGTGATGATTCTGACGCTCACCTTGTTCCAGATGAAGATGTCCAAGCGGTGGGTGCATTACGAAGACTGATGGCCGAACCTTTAGGAAGGAGGGAAAATGAATGATACATCGGGGATTGAGGATGTCCACCGTGGTGCTGCATATCGTGCTGATCCTAGGCGCCTGCATGATGGCCCTGCCGTTTGTGTGGATGGTGCTGAGCTCGCTCAAGGATTTGTCGCAAGTATTCGTCGTGCCGCCCAAGTGGATTCCGGACCCGTTCATCTGGTCCAATTATAAGGATTCGCTGACGGCGCTGCCGTTCGGGCGCGCGTATTTCAACAGTTTCTACATCAATATAATCGTCGTAGTTTCACAGCTGGTTACCTGCTCCATGGCGGCTTATGCTTTTGCCAAAATCACGTTCCCGTTCCGGGAGCCGCTGTTCATTCTGTTTCTGGCAACCATGATGGTGCCGGGACAAGTGACCATTATTCCGCTTTATTTGATCATGAAAAATATCGGATGGCTGGATACGCATCTGGCGATTATCGTCCCTTCTGCGCTGCTGAACGCCTTCGGGGTGTTTCTGCTTCGGCAGTTCTTCAGAGGCATTCCGAAGGAAATGGAAGAGGCGGCCATCGTGGACGGCGCGAATCGCTGGACGATCTACGCCCGGATCATGCTTCCTCTAATCAAACCGGCTTTATCGGCACTCGGGATTTTCACCTTTCTCGGGATGTGGAACAACTTCTTTAACCCGCTGATATTTCTCAGCAGCACGGATAAGTTTACCGTGCCGATGATGCTGAATTTGTACCGGGGCATGTATTCAACGGATTGGACGCTGATGATGGCGGGGGCCTCCATTGCGCTCGTCCCGGTTCTCATCGTGTATATCATCGGGCAGAAATATATTATTGAAGGCGTTACTTTATCCGGAATTAAGGGGTAGGCGAGCTTAAGCAGCCCGTAAGCGGAGTTCTTGTACAGGAACCCCGCTTACGGGTTATTTGTGTTCTGAACAGGATACCAATATAAAGCAGAGGAGCTGCAGTATATTCTCACAGATATACTAGTATGGTAGTATAAGGTAAAATGAGTGCGCTTACATCTAACATATCATGAAGGGGGTCGAGGGTATTGTTCAATGTACTTCTGGTGGACGATGAACCATGGGTTCTGGAAGGACTTCGAACCATGATCGATTGGAACCGGTTTGGATTTCAAATATGCGGAGAAGCCCTGAGTGCTCCGGAAGCGCTAAAGTTAATGGAACAGTTGAAGCCCGAGCTGGTGATGACGGATATCCACATGCCAGTCCTGAACGGCCTGGAATTGATTGAGCACAGCAAACGGATACTGCCTCTTCCTCCGAAATTCGTTATTCTGAGCGGATATGATGATTTTGGATACGCGCATCAAGCCATGCGCCAACGGGTCGCCGAGTATTTGCTGAAGCCGATTGATGACGAGGAGATCGAGGCTGTGCTTGCCAAGCTCAGCCATGAGATCCAGGACGAACGAGACGCTGAACGCAGCTACCGGAAGAAAGCGGGCCTTGCCGTCCATTATTTGTTGAACCGGCTCATTCGGGACGAGTTGAGCCCTGATTTGGCCGAGCAAGCCGGCAAAGCGATGCAAATCCAGGGCGAGCCGCTGCTGCAGTGCCTATTGATTGAAACAGGGATGACTGAAACGGGGGTGGATTGGATCGAATGGATGGCCGATTACGGGCCTCCGAGCTTACTGGGATGCTTCCAGGACAATAGCGGGAGCATCGGAGTGGTGCTGCATGTCGAGCATTCGACTCCGGATGAGGTTATGGAGACTGCGCTGCAGTTGCAGTCTGCTCTGGCCGGGGAGCTTGAAGGGCCGGTTATCGTGGCTTTAAGCGGCATAGGGGCAGGAATCCATGCGATCGGAAAACTTTACAGGCAAAGCTCGGAGGTGCGCGACGATAAGCGAAGCCAAGGCAGAAGCGGCGTGTTTTGTTACCAAGAGCCGAGAGGAGTTGAGCGGCTCCGGGGACTTCCCTTCGGATGGATGGACGAATTGCTTTCCGTCATTATGACGGGGGAGCATGCGTCCATCGAGTCATGCTTGGCGCGGATTTTTGCGGCCATGACCGATCATCCCCTCCACCTGAGGGCTATTCAAGCCGATGTGGCCGATCTGGAATTAAAGCTGTGTCGAAGAATCGCGGAGATGAATGGAGATCCGGATCTATTCATGGACCGGCTGCAAAGGAAGCTTGGTCATCTGAGTGATGCTTGCCATAAAGCGCCGTTGAAGAATTATATGCGGTTGCTCGCGTTTGAGGCCGCTTCGCAGCTGGAAGAGTTAAGCAAGCTTAACGAGCACAACACCATTTTTCAAGTGATTCAGTATGTCGACCGGGAGTACCGGAGCCGGCTTCAGCTTCAGGATTTGGCACGACATTTCCATATGAACGCCACCTATTTGGGGCAGCTGTTCAAGAAGCATGCTGGCAAGCCGTTCAAGGAATACCTGAATGACAAGCGGATCGAGGAGGCCAAGCTGCTGCTGAAACGGAGCGGAATGAAGGTTTCCGAGATTGCGCTCCATGTCGGGTTCCCGAACGCGGACTATTTTATCCATAAGTTTAAGTTGACAACCGGGATTCTGCCCTCGAATTACAAGAATCATGTTGAAAGCAAGCAGTGCTAAACCGGGAGGGTGCCTTCATGAAGAGAATGTTCAGGCTGGGGAATTTCGTCAACGATATTCCGTTGAAAACTAAATTTTTTCTTATTTTTGTCATTGGTGTACTGCTGCCTATTCTGGTGGTCAACCTCATCTTTATGGATCGGATGTCGGAGCTGATCCGGGAGAGAGAGGAGCAGAACCTCGATATCTCGATGGAGCGGGCTAGGAAGGATATTCATAATTTCATCGACGGCGGGGTGGCTGTAAGTCATGCGCTGAGTACGGATAAGACCCTTTACGAAATGCTCGATCGCGAGTATGAGTCCCAGTTGGACTTCTACGAAACCTTTGATGAGCAGCTCCGGAATCGGGTAACGAGCTACATACCGGTTAACAACCAGATTCAGCGGATTAGCATCTTCACCGAAAATTCCACCATTGTGTCCGGCGGCAATTATCATGTGATCAACGATAATGTGCTCGAGAGCGACTGGTATGCGTTGTGGAAGAGCTCGGCCCATCCGGTGCTGGTGGCGGCATACAGGGCTACGGAGGCAAGCAATTCGGCTTCGACGGTTCCGTATTTAAGCGTCATTGAGAAGATGGATTATTTTGATAGCTATTCCACTTATGAGAAGCTGCTTCGCATCGACATCGACCTGAGCAAGATCTATGACGTTATTGTACGGGAACGCGATTATCTGGATATGTATTTGGTGAACGAGAACAATGAGATTATTATGTCGGCCAGCAGCGGTTATGAAAGAGGGAAGTACAGCGCATATTCGAAGCTTGACCTGGAGCAATACGATGAAGAGGATCGGCATGTGTTCTCGATCGGAACGGCCAGGTACGTGAAGGGGTGGAAGCTGATCGGCATCAACCGGGGGAGCCGGATTACGAGCGCCATGCTGGATATGCAGCTGTTTACCGTTGTATTGGCAGCGGTTGTTACGCTGGTTGCGGCGGTCTTTATTACCGTTATGCTCCGGTCCTACAATTACCGGGTGAAGCGTTTGTCCCGTCATATGCAGAAGGTGAGCAACGAGAAATTCGACTTGATTGAACTGGACGAAGGCCGGGACGAAATCGGCGGACTCATCCGGAATTTCAATCAGATGACAGCGAAGATGAACTCCCTGATCAACAATGTGTACAAGCTGGAGATTCAGAAGAAAAGCCTGGAGATGGAGAGGGTACGGGCTGAATTGAACTTTTTGCAGAGCCAGATGAATCCCCATTTCCTGTTCAATACCCTGAATGCGATATTGGTCGTCTGCACGAAGAACCAATATACGGATGTGACGGATATTATCAAAAGCTTGTCCAAGCTGCTTCGCAGACTGCTGAGCTGGAGAGAGGATTTGGTCTCCGTGGAGGAGGAAATCAGATTTATCGAAATGTATCTCAAAATCGAAAAATTCCGCTTTCGGGATAAATTTGAATATCAATTCAACATCGATATGGAAGCGCTTCATTATAAAATTCCGAAAATGAGCATTCAACCGCTCGTTGAGAATGCATGCAAATATGGCCTGCAGGCGATGGATGGAGCGGGTCTGGTAACCATAAGCGCTTCGGTTGCCCGTGATTATCTTCGCATCGTCATTACGGATAGCGGTAAGGGCATTGAGCAAAGCAAGCTACGGGACATTATTCTCTCGGTCCGTAACGAGCAGTTCTCGGGCAACAGCTTCGGTATTCGAAACGTATATCGGCGGCTGGAGCTGTACTACGACGATCATGTCATTTTCAACATTGCCAGCACCCCGAATCAAGGGACAACCGTTTCATTCGAGATTCCGATCCGGCTGTTGGAGTCTCGGGATTTAGAAGGCGAAGAGGGGGAGAACCATGCCATTCAAGGTGCTGTTGATCGATGACGAACCGGGTGCGCTGGAAGGGCTGGCGCTGTGGATCGATTGGGAACGCTTGGGGTTTAGCGTCTGCGGAACCGCGGACAACGGAGTGGAAGGCTTGAAGATGATTCATGGGCTTGCGCCGGATTTGGTCATTACCGATGTAAACATGCCGCTAATGGACGGGCTTCATATGATTGAAACGTGGCAGCAGCATCACCGGGATAGCGGTGTGAAATTTGCCATCATGAGCGGCTACAGTGAATTTGAATATGCAAGGAAGGCATTGCGGCACGGCATCCATCACTACATGCTGAAGCCTATTATTGCAGAGGAAGCCGAGGAGGAGCTTGGCAAGATTCATGCAGAGCTGATGCAGGAGCATCGCAGATTAAGCCTGAGCGCGATTGCCAAGAGGGAAGAGGATGTTTCGCTGATCATGCAAACGCTCCTGGAGATGCCGCTTCGGGCTGGCGGCCTGTCGAAGCTTCAGGTTTTATCCTCCGCCTATCAAGTGTGGAACGTATGTCTGATCCAAGCAGAGCCTGCCTTGTTTCCTGACGTCCGGGAAACCGTCGTCCGCTTGTCCGCCCACGCGAATTCGGAGTATGTCATCGATCTGGAACCGAACCGGCTTGGTTTGGTGTACGGTTATTCCCCTGACAACGGGATCGTACCCTCAGGCACGATCCGCGAGCTGGTCCGCCATTATGCAGGACAGCGGCTGTTTATGGCTGTAGGAGAAGGCCAGCAGTCTCTGGTGCAGATCCGTCGCTGTTATGAGACCGCCAGGGAAGCCATCGAGCATCAATTTTACGATAAGGCGTACGGCGGGATGATTTCATATGAAGAGGTACGGGATCGGCCGTTTCATTATCGTTACCCCACGAGCCTGATGGATGATGTCGTCAGGTCCGTGGAGCTCCTTGACAAGAAGGAATACCGCGAGGCTGCCCGATTGGCTGCGTCCACGTTTGTGGAGCAGCGAATCGCGCCGGGGATCGTGAAGAAAATGGTGATCCATGTTTTGTATAAAATCATGGATTTGGTGAGGGAGGCGGAAGGTGCGGAAGCTCGAATCCTGGCAGCCAAATCCAATGCAGCTGGATTAACGGACGGGACCTTCCATCTGAACGACTTGATGGGAGAGCTGCTGCGCTTCGGGGAAGAGTGCATCGAGCTTCTTCTCAAGGAACAGGCCCGGCATTCGCAAGGCGTAATCCAGGAGATTAACGATTATATTCGGCAGCACTATCGCGAGAATCTGACCATTAAGCGATTGGCGGAGCTTTTTTATCTGCATCCCGTCTATCTCGGCCAGCTGCTGATGCGTAAGAATGGGATTGGCTTCAACGAACTCATACATAATTTGCGGATTGAGGAAGCGGCCACGCTATTGAAGCAGAACAAGCTGAAGAACAGCGAAATCGCCGAAAGGGTCGGCTACACCCACTACAACCAATTCCTTAAGCATTTCGAAAAAAGATGGGGCATGGCACCGAATGAGTTCAAGAAGAGGATGTTCTAAAGTTTTTAAGGTTAATGCTTTAATTATAGTATAGTCCGCCTTTGAAAGCGCTTTTAAAATAAAGGAAGGTTACACGAAGAGGCGTATCGACCAACGGTGTAACCACATTATGACGGAGGTGCTTTTATGGGGGGTAAGACAAAATCATGGCTTCGGCTCAGCACGGTGTTGCTGTTGTCGCTTTGCATCGTTCTTACGGGCTGCGGGGGCGGAAACGGAAATAGCGGGGCCCAGCCGGAAGCAAAGGACTCCGCAGAACAAACAACACCCGGGACGGACGGGGATAAGATCGAACCATTTGAGGTGAGTGTTTTTATCGGTCAACCCGACCAGCAACCAACACCTGACAACAAGATTTATAAATTAATCAGGGAAAAGACAGGAGCATCCTTCAAATTCGAGTTCCTGGCAGGCGATATTGACCAGAAGCTCGGCGTTATGATTGCAGGCGGCGATTATCCGGACATGATGACAGCGAATCAAAAGCTGACAGCTGCCGGTGCCTTTATCCCGCTCGAGGATTTGATTGAAGAACATGCGCCAAACTTGAAGAAGCATTATGAGAAGTACTGGAACATGATGAAAGACCCGAATGACGGTCATATTTACAATCTTCCAAATTACGGTGTAACGAATGCTGATGTTACCTCGTCTTATTATTCGGGCCCAGCCTTCTGGATTCAGAAGGACGTATTGGCAGAGGCAGGATATCCAGAGGTTAAAACCTTGGATCAATATTTTGACATCATTAAACAATACAAGGAAAAGCATCCGACCATTGACGGTACCCCGACGATCGGCTTTGAAATTCTGAACTATGACTGGAAAAACTGGGGCCTGTTCAATGCTCCTCAGCATTTGATCGGTCATCCGAATGACGGCGGTGTAGTTGTTAAAGACGGCAAGGCGGAAATTTTTGCCGATAAGGACTATGCCAAACGTTATTATAAAAAACTGAACGAAATGAATGCCCTGGGTATCATCGATAAGGAAACGTTCACCCAGAACTTTGACCAGTATATGGCGAAAATCTCCAGCGGCGCAGTTCTTGGCATGTTTGACCAGCACTGGAACTTCCAAAGCGCAGAGGACGCGCTGATTACCCAGAAGAAAGATGAAAGAACGTATGTCGGTCTTCCGCTTGTATTTGATGAAAGTATCAAGGATCATTACAAAGATCGTCCGGCTCTGAACCTCAATAACGGTTTCGGGATCACGGTCAACGCATCCGAAGAGCAGGCGATCAGAATTATCAAATTGTTGGATACGCTGATTCAAGAAGATTGGCAAAAAATCTTGTCCTGGGGGATCGAGGGGGAAGATTACATTGTCAAGGACGGCCGCTTCATGAAAACGCAAGAGCAGCGCGATCTGTTTACCGATGCAACCTGGAAGCTCGCGAATAAAGCCGATTCTTTCCACGGTCAAGCACCAAAAATGGAAGGTTTATTCTCGGACGGCAACGCTACAGACGGCGCTGCACAGCCTGAAGAAATGGTAGCCGCTTTGAGAGAGTATGACAAGAACTTCCTTGCCCAATACGGTTTCAACAGCTATGTTGACTTCTTCAGTCCAGCTCCTGAGAACGAGATTGCTTACCCGGCATGGTCTGTCGACCTGGTAGACGGATCTGAAGCGAAAATCGTGAATACGAAGCAAAATGAGTTGTCCACGAAGTACTTACCAAAAGCCATTCTTGCTAAACCGGAAGAATTCGACAGCGTCTGGGATGAGTACGTCACTGATATCCGCAAGCTCAACATCAAGGCTTACGAGGATCGGATTAATGAAGTGCTGCAATGGAGAAGAGACACTTGGTCTGTTAAGTAAAGCAGCGGAAGGTACATGAATCGGAATGGGGAAGGCTCCTTGCCTTCCTTTTTACGAAATATAGGGTTTTGGGGAGAACAAACTTATGGAAGAGACCGTAGTCAAAGACTCTGCCGTCCGCAAGCCTAAGACAAACAAGAAAATCACCTGGGCCGTCCTCAAAGAACAGAGACAGTTGATCTATATGTCGGTGCCTCTGATGGCTTACATCATCTTGTTTGCCTACGTTCCTATTTGGGGATGGACCATGGCTTTCCAGAACTACAAGCCGGCTAGAGACTTTAGTGAACAGACGTGGGTAGGATTTAAACATTTTGAATTTCTTTTTAAGGATGAAAGTTTCCTGCAAGTGCTTCGCAATACGCTCGCAATGAGTGTTATCAATATGATTCTCGGCTTTACGACTGCAATTATCCTTGCATTGTTACTGAATGAAATCAAGAAAGTGGTTTGGAAAAGAACCGTACAGACGATCTCCTATCTTCCGCACTTTCTATCCTGGATCATCGTAACCGGGATTGTGGCGACGAGCTTGGCTTCGGACGGAATCATCAATGATGTCCTTATGAAGCTGCATCTCATCAAGGAGCCGATCCAATGGCTCAGTGAAGGCAAATACTTCTGGGGAATCGTCGGAGCGTCGCATGTTTGGAAAGAAGTCGGCTGGAATACGATTATATATTTGGCTGCGATGGCATCCATCGACCCGGCGCTTTATGAGGCTGCCGATATGGACGGGGCAAGCCGCTATCGGAAAATGTTCCATGTTACTTTGCCGGGCATTAAGCCAACGATCATCATTCTGTTGATCATGCAGGTCGGTCACATTCTGGAAGCAGGCTTCGAGGTTCAATACTTGCTGGGCAACGGTCTTGTTGTCGACTGGTCGCAAACGATTGACATTTTCGTGCTGAAGTACGGGCTTGCCCAAGGCAATTACTCATTAGCAACGGCTGCCGGTATATTTAAAACGGTCGTTAGTGTGACGCTGTTATTGATTGCAAACGGAGTCGCGAAACGGCTAGGGGAAGAGAGGCTGCTATAATGGCAAATCAAACAATCAGCCCTGGGCCAGCAACTGCTGCCGCAGCGCCTAAATCCGTCAGAAAAAAAAGAGTAGAGCCGATCCTTTTTAATACATTCAATACCTTGTTTATGATTGGTCTTGTCGTTGTCACATTATATCCGTTTCTGAACACGATCGTCGTTTCCCTGAATGCGGGGAATGATACGATCCGGGGCGGAATCTATCTCTGGCCGAGGGAATTTACCTGGCAGAACTACAAGGCGGTATTCGCTTCGGGAACGATATATGACGCGTTCTGGATTTCCGTGGCAAGAACAGTGCTTTCAACGCTGCTGAATCTGGTCTTGACCACGATGCTGGCGTATACGCTGAGCCGTCGGGAATATGTATTCCGCAAGCCGATTACATTGATCTTTATTCTGACGATGTACTTTAACGCCGGCTTGATTCCTGGATATTTTCTGATGAAGGACTTGCACCTGCTGAATTCGTTCTGGGTATATGTGATCCCGTCGATGATCAGCGCATTTAATATGATCGTTATCCGGACGTATATCGGAACGATTCCGGAAAGCTTGGTCGAATCGGCAAGAATTGACGGAGCCGGAGATTTTAAAATCTTCATCCGGATCATCTTCCCGCTGTGTAAGCCGGTGTTGGCAACCATTGCGCTGTTCGTGGCCGTGGGGGCTTGGAACTCCTGGTTCGATGCATTCATCTATACCTCCTCCCGCCAAGAGCTGAGCACTTTGCAGTATGAGCTGATGAAGCTGCTGTCATCCAGTATGAACGCGAACAGCAACCCGGCAGTGGCTGCAGGAGCCGGGATGACGCAGGACGCTGCGGTGAACATGGTAACGCCGATTTCGATTCGCGCTGCCGTAACGGTCGTGGCATCGGTTCCGATTCTGCTGGTTTATCCGTTCATGCAGAAATATTTCGTAGTCGGATTGAACGTGGGCAGCGTCAAGGAATAATCCAGGTTTCGCTATATGACAGACCATAAATGCAACCAATGAGGAGGCAAGCATTTCGTGTCTAAGAGAACAATCATTAGAAGGATCAGCCTGATGCTGATCGCGTTCATGCTGCTTATTCCGCCTGGCTGGAGCGCAGCGGCGGTTGATCCGGCTCAAACGCCCGCTGATCAGGATCTTGTGATTCACCAGCATTTCGATGGCGGGACGGAGGGGTGGTTCAAACGGGGGACGGAGACGGTGACCTCGGCTACCTATGCATATGAAGGGACGGGGAGCCTGCTGACGGAGGGAAGGACGGCGAATTGGAACGGACCGGGATTTGATCTATCCGCCACGAACCGGCTGGACAAAGGAGCTACCTATGAAATTTCCGCATATGTCCATTTGAAGGAGGGCACCCAAGGGACTCAGCAGCTTCAGCTTGCCATGCAGCAAACCGGAGCCGAGCCGGAATATGTGAACTTCAGCAGTCCGGTCGATGTAACTGCCGACGGGTGGGTAGAGGTGAAGGGCCATTATAAATACGATGCTAACGCTTCAGCCTTGCAGGTATATCTGCAGAGTCCAAGCAGTGCGGACGCCGCTTATTATATGGACGAATTCAAGGTCCGGTTGATTGAGCCGGCACCAGACCCGGGTATTGAGATACCGGGGGGAAAGAATACGGTCGTATGGGATTTTGAAGACGGAACGACGATGGATTGGGGACCACGCGATTCGGAGACCGTAGAAGCTGTCCCAGAAGCAGCCCGTAGCGGCGGCTACGGCTTAAAGGTCCATGAGCGGTCGAACAGCTGGAACGGGCCCAGCCAAGACGTTAAAGACATCATGGTGAGCCAAAAAACGTATACGATCTCAGCCTATGCGAGGCTTGAGCAGGCGCCTGCCGCTCCGGTCAAAATATCCCTTTCGATGGAGAACAAAGCAGCGGGCGCAGCAGAAACGTCCTATACGACCGTTGCCTCAGCCTCCGCGAGCGGCACGGAGTGGGTGGAGCTGAAAGGAACCTTTGGCTTCACTTCAGATATGGAAACATTGAAGCTGTATATGGAAACCTCGGATCTTTCCAATTTCTATATCGATGACATTAAGCTCGCACTGCCGGGCTCGATTCAGACGGATATTCCCGCGCTGAAGGATGTGTATGCGGATTATTTCGAGATTGGGGCAGCCGTGGAGCTCAAGCATCTGTCCGGCGTGCACAAGGAGCTTCTGGATTACCATTACAACTCGCTTGTTGCCGAGAACGTGATGAAGCCGGAATCTCTCAGTCCGAGAGAGGGAACCTATAACTTTACCAACGCGGATCTCATCAGCGATTATGCCAGGGATCATGGCATGAACCTCCGGTTCCATACGCTGCTGTGGCATCAGCAAGGCGCCGAATGGATGCTGAAGGATGATCAGGGCCAATATCTCGAAGCCACGCCGGAGAATAAAGCGCTCGTCCTTCAGAGACTGGAAGCTTATATCCATGATGTGGCCGGCCGCTACAAGGGAGATGCCCGCGATTGGGACGTCGTGAATGAGGTCATTGACGAAGGGCGTCCGGACGGCATGCGGGACAGCCAGTGGTACCGGATAACGGGACTCGACTATATCCGGACCGCCTTTCATGCGGCGCGTGACGCTGCCGGCCCCGAGGCCAAGCTCTACATCAACGATTACAGCACGCACAACCCGAAGAAACGCGATTATCTGCTGAATCTTATGAAACAGCTGAAGGCGGAAGGCGTTCCGATCGATGGCGTGGGCCATCAAACGCACATCAATATCAGCGGGCCGTCCATCCAGCAAATCTCGGATTCCATCCGGATGTTCGGCGAGGCCGGCTTTGATAATCAGCTCACCGAGCTGGACGTTTCGGTGTACACGAACAATACCGACACCTACCAGACCGTTCCCCAGGAATTGCTCGACAAGCAAGGCTATCGGTACAAAGAGCTGTTTGAAGAATTGAAGCGGCTGGATCAAATGGGCGCCGATGCAGGCGTGGAAGGGGGCTGGATCAGCAATGTCACCCTTTGGGGGATCGCAGACGACCATACCTGGCTGCATGACCGTCCCGCGGGTACGGGACGACAGGATGCCCCGTTTCCTTTTGACAAGCAGTATCAGGCCAAGCCAGCCTATTGGGGGATGGTCGATCCTTCCAGGCTAACGATAGTAAGAAAGACCGGAATGGCCGTGGAGGGCAAGGCGGTTGTTGACGGACAACCGGATTTTGCCTGGAATCTGGTTCCGGCCTTTAAGACGGAGCAGCTTGGCTCGCTATCTGCCGAATTTAAGACGCTATGGGACAGGGACCATGTCTACGTCAAGGTTGACGTGTCGGACGGCTCGATATCTCCCGGAGATCAGGCCGAAATATTCGCTGTAGTGAACGGTGCTGTGCAAAAAGCCGAGATTCAGCGTGGAGCCGCCAATACGGTCGAGACCGCTGCGGGTTACGCTGGGGAAGCCCTCCTCCAGTTAAACGGAGCAGGAGCGCTGGGCGGCGAGATTTATTTCGATGTCCGAGTAACGGATTCCGGCTCGGATGACGGCTCCGAGCATGGCAAGAACGGAGCGGTGGTGTCCTGGAGCGATCCAAGGCATGCCCAGGACAGCGATCAGGAGGGACTCGGCATTCTAACGCTCTCCGCTGCGCCGAAATCGGCCCAGGCCGGCTATGGCACCCCAACGGTAGACGGCGAACTCGACGGCATCTGGAAGGATGCCGGGGAACTGGCAACCGACGTGTGGGTCGAGGGAAACAGCGGCGCGACCGCCACATTCCGGACGCTATGGGATGAGGATCACCTGTACGTTTATGCCATTATTAGCGACAGCTTGTTATCGGATGCGAGTCCCAACGTATGGGAGCAGGATTCGGTAGAGATTTTTGTGGATCAGAATAATGGAAAGACGGATGTTTACCAAGAAGATGATGGACAGTACCGGATGAACTTCAACAATGCGCGTTCCTTCGGCGGTCATGCGGGCGAGGATAATTTCGTTTCCGCTGCGAAGGTTATCGAAGGCGGATATGTCGTTGAAGCAGCGATCCGCCTGGATAAGATCAAACCTGAGAAAGGGACGGTGATCGGTTTCGATTTTCAGGTGAACAACGATGAAGACGGCCAAGGTACAAGAGACAGTGTGGCTATATGGTCGGATCCGACCGGCCAATCCTATCAGAACACGACCCGATTCGGCGTGCTGGAATTTACGAAGAGCTCCGCTCCCGGCGGAGGAAATGGAAACGGCGGAGAACAGAGTGGGGGCGGCAACAGTGGAAGCGGCGGAACTGCGGGCGGTGGCGGAAGCAGTCCGAGTCCAGCTCCAAGTACGTCTTCACTCGAAATCCGGAACCATGACGGGCGGATCACGGTTGGAGTCTCGAGCCGAGTGCTTCAGCAGGCAATGGAAAAGGCAGTGGCTGGAACTACCGGAACGAAGCGGGCGCTTGTTAACGTTCCGGCGCAGAGAGGAGCCCAGTCCTATGACATTCTGCTGCCGGGTAAGTGGCTGCTGGAGAATCCGCAGGCCGTTCTCCTAGTCCAAACGGAGTTCGGTACGCTGGAAATGCCAAGCGTGTTGATTCAGGGGACCGGTGTAACGGATACGGAAACCGTAACGCTGCGTCTGGAGAAATCGTCGGGCGGCAATCTGGATGCGGCCCTTCGCGAGAAGATCGGCGATCGTCCGGTGTTCCGGGCAGAGGTTCTTGCTGGCGAGAGGGCTTTGTCCTGGAAACAGGGTAAGCATCGTCTCATCTGGTCGGTGCCTTATTCCCCCACCGAGGAAGAGCTTGCACGACCGAATCATATCATGGTTTGGCATATCGACTCTAACGGGCGCGGGGTTCCGCTTTCCAGCAGCCGGTATAACTCCGCAGATGGGATCGTTCGTGCTGCGCTGCCGCATGGCGGCACGTTTGCAGTCGCCTCCGCATACAAGACGTTTCATGACCTGAAGCATGTGCCGTGGGCGATCGATGCAATCGAAACGATGGCATCTCGCGGGATCATTCAAGGTGAGACCGAAACAAGATTCAATCCGTTGAACCCGATTACTCGAGCCGAATTCCTCGTTCTGCTCGTACGCGCGTTGGAGCTGGAAGGCTCGGGCGAAGGCCGGGCAGCGTTCGGAGATGTTTTGCCTTCGGCATATTATTACGAAGACGTGCAGATCGCCGCAGAGCTTGGGCTCGTTCAAGGTGTCGGAGGAAACCGTTTCTTGCCGGACACGCCAATGAAACGCCAGGACATGATGGTAACGACGCAGCGTGCTCTGGAGGCAGCTGGCAAGAAGCTGGAAGGACAGGGGTCACTGGATTCTTTTGCTGATGGGGATCAGGTCGCCGAGTATGCTAAATCGAGTGCAGCAGCGCTTGCAGGTTCGGACATCGTGAACGGAATGAACGGCAAAATCGAGCCGAAAGCATACTTTACGCGTGCTCAGGCGGCTGTGATCCTTGACCGGATTTGGAATTGGAATGATTAAGGCTGTGAATCGTTAATACGATGATCAGACTTGAACGATGAAAGGCAGAATGGAACGATGAAAGCCAGAATGAAAATTATGAATGAGTTAGAGGCCAGCCTGTATAACGGGCTGGCCTTTTTTGTGTAAATGCCGATTAGGCCAGGCGGACCGTACGCTATAAATCATGCAAGACAGGCCAATGCTTTTCTAGTAAATGACGTCTATCTTCTTGCTTTCTTGGAAAACCTATTCATAGATTCAATATTCCAAGTTACCGCTATCTAATAATCTATGAATATAGGTTGGGGGTTGATGTTCTTGTTTAGTTCATCCGTTCATGCTGAAGAAGCGAACCACCCGGAGTGGGCACCCGAGCTTCTGGGGAGGGTTACCAAACGGATCGGGAGTGTCATTGTCGGACATGAGGAGCAAATCTCGTTAACGATGATTGCCTTGCTGGCCGGAGGACATGTGCTGCTGGAGGATGTGCCGGGAGTCGGGAAGACCATGCTGGTGAAGTCGGTGGCCGCTTTAATCGGCTGCGATTTCAGCCGCATTCAGTTTACGTATGATTTGATGCCAGGGGATATTACAGGGGCGTCGGTCTATTATCCGCATACGGGAGAATTCGTATTCAGGCCAGGACCCGTGATGTCCAATATTGTGTTGGCCGATGAGATCAACCGGGCATCGCCGCGGGCGCAATCCGCGCTGCTGGAGGCGATGGAAGAGGAGCGCGTCACCGTGGACGGCCATACGTATCCGCTGCCTGCCCCGTTCTTCCTGCTGGCAACGCAAAATCCGTACGAATATGAAGGCACAAGCCGCCTGCCGGAGGCGCAGCTGGACCGCTTTTTGATGAGATTATCGCTGGGATATCCCAATATGGAGGGTGAATTGGAGCTGCTGGAGCGGGGGATGGGCAGTTCCAGACTGGACGATCTGAAGCCCCTCATGATGGGATCCGAACTCATACGAATGCAGCAGATGGTTTCCCGCGTATTTGTGGATGACACCATAAAACGTTATATGGTCAGTGTGGCCGATGCATCCCGAAAACAGCAGGGAGTGTCCTTAGGGATTAGTCCGAGAGGGACATTGGCGTGGCTCCGCGCTTCACAGGCGGCCGCCTTTTTGACAGGACGAATGTATGTCATCCCTGATGACTGCCTGCGCGTTGCCGTTCCTGTGCTCACCCACCGGCTTCATCTGTCTCATGAGGCACGCGCTGCCGGCATAACGCCTTATGAAATGGTGGAGTCCATCATTACGAGGTTTGATCTGCCGCGCCAGCGAAGCCGGAAGGGGAATCCGTCATGAAACGCCGTCTGCTGGAATGGTCGAGAGGAGTGGCCATCTGGTCCGTTTCTTTGGGTCTTTATGTTTGGTTAGGCGGGGAATCGCTGCGGCTTGTATGGTGGGCAAGCACGATTTTATTGCTTGGCGGAGCTTTGACAAGTTTGCTGGGCCCAACACGAATCACCATTGCGCATACAAGCTCCCCTTCATGCTTACAAGCGGGAGATTCTGCTCAGATGACGGTTCAAGTAACCTATCGTTCTCTTCTGCCCGTGCCGTGGCTTATCATAACCGACCGGATCGGCATCAGGGAATACCGTAAGCTGCTGTTCCCCGGCATGAAGCGAAGGCTCGAGTATACCTACAGACTGAACCAGGTTCCCCGCGGAGTCTGGTCTTCGATCTATAGCGAGGTGGAATGGGGCGATATGTTCGGCTGGTTCAGAACAAGCCGGAGCGTGCAAAGCGATACTGGCGGCATAATTGTGCTGCCAAAACCCGCCGAGTGGCCGGAGGCCCAAGTGCCCATGCATGGAAGCGATATGGACTTCGAAGATGAACGGGTACGCTTCCATGTTTGGAATGAAATGAGAGGATCGGGCGTGCGAGACTATGTTCCCGGTGATCCCATGAACCGGATTCATTGGAAGAATTCCGCGAAGCTGGGACGCCTGCAATCCTTCATGCCGCATGAGGGGTATGGATCAAGGCAGGGGGTTGTGCTGGATACATCGCTCCAAGGGTATGCAGGTCTTGGCGCCTTGAAACCGGAGGATGCATTTGAAGACGCGGTATCTGCGGCAGCAGGATTTGTATCCCGGCTCATCCGCTACAAAGTTCCCTATCAACTATATATCGATGGGGCTGGGATAGAGGATCGGCGAAACGAATACAAGGACGTGTTCAAGGGCCAGCAGGACACGTTAGTTCCGTTTGCCTCCGTTCAGCTAACCGGGAACGGTCCTGTACGGGACCGAAGCTTCGTGAAGTCTCTTTCTCCCTCGCAAAAGAATAAGGATTGGGCAATTATTACGGGCGTTTTTCATGAGGGAGCGGCTGTCGCAGCAATCCACCTGCTGAATGAGGGCAGCAGAAAGGTTACCATCTTCTGTACGCAAAGTGTAACGCGTCTGAAATCGGCTGGTAACTCAGGCTTAGAGGTGAGTCCATTAGAGAATTATGCGTTGACGGAGTGGGCACGGGAGTTTTTCAGCAAAGGCGGAAAGCTGGTTTACTTGCATGAAAAGCGGACAGAGAGGAAGCCAATGAAGATAGGAGGTGCCGACCATGAGCGGACCGGGAAGCTCGCCCGTTAGGGATGGAGGCCATCGTAAGGCCGGAATATCCGGAGCCTGGAATGTACCCTCTATTTTCGTCTCCCGATTGACGCACGGAACGATTCTTCATCGTATATTGATTACGCTGCCGGTTATGGGACTGCTGTCAGAGTGGCTATTGCCGCTTCGGGATGCAGGTGACATGGGCAGCCATCTTATGTTGCAAACCTTATTCATCTGGGCTTTATTCTTGCTGCTCCAAGGATTGTTTACGCTGCGGGGCTGGGTTTGGCTGCCGCTGAACGCCGTTCTGGTGGTCTGGCTGTGTGCCCGGTTGTTTGAATATAGCCATCCGTTGGCATGGCTGTCCGATTATGCTTCGGAGACACTACCGGGTGACGTTTCGGCATTCGGAAATGCGTGGGAGTTTACTGCCTTAAGCCAGGAAACGAGAACGATCATTCTGCTTGTCGGCTGGGCTATCATGGTATCCGCGGTCCATATGCTGGCTTTGTATCGCCGAACCGTGTGGTTGTTTGGCGGTTCGACGCTGGTTTATTTGGCGGTGCTGGAATCTGCCATGGAAGAAAGCATCTATGGCGATATGCTGCGTGCGGTGCTGTACATTTTGCTGGCCCAGGGCATGATGCTGATCCTTAAGCTGAAGCAGGAAACCGTGGAGGGAACCTCTTTTGAATTGGACATCCCTGAGCCCGTTCGATCCGGCCGCTTGTCCGGGCTGCCTGTGCTTCGCTGGAGTCTGGTGGTGCTGCTTGCTTCCGGTCTGATCGCCGGTATTACCCGAGTGGGGGGAGTTATTAGCGAGCCGTCGGCAGGCGTGGGATTAACGGTGTCCGAAATGGCGGCACGTCTGACGGGATGGGGAGACCTTGTCTGGGGAAACAGGGAACCGTCGATTCCTGCCTCCCAGGTTGCCGGATACGCTTCCCAAGGAAAAGATTTGGGAGGACCGTTAACGCTGAGTGATGCGTTGTATTTTACCGCACAGTCGCCTGAACCGACTTATTGGCGAGGAGACACGTATAACCGGTATGATGGACGGAAGTGGGAGGCGGATCCTTCTATCCGCAAGCCCGTCAAGCTGTCGGAGGACCTGAGCGGCATCCTGCCCTATTGGGAGCGTCCTTCCGGAGACAAGCTTGTCCAGACACTGACTTTTGAACAAGATACTCCGATCCAGTCCGTGCTGTCAGGAGGCATTATTACCAGCGTAAAGGAGATCCATTTCTCCAAAGAGAGAGGTACACCGAGGCTCGCCGTTGACAGGCTGTCCGAAACGGTATCCTTGCAGGGCGAAAGGGCGGTATCCGGTTATACCATAGAAACCTTATATAGTCAGCCTGAGGAGCAATCGCTCCGCAGTGCAACCAACAACGATCCTGAATATATGAAGGAAATGTACCTCCAGCTTCCCGAGCAGCTGCCCCTCAGGGTGAGGGATTTAGCAAGGGAGATCACACGGGACGCTGTGAACAGGTATGAAAAGGCGAAAGCTATCGAATCCTATTTGGAGCAGAACTATACCTATTCCCTGCAAACGTCGGTGCCTCCGGAAGGCAAGGATTTTACCGATTATTTTTTGTTTGATACGAAGGAAGGATACTGCGTTCATTTTGCTACGACGATGACCGTGCTGCTTCGATCCGAAGGCATCCCGGCACGCTACGTGACCGGATTTGCACCGGGTGAGCCGGTGGCAGGTACGGTAGACCGTTATGAGGTAGCCCAAAAGAATGCGCATGCATGGGTTGAGGTTTTTTTCCCGGGACAAGGCTGGGTGCTGTTCGATCCGACCCCGGGCTTTAGCATCGAGCAGGTGTCCACGCCTCCACTGGTTGGCGATTCCGGTTCTGCCGGGCTTAAGTACTGGAACAGCCTGTGGGACTCCATGATTTACGGAGCCGCTAAAGTACTCTTTCTGATAACCGCCATCGGTCCTGTGATGTTTGGGGGCGTTCTACTATTGGTTCTTCCCATCCTTGTGGCGGTTGTTTATCAAATTCCGACCGTGCGCCAAAGTTTGGCTTTTCTGAGGATGGCCAGAACGATAGCGGTAAGCGGGCGGGAGGGACTCGTATCGATCTCGGCATGGGTTTGGGACAAGCTCCAGCGAAGGTTTGGAGATTTGGAAAAAGGGCAGACCATGCGTCAATACGTCAATGCCTTGTCGATTGCCGATGCTGAATTCAGGGCGGAGCTGGAGCAGTTTGCGCAGCGCTGGGAGCGGGCGGCATACGATGACGAACCTTGGTCCCGTACCGAAAAAGTCCTCTTTTTACGCCAATGTATTCGAATTGTCAAAAAACTGGCATGAAAACAAAAGCCCCTCTTTCTTGACGGTATGAATTAGGGTTGCGTATAATTAATTTCATTAATCAAGGGAGGCCCGGTAATGAATAAGCCTAATGAAATCATCGTCGTTTTAGACTTCGGTGGACAGTACAACCAACTTATAGCACGACGCATTCGCGATCTCGGCGTTTATAGTGAGCTTCTGCCATACAACACGTCCGCTCAGAAAATTAAAGAACTTTCCCCGCGCGGCATTGTTTTCTCAGGAGGTCCTTCCAGCGTGTATTCCGAGAATGCACCGCATGTGGACCCCGCCATTTATGATCTGGGACTGCCGATCTTCGGCATTTGCTACGGCATGCAGCTGATGGCTCAACAGCTGGACGGAAAAGTAGAACGTGCTTCGAAACGTGAATACGGCAAAGCTGAATTGGAGTTTGCACCGAACTCAACGCTTGTAAAAGGGATTGAGCAAAAACAAACGGTATGGATGAGTCATGGTGATCACGTGGTATCGCTGCCTTCCGGCTTTAAGCTGGATGCAGGAACGGAATCCGCACCGATCGCCGCGATGAGTAACGAGGATAAGAAGCTGTACGCCGTGCAGTTCCATCCGGAAGTTCGTCACTCCGTCCATGGTAATGAAATGATCAAGAATTTCTTGTACGAAGTGTGCGGATGCGAAGGCAACTGGAGCATGGAGACTTTTATCGAGGACCAGGTCCGTGAAATCCGTGAAGTCGTTGGCGAGCAAAAAGTGCTGTGCGCACTGAGCGGCGGCGTGGATTCCTCCGTTGTGGCCATGCTGATTCACAAGGCAATTGGCGATCAGCTGACATGCATGTTCATCGATCATGGACTGCTGCGCAAGGGCGAAGCTGAGAGCGTTATGGAAACCTTCGTCGGCAAGTTTGATATGAAGGTCGTTAAGATTGACGCTCAGGAACGCTTCATGTCCAAGCTGAAAGGCGTAGACGATCCGGAGAAAAAACGGAAAATCATCGGCAACGAGTTCATCTACGTATTCGATGAGGAGTCCAGCAAGTTTGATGATTTTGCATTCTTGGCTCAAGGCACGCTGTATACCGATATCGTTGAGAGCGGTACGGACACGGCGCATACGATCAAATCCCACCACAATGTCGGCGGGCTGCCAGAAGATATGAAATTCACGCTGATTGAGCCGTTGAAAGCTCTCTTTAAGGATGAGGTTCGTAAAGTCGGCGAGGAGTTGGGCTTACCGGATGAGATCGTTCACCGTCAGCCTTTCCCTGGCCCAGGTCTTGCGATCCGCGTACTGGGTGAAGTAACGGAGGACAAGCTGCAAATCGTTCGTGATTCGGACTACATCCTGCGTGAAGAGATCGCGAAAGCGGGATTGGATCGCGAGATCTGGCAGTATTTCACGGCGCTTCCGAACATGAAGAGTGTCGGCGTCATGGGTGATGCACGTACGTATTCCTACACCGTAGGTATCCGTGCCGTAACTTCCATCGACGGCATGACGGCGGACTGGGCGCGTATCCCATGGGATGTGCTGGAGAAAATCTCCGTTCGTATCGTGAACGAAGTCGAGAACGTCAACCGCATCGTGTATGACGTGACTTCCAAACCGCCAGCAACGATCGAGTGGGAATAGTTTTTATACAGCTGTACTAAACCCAATAACCTTCAAATCCACACCTGTGGAATTGAAGGTTTTTTTGTGTGCTTATACGACAAAAACCGTTCTCCTCTGGACGGGTAAATGCCATTGGTTTTATTGCATGCATCTTTTGTGAATTAAGATAAATAATACGTTAGGGTGCAAAAGTCAGGTGCGAGCGTTAAGGGAGGTTGAACCAAGACCTAAACCTGTGAGGAGGAAAAAGAATGAAGGCTATCGTCATTGATCGTTATGGGGGCAAGGAAGAACTACAGGAAAGAGAAGTGCCTACCCCCTCACCGCAAGCGCATCAGGTCTTAGTTAAGGTGGCCGCCACCTCGATAAATCCAATAGACTGGAAGCTTCGTGAGGGCTATTTAAAACAAATGATGGATTGGGAGTTTCCGATTATTTTGGGTTGGGATGTGGCCGGGACGATTTCGGAAATTGGGGACGAGGTAACGGATTGGAAGGTGGGAGACGAAGTGTTTGCCCGTCCGGAAACGACCCGTTTTGGCACATATGCCGAATATACTTTGGTGGATGATCACCTGCTGGCGCGTAAGCCTGCTGCTATCTCATGGGAGGAAGCCGCATCCGTTCCGCTCGCAGGACTGACGGCTTGGCAGGCGCTGTTTACACATGGTGAACTGACCCATGGAGAGAAGGTGTTGATTCACGCAGGCGCAGGTGGCGTTGGCATGTTCGCAATCCAGTTTGCCAAACAAGCGGGCGCCTATGTGATTACGACAGCCAGTGAGCGTAATCATGAGCTGTTGGCTTCACTCGGAGCTGACCAGATTATTGATTATCGGACGACCCCTTTTGAAGATGTTTTATCGGATGTGGATGTCGTGTTCGATACGATGGGCGGTGACGTTCAGAAGAACAGCTTTAAAGTGCTGAAGAAACATACCGGGCGAATCATATCCATTGTCAGCGATTTTGATGAAGAGCTGGTAAGACAATACGACGTAACCGCCAAAAATATATGGCTGGATCCCAATGGTCAGCAGCTTCAGGAAATAGCAGCCCTGTTGGAGCAAAAAAAAGTAAGATCCGTAGTCGGAGCTATGTTTCCTTTTTCGCAAAAAGGGCTCTACGATGCCCACGCATTAAGTGAGACCCACCATGCTGTCGGTAAAATAGCCATAAGTTTCTCCTAAGGAGCACAGTGATCCCTGTTTATTCTGCGTGTGGAAACCATCCGGTTTGGATCGCGTCTGCTGCCATCGAGTGAAATGAGAGGGCTAGGTGGGGAGCGTAAGGACAGCTAAGATTTAAAAATTGAAAACGAATGTACCTCGCGAGCGGATTTGAGGGGTCATGTGCACATTGTCCCTGTTCCGGGGGTGTATTTTGTCGTATGTAGTTCGGTTGTCCTAGAATGAATAGGTTGTGGAATATCAAATCCCGAACGTTTCTTTAAATTGACAAGCATAATATTCGTTTTTGTTATTGACAAGGTTGGGCTTCTCGTCCTAGAATATGTGTAGAAACTGACATGACAACTACAAATAACGAGCTTTTTCGTATAATCCCGGGAATGGGCCCGGGAGTCTCTACAGGTCACCGTAATGATCTCGCTACGAAAAGAAGAGCGGCAATATAATGATGCGGACTCGTCCAGCATTCGAGATATCGGCCTGCAAGATGGAGCAGCGTTCCATTAAGCAGCAGGTTATTCGATAAGGATGCTGCCCTGCAGCATGCGAATGATTGTTTTGCGGCTCTTTTTTCAAGCGACGGCCCTGGGGATTTATCCTTAGGGTCTTTTTTGTATGTTGCCGGTCATTAATTTTAAGGGGGATATCTCTACAATGGAGCGTTTCTTTAAACTAAAGGAACACGGAACAAATGTAAGAACCGAGATTATCGCAGGCTTGACGACCTTTATGACCATGGCTTACATCCTGCTGGTCAACAATCTGTTCCTGGGCCCTGATGGCGCAGGTATTCCGCAGGAAGGCGTATTTTTCGCTACTGCAGTAGGTGCCGGTCTTGTGACGATGGCCATGGGTTTCTTCGTTAATATACCGGTTGCGTTGGCACCCGGTATGGGTTTGAACGCGTATTTCATGACGGTGGTATTAAGCTCGAACGGTGCGATTACTTGGCAGGCCGCACTCGGTGCAGTGTTCATCTCCGGTATCGTATTTATCATTCTCACGGTAACCAAAGTCCGCCAAATGCTGCTGACTGCAGTTCCGAACAACTTAAAGATTGCCATTACGGTCGGTATCGGCTTGTTCATTACCATCGTAGGTCTTAAGCTAGGCAACATTGTGACGGCTTCCATTAACCCGGGAACGGATATTACTCATCCGGTACCAGGCGGTGCTTTCAATCTTGGCCTTGGGAATTTCGTTGAGAACAAGGATACGCTGCTTGCGATCATCGGGCTGTTCCTGATCGCCATCCTGATGGTCCTGAAACTGAAAGGCGCTCTGCTTATTGGTATCGTGCTCACGACGCTGATTGGCATTCCGATGGGAGTAACCGATCTGTCAGGTCTGAGCACTGCAAGCTGGATTCCTTCATTTGATAATCTGGCTGTCGGACAGATGGACTTGAAGGGCGCGCTTGGCATTGGTCTTATCGAAGTTATTTTCATCTTTACATTCGTTGAACTATTCGATACGTTCGGTACATTGGTTGGTACCGCAGGTCGTGCGGGACTCCTCAAGAACAAAGAGGAAGGCGAGAAGAAGCTTGGTAAAGCGATGCTCGTGGATGCCGGCGGCGTAAGCGCAGGCGCATTCCTTGGAACAAGTACAATCACAGCTTTCGTGGAAAGTACTTCGGGTGTCGCCGAGGGTGGACGTACAGGCTTGACCGCTGTTACTACTGGCGTGCTCTTTATATTGGCATTGTTCTTGGCTCCGATTGCTCTGGTTGTTCCTTCGGCTGCTACCGCGCCGGCACTCGTAATTGTCGGTGTGCTGATGATGAGTCAGGTTCGGGATATCGAGTGGGATGATTTCATGCAGGCATTCCCGGCATTCTTGACCATCATCCTGATGCCTTTCACTGGCGGTATCGCTAACGGCATCTCTGCTGGTATCATTGCTTATGTCATCCTTGCGGTATTTGGCAAGTTGATCGGACGCACAGATACTAAGGTGCATTGGCTGATGTGGATCTTGTTTGTGATCATCCTGATCCGATACGCTTTCCTCGGTGCCGAGTAATTTTGGAATACTACTATATAAATGAATAAATAGAGCGAAGGCTTCGGGTATCTATCCGGAGCTTTCGCTTTTTTATGACTGCCAATGCAGGTAGGGGTAATTGCTAAGATAACAGGATGTTGGGGAAGCTAGGGTTAAGTTAGTCATATTAGTATAGAAAGGGTTTGTCACCGAGTAGACGTGTCATCAAGAGCATTATATTAATAGAAAGCATTCTATGAAAAAACTTTTCGAAAAAGACTTGCATTCTTGATCTGCACATGGTATATTATATTTCCGGCCAAGAAATACGGTCGAAACAAACGCTTGGGACAACAAGCCAAAATGAATTTGAAAAATTAAATTCAAAAAAAGCTTGCAATGATCGAGCGGATGTGATAAGATATAAGAGTTGCTGGTGCGAACGAGATTCGCCGGTGACAAAGAAGTTGATCTTTGAAAACTGAACAACGAGTGAGTAAAACGAACCACTTTGGTGGGACGTTGAAATAGAGAGTTGAACAAATTCTCGTCAGTTAAGAAATGAGCAAGTCAAACATAGGATGGAACACCTCATCACCTTCGGGTGTGAGATTCCTTCCGATCCTTATTGGAGAGTTTGATCCTGGCTCAGGACGAACGCTGGCGGCGTGCCTAATACATGCAAGT
>NZ_CP150215.1:1097500-1897500 GCF_037969845.1 Paenibacillus sp. FSL W7-1279
CGATCTATGGGTGATGGCGTGCCTTTTGTAGAATGAACCGGCGAGTTACGTTCCCATGCAAGGTTAAGGCGAGAAGCCGTAGCCGCAGCGAAAGCGAGTCTGAATAGGGCGACTGAGTATGTGGGCGTAGACCCGAAACCGTGTGATCTACCCCTGTCCAGGGTGAAGGTGCGGTAACACGCACTGGAGGCCCGAACCCACGTATGTTGAAAAATGCGGGGATGAGGTGGGGGTAGCGGAGAAATTCCAATCGAACTCGGAGATAGCTGGTTCTCCCCGAAATAGCTTTAGGGCTAGCCTCGGAACTTTAGAGTCGTGGAGGTAGAGCACTGATTGGGTGCGGGGCCCGCAAGGGTTACCAAGCTCAGTCAAACTCCGAATGCCATAGACTTATATCCGGGAGTCAGACAGTGAGTGCTAAGATCCATTGTCAAAAGGGAAACAGCCCAGACCATCAGCTAAGGTCCCCAAGTGTGTGTTAAGTGGGAAAGGATGTGGAGTTGCACAGACAACCAGGATGTTGGCTTAGAAGCAGCCACCATTTAAAGAGTGCGTAATAGCTCACTGGTCGAGTGACTCTGCGCCGAAAATGTAACGGGGCTAAACACACCACCGAAGCTATGGCTTGATGCGTATGCATCAGGGGTAGGGGAGCGTTGTGTATGCGTTGAAGGTGTACCGTAAGGAGCGCTGGAGAGTACACAAGTGAGAATGCCGGTATGAGTAACGAAAAGATCAGTGAGAATCTGATCCGCCGAAAGCCCAAGGTTTCCTGAGGAAGGCTCGTCCGCTCAGGGTAAGTCGGGACCTAAGGTGAGGCCGAAAGGCGTAATCGAAGGACAACAGGTTGAAATTCCTGTACCACCGTAAACCGTTATGAACGATGGGGTGACGCAGGAGGGTAGTGACGCGGACTGATGGATGTCCGTCCAAGCAGTGAGGCTGATGTGTAGGCAAATCCGCACATCGATAAGGCTGGGCTGTGATGGGGAGTGAAAATTATAGTAGCGAAGGTCATGATCTCACACTGCCAAGAAAAGCCTCTAGTCAGGTGAAGGTGCCCGTACCGCAAACCGACACAGGTAGGCGAGAAGAGAATTCTAAGGCGCGCGGAAGAACTCTCGTTAAGGAACTCGGCAAAATGACCCCGTAACTTCGGGAGAAGGGGTGCCTCGGTAGGGTGAATAGCCCGAGGGGGCCGCAGTGAAAAGGCCCAAGCGACTGTTTAGCAAAAACACAGGTCTGTGCGAAGCCGTAAGGCGAAGTATACGGGCTGACGCCTGCCCGGTGCTGGAAGGTTAAGGGGAGCGGTTAGGAGCAATCCGAAGCTGTGAACCGAAGCCCCAGTAAACGGCGGCCGTAACTATAACGGTCCTAAGGTAGCGAAATTCCTTGTCAGGTAAATTCTGACCCGCACGAATGGCGTAACGACTTGGGCGCTGTCTCAACGAGAGATCCGGTGAAATTTTAATACCTGTGAAGATGCAGGTTACCCGCGACAAGACGGAAAGACCCCATGGAGCTTTACTGCAGCTTGATATTGGATTTGGGTACGATCTGTACAGGATAGGTGGGAGCCTTTGAAGCATGAGCGCCAGCTTGTGTGGAGGCGACGTTGGGATACCACCCTGATCGTATCTAGGTTCTAACCTGGTACCGTGATCCGGTACGGGGACAGTGTCAGGCGGGCAGTTTGACTGGGGCGGTCGCCTCCTAAAGAGTAACGGAGGCGCCCCAAGGTTCCCTCAGAATGGTTGGAAATCATTCGAAGAGTGCAAAGGCATAAGGGAGCTTGACTGCGAGACCTACAAGTCGAGCAGGGACGAAAGTCGGGCTTAGTGATCCGGTGGTACCGCATGGAAGGGCCATCGCTCAACGGATAAAAGCTACCCTGGGGATAACAGGCTTATCTCCCCCAAGAGTCCACATCGACGGGGAGGTTTGGCACCTCGATGTCGGCTCATCGCATCCTGGGGCTGAAGTAGGTCCCAAGGGTTGGGCTGTTCGCCCATTAAAGCGGTACGCGAGCTGGGTTCAGAACGTCGTGAGACAGTTCGGTCCCTATCTGTCGTGGGCGTAGGAAATTTGAGAGGAGCTGTCCTTAGTACGAGAGGACCGGGATGGACGTACCGCTGGTGCACCAGTTGTTCCGCCAGGAGCATGGCTGGGTAGCTACGTACGGACGGGATAAGCGCTGAAAGCATCTAAGCGTGAAGCCCCCCTCAAGATGAGATTTCCCAACTAGTAAGACCCCTTGAAGACGACGAGGTAGATAGGTTGGAGGTGGAAGTGCAGCAATGCATGGAGCTGACCAATACTAATCGGTCGAGGGCTTATCCTAAAAGCTTTCTGAAAGAAAGCTCGCTACGTAAGCATATAAAACACCCCAAAAAGTGAAGCGAAGCTTTGGAGCAACGCCGAATACTTTCCGGGGATCCCGATACCATATCGGGTAATGCTACGGATTCTAATCAACGCAAATTTCGTTTCGTATCTAGTTTTCAGGTGATCAAGCATCTGAACCGTTTGGTGGCGATGGCGGAAGGGTTCCACGCGTTCCCATACCGAACACGACCGTTAAGCCTTCCAGCGCCGATGGTACTTGGACCGAAGGGTCCCGGGAGAGTAGGACGTCGCCAAGCGAACAACCATAAAGGCCGTTATCGAGTCATCGATAGCGGCCTTTTTTGTTATACCCTTACGAGCATCTGAACAGAATCAAGTCGCATCAGCAAGAAGGACGCCCTCATAGGGGGCGTCCTTCTTTTCTTTACCTATAGCTTCCTTATCTAACATGTTTCCTTAGCTTAATATCTTTCCAATATCAGCTGTGTTTTCAAGCCGTCCACAGGAAGCAGCCAACCGTTAGACTCGAGGGTGTCCATAAGCTCTGATCGGAGCTGGGAAGCAACCGAGACATCGGACGTTTTAAAAGAGATTTCGATCAAATTCTCGGTTCCTGTGCCGTCTGCATTACGAATAGGCCAAACTTCGAGGCTCATTTTCTGGCCATTCCATGCTCCTTCATAGCGGTAGAACGTCAGCGGTCCATGGATTCGGGACTGTGAGAGCTCTTGTTCACCCCAATTCGGGGAGGACCATTTTTTGAGCTTTCCTGGCAGTTTGTCCAGCAGTAAAGCCAAGGCATCTTGTTCGGATGGGAGCGTAGTGCCGGTTGTATTCGTGCTTATTTTCTTGGTGTTGGAGAAGCTAAGCGTTTGTTTGCCGTAGCCCCAATCAATCTCGGCCTCGTAATTGTCATCCGAAGCATCAAAGCCTTCCTGGTTTGCCAAGCTAAGTGCGGCGTTAATATCTCCATTCACGATAGGATACCGTTTCTTATAGGTAAGCTCGTAGTTATCTTTATCCTCTTTTTTCCGAAAACGGACGTCCCAGCCTTCGGCGTTCAGCCCCAAATTGTCCGTGTCAAAGTAAGCTACACCGATCGCTTGGGGAACAGAGGCTATTCCGAATGCTTGAATGACTTCGCTCCGCAGGCTTCCACCGGATTCCAGCACGGTTTCGGGTTTGGCAAGGAGCTTCACTTCATACGAAGGCACGGCATTGGCGGCGGCCGAAACCTCCGCTGTCTGGAGTCCGGTTAATCCACTTCCTAGAGCCGCGAAACCTACCATGAAAGACAACGTCAGCTGTTTCCACTTTCTCAATACAATCACTCCCATAAGCTGGATTTAGGTACACAGCTTACTTTAAACGCTGAATAATTGTGAGCTGTTAACGGGGGAGGGCGACTGTATCAAATATGTATAGAATTATTGAATAGTGACATACATTTTTTGTTAATCCATCCACATGGCTTACAGATAATCTCCCCTATATTACAGAACTTGCTCCAATTGTTTGCCCATTTCGCGCAAAACCTCTTGAAAACGCTGAATTTGGACGGAAGGTAGACGGTCCTTATTATGGACGCTGAATATGTGTCGGGATGCCCGATGGCCAGGGATCGGCAAAACGTGCAGTAAGCCTTCTTGCTGCTCCCGCTGTACCGCCATCCGCGACATAAAGGAAATATGGTCCCCCAACAACACTAGTTGCTTGATCGCTTCCAGCGAGTCCAGCTCTACCGGACTCCTCATATGCAAACCATGCTGCGCAAGCCACAGGTCCGTCAGCTGTCTCGTGCTGGATTCGGTTCCATGCAAGGCAAAGGGAGTTCGAATGATCTGCTCGGGCTGCAGCGAATCCGTTTTGGCCAGCGGATGGTCGGGCGAACATATTAGCGTCAGATCATCCCTGCACAAGGACTCGGCTTGGAGACTGGGACCCGTAAAGGGCTCAGAAGAAATAATGCCCAGATCAATCTGGTGCCGGGCCAGCATGTCGCGGATAACCGGTGAAGGCTTGACGGATAAGGAGATCCGTATACCGGGAAACTCACGGGCAAAGGTATTCAATATCGCGGGCAGCAGATAGGTGGCAGGGACATAACTGGCTCCAATGTGCAGCGTTCCCCGATATAAGCTGTCGTATTCGCGGACGACTCGTTCCGACTCCTTGGCAAGCGCGTTTATTTTTACCGCATAATGCAGCAGAGCTTGTCCAGCCTCGGTGAGAAATGTTTTTCCGCTTCGGGACTCGAATAGCCGGACTTGTAGTTCCTCTTCTAGTGACTTCATATGAAAAGTAACCGTGGGCTGCTTAATGCCAAGTATTTCTGCCACGCTGGTCATATGATGATGGCGGTCGATCAGCTCCACAATTTGCAGCTTCATCAGATTCATTCGTATATCTCTCCCTTGATTATTCCTTATTTATGCTCTCTATATAGATTTAATCTATGAGTATCAACAGAATTCAAACAAAAAGTTAATTCCAAGTTTACATTAGTCTAATACAACGCTTAAACGTAGCCCTTACACTGGAAATAGCTTAAGAAGACAGGTTGGGATCGAAAGTGGATATCGAAATCAGGGGCATTCAAAAATCATTTCAGGGCACACCCGCGTTACTTCCTACCGATTTAAACCTGCGTCACGGTCAATTCACCACATTGCTCGGGCCGTCAGGCTGCGGCAAAACGACACTGCTCAGGATGATCGCAGGGCTGGAACAGCCGGACGGAGGAGAAATCTATGCGGAAGACCGGTGTATCTACTCCATGAACAAAAGGATTGACGTGCCGGCGCACAAACGCAACTTCGGGATGGTATTTCAGGATTTTGCCCTCTGGCCGCATATGACGGTATACGAGAATGTTGCCTTCGGATTAAAAGCGGCCAAGCTTAAGGCGGATCTCAGACAAAAAGTAACCGAAGCGCTGGCCATGGTCCGCTTAGAGGGGATGGAGGAACGTTATCCGCATCAGCTGTCCGGTGGACAACAGCAGCGGGTTGCATTTGCCAGAGCAGTAGCCATTCGTCCGGCACTGGTATTGTTCGATGAACCTCTAAGTGCGCTGGATGCGGTGCTTAGGGAGGAAATGCGGATCGAAATGATGTCGCTTGTGAAGGATATGGGGCTGACTGCCCTTTATGTCACACACGATCAGGTGGAAGCCATGTCGATGTCGGATGAAATTGTGGTCATGCGGAAGGGAGAAGTCCTGCAACGTGGAACCCCGGAGATGATATATGAAACACCTAGCCATCCCTTTGTGGCTTCGTTTATCGGCAAGTCCAATTGGCTGACGGTGGATCATTCCATGGTGAGACCGGAGCATGTGACCTGGAGCAGGACAAGCACGGAGGATGTATGCTATCAGGCAACCGTGCTAAGCGTGAGCTATGTAGGCGAGCGATACGAAATTCGCTTGCAGGTGGAGGGCTTGGACAAGTGGACCGCTTACCTGGACAAGAGGGTGTCTGTCGGAGAACGCGTAGATCTGTATGTGTCTCCACATAAGGTCTGTCGGATGGGTGAAGGAACAAGTCCTGATAAGAATACAGACATGCATCAAAATACAGCAAAACGCACGCCTGCTGCTGCAGGCTAAGATGAAGAGGAGTTGGGGAGAAATGAGTCAATTGAAGTTACGGAGAAAAAGCGCGATGCTGTTGCTGGCATCTGTCATGAGCCTAAGTCTGTTTGGATGCGGCAGTGCCCCAAATGGGGATTCCGTTACTATGCCGGCACAGGATACAGGCAAATCATCTGCATCGGAGAGTACGCAAGTCGGAGGCAAGCTCGTTCTATACAGCGCTGGTCCTCAAAAGCTTGCCGACAATATTGTGAGCGGTTTTGAAGCCAAGACCGGCGTGAAGGTAGAGATGTTCCAAGGCACAACGGGCAAAATTTTGGCACGGATGGAAGCGGAAAAATCGAATCCGGTTGCGGATGTTGTCATTCTTGCATCTCTCCCCTCCGCACAGGCGCTGAAGGCGGATGGTCTGACATTGCCTTATCCTGAAGCCTCGAATGCGGACAAGCTGAATAAGGATTGGTCCGACGCCGAAGGAAACTATTTCAGCACTAGCGCATCGGCACTGGGGATTGTATACAACACCAATCTGGTCACTGCGCCGCCTCAAAGCTGGGCTGACTTGGGCTTGCCGGAGTGGAAGGATGCGGTCAATATTCCGGATCCGACGCTGTCGGGATCGGCGCTGGATTTTATCACGGGCTATTTGAGTGTGAAGGGCGACGCAGGCTGGAAACTGTTCGAGGACTATAAAGCCAATGGCACGGCTATGGCAGGAGCGAATCAGGAAGCGCTGGACCCGGTGATCACCGGTGCCAAAAGCTTGGTTGCCGCAGGCGTGGATTATATGGCATATTCGGCCAAAGCCAAAGGCGAGCCGCTTGATATTGTATACCCGGAGGAAGGAACCGTCGTAAGCCCGAGACCGGCTGCGATTTTGAAATCCAGTCCGAACGTGGATAATGCCAAGGCTTTCATCGACTACTTGCTGTCGGACGAAGCACAGAAACTGGTGGCGGACGCCTATCTGATTCCGGGCCGTGAGGATGTGGAGGCTGAAGGCCGGACCAATCTGAAGGATATTCCGGTGTTTAAAGTGGATTGGGCTTGGATGAACGAACATGGGGATGAGACGGCGGCACGTTTTTCCGAAGTATTTAAGTAAGTGTATTAGAGTGAAGCACAGGAAGGCAATGTGAGGTGAACCGAAAAGTGAGACCTGTCATCATGGACAGTCAGCGTTATTTACGAAAAATGGGCGTTATTCTCGCCCTTTTTCTTCTTCTTATAGGCATCGGTGTGCCATTGCTGCTTATTTTCTGGCAAAGTGTATACCCGGATCAACACTTCGAGTGGCTGGCGCCGATACGAACGATAGCCGGTCATGAGCTGTCCGGTATTTTGCTGCAATCCATCTGGCTGGGGGTATGCGTGGTGGCAGGATCGACACTGCTCGCGCTGCCGCTCGCCTGGATGATGGCCAAAACACGGCTAGGACAGCATCGGTGGGTGGACGTGATATTGATGATTCCGTTCATGACCCCGCCGTATATCGGTTCGATGGGCTGGATTCTGTTTATGCAAAAGGGCGGATATTTGCAGCAGTGGCTGCCGGGAACCGCGAGATGGAGTGATTCCTTCTTCAGCTTCGGAGGTATGGTGCTGATCATGAGTCTGCATTTGTTCCCGTTTCTCTATCTGCTGCTGCGGGACGCTCTGATTCGGATCGGCGGTAATCTGGAGGAGGCCGGAGCGGTTCACGGCGCAAGCGCTGGATACCGGTTTAGAAGAATCATACTGCCGCTGCTGTTATCCTCTTACGGCATGGGCGCGATGCTGGTGTTCGTCAAAACCATTGCGGAATTCGGCACCCCGGCAACGTTCGGTCGTCGCATCGGCTATTATGTAATGACCTCAGAAATCCACAAATATATTTCAAGCTGGCCCATCGATTTCGGTAAAGCGACCTCGCTGGCATCGGTTCTGCTGTCGGTTTGTCTGGTGATGTGGTACATGCAGTCTACGATCAGCCGGAGATTTACCTACCGTCTAGTCGGCGGCAAAGGTCAGCGCTCCAAGAGATATTCGCTGCGCGGAAGCAAAGGTGCCATCTGCGCTCTTTACATCGGTTTGCTGCTCGTATTGTCTGTTGGCATTCCTTATTTTTCCGTCATTGCGGCATCTCTGATGAAACTCCGGGGAGCGGGATTGTCCTTAGATAATCTGACGCTTGCTCATTACAAGGAACTGCTGTCCTGGGGATCGGTCAGCCAGAAAGCGCTCGGTAACAGTCTGGGTCTGTCGCTTGCAGCATCTACCGTTGCCGTTCTGCTCGGTACCGGTTTTGCCCTGACGATCGGCAAGTCCCAGGCACGGATGCAGCGGGTCATCGATCTGTTAAGTCTCTTGCCGAATACGGTTCCCGGCATTGTGATGGTGGTCGGTTTGATCCTGCTCTGGAATGCGCCATGGATGCCGGTTACGCTCTACAATACCTATGGGATGGTGGTGCTGACGTACGTCGTGCTGTTCCTCCCCTATACGGTGCAATATGTAAAGGCCAGTTTTACGCAGATTGACGGTACTCTGTTTCAGGCGGGTCAAGTATTTGGAGGTGGTCCGCTGCTTGTACTGCGGCGCATTCTGCTGCCGCTGATTATGCCCGGCATGCTGGCGGGATGGATCATGACCTTCACGATTGCTTCACGTGAGCTGGTCGGATCACTGCTCATTCTGCCGCCATCGATGCAGACATCGGCTACGTATATTTTTGCCCAGTTTGAGCAGGGACAGGTATCTCTCGGGATGGCGATGGCCGTTGTCTCCGTCGGTATGACGGTGCTGCTGTTACTGCTGGTCGAAGCTATGAATTCTAAAAGAAAGTGGAATGCATCATGATGAAACTGACGGTATGGGGCGGTGCAGGCGAGCATGGCCGCTCCGCGTATTTACTAAGCGGCAGGCAGGTCCATTTGCTCCTGGATTGCGGCGTCAAGAAGGAAGGATCAGGGGACTATCCCATGATCCAGCAAGAACATGTGCCGAAGCTGGATGCCGTGTTTCTGTCACATGCCCACGAGGACCACTCGGTGGCGATTCCGCTCCTGTACCGGCTTGGCTATCAAGGGGAGGTATGGACCACCAGGGAGACGGCAGCACAGTTAACGGCCTACTTTGCCTCCTGGAAAGAGTACACGGCAAGGGCAGGCGTAGAGCTTCCTTATATGGAGGAGGATCAGCTGGCGATCCGCTACCGGTATCTGGAGGAAGAGGCTGAGAAGTTGACATGGTTTGAGGCGCTTCCGGGCGTTGAGATCATGTGGGGACGAAGCGGCCATATGGTAGGGGCTGTCTGGTTCTTGTTACAGGCTGAAGGAAAACGGATCTTCTATTCTGGCGACTACACATCGGAATCGCTGCTGCTTGAGGATGACAGCCCAGCGCTGGTAGACAAGTCCTCTTCCATGCTGCTGGATCTGGCTATAGTGGATGCGGCTTACGGGACGGACGCTACTTCACAGGCCGATAAGCTAAAGCAGTTGGAATATAAGATTGAGAGCACACTGCAAACTGGCGGGAAGGTATTGATACCGGTGCCGGCCGCCGGCCGAGGGCAGGAAATGATCCTATGGGCATACAGGAATTGGGGAAATGTGCCGATCATGATCGAAGCGCCGCTGATCGAAGGAATGAAGCGACTGCTTGCTCGTTCGGAGTGGCTTCGCAGCCAGAAATCCGATCAGGGAATGAGGGATCAGCTGGAGTTATTGCTGAACCGGAACGATTGGATCGTACCCGCTAGCGAAGCGGAACGTGTGTCCTTGCTCCATAAGCACGGGGCATCGCTATGGTTCGTAACGGATGGGATGATGCAGTCGAAGCTTGCGCAGTGGTACTACCGCCAGATGTCCGGCGATACCCGGAATCTGGTTCTCCTCACAGGCCATGTTTCCCAGGGGACCTTTGGACATCGCCTCCTTCAACATCCGGCTTCGTACGGTGCCTGCTCTGTCACGAAAATCAGGTATAAGGTACACCAGGGCCTGGCGGATGTGCGTCAGATGATAACCGGCGTTCCGGCACTGCATACCGTTCTCGTCCATGCAGACAAAGGAGAAACGGACCGGTTACGAGCCCGTCTGACAGAGGAAGCACCGAACCCCAATCTTCACATTTATTCCATGTCGGTTGGTGAGGAAGTCTATTTCTAGTCGTGCTTAGAGAACCTTTATTGCTTTCGCGATAAAGGTTTTTTTGTGGAATGGCTGTTATGTGTTTAGATGCAGGTGAAGTTGGTGAAGGCTGTAATGAACATATATAAAAATAAATTAGTACCAAGTACTAGTACTTGGTGATATAATAGTTATAAACTTGGAGGTGTGAACGATGAGCCAATCAAAGTCAAGAATTACGGCAATCGGGACCTATGTTCCTGAACGGATATTAACCAATGCGGATTTAGAGAAGATGGTTGAAACGAGTGATGAGTGGATTGTGCAGCGAACAGGCATGAGGGAGCGCCGGATTGCTGCCCCGGATGAGTACGTGTCGGATCTCGCCATCAAGGCTGTAGAGGATATGGTTGATCGATACGGCGTTACCGTGCGGGATGCTGATATGATTCTTGTGGCCACAAGCACGCCGGAATATTCTTTTCCCAGTACAGCTTCACGGGTCCAATCGAAGCTGGGCATTGCAAGCACAGGTGCCCTGGATCTGAATGCTGCTTGTGCGGGATTTGTATATGCACTCCAGATGGCTGACGGATTAATATCCGGGGGAGCCTACCGTAAGATTCTGGTTATCGGCGCAGAAACCTTATCGAAGATTACGGATTACACCGACCGAACGACATGCGTATTGTTTGGGGACGGCGCCGGTGCCGTATTGTTGGAGAAAGATGAGGATTCGCCAAGTGTCATAGCATCTGTATCGGGAACTTTTGGGGAGGGCGGCATACATCTGTATAAAACAGCGCTCTCTGAGCAAATGGACGGCACGGAATTAAAGAGCGGCTGTCTTGTTCAAAATGGTCGTGAAATTTATAAGTGGGCCATTCGGAACATTCCGGACGGCGTCCGATCTCTTCTGTCCAAAGGAGGCATGACCGCGGAGGAAGTGGATTGGTTTGTCCCGCATAGCGCCAATCTTCGCATGATCGAGGCGATTAACGAGCGTGGGCCATTTACAATGGATCGCACTTTAACCAGCGTCGAGTACCGCGGGAATACGTCGGCAGCCTCCATTCCGCTTGCACTTCAGCTGGCGGTGGATGAAGGACGGCTCAAAGCGGGAGACCATGTCTTACTCTACGGGTTTGGCGGGGGAATGACCTATGCCGGCTCCATCGTCAAATGGACGATATGATTCCCTTAATATCTATAAGACCGCTATCGACATACGATATGCGGTTTTTTTGTGCTGCGATTTTTGGATGACCGAGCCTGAATCGTAATAAATTCAACTCAAATTCGAAAGTTTACCACCTCAAAATTTGGCGCCGCTTTCATTAGACTAAAGAAGAAAAATACGTTTCATGGAAGAGGGGTAGAACGATGAAAAGGTTTAAGTCATGGAGCTTGCTGCTCCTGAGTGTCATCATGGTGTTTACGCTGGCCGCATGTGGAGGCGGGGGCGGTAACGGAAGCAGTACGGCTGAATCTCCGGGGGGAGGAAGCAGCGAAGAGACAGGCAATACGAAAGAAGGAACCGAGTCCACAGAGAAAATCGAGCTCTCCTTCTGGTCGCTGGGAACAACCAACTATGAGGATCTGGCAAAGGAATATACGAAGGAGCATCCGAACATCACGTTCAAATTCCAGAATACGTCGGACCAAACCGCACATCACAACAACCTGACGACAGCATTGTCCGCTGGCTCGGGCGCGCCTGACATTTTCCAATTAGAAATCGCGTTTATGGAGCGTTTTATCAACAACCAGGATAAATTCTACAATCTGTACGATCTTGGCGCTAAAGACTTAGAAGGCAACTACCTGGAGTGGAAATGGAAGCAGGCTACTTCGGTTGACGGCACCTTCCAACTCGGTCTGCCAACAGACATCGGTCCTACGGTCGTATATTACCGTACGGATCTGGCAGAGCAAGCCGGACTGCCGACGGATCCGGACGGGTTTAGCGCAGCGATTGATTCATGGGACAAATTCGCCAGCGTAGCCAAGGACTTCACAAGTAAAACAGGAAAGCCGTTCGCCGACTTGACGGACCTGGTATATAACGGGGTGCGCGACCAGTCCCCGGATCAAATCTACTTCAACAAAGAGGATGGCTCCTTTATCGGAGATACGAACCCGCAAGTGAGAAAAGCTTACGACTTTACGGTAAAAGGAATTCAGGAAGGCTGGATCGGCAACTGGATTCTGTGGTCTCCTGAATGGCAAAAAGCGATCAATGATGGAGACTTTGGCGTCATGCTCGGCCCGGCTTGGATTGCCGGTACGATCCGCAATGCGAAGGATACCGCGGGCAAATGGCAGATTGCCCAGCTTCCTGAAGGAGCAGGCAACTGGGGCGGTTCGTTCCTGACCCTGCCGAAGGAAGGCAAACATTCGAAGGAAGCTTACGAATTCATCTCGTGGGTGCTTAACAAAGAGAATCAGCTGAAATCGTTCAAGGACAGCGGCTTGTTCCCATCCATCCCGGCGGTTTATAGCGAGCCTTCATTCACGGAGGAGAAGGATGAATTCTTCGGCGGTCAAGTCATTTCCGAAGCGTATGCCAAGTCGGCGGAACGCATCAAGCCGGTTTACTACGGACCTCTTCACGACCAGACCGACACGATTATCAAGAACGCACTCAAAAACGTGCTGGAGAAAAAAGCCGACCCGCAAAAAGAATGGGAAAGCGCAATGAAACAAATCAAGACGCTGGTTGATCGCAGCTAGGAAAAGGAGCATTCCTCGCCAGCTCATTCAGCCCGTCATCCGTCCGAATCCGAGTAGGGAGGAAGCTCTCTTTGCTCGGATTCGGATTTATCCTTATCTACCTGGAGGTGCATTCATGGCAGACACAGTTACAGCAGAGTCACCGCAACCGGTGCCCCCGAGGCGGCGCTTGTTGACGGAGACCGTGCGCAGCCGGTTTACGGCTTATACGTTCATATCGCCATTCTTCATCTTGTTCGCAATTTTTGGACTGTATCCGATTCTTTTTACCATCTATTTGTCCTTCTTCAAATGGGATGCACTCGGACCGATGAAGTACGTCGGCTTCAAGAACTACGAGCTGATTACAAGCGACCCGACCTTCTGGATCGCTTTCAGCAACACACTCATTATGGCTTTGATGGGAACCGTGCCGCAGCTGATTGTGGCATTATTTGTTGCGGTTATGCTCAACTCGGCCTTGAACAGATTCAAGAATACGTTCCGTATTCTGTATTTTATGCCGAACATCACCTCCATCGTTGCCGTAACGCTGGTATTCAGTACGATGTTTGGCAACAACGGGATGGTCAACTGGCTCCTGAACACCTTCGGCGCGGAAAGCGTACCGTTCAACTCCGGCTGGTGGGGAGTCAAAATCGCAATATCGTCCATGGTCATGTGGCGGTGGATGGGCTATAACGCCATTATTTTTCTGTCGGGTCTGCAGAGCATTCCGACCGATATTTATGAGGCAGCCAAAATCGACGGTGCCACCCGAGGCCAGCAGCTGCTCTATATCACGCTGCCGCTTCTTCGGCCATTCATTCTGTTCGTTACCTTGGTATCGACGATCGGGGCGCTCCAATTGTTTACGGAGCCTTATGTATTCCTAGGTCAGTCCGGCACGGGCTCTACGCGGCAGGAAGGGGTCACGATGGTCACGTATCTGTATAATGAAGCATTTAAGAACGGATTTTTCGGTACAGCTGCGGCAACGGCGGTACTCTTGTTTATCGCCACCATTCTATTCTCGGTATTAAACATGATGGTGGGCCGCGAAGGTAAAGATACGGGAGGTAAAAAAGCATGAGCACAGTCGCCATAAGCCGGAAAAAACCGGATGAACCCGGTTTTATCACCAAATTCTTCTTCTACCTCTTTATGATCCTTGGCGCACTGGTCTCGATCTTCCCGTTCTACTGGATGTTTGTCGTGGCTACGAATGACAAGGATGCGGCATTTCATATTCCGCCGCTCCTTACGCCCGGAACGGAATTCCTGGATAACTTCTCGCGCGTGCTGGAGCGGACGGATTTTTTCCGGGCGTTGATGAACTCGGTCGTTGTGTCTTCAGCCGTTACGTTGTCCGTTGTGTTCCTCTGTACGCTGGCGGGTTATGCTTTTGCCAAGTATGAATTTCCTTTGAAGAAGACGCTGTTTGTTTTTGTCATTGCCACGATGCTTGTACCTGCCCAGCTGGGCGTGCTTCCACAGTACGTCATCATGGCCAAGCTGCACTGGATCGACAGCTACAAAGCGCTGATCGTACCCGCCATGGTCAATGCCTTCGGCATCTTCTGGATGCGGCAGTACATCGCTTCCGCCGTTCATACCGAGCTGATCGAAGCGGGGCGGATTGATGGCGGCGGACACTTCCGGATTTTCTGGAACATCGCCATTCCTGTCGTAACACCGGCGATGGCTACACTGGGGATTCTGAATTTCATGAATGTGTGGAATGATTTCTTCTGGCCGCTCGTCGTATTGAAAAACAGAGAAAATTACACCATTCAAATTGCGCTGCAGCAATTGTTCACCAATAAGGACGGCCTTGATTTCGGAATGATCATGTCGGCCACCTTCACGGCGACGCTGCCGCTTCTCATTGTGTTTCTATTGTTCAGCCGCTACGTCATCGCGGGACTGACATCAGGCGCCATAAAAAGTTAACAAGCAAGGTGAAGTCGACAAGGAATGCGGCCTGTCATGAAGAATAATAGACATAGTAGAGTGGAGGGAGGAAGGATCCATGAAACTCCGCCGAAAGATATTGCTGGCTATTATTCTTCTGGTCTTCATTCCGGTCATCGCGCTGGGCGGGGTATCCTATTACAGCTTTTCGGAAGCGATGGAGAAGAAGTCGAATGATTTCTACTGGATTTCGCTTCTGGAAACGGATCGCAAACTGAAGTTCGCCTTGAATGAAATCACGACGATTTCGAACTCGGCGATTACCCAGCAATCGGTTCAGCAGATGCTGAAACAGCCGGAATACGCGGTTACCTATGAACGGCGGCAGGAGATCAACAATCTGATCAATCATCCGATGATTGCGTCGTTTGCTTTTTATTCGAATGACCGGTTGATGTATAACACGAATGGCGGAATGGAGCTTCAGGAACTGAGGCAGCAGGCATGGTATGAAGCGGTAGAGAAGGCGGAGGGGCGTCCTGTATGGGTCGGACCCGGCGAGAACGGCTCTGCGGCTGACGGCGCTCCCGTTTTGATTCAATCCAGGGTCATCAAGGACTATTACTCGCTGGAGGATATCGGAACCGTGGTGATCTACGTGAAGCCGGATCTCCTCGATCAGGTGTTCTGGGAGGCGGCAACGCTGAAGCAGGGAGACATTTTGCTGGTCAATCAGCAGGGGCACATCGTGTTTAGCAAGTCAGGCGGGCATATCGGGGAGCGGACGGAGTTCCCGTTTCTCTCGGATAGTTACAAGACGAATGGAAAAGGCTACTATATCGATCAATATGCAGGCGAAAAATCGCTGATCACATATTCACCTTCTCATAATAAAGATTGGTTTCTGGTCGCCATCACGCCAAGTAAACTGATTTCGGCCGAATCGGTCCCGATTCGCAACCTAGCCTTGATCCTGGGGTTGATCTCGCTCGTGTCGGCGTTCCTGTTCGACCGTTTTTTTGTGCGCAGAATGGTGCGCAGCATCATCAGCGCGGTGAACGGGATGAAGCGCGTCAAGCAGGGCATCTTCGTCCCGATCCCGTCGCATAACGTGGCGGAAGACGAGACGGATCTGTTAATCGACGGCTTTAACCGGATGAGCACCCAGATCCAGGAGCTGATTGGACAGGTCGAGACGGAACAAGCACGAAAAAAGGAGGCGGAGCTGCAGGCGCTGGTCGCTCAGATCAATCCGCATTTTATCTACAATTCATTGGAATCGATCAATTCGATGGCCGTGCTTCAGGGTAACAAGGATATCAGCAAGATGGTGGTTTCCCTTGGAAAGCTGCTGCGTATCAGCATCAGCGAGCATCATGAACTCATACCGCTCAGCATGGAGCTGGAGCATGTCCAGCATTACATGCGGATACAGAAATTCAGGTTTGAGGAAAAATTCGATTACGGCATTGAGCTTCCGAATGAACTGAGGCACTACGTTACGCAAAAGCTGATTATTCAGCCGATTGTTGAGAACGCTTTATATCACGGGATCGAGCCGATGGAGGAAAGCGGACTGATCTCCATCCGGGTGTCCGAGGATGGCGAGGATATCGTGATTGACGTGGAGGACAACGGTCCGGGCTTCGATCCGGAAACGCTGATGAAGCTGTGGAATTCGGATCCGGGACAGCTCAAGAAGTATCGCGAGAACGGCGTCGGATTGAAGAATGTCCATGAAAGGCTGCGGATCCGGTTTGGCAGCCGTTACGGCCTGATGATCTGTTCCTCCCCAGGTTACGGCTCCTTGATCCGAATCCGAATACCGAAAATACTGACATGACAGGGGGGCTGCAGGGTGAGATGGTTTTGGAATTGGGGCTGGATCGTCGGATATGCCGCTCTGTTGGCGCTGTCTGTCGTGTGGGTGACGGTACAAAATCAGGGACCGGCCCAGGAGGAACAGCCGGAGAAAATTACGCTGACGTTCCGGCATTTCTGGAACAAGGAGCATGACAGGCCGGTGCTGGCCGTATTCGAGAGCATCGTCCGCACGTATGAGAAAGCGCATCCAAATGTTAAGGTGAACTTCGAGAGCATCGATCAGACGATTCACCGGGAACAAAAGCTGAAGAGCGAGATGGTGACCGGCACGCCGCCGGATATGTTTGTTTTGTTCGGAGGAGCCGAGATCGTGCCTTATGCCAGATCGAACCGGTTGATGGATTTAACGGATTTTTTGCAGGATACCGGATTGAAGGAGCAGTTCAAGGATCTGCACCATTGGACCTTCGAGGACCGGATCTATGGCCTGCCTTTCGAGGGACACGCAGAGCCGATCTATTATAACCGGGCTTTATTCCGGCAGCTGAAGCTGGAGCCTCCGAAGACGCTGGGACAGATGGACGAAGCGATTCGTGTTCTGCGGGAGAACGATATCATCCCTTTTGCGGTCGGCAACGAAGACAGGTGGCCGGCGGGAATTTTTGCCCACTATTTCATGGATCGTTACGCCGGGCCGGAACTGATTGACCGGCTGGTTGAAGGCGATGATCAGGTCAGCTTTGTGCAAGAGTCCTACTTGGAGGCGTTTGAGCACTTGGAGCTGTGGATCAAAGAAGGGGCGTTCAGCCCGAACGCGAACGATCTTTCCACGGAAGAAGCGATTGCCCAGTTCACGGAAGGAAAAGCTGCGATGTATATGAACGGCAGCTGGGATATTACGCTGCTGCAGAATGAGGATTACCCGGATTTTCAGAACGAGATCGGCGTCATTCCCTTTCCGTCGCTTTTTCCTGGCGAAGAACGGTCCTTGGCAGGGGGATATACGATCGGTATCGGGCTGTCATCGGACTTGGATGAAACGAAAAAGCAATCGGCTCTGGAGCTGCTGGGCATGTTCTATACTCCAGAGGTGCAGACTCGGCTGGTGTATGAAGGACTGCGCGTCCCTTCGATGAAGATTGACTATGATTCGAAGAAAACCGGGCCGGTGTTTGCCCAAGTCACGGAATTGATGGAGGAGTCCACGAGCACCTTTCTGCCTTACGACAACACGTTATCACCCGAGGTAAACAGTTCGTTCCTTAAGGTGATCGAGGATATGATTGGAGGACGGATCGATGCTGCCGGCGCATTGGAGCAAATTCAGAAGTCCTCGGTGCGGTATTGGAAGCTTAGGCGGAATACGACAGCAGAGTAAACAGAAGACAGGGGGAACGTCATGGGCGGATCGGAAGGCAAATTCAGAGTTATGCTGGTCGATGATGAGCCGATCATTCTGCGCAGTCTAAGGGCAGCCATCCCCTGGGATGAGCTGGATCTCGAAGTCGTTGGGGAGGCCAAGACAGGGGACAGCGCTCTCAAGCTGGCGCGTGAAGTATCGCCGCATATGATCATCAGTGATATACGGATGCCGGGAATGGATGGCATTACGCTCATGAAGGAGCTGAAGGCGGATCAGGCACGGCGGATCATTATTTTCATTAGCGGGTATGGCGAATTCGAATACGCAAGGGAAGCGCTGCGCGAAGGGGCTTTCGATTACTTGCTCAAGCCGATCGATCACGATGAGCTGACGGAAACGATAGCCAAGGCGGCCAGAACCCTGGAGAAGCAAATTGCGGATGATCAAATGCTGCATTCGATCAAGGTTTTATCTCTGCTGGCCCGGGAGAGGATGCTTACGGAATTTATCGAGGGGAACCGAAGCCCACTGCAGCATATGCAGTGGCTGGAAGACAGCGAGCTGGAGCATGGATACACGATGGCCGTCATTCAGTTGGATCATTACTTGCGGCTTAACGAGTTATGGAGCATGGACGAGAAGCGCTTGTGGCTGTTTGCCGTACGGAACGTCCTGGAGGAATGGTCCTTGCAGCATGGCGGACTGACGGTATTTCCTTTCCGCAGCGGCGAATGGGTGCTGCTGTTTCCAAACCTGACGAGGGAGCGGCAGGAGGAGAACGGCCGGGATTTGGTGCAATTGATCAAGCGGAATACGAAGCTGTCCTGCTCGGTCGGCTTCAGTCCCAGCATGGCCGGGATTGACCGCTTGGGAACGGCTTACGAGACCGCCGTCCGCGCCTTATACCAGCGGTTTTATTCCGGGGAAGAGGGGGTGTTTCTCGGAACGTCCGATTCCATGATGGAAACGGCCAGCGAAGCGAAGTATCCGAAGCATCTCGAGTCGCTCATGGTGGAAAGCATCCGCACGCTTCACAAGGAGCGGCTGCTGGAGCTTTTTGACGAGACCAAGGCTTATATCGAGGAGCATGCCTTCAGCCGGGAGATGACCGAGCGGGTGCTGCTGGAGATGAGTGTCGTGCTGTATCGGCAGTTTGAGCATATGAAGGTGCTGTTTGAGTGGTCGCTGGAGGAATTGCTGCAGGAGCTTCATGCATCCGGCACCCTTCAGCAGCTGATGGACGTCGTGAAAAGCCATTTCAGCAAGTGGATTGCCGAGAGCCGGTCCGGGCAGGCCAAGGACAATGTTCAGGCCGTTATGGGCAAAGCCAAGGAGTACATCGCGGAAAATTACCAGAAGGATCTCAGCATTGAAGAGGTATCGGAGCTGGCGGATTTGAGCATCAGCCATTTCTGTACCCTGTTTAAGGGAACAACGGGATATACGTTTCTGGAGTACTTAACGGAATGCCGGATCGAGAAGGCCAAGAGCATACTGCTGAATGCGGATGTGAAGGTATATCAGGTAGCGCCAATGGTAGGGTATCAGGACCCGCGCTATTTTACGCAGGTGTTCAAAAAAATAACAGGGAAAACGCCCTCCGAGTATCGGGAAGAGGCGATATCCAAGACTTAAAGAGGCGAAGCCCCGTTCGTGGTGTTAACGGGCCAATCATGCGAGGATAGGTTTATAGCATAGCAGGGAATGAATAACAGATCCATTTTTCCGGAGTTGATCAGGGAAAAAGAGTTCTGTTATTTTTATTTTAAATATCTTAATATTAAGACTTGACGATTCCTGAGTTAAATACTAAACTGAGATTAAGCACCAGATGCACAAGATAAGTTGAAGAAGTAAGGGTGAAGCAGCTTTTTGAATAAGGCGTTTATTTATAACAGGACAGGTGCCTTGGATGGTTCACATGGTTTCGTTAATGAAGAATAAATAAAAAAATAGATGGAGGTTGAAGTCATGAAGTTTAAAGGAATTCATCACGTATCCGCGTTAACGGCTGCGGCTTCGCGGAACTTCGAATTTTATACAAAGGTTCTTGGCATGCGCTTGGTTAAGAAGACGGTGAATCAGGACGATGTCTCGGTATACCATCTGTTTTACGGCGACGAAAAAGGAAACCCTGGGACGGAGCTTACCTTCTTCGAAATTCCGATGGCCGGCCGGACCCGTGAGGGAAACAACAGCATCTCGGCAACATCCCTTCGCGTGCCCAGTGACCGCGCTTTGGAATACTGGACCCGGCGGTTGGATGAGCACGGTGTAGAACGCGAGGAGATCAAGGAACGTGCCGGCCGATTGACACTTCTCTTCAGGGATTTCGAGGGCCAGCGCATCATTCTGGTTTCTGATGAACATAATGAGGGCGTTCCTGGGGGCATCCCGTGGGAAAAGGGACCGGTTCCGACGGAATACGCCATTATCGGATTAGGTCCGGTGCAGCTTACCGTGCCTAATCCGGTGCAAACCGTGAAGGTATTGACGGAGCTGATGGGCTTCCGCTACAAAGGTCAGTATGCCTCGCCTGTAGACGGGCAGCCGGATATCCTTGTTTTTGAGACAGGGGAAGGCGGAACGGGAGCGGAAGTGCACGTCGAGGAACGAACGGACCTTCCGCAGGAGCGGCTTGGTCGGGGCGGCGTTCATCACGTTGCATTCCGCGTAGAGGACGAGGAGGAGCTCCGGGCATGGATCGACCGGATTGGCGATGTAGGTTTTTCGAATTCGGGGTTTGTCGATCGCTTCTACTTCCGTTCCTTGTATTTCAGAGAGCCTAACGGTATTTTGTTCGAGGTGGCTACCGACGGCCCGGGCTTTGACACGGATGAGCATATCGATCATCTCGGCGAATCGCTAGCGCTGCCGCCGTTCCTTGAGCCGAAGCGGGAACAGATTGAAGCGCACCTGAAGCCTCTTCATACCAATCAATCATAATGGCGCATATATGCGCAGCAACAAGCACCGGGCAAGCCTCCATTTTGAGGCATCTGCCGGGTGCTTTTTTTATCTATTCATACAGCTGTGAAATGGCTTTTGCGGCCGTGCCGACATGCTCGCGCAGCTCCTGCGGAGCAATCACCTCGATTTCCGCTCCGCAGCTTAGAAGGAATGCGGAAGCCGACTCCAAGGTGTTGAATTCCAAATCGGCCGCTATCCACCCGTCGTTCTGGCTTTCCATGTCGCATCGGATTATTTTTACGTATCGCTCCCGCTCAAAGCGTTTGATCAGAGAGACGGTCATTCGAACCTGTGCCGGATACTTCGGGAGATTCTGCATGAACCGTGTCAGCGACTCCTCCCAATACTCGGCTAGATTAAAATCGGTCGGGCGCTCAAAGGTATCCTCGGACATGACGGCATCCACGATTCTTGATACACGGTAGGTTCGCCGTTCGCCTTCGGATTCCGCGACCACATACCAGGTGCTGCGTTTGGCAACCAGCCCGAGCGGATAAATGTTTCTTTCGACCCGCTCCTCCCCCTTCATATATTGGATTCGGGTGATGCGATCCAGCCACAGCGCCTCCTGAAGCACTGTAAGATACGGATGCGATTCGCGATAGGAGTGCCAGCCTGCGCCATCAATATGGATTTTTTCCCGAATGATTTCGGCGTCCTGCCTAACGGAGCTGGGGGAAGAGGCCAATAATTTCTGATAGGCCGCATCAAATTGCTTGCGGATTCCTAGATCTCCGATCAGCGGGCTGTGACTGGAGACCAGCAGGGAGATGAGCTCATCAGGCGTCATCCCGGTCAGGTTCGTTCGATAGCTCTCTTCCAGCACCCAACCGCCAAGGGAGCCTCTTTCCGCATAGACGGGAATACCAGCCGAGCTTAGACTTTCCATATCGCGTATGATCGTTCGTTCCGATACCTCGAGCTGCTCCGCTAAATAGCGGGTGTTTTTCTTACCCCCGTTCTGTAGCATCAGCATAATGGACAATAGACGATCCGCCCTCAAGTCATGTCACCTCTTTACTATCTGTAGAAGATAATTGTATTGTAGCACGGATATAAGACAAGGGATGTCATATATGACTGATAGGATAAGGATGTTGAGATTATTCAGTATACAGGTTGGAGGTTACGCTATGAATAAGAATGAGTATAAGCCATTACAAGGTAAAGTAGCCGTCGTTGCCGGAGCGACCCGGGGGGCTGGCCGCGCCATTGCGGTGATGCTGGGTGTTGCAGGGGCAACGGTGTATTGCACGGGACGGAGCGTACGTGGTCAGGTGTCGGATATCAAACGGTCTGAGACGATTGATGACACGGCGGATATGGTGACGGCGCGGGGCGGGATCGGCATCGCCGTGCAATGTGACCATACCGATGAGGAGCAAGTAAAGGCATTGTTTGAACGGATTCGCGAGGAGCAGCAAGGACGGCTGGACATCCTCGTTAATGATATATGGGGAGGGGAGAACCTCACGCACTGGAATATCCCGTTCTGGGAGCAGTTTCTGTCCGATGGATTGTTAATGCAGGAGCGGGCGGTTACCACGCACATGATCACAAGTTATTACGGTGTTCCGCTGATGGTGGACAGCGGCGGGGGATTGGTCATTGAAGTTACGGATGGATCTACGTATCGGTATCGCGGGAACTTGTACTACAGCCTGGCAAAAATTTCGGCGATCCACCTGGCTGCTGCCATGGCGGAAGAGTTGCGTCCCTATCAGGTAACTGCGCTGTCCGTTACGCCAGGATTTCTGCGTTCCGAACAAATGCTGGATCACTTTGGCGTGACGGAAGACAATTGGCAGGATGCCGCAGCGCAAGAGCCTCATTTCATCGAGTCGGAGACCCCCTATTTCTTGGGGCAGGGCATTGCTGCGCTCGCAGCCGATCCGAATGTAGCCGACAAGAGCGGCAAGGCGCTCTCCAGCTGGGATTTGTCGGATGAATACGGATTTAGCGACATTGATGGACGCAGGCCGCATTGGGGGAATTATGCGAAGAAGCAAGGCCTTCCTCTTTTATAAAAGAAAGGGCATGTAAAACAGGGTGACCTACCGCCATGATGGCGAATAGGTCACCCTGTTTGGTTGTGGATTTATCCGCTGCGTAATCTGAATCGTGGCAGTTGCCGGTAAATCGCACCATGAAAGTCTTCATCCTATTCAATCAAGTTAGGAACGGCCGCGTCTCATCGAACCCATGATCAGGCTGACGATAAAGACAAGCACCACGGCACCGATCAGAGCAGGCAGGATGAAGAATCCTCCCATTTCCGGTCCCCAAGATCCAAGCAGAAGTCCACCAAGCCAAGCACCGACAAAACCAGCAATGATGTTACCGATGATTCCGCCGGGAATGTCTCTGCCCATAATCAAGCCCGCAATCCAACCAATGATACCACCAACGATTAATGACCAAAGAAAACTCATTGTTTATCACCTCGTATAAGTTATAGTTGTTTGTGCCTTACTATTAACCAAAGACGTGACTTTTAAACCGGATGATGACAAAATCACTTTTTTCCAGCAGACGAAATATCGTGTCATTCTTTGATAAATGCTGGGCTTTTGATTATGCTTGAATTATCGTTAGGTTGAGAATAATAAAGGAGCTGGCATGGGACTCATGGTTGAGAAATGGACTGAAGAATATACGATTCAATCCGTTGATGCGGATTTTAGAGGGGATTGCCGTTGGTCTTCGCTGCTCAGTATTTTGCAAAGAGCGGCTGACCGGCATATTGAGGCGCTCGGGATCAGTCGCGAGGAGATGATCGAGCGGGGAATGGGCTGGATGCTGATAACGCTTGAGCTTGATATGCGGCAGATGCCAAGGGATATGGACACAGTATATGTTGACACCTGGAGCCGCGGGTCCAAAGGAGCGCTGTGGCACCGGGATTATCGGATAAAGAACGACTCTGGAGAAATGCTGGGCGAAGCCCGCTCGGTATGGGCCCTGGTAGATATCCATAAACGGAAAATTTTGCGTCCGTCCATGTTTCCATATGAGGTGCCGATCGGTGAGGAAACGGTTGGAGAACTGCCAAACAAAGCCGTATTACCGGAAGGAGTACAGCTGGATGAGGCTTATACGTACATGGTCCGGTACAGCGGAATCGATACGAATGGTCATTTGAATAATGCCCGTTATGCAGATCTGTGCTTTGACGTGCTGAGTGAGCAGGAGCTTCGGGAAGGGCAAGTGACCGGCTTCAAGATTACATATCATAACGAGGCCAGGCTGAAGGATACGATGCTGATCCGACGTTCGGTAGAAGAGAACAACAGGGTGTACGTACAAGGCACGTCGCCGGACGGAACCAACTTTTTTGAAGCGGCTATCGTTAGGGAATCATAAACCATCAGGCGAATTCTTTCGAAGGGAAAGAGCGGCCTGACGCTTCATGGAGGGTGAACGGATGTACAAAATCATGATTGTTGAGGATGACCCCAAGCTGGCGGGGCTGCTGCAATCGCATATCGAACGGTACGGAAATGATGGAACCATCATCGAGGATTTCGATCATGTGCTGGAGCGATTCCATGAGATAAAGCCGCATATTGTTCTGCTCGACGTGAATCTGCCAAGCTTTGACGGCTATTATTGGTGCCGCCAGATCAGGTCGGTCTCAACCTGTCCGATTATTTTCATATCCGCTCGGAACGGGACACCCGATCAGTTACGGGCGCTGGAGAACGGCGCGGATGATTATATCACCAAGCCGTTTGCTTATGATATCGTCATCGCCAAGATCCACAGCCAGCTTCGACGCGTATACGGTGATTATGCAGCAGCATCCGCCGAGCGTACGGTTGAGAAGGACGGGCTGGTCCTGTATCCCGAACGGATGGAGCTGATCCTTGAGGACCGGACATCCATACTCACCAAAAAAGAAACCATCCTCCTGGAAACGCTGCTAAGCCGGAGCCCGCGGCTGGTCACGCGCGAGACGATTCTGGAGAAGCTGTGGGATGATACGTTCGTTGACGATAATACGCTCAGCGTGAATATTAACCGGGTGCGCAAACGGCTTGCGGAATTAGGGATTGAGAATGCGCTGGAAACGATCCGCGGCTCCGGATACCGACTGCACACGGTTTGGAAGAGGTAAGGGCAGGCTATGAAAAAGCTGTTTTGGCGTGAGCAACTGCCCTTGATACTATTTACGGTCGCCGAGTTGTTTGTGGTGCTGCTCGTATTCTGGTATGACGGTTATGATCATCCGGTGACAGCGGCCTATGCCGTTTTCCTCGGTCTGACCATTCTGGGCGGATACTTGGCATTCCGGTACTTCACGCACCGGGATTTCTATGAGCGGCTGTCACAGCCAATCAGGTCGCTGGAGGAATCGATCAAGCATAATGAATCCGCCCCGCTGCCCACGGCTCTTAGCGAGCTTATGGAAGAGCAATACCGTCAATACCGAACGGTCATGGAAGAGTGGGAGCGCCGGCGGAAAGAGCATATGATCTTCATGAATCAATGGGTACATCAGATGAAAACGCCGCTGTCTGTCATTGAGGTGATCACGCAAGAAGATGATAACGATTCCTTCAAGAGTATATCCGAAGAGTCCGACCGGATTCGGCGCGGGCTTGAGATGGTGCTTTACATGTCCAGGCTTGAAACATTTGAACAGGATTTCAGCGTGGAGCCTGTGAAGCTCTACCAGATTGCAGTCGATGCAGTTCACGAGAACAAGCGCTACTTTATTCACAGCCATGTGTATCCGGAAGTCCGGATCAACCCGGACCTCACCGTCCAGACGGATGCCAAGTGGCTTCGTTTCATCATGCTGCAGCTGCTGTCCAACGCCGTCAAATATTCCGCCGGTACCGGCCTTAAAGTGACGATCCAAGCCCACCGGAGCGAGGATCACCGTCATGTTGTGCTGGAGATCACGGATCGCGGGATAGGCATACCCAAATCCGACATGAAGCGGGTGTTCGACCCGTTCTATACCGGTGAAAACGGACGCAAGCTGAAGGAATCCACCGGCATGGGCTTATATCTCGTCAAGGAGGTCGTTCATAAAATGAACCACCAAATCGAGCTGGAATCCGAGCAGGGGAAAGGAACGACCGTGAGGTTGATTTTTTCGGGGTGAAACTGGCAATAGAGAGTCCTGTTGGCGTCTGACTGGCGCAGGCTAAGATGTCGAGTACGTTGTTGGTTGTTTAAGATCGAGATGACGGTATGGATTAAGCCGAGTAGGGTCAGTCAGACCATATCTAAGTTATTCATAGATTATGAAGCGTACAGTAAATCACCTAAATACTTTATGAGAGCACCTTATCTGGGGTAAAAGATGGTTGTTGAAACATCATGAAGCCCTGAGATAAGGTTCTTTCTTTTGTTTTAAATAATGAGTAGGCATCGTTACACACCAGCGAAAGAGGACGAAACGATTCCGAAGAAGCGAAGCGGTCGCCTTTGCACCCGAATTTTCACCACAGTGTAATCGTTCAGAAAATTTGGGGGCAACAGCGATCGTAGGAACGTTACGTACTCGAAGCGGCCTTAGAATCACAACCGTGACGTACTCTGAGTGGGTCTGCGCATGAATCTTACACCGATGTAAGATTGGTGAAAGAGTGATCGATAGGAGAAGCTCCGCCGGATGCTATACACTAACCTTACAAGATATGAATAACGAAGGTGAGGTTTACAAGATGGAAATACTAAACGTGCGCAATTTGGGCAAAGTCTACAAGGCCGCGGTGTCCCACGAGGCGCTTTCCAATATCAATCTGAGCATCAACGAAGGAGAATTCGTTGGCATCATGGGACCATCCGGGAGCGGTAAAACAACGCTGCTTAACATGATATCCACCATCGACCGCCCCACGTCCGGGGAGATCCACATTGGCGGGGAAGATCCGTTCCGTTTATCCCAGGACAAACTCGCGATGTTTCGCCGCCGTGAGCTCGGGTTTGTCTTTCAATCCTTCAACCTGCTGAATACGCTGACGGTGAAGGAGAACATCCTGCTGCCCTTGGCGCTGGACGGGGTGGATCTGGATGAGATGAATCGCCGGGTAGGGATATTGGCCGAGAAGCTGGGCATTACATCGATCCTGGATAAGCGGACTTACGAAATATCGGGGGGACAGGCGCAGCGGACGGCCGTAGCACGGGCGATGATCCATGTACCGAAGCTGGTCCTTGCCGATGAACCGACGGGGAACCTGGACTCCAAATCGGCGCGCGACGTCATGGAGATTATGGACCGGAGAAACAAAGAGGACAAAGTGACGATGCTGCTGGTCACTCATGACCCGGTTGCCGCAAGCTACTGCAATCGGGTGGTGTTTATCAAGGACGGTCAGTTGTACAACGAAATCACGTATGGTGAGAGCCAATCGGCCTTTTACCAAAAAATCATCAATGTGCTGTCGCTGCTGGGAGGTTCGGGACATGAATTTTCGCCAGTTCGCCATTAACAATGTCCTGCGCAGCAAGCGCACGTATATCGCCCATTTCCTGAGCAGCGCCTTCTCGGTCATGATTTTCTTTACCTACGGGCTGCTGTCGTTTCACCCGCAGCTGAAGGATGGTCTGGTCTCCTCGAGCGATACCATGTCCATGTTGGGCACGATGGGCATGACGGTATCCCAGTACATTGTGTTTGTCTTTTCGTTCTTTTTCCTGCTCTATTCCGTGGGGGCTTTTATCAAAGTCCGGAAGAAGGAATTCGGCATTCTGCTGATCCTTGGCATGTCCCGCAAGCAATTGAACCGGATGCTGTTCATCGAAAATATACTGATTGGCGTTGCGGCGATCATAGCCGGGATCGGGACGGGCGTTCTGTTCTCGAAACTGATTCTGTTAATCAGCGCGAAGCTGCTGGCCGTGGATAATGGACTTCCGTTTTATTTTCCGCTCAAAGCGCTTCTTATCACAGCAGCGGCTTATGCCGCCTTGTTCCTGCTGATTGCACTGTGTTCTTCGTTCATGCTGAGGAAGGGCACGCTGCTTGCGCTCGTGAAAGCGGAGGAAAGTCCCAAACCGCAGCCCAAAGCCTCTCCTTGGCTGGCCGTGCTGGCTGTCCTGTTGATTGGTGCCGGATACGGTATGGTTATGGCTTTTGCGATTCTCCAAATCTTTAATTTTATTCTGCTGTTTGGAGGCGTTGTTCTCGTTATCTTCGGCACGTATTTTCTCTTCACCCAGTTCAGCGTATATTTTATGCGGTATTTGCAGAAGAAGGAGCGATTTTTCTTCCGTCGAACCAATCTGCTGACAATCTCGGAGCTCCTGTACAGAATCAAGGACAATGCGGTGATGTTTTTCCTCGTTTCGGTTATCTCGGCATCTGCCTTTACCGGCATCGGGACCACGCTTGCAATCGGGGATCCCGGCCTATCAGCTATGGAAAATCCTTATGCCTATACGTACACCATGTATGAGGAGAACGCTGATAAAGGGAATCGTCATCTTGATATGATCAGGGAGGAGCTCAAGAAAGGCGGATTTCAGTACAAGGAGGCGGAGGTTACTCCGATTTTCTCAGATAACGGGGTGCAGCTGGTTAAGCTTAGCCAATATAACCGTCTCATTCAGTCACTGGGTTACCCGGCAGAAACATTGGGCGATCTGGAAGGAATCTTGACTCCGGGAACAGTCTCGGAGAAGAACAGCTACCGAATCAACGGTCCTTTAAATCATCAGTTCGAGGTATTAAACGGCAAGAAATCGGAAATCGTCAAGGTGCTCAAAGCCGAAACGTTTATCGCCGTACCGGCAACCTATGGCGAGACGCTGGTCGTATCCGACCGCTTGTACGACGATGCGTTCAAGGCACAGCAGGATCAGGATGAGGAGTACGGTTATGCGGCATACCATACGTTTTACGTACAGGATTGGAAGAATACTGGGGATGTATCCAGAGCGATTCTGGATCGTCTCAACGAGAATGAGGACTACAGTTATTATGTAAAATCATTGTATATGGATTGGAAAAGTGCTCAGCAGCAGAACGGCATTCTGCTTATGGTAAGCGGCCTGGTCGGCATCGTGTTCTTCACCTTCGCGGCAAGCTTTGTTTATTTCCGGCTGTACGCGGATCTTGCCCGGGACGAACAGCAGTATCGCATGATTGCGAAGGTCGGACTCAGCAAAAAAGAGCTTGGCACTATCATTACCAAGCAGCTTGTCATTATGTTCTTTTTACCAATGCTGATCGCACTCATTCATAGCGGCGTTGCCTTCGTAGCCCTGCAGCAACTGGTAGACTTCTCGATTGTTGGGCACAGTTTGAAGATCTTTATCTTCTTCCTGAGCATCCAGGTCATATATTTCTTTATTACTCGCTGGCGTTATCTGGACCGTCTCAACAAAATCATTCAGTAAAAATCGCCATTTCTTCGTTGAAAATTGCCAAAACGGGTATGTTATTACAAGAAGCATTTACAACGAGAAGTGGGGGCGATTCCATAATGAATGATCACAGCATGTTAAAGACGGGTGCAGTCGAGACGGAAGAGATTACGCCGGATATTCTATCCTTGCGTACGGTTATGGTGAACGTCCAGATGATCGGTACGCCGGGGACGGGCGACTGGGTACTGATTGATACGGGACTCGGAAATTTTGAAGGGTCCATTGTAGAAGAAGCTGAGAAAAGATTCGGAAAGCCGCCGGTTTGCATTGTGCTCACCCATGGCCATTTCGACCATGTCGGGAATGTGAAGGAATTGGCGGATCGCTGGAGTGTACCTGTCTACGCTCATCGGGATGAACTCCCATTCCTTACGGGAAAAGAAGACTATCCACCAGGTGATCCAAGCGTGGGCGGCGGATTGATGGCCCGCGTTGCCCCGATGTATCCGAACAAAGCCATCGATCTGGGCTCCAGGATACAACCGCTGCCGGAGGACGGCAGCGTGCCGGGTCTTTCTGAATTTAAATGGCTGCCGACACCGGGCCATAGCCCCGGCCATATCTCCCTGTTCCGCGAACGGGATCGAGTCCTCGTTGCGGGAGACGCGGTGATTACGGTGAAGCAAGAGTCGGCGCTAGCCGTCATCGGGCAGGAGAAGGAGCTGCATGGTCCGCCGATGTATTTTACCCCGGATTGGGATCTTGCGCGGGAGTCGGTTCGCCGCCTGTCAAGCTTGAATCCCGGAGTTCTGATCACGGGACACGGAGTTTCGATGCGGGGTGAGGAGCTTAACGCTTCACTCGAACGGCTAGCTCGGGATTTTGATCGTTTGGCCGTTCCCGAGCAAGGTCGATATGTGGATAAGGAACCGAATTGAATGAGAACGGATTAATCATCTGTTTCATGACATGAACGATTTATAGGCTGAACGAGACACCGTAAGGGCGATGACCTTGCGGTGTTTTTTCATAGGCTGAATATTCAATATGGAAATGATTAACGGAATTGTGCGAAAATGAAGGTGATGGCAACACCGGATTTTAAAAAAAGATGAACTGGCGTGAACCTGATCGCGCTCTCAGGCATCTAACTTATGTAAGGCCAAGGAAGTGTTGCAGAGGAGGTCTCCCAATGTGAACAAGAAATCCAATATAGAACGCGATGTCCAGCTTGCCAAGCATGGGGATCGGGAAGCCTTTAGCAGGCTGGTCCACGCTTGTGAGCGTAATTTGTATGGCTTGGCCCGCTTGTATTTGAGGCGGGAAGAGGATTGCGCGGATGCCGTACAGGAAGCGATTTATAAATCCTTCGCAGCGATGTCGACCTTAAAGCAGCCTGCTTATTTTAGAACATGGCTGTCCCGCATTCTTATTCATGAATGCCTGCAACTGCTGCGCTCCCAGCAGCGGCTGCGGACGGTTGAACTTGCCAATGGGGGTGCCGATGCACTGCCGTATGAAGCGATCGAACTCAACGAAGCCGTGACCCATCTGGAAGATGATTTACGCAGAGTTATTCAGCTTCACTATTATCGGGATATACCGATCAACCATATCGCCAAGATGGTAGGTATACCGGAAGGAACGGTGAAATCCCGGCTGTACCGGGCGCGTGCCATATTGGCGGAAAGATTGGATCCTTCCACGGAAAGGAACGTGAGCCATGACCCGATAGTATGTAAGGAGCCGAGTCTGAAGAACTTTGCTCCTATACTCATGATGATCCGGACGGTTAGGCTTATCGGCGATTACGATATCATTCACAGATCATGGGGTGTAACGGCTTGATGGAAACGAAACAGAATGTCAGATTGATGGACAAACCCGACCTTGGAGCATGTTCCGAGCTGATGCTCAAGGTCTTTAGCGGCGAACCCTGGTTCGATCAGTGGGACTCCGTGCAGCATGTACAGCAATACCTCGGAGAATTTATGGACAATCCGGTATTCCTGGGATTTGTTATAGAACAGGATGGTAAGATACTGGGAGCTTGTTTTGGTCATACGAAGAGCTGGTATAGCGGTAAGGAATACTATATCCAGGAGTATTATATCGATACCGATCTGCAGGGCGGCGGACTAGGTTCGGCATTAATGCATGGCATAAAGGAGTATTTGAAATCGATTAACATTCATTGCATGGTGCTGCTTACGGAAAAGGATCTTCCGGCGGAAGATTTTTATCGGAAACACGGTTTTGAAGTGAAGAAGGATATCATTTTTATGGCCAACAGATTTTAGTCGGCGGGATTTATATTGAAAATAGGGGAGCTGTCTTGATGTCGGTGCGTGTTCTTAACTAACCAAATTGTATAGGACTCTCTGCTTGTCTTATGGCAAAAACCCACTTTACGTGAGGTTTATTTGTCATGGCGCGAAGGCTCTGAGTCCACCTGGTTAAGAACACAACAGCCATCCCTTATATATTGACTGTACAGCCGTGCCCTGGGCACGGCTTCCCGCTGGGGGACAGAAGGTGGACGATGGTTCATGGACTTCTGTCCTTTTTTTATTACTGCACGTATGGGGTTACGTGTGTTCTTTTCCAGGGGCAATAACCACCCCATATTCAGGAAAAGAGCGTGATTCACATGATGAATTATATAGAAGAAGTGAAAACCAAGGTTCGTTTGCAGGAAGGCGTTCAGGTGATTGAACAGCTGCTGGTAGCGAGTTATATGCGGCCCGGTATTTCAACCAAAGAGCTGGCACGACATACGTATCTACCCGTTCCAATCACTGCCGCAATCAAGAAGGAGCTCATCAAGGCAGGTGCTCTCATTCAAGAGCGGGGAGTTCGCTGCACCTCTGCCGGGAAGGTGTATGTTGAACATGAACTGGGATACGGCGGGATCGATCAGGATCTGTATCAGAAGCTTATGGCCGAGGAACACGATTGGCAGCCGGAGCTTTCTGATGTACTAGCGAGGCTCACGGAGATCCTGGAGCAGCGCCCCCAAGTCGATGTTCAGATCGACCAATCCCAATGCACGGTGGAGACGAGTCTTCGGAGAGCGGTTCTGTGTCTGAGGGAGCACAGCCTGATCGGCAAGAACATCCTGTGCGTTGGCGATGACGACCTTGTGAGCATTTCGCTGGGTCTGCTGCTTAAACGGCTGTTCCCGAACGCAAAGGACCAGAGAGCCGCCATTACCGTAATGGATATCGATGAGCGATTCCTGCGGTTTATCCAGCGTGCAGCTGCAAAAGAAGGCTTTTCGGTTACATGCAGACATATCGATCTCAGGCAGCCGTTGCCTGAGGGCTGGAACGGGCAATATGATTGCTTTTTTACGGATCCGCCGTACACGCTTCAAGGGCTGACCCTGTTCTTATCCAGAGGGATTAGCGCGTTGAAACACGAGAAGGGATGCCCCATCTTTCTCTCCTTCGCCCACAAATCTCCCGATTTCACATGGTCCATGCAGCGTGAATTCGTCCGTATGGGTTTGTCGGTAAAGCAGGTGCTGCTTCATTTCAATCAATATATCGGAGCGCAGATGATCGGCAATAGCGGTCAGATGATCGTGCTAACAACGACGGAATTTACGGAGCCGCATATTACGGATTCTTTCGAGGAGGAGCTCTACACAGGCGAGGTTAGGCGAACGGTCCGAACCTACAGATGCATTCAATGTCAGGGCGAGCTGCAGGTGGGCGTGCAGGGTGATTATTCCACGATCGAGGATTTGAAGAAGCAGGGCTGTCCCGTATGTGCCAATCTTACGTTCACATGGCTGGCTAAGAAAACGATCTGACTTATCTTTGTGGAAACAATCGAGGGGAGGTTATAATAGGAGGACAGAGGAAGGGGAGGGCTATGAAAGTATTAGTATTGGCTGAGAAGCCGTCCGTTGCCAAGGAAATTGCGAGAGTAATGGGCAGCCGCGAGAAGCAGAAGAATTATTTTGAAGGACCGAAATATATTGTGACCTGGGCGCTTGGACATTTGGTAGGACTTGCCGAACCCGAGGACTATGATAAGAAGTACCAGACCTGGGTGCTGGAGGATTTGCCGATCCTCCCGGATAACACGAGGCTTAAGGTGCTGAAGGAAACAAGCCACCAGTTCAAGACGGTTCAGCATCTGATGAAGCGCCCGGATGTCGGCGAGATGATTATTGCCACGGATGCGGCCCGTGAAGGGGAGCTGCTTGCACGCTGGATCCTCAAAATGGCGAAGTGGAACAAGCCGTTCAAGCGGCTGTGGATTTCTTCCCAGACGGATAAGGCGATCAAGGAAGGTTTTGCATCACTCAAGCCGGGGCAGCAGTTCGACCGGCTGTATGAGTCCGCACGCTGCCGGGCGGAAGCGGATTGGATGGTTGGACTGAATGTGACGCGTGCGCTGACGACCAAATTTAATGCACAGTTGTCGGCAGGCCGGGTTCAGACGCCAACGCTCGGGATGATCATGGACCGGGAGAAGGAAATCGTGAATTTCCGCTCTCAGGAATATGAGACGCTGCAGGCGGATCTTGGGAATTTTGAGGTTTCGTGGCGTCCGGCCGGCGGAGACGGTCGTCTATTCGAGAAGGATAAGGCGGCCAAACTGAAGCAGAAGCTGGAGGGCAGCACCGGTAAAATCGTCAGCGTGAAAAAGAGCGAGAAAACCGAGCCGCATCCGCTGGCCTATGATTTGACCGAATTACAGCGGGATGCCAACCGCCGATTCGGGTTCTCTGCCAAGCAGACCTCGAACGTGCTGCAGCGCCTGTATGAGCAGCATAAGCTGGTCACCTATCCGCGTACGGACAGCCGTTACCTGACATCGGATATGGTCGGAACGTTGAAGGAGAGACTGTCGAGCATCGCGATCGGGCCCTATGCCTCCATTGCACGTCCGCTGCTGCGTAAAAATTTATCGCCGGGCAAACGGGTCGTGGATGACAGCAAGGTTACGGATCACCATGCCATCATTCCAACCGAACAGACCGTGCTGCTGAATCAGCTGTCAGTGGATGAACGCAAGCTGTACGATCTTATCGTACGCCGGTTCATCAGCTTGTTCTATCCTCCTGCCCGCTACGATAACGTATCGGTTACCGTTCAGATTGAGGGAGAACAGCTCTACGCAAAAGGGACTACGATCAAGGACAGCGGCTGGCGCGAGGTATACGGCGGCGATTATGACGATGACGCTGAAGACGAGCAGGACGATGTTCAGGGCCAGTCTTCAGGCAAGCTCCTGCCGGAGCTGCGAGAAGGAGAGTCGGTGAAGGTGGTCCGCTGCGTACTGAAACCGGGACGCACCCAGCCGCCGAAGCGTTATAACGAAGCGGCGCTGCTCTCCCAGATGGAGAAGCACGGCCTGGGAACCCCAGCGACTCGGGCTGATATCATCGAGAAGCTGGTTAGCTCGGATACGATCGAACGGCAGGGGCAAACCCTCCATCCGACAGGCAAAGGCAAGCAGCTGATCGAGCTTGTCGCTCCAGAGCTGAGAACACCGGAGCTCACGGCACGCTGGGAGGCCGAGCTCGAACGGATCGCGAAGGGGCAAGGCAAGCCGGAACCGTTCTTGCGTGGAATTCGGGACATGACCAAGAAGCTGGTCACGGATGTAAAGGGAAGCGAAGCGGAGTACAAACCGCATAATGTCTCGAACAGCCACTGTCCGGATTGTGGGACAAGACTGCTGGAGAAGAAGACTAAGCGCGGCAAGCTGCTTGTCTGCCCGAGTGACGATTGCGGATACAAGCGTTCAGGCGAGAAGCGTCTGTCCAATCGCCGATGTCCGCAGTGCCACAAGAAGATGGAGATGAAAGAAGGCAAGGCGGGGCTGTTCGTGCAGTGCCTGGGCTGCGGCATTACGGAAACGCTGAAGAAGGATGTCAAGCATGTGAACAAACGCGAGGAGCGGAAGCTCGTTCAGCAATATAGTAAGCAGGAGTCGATCGGTTCGAACCTGGGCGACCTGTTGAAGGCGGCTCTTGAGCAGAAGGGGAAGGAATAATCTGCATAAGGCTTCTCCCAATTGCTTGAAAAGCGATTTTCTTGCCATCGCTAGCATAACCTCGGGTAGAATGGCTCATTCTACGGACAGGGGGTGATTTGCATGCCGAATCATAAAGCAAGAAAAAGCGAAAACCAGCAGAACAAATCAAGCATTCTTGAGGAGAGCAAGACCCTCAAACCGAAAAAGGCTGCAGACTATGTTCCGAGCCTGAATGAAATATCCAAGAATGAATCATAAGTTTTGAGTAGTGGTTGAGCATGGCCTGGTTGTCATTATGCCGGACACGGGTTCGTTGGAATTATGACGTCGGCCGTGTCCTAATAATGGCATTCATAGATGGGCATGATCCAAGATTATTTAGCCGGCATTGTCTTCATTAGCCTGCAGTTTTATAATAGCCATAGAATGTATAGCAAATGGCTGATTGGGGAAGATCGATCAGTTGGAATGGGGGTGCGTGAACCAACGTGAGACCTGCACTGATCGTTTGGTTTATTTTTATCAATGCGGTAGCCTACCTGGTCATGTCGGAGGATAAACGGCGTGCCCGAATGGGACGGGATCGGGTTCCGGAGAGAACGCTGTTTCTGCTGGCTGCCATAGGCGGGGCCTTGGGTGTATGGATTGCCATGTACCGCAAGCGTCATAAAACGAGGCATTTATCATTTAAAATGGGCGTGCCGCTGTTGTTAGTCGTGAATGTCGCGCTCTACACGTACTTCTGGGGATAATCTGTTTAATCTGAACTACATAGGAATATCTCAGCGAGTGAGCAAGCTCGTTTCATAACGGTATGAAGTTGTTTAATAATAAGTAGTAGGTCTTTTAACTGTAGTAGGTCTCTTAACTATAGAAAGAGGTGGCCTGTATGCTTTTTACTAAAATTCTTCTAGCTTACGACGGCTCCAAAGCAGCGAATAAAGCGCTCGGACGTGCGGTTGAACTTGCCAAGGTAACACCGGGAGCTACGCTGGATGTCATTCATGCTTACGATTTTCCGCGATTCTTCGTTGGGGAAGGGCTTGCTCCAATTCCAGCTTCACTTAATAAAGATGTCTACGATCTTGCTGTGCAGACGACAGAGGAAATCCGCGAGCGGATTGAGAAGTCAGGCGTCACCGGCCAAGTGGAGATGATTCAGGGTCCTCCGGCTGAAGTCATTCTGGAGTATGCGAATCAGAACGGCAGTGACCTGATTGTCATCGGCAGCCGCGGTCTTGGCGGTATCCGCGAGTTCGTCCTGGGCAGTGTCAGCCATAATGTAGTGCAGCATGCAAAGATTCCGGTACTGGTAGTAAAATAATGTTGTTGGGACGCTTAGGCGTCCCTTTTTTATAGAGATTGGTTCTTCCGATTTTGCATCCGCAGGTGCGGCTTCATATTTATCGTACACGATTTGGGCGTATCTTTCGAAGCGTCCGTTAAGAGGATAGGTGCTTTTTGTCAGAGGAGGTTCATATGGAAATTATTCTGCTCATGGTCTTGGTTGTTCTGGTCGGCCTTATGGTCTCCAGTCGAATGACGGCAATGGAGAAACGAATGAGGCAGCAGCAGAACACGTTAAATCAAATGGCTAAACAATTAGGAATACCTGAACCGCCGGTTCATGAGGAAGTCAAACAGTTACTGGCGGATGGGCAGGACATTAAAGCGATTAAAATCGTAAGGGAAGAGTTAGGGTTGTCTTTGGTAGAAGCCAAGCAATATGTAGATGCCATCAAACATGGGGAGCGGTAGAACCGGTTGGTTGCGGGAAGAAATGCGGTTTCCCGATTACAAATGAGGTGCTGCATTCTCCAGGGTAAACTCCCAGCGCCCGCCCCGGAACTCCACCCTGTGCAGCCCGGTGTTCGCCGCCGGGAAGAACGGATTCTTATTGCTCCATGCCATATCCTTGATTAGATGATAAATGATGTTAATCACTCCCCCGTGAGTGACCACCAATACGTTCTCGTGATCATTTGTTTCAAGCTGATCCTGGCATAATCTCGTGAAGGTTTCCTTAATCCGCTGGAAATTTTCTTGCGGACTTTCACCGCCCGGGTATCTTTCGTCCATCCGTAAGCTGGAAAAATACAATCCAGGGAACTTCTCTTCCGCTAAAGAGTTAGGTATTCCAGCGAGCAGACCGTTATTCATCTCCCTCCAATCCTCGGAACCATGAAACGGAAGGCCAAGCTTATCGGCCAATATGGAGGCAGTCTGATAGGCTCTCGTTAAATCGCTGCACACGATCCGGTGGATATTAAAATCATGCTTGTGTTCGTTTAAGTATTGCCCCAGCTTCTCCGCTTGCCTGATCCCTTCGTCTATGAGCCCGCGCTGGCTCCACCCACCGCGGTACCCTTCTTCATCTTGACCATGCCTTACCAGATAGATAGCCATTGGTTCCTCCTTAGTAATAGATTCTGCTTAGTAATATTCAAATATAGATATCGGATTAAAGTTCTGTCGTATTTCATACTCATGTCGGATGATAAGATTTCGACACTCGACCCCATCTTCCTTGTAAGTAGCTACAATTAAAGAGCAGAATACGGTCTTATTTTATTCTGCGATAATACTTTTCCCTTACCCTCTATGCAGCAGCAAAAAAGGTTCTCGCTCCAGCGGAGCGGACGAATCGTGGATGGAGAAGCGAAGCGTTCGCCTTTAAACACGGGAAACATCCATTATAGTTCAATCCAGTTTCCCGTGTTTAACAGCCGATCGGAATCACGATGCGTCAGCGCAGCGCTGCCATCACTGCCCACACCTTTTTTATGTGCGGCCGTTGCCTGTGCCTTCAATAAAGCCCACAATCTCCAAGAAGTTTTTGCTGCAGCATTGCTCACTCCCTAGATACGAACATTATTTTTTATGTAAATCCGATTGTTCGTGTTTAGGTTGACATTTGGTGTCAGAAATTGATAAACTGAGGATGTTGAGGTTCAAAATAACTTATAAAGCGTGATTGATGAAATTTAATATTTCTCGTATAAAGCCGGGGATATGGCCCGGAAGTCTCTACCCGGAAACCGTAAATTTTCGGACTACGAGGGAATACAAACGGTGCGGCTACGACGGGGCTTGGTTTCATGTTTGCCTCTTTGGCGGCGGATGCGCAAGACTCTTCTGCTTGACGCAGGCAGCAGCGTTCGTAATCCTTGTATGTCCGAGACCTGCACAGATTTTGTGTTTACGGGATCGGACTTTTTTTTCAGCAGCAGCCATTATATTGTCGAATTTCGAAGAAAGCGGGGGTAACTCATGACAGCACAAGTAGGAGTCATTATGGGAAGCCAATCAGATTGGGATACGATGTCCCATGCATGCCAGGTGCTAGACGAGCTTGAAATTCCTTATGAGAAAAAAGTCGTATCCGCTCACCGGACGCCGGACTTGATGTTCCGGTATGCCGAGGAAGCGGAGGGCCGGGGGCTTCGCGTCATTATCGCCGGAGCCGGCGGGGCCGCTCACCTGCCAGGAATGGTCGCTTCGAAGACGGTATTGCCGGTTATCGGCGTTCCGGTTAAATCGAAAGCGCTGAAGGGGCTGGATTCATTGTTGTCGATCGTGCAGATGCCGGGCGGCATTCCGGTAGCAACCGTAGCGATCGGTAAAGCGGGAGCAACCAACGCCGGATTGCTCGCAGCCCAGATTTTAGGCACTTCGGATGCAGGGATTCGGGAAAAAGTGCAAGCGCGCCGGGACCGTATCCGTGACGAAGTGCTGGAAAGCAGCGATAACCTATGATGGAGAACGGAGCACAGCAGACGAAGGTCTCTAGCAAAAAGCTACTGCCAGGTTCCGTCATTGGTGTACTTGGCGGGGGACAACTCGGACGGATGATTGCGCTGGACGGGATCCGGATGGGATATTCGTTCGTCACCCTTGATCCGACGCCGAACTCCCCGCTTGGCCAGATGGCTGAGCAGGTGACGGCCCGGTATGATGACGTCGAGGCTGCCCGGCAGCTTGCCGTCAAAGCGGACGTCATTACGTACGAATTCGAAAATGTCGATGCGGGCGTGGCCCAGCTTCTGGAGGAGCAGTCTTATGTTCCCCAAGGAAGCAAGCTGCTGTACACCACGCAGCACCGCTTGCGCGAGAAGGCCGCAATTGAAGCGGCCGGCGTACCGGTTGCGCCGTATCGTGAAATAACAAGCTTGGAAGATTTACGGTCCGCCGCCTCTGAACTTGGACTTCCGTGCGTGCTAAAGACCGTCATGGGAGGTTATGATGGTAAAGGGCAAGCGGTTCTCCGCAGCGAAGATGAGCTGGAATCAGCCTATAAAGAGCTGGCTGCCAGCGGGACGGAGCTGGTGTTGGAGAAGTTCGTGAAGTTCGCGTGCGAGATCTCCGTGATTGCGGCGCGTACGCCCAGCGGCATCGTGAAGAGCTTTCCCCCGGCAGAGAACGTGCACGTCAACAATATTTTGCACTTGTCGATTGTGCCTGCGCGCGTGCCGAGCGAAGTAAAGCGCAAAGCATGTCAGCTCGCGGAACGCGTGGTTGAAGGTTTGGGAGCTGTCGGTCTGCTGGCTGTAGAGATGTTTGTGACCGAGGATGGGGAGCTGTACGTGAATGAGCTTGCACCTCGTCCGCATAACTCGGGTCACTACACGATGGAGGCATGCTCAACCTCTCAATTCGAGCAGCATGTAAGAGCGATCTGCGATCTGCCGCTCGGGGACACAACGCTGCTGAGCCCGGTCGTCATGGTGAACCTCTTGGGACAGCATCTGGAGGAAGCGGTACGACGTTTTGGAGAGCACGACGCGCTTGCAGAGTCTCTCGGCGTTGTGCCTAAGCTTCATCTATACGGCAAGAGCGAATCGAAGCTTAACCGCAAGATGGGACATATAAACCTCTTGTGCGGGGATGTCGATGACGCGCTCGAATGGGTAGAGAAAACTAATATTTGGAGGCAGGATTAAACGATGATTGAACGTTACAGCAGACCGGAAATGCGGGCGATTTGGACCGAGGAGAACAAATTCAGAGCATGGCTGGAAGTGGAATTGTGCGCATGCGAGGCATGGGCGGATCTCGGCGTCATTCCGATGGAAGATACCGTTAAGCTTCGCCAGAATGCAACCTTTAATATGGATCGGATTTATGAAATCGAACAGGAAACCCGCCATGATGTCATCGCCTTTACACGCGCGGTTTCGGAAAGCCTTGGCGAGGAGCGCAAATGGGTTCACTACGGTTTGACTTCGACGGATGTGGTGGATACCGCGATGGGATATCTGCTCAAGCAAGCCAACGATATTTTGGAGCAGGACATCCTGCGCTTTATCGGTATTTTGAAAGAGAAGGCACTGGCTTACAAGCATACCCCGATGATGGGCAGAACGCATGGGGTGCATGCAGAACCGACAACCTTCGGTTTGAAAATGGCGCTGTGGCATGAAGAAATGATCCGTAACCTGGAGCGCTTCCGCCATGCGGCCGACGGCGTGCAGTACGGCAAAATTTCCGGAGCCGTTGGAACGTATGCCAACATCGATCCTTCGGTTGAAGAATTCGTCTGCCGCAAGCTTGGCACGAAGCCGGCGCCGATCTCGACCCAGACGCTGCAGCGTGACCGTCATGCGGAATACATGGCAACACTTGCGCTCATCGCGACTTCGCTCGAGAAGTTCGCTACCGAAGTCCGCGCACTCCAGAAGAGTGAGGTTCGCGAGGTCGAAGAGGCATTCGCCAAAGGACAAAAAGGGTCCTCCGCGATGCCGCATAAACGGAATCCGATCGGTTCGGAGAACATCTCGGGTCTTGCGCGCGTCATTCGCGGCCACATGGTTTCGGCTTACGAGAACGTGTCGCTCTGGCATGAGCGGGATATTTCCCACTCCTCGGTAGAACGTATCATCCTGCCGGACGCTACGATGCTGCTGAACTACATGCTGAACCGCTTCGGCAACATCGTGAAGAACCTGACCGTCTTCCCGGAGAACATGAAGCGCAACATGGCTCGCACGTTCGGCGTTCCTTTCTCGGGCCGGATCATGACGAAGCTGATCGACAAGGGCTTCAGCCGCGAGCAAGCGTACGATACCGTTCAGCCTCGGGCCATGCAGGCATGGGAAGAGCAGCGTCAATTCCGCGAGATCGTGGAATCCACGCCTGAGATCACCGAGGTGCTCAGCGCTGAGGAGATCGAAGATGCATTTAATCCAAGCTGGCACCTGAAGCATGTGGATACGATTTTTGCCAAGCTGGGATTGGAATAGTTAAGAAATTTGTATTAATCGCCTGAAGGCTCTGTGAAGTTGAGAATCACTACAACGGAGAAGGCGGGCAACAGGGATCGGAAAAACAATCCGCATTCGTAGTGATGAATAAGCTGAAGACTTTTAACATGATACTGAGCATTCTATTTTTCATCCGATAGAAATACAGGGAGCGACAGGTCTCAAGCCGAGCCATACGTCGTCCCAAGGGGAGGAACACATGACATTACCGGCATTATCGACCGCCACGCATCTGGTCAACGTACCGCTGCTGTACAAGGGCAAGGTTCGTGAACTATACGACCTGGGCGAGCATGTACTCATTGTAGTAACCGACCGCATTTCCGCTTTTGACTATGTGCTGGAGCCGCCTGTACCAGCCAAAGGAACCGTTCTGAACAAGCTGAGCGCCTTCTGGTTTGAACAAACGGAACAGCTTATCAGCAATCATGTCGTGCATACGGACGTGAACCTCCTGGGCGATGCCGTCAAGGACAAGGAGCTGCTGGATGGACGAATCATGGTGTGCCGCAAGGCCGAGCGCATCGATATCGAATGCGTGGTTCGCGGATACATTACCGGTGGGGGCTGGAGGCAGTATCAGTCCTCGGGCGAGGTCAACGGCATTAAGCTGCCGGAGGGTCTGCGCAAGAATGAGGCTTTTCCCGAGCCGATCTTCACGCCGGCGGCGAAGAACGATGTCGGTCATGACGAGGACATCCCGCTATCGCGCATGAAGGAGCTTGTCGGCGAGGAGCTGGCGCTGCAGCTGCAGAACAAAAGCCTGATGCTGTACAAGTTCGCCCGCGATTATTGCAGCAAGCACGGCATTATTTTGGCCGATTGCAAGTTTGAGTTCGGTTTAATCGATGGAGAGATCATTCTGATCGATGAGATTTTCACGCCGGATTCCTCCCGTTTCTGGGATGAGAAGAATTACGCGCTAGACATTGAGATTGACAGTATGGATAAGGAGCCCGTCCGCACGTATCTCGCTTCGTCCGATTGGGATAAGAACAGTGAGCCGGATCCCCTGCCACAGGCCGTGGTAGAGGAGACGACGCGCCGCTATACCGATATTTACAGTCGAATCACGGGTGCAAGCCTGTAAAGCTTTTATAAACCATTTCATTCATATATACCGAGGAGGAACAGGATACAATGTTGAAAGCAAAGGTTTACGTCACGATTAAGCAGAGCGTATTGGACCCTCAAGGGGTAGCGGTGCAAGGTGCACTTCATTCGATAGGGTACAAGGAAGTGGAAAGCCTGCGGATCGGTAAATATATGGAACTTGAGCTGGGTACGGACAACCGTGAGGAAGCCGAGCTACGAGTGAAAGAAATGTGCGAGAAGCTTTTGGCCAATACGGTGGTTGAGAACTACCGTTATGAATTGGAGGGCTAAACCAATGAGATTTGCAGTGCTGGTCTTTCCTGGTTCCAATTGTGATATTGACTGTTATAAGGCGGTAGAAGAGACGATTGGTCAGCCGGTGGATTATGTGTGGCATACGGCTACGGACCTTTCTCCATATGATTGCATTTTGGTACCCGGCGGATTCTCTTATGGAGATTATCTCCGATGTGGTGCGATTTCCCGATTCGCCCCGGTTATGAGCGAAGTGGCGAAGGCGGCGGAAGAGGGCAAGTATATTCTTGGCATCTGCAACGGATTTCAGATTTTGACGGAAGCCGGACTCCTTCCCGGAGCTCTGCGCCGCAACGATTCGATGAAATTCCGCTGTCATGACACGGTGCTCAAAGTGAACAATAATACAACGCCGTTTACGCGCGATTACGCGGAGGGGCAAGAGATTGTCATTCCGATCGCGCATGGCGAGGGCAACTATTACTGTGATGAAGAAACACTTCAAAAGCTCCGGGACAACCGGCAAATCGTATTTACGTATCAAAACAATCCGAACGGCTCGATCGAGGATATCGCAGGCATCTGCAATGAACGGGGCAACGTAATCGGCATGATGCCGCATCCGGAGCGCGCGGTCAGCAGCCTGCTCGGCTCGGATGACGGTAAAGCAATGTTTACATCCATATTACAGGCATGGAGGGATACTCATGGCGCAGCAAACGTCCGTTAAGGAACCGACAGCAGAACAGATCGCAGAGCATCAGATTTACAAGCAAATGGGAGTTTCGGACAGCGAGTATGAGCTGATCTGTTCCTTCATGGGACGCAAGCCGAATTACACAGAAATCGGCGTATTCAGTGTCATGTGGTCCGAGCATTGCGCCTACAAAAATTCCAAGCCGCTGCTTCGTCGTTTCCCGACAAGCGGCCCGCGCGTCCTAATGGGACCGGGCGAGGGCGCCGGGATCGTTGATATCGGCGACAACCAAGCGGTTGTATTCAAAATCGAAAGCCATAACCATCCGTCCGCTGTAGAGCCTTATCAAGGCGCAGCCACGGGCGTTGGCGGCATTATCCGCGATATTTTCTCCATGGGGGCAAGACCGGTAGCGATTCTTAACTCGCTTCGTTTCGGCAAGCTGGAGAGCGATCGCGTTAAATATTTGTTTGAGCACGTGGTATCCGGCATTGCCGGTTACGGCAACTGCATCGGGATCCCGACGGTAGGCGGCGAGGTTGTATTCGACGAAAGTTATGAAGGCAATCCGCTGGTCAATGCGATGTGCGTCGGCGTTATCGACCATGATAAGATTCAGCGCGGCGTTGCAAAAGGGGTAGGCAATCCGGTCTTTTATGTCGGGCCTCCAACTGGCCGCGATGGCATCCACGGCGCAACCTTCGCTTCCGTTGAGCTGACGGAGGAATCCGAAGCGAACCGCACGGCCGTTCAGGTCGGCGATCCGTTCATGGAGAAACTCGTGATGGAGTCCTGCCTCGAGCTGATTGATTCCGGCATCGTGCTGGGCATTCAGGATATGGGCGCGGCTGGATTGACTTGCTCCAGTGCGGAAATGGCAAGTAAAGCAGGCAACGGTCTTGAGCTGTACCTGGACCAAGTGCCTCAGCGCGAAGAAGGCATGACGCCTTATGAAATGATGCTGTCGGAGTCCCAGGAACGGATGCTGTTCGTGGTTGAGCCGAAGCATGAGGAGCAAGCCCGAGAAATCTTCGAACGCTGGGGCGTTATCTGCGCCAAAGTCGGCAAAGTGACGGACGATGGCCGCCTGAAGCTGATCCACCACGGTGAGGTGGTAGGCGACATGCCGGTTAAAGCGCTCGTAGACGAATGCCCGATCTATAACAAACCATCCCAAGAACCGGCTTACTACCAAGAGCAGGCTGCGGTGGATACGCTTCGTTATGAAGAAGTGAAGGATTTGGGCGGTGCCCTCAAGAAGGTGCTCGGTTCGCCAAGCCTTGCAAGCAAAGCATGGGTATACAACCAATACGATTATATGGTTCGTACCAGCACGGCCGTTCGTCCGGGTTCGGATGCTGCTGTCGTAACGGTGCCGGGAACGCGCAAAGCCCTGGCGATGACAACGGACTGTAACGGACGTTACGTCTACCTCGACCCTGAGCTTGGCGGCAGAATCGCGGTCAGCGAAGCAGCGCGCAATATCGTGTGCTCCGGCGCCGAGCCGCTGGCGATTACGGATAACCTGAACTTCGGAAGCCCGGAGAAGCCGGAAATTTTCTGGCAGATGGAAAAAGCCGTGGACGGTATGGCGGAAGCTTGTCGTGTGCTTGAAACGCCGGTCATCGGCGGAAATGTGAGTCTCTACAACGAGAATGCCAAAGGTGCGATTTATCCGACGCCGGTTGTTGGCATGGTCGGCCTGATCCATGATACGGATCATATTACGACACAAGGCTTCAAGGGGGAAGGCGATGCCATCTACGTTCTGGGTGATACCCGTGCGGAACTGGGCGGCAGCGAGTTCCAAGCGATCATGCATGGAGTATCGGAAGGCAGACCGCCGGAACTGAACCTGGATACCGAGAAGAAATTGCTCGGCGGCGTACTGAAGGCCATCCAATCCGGTCTGGTACAATCCGCGCATGATGTGTCGGAGGGGGGACTTGCAGCCGCGCTGGCGGAGAGCTGCATCAGCGGCAACGTTGGGGCGAGCGTGCAATGGTCAACCGATCTGCGTAACGACGTAGCGCTCTTTAGCGAGAGCCAATCCCGGATCGTGCTGTCGGTGTCTCCTGATCATAAGAACGCGCTGGAGAAGCTCCTGCAAGAAGCGGACGTTCCATTTACCGCGCTTGGCGTAGTCGGCGGGAATAAGCTTAGCATTAACATTAACGGTGCTTCTGCGCTGGAAGAATCCGTGGAGGCTTTGAAATCCGTCTGGGAGGATGCCATTCCATGTCTCATGAACTGATACCCGAAGGACTGTGGACAGGGGATTACTACAATGAGGGAACAGGTCAGAGCGATATTTTTGATACATTAAAAGAAGAGTGCGGCGTATTCGGGGTGTTTGGACATCCCGATGCCGCCTCCCTTTCCTATTACGGGCTTCACGCCCTCCAGCACCGCGGCGAAGAAAGCGCAGGAATCTGCGTAGCCGACGGCGAGAATTTCAATTATCACCGCGGGATGGGACTTGTAAAAGAAGTGTTTGATAAAGACAAGCTGGAATCGCTGCAGGGCAGCATGTCGATCGGGCATGTCCGTTACTCGACCAGCGGGGACAGCAGACTGACGAATGCGCAGCCGCTCGTCTTTAAATATCGCGAGGGCAATCTGGCGATTGCTACGAACGGCAACATCGTCAACGAGCCGAAGCTTCGGCGCGAGCTGGAGATGGAGGGCTCCATATTCCAGACGACCAGCGATACGGAAGTCATTGCGCATCTGATCGCGCGTTCGCCGAAGGATTTTGTCGAGGCTGCCAAGGATGCCTTGCAGCGCTTGGTGGGCGGGTTCGCCTTTCTGCTCATGACCAATGACAAGCTGCTCGTCGCCTCGGACCCGAACGGACTCCGTCCGCTCACGATGGGTCGTCTGGGCGATGCGTATATCTTCACTTCGGAGACCTGCGCGCTTGAAGTCATCGGGGCGGAAGCGATCCGCGATGTTGCTCCCGGAGAGCTGCTGATTCTCGATCGGAACGGGCTTCGGGAAGAACGGTATACGGAAGCGGGACGCAAAGCGTTGTGCGCGATGGAATATATTTATTTCTCCCGTCCGGACAGCGATCTGAACGGCTCCAATCTGCATTCGGCCCGTAAACGGATGGGCAGCAAGATGGCCCTGGAATCGTTCGTGGATGCCGATGTGGTTACAGGCGTACCGGATTCCAGCATCTCGGCCGCTATCGGTTATGCCGAGCAAACGGGCATTCCTTACGAGCTGGGATTGATCAAGAATAAATATACGGGCCGGACGTTCATTCAGCCGAGCCAGGAGCTGCGCGAACAGGGCGTGAAGATGAAGCTGAGCGCGGTACGGCGCGTGGTCGAAGGCAAACGGGTGGTCATGATCGATGACTCCATCGTACGGGGAACCACGTCCCGCCGGATCGTTAATTTGCTTCGTGAAGCGGGCGCGACCGAAGTGCATGTGCGGATTACGTCGCCGCCATTCAAGAACCCTTGCTTCTACGGCATCGATACGCCGGACCGCAGAGAGCTGATCGCTTCCGAGAAAAGCGTCGAGGAAATCTGCCGGGAGATCAACGCGGATTCCTTATCGTTCCTGAGCCCGGAGGGACTTATATCCGCCATTGGCGGTTATGATGAGCACAGCCCTAAAGGCGGCTTGTGCATGGCATGCTTTGATAATGATTACCCGACGCAGATTGATTTTAACGGGGAAGAGAAGATGGGCTGCAGCTGCTGATTCTGCAGTGGACAGCCATTTTTTCTCGGATACACCCATTAAATGCGTGTTCAAAAAGGTCGGTTTTCAGCACCGAGAAGGTTGGTTTGAACAACCTCTTTAAGCTGGTTATTGATTAAGCCCATAAATGATGTGTGAACAGATACTTTCGTCATAACGAAAAAGGAGTGTTGAGCGCGTGTCGGATACTTACAAACAAGCAGGCGTGGATATCGCTGCAGGCAATGAAGCGGTAGAGCGTATGAAAAAGCATGTCAAAACGACTTTCAGACCGGAAGTCATGACCGACCTCGGGGGTTTTGGCGCACTGTTCAAGCTGAATAAAGACCAATATGAAGAGCCGGTACTCGTCTCAGGCACGGATGGCGTCGGCACAAAGCTGAAGCTCGCATTCGCGATGGACCAACATGATACCATCGGCATTGATGCGGTAGCGATGTGCGTGAACGATATTGTGGTGCAAGGCGCAGAACCGCTCTTTTTTCTCGACTATTTAGCTTGTGATAAGGTCATTCCGTCCAAAATCGAATCCATTGTCAAAGGGATCGCCGACGGATGCAACCAAGCGGGATGTTCCCTGATCGGCGGGGAAACGGCAGAGATGCCGGGCATGTACAGTGAAGGCGAGTATGACATCGCGGGCTTCACCGTAGGCATTGTCGACAAAAGCAAAATGATCAACGGGTCGAATATCGCGGCAGGCGACGCGGTGATTGGTCTAGCATCCAGCGGTGTGCACAGTAACGGCTTCTCGCTTGTTCGCAAGCTGCTTCTGGAGGACGCAGGCTACTCTCTGCAGCAAGAGCTTCCGGAACTGGGCGGACGTCTTGGCGACGTACTGCTCGCTCCGACCAAGATTTATGTGAAGCCGCTGCTCGGACTGTTGAAAGAGATCGAAGTAAAGGGTATGGCGCATATCACGGGCGGCGGATTCATCGAGAATATTCCGCGTATGCTGCCGGATGGCGTCAATGTCGACATCGAATACGGCTCTTGGCCGATTCTGCCGATCTTTAAGCTAATGCAGGAAAAAGGCAGCATTTCGAACAAGGATATGTTTACGACATTTAATATGGGAATCGGCATGGTGCTTGTCGTCAAAGAACAGGATGCAGACGGAGTGCTTCAATACCTCCGCTCCGCAGGCGAAGAGGCTTATGTGATCGGCCGGGTCACCGAAGGCGAGCGCATCGTAACCTTTACGGGAGCTGAGGTGTAATGAGGCCGTTTCGGATTGCGGTTTTCGCTTCCGGCAGGGGCAGTAACTTTCAGGCTTTGGTAGATACGCAGCACAGGGGGGCCCTGGGCGGCGTGATCAGCATCCTGGTATGCGATAAGCCACAGGCTCCCGTCGTGGAGCTGGCTCAAGCGGCGAATGTGGATGTATTCGCCTTTCAGCCGAAGGATTATGCCTCGAAGGAAGATTACGAACGTGAAATTGCGGTAGAGCTTCAGCAGCGCGGTGTCGAATTGATTGTTCTTGCAGGATATATGCGGTTATTGAGTCCGTCCTTTGTCGAGTTCTATAGCGGCCGGATCATCAACATTCATCCATCGCTGCTGCCTGCTTTTCCAGGAAAAGACGCGATTGGCCAAGCGCTGGACTATGGTGTGAAGATGACTGGTGTCACGGTTCATTTTGTGGATGGCGGCATGGATACCGGACCTGTTATTGCTCAAAAAGCCGTAGAGATCAAGGAAGGCGAAACGGCAGAAGTGCTGGCAGAACGCATTCATGCCGTGGAGCAGAAGTTATACTCTGAAGTCGTTTCCTGGTTCGCCCAGGGGCGAATTTCGCTGAACGGGCGGAATGTGACGATTACCGAATAGGCTTTTGTAATAAAAGCGGACAAGGTCTTTCGGTGAATCGACATGTTCGATATTTCTCGGGAAATAATTTGCAATTATGGATCTTCGACAGCATCTACGGAATCAAGACAGGCTTACTTAGTTAATTTTATTCATAATAGGGGGTATGAACGTGGGTATCAAAAGAGCTTTGGTCAGCGTTTCGGATAAAACCGGCATCGTGGAGTTTTGCCGCGAGTTGTCTTCATTGGGTGTAGAGATCATTTCGACAGGGGGAACGAAGAACCTCCTCGCCAAGGAAGGAGTTCCTGTCATCGGCATCTCCGATGTGACCGGATTCCCTGAGATTCTGGACGGACGCGTCAAAACCCTTCATCCAGCCGTGCACAGCGGTCTGCTTGCCATTCGCGACAGCGAGGAGCATCAGCGTCAGATGCAGGAGCTGGGCCTCGATTACATCGATCTGGTCGTGGTGAACCTGTACCCATTCCAGGAAACGATCGCGAAGCCGGGTGTCGAGTATGAGGATGCAATCGAAAATATCGACATTGGCGGGCCGACGATGCTGCGTTCGGCTGCGAAAAACCATGCTTTTGTGAGCGTGGTTGTCGATGCGGCGGATTATGGCAGCGTGATCGAGGAAATCCGTGACGGCGGCGACACGACGCTGGAAACCCGCAAACGTCTTGCAGCCAAGGTTTTCCGTCATACGGCGGCCTACGATACGTTGATTTCTGACTATTTGTCGAATGTAACGGGCGATCCGCTTCCTGAGCGCTTTAGCGTCACCTACGAGAAAATTCAGGACCTTCGTTACGGCGAGAATCCGCATCAAAAAGCGGCATTTTACCGTAAACCGCTGGCACCAGCGGGTACTTTGACGACCGCGGAGCAGCTGCACGGCAAAGAGCTCTCCTATAACAATATCAATGACGCGAACGCAGCCCTGCAGATCGTGAAGGAATTCGACGAGCCAACCGTGGTGGCCGTGAAGCATATGAACCCTTGCGGCGTGGGCATCGGGACAAATGTGCTGGAAGCTTACCAAAAAGCTTACAACGCTGATCCGACATCCATCTTCGGCGGCATCGTGGCGGCGAACCGGACAATTGACGCTCCGACGGCGGATCTGCTGAAGGATATTTTCCTTGAAATTATCCTGGCACCGGATTTCACACCGGAGGCGCTGGAGATTATCACGAAAAAGAAAAATATCCGTCTACTGAAGATGGGCGAGTTCGGTTCGGCCAAGGAGCGCCAAAGCACACTTGCGGTGACAACCATCGAAGGCGGCATGATCGTACAGGAAAGCGATGTGCATTCCCTGGACGCCGCTGATCTGAAAGTTGCGACGGACCGGAAACCAACGGAAGAAGAGCTGAAGCAGCTGCTCTTCGGCTGGAAAGTGGTCAAGCACGTGAAATCTAATGCGATCGTATTGGCTGCAGACAACATGACCGTTGGCGTTGGCGCAGGCCAAATGAACCGTGTCGGCTCGGCGCGTATTGCGGTGGAACAGGCAGGAGAGAAAGCCAAGGGAGCCGTACTCGCTTCCGATGCGTTCTTCCCGATGGGAGATACCGTTGAGCTTGCAGCGAAAGCCGGCATTACCGCCATCATTCAGCCGGGCGGCTCCATTAAGGATGAGGAATCCATCAAGGCAGCCAACGAATACGGGATCGCCATGGTCTTTACTGGCGTGCGGCATTTTAAACACTAATTCATGAGCATAAAAAGGGGCTTCGCTGCAACCATGAGGCTGCAGCTGAAGATCACCTTTCAATCAGCAACATATAGAGGCGACGCCGCTCTTTCGAGCGCGCCGCCTTTAAGTTTAAGGGGACCAGAAGGTGAAGATGATCTCACGCTTCGCCCTGTAAATCATTCATGTTATGAAATGTTGACGGTAAAGTTGAAATGAATCGGGAGGGGTAAACCATGGATATTTTGGTTATCGGAGGCGGCGGAAGAGAGCATGCCATCGTATGGGCACTGGCAAAGAGCCCGAAAGCGGATAAGATTTACTGCGCACCCGGCAACGCCGGTATCGGACAGCTGGCCGAGTGCGTGCCGATCGCGGTATCGGAGTTTGAGAAGCTGGCGGCATTCGCCGTAGAGAAGCAGGTGGGACTCATTGTTGTCGGTCCGGATGATCCGCTGGCTGACGGCATCGTAGATGCATTCGACGCTACAGGCATCCCGGTATTCGGTCCGCGCAAAAATGCAGCCGAAATTGAGGGCAGCAAAACTTTTATGAAGGACTTGCTCCATAAATACGGCATTCCGACGGCAGCCTACGCGAAGTTCGACGATTACGAGAAGGCGCTAGCTTACTTGCGCCAGCAAGGCGCACCGATCGTCGTGAAAGCGGACGGGCTCGCAGCCGGCAAGGGTGTTACCGTTGCGCGGACGATCGAGGAAGCCGAGCAGGCGCTCAGCGACATTATGCAATCGAAGGTGTTTGGCGATGCGGGAAGCCGGGTGGTCATCGAGGAGTTCCTGGAAGGCCAGGAAATGTCGATCCTCGCCTTTGTGGATGGTGAAACCGTGAAGCCGATGTCGGCGGCACAGGATCATAAACCGGCTTATGATGGAGATTTGGGACCGAATACAGGTGGGATGGGAACGTATTCTCCATTGCCTCATATTCAGTCATCTGTCATTGAAGAGGCCATTGAGACGATTATCAAGCCCACAGCGAAAGCGATGGTAGCGGAAGGTCGTCCGTTCCGGGGCGTTCTGTTCGCCGGATTGATGATTACGCCGGACGGAAAACCGAAGACCATTGAGTTCAACGCCAGATTTGGCGATCCGGAAACGCAGGTCGTATTGCCGCGCTTGAAGACGGATCTGCTTGAGGTATTCCTTGCTGCCGTTAACGGAAACCTGGCTGATTTAGAACTGGAGTGGAGTGACGAGGCAGCGGTATGCGTCATCCTGGCTTCCGGCGGGTATCCTGCATCGTATCCGAAAGGGATAGCGATCAGTGGGCTGGATAACGAGCAGGACGGAACGATTGTATTTCATGCGGGCACCTCTCGCGATGCTGACGGAACGTGGAGAACGAATGGAGGACGCGTTCTCGGCGTTGTTGGATTAGGGGCAGATATCGCATCCGCACGGGCGAAAGCGTATGAGCGTGCAGAAGCGATTTTGTTTGAAGGCAAGCAGAACCGGACGGATATTGCGCTGAAGGCGCTTGTGTAGAGTCATTTTTTTGACTGATAAAATATAATTGAAACAAAAGGAGTCTTCTTGAAGAAGACTCCTTTTGTTTGTACTCATAAATGGATTCACGGGCCTAACGTCTATTCAGACCTCTTTGGTCAGTTGATTATTTTGCATAAACTTAACTCTAACATAAATGTGTCTGTCTGAAATGGGACCATAGGCGCTGTCCGTAATAGGAGCAGATAGCCGTACGCTGCACGATGATGCCTTGTATTAATTTATGCTTTGTTCAGTTTCTGTTTACCTAATGTTAACTTTGCATAGATAGGATGAATAAGAAAGGATAGAGTTGATCCATTCCCAGCACCTTTCAACAGATATTCTGAGTCTTTGGGAGTTGACTCTGTTATATAATAAAAGCAACTGTTTGTTGAAATATGAAAAGATGGAGAAAAATGCTATGGATAACATTTCGGTTTTGCTTGTAGATGATGAACAAGGCTTATGCGATATGTTTACTACCGTGTTGAAGAAGGAAGGCTTTCGGCATATTCGAAGTGTGGGCACAGGGCAGGAAGCGGTGCGAACATTAACGGAGTTTAATCCGGACGTCATCATACTGGATGTCATGCTTCCGGATGAGGACGGCTTCGAGGTGTGCCGAAAAATTCGCAAAATGACCGAAACGCCGATCCTTTTTCTTACCGCCCGGGATGCTGACTTGGACAAGCTGATGGGGTTTGGCATTGGCGGGGACGATTATATTACGAAACCATTTAATCCGTTGGAGGTTGTTGCCCGCACCAAAGCTCGTCTGAAATATAAAACACAGCGGGAACAAGAGGCTCAGCCGCGATTAACTCAATTGGATTTTGGTTATTTTAGGCTGGATCTTGCAGCCGGGGAACTGATCGTAAATGGCAAGCAAGTGGAGTGCCCGGCACGTGAATGGGAGCTGCTTGTATTTCTGTGCCGACATCCTAACCGTATTTTTAGTACGCGTCAATTATACGAATCGGTCTGGAAGGAGCCCTACCTTGGAGATGAGAAGACGGTTGTAATCCATATTTTCAGACTGCGAAAAAGGGTGGAGCCTGATTCCAGAAACCCAAGGTTTATTGTTAACGTTCGTGGACTTGGCTACAAAATGCTGGCCCCAAGAAAGGAAAAAGAATGAATCCAATGGTCACAATGGCTTTTCGCTTTATCAAGATAACCATTATTTTGATGATGATGTTTGTCCTGAGTTTTATTTTATGCACGGTGATATTTATATATCTTCAGGATTGGATGAGTCCCCGGGGCACGATATCCATGAAGACTTTTTTAGCTGTTACGGGCATCGTGTTAATGGCTATTTTTTTCATGGCTTTCGGTTGGTGCGTGGGCAAACCGCTTACTTATTTAATACGCTGGATCAACCAATTATCCGAAAGAAATTACAGCCAGCCGCAGGAACATTTCCATCAGCCAAGCGAAGGCTCATTACCTCATAACAACTATCGTTATCCGTATATCTTATATAAAGAATTATTTGATCGAATGACGCAATTATCGAATCAACTCCTGCAAAGTGAGACCGAGCGATTAAATATGGAAGTCAAGAAGCAGGAATGGATTGCGTCGATCAGCCATGATCTCAAGACGCCTTTGTCGTACATCGAAGGCTATGCTCATATGCTCTCGGCCGCCGATTATGATTGGACCGATGAGGAGAAACAGAATTTTAGCAGGCAGATCAGCGGCAAGACCATGGAAATGAAGCAGCTAATTCATGATTTAAACCAAACAGGCCGGTGGTCAGTCGAACAGTTCCCGATGAATAGAAAATCTGATGATATAGTGAATTTTCTGCGCGATATGATGATAGATATCGCAAACCACCCGTTAGCTGAGAATGCTTCATTTATGTTTACTACCGAAAAGGATGTTTGTTTGATGGATTTTGACAGAAATCTGTTAGGACGAGCCTTTCAAAATGTATTAATGAATGCGGTTATCCATAATCCGTCCGGCACCCAGGTTAAATGCAATATCTCTATTAAAGAAAACAAATGTTTTATTGTGATCGAGGATGATGGAAACGGGATCGAGGATACGGTATTAAGACAGGGTTTAGATCAATCGGGTAAAGGAATAGCTATAGCCAATGCCTTTGTTGAAGCTCATTCTGGCCGGATGAGCATTCTATTGGCGGATAGTAAGGGTACCCGGGTTGAATTTGTATTGCCGATCAGCCCCTAAATTATCCTGTCGTTCATTAGATGTTTACCTCCTGTTTATTTCCCATTGCTAAACTTTAAATGTTAGTTAAGCCAAGCAGGAGGAATAAGAGATGAAGGAATATGCTATCGATACACATCAACTGACCCGCAAATTCGGGCAGCGGGAAACAGTAAAGCAGATTAATTTGCAGGTTCCCAAGCGGGAGGTCTATGGATTTTTGGGGCCAAATGGAGCTGGTAAGACAACAACGATTCGGATGCTCCTTGGACTCATCCGCTCGTCATCCGGGGAGATTCGTATACTTGGCAAAGATCTGAAAAAGAACCGAATGGATATTCTGAAAGATGTGGGTTCTCTCGTGGAATCTCCTTCATACTATGCTCATCTTTCAGGATACAATAATTTGAAAATCATGGCGCTAATCCATGGTATACAGGAATCCAGGATCCAGGAGGTTCTTGAATGGGTGAGACTAAATCATGCAGCTCATCAGTCGGTCAGGAGCTATTCACTTGGCATGAAACAGCGGCTCGGGATAGCAATGGCGCTCATTACGAATCCAAAGTTATTGATTCTGGATGAGCCGACGAACGGACTTGATCCATCGGGAATTCAGGAAATTCGAGAGCTGATTACTAGACTTCCTCGTGATTTTGATATAACGGTTTTGCTCTCAAGCCATCTATTGAGTGAAATAGAGCAGGTTGCAACCTGGGTGGGAATTATTAACCAAGGGGAAATGATTTTTCAAGGACCGCTTCAGGAATTAACCGACCGAAGCAAGCCTTATGTATGGATTGAGATGGATCGGCCAGTGGAAGCAGCCGCTGCTCTGAACGATCATGGATGGGATGCAGAACCTGAAATAACAACAGACCAGATCAGAACTTCCATGATCACCAGGCCTCAATCGGCGGAAATGATTCGCTTTCTAGTAAATCGGCAATATGATGTATACCGAGTAACGGAGAAGAAGAAGACCCTTGAGGAAATCTTTCTGGAATTGACCGGTCAGGAGAACAGCTTATGATACTGGAACTGATGCGTGCAGAGGGATTAAAGCTGAAGCGATTATGCCGGTGGATGCCTCTCATTCAAGGCATCATTTTAATCAGCATGACGGCTCTTGAGTGGTATCTCTATTTTCGTCAAGGTCCTGGGGGGATCTACGCTGGCTTCGCCGTAATGTATATGTTTTTATCTTTCATTTTTTTATTGGGAATTACGCTCCTAGCCAGTATTATGGCTGGTACCGAGCACGAAACCAAGGCATGGAAACAGCTTCTCGCGATGCCAGTTCCTAAAGGCTCTGTATTCCTGGCCAAATTGGCGTGGATATTTATTTTGCAGTTATGTGCTGTAATCATTACTATTACTGGCATGTGCATAATCTGGGTTCTATACTCGGATGAACCGATCCCATGGGGAATTATGATATTGCAGCCTCTATTCGCATGTTTGGCTACACTGCCGATGATGGCCATTCAGCTTTGGTTGTCTACTGTATTTTTCAACCAGGCATTACCGCTGGCTATAGGGATATTTGGATCTATCTCCAGCCTGTTTTTAGCTCGAAGCCATTCTTTTGTGATTCAGGTCCTTCCCTGGTCGTATCCGTCATTATCCAGTCCGCTTATCCCTGGTCATATGCAGTGGATTGGCATCTCGCTTGGGATAGGGGGAATGCTGTCAGTTCTGGGAGCTCTCCTGTTTGCCAGGCGAGAATTTGAATAGGGGGTTGCCGGATCATGAGAATACTGTTACGTGCTGAAGGAATGAAACTTCAATGGAGAATTATATTTTTACTTATTGTTTTGGATACGCTGATCAACTCAGCGATGGGGGCGATGCAGCTTCAGAGTTTAAGGGACTTTTTTCCGCCTAGCTGGTCTACGCTTTATATACACAGCGTCAATCTTCATTCTATGTTTTTCTATCCTCTGTATAGCGGGATTGTAGCATCTTTATTGTGTTTATATGAGCATAAAGATGGGGGCTGGAAGATCACGATGAGTTTGCCGGTCCCCCGGTATAAGGTCTTTTACTCGAAATATATTTGGTTGGTCGGGATTCTGGCGTTGGTGCAGATCGTATTTTTGCTCGGTTATCTTGGGACAGGTTATCTTGTCAAGGCTCCTGACAGGATTCCGTGGGAGACATTACTGTATTCAGTCATTGGGGGATGGATAGGAGTTTTACCACTTGCAGCTTTACAACTTATGGTTTCGATAAGAGTGCGTAATTTCGGAGCCTCGCTGGCCATGTCCGTAGGTTATGTGGTACCGAATATCGTTCTAACAGGTTTTCATTCTGCTATTGGGGCCTGGCTTCCGATTACCATTCCCTACTATGTTATGATGCCACAGGCAGCGCTTTACGCGCCGAGAGTAGAATCTTATAGTTTGTGGTCAATTGTGTTATTTACAGGACTGGTGTATTTGTTGATAGGGCAGAGATTTGTCGAAAAAAGAGATTGGTTGTAGCCCATTCGCTAAACAATAGGTGATAAATAGGTTAACTTTACCCTGGTGTACGAACACCAGGGTTATACCATGAGAGATTGGTTACTGAGTTCCCCTCCTGTCTCATTTCTGACAAAGTTAAGGAACGGATTAGGCTAATTTCTGAAAAGGAAATGTCCATCCTATGGAGCTTCAATGGTACGTCTATCGGTGGGAGAAGAAGTATAAGCTGTTGTGCAAACGTTTGTTCAACAAGCAACCATTTATGTTGGACTCTTGTCTCAAATAACGTGCGAAATGACTGAATTGCACTGCATATGCACAACTATTTTTATGATAACTTACGAAATACAGCGAATAGTGAAGGTAACAAGAGATTATATGCTTAAAACGGGTAAAAATGATCTGTGCAAACGTTTTTACATTCGATAATAAATGTTGTATGATGTTTTCAGTGAATGAAGCGCTTTCTCAACGGGATTTTTCCTGAGTATCTCGCCAGATGCTACATAGAAAAAGAGACGCTGAAAATTTCTGAAATCGTTTGCGCAGATTTCCAACATTTTCTGATCATTTATTGAGAGGGGTAATCATGGAATGAAGATGAAGAAACTACTTACGCTAGCTGCAACCTTCACGTTGGCGTTCTCCATTACAGCGTGCGGAGGAAATTCACCTACTCCTGCTGCTGAGGCACCTGCTGAGAATCCACCAGCCCAGGAGACGCCGGCCGAAAATACAGAAGCACCGGAACTTAAGCCGGAGGAAGGTGCTAAATTGATCGTATGGGAAAGTAGAGACGAAAGAGCCTACACCGATGCGGTTGCTAAAGAATTTACCGAGAAATACGGCGTTGAAGTAACCATCGAAGAATTGTCCCCAACCGACCAAGTTACCAAGCTTCAACAAGACGGGCCATCCGGATTGGGCGCTGACGTAGTATTGTTCCCTCATGATAACCTGGGTAAGGCCGTAGCTACCAACCTGGTTCTGCCAAATGATTACTTCGAAGAAAAAACGAAGAGCAGCAACTCGGAAGCCGCTATCCAAGGCGTAAGCTATGACGGCGTTCTGTACGGATACCCGCGCGCTGCTGAAACATACCTGATGTATTACAACAAGGACCTGGTAAAAGAAGTTCCAACAACGATGGAAGAAGTTATTGAGTTCAGCAAAACCTTCACAGACAAATCCAAAAACAAATATGGAATCATGTTCGAAACAGGCAACCTGTACTTCGCATATCCATTCCTTGCTTCCAATGGCGGCTACATCTTCGGTAACGGCGGCGCAGATGTCAACGATATCGGCCTCAACAACGAAGGCGCAGTCAAGAGTATGGAAGTGTATGCAAGCCTGAAAGAAATTCTTCCGGTTAAATCCGGCGACATTACGCCTGATATCAAACGCGGATTGTTCACGGCCGGCGACCTGGCTATGGACATTAACGGACCATGGGAGCTCGGCGGATACAAAGAAGCGCTTGGCGACAAGCTTGGCGTTGCTCCAATCCCAACCATCGGCGGTCAGCCTGCTGTATCGTTCTCCGGTATCAAAGCTTGGTACGTAAGCTCGTTCACGAAATATCCGCAAGCCGCTCGTTTGTTTGCTGACTTTGCGACAAGCAAGGAAGCTCAATTGAAACTGAGCGCACTGGTTGGATCGGTTCCAACTAACAACGAAGCTCAACAAGATGATCAAATCAAGAATGACGAGTATGTATCGGCATTCACAGAGCAGTTCAAATCTTCCCAACCGATGCCATCCGTTCCTGAAATGGCTAACGTATGGTCTCCTGTAGGCGCTGCACTGGCTGAGATCTGGGATAACAACAAAGACGTGAAAGAAACGCTTGATAAAGCTGTAAGTCAAGTGAAAGATCTCAACAGTGGTGGAGCTGGCGAGTAATTACGTTCTTATATAATGCGAGATAGATGAAGAAGTTCACCCGCCGAACAACCGGCGGGTGATTCCTCGATTATATGGAGAGGAGAATGGAGGGAGCATGCGTCAACATCGTACGACAGCAGCCGTATTATCAGCCATCTGTATGGGTCTGGGTCAGCTTTACAATCGGCAATGGATCAAAGGCGTTCTTTTACTTATCGTAGGTATATTCAGTCTGTATTACTTCATCAACAACCTGGGTGATGCCATCTGGGGAATGACAACTTTGGGGGAACAGGGAAGCCATTTAGAGAAAGTCAACGGATTAACCCAAATGGTAGCAGGTGACCATTCCATCAATCTACTGATTGAAGGGCTTATCACCATGATTATGTTTGCGCTTTTTCTTATTGGGTATTATGCCAATATCAAAAACGCATATAACGCTGGAAAACTAAGGGAACAGGGTGGAAAACCCAACAACTTCAGACAGACCCTTTACTATATTTTTGAATGGAAATTCGCGCAATCTTTCCTGACGCTGCCGGCCATCGGTATTTTGTTTTTTACGGTCATGCCGATTATCTTCATGGTCATGCTGGCGTTTACGAACTATTCCGCTCCAAACAATCTGCCGCCGGCAAATTTGGTTGACTGGGTCGGTTTCAAAACCTTCACCAATCTCGTTGCATTGAAATCATGGAGCCATACTTTTTTCGGCGTCCTGACTTGGACGATCATCTGGGCAGTGCTGGCAACGGTAACGACGTATTTTGGCGGTGTGCTCGTTGCACTCCTTATTCAACAAAAAGGAATTCGTTTCAAAGGCGTATGGCGTGTCATTCTGATCATTCCATATGCGATTCCGCAGCTGATTTCCTTGCTCGTCATGCGTAATATGTTTAACGGACAATTCGGACCGATCAACCAGTATTTAAGATATTTCGGTTTGGAAGGCCTGCCATGGCTGACCGATCCGGTCTGGGCCAAAGTGACCGTTATTATCGTTAATATGTGGGTAGGTATCCCGGTATCCATGCTTCTCGTTATGAGTGTCCTGACTACGATTCCGAAGGATCTTTATGAAGCGGCCGATGTGGACGGGGCGACTGGATTCCAGAAATTCAAGATCATCACCCTGCCGATGATTTTGTTCTCGACGGCACCGGTGCTGATTACGCAATTTGCCGGTAACATTAACAACTTTAACTTGATTTTCCTCCTGACAAACGGTAATCCGGTTGTGGGTGATTATCAGTACGCGGGTGCGACGGACCTGCTGGTAACCTGGCTCTATAAACTGACGCTGGATCAGCAGCGGTACAGCATGGCATCGGCCATCGGTATTATCATCTTCATGATTATTGCGACCTTCTCGATTTACAATTATCGCAGAACCAGATCCTTTAAAGAGGAGGATATGATCCAATAATGGGAATTAAAATGAGAAATGCGATTCGCCTGACGGCAAGTTACATCACGCTTGTCATCATTGCGATCGGTTGTATTTACCCGGCGCTCTGGATTGTTCTGGCCTCTTTCCGTCCCGGAAAGTCGTTGTACAGCAAGTCCTTGATTCCAGAATCTTTTACGCTCAGTCATTATAAAGAATTGTTTACGTCCCAGAGCTTTCTGTTTGGCACATGGTACATGAACACGTTGAAAATTGCGATATTCTCCATGATTATCGGGACCATTCTTGTCCTGCTCACAAGTTATGCGGTCTCCCGATTCCGGTTTAAAGGTCGGCAAAATGCGCTATCGGTCATTCTCGTGCTGGGGATGTTCCCGGGCTTCATGAGTATGATCGCGCTGTATATCCTGCTGAACTCCCTGGATCTGCTGAACACGCATGCGGCGATGATTATCGTGTATGCGGCAGGGGCGCCGCTAGGCGGAACCCTGATCATGAAAGGCTTCCTGGATACGATACCGCGAAGTCTGGATGAAGCGGCGAAGATCGACGGAGCTACCAACTTCCAGATATTCCGCAAAATCATTCTGCCGTTGTCGAAGCCAATGATCACGTATATGGGCTTGACGCTGTTCGTTGGCCCATGGGTAGACTTTATCTTTGCGAGACTCGTGCTCCGGACAAAAGAAAACTGGACGCTCGCCGTCGGCCTATGGGATCTCGTCAACTCCACCCAGGACAGTAACTTTACGTTGTTCGCGGCGGCATCCGTGCTGATCGCACTGCCGATCACCTTGCTGTTTGTCTTCCTGCAGCGTTTGCTGGTCGATGGCATGACGGCTGGTGCAAGCAAAGGGTAAGGTACGGATAGCTAATCGTATGAATTCATCATAAGACAGATAGATAGAGAGAACAGCGAAGAGACACAGCCGGTAACCGCTAGCTGTGTCTTTTTGCATTCAAACATGCGATGCAGGGGGACATATACATATGAACATGATGAGACGTTTTCAATTCAAAGCGGTTGGGATGAAGCTGTTTGTTATCTTTTTTACCACGATCGTGCTGTTATCTTCGGCGCTCGGGTTATTATCGTATTCCATCTCCAAAGACACGGTGATGGATCAGGTGTCGGAAGCGACTTCGGGGCAGATGATGCAGGCGGCGGACAAGCTGGATTTTCTGCTGGCGCAATATGAAGCCGCTTCCCGCCAATGGGCGCTGGATACGGTTCTTCGCGAGGACCTCGTTACGGTAAGTACGGCGGGTATCGGCATTCGGGACAAAACGCAGGCCGAGAACCGAATCCGGGAGAAATTGAACGGGATGGCTTCTTCGGATAAACGTCTGCAGGGCATGCGCCTGGTTGCGCCCAATCTTCAAGCTCAAAGCTCCTATAACTCAACGGGCTTAACGGGAATGTCTTCCGCAGATGGCGTGAAGGCGAAAATGGACCGGATTATACAGGCCGATGGCGAACCGGTATGGTTTCCGACCGAGGTTCAAGGCTTTATGGAGAACGAGAAAACCGCTACCTTGTCAATGGGGAGATTGCTGAAAAATCTGAAGAATCCGGATGCGCAGTATATCCTGCTGATCGATATCAAGGAAGAGGCGGTCGGAGGTGTGCTGGCCAATTTAAAAATAGGGAACAACGGCCGGATGCGAATCGTTGCCGAGGATAACCGGATCGTACACGACATGGACTCGGCTCAGCTGACGCAGCCGTCCGCGATCACGGTTCCTCAAGATGCCGAAGAAGGAGGGATTTATTACACCGCCGACGAGCAGATGGTGGTGTATACCCCGCTGAAGACGGCTCCTTGGCATATGGTCGGCTTTGCTCCCGTAAGCGATTTTGTGCAAGCCACGGACAAGCTATTGGTTGTAACGCTCGGGGTTATTGTGGCCGCGGTTCTGGTTGCGATACTGCTAGGTTATTATATGATGCGTTCCATCGGCCGCCCCCTGAATCAGATGTGCCGTCTGATGGAAGAGGGAGAGCAGGGAAATCTGAGGGTTCGGACCGAGTTCCGGCGTGCGGATGAAATTGGCCGTCTCGGCCACAGCTTTAACCGGATGATGGGGCAAATTTCGGCTTTGGTCGATCAGACGAATGCTTCCGCGAAGCAAGTGCTGGCCACGGCGGAGGAACTGGCGGGAGTATCGAAGGGAACCTCGTTGACGGCTGGTGAAATTGCATCGGCCATGGAGCAGATTGCACAGGGAAGCACAAGCTTGGCGATGGAGGCCGAACGGGAGAATCAGCTGGCTGAGAACATCGGCGTTCAGATGAGTAAGGTATCGGATTCGAATCAAGTGATGGAGGCCGCGGCTGATCGCGTGCTTCAGGTGACGGGAGAGGGCGCACGGCATATGGACAATCTGGTGGAGAAATCCACGCGGATTAATCAGGTGAACCGGGCCATTGTCCAGAATGCGGAGAAGCTGAAGGAGAACACCGCGTCGATTCACAAAATATTGGAGCTGATGTCGGAGATCACGCATCAAACCAACGTGCTGTCCATTAACGCGACGATTGAAGCGGCACGTGCCGGGGCGGCAGGCAGCGGCTTCATGGTCGTAGCCAATGAAGTGCGCAGCTTGGCGGATCGTTCCAAGGAATCGATCCAGACCGTAGGCGCGATGATCAAGGATATCCGCTCTGAAGTACAAGGCTCCGTTGATGCATTGACGTCGGCATCACCGCTCTTTGACGAGCAGCTGCATTCGGTTCAGGAAGCCCAGGGCGTATTCGATCATGTACGCTACGAGATGGATGCCCTTTTGGCCGAGATCCGCGAATCGACCCGGTCGGTAGAGGTACTGATCGGTTCCCAGCTTACCCTGACCGACTCGATCTCGGAGGCCAGCTCGATCGTTCAAGAGACCAGCGCCGCCACGGAGGAGGTCGCTTCGATGTCATCCGAGCAGTTCAAGGTGAGCGAGAAGCTGGTTGCCCTGTCTTCACGCTTGGAGGAGCTGTCGGAGGGCTTGCGCAAATCTTTGGTGATGTTTAGGACGTAAATGGTTTTCGATTGCTGCGTGAAAATGATGTGGCTTATGCAGCACTCCGCATGCTCCGTTGAAGTGAGACGCTGCGAGTACGTATCGTTCCTCCAATCGCTGTTGCCCTCAATTTTCTTGGAATTATAATTCTGCGGTAGAAAATCGGGGGCAAAGGCGACCACTATCGTTTTTCCGGAATCGATTCGTCCTCTTCGCTGCTGCGTGCTAAACACCAAACCATTTACGCTAGTAGGGGGAAGAAAAAAGCCGATGAAGGGAAACCAACTTCATCGGCTTTTTGTTGGAGGCGTGTTACTCGGGAGTGCTGGGATTTAGCGAGGGAGCGTGAGTTTCCTCGTGCGTTTGTTGAGTTATTGCTGCTGGAACTATTAACCTGCATGAATAAAAACCAGCTCCGGGAACTGTCCCGGAGCTGGTTTTGTTTAGGTGCTGCTCTTCGGTAAAGACTTATGGTCGGCGGCTATACCCATTCACGGTGGTTGTGCTGTTAGCCGGAGCAACAGAGGAAGGGTAAGTTTTTATGGGCCTTACGGCTGCCAGTTCACGTTAATGGTGGCTGTGCCGCTCGTTGGAGCCGTGAAGGTATGGTTTGAGCCGCCCTCCCACGTTACCGTCGAGCCTTGTTTTTTCAGGAATTTGAATTCGATGGTTTTACCGGCCGGTACGCTGACGTCATAGTACCAGGTTGGGTATTGGTAGATGACCTGGTTGTACAACGGTCCGATGGCTTTGGCAGGATCCCAATTGCCGAGCTCGCTTACGCTGCCAGCCAGGTACACGTTTTGTCCGAGCGCAGTGGTGGCATTGTTCACCACAAACCGGACGCTGACTTGATCCCCGGTCAGCACTTCGAAGTTGTCGTGTACATTGCTTGAAGTGCCAGCGCTATTGGCGACTTTGATGTTATATACGCCACCGGCTACCGCAGGGATCTTCACTTTGATCTGCGTGTCCTCCCATGCCGTAATGTTAGTGCCTGTTACGGCCGTTGAGCCGAAGTATACCGTGCCTTTGGTTGCGCCGAAGCCGCGGCCGTCAATGGTGATGGTTGCGCCTGGTTTGGCCATCATCGGTCCTACGTGCCCGATCGTTGGCGAAGTCACGGCTGTGGTATATTGCCATACGGCCGTACCGCCCGCAGCGAGCGTAAAGTTGGAAGCTGCTCCGCCTGTGCCAACAGTCAAGCTGTTGCCGTTCAGAAGTCCGCCCAGCACGTCGGCATAGCTGCCGGCAGGCAATGAAGTCGCCAATCCCGTAATGGAGGCCGGCGTATTCACGTTGCGGTTTACAGCGATAAGCGCCACGTTGCTGCCGAATTTGCGTTCATAGATCAGCACATCATTGTTGATCCAGCGCTCCTGCGTCGTTCCATAGGCGATGGCCGGATTGGATTTGCGTAGTGGCGCCAGCTTTTTAATTACTTGGTAAGCGGTCGTCGTCGTGGAGAAAGAAGGAATTCGTGCCCGGTTGTCAGGGTCGTTGCCGCCGGACATGTATTGCTCGGTTCCGTAATAGATGGCCGGCACGCCGCGGGAAGTGAGCGTGAAGGCCAGCGCTTGCTCCAGCTTACGGCGGTTCGCGCTGTTATTGTGGAAGCGTTCCATGTCATGGTTATCGATGAACGTGACCTGATCCTCCACCTGCGCGTAATCGGTTGCCGAGCCCTCCAACATGGACTTCAGACCATACATATTGTCGGTGTTATCCCTGAATACCTGGCGTACCTTCTGCGCGAAACGGAAGTCCAGCAGGCTCATGCCGGATTCGTTGGCGAACTTATGGTTCTCGGCACTTACTTCGTTCACGCCGAGGAACCATTCGCCGAAGGTGAAGACCGGCTTGTAGTTGTTGACGGTAGCCATGAAACTCTTCTGCCAGCCAAATGGCATATGCTTCACCGCGTCCATTCGAATGCCGTCAATGCCCAGATCGAGCCACATTTTGATGGCGTCCTTCAGGTAGGTATCCACGGTGCTGTTATTGTGATTCAGGTCGGCAAGGTCGTACAGGTTTTTGTAAATCCCGTTCTCTGTTGTTGAGAAATCGGTGCCTCCGTTATGATGAAACAAATTCTGTGTATCGCCCGTGTATCCGCCGAGCAGGGTGCCGTTGTTGTACAGCTTGCCGTTCTCCGCGAATGAAGGCTGGTCCGAGGAAGCGGGAGAGGTGTGGTTCGGTGCGAAGTCGATGATGACTTTGATGTTCTTGGCATGAGCGGCTGCGATGAGATTCTGGAAATCGGCGATCGTGCCGTAAGCCGGGTTCGTTTTCTTGAAATCTCTGGCCCAATAGCCGTGATAAGCGGTATTGTTCACGCCGGAATAGTTGATGACGCTGTAGATGTTCTCAACAGGCTGGGAGATCCAAATGGCGGTAACGCCCATGCCGGTCAGGTAGCCGTCGTTGATTTTGTTAATGATCCCTTGCCAGTCACCGCCGCAGTATAGCCTCAGATTGGTACAGGTACCGTCAAAGGCAGGTCCGGTTGGGTTGTTGGCCGCATTGCCGTCGGAGAAACGGTCCGTAAAGATTTGATAAATGACATCCGTGCTGAAATTTTGTTTATTGGATACCGAAGTATCCGGGGCCGCATGAGCAGGGCCGAGAAGGCTCAAGGCCAGGGACAAGCTAAGGGCAAGAGAAGTTGTCAGTTTGTAAAACTTTTTCATCGTAATTCCTCCTATGTAGCTGATATAGAGAAGGCTGGTTTTACTAGCTTATCGGCTGCTTGAGTTTCACCTCCCATACTAAATCGGGCAACAAAAAACCCCGGAATCTCCTGTAGAGAAACCGGGGTTGTTCCATACCGGGTGTGCGGTGACGGAATGCATGGCCCTTAAATTATGCGAGTGTTTGATTTCAACATTATTGTAAATGGAAGCGTATTCAAGTGTCAATATATTATATCCAAATAAAAGGAAAATTTAAGTGGGATGCGATGAAATTAAATTTTATAATACTTAATTTATATTGAAACAAAATTTTACAGACCATATAATAGGTTTAGGAAACGTTTACATTTTCAAAGGTACTGTGGAGTTAAATGATGTGTCTGTTATTTAGTATTCCAAACTTAAGGACTTGCAGCAAAGGAGGGAAGATGGGATGGCGAGCAGCGCGGAAGCCGGTGCAGAGCAGCTGGGCTTGGGAATCAAGGGAGTGAAGGCGGCGTGCACCGCCATTGAACGCGAAATAGACGCGGGTACGACGCCGGGTGCCGTGTTGGGTGTCATGCATGAAGGCAAGCAGTGGTTTTATAGTGCCGGTTATGCCAACCCCAGACCAAAGCAGGGTCAGCCTGTGCCGGTCAGCAAGGATACGTTATACGATTGTGCGTCCTTAACGAAGGTGGTGGTTACACTCCCGTTGATTCTGCAATTGATCGATGAGGGAGTCTTGACCTTAAGCACAAAAGTGAGTAACATTCTGCCTCCATTCGGAACGGCCACTAAAGAAGAGCTTACGGTAGGACAGCTGCTCACGCATACCTCCGGGCTCCAGGCGGACATGAACCTGCATTCGCAGGGCTGGGGTAGGGAGCAGATGTGGGATGCCGTTCTTTCCGCACCGCTCGTGACCAAGCCGGATACCGAAGTGATTTACAGTGATCTGGGATATTTGGCGCTTGGCTGTATGATTGAGAAGGTCCTGGGAATGTCTTTAGAGCAGGCAGTAAAGGAACGGGTGTTGGATCCGCTCGGCATGCGTCATGCGACGCTGACTCCTGCGCCGGAACAGGCCGGCCGCTATGCAGCAACGGAGTATGAGGATACCATCCAGGATCATCTTTGCGGAATTGTGCATGACGAGAAGGCACGGGCCTTGGGTGGTGTATGCGGTCATGCTGGCCTGTTTGCGACCGCAGGCGATCTGCTGCAATACGCCCGAATGTGGCTGGCACAAGGGGCGATCCCGGCAACGGTGAGGCCAGAGACAGGAGGCGGCGAATTCCGCGTCTTATCTAGGGCGGCGGCGATTACGGCTACTCGTACCCATACGGGGCATATTCATGGCTCCAACCGTGGCCTGGGGTGGGTACTGAAAGGGGATAAAATGGACGCTTCGGGTGATTGGATGGGTCCGGGCTGTTACGGACATACCGGATTTACCGGAACCAGCATGTGGATTGATCCCGAGCTGGATCTCGCGGTCGTACTGCTGACAAACCGCGTATACGGGGGACGGAGCAGCAGCGTGGCCCAGCTGCGGGCCCAAGTCCACAACGCATTGACGGGAGCCGTGGCATGGTGAGATGGGAATGAGTCGTCGTTCGATTCGGCATCGTTTCGCGGCAATGGAAGCGAATCCAAGAAAATCTGAAGCATTACGACAATAAGGAGGGAATATGCAATGATGAGTTTGGCCTACAGGGCTTACCGGCCTGGAGACGAAGACGCTATCACTACCCTGTGGAATGCCTGTCTACCGGGAGATCCCATGACTCGGCTTCGCTTTCGGAACTTGGTGCTGCTTGATCCGAACTTTGATCGGCAAGGACTGCGGATTGCGGAGCAGGAGGGCCGCTTGGTAGGCGTACTGTATGCGGTACGCCGGAGGCTGCCGATGATCGGAACCGAACTGGAGCCGGATCGCGGGTGGATCACCTTCTTCTATACCGATCCATCGGTTCGGAGACAGGGGGTGGCATCGCGGCTGCTGCAGGACGGCGAAGACTATCTTCGCGATCATGGACGCAGCAAAGTCTTTTTCTCCTCGTATGCCCCGAATTATATCGTTCCTGGAATCGATGGCGAGCGCTATCCGGAGGGCTTGGCGTGGCTTGCGGCAAGCGGCTTTACCCGCAATTATACGGCGGTTGCGATGGATCGCTCCCTGGTCGATTTTCGTATGCCGCCGGAGGTTGCGGAATTAAAGCGGCAGCGTGAGCAAGAAGGCTTCACCTTCATGCTGGCTCAGGACAGCGATTTGGTGGAGCTGATCGATTTTGCGACGGACGTTTTTAACCCGGATTGGGGCCGGGCGATTCGCGAGGGATTGCTGCAGCGATTAACAACGGATCAGATCCTGATCGCGCGCGATCAAGGAAAGCTGGTGGGATTCTGCCTGCATAACGGATATGAAGGCGTGGCTGAACGATTTGGTCCGTTTGGCGTGGACCCGTCGATGCAAGGGAAGGGGTTGGGGAAAATTCTGTTATATGATTGCCTCGCCCTCATGCGGGCGCAGGGGCTGCATGGAGCCTGGTTCCTCTGGACGGGCGAACAAAGCCCGGCAGGGCATCTGTACCGCAAGGCCGGATTTAATGTGACGCGCCGGTTCGATATTATGAGCAAAACGCTTCAATAGATTCTACTATTTTCCATACAAAGGGGAGATCCGATTTGACGGAAGCAAAGCAGCATCATATTTTGGCGATTGGCGGACATGCGGGCGATATGGATCTTACGGCGGGCGCCGTGATCGCCAAATACACACAAGCTGGCCACAAAGCAACGTTTCTTCACTTAACGCCAGGGGAGAAGGGACACCCTCGTCTGACGCCGGAGGATTACGCGAAGCAGAAGATTGACGAAGCTCACCAATTTGCCGATATCGTTGGCGCGGATGTCCGTTTCCTTGCTTACAAGGATGCCGAGCTGCCGCTCGATGAGGAAGTGAAATATCAGGTAGCGGACGTCATACGGGAAGTGAAGCCCGATATCATCATCACGCATTGGAAGGAGAGCATCCACAAGGACCACTCCAATACCCATTACATTGTGGAGGACGCCCGCTTCTATGCAGGGCTTAAGACGATTGAACGAGAGCTTCCGGCCCATTATGCCCAGCATTTATACTATGCGGACAATTGGGAGGACCCGTACGATTTTCACCCTGAGGTGTTTATCGATATTCCGGACGACGCCTATGAAACTTGGGTGAGAGCCATGAACGTGTATGCTTATGCGCGTGGGGAGACGTATGGCTTCCCGTTTATCGAATATTACAAAGCGCTCACGATTGTGAGGGGGGCTCCGGTGAACTTCAAGCGGGCACAAGCCTTTGCCGTGCCGAGAGGCGCGTTGACTAAACGATTACAGTTTTTCTAATTATATGCTTTTACATCCAGACAACTGGAATAATACCTAATGAAATCACAAAAAAATTGTGAGAAATGCCAAAACATCCACTGACATTATACCTATCTTTTGATATAATGAGTGATGTTACGGGGGAACACGTACGGAATCATATAGAGAATACAAACAGGAGAGGAAGTCTTCCATATGGAGGCTTCCTCTCTTTTCATTTGTCAAAGGCTGAGAATAATGCCGACAAAGCATCTCCGAGTGCAACTCTGACCGGGATGCGGAAGGAATGCTGTTGCATTTTTATAATTCCGTGGTATTATGTATTTAAAGAATCTTAAATTTAAGATATTAGTAAGAGATTCCAGCGCAGTCTCTAGAGGGATTGCAGCCTAGTTTATAATGTGATTTTTAGGGTAGCCTATGGTCCTATTGGGCTATTCAAGGGAAATCTAACATTCGTTGATACGGAATCTAACCATATAACCAATCGAAAGGAGACAATACACATGGAACATACGCATATTTACCGCCAAGGAACTTCTCCGGAGGCACCAACCTTACTATTGCTGCACGGTACCGGAGGGAATGAGGAGGATTTGCTGCCGCTGGCCGAGATGATCTCGCCCGCATCGAATGTGCTCGGCGTCCGCGGAAATGTTCTGGAGAACGGCATGCCAAGATTTTTCCGTCGTCTCGCTGAAGGCGTATTCGACGTAGAAGATCTCGTGAAACGCACGCAGGACCTGAATGAATTCCTGAATTGGGCAGCCGCCGAATACAGTTTTGACCGCAGCCGTATCGTAGCGTTTGGTTATTCGAACGGCGCCAACATTGCCGCAAGCCTGCTGTTCCACGAGGGAGATGCGCTGCAAGGGGCTATCCTCCACCATCCGATGGTTCCGCTGCGGGATAAGGCCTTACCGGATTTGACTGGCATTCCCGTCTTCATCGCGGCCGGTCGTCACGATCCGATGTGCACCCCGCAGGAGAGCGAGGACCTGAATGAAATGCTAAGTGCAGCAGGGGCGGACGTGAAGCTGCATTGGGAGAACGGGGGGCATCAGCTGAGCCGTGCAGAGGTTGGGATGGCCGCTGCCTGGTTTAAGGAGAAGTTCCTCTAATACCAAGGATGCCATGATATACAAGCACCATGCATTCCTTACCTAATAAGTAAAAATGAAAGCGAATATGATCAAAAAACCGTCAAAACGCTGGCGGTATTTTTTTTATACTTAACCCATCGAATAAGAATCGAGGGGGGTCCGACATGGCACAGACAATGGAGACGATGAAGAAGCATGGCACCCAGCCTGCGCGGGGACACAGATCCCGGGGATCCTTGCAGCGGGGTGAGAACCTATGGGGGATCGCATTCGTAAGCCCGATGCTGATCGGCGTCATCATATTGGTGCTGTTTCCGATATTGGCTACGCTCGTGCTGGGTTTTGCCGATTGGAATTTCGTGCAAGGCTGGGATGGCATCCAGTGGGTCGGGTTTCAGAACTTCCGCCAGCTGCTGGAGGATGACATGTTTATCAAGTCGGTGCGCAACAACATCTTGTTTCTCTTGACGGTTCCGGTCTACATGATAATCTCGATGGTGCTGGCCATCCTGATCGACCGGTTTGTCTATATGAAGGGCTATTTTAAAGTGGCCTACTTCATGCCCTACATATCCAACATCGTGGCGGTGGCCGTCGTATGGCAGGTGCTCTTCCAGCCGTCCTACGGGCCGATCAACGAAATCCTCCGGACGCTCGGGATATCCGATCCGCCCAAGTGGATCGCAGATCCGAATTTCGCGCTGATTTCCATCATGCTGATATCGATCTGGATTTCCATCGGCTTCAATCTGATTATCTATATCGCCGGGCTGCAGTCCATTCCGAAGGATCTGTACGAGGCGGCGGATATCGATGGAGCGAACGGGTGGACCAAGTTCAGACGCATTACGCTGCCCCTGCTGTCGCCAACGTCATTTTTCCTGCTGGTGACGGGCGTCATCTCCACGTTTAAGGTCTTTGATATTATTGCTGTTATGACCCAAGGCGGACCGATCGGATCGACAACCATGATGGTCTGGTATTTATACGATACGGCATTCGTCAACCTGAAGGTTGGTTACGCATCGTCCATTGCCGCGGTTCTGTTCGGTTTTGTCATGCTGATTACGCTGGGTCAGTGGGCTGCTCAGAAGAAGTGGGTCAACTACTAGGAAGGAGGGCGCTATATGGGGACAAGAGTCGGCGTCGACTGGCGCAAGCTCATCGTTACGATCGCGATGTTCGCGGTGAGCATTCTGTTTCTCCTTCCTTTTATATGGATGCTGGTTACATCCTTTAAGGTGGAGAAAGACGTATTCGTATATCCGATCCAGTGGATTCCGCGGGAGTGGAACGCCATCGAGAATTATAAGGAGGTATGGTTCGGCGATTATCCTTTCTATCTCTATTACTGGAACTCGATCAAGGTCAGCATACTGACCACAATCATCTCGGCCATGGTATCCGCCCTGGCGGCCTACGGCTTCTCCAAAATCCGGTTTGCCGCCGGCAATTGGCTGTTCATCATCGTGCTGGTGACCTACATGATTCCCGGCCAGGCCATCCTGATCCCGCAGTTTATTCTGTACCGCAACATCGGGCTGTTCGATAACCATTTCGGCCTCATTATGCTGGGAAGCTTCAGCGTGCTCGGAACGTTTATGCTCAGGCAATTCTTCATGGGCGTGCATCAGGAATTCATCGAATCCGCCAAAATCGACGGCGCGAACCATCCGCGAATCTTCTGGTCGATTGCACTGCCGCTGGTGAAGCCCGCTGTTGCCACGTATGCGATCCTGCGTTTCATCTGGACGTGGAACGATTATCAGAATCCGCTCATCTTCCTGCGGACGGACCGGCTGTTCACGATTCCGCTGGCGATGCAGAAATTCACGTCCTTGAGCGGAGAATTCTATTCCCTGATTATGGCTGCTGCCGTGTCGGCGATCTTCCCGCTGCTGATCGTTTTTATCATCGGCCAGAAGAGTGTCATCGAGGGCATCGCGCTGGGCGGGGTCAAGGGTTAAGAGCCCGGGAATGAATGGGGTAAAAATAGTTCCAACATCAGTAAAGATTGTTTTATGGTTAAGATGTAAGCGCTCTATATAATGGGGATAGTTACAGCTAGAATCGTCACGACCTTACATACCGATATTGATATCAATGGGGAGGGTTATAGACAATGATGAACAAGAAATGGTGGTCAGGCGTTCTTACGGCTGCAATGGTGATCGGCCTGCTGTCCGGCTGCGGCGGAGCGAAGGAGAATGCGGCGCAAGAGGGTTCCGAACAAGGCGGGGGCAAGACCAATCTGAGGCTGTACACCTATGGCACGGAGGAAGCTTACAATTGGAAGAAAACGATCCAGGCCTATGAAGAGGCAACGCCGGGCGTGACCATTGAGCTGGTCCAGCTCAGCGAGAAGGGGGATACGCAGGAGGCGTTCAAGAAGCTCGACCTGGAGGCGGCATCTTCGGCCCAGATGGACATTCTGATGTTCAGCGATCCGGCGGGTTACGCGCAGAGGGTGGCGCTCGGCATGGCCGAGCCGCTGGATGACTTCATTGCGAAGGACGGCTACAGCGTGGAAACGGATTATAAAGTAGATACACGCCTCGACGGCAAAGTCTACGCGCTGCCCGGCAAGTTCAACCCGTGGTATGTGCTGCTGAACAAGGATCATCTGGAGGAAGCGGGACTGCCGGTTCCGACGGACTGGACCTGGGACGAATATGCGGATTATGCCAAAAAATTGACCCAAGGCGAAGGAGCGTCAAAGCGCTACGGAACATACTTCCATGGTCCGCAAGGGGGAGGATGGCTGGAGTTTCTGAAGCTGATGATGGCGAATCAGCCCCAAGATACCGATTATTTGAAGGCCGACGGCTCTTCCAATCTGGATAACCCGACCTTCAGGAAGACGCTGGAGCTGCGCGTGCGGATGGAGAAGGAGGACCAATCCTCGGTGCCGTACACGGATATGATCTCCCAGAAGCTGAATTACCGGACGCAATTCTTCAATCAATCCGCGAGCATGATCACGATTGGCAGCTGGATGAACACGGAGATCGGCGGAACGGATAAAGTGCCGCTGGACTTCAATGTCGCCGTTGCCCCATTCCCGAAAAACGAGAAAGGCGATCCAACGGGGCTTACGCCGGTAACCACGGATTACGTGGCGGTGGCGGCCAAGACCAAGCATAAGGAAGAAGCTTATAAATTCGTCCGCTGGTACACAACGGAAGGGCAAATCGTGCAGGGCAAGAACATTCCGGCCTGGCAGCAGGTGAAAACCGAACAGGTGGAAGAGATCATCGACACCATTCTGTCGGCCACGAAGAGTCCAGAGAAGGTAGACAAGAAATCGCTTGTGGACACCTTGGTCGCTTCGAAGGCCTCTGCCATCGTGCCTCCGGCACCTTATCAGGCGGAAGTGTACGAGGCGGTGAACGAGGAGTATGAGAAGCTGATCCTGGGCAATCAGGATATCGACCAGACCGTTGCGAATTCGCAGGAGCGAGTGAACAAAATTATAGAATCCAACAAAAAATGATCTGGTATAATAGACAAAAAAATCGGGACGGAATTCTTCGTCCCTTTTTTTGAATTCGCGTACATCATTCCCGTCACGCCATACCCGAGGTGGATCCTATGCCCGCACGACTCAAGAGCCTGATCCCGAGCTCCATCAGGCATAAGCTGATATTAGCTGCCATCACCTGCATCGTCGTTCCCGCCATCGTCAGCTTGATTTTGTATAATTCGTTAACGAAGGAAGCCTTGAGGCAGCAGGCGGTATCCAACGCAAGCGATGCCCTCCAGCTGGTCCGCGGATCGGTGACGAATCTGCTTTTAAGCAAAATCAATATCGCCAACTATATACAGATGAATTCCGGGTTGAATTCTTACTTCAAGCAGGTGGTCTCCGGCAACGAAGACCCGGATCCTTACCGCAGATTTATGGACTCCAACCGGGTTTTGGAGCATCTTTTCAGCTTGACGGTCGTCGGAGAGAAAAGTTATGTGACCGTCATCCTAGAGAACGGCTCCTATTACATGAATTATTCCGTAAGCGATTACAATCCGCTCGATTACAGGCAGCGCCCTTGGTTCAGCCGGATTTCGGAGCTGCAAGGCTTGGAGTCTCTATGGACGGAGCCGGAGGCCACGATGTTCCTCCCCGACCAAATCGATCATCCGACGCAGCTATCGGTGGTGCGCACGCTCAGGCTGCCGGATTCCGAGATATACGGCTACGTGATCGTAACGTTCATGGAGGATCAGATCAGCGGGATCTTCAACTCCCTTTCGGAAGGCAACGATATGGTGCTGCTGGATGCCAAGGGAACGATCGTTTCCGGCAGTTATCAGAACCAGATCGGAACGACCTTTGCTTATCTTGATGAGTTGGATCAAGATAAGCCGTATTCGATCGTACCGATGAAGGGGGAGAAACAGCTGATGGTACACCAGGACATTCCGTTTGCCGGATGGCGCCTGGTGCTGATGCAGCCGTACAAGGATGCGATCGTCAATATCAACTCGATTTTTAACCGGGTGTTCTGGTTTCAGATGTGTTTCTTTCTGATCTTTCTGCTGCTGCTCATTGCCCTTGTCCGCGCGTTTACGAAGCCGTTGGTCAAGCTTGGCAAAGTGGCAACCGCCGTGCAGCGCGGAAATCTGGAAGTAAGGTCGAATGTTCATGGCAATGATGAGGTTGGTCGGCTCGGTCATTTATTCGACGACATGCTGGACCGGTTCAAAGCCATGATTTCGGAAATATCCGAGAACCAGGCGAGAAAACGAAAAGCGGAGCTCCGAATGCTACAAGCCCAGATCCATCCCCACTTTCTGTTCAATGTCCTGAATTCGATCCGGATGAAGGTCATGAAACGGGGCGATCCCGAAAGCGCCAAGATGATCGGCTCCCTGTCCGTGCTGCTCCGCATGACGATCAGCCGCGAGGAGGACGAGATTGCGCTTCACGAAGAAATCGACCTGATCTCGCATTATGTGGCCCTGATGAACCTCCGGCAGAAGGAGGAGGTCAGGCTGGAGCTGGATATCGCGCCGGAGGCTTTCCTCTTTAAGGTGCCGCGCTTTTTCCTGCAGCCGATCGTGGAGAATGCATTAATCCATGGGCTCAACCAGCAGGCAGGGATGATCCGGATTGCAGCCGTCATGAAGGGCAGGCACCTCGTGCTGGCGGTGAAGGACGACGGCATCGGCATGGATGAAGCCATCAGGGAGTCGATTGCCCGCAGAATCCAAGGCGGCTCCGCCGGTTCCTCGACGCAGGAAGAGGCAAGCGGAGGCAGCTTCTCCCATATCGGTCTTCAAAATGTGATGGAACGGATGAGTATGGTGTTCGGCGAGGCTTTTCAATGTCACGTTTACAGCGAGCCTGGCCAGGGAACGGTGATCGAGATGTTTATACCGGAAAGAGGGAATGCGGATGTATAACGTGATGCTGGTGGACGATGATTATCCCGTCATCGAGCTGTTGTCGGAGGCCATATCGTGGAATGAGCTGGGTTTGAATCTGATGGGAAGTTATGAGAACGGCATGAGTGCCTGGGAGGATGCGAAGTCTTCGCCTCCGGACATCCTGATTACGGATATCGGCATGCCCAAAATGAACGGGCTCGAGCTGTCCGCACGCATCAAAGAAGTGAAAGCCGATGTGCGGATCGCCATTCTGTCCTGCCATAACGAATTCCAATATGCCCAGCAGGCTATGCGCCTGAACGTGCAGGATTATCTGCTGAAGGATACGCTCGACCCCGAGGAGCTGGCACAGCTGCTGAGGCGCTTCAAGCAGGCAATGGACGAGGAAGCACAGAAGGGCTGGGAACGGTCGCGGATGATCCATCTGGTGGACGAATCCAAGGAGCTGCGGAAGGAGCAGAGCCTCAAAAATTTCATACACCAGCCCCTGCTGTCACCCGAAAAATGGCGGCATGAGCTGTCGGAGTACGGGATATTGAAGCCGGGTTCCCACTGCCTTCCCGTCGTCGGGCACCTGGAGGATGTCCGGGATATCAAGCACCGCTTCGCCTCCAACCAGACGCTGCATTTTGCCCTGGGCAACGTGCTGCGGGAGGTGCTGGAGCAGCTGAATCCGAGTGCGGTCCATGTCATATACGATGCAAAGTCTTCGCTGCTCCTGTTCTCGTATCGCCCCGGCTTGGGCAGCAACATTTACGATGATGCCGCCGCCTGCCTGAAGGAGGTGCAGCGGATGCTCGAGCGCGTGCTGCGAATCCGCATGTCGTTCCTGATCGGCCGGGGGTGCGCTGATCCAGAAAGTTTAAAGGCAGGGCTCAATGAACTGTTGGCCAGCCGGCAGCAACGATTCTATCTGGAGCCGCAGGAGATAACGAAACTGAACGGAACGCTTGAACAGAACAGTCTGCATGGGGATCCCGATCTCTTCGTTTATTATGACCGGGCCAGCTCGGAGCTGCGGGAATCGCTGCTCGGCAAAGGCTCCGGCGCGGTGCGCGATACGGTCGATCGGTGGATCGCATGGATTCAAGGCAAGCGGTACGCACCGGAATCGGTCAAGGACTGGGTGTTGAAGCTTCTGCTGGATCTGAAGCTGAGGCTTCATCTTCTGCATTCGTTGTCACCCGCTTATACGGCCGATGCGCTGCACAAAGAGATCATGGACATGGATTCCTTGAACGAGCTGAAATCCTGGCTTCACGATTATTTGGAATCCACCATGCAGGCCATGGATCGGGGATTCGGGGGCAGCAGAAGATCGGAAGTGGCGGAGGCCTGCAAATACGTGTCCCTTCGGCTTGATCAGAGGATCACGCTGGATGAAGTTGCGGGCTGTCTGCACCTGAATCCGAGCTATTTCAGCCGCATGTTCAAGAAAGAAACGGGGGTCACCTTCATCGAATACGTCACCCGGATGAAGATGGAGCGAGCCAAGGAGCTGCTGCGGCAGACGGACCGCACGGTCGGGGAAATCTGCGAAAGTCTGGCTTACGACAATGTGAGTTATTTCAGCAAGACATTCAAGGCTTATGCGGGGGTGACCCCTGTAGAGTTCCGGAACGGTTGAACGGGAGATGAAACGGGCGTCTGAACGGGCGCCGAAATGGGGAGGAGGCCTTAGTCCGATGAACAGAATGCAGGAGCTGACAACGATTGTGAACGGGATGGCTCCCGCCGATCGGCGGATGTATTACCAAGGCAGGGACCAGAGATCCTTCTGGGAAGGCATTCAGCGAAGCGGGGATTACGAGCAGGACATATCCGAGATTCGCGAGGAAGGGGAACGGCTGCTGTCTGTCCCGAATCCGCCGCTGACCTATGACTTATTCACCCGGTTTGCCCGGCATGGAACGAGGCTGGACTATGAGAAGGTTTATTTCGAGCGAAGGCTCCGCTTGAATACGTATGCCCTGTTGACCCTTCTCGAGCCTGATAAGGAAGCGTACCGGACGGCTCTCCAGGAGATGGTCTGGTCCATCTGCGATGAGTATACCTGGTGTCTACCGGCGCATCTGAACGCGGAATCGCCGGGCGGCATCAAAGGGACGATTGATCTGTTCAGCGCCGAGACCGGGTTTACCCTCAGCGAAATCCGCATGCTGCTGCGGGACCATCTGCCTTCGCTGCTGATCTCAAGAATCGAGGAGGAGGTTGAAGCGCGGTTGTTCACCCCTTTCCTAAGCCATGAGCACGGCTGGGAGACCGCGACGCATAATTGGTCAGCCGTCTGTGCCGGTTCCATCGGCTCTGCCGCGCTGCTGCTTATGGAAAGCGGGGAATCTCTTGCAAAGATTCTGCTGAAGACGGAGCGGTGCATGGACTATTATCTGCAGGGCTTTGGCCCCGATGGAGCTTGTCTGGAAGGGCTGGGATACTGGAATTACGGGTTCGGGTATTTCGTGTATTATGCCGATTTGCTGCGCAAGCGCACCCGAGGCGAGCTGGACTGGTTCCGTGCCGAGAAGGTAGGCCGCATCGCCTTGTTTCAGCAAAAGGGCTTTTTGGCAGGCAAGGCCGTCGTCAACTTCTCCGATTCGCAACCGGAAAGCAAGGTGCACATCGGCTTGTCTCATTATCTGACCGGATTGTACGGAGACTTCGAGTCTCCGCCGCAGTCTCTCCGGTCGGCTTACCGCGACGACCATTGCAGCCGCTGGGCTCCGGCCTTGCGCAACCTGATCTGGCGGAACCCCTTGCTGGCGGGAAGCGATTGGGGAGAGGCGAGTTATTATTTGCCTGATGCCCAGTGGCTGATCTCCCGCAGCTCCCATGGAGACGAAGTGTACGCGTTTGCCGCCAAGGGCGGCAGCAACGGCGAGCCGCACAACCATAATGATCTCGGGCATTTTATCCTTTACGGCGCCGGGGAAGTATGGTGCTCGGACCTCGGCTGCGGCGAGTACACGGCGGAGTATTTCGGCGAAGGACGGTATGGCTATGATTGCAACGGCTCCCAAGGACACTCCGTGCCGATCATCGACGGCCATTACCAGCAAGAGGGCCCGGATAGCGCCGCGGTTGTAAGGGAAGCCGTGACGGGCGAAGCCGTGGATCGGCTTGCGCTTGAGCTGGCCTCGGCCTACCGGGTTCCGGCGCTTCAGTCATTCACGAGGACGCTGGAGTGGAACAAGAAGGGGGATCGGCCAGGGCTGACGCTGAGCGACCGGTTTACGTTCGATTCACCCCCGGAGAGTCTGGTGGAGCGGATCGTCACCAGGAAACAGCCCGAGCTGGTGCTGATGGATGGCCGGCAGGTTGTTAGGTTGCGGGCACCGGGTACTTATGAGCAAGCAGAGGCAGGAGGATCAGAAGTTGTTCAGGCCTTAGATGACAGGCCAGGCCTGCTGATCCAATATGACAGCAAGCTGGTGGAGCCTGAGCTGACAAGCCATGTCTTCCGTGACCACTTCGGCAAGGAATCATCTTGGTATGCCGTTGATTTTAAAGTGAAGACCCCCGGTTTGCATGCGAATATCGACTTTAGGTTTCAATTCATATGAACAGGAGTGGAGAGGAATGAAAACGGAGATCGCTTTGGATTGGTTGACGGAGGCCTGGGAGAAGTCGCTTGCGAAGACGCGTCGAAACGTAACGCGGATTGGGGCGGGGTTTCCGCATGCCAGCCAGAATGGAGTCTACCAGCTGGAGCCGCCGCATTGGTGGACGGCCGGCTTTTGGCCTGGGATGCTGTGGCTTCTGTACAATGACAGCGGCCGGGCGGAGTTTAGAACGACCGCCGAGCAGTGCGAGCTCATTTTGGATGACGTGCTGAACCAATATGTACGACTGGATCACGATCTCGGTTTCATGTGGACGTTAACGAGTATGGCTTCCTACAAGCTGACCGGCAGCGAAGAGTCCAAGGTACGCGCGCTCAAGGCGGCTAACTACCTGGCTGCACGATTAAACCTGAAGGGCCAATATATTCGAGCCTGGAATCCATGGTCGGAAGGGGAGGATAACGCCGGGCTTGCCATCATCGATTGCGCCATGAATACGCCCTTGTTGTTTTTGGCCTCCGAGCTCAGCGGCGATCCCCGCTACCGGCATATTGCCGAAGCCCATATGGACACGGTGGTCCGGGACTTCGTCCGGCCGGACGGTTCCGTATATCATATCGTTCGATACGATCCGGCTACCGGTGAACGTGTGGAAGGGATCGGCGGGCAGGGCTTTGCGCCCGAATCCGCCTGGTCTAGGGGGACGGCGTGGGCGATCTACGGCTTAACGCTTGCCTACCATCATACGGGCAAGTCGATATACCTCGATACCGCCAAAACGGTGGCGCATTTCTTCCTGGCGAACCTTCCGGAAGACCATGTGCCATACTGGGACTTCCGCGCGCCGGATGAAGCCCGCATCTACCGGGATTCGTCCGCCGGAGCCTGCGCCGCCAGCGGGCTGCTGCTTCTGGCCGACCAGGTGGATCAGGGACAGGCAGCCGTATACCGGGAATCCGCGGTCCGGATTTTGGAATCGCTGTACCGGAATTACGGTACATGGGACAACGATGGGGAGGAAGGCTTGATTCTTCATGGGACCAGTCATTATCCGGAAGGACGGAATATCGACGTGCCCTTAATTTATGGCGACTTTTTCTTTGTGGAAGGCGTGGCGCGGCTGAGAGGGAAGGGGCCGTTTTACTGGGAATGACGTAAAAAAAGTACATGCGTGTAAGAGGATAAGAGATGTAGAAGTACAGGTAATGAATAACAGAAGCATTCCGGAAATGGAGTGAGAATGGAAGATGAGCATACAGGCAACGGGGAATCCCGATGGCGGCTTGACCCATCCGGTTGCCCGGAATCCGCTGCGAACAAGAGACGATGTGCAGGAAGCACTAACCCAACTGCTCGAGCCTCTGAATAAAAGGTACAGCGAGGGGCGAGCACGATTAATCCTTGAACGATCGGGAGCCGACGCCTATGCCGATATTGCGGAGATGGAGGGTTTCTCGCGAGTCCTGTGGGGACTCGTACCCGCCGTTGCCGGCGGATCCCATGGGGATCTGTGGGAGCTGTCTCTCCAAGGGATACGTTCAGGGACGGATCCGACGCATGCGGAGTATTGGGGAAAGGTGAATGATTATGACCAACGGCTGGTGGAGATGGCGGTATTCGGATTGGCTTTCGCCCTCATTCCGGAGCGAATCTGGCAGCGGCTGAACGAGAAGGAGAGGAGCAACCTCTATCAGTGGCTTGATCAGATCAACCATCACCCTTGTCATGATTGCAATTGGCTATTTTTCCATGTGTTTGTCAACGTTGGCTTCCTCAAAGCAGGCTTGCCGTACGATGCTGAGCAGCTGGAGAACAATCTCCAGCGCATTGAGGAATTCTATCTGGATGCAGGCTGGTACAGCGACGGAATCGGGGGGCACAGCGATTATTACGTGCCGTATGCCTTTCACTTCTACGGTCTGATCTATGCGCAGCTGATGGGAGAGGAGGACCCGGAACGCGCCGGGCGCTACAGGGAGCGGGCAGCTTTGTTTGCCCGCGATTTCGTCCACTGGTTCGCCCCCGACGGGGCGGCCGTTCCTTATGGGCGCAGCTTGACGTACCGCTTTGCCCAGTCGGCGTTCTGGTCGGCTGCGGCCTATGCCGGGCTGGAAGGGTTTCGTCCGGGTGAGCTAAAAGGGCTGATCCTGAGAAATCTCAGATGGTGGTTTCAGCAGCCCATATTCGACCGGGACGGCGTGTTGACGATCGGCTACGCGTACCCAAACCGGATCATGTCGGAGAATTATAACGCGGCCGGCTCCGTGTACTGGTCGCTGAAGACGTTCCTGATCCTGGCTTTGCCGGACGAGCATCCGTTCTGGACGGCCGAGGAGCAGGAACTGCCGGAGACGGGAGATATTTCGGTGCAGGATCAAGCGCATCTGGTGTTTTGCCGGGATCAGCAGACCGGCCATGTGGCCGCGTTCAATACGGGCCATCCGTCTACGAACGAGCATACGCATACTTCCGCCAAGTACGAGAAGTTTGTTTACTCAACCGCCTTTGCATTCAGCGTTCCGAGGGCGGAATGGGGACTGGCCCAGGGGGCTTACGATTCCATGCTGGCGCTTAGCGAAGGTGATCGGCTGTTCCGGGTCAAGCGCTTATGCGAAGAAACATGGATTCAGGAGCACGTGCTGTATGCACGATGGAAGCCGTGGAGAGACGTGGAGGTACGGACCTGGATAGCGGCGGGGCTCCCTTGGCATATTCGCATCCATCGGATCAGCACGGGAAGAATGCTTGATGCTGCAGAAGGCGGGTTTGCTTTAGGCTTGGGATCTTTAAACAGCTCCATGGCGGGAGAAGGGGCAGCATCGGCTTCCGGCACCTTCGGCACGAGCGCCATCTATGGCATGCTCGGTTACGATACGGCAGAGCTCATCTATCCCCATGCCAATACCAATCTCCTGCGTCCCCGCACCGTCATTCCTACGTTGATGGCGGCGCTCGAACCCGGAACCCATTGGCTCATATCGGCTGTGCACGGCGATCCAGGTCCTCACGTCGTCGAGGAGCCTTCCATGGTTGCCGTAACAAAGGGTCTGGGTGTAGAAATCGGCCAGCGTGAGATTAAAATAACGACACAGACGGGGAAAGTCATCGTGATTCCGATGGACTAACGGGCATGCCGTCATTCGCCTTCATATAAATCTAAACTACAAAAGCCGGGGGATTGATAACCCCGGCTTTCGTGTGCTTCATAGAAGCACCTCATCCTCCCTGATCGTGGCGATGGGCTGCAGAAATTGGTGATTAAAGGGCCGCAACTCTGTCCCTGCCCGAGCTTTATTCACCCAATCCGGGTTGACTAAGGCGCTGGTGCCGATCGCAACGAAATGTGCATGGCCAGAAGCCAAGATTCGTTCTGCGACCGCCGGCTCGCCGAGTTTGCCGTTCGCGATGACGGGAAGACCGCCGTATGTTGCGGCAAGCTCGGCTAAGGTGGTCTCGCCATCAGCGAAAGCGGGGGCGTAAGCTTTGTACTCCGTCGTGTGAATGTAAGATGGTGAGGCCCCGCTCAATTGTTCGAATATTGTCTTAGCATCCTCAACTCCCTGAGCCCACTTATGATGGAAATCGTTCACCTTGCCCTGGGAAATCCGCACGCCAACGGTATAATCCGGGCCAACGGCTGCCCGAATGGCTTCCAACACCTCAACGACAATTCGAATCCGATTCTCCGTGGACCCGCCGTATTCATCCGTTCTGCGGTTGGTGTAATCGGTTAGGAATTGATCGAGCAAATAGCCGTTTGCCGCATGGATTTCAACCCCGTCGAATCCAGCAGCCTTGGCGCGGAGTGCCACTTGCGCAAAATCCTGGATCGTTTGTTTAATCTGAGGCTGCGTTAACTCCCGAGGGGTGGCGAATTCTCCGCTTCCTCCATGGTCCTCAAGCATGGCGCCCACCGGCTTCACCGCTGAAGGCGCGACCGGGATGAATCGCTCATGCTGAACCAGGGCCCCGGCGTGCATCAACTGCGCAATGATTTTACTTCCCTCCCGATGAACAGCTTCGATGACAGGCTTCCAGGACGCGGCCTGCTGGTCATTCGCCATGCCGGGTTGGTTGAGATAGCTTTGGCTCTGAACGTCATCCGGATAAAGGCCTTCCGTAATGATCAGACCGAACCCGCCCTTTGCGAATCTCTGATAGTATCGGACCATTCGGTCGTTTGCCAAGCCATTTGGCTCCGCGCTCGTTCTAGTCATGGGCGAGAGTACGGCCCGATTGGACAGTTTCAAAGATCCTAATGAAGCTTCGGTTAGCAGGTTGGGATATGAATGCATGGTTTTGTCCTCCTTAATGGTTGATCACTCTTATGGCGACCGACGCTTGTTAGTGGGTATGTTCTGATTGTATTTCGCATGGTCTATACTGTAAAATGATAGAAAATAATACATGTATCAAAAAAAATGATACCAAGAAGGTGTGCTGGATGGACTTAACGGATCTGAGGACGATCGCCGTCATCGTGGAGGAAGGCAGCGTATCAGGTGCTGCCGAGAAGATGGGGTATGTGCAATCCAACGTGACGGCGCGCATTCGCAAGCTGGAGTCCGAGCTGGGTGTTCCTTTGTTCGATAGGCATCCCAAAGGAGTCACTCCCACGGAAAGGGGGCTCGTTCTCTATCGATATGCCAAGGAGATTCTAGACATGGCTGAGGAAGCCGTTGCCGCCGTGAAGGAGCCGCCCTATCCATGCGGTCCGCTTGTGATCGGCGTCGTGGAGACGATGGCGACATCGCCATCCTTTATTCAGGCCTTGTCCCACTTTCAACGAACCTACCCGGAGGTCGCGCTATCTCTCGTTAGCGGAACATCTCCACAGCATTATGAAGGCATGCTCAGCCGTAGATTGGACGGTGCGTTCATTACCGGTGATTATGATATGTCGCTGCTTGTGAGCGAGCTGGAAATCCGGGAGGAGGTGTCGCTGCTTGCTTCGTCGGAGGAATCCGAAGAAGAGGGGACATTCAAGGCATTCGAACTAACGGGTGCTTCTTGGATCGTATTTCCCAAGGGATGTCCGTTCCGGAAGTCTAACGAAGAATGGCTTAGCAGCGAAGGGATCGCCGCAGCGAACATGATCGAAATCAGCACATTGGAGACGATGCTCAGCTGCGTACGGGCCAAACTGGGCTGCGCGCTTCTGCCGGCATCGGCGATTCCTTGGTCCGATCCAGGATTAACGGCCTACCCCGTACCGGAAGAGTATCGCAGTGCCACGACTCGGCTACTCCGTCGCAATGAATCATTCCGCAGCAAGGCGTTTGCCGCTTTCGCGGAATGCGTCAGAGAAGCGGGCGGTCTGAATTCGACTGGAATTCAGGCCTCCTGATCTTGAAAACATCTCCAGTTTCCGAAAGCTTGCCAGAAAAGGGCGGGATATTTTCATGAAAAGTGATACAATGATAGAAATACGTAAATGAGGGTAGCGGAAGGATCAACGTTTACCTGGCAGCGAAGTGGGAGTGTGATCGAGAGAATGGAAGAGACGTATACGGCAAAACGGGCAGTCAGCATGGAGGATATCGTACGCGCACACCACGTGCTTCGTGAAGTGATCGTGCGGACGCCACTGCAGCGCGACGCTGTGCTGTCAGCCAAGTATGACTGCGAAGTGTATTTGAAGCGCGAGGACTTGCAGGTGGTTCGCTCCTTCAAGATCCGCGGCGCTTACAATATGATTCGCAGCTTGTCAGACGAGGAACGTGGTAACGGGATCGTGTGCGCGAGTGCGGGAAACCATGCGCAAGGGGTGGCTTTCTCCTGTAATGCGCTGAATATTAGAGGCAAGATTTATATGCCGAGTACAACCCCGAATCAGAAGGTGAAGCAGGTGAAGCGTTTTGGCGGGGGCAGTGTCGAGGTCATTTTGACAGGCGATACCTTCGACGATGCTTATGCTGAGGCGATCAAGGCTTGTGATGAGTATGGCATGACCTTTATTCACCCGTTCGATGAAGCGAAGATCATCGCGGGCAACGGCACGATCGGGATGGAAGTTATGGAGGAGCTGGACGCTCCGGCTGATTATATGTTTGTCACCATTGGCGGCGGCGGTCTTGCCGCAGGCGTGGCAACATATGTCAAAACCGTCAGCCCAACGACGCAAGTGATTGGCGTTGAACCGCTCGGCGCAGCGTCCATGATCGAGGCCAAGAAGCAGGGTGAGGTGGTCACCATGCACGAGATCGACAAATTCGTGGATGGCGCAGCCGTTAAGCGTGTCGGGCAGCTGACCTACGATATCTGCTGCGAGCTTGTCGATGACATCGTGACGGTACCGGAAGGAAAAGCCTGCACCACCATCCTGGAGCTGTATAACGAAAATGCAATCGTTGTAGAGCCTGCCGGGTCGCTGGCCGTGGCGGCGCTGGATATGAACCGGGACCGGATTCGCGGAAAAACGGTCGTATGCATCATCAGCGGCGGCAATAACGATATCGACCGGATGCAGGAAATCAAGGAGCGTTCCTTGATTTATGAAGGGCTGAAGCATTACTTCATGATCAACTTCCCGCAGCGTGCGGGAGCACTCCGCGAGTTTCTGGAAGAAGTGCTGGGTCCCGACGACGATATCGCACGCTTCGAATACACGAAGAAGCATAACAAGGAAGACGGGCCTGCCCTGGTGGGCATCGAGCTGTTAAGGCCCGAGGATTACGGTCCGCTGGTAGAGCGGATGCAGCGCAAGGGTCTGGATTATACAGAGCTGAACAAGAACATGAACCTGTTCAATCTGCTGATTTAAGAGGTACACAGACCGCGATAAATAGGCACAGACCACGTATAAAAGCCGGATTCTCCTACAAACGGGAATCCGGCTTTTTTTGATAGCTATTCACTAGGTTATCAGTCTTGTTTAACGTTGGTGAATTTGTGGCTCGTTCCTCTAGTCAAGCGGAACCGCCTTCGCACGATACTGCTCCACTTCCTGGGTCAACTTGTCCTTGTTGCTCTCAAGCACTTCAGACCAGGACTTCAGCTTTTTCAGGAGAGGGCTTTTGGAGACGGCGTCGCTGTCCTTGAGCACGCTATCGAAGGCTTGCCGCACTTCCGGATCAAGTAGATTGTCCTCGTACTTGAATAGCGGCGTATTGTTATAACCGTAGAATAAGCTCAGCTCCGTAAACCGAAGCTTCAGCTTCACGTCAGCGGTCCGGTTTGATTTAGGATATGTCGTGATAAAAGCCTCCTGCGCGAGTCCACGTTCAATGACCTCGGACCAAGGGATGACCAAGGCGGCATCACTGACCGCAGGCTTCTCGGACTCCACAATCATGATGTCGATGTAGGCTTGAAGATCCTTATTGATGTAAGGCTTGTATGGTTTCAGTGTCGTATAGTCGATAATCGGGAAGATGACGCCTTCGGTCGTATACAGTCTGTAGCCGCTGTCCCGCAGGTTGATGAGCACCTTCCGAAGCGTGTCGTCCTTGGCTTTGTTTATGGTCGTGTTAATCGGCTCCCCGAATTTGTACAGGTTCATCAGCTTATCCTGAATGCCGATTTCATACACCTTATCGGTTTTTGCCGGGAGTGCATCGTTCATCGCATTCTCCAGTTTGAGGACCAGCATGGTCGCCTGATACGGGGTAACGCTGCGGATATGCTTGGTGATGTAGGCCTTGGCATAAGCCACGTCAGTTTCCTTCAGAAGTTTACTCGCTTTGTTGTACACTGCATTGCCGAAGGCGGTAGCTTTGCTTGAAACTGCGGTTGAACCAGCTTGGGATACGGATGCAGGTGCTGCGTTAGCGATGACGCCGGTCTGGATCGTTAGAATAAGTGCAAGGATGGCAGCAATCGCGGATTTTTTGGATTTTGACATATATATTCCTCCCTTACCACACATTACCCTTATCCTATCATCTTCTATAGAACATTAGTTTACAATGTACGAAAAAATATTAAAGATTTTGTTATGCGCAAGCCGAGAATTCATGACGAGATTGTATTATTTGCTCGAAAAAAGAAGCTTCGTCCCGGCGATTCCGACCAGGAATATGACGAGACTGATCCATGGCGCAATCGTCAGAACCGGCAGCAGCCGCCCCAGCCACACGCCGGCAACCAGAATCAATACGGTGATGGCGACATAAATCCCCATATTGCGGACATTAATCTTGCGCTTGTCCTCCTCCGGCTTGAAGGTGTCGCTCTTCATCGATCTTAACAATGCGTGGATCAGCACATAGGAACCGCCTGCTATCAGAATCAGGGTAGAAATACGGACCTGCGTCATGCGTTCAACCGGTCCCCCGGCCCACATCGTGATGAACCCGACCAGCGCTTGGACGAAGAAAAACCAGGTTAAGGCAATCCACGGGATCATGAGATGATATTGGAGACTACTGAGGCCCTTCATTTTTGGCAGCTGTTCTACCAGCTCTTTGCAGTAGGATTCGGGATCGCTTCCGAATACGTCCTCGGCGCTTTTGCCTTTGGCTTGGGCGTCCAGCAGGTGCTGGGCGATTTCGAGCAGCAGCTCCTCGCCTTTTTGCTCCTGCACCGAGCTGCTGCGGATATAGACCACCATGTCCTGGTAATAGCTCAGGTTGTTTGGTTTCATGGCATCCTGGAGTCGATTGTTCTCTTTAATCATCTGTTTGGTATTCATGTTCACTGTCCTCCGCGGGTTAGAATGTGGTCCACACTATCTTTAAGCGTTCCCCAATGCTCCTTGAATTGTTGAAGAACCTGTCGGCCTTTATCGGTCAAATTGTAGTATTTGCGGGGGGGCCCCCCGGCACCGGGCGCAGGCCGAAGTGTCCCTTCGACTAACTGCTCTTTCTGCATGCGAAGCAGCAGGGGATAAATGCTGCCTTCGCTCACAAACGTTAGCCCGCTGTCTTCCAACAGCGTGCTAAGCTCATAACCGTATACCTCCCGATGCTCCATGAGCGAGAGAATGCAGCCTTCGAGAATGCCTTTTAGCATCTGACTTTGGGTGGTCATGAATAGGATTATCCTCCTTCAAGTATATTGCTATGCAAGGTAGTCGGGCAAATGGAGGCTGGGCTGCCAATTGAAAATGATAAATGACGAGTGACAAACTGTCGACTACCTTGTTATGCAATATATCATACCAACAACATACTTGCAATGCAAGGTAGTCCGAAAATTCCATGTCGTATTCGTGAACTAGGTATAATTCCGCCGTTCCTATTTCACAATAATAAGCATTCTGAATCTATAGACGACACCCTAATCACTTTAGGGATAAGAAGGAGGAGTTCTCAGGTGAGTGCTAACTTTTTTGACGATGAATTGCATGGGGGAGACGCTGTGCCGGCCAATGGGCAAGAGGTTGTTGCAGGCAGCAGTACAGCGGATGGGATATTTGGCCAGCCTGAAGGGGGATACGCCTCCGAGGGTGATGAAACAGATCTGTCCGCATCAAGCTTATGGGAGAACGACCCCGTCGGGAAGACCTGGATGAACGATTGGAGCGGGCGCGAAGAGACCCATGCCATGTTCCGCCAGAGCTACGAGTAAGGCTGAGAGTGCGGTGCGAAAGCTGGAAGGAACAATTAATTCAGGCGTGAAGAAATATGCCGTGTTTGTCGATCTGCCATGCGTTGACAATCCATAATCACGATGCTAAGATAAGTTTAATTAATTCACATTAAACTTATCGGAATTATTTATATTATGATTACGGCGTGTTATCGCAAGGAGGAATCGGCATGGAGCGGCAAATTACAATCCGGCATAATCAAGAGGAACTTACGGCAACCATCCATTACCCGTTGAAGGAAGCGGCTCAAGGAGGCCGGTGCAATCGGATCCCGCTGGTCATTATCTGCCACGGCTTCGTTGGAAGCCGGATCGGCGTGGACCGGCTGTTTGTCAAAACGGCACGTGCGTTTGCCGAAGACGGGTACATGGTGATTCGGTTCGACTATATCGGATGCGGGGAGAGCTCGGGCAATTATGGCAGCGAGGGTCTCGATTCGATGATTGCCCAGACGCGTTCCGTCCTCGATTATGGACTCAGCTGCACCGATGTCGATCCGACGCGCATCACACTCATCGGGCATAGCTTGGGCGGCGCTGTCGCCCTGCAAACCGCCGTTCGGGATCGGCGGGTGAAGAATCTGATCCTGTGGTCTGCGGTAGGATATCCGTTCAACGATATCGTCAAAATCACCGGTCGCGATGTATACGACACCTCTGTCAAGTCGGGATCCGCCGATTATTTGGGATACTCGTTTACCCCGGTCTTTTTCGAATCGCTGGCACAGGGTCAGCCTTTCCAGGAAGCAATCAAGTTTACGGGCAATGTGCTGGTGATACATGGTACCTCGGATGAGGTCATTCCGGTGGATTACGCATTTTTGTACCAAAAAGTGTTCTGGATGCGCCAGGAAGGCCGCTGCGATAAGGAGATTATCTTCCAGGCCGATCACACGTACTCTGCCGGACCCCAGCGCGAGCTGCTGCTTCAGCGGACACGGGATTGGTTGAACGAGCAGGAGAACATTCAGCAGGAGTGGCAGCACTGGATGATTTAAGGGAGTTATTTGGCATAATGGGCGATTTAACGGTACAATAGAGTTGTCCCTTGATTTTGAAGCTGGAGGTGGCATCGATGACGTTACCTGCTTTATTTATTGCCCATGGTTCGCCGATGATGGCCCTGGAGGACAACGAGTACACCCGCTTCCTTGAGCAGTTGGGGCGGGAGCTGCCTACGCCTAGGGGCATAGCTGTATTTTCTGCCCATTGGGACGATCCGGATCAGCGGCTTACTGAAGACGCCGAGCATGGCACGATGCATGATTTTTATGGATTTCCCGAGGAAATGTACCGAATCACGTATCCTGCCCCAGGCAGCGCAGAGCTGGCAGCTCAGATTCGTAAGCGTTTTGAGTCTAACAATCTGCATGCCAAAGCCGAGACCGGCCGTGGTCTGGACCATGGGGTATGGGTCATTCTGCGCAAAATGTACCCCGATGCGAATATTCCCGTGGTGGCCTTGTCCGTGGACTCCAAGCGCTCGCCGCACGAACAATATTCCATCGGTACGATGCTGTCCGATTTGCGTGAAGAAGGCATCCTGATTATCGGGAGCGGCGGTTTGGTGCACAATCTGCGGATGGTGCACGAGAGCGATGAGCCTGATGAATGGGCGGCTGCATTCGATGAATGGATCGCGGAGCAGCTGACGGAATGGAATCTGAATCATCTGTTTGCGTTTGACAAAAAAGCGCCTCATGCCAGCGATGCTGTCCCTTCTTATGGACGGGAGCATTTTGTCCCTTTGTTCTATGCAATGGGTGCTGCCGACAACGGCCGCAAGGCAAAGCGATTGTTTCAATCTTACCAATATGGCAGTTTGAGTCTGAACTGCTGGTCATTCGAATAATGAGATGCCGGGCTTGGTTTACAAGCTCGGCTTTTGTTGTGGGCCGATAAAAATGAGATGTTCAGGCGGGGTGGTGGGATACACCTTAGCTCGATTGATTTTGCCGGAGAACAAGAACGTAGCGCCATAGGTTTTATACACAAGCCCATGCAGTCTGAAATAAGATTGCATGGGCTCTTTTTTCTGTATTCAACCAAACCCCAAAAATTTTTCTGCACAAACTGTGTTGACATAATTGAACTACAGTTGTAGTATTGATTTGCAACTACATCTGTAGTTTGTGGATAAAAATTAATAGGAGAGGAGTATTACCAAATGAAAGCAGCAACGAAAGTAGCAATCGCGACACTAAGCAGCATTTTATTAATGGGTTCTTCCGTAAACCTCGCGGCGAAGGCGCAATCCTACGAAAAAGCCCCAAAAGCTACTGTCAAGAAAGCAGCCGAAACAGCCAAGTCTATCTCTGCAGAGGAAAAAAGGCTTATCGAGGATGAGATCCAGAGAGTGAAGGAGTTGACCCAAGAGTCGGGTGATATGTACGTTCTGTATCATAAGTACCCAAAATTAAATAGCGGATTTGATATTAGCTTTTGGGGAGGGATACATGAATTCACTTCATACGAGGACTACTTGAAAAAAGCCTCAACTCTGAAGGGGTCCATCTTGAAGCAGCCTGCCAACCTGCCAAAGGGATACAAGTTTTTATCAGCGGTCATTGAAGGTCCGACCGAAGGAAAGTTCGTTGATGAGGTAAGGGCCGAAGGCAAGAAGAGCGGAAAGCCCATCTATGCGAAAAAGATCGATTGGAAAGAGGTGGCAAGCATCCGTCTTAAATATGCGAGCGGAAAAGACACGCTGGGCTTTTCCAAGTATGCGGCAGACTCGGAGGGAAGCAAGAAGAAAGGTTTCTTTAATGATAAGCTGCCGGCGCATGTCTTTCCAAAATACGTTTTTTGGAATGATGGCGGCAAATTCGAATACAGCATTTCAACCTCCTCTTTGGATATGTCCAGAAAACAGAAGGTCGAGATTTTGAAAGCAGCGGTGAAAAAATAACATTTGCGTCAGCTTCAGGACTTGCGGACAGGCCCATACAGCTCTGGAAAACAGGATGGCATGAGTTCTTTTGCAGATCAACATTCCCACAAGCGGTACAAGTATACTGCATGTAACTAAACCGAGAAAATTTTCTTCACCAAACATGTTGACATTATCAAACTACAATCGTAGCATTAACATAACTACATATGTAGTTTTATTGAATTGACATTGGAGGTTTCATGCATGAATCAAATACCACCGATTACGGATGCAGAGCTGGAAATTATGCGCGTATTGTGGGCTAATCCGGACTGTCCTTCCAGCGAGGTCGTAAAGAAAATGACGGATCTGATGGGGTGGAGCCCCAATACAACTCGGACGCTCCTCAGTCGTCTGGTGCAGAAGGAAGCAGCGGGTGCGAAACTGGAAAAGGGAAAGCGCACCCAACTATTTTATCCGATCATCAGCGAGCAGGAGTATCTGCAGTCTGAAACCAAATCCTTCATGAAAAAACTTTATGGGGGAGCTTTAAAGCCGATGCTGGCCAACTTTTTGCAGGATAAAAAACTGAATGCGCAAGAAATCGAGGATCTGAAGGCTTTGTTTGATGAGAACAGCAGCGACGGGGAAACAGAAAAGAGAGAGCCCTGATGAGTCATACATTGCATGAAAATTTATTGTTGTTTTTCGGCTGGGTCATTCGCGGATCGTTCATGGCCGGCATCATGATCGTCCTTGTCCTGATGCTGCAATTTCTACTAAAAAACAAGATTGAAGCCAGATGGAGATACTGGCTTTGGTTTCCTGTGGCCATTCGCTTGCTGCTCCCTTGGGCACCGGAATCCTCGCTTAGCCTATACAATGTTTTGTCTCTGGAGGCCATAGTGCCCGGCATTCATCAACAAACTCAAGTTTCACCGCTTTGGAAGGAAACGGGGAGAATAAGCGCGGCGATTCATGTTGAGCGCTCTATACACCCGGAAGCAAGCGGAACTTCGGAAGTACCTGCTCCATCCCTTGAATCGGGACCCGTGCAGGACAGCGGTTATTGGTGGAATGGGTTCAAGCAGATAGGCTTCACCAATATACTGATGTCGGTTTGGCTTGCGGGTGTGCTGCTTCTTGCCGCGAAAACGGTATACGACCAGCTTCGATTGAAACAAGCCCTGCGCACGGGCCGAAAAATAGATACGCCTTTTCTATCGGCCGTGTTTCACGAGACGAAACAGCAATTAGGCGTGAAGCAAACCGTGCAGTTTGTAGCCAGCGAGCGAATTCCTGGACCTGCCGTGGTCGGTTTTAACAAACCGGCGATCGTCATTTCGCCCAGTCTGCTCATCACGCTGCAAAAGGATCAACTTCGATACATTCTGGCGCATGAGTTCGCACATATTCAGCGGCGGGACGTCGCAGTGAACTGGTTAATGCATATCATCCTGATCATCCATTGGTTTAATCCGTTATTATGGCTAGCCGTACATAAAGCGAGACAAGACCAGGAGATGGCCTGCGATGCATTCGCCTTGAATCGGATGAGCCCGCAGCAAAACAATGCATACGGACAAACGATCATCCATGTGTTGGACCATTTTTCAGGAAACCAACGTCAGCCGGGACTTGCCGGCCTGTCCGCCACGCATAAACAAATGAAAAGGAGACTTACGATGATTAAACATTTTCACAAAAAATCTTATCGCCTGTCCATTCTGGGGATGGGGATGATTCTCGCGCTAGGCAGCGTGACATTGGTTAATGCTAAGGAAAGCGATGCAGGGAACGTAACGTCAAAGGCTTCCGTGCAGTCGGAACAGGATGGAGCTGTTGTCAATAACGTGCCGGATATTATCGATCCCAAGGGGGATATTGACCGCGAGCTTTACAAAAAAGAACTGGAAAAGGCCGAAAAGAAAGCAGAAGCAGCAGCCAAGGCTCTAACTCCAGAGGATAAGAAGTATATCGAAGCTGAGACCAATAGAGTGAAGAAGCTAAGCGAAGAGACAGGTGATATGTATGTTCTGTATCATAAATATAAGGATCTTAACAGCGGATTCGACCTAAGTTATTGGGGAGGTATAGAAAAATTCACTGCTTACGAGGACTACTTGAATAGAGCTTCCACGCTGGAGGGTTCTATTCTGAAGCGGCCTGCCAACTTGCCGGAGGGATTTAAGTTTTCCAAAGCGAGAATTGAAGGTCCAACCGAAGGAAAGTTCCTTGATGAAGTAAGGGCCGAAGGCAAGGAGAGCGGAAAACCCATTTACGCGAAAAAGATAGACTGGAAAGAGGCGGCAACCATTCGTCTTGAATATACGAACGGGAAAGACACGCTGGTCATTTCAAAATTTATGTTGGACTCAGAGGGAAGCAAGAAGAAAGGGTTCTTTGAGGATGATTTCCCGGCGCATGTCTATCCAAAATACGTGTTTTGGGATGAAGGCGGCTTTGAATACAGCATTTCAACCACATGGGATATGACCAGGGAACAGAAGATCGATATGCTGAAAGCAGCGGTGCAGAAATAATATTTTGAGCAAGCTTTGGTCTTGGGTAAGCCCATGCAGTCCTGGAAGTAGGATTGCATGGGCTCTTTTATTGATCAGGATTTTTCTGCAGTCCGAAACCAAATCCTTCAACTATACAACTGCTAAGGAAATGGTATGTCAAACGAGTTACGGCCTGGCCGTAACGGACCTCAGATCCGCTATTATCGCAATATGCTCGCTTTTGAGGGGTTTATCGGACACACGATCCGTTAATTAGCGGATAATCGGCAAAATAAGGACTTTATTCGGTGAATAACGGATCTGTGGTCCGTTCGTGTTAAAAAAAGGGTGCTTTTGGACAAAATAAGGTCCGCTGAGTCCGCTAATATCGTAAGTGACTAGGCAGCAGCGCCCGTATGAACTACGCTCGAACTTATGGAGCTCTCCGGACCTCAGATCCACTACTTCCGCTATCGGCACGGTATTGCAGGAGTTACCGGACACAGAGCCCGATAAGTTGCCGATCAGTGACTTGGTCAGTCCTTAGGCCCAGCAGTATAGGACCTCAGATCCGCTATTTGGCTATTGGCACAGTATTGCAAGATTTATCGGACACAGGTTCCGTTAAGTAGCGGATAATCCGTAAAATGATGACCTTATTTGGTGAATAACGGATCTGTAGTCCGTTTGTGTTAAAAAAAGGGTGCTTTTGGTCAAAATAAGGTCCACTGAGTCCGCTAAAATTGTAAGTGACTAGGCAGTGCCAGTATGAACTACGCTCGAACGTAAGTACGACACTCGAAGTAAGTATGACGCTCTTGGACCTCAGATCCGCTATTTTCGCAATATGCTCGCTTTTGAGGGGTTTATCGGACATAGAATCCGTTAAATTGCCGATAATTCGTAAAATGATGGCCTTATTTGGTAAATAACGGATCTGTGGTCCGTTCGTGTTAAAAAAAGGGTGCTTTTGGACAAAATAAGGTCCGCTGAGTCCGCTAAAATTGCAAGTGACTAGGCAGTGCCAGTATGAACTACGCTCGAACTTATGTACGACGCTAGAAGGTAAATACAACACTCAGATGTATGGCACTCAAATGTATCACAAAGCTCAATGCATGACAGTGCTCAATGTAAGACAAAGCTCAATGTATGACAGTGCTCAATGTAAGATAAAGCTCAAATGTATGACAAAGCTGAAATGTATGACAGTGCTCGACCCATATGCCAAATCTCCAATGTATACCACAACAAAAACAGCCCGGCTTGATTGCTCAAGACGGGCTGTGTAATCAATAGGTTAGTTTTAGTTTTTTTGGTGGCAGATGCTTACCATGTTTATGCCGTTTGTTTTTTGAAAGGTGTGTGCGTGGTGCCATCGCCTTTAGTTGTTCTGTGCGTCATTTTGTTCCACAGGCCGCGGAGGTAAGGGAGAACCCAATAATCGAGGCCGATTTTACCGGCGTTGGCAGCAGCGACGATGATCAGCACTTCAAGCAGTAACATCTGGGCGTTGGTGCTCACCGTACCCGAGAAGAGGAATGCGGCGTTCATCACAAGTCCCATCAGAGCGGCGAAGGTAGTGAAGGTACCGAGGATCAGCCCGACCCCTACGAGGAACTCACCGAGCGGGATGATAAAGTTGAAGAGCTTCACTCCCGGCAGTGCCGCATGCTCCAGAAACGCCGCCCACCAGCCTTGGACTGCGGGGTGATCGCCGGCTGCTTTGGCGATCGCGCCTTGCAGGAAGCCGCCTGCTTCAAATCCGCCCGTCAATTTACCCCAACCTGCTGTCATCCACTCATAACCGATGTAGACCCGGATGAAGGTCAGCAGCCACATTGCCAATTTGTTTGTTCTCAGCCAGTTGTTAAACATATAAACCACTCCTTAAAAGTATGATTTCTTTTTTATGAAAGCTTCCTTGCCAATTGTCGGATGATGTGCTGAAGTTCTATGATGTTGTTCTTTAGGAAGATGATCATCTCTTTCATGTCTTTATTATAAGTGAAATAAATCACAATATATGTGATTAATATCACATTCGTGATAAAAATCATAAAAAACTTTTAATTTGTGAGTTGGCAGGGGGAAGTGACAGATGATAAGCGAGAGGGCGAACAGGTGCAATATATAGAGTAGGAGAAACACGGGACAGTGAGGGGAAGATGCGCACTAGGATATGTGGTGGTAAAGCATGGTGTGTGGAGGATTGCTGGAGTAGGCAAATAGGCAGTAAGCAGGTAGTTAGTAAGTAATGTGGTGCTAAAGCATGGTGTGTGGAGGATTGTGGGAGTAAGCAAATGGGTAGTAAGCAGGTAGTTAGTAAGTAATGTGGTGCTAAAGCATGGTGTGTGGAGGATTGTGGGAGTAAGCAAATGGGTAGTAAGCAGGTAATTAGTAAGTAATGTGGTGTAAGCATGGTGTGTGGAGGATTGTGGGAGTATGCAAATGGGTAGTAAGCAGGTAATTAGTAAGTAATGTGTTGATAAGCATGGTGTCTGGAGTTTTGCGGGAGTAGGCAAATGGGCAGTAAGCAGGTAATTAGTTAGTAATGTGTTGGTAAGCATGGTGTCTGGAGTTTTGCGGAAGTAGGCAAATGGGCAGTAAGCGAGTAATTAGTAAGTAATGTGTTGGTAAGCATGGTGTCAGAAGTATTGTGGGAGTAGGTTAAATGGGCAGTAAGCAGGTAATTAGTAAGTAATGTGGTGGTAAAGCATGGTGTCTGGAGTATTGCAGTAGTAGGCAAATGGGTAGTAAGCAAGTAATTAGTTAGTAAGTAATGTGGTGGTAAAGCATGGGGTCTGGAGTATTGCAGTAGTAGGCAAATGGGCAGTAAGCAGGTAGTTAGTAAGTAATGTGGTGGTAAGCATGTTGTCTGGAGTATTGCGGGAGTAAGCAAATGGGCAGTAAGCGAGTAATTAGTAAGTAATGTGGTGGTAAGCATGGTGCCTGGAGGATTGTGGGAGTAAGCAAATGGGTAGTAAGCAGGTAATTAGTAAGTAATGTGGTGCTAAGCATGGTGTGTGGAGGATTGCAGGAGTAGGCAAATGGGCAGTAAGCGCGTAATTAGTAAGTAATGTGGTGGTAAAGCATGGTGTCTGGAGTATTACTGGTGTAGGCAAATAGGTAGTAAACAGGTAATTAGTAAGTAATGTGGTGCTAAGCATGGTGTGTGGAGAATTGTGGGAGTAAGCAAATGGGCAGTAAGCAGGTAATTAGTAAGTAATATGCTGTAAGAATATTCTGTGCAGACGTGCAGAGTGAGTAAGCAAGAATGGCCAGCAAGGAATAAATAAAGCCAGTAAGTACAAAGCCAGCAAAGAAAATCCAGCAAGCTGTACGCAGTATGCGGGTAAAGCTACACCTAGTACCTGGTGCGTGTAGATAAAGATGCAACGCATTGGGAGATAGCATAGCGCTAGCACCGCTGGGATCGGTGTGAAATCGTTACTTGGGGCAAAATGGTGATAAGATACGGATGACCGGTACCGGTCACCCGTTGGTTTATAAAGGTAAGCCAAGCTGTAAGAGGTCGATGAGAGGAGAAGCATCAATCATTCCTGTTTAGACTGACGTAAGAGTTGGTCTCAACTTAGAATCTGAGGAGTCAGCAGCCCCCATTCATATTACTAGGGAAGCAAGCGCCATCCGCTTGATTTTTATTTTTTTGATTACACCGCCCCTAAACTCCCACATCCCTTGTAAAATCAGACCGCCTGATTCTGCAGAGAGGAGGGGTCACTGCTGATCTTTGCTTTGCGCGTAAATTTATCTTGGAGGTAGGGCATGAGCCAGCGGTCGATCCCGATCTTTCCGCTGTTGGCGGCCGAGAGGATGATCAGGAATTCGAGCAGCAGGAGCTGACCGTTGATGCTGATGGCACCAGAAAAAAGATACGCAGCGTTCATCACGAGCCCCATCAGCGCAGCGAACACAGTGAATGTGCCTAGAATGAGGCCAAGTCCGACGAGGAATTCGCCCAGTGGAACGATGACGTTGAACCATTTGACGCCGGGCAGCGCGGCATGCTTCAGGAATACGGCCCACCAATCCTGAACCGCAGGGTGCTCACCCGTGGATTTGGCGATGGCCCCTTGCATAAATCCGGTCGCATCGAAGCCTCCCGTTAGCTTGCCCCAGCCTGCCGTCAGCCACTTATACCCAACGTACACCCGAATGACCGTCAGCAGCCACATTGCGATTTTGCTTGATTGCAACCATTGAATAAACATCAGCACCACTCCTCCAATGAATAATCATTCTCTTTTTTGTTTTCAGATTTTTGCGAATTTGAAAATCGTAATCACGACGGAAGCCGAAAAAACAGCAACGATCTATATAATGTCGCACCATAACAAATTATTCATATTTGCAAAAATCTGTATTTAAATACAGTATTCGCATAGGCTGCGATTTGGCATAGGTTCTTGGCACGAAAAAAAAGACGATGGAGAACCGGAATTCTCCATCGTCTTTTTATGGTTGTTATAAGGTTAAGCTGTGCGCTTTTTCAGATGAGTTGTCGGTGCTTTGGGTTCATGATCACGGTGGGTCATTTTATTCCACAGGCCGCGAAGGTAAGGGAGAACCCAAAGGTCAAGACCGATTTTACCGGCGTTGGCCGCAGCGACGATGATCAGCACTTCAAGCAGTAACATTTGGGCGTTGGTGCTCACGGTACCCGAGAAGAGGAACGCGGCATTCATGACCAGTCCCATCAGGGCGGCGAAGGTGGTGAAGGTACCGAGAATGAGTCCGAGACCTACCAGAAACTCACCGAGCGGGATGATGAAGTTGAAGAGCTTCACGCCCGGCAGTGCCGCATGCTCCAGGAACGCTGCCCACCAGCCTTGGACGGCAGGGTGATCGCCGGTTGCATTGGCAATCGCGCCTTGGAGGAACCCACCAGCGTCAAATCCGCCGCCTGTCAATTTGCCCCAACCTGCTGTCAGCCATTCATAACCGATATAGACCCGGATGAAGGTCAGCAGCCACATTGCAACTTTGTTCGTTCTCAGCCAATGGTTAAACATATAAACCACTCCTTAAATGAGTTTTGATTTTTGGGATTAACGGGATATAACGTTGTTTCTGATGCGATGTTGTCGATTCTTGTTGCCTTGGGAAGTGATCACCTTCTCTATGTCTTTATTATAAGTGAAAATATTCACATTACACGTGATAAATATCACAAAGTTGTGAACGTTCAATCGAATCCTCCCACTGACTAGATTAGTCAATCGTTTTCGTTTTCAGGAGAGCAGGGATTCTCACGCTGTGGTCATTCGATCCGATGTGCCCGCTTTGAGGGTCAAACTTCAATCATTTTTGATTCTCCGGCTCCAGAAAAGCTCGAAGGGCGCTGCTCAGCGGCACGTCGCGGTGATAGATAAAATACACCACGACCTCGCGGTAGGACTCCGGCAGTGTCATGGCTGCAATGTTTTTCTCGTTGGAAAGCGAAACGGCATTGGACCTCGGGAGAAGCGCTACGCCGAGACCCGAAGCAACTCCGCCTAACACGGCTTCGAGCGAACCGAACTCTATGATTTGCGGATGTTGAACGCCAGCTTCGGCCAGCAGGCGCTCCACTCTGGATCGGTGAGTGCAGCCTGTCGACAAAATAAGCATCGGCTTCTGCAGCTGCTCCTGCTGGCTTGCCGCTCCGGCTTCGGAGATGAGCACCAGTTCCTCATTATACGAGGGGATCTGTTTCAGTAGAGGATGCGTCAAAGGTCCGTACACGAAAGCGCCGTCCAGTTCGCGGTCCAGCACTTGCTGTATCAGCACGCTGGAGTTGCCCGTGGTGAGGGACAGGCTGACCTCGGGGTGACGGGCATAATAGTCGGCCAGGCGTCCTGGCAGATATGCAGCGGCGGTGGATTCAATCGCACCGATTCGTAGCGGTCCCCGCGGCGTATCCTCTGCCTGTACGGATTTCTCCGCTTCATCTAGCAAATTTAAAATTTGACGCGTGTATCCAAGCAGGCGCTCGCCGGCCGGGGTCAGTTCCATCCCTCGATTGCTTCGGATAAACAGGGCCGTCTGGAGCCTGTCCTCCAGCTGGCGGATCCGCCCCGTGACGTTGGAGGGAACATACTGCAGGCGTTGGGCCGCCCGCGTAATGCTGCCTTCCTCCGCTACTGCGCGGAATATCCGTAAATCTCCGCTTTCCATTAGTCTCACCTTCCTGACTTCATTCTGACTGAATGCCATATTCATTACTACTCATTTTACATGCTCCGAGGCGAACTATACAATTGAACCTAACATGGCCTACACAAGCCGGAAGAAGGGGAGAGATTCATGTGAAAGCAGCCATTCATCACGGCCGGAGCGGTCTGGACGGACTTCGGGTCGGCAATATGGAATCGAAACAACCGGGTCCCGGTGAGATCCGGGTCCGTTTAAAGACGGCCGGACTCAATCACCGCGATCTGTTTCTGATGAAGGGACGTCATGCGGCGGATGAACCGCTCATTCTTGGCTCAGACGGAGCAGGCATCATTGATGCCGTGGGTGAAGGAGTGGGGGGGCTGACAGTCGGCACGGAAGTCATCATCCATCCGACGATCGGTTGGGATAACACCGAAGAGGTCCCGGTGGTCCCGCAGATCCTGGGCGGACCCACGGACGGTACGTTTGCTGAAACGGTCGTCATCCCAGCGGACAATGCCTTCAGAAAGCCGACATACCTGACATGGGAGGAAGCGGGAGTACTGCCTTTATCCGCGCTGACGGCCTACCGTGCGCTGTTTACGAGGGCGCATATCAAGCCTGGCGAGCATGTGCTTATACCAGGTATAGGAGGCGGGGTTGCAACCTACGCCATGCTCATGGCCCAGACTGCGGGGGCTGTCGTCAGCGTCACTTCCCGAAGCCAAGCCAAGCTCGAAGAAGCACGGCGCTATTCAGTGCATAGAGCTTTTTCGAGCGGCGGAGATTGGAGCGAAGAGCTGCAAGGGGAGAAGGTGGACGTGATTCTGGATAGTATCGGTCCGGCTACCTTTCCCCAATACTTGGAAGTGATCAAGCCGAATGGGCGGATCGTCAGCTTTGGGGCCAGCTCCGGCGACGCGGTCGAGGTTCCGCTGAGAGCTTTATTCTTTCCGCAGCTGTCCTGGATCGGTACGTCGATGGGGAGCCGCGAGGAGTTTGGAGAGATGCTTCGGTTCATGGAGGAGCACACCATTGCGCCCCTGATCGACCGGATGTACCCGCTGGATGAGATTCTGGATGCGTTCCGGCGGATGACGGCGGGCGAGCAGTTTGGCAATATTGGTTTGCGGATCGGATGACCATCGGCATCTCGTTTCCCTTCGGAAACTTCTGCGGCTAAATAAATGCATGGAAGCAGGAAGTCTCTTAAAGGCATACACACTATACGTATGCCTTCTAAGAGACTTTTTTATGTCACAAACCGGGTCGTTAAGAACCTCATCATGGTTTGAGTTGGAACTGCTGCCAAGGTTATTCATGAAAGGATTGGATCCCTTCTATATACAGACAAAGCACGGATTTTGTGATTAAATGTAAACTAAAGTTGATTGTCGGTTGGAAATTTTGGGGAAATAGGTTGGAAATTTAGGGTAATAAGTAATGGGAGCGTTCATAGGGGGAAACCATATGTTTAGCAAAGGGTCTTTGTCTTTTCAAAAATTCGCGTGGAGGACAAGCTTAATGTCGATGGCGACAGTTCTTATGCTGTCGGGCTGCGGCGGTGATAAACAGCAGGCGGAGCCTGCTCCGGCACCGGTGGTGGAGGCTCCGATCGAGCAGCCGGTAGAAGTGCCTCAAGAGGAAACGTCCTCTCCATATAAAGCACCGCTGACAGGAATGCCGTTAGAAGCGTCACTGACGCAGCGGCCGCTGGCCGTTATGATCAATAACGCACCGGCGGCAAGGCCGCAGTCGGGTCTGGGACAAGCGGATATGGTGTATGAAGTGCTGGCGGAGGGAGGGATCACGCGACTGATCGGCATTTTCCAAAGCCAGAGCGGCATTGAGAAGATCGGGCCGATTCGCAGCATTCGTCCTTATCTCATCAATCTTGGCGAGAGCTACGGCGGCGTTCTGGTCCATGCGGGCGGCAGCCCTGAAGCTTATAGCATCATCCAAAAGCAAGGCAAGCAGGATATGGATGAGATCGGAAATGCAGGTACTTATTTTTGGAGAGACAAGGAACGCAAAGCGCCGCATAATCTGTATTCCAGCGACGAGAAGCTCCGTGAAGGAGCGGCCAAGCTTAATTATGGCAACGACGTGAAGGTGCCGCAATATTCGTTCTATTCGGAGCCGACGGCTGCAAGCGGCGAAGGTGCAGAGGGAACGGCGCCTGTGGAGGTTATTTCCGGTGAACCCGGGGAGAAGGTAGAAATCAAATTTTTACTAGACAGTTATGTGGTGGCTTATCAGTATGATGGTTCGTCCAATACGTACAAACGGTGGGTCAATGGATCGCCGCATGTGGATCTTAACGATAATGTCCAGCTTGAAGCCGCGAATGTCATCGTGCTCGGGGCGGATCATAAAGTGCTGGATGATGTGGGCCGACTTTCCGTGAATGTGGAAGCGGGCGGGAAAGCGATGCTGTTCCAGCGCGGAGAGGTCATCGAGGGGCAGTGGGTACGCGCAGCGGGCGATGCGATCCGTTTTGTGAAGGACGGCAAGGAAGTGCCGTTGGTGCCGGGAACGACGTATTTCAATATTGTGCCGAATTCGCCTTCTTTTGAAAGCCATGTGACCATTACGAATCCTTGATGTATAAGAGGTGGATGTTGGATGCATATCGGGATAATTTGCACGCAGACGGAGATGTTAATAGGCAAGGGAAATGAAGCGATATCCATGCATCTTCTATTTTGTTAGTTCCTTACATTTTTGAGTGTTACTTTTCTATACACACCCTGCCATGGATGTGATAAGATAGTCAAGGTTGTCTATCTTATAAGGGCGTTCGCGGCAATTTATCGAAAAAAGGGGTTAAGAGTATGAAATTGAAGAAGAAGGATATATTCTTCCAAACGTTGGAGAATATGGCCGATACGGTGGTACAAGCCGCAGATTATTTTTCGCAGCACGTTTCCAATCTTCAAGATGTGCTTGAATTTGCCAATGAAATGAAAAAATACGAGTCCCAGTGTGATACCTATACACATACCATCATCACTGAGCTCAACAAAACGTTTATCACGCCAATCGAACGCGACGATATTATGGACCTGACAACCAGCATGGACGATGTGATGGACGGATTGGAAGCAACGGCATCCCGTTTCTATATGTACAATTTGGGGAAACCTGACGAGTACATGGTACAGTTTGCCGAAATTTTGCGTCAATCGGCTTACGAAATTCAGAAGGCCATTCATTTGCTCTCTCAGAAAAAACTTCTGGCTATTCGTGAGTACACGATCCGCTTGAACGATCTGGAGAACCAAGGTGACGAGCTGCTGCGCATCTGTATCAAGGATCTGTTCGCCACCGTCTCTGACCCGATTCTGCTGATCAAGAAAAAAGAGATTTACGAACGTCTTGAAACGACCACGGACACCTGCGAAGACGTGGCAAATATGCTGGAATCCATCATTATGCGCAACTCGTAAGGGAGTCTTTGAACAATGGATACAACGATGTTAGTATTAGTAATTGTTGTTTTTTTGGCGCTTGCATTTGACTTCATCAACGGGTTCCACGATACGGCGAATGCCATTGCAACGTCGGTTTCGACCCGGGCCCTGAAGCCGCGGGTAGCCATACTGCTTGCAGCGAGCATGAACTTCGTCGGTGCGATGATGTTCACAGGGGTTGCCAAAACCATCGGCGGAAGCGTCGCCGATCCGACCAAGCTGGATAACGGGATCGAGGTAGTTATTGCAACATTGCTTGCAGCCATCATCTGGAACCTGGTTACCTGGTGGTTCGGATTGCCTTCATCCTCTTCCCATGCTCTGATCGGGGCATTGGCCGGTGCGGTATTTGTCGGCGCGGGAAGCGACATGCTGAATTATGGCGGATTTAAGGATATCGTATTAGCGCTGATCCTGTCGCCTATCCTTGCGTTTGTGATCGGTTATGTGGTCATGCAGCTGCTGAAGTTCATCTTTGCCAAGCGCAGTCCGCACACGGTGAATAAAGGCTTCCGTACGATGCAGATCTTTACGGCAGCACTGCAATCCTTCACGCACGGTACCAACGATGCACAGAAGGCGATGGGGATTATCACCTTTGCCCTGGTTACCTCCGGTCAATTGACAGAGATGGAAGTTCCGCTCTGGGTTAAAATTTCGGCAGCGACAGCGATGGCGCTCGGAACCTCGGTGGGCGGCTGGAAGATCATCAAAACCATGGGTACGAAAATATTCAAAATCGAGCCGATCAACGGCTTCGCAGCGGACTTCTCGGCTGCATCCGTCATCTTCTCGGCGACGCTGCTTCACTTGCCAATCAGTACGACGCATGCCATAACGTCGGCGATTCTCGGCGTAGGCTCAGCGAAACGCTTCTCCGCCGTGAAATGGTCCCTGGCAGGCCGCATCGTAGTGACCTGGTTTATTACGATTCCGATTACGGCCGTACTGGCAGGAGTCATCTTTAAAATTCTTTTCTAAAAACGTAATTACACATAGATCATGGATAGTTGTGGGGCCAATCAGGAATCGATTGGCTTTTTTTATTTTAACGAAACCGAAGGTGCTGGAAGGAGAGCTTATCATGATTCGCACGTTAGCCATTACCCCAAGCTATGAAGCGGTAATCGGGCTTCCACTTGAAGAGATTCGAATGGAGGACTATACCTGGATCTGGGTCGATTTCAGTGAGCCGACGCCGGAGGAGGCGCGGATGCTGGATAGCTATTTTCATTTTCACCCGCTGGCGGTGGAGGACTGCATGCACATCCTGCAGCGGCCGAAGCTGGATTATTACGAACAGATGCAGTTCTTAGTTTTACATGCCCTACAGCCGGATACGCTGGGTGTCGTCGAGGTGGATCTGTTTCTGGCACCTTCGTATATTGTCTCATTTCACGAGAAAGCCATGCGCGAAATGGATGAAGCTTGGGACCGCGTGCTCTCGGTCGCCGGCAAGGGACCGCTGGGTCAAGATGGCCCGAGCTTCACGGCCTATACGATCATGGATAAGCTGGTGGATCAGTACTTTCCAAGCCTGTTTGCCATCGAGGATGAGCTGGCCGAGCTGGAAAGCCATGGGGAAAAGGATTCGGTCGAGGATCTTATGAATCAGGTGTTTGCGCTTCGTTCCAGACTGCTTCGCCTGCGGCGGACGGTCGTGCCGATGCGGGATCTGCTGTACCGGATCGTGAATTCGCAGCATTTGCAGCACCACGCGCACCATGCTTATTTTTCCGACATTTATGACCATCTGCTGAAGCTGGCGGACATGATCGAAGCCGACCGCGAGATGACGGCGGACCTTCGGGACAGCTACATATCGGTGAATTCGAACCGGATGAACACCATCATGAAGACACTGACGGTCATCACGACCATCTTCATGCCGCTTACCCTGATTGCCGGGATTTACGGGATGAATTTCGAGAACATGCCGGAGCTGGAGTGGCATTATGGATACTTCTTCGTGCTCCTTCTCATGTTCGTGCTTGGCGGGGGCATGGTGTTGTGGTTTATGCGCAGAGGCTGGTTTAAATAGAGAGGTTCATTGTTGAGTATAGGTTAACGTGAAAAATGGTGATGCGATTCGTAAGGTAGAGGATGCCAGCCGGGAGTATCTGTCGGCCCAAGTCCCTGCCATGCGGTTACCTAAAATGTGGTAAGGTTGTCCTGCATCATAAGGCGAATGCTAAATCGCTATCGTTTCTTGTTCCTTCGTAAGGGGTAAAGGCTTGCAGAGGAGGGACTGCATATGAAACTCAGGCTCAGACCACATCCCAAGAAGCGTTCATCGCATCAACCAGATGAGCCTTTGCGTTCTCGGCTGCTGCGCCGGATGCTTCGCTTGGCTTGGAAACGAAAACGAAAGCTCGCCGTGACGAACCGCTATGAGGTGGGCATGGTCATCAGCGAGATTGCGACCGGCCTGTTGTTCATCGCAGGCAGCATTCTCATGTTCTATCCCCATATGAAACGGATCCCGACCGTGCTGTATCTGATGGGCAGCATTATGATGCTGCTGCGTTCCGGTCTGCGCGGATCCTATTGGTTTCGGTTAAAATCACTCGAAAGAGCCGAGAATAAAGAAGCCGGTCCCGAAGGGGACTGGACGCGCTGATGAGGATATCATAGGTTGATAAAAGGATATGGCTCCAGTCTTGGGTAACCGACTGGAGCCAACTGCATGATGTATGATGGTTCGGATGATTCCGCCTATGGTGAGTTTTAGGGACTTATCTGCTAAACCCATCGAGGCACATATCCTTTGATGATCAGAGGCTGCCGTGTTTTGTGAAACGCACGGTAGGTTTAAAGTTTACCCATTTACATAGGTCAACGACGACGTTTTTTGCCAGAGCCGGATGTTCTGCGCGAGCCGGAGCGGCGCCGGTTTCCCGAGGAACGGCGTCTTCGCGGTTTATATTCGTAGCCGTCTTCATTCTGGTCCGTAAATGCGCTTGGAGAGGATCCGCTGCCGCCTCCGCCTTTCTTCTTGCCGAGAGCGCCTGCAAGCAGAGAAACCATAGGCGCAAGCTGCTGGAAGCCCTGCATGACCTTTTGTATCTTGCCGATGTTGTTGACGATGCCGTCGATGCCCCCCATCCGATCGATGAGGCCCTTGATGTCGCTCATATTGTTGACCCCGAGCCCGCCGAGGAGCTTGCCTAATCCGCCTCCACCGCCGCTGCCGCCTCCACCGCCAAGGAGACCTGCCAGACCGCCTCCGCCGGAGTTCGTGGATGGAGCCAGAGCCGAAGCTGAAGTTTCCATGTCGGTTACGCCGTCGGTATATGGATATAACGCGGTTTCACCCACTTCCGGATAATCGGTGTATGGAGTAATGCCAGGGTATGGCGATGGCGTCTGCGGCAGTGATTCATATTCATTGAGGGAGCGCTGGTTATTCGTGGGTCGGCGGTGATAATAGTGAGAATGACGCGTCATGATATCACTTTCCTTTTTGAGTTAAGATACTATACTGTATGATACGGGCGGGCGATGGGTTTAGGCGGATGACCCGATTTTCGGGATAGGAGCGGAATCGGGCGATAGCCCAGGAAGATTTTGGCGGGCGCTGGAGCGGTGAAATATGAGCGTGTATAAGGGATGCTGCCTCTGGGTGATGGTTGTCCTGTAGTGCGTGAAATCGTTAATGCTTGAAAATACTAGTTCCGCTCGGGTACAATGGGAGTGCGAGTGTTATACACAGTAACAATAGGGGATGATCATCCAGTGCAATTAAAGAAGCTAAATGATAAAAGCATCGATCAATTATTCGAAGCGATATTAACCCTGGGCAGTGTGGAAGAGTGCTATGTATTCTTCGATGATCTCTGCACCGTTAACGAAATTCAGTCCTTGTCGCAGCGGCTGGAAGTGGCGCGCATGCTGGGCAAGGGATGCACATACAACCAGATTGAAGCAGAAACGGGAGCCAGCACCGCAACGATTTCGCGCGTGAAGCGTTGCCTGAACTACGGCAATGACGGTTATAAAATGACGCTGGAGCGTTTAGGACGTTAAACTTATGACGAAGCCGGGTGTGCTGGTTATTAGTCATGGTTCGCGTGAACAGAAATGGGTGTCGCTTGTGGACGAAGCCGTCCACAGATTGGCGTCCCGTATGGATATACCGGTCGTATCTTCGTACCTGGAACTGGTAGAGGGCCGTCTGATTCAGGACGGCATCACGGCCTTGGAAGACCAGGGTGTCACCGACATTGTGGTCATTCCTCTATTTGTCTCGTCCGGCAGCACACATGTCGACGAAATAGCTTATGCTATAGGAGCGAAGGCCGTTCCGGACATGGAGACGGACCTGGCGCCGTTTCGGGTCCGGTCCCGGGTTCATTTTGGCACGCCGATGGACGACGCCCCCGAGATTGCGGCCATGGTATGGGATAAGGTAAAAGAGCTGTCCGTGAACCCTGCGAAGGAGGTTATTCTTCTTGTCGGACACGGCAGCCGGCATGATCTGTTTCGCAGCCGCTGGGAAAAGGGTATTAACTCTTTGGCACAGCGAGTTAGCGAGATAAGCGGAACAAGCGCGGATTATGCTTTACTCAGTCCCGGCAATGTTCGGGACAAGGTGACAGCATGGATGGAGCGCGGCTGCGATGTGATCGTAGCTCCGCTTTTTTTGAGTGAGGGGTATTTTACGGAGAAGGTGATACCTGATCGGCTCGAGGGGCTGGAATGCCGATATTCCGGCAGAACCTTGCTTCCGCACCCGCTGCTGCCGCAGTGGATGGAGTCGCAGGCCAAACTTCTTCTTCTATCCTTGAAATCATAAGTAGGTGGCGTATCGTTAATGAGAAATGCAAGGTTAATCTATAACCCAACCTCCGGCCGGGAGGAAATGAAGCGTCGGCTTGCTGATATATTGCACCGTCTGGACAGTGCTGGCATCGAAACCTCCTGTCATGCAACGACCGGAGAGGGGGATGCGACTCGCGAAGCGGCGGATGCCGTGGAGCGCGGGTACGATCTTGTGATCGCAGCCGGTGGAGACGGTACGCTTAATGAGGTCATCAACGGGATGGCCGGCAGGGATAATCTCCCTCCGCTGGGTATTTTCCCGCTGGGGACCACGAACGATTTTGCGCGGGCGCTCGGCATCTCGAAGAACTGGGAGGAGTACTGCGATCTGGTCATTCGGGGCGAGACGCGTCCGATTGATGTGGGCAAAGCGAATGATCGCTACTTCATCAATATCGCGGGCGGCGGTACGCTGACCGAGCTTACGTATGAGGTGCCAAGCAAGCTGAAGACGATGATCGGGCAGCTGGCGTATTATTTGAAGGGGATCGAGAAAATGGTCAGCCTCGCGCCGCAGGAGCTCATCATCAATGCTAGCGGCCATCCGGCGATCCATGACGAATTCATGGTGTTCCTCATTGCCAACAGCAACTCGGTCGGCGGCTTCGACAAAATCGCGCCGGGCGCGAGCATCGACGACGGCCTGTTCGACGTCATTGCGCTGCGCAAGTGCAATCTGGCGGAGTTCGTACGCGTGGCTACGCTCGCCCTGCGCGGCGAGCATATCAACGACAAGCGGGTCGTGCATTTCCGCACCGACTATATGGAGGTCGTCTCTCCGGGACCGGTTCAGCTGAACCTGGACGGCGAGTTTGGCGGCGTTCTGCCGGGCACGTTCCGTGTCCTGCCGCAGCATTTAAGGATTTTTGGCTGAGATGGTGGATGGTAGAGATGCGGGCATGATGGGGCGCGTAAGGCGTGAAGGCTGCTGCAGATGGCTCAGCGTGGACTGATAGCATTAGCGATGGATAGGCGAGTGGGGCGATGGATCTTTTTTAAAGAGATGGAACGTGCCGAGATCGCCGCTTAGACTCCAGGCTCTTGTAAGTAAATGATTGGATTTGCAGGCTGAATGGATTGAATAACATACGAGGCTCCCGTATAATGATGGACGTGAGCTTGTGCGCTAAGCTCCCTTGGGGGAGCTTTTTGTTGTTTAAGCGAATGAAGGTTAACGGAAGGATCATCCGCTTCGATTATGGATGGTGTTCCGATTGGGAATATAGAGTAGTAAGGGACAAGTTGAACGGAAAGAAGTGAACAGCACATCATGAAGAAGAACCGCAAGGGAAGCGACACGCGCCGCAGCGGCAAGCCGGCAGCTTCGGCGGCCCTCCTGGACCTGCCGGTGGCCAAGAACGACGAGGTCGTGATCGATATTATAGGAATGAACCATGACGGGGAAGGGGTCGGCCGTGCGGACGGCTACACCCTGTTCGTTCATGGTGCCCTGCCGGGCGAGAAGGCCCGGGTGAAGGTGCTCAAGACCAAGAAGCAGTATGGCTACGCCAAGCTGCTGGAGCTGGTCGAGCAGAGCCCGAACCGCATCGCGGCCCCGTGCCCGATCTACGACCAATGCGGCGGCTGCCAACTGCAGCATATGAGTTATGCCGGACAGCTGGAGTGGAAGCGCCAGCTGGTGGTGGACAACCTGGAGCGGATCGGGAAGCTGCAGGTGGTGCGAGAGGCGGAAGGTGCTGGAGAGACGCGTGTGGGCGATGAGCGGAGTGGCACAGATGGTGGAGGGGACATTGAGAATTCTGAAACCAATGGGGCGAATCCCGCCTTGTCCGGCGTTGAATCAGATCAAGAGGGGATCCTCGTTCGGCCGACACTCGGTATGAGCGAGCCTTGGCGCTACCGCAACAAGTCCCAGGTGCCGATCGGTGTAACGGAAGGTGGCCTGGTCGGTGGCTTCTACGCCCGGGGCAGCCACCGGATCGTGGACATGGAGACGTGCCTCATCCAACACGAACAGAACGACGAGGTCGTCAGCCGTGTCAAAGCCATCGGACGGAAGCTAGGCATCACCGCGTACAATGAAGAGACAGGTCAGGGCCTGCTTCGCCATGTCGTGGTGAAGATCGGTTTTGCTACCCGGGAGATGATGATTGTACTCGTTACGAATGGTGAGCACATTCCGCGTGTGGATGAGTGGATCTCTGCCATCCGTGAGGAGCTCCCAGCAGTGGTGAGCGTTTGTCAGAACGTGAACACGCGCAAGACCAACGTTATTTTTGGGGATGTGACCCGCGTCCTGTGGGGACGTGAGGTCATCCATGACTATATCGGAGATGTGAAGTTCGCGATTTCGGCGCGTTCCTTCTATCAGGTGAACCCTGCCCAGACAGAAGTGCTTTACGGCAAGACGGTAGAGTATGCAGGATTAACCGGAGCGGAGACCGTGATTGACGCCTATTGCGGCATCGGAACGATATCCCTGTTCTTGGCCCAACATGCCAAGAAGGTGTATGGGGTCGAGATCGTGAAGGAAGCGATCGAGGATGCGCGTGCGAATGCGGAGCTCAATGGTATGAAGCATGTGGAGTTCGAGGTTGGTGCATCTGAGGATGTAATTCCTCGCTGGAAAGAGCAGGGCGTCGAGGCTGATGTCATCGTGGTCGATCCTCCGCGTAAGGGATGCGATCCACGCTTGCTGGAGACGATTCTTGAGATGAAGCCGGAGCGGGTGGTTTATGTGAGCTGTAATCCTTCCACGCTGGCAAGGGATTTGTGGGTGCTGGAGGATGGCGGGTATCGGACGGTGGAGGTAACACCGGTGGATATGTTTCCGCATACGGTGCATGTGGAGAGTGTGGCGTTGTTGGTGAGGGATGAGACAAAGGGCTGATATCGTAGTGGTGGAGCGGGATTGGAGAGTGCAGACGAGATAAATATGTGAAACAGAAGCTAGAAAACTGTAGAGTTGACTAATTGTTGACGAAAGTAAATATGGATGACACCTAAAATGAGCGCAACGGGAGGCCTCTGGGGTCAAATGTTCCATAGCGAGTACTCAAAATGAAGATAAGGTGCCATGTGTTTGCACTTATTCATTAAGAGATTGAGAAGATGGAGAAACTCATTTTAATACTTCCCACCTTCCTTGGAAAGGACTTATACTACTAATATAGAAATATTAAAGTGGAGATAATAATACTGTGAAATAAGTGAAACACTAAATCAAGTTTACGACTTTAGCATGCAGAACGATACAACATATTCCCCTACGTAGACTGTACGATTTAGGTTTGGCCAGGCAGGTAAAGGTAAAAGGTAAAAGCGGAATTTGCTATTGCTTAACAGAACTTGGTCCGCGCGTGCAAAGTATATTAGCGACAGATGAGAATATATTCATTTCATTATTTATATATGACGGGGTACAAGGGATTGCTAAGTGACAGAAAGTTATTTTGGAGTTAAATAATAGGTAGACTTCGTCCGATTTCCATTCTAACTCCGAAAGATTTTCCGCCCTCTTCGTTGAGATGAATAACAGATACCAAAAGTTTAAGGAAATTAAAACAAACAACTTAATGCCAAGGTATCAGACAATGAAAAGCTAATACACGACCAATTTGCTGAATGGATGCTTGTAGATGAATATAAAACCGCTGTTTCCTTCATTGTCTAACGTCTTGGGGAGAAGCTCGGGCGGCAGGAATTCACTTGATCATCGCTACACAGCGCGCAGACGCAAACGTTTTGACGGTTCAATTAAGGGATAATCTAGGTAACCGATTGATATTACGTGTTGAAAATGTGGGACCTCTGAGATTTCTCTTGTGGAAAAAGGAGCAAAGAAGTTGCTTGGAAAGGGGCATTTGTTCAGCAAAGCTCCAAGGTGAAGCTGGATTGATCTTTGGGCAGGTTCCTATTCTTCTCCTACTGAACAGATAGCTGGTTAATGCAGAAGCGCTTTAGTATTTTTATTTTTTTATACTTTAAATGCTAATACGAAGAAAAGTAGCAGATTAGTTGTCGCTACTTTTCTTTTTTTGCTAACTATTTGTATTTGATTGGCTTAATTGATTAAGGATGTTCTGAGCCTCTTCAACATTGCCGAGTTTCCCTATGTATTTTGCAACAAGACTATTCTTTTCATTTTCCTTTATAATATCTGGGTCATACATGTACATCAATAGTAATTTTACTAATTGGTTGTCGCCTGAGATTACTTTCTTTTCATGATCATTCCATAGAAATCTAATCCACGGTTTTTGATTAAGTCGTAGGTTCATCGTGTTAAATTTGTTGAATACTGAATTGATTTTTGAGTTGTTATCTCTACGACATATCTCTAGGGTAGCTATGACAAAGGGAAGTAGCCCGATAGGTCTAAATAAAAGGTGGCCACCGTTATCTCTGTTTCTAAAAGGTTCGGCAGGCGAACTACCTTCCATCGCAACGAATTCTTGAATAACAGTTAAATGCGCTACAAACTCATCCCAATACTCAAAGACATATTGCTTAAACAATTCAATTTCTTCATCCGATGGCCGCAATCTTAAGTAATCTGCAAGAGCTATTTTATTATTATTAATGGTCTTGAAACTTTTTAATAATTCCTTATTGCAATCATATAATGTAATTACTGATGTAAGAGCAAGCTTATTTGTATCAGGAATGGGCTTTCCTTTGGAATCCAAAACGCGATCGTTTTCGAAAAGTGGATGGTCGACCAAAAGTTCCCTTGTTGCTATCGCTACTACGTCGTCTTCATCTAAGGCAATTATGTCCCTCATACTAACTGGTTTGGCGTAGCGATTTAGTGTGCTGAATAATCGCCGTGTTCTTTGCATTCCTTCTTCATCTGTACTGTGTCCTATAAAGATAACTGGTACAGTTTGTGTCGATAAGCTCTCGTCTTCCTCTATTGCACGTTTTATTCCCTCAGCACGATGTTGTCCATCGACAGGAAAGATCTTCTCCTCACCATTAAGTCTCAAAAAGCCCATATTGAAGAACTCTTCACCATCGTCATAGTTGATCTCTACCTCAACCCATTGGGGGTGGCCATCATAAACTGCTAGTACAAGTGAATTAAAAAACCGTTCATCCTGATTAAGAATATAACTTTTAATTTTTTTATAGTTATCTGTTATGCTTCGTTGAATCATTTTACTCAGAGTAGTAGATTTATGCAGCTCATCGTTTATTTCTTTTACGTAAAGAGCAACATCCCTAAAACTCATAGTGGAAACGTAGTAATTCCATACTCCAATTTTTCCACGGATAGCGGGTAATTTCATTATTCCACTTCCTTATTAAAAAGCGTCAACTGCTCTTTTTATGGTTTTATTCGGAATTTCATCATTAAATGGTGGGACAAGTGCATTAATTAGTTTTTTTTCAAGTGACATTATAGTGTCATTGTCGGTCATCTCAATATATTTTATGTATAGATAAGGTCCCCATTCCCTAATCATGGTGTTTATTTTTGGACGTTCTTTCGGGTATTTCTGAAAATAACTTCTGCAACGTTTCTTAAGGTTTTGGCTGTTAGTAAATTGGGCCCTCCCAATGTAAACTAAATATTCTGTATTAGGAAGTATACCCGGTCTAATGTAAAAAAAGTATATGCCACCTGCAGTTATGGGGAGCTCATTCATATGGTCGTGCATTGCTGAGCCATCGGTATTAAGAAATTTTTTTTCATGAAAGACCACTTGGGACCAATCAAAGTCTTCTGAATGCCATAAATCCGGGCATAAGCGAAAACTAACCGAAGTATTTCGAATTTTATGTACAAGATCTACTTCATCCACGTTTTATCACCTAACCAACTGTTTATCGTAACTAGAATAAAGTGCATGCGTAATTTCTCAAGCCATGTGTTATATTCAATACTTTACAACAAAAACATTGAATGAGATAGTGAGAAATGTTGAACATACGAGAATTATGTAGTTATAGCAGGGAGGAATAAATAGTCTTTTTCTGCAGTAACATGAATCATAATAAGGCGCGCACGAAATGGTTAACAATGCTTGTTGACGAATCGTTGACTAACATCGTCAACAAGCAATCAAACTCAAACCAATAGAACAATATGCCATGGTTAAAACCCTTATAAATCAAGGGTTTAACCAACGTACACTGAGTCCAAACAAAGAATACATGTACCCGCATACGTTGCATGTGGAGAGTGTGGCGGTGTGTTGCTTAGTAAGTTTAAATCCATTATGCAATGGAATCTTCGGTATATAGAATAGGGAATATATTGGATATAATCTATTATATGATGATTGATATGAAAAAAGTTATTTAGCAAGGCGATAATTCGACATAAAAAGACACTTTCGGCATTTAGCCAAGTGTCTTTTTATGTATTCTCTAACAAAAGGATCGAATTTATCAGCTGAACGGAGAGCATGGCCGTAAAGATTTATTATTGCTGTGTTCACTGTTTTAGGGTTATCAATTGGTTAAGAAAACTATGAAGGGCGTGGAAGGCAATGATTTACCGTACAGAATATATGTCCAAAGATACCGGCCAATCTGCGCTTCGTCGCCATGGGACTGGAGCAAAAAGATTTATCCCTTTGAGGCTCGACGAAGGCAAGTGGATGGGGGAAACCTAGGTTTCTTTCCGGACAGTCGGTGAATGGACTTGGAGTAAAATTGGATGGGATAAAAGAAGACGGCTTGGGTGTGGTTACTACGAGGTTATAGAATGCAGATAGTAAAAAGCCCTTGATGTTTATGGGGCTTTTTACTTCGTTAATAACTTGGATGAAAAAAATGAATGAAGAAAGTGATAAAGAGAGTTGTTGTTTATAGATAAACTTCTTTACTCTACATCTATAATATCAATGATCTCTCGAATATCTTTTATATTTAGAGCATTAGCGATTTTTTCAATATGTGAAAAACTAATACTCTCTCGTTTTTGATTACTGAGCTCACTTAATGCAGCGTGTCGAATATCAGTAAGACGTGACAATTCACGTAATGTAATATTTCTTTCTTTAAGTAACCTTTTTATTTCTACTACTACCTTTTTTTTCATAGAAAATCACCTCCACAATTGACTCACTTATAAAGATATCGTATGATAAAGAATAACATGGTACGCATATGCGTAATTTTTATAATTCGTTCGGAACATATGTTCGAATATAGAGTGTTTTTTTTTAGAAGAATGTAGTATAATCATTGCTGGAGACTGCTACCCAGGAATGATTATACTAACGACTAGTGTTAAGGAAGTGAATTGGATGGCTTATGCAAGACATCAGAGTTTTTATATAAGGGATAAGTGGTTTAGTAAAGGGTTAAGGGCTGTAGATCAGGATTGTAGATTTTTCTTCAATGATAATGCTTTTGAGACTATCGGGTTAGGTAAGAATATGGTCGAATCGTTGAAGTACTGGCTTTTTGCCTTTAATGTTCTTGAAGAAAGAACAGAAGAAGGATTAAAGGGCCATTATTTAACAGAATTGGGGCGAATTTTGTATGATAAAGACAAACTTTTGCAAATGAATGAAACGATTTCCATTCTGCATTACAATTTGGTTAGAAATATAAATGATCAATCTACGATTTTTGATTGGTATTTTAACAAATATAAAGAGACATCTGTAAGTAAACCTGAATTGTTAAATTCATTTGTCACTTGGGTAAGTCAAAACGAAATAAAAGAGATTTCGGAAAAATCATTAAAGAGGGACATTGATTGTTTGATTCAATTTTATACTAAGACTCCCGACGAGAATGATCCGGAAAATGTTATTTTCTGTCCGTTTTCTAGATTATCGCTACTTAAGTGTGAACATTCGGGTGAAGGATATGACATTATTAAAAAACTAGGTCCTGATATTGATAATATAGGCATTATCCCCATGTATTATGTTTTACTTACTCACCAAGCTTTAACGGAGGTAGACCTTATTAGTGTAGATGAAATACTTAATAGTGAGTATCTTTTAGGGAGAATTTTTAATCTTTCTCGCAATAAAGTGATTGAGGTTCTCAATATTCTAACTAATCATGAGCGCTATCCTATTCAATATGTTAGGACCAATAACTTAGATTATGTAAAATTAGCCAAGGTCTCACCGAATGAATATTTGAAGAGCGAGCTTCTGAAAGGATGATTTTCTAGAGATGGTTTTCAAGTCAAGTGTAAATATAAAATTTGATATCGGAAATGTCGAGTTTATAAAAAATTACATCCCCACTCCATCTCATGCAGAGGCAATGAGGGGGATCATTGAAGGGTTTGTTGAGAAAGATGCCAATCGTTCACATATCATTGTTGGTCCATATGGTACCGGCAAATCACTTTTGGCAAATCTAATAGGAAGTCTAGTAGCGAAATTAATAAACACCAACGACATTTCTATGTTAGTTAATAAATTTGATCGAGTAGACGACCACATTGCTACAAGAATAAAAGAAGTTAGTAATTTACCTGTCACATATTTACCAATATTACTTAGTGGTAATGAGGGTAGATTTAGGCAGACTATTTTGTCTAATGTGTTGAAACAGCTAAAAGATCAAGGTATAGAAGTGGTATTGCCTGGGTTAGCTACAAAGATTCTTGACTCTATAAATATATGGGAAAATACTTATCCCGAAACATACAAAAAATTTAATATGCAGTTGGAGCAAGATGGGAAGCAGTTAGTTAGATGGATTGAGGAAATTAAAAAACAAGATGAGAAGGAGATCAAGTATTTTTCGGGTATATACCCGCTTCTTACAGCTGGTGCTTCGTTTGACATTGATTATGACTATAGCTTTTTATCTCAAATGGAATACTTAACTCTGGTAATGCAAGAAAACAATGTGGGCATTTTTATTGTCTACGATGAATTTGCAAGGTTTTTGCAAGGTCTTAGCTCCTCTAAATTTAATGAAGCAATGCAAGATATTCAAGACCTTTCGGAACTTGCAAATAGATCAAATTTCATCCATTTTCTATTGATTGCCCATAAGAGTTTACGTCATTATTTCAACGATTTAAATAATGACTCGGCTAGGGAGTTCCAGCGTATTGAAAAGCGCTTTAACAATTATCTAGTGAAGAGCGATCAAGCGACGTTTCTTAGGATTGCTGAAATCATAATGACTAAAAATATTGAAAAAAAGCCTAGGATATCAGCAAGTGAATTTACTCAGACACAGAGTTCGATGAGGAAATATCCCTTATTTCCAAGTATTAATCAAACAGAGCGAGATGAGTTGGTAATACGAGGTATGTTTCCTCTCCATCCAGTTTCCATATTTCTTTTGCCTAATCTAACTCGGGTATTCGGACAAAATGAAAGAACACTATTCACCTTTTTAGAGAGTCATGAAACAGGCGGTTTGGTAAATCACATCGATAAAACTAATGAGTATTATTTGGCACATCAATTGTTTGATTTCTTTTTTCCTGATTCAAATGACTTCGGTAATGATGAAATTTCTGAACATATTCTTTTATTTAAAAAAGCAATGGCACGGCTACCTCAAGATATCTCTAATAAGCAGATAGCTATGAATTTAGTTAAAATAATAACGCTTTGGAATTTGTGTGCCGTGCAAAGCGATCAAAAGTTAACAACAGATTTTTTGCAATTCGCGACACAGATTGATGAAGAACAGCTTTCGAAAATTTTATCTTCATTATCTGATAACAAAGTTATTAGGTTTAACAGAGTGAATGATTATTGGGAACTTTTTGCGGGAAACTCAATTGATTTACATGAAAAATTAGAAAATGAAAAACAATTACTTAAAATTAATCAATCTAGAGAGATTGAGGTTTTACAAAATAATCTGCATAAGAAGTTTTATTTCCCTGAACGATACAACGATGAGAAGGGGATGACAAGGTTCGCAGCTATTAAGCTAGTGTACGCAGAAGACATTTTGCAAAATAGGTTAGAGCATACTGAACAATTCTCTGATCTTACTATTTATTATGTTATACCGGAAGATTTCGCAGCTAGGGACACTCTGGAGAAGGTATTAGGTGACTTGAGTAAGCAATCTGAATCTGGTTTGTATTTTTTACACCCTGAACCAGTTGATAAAATAAAAAGCGAAATCCACAATTACATTGGTTTGGAACTGCTTAAAAGAAATAAGTTGTTACTCTCGGAAGATAAGGGTATTAAGGAAGAATTAGAGATACTTATGAATGAGTCCAAGTACAGAATTACAAAATATTTATCTGAAATAACTTCCTTCAACATAGCTCATTTATGGTATCTTCAAGGCCAAAGAGTATCAATCCAATCAGAATTTGAGTTGACAGAAATTCTAACCGCAAGGTGCTATCGTTTATATAAGAATACACCAGTGGTGTTAAATGATTCCTTTAATAGAAACTCAATTTCAGGAGCACAACGAAATGCAGCCATATTATTAATTGATAAAATTTTAACAGAACCCCAAAACAGTCAATTTGGGATAATTGGAAATGGACCGGAATATGCATTATATGCATCCATCTTTAAAAATAATGATCAGTTTGATCAAAATGTAAACAAATTGGACTACTCAAATATAAAGAACGAATCTTTTTCTATACTAAGGTCGAAGTTAATTGAGAAGTTGGAAAAAAAACCTACCGGTAATCTAAAAGATTTAATAAATATATTTACTGCACCGCCATTTGGTATTCGAAAACCGTTAATCCCAATACTTCTTGTGGCTCTGCTCAGGGACCGATGGAATGAGTTCATGTTGTATCGAAATGACATGTTTGTACCAGGGGTTAATGGAGTTAAAGTATTCGATATTATTGTAGAAGCAGGTCCTGAAAATTATAAGTATGTTTATGAGAATATTAATCTAGATTATATTGAATTTTTCAACAAGATTGAGATGTATTTTCAAGAGTACTTAGAGACACGTCTTACTAATCAACCAAGGCTTATTTATATATGTGGAACACTGTTGAAATGGTTACGGTCTCTACCAAGAATAGTTCAAACATCGGAACAAGTTAAGGATGAGTTTGAGCAATTTAGAAATTACATCAAAAGATCAGAAATTGATCCCCAGCAAACGGTTGCTCAAATATATACTCTTTACCATAATAATTTCGATGGAATATTATCTCTTAAGCATTATGGTGAGAACTTTGTGTCACTCCTTAAAAAGGACTTAAGTGATAATATAATTAAAACATTTGGAATAACAGGTTTTGAAGAGTTGAAATATTGGGTTGAAGAACAAAAGTTAAATAATAATAAATTTAATAATAAATTGATTGATAAGATGTATACATCACTGGTGGATGAGGTAACATGGATAGACCGATTTGCTGAGGATTATATAGGTGTTGGGATAACGGAATGGTCAGACACAACCTACGATTTGTTCGTAAAGCAATTGGAGCATGATTTTAAACTACTTTCATCTTCTAAAGAGGATGCTATGCTAGATAATGAGAAAATAGTTACTATTGAATTAAACAATAGTAGAAAAATGATAAATAAAGTCGATCTATCTGTGAAATCCACCACAATTTATACCAATTTAGAAAGAATGATTAAAACAGCAGGAAGAAATGTACCACGTCAAGAACTCGAATATCTCATTTATAAGATATTCGAAAATTACGTGGTTAATGAGGAGGGGTAGTATGGAGGTCGAAGAAAAAAAAGTCGTACACGTGGCGATGTTTAGTGGTGGTGCTGGAAGTGCTTATGTCGCTTATCATATGGTTCAAACTTACGGAAAAGAAAATTGTATTTTATTCTTTACCAACACATTATGGGAAGATGAAGATAATTATAGATTTATGGACGAGGTGTCCAAACATATCGGTTTAGAAATAACAGAAAGGCTCGATGGAAGAACACCGGAGGAGGTTTTTTATGATGAACGCTTCTTAGGCAACGCTAGACTGGCAAAGTGCTCTGAGGAACTTAAGGTAAGACAGACAATAGTTTTCTTAGAAGATGAGTTAAGGAACCAAAAGAATTTAGAGCCCATTCTATACTTTGGGATTGGACCACATGAGATGCACCGGGCCGAGAATTTGAAAGAATTTTATGCGCATTTCCCACTTGAGCCTATTGAGACACGGTTTCCATTAATTGATTTATTCAGGGAAGATCTTGATGCCAAAGGAATTATTCGTGATGAATGGGGCATTCAGCTGCCACGAATGTACAATATCGCAGAACAATTAGCGATTAATGAAAATAATGAAAATGCTAAAATAGCATTAAAATATGGTATTAAGGGTTTCTCCCATGCTAATTGCGCCGGTAGATGTGTCCGAGGCGGTTATCAGCATTATGCACTTTTATATGCAATTTGGCCGGAAAGGTATCAGGAACAAGAAGAAATGGAAGAACGGTTTAGAGCAACCCTACAAAAGGATGTATCTATCCTTAAGAAGAATGGTGGGTCTTATACCATGAGAGAGTTCCGTGAAGTTATGGAAAATGAGGGATTTGAGAAGTTTTTATTTAAAGCAGATGCGGATATACCGTGTGTTTGTTCATTTTCTTAAATGATAGATAACTATAATAAGGCGCTGGTACTGAGTTGGCTACCAGACGCCTTATTTGTTTTTTATTTGGTGAATTAAGGAAGGGAACCGATATATATTGTAGAATTAATACTATAGACCTGATTTCATGTCGAATCTATTCTCAATGACAATATTTTTCTAGTTCTTTTGATATATTATAGAGAAAGTTCAGTACATAAACTGAGACATTCAACATTTAATAGATTGATTTTATGTCAGAATATAAAAAGTATTCAAGAGAGAGATGTAGAAATAGAGGTGAAGCAATGAGCTTACAGGACATAGAAATTAAAAGAGAATATCGGTCCCTAATTGACAATGTTACCAAGGATTTCTTTATTCCTTTATTAGATCAAGCAGTATCATATAAAAGAGCAGTTGGATTCTTCTCATCCTCTGCACTTGTCGAAATATCTAAGGGTATATCCGCACTAGCCCAAAGAGGTGGGAGTATTCTTTTAGTGGCTTCGCCATATTTGACAGAGGAAGATGTGGAAGCAATACGAAAAGGGTATGAATTGAGAGATAATATAATTAAAGAGGCTGTAGTGCGTGAACTTAAAGAAGCGACAGATATGTATGAGCAAGGCAGGCTGAATTTATTGGCTAATCTTATTTCAGATAAGATACTGGATATTAAAATAGCCTTTACTGAAGATAAGAGAAGTTTGGGAATGTATCATGAAAAAATGGGTATTATCAGTGATGATTTTGGTAACAGAGTTGCATTTTCTGGCTCGATGAATGAGTCTGCTACAGCTATGACATTAAACTATGAAGCTATTGATGTCTTTTGCTCTTGGAAAGGTGACGAGGACAGGGTCTCTGCTAAAGAAAAAGCGTTTAACTCCATTTGGAATGACAATGAACCTAATATACGGATCATTGATTTCCCGAATTTAAAAGATGAGATTATCAATAAATATAAAAAAGCGATACCTAATTACAACTTAGATAATCATGAATTTGATGATAAGCAATTATTAATTTTAGAGAAAGTAACAAAATATCGAGTAGGACCAAGTATACCTAAAAATGTTGCGTTGCATGATTATCAAATAGAAGCTATTGATGAATGGGAAAAGCGTAACTACCGGGGTATCTTTGATATGGCAACAGGAACAGGCAAGACCTTTACTGGATTAGGAGCCCTAACAAGATTATCTGACAAGCTGTCAAACAAACTTGCTGTAATAATTGTTTGTCCATATCAACATTTGGTGGAACAATGGGTTGAAGATATAATTGAATTTAATATAAAACCAATTATCGGTTATAGTGCTTCTTCTCAAAAAGATTGGAAACGACGTTTGGAAGATGCCGTAAGAGATCAAAAAATAAAGGTTAGAAATAAAGAATTTTTTTGCTTTATTTGCACGAATGCAACATTTTCATCGAACTATGTACAAGAACAAGTTCATAAAATAAGAGGTAATGCTCTGTTATTGATAGATGAGGCTCACAATTTTGGCGCAGAATATTTAAGTGAATTACTAAGTGAAAAGTTTGCATTTAGACTCGCATTATCAGCAACACTCGATAGACATAACGATGAAGAAGGAACTGCAAGATTATTTTCTTATTTCGGAGATAAGTGTATAGAGTATTCACTGGATAGAGCAATTGAAGAAAAGAAACTAACGAGGTATAAATATCACCCTATCATCGTTACTCTTAATGAGAATGAACTTCAAAAATATTCAGAGCTTACATTTGAAATGGGTAAGTGTTTAATAAAAGGAAAAAATGGAAAAATAAAGTTGAGCGAAAAGGGTAAAATTCTTGCGTTAGCCAGGGCAAGGTTAGTTGCAGGCGCAGAAGATAAAATTTCAAAACTAGAGAAATATATTGAGCCATATCAACTTGACAGGCATCTTCTAGTTTATTGTGGTGCAACAAAGCTACTTCGTGATAATCAAGATAATACTAGTGTAGATGACGAAGAGTTAAGACAAATTGATGTTGTCACAGATTTACTTGGAAATAAACTCAATATGAGAGTATCTCAGTTTACCTCAAAGGAAAATGTTGAGGAACGGGAGATTTTAAAGAAAGAGTTTGCTGATGGTGATAACCTGCAAGTCTTAATCGCCATAAAGTGTCTTGATGAAGGCGTGAATATTCCGAAAATAAAAGTTGCTTTTATCTTAGCAAGTACCACTAATCCTAAGGAGTATATTCAGCGGCGAGGTCGTGTATTAAGATTAGCCGAGGGTAAGGAGTATGCGGAAATATATGATTTCATTACACTGCCCCGCCCTCTTAACGAAGTCCCTTCACTGACAGAGGAACAGATGAAAAAGGAAATTGCTTTGGTGAAAAATGAACTGTGCAGAGCTGGGGAATTTACGCGTATCGCTATGAATATGTTTGAGGCTGAATCTGTTTTAGACGAAATAAAAGAGGCTTATTCTATTAACGAGAACCTGTTTACGTTTGAGGAGGATTTTGATTATGGAGAGTAATAATCCAACCATTTTGAATGGTATTGAAGTTGATACAGAAAAGGCACAAAAAATGCTGACAAAATTGATAATGAGGGAGAAGAAGAACATCAAAACAAAGCAGTATAATGACAGTGAAATGGTAAAGATGATTAAGAAAATGATTGAGGAGGAAGTGCAATGCTACTAAGAACATTAAAGCTGAAAGACTTCCGACAATTTAAAGACGAACAGACTATATCATTTGCAACTGACCCTATAAAAAACGTTACAGTAATCATGGGGGAGAATGGTGCAGGTAAAACTACACTTGCACAGGCTTTTACCTGGTGTCTATACGGGGATACTGATTTTGACGATAAATCGATGCTTTGTAAAGCCACTGCTCAAACAATGCTTCCAAATTCAGAAGAAACCGTTAGAGTTGAGTTGGGCTTAGTACATAATGGAATAGATTATACTGTCATTCGTGAACAACGTTATACAAAGGACGGAACCGGAACTTTAAAGCGACCTAATAATACTATATTTAAGATAGCCTATAAAAATAGTGATGGTCAGCGTGAATTTGTAAGAGATTTAGAGACAGATTTACGAATGAAAGAAATCTTACCTAAAGAACTTTCCAAATACTTCTTCTTCGATGGCGAACGTATTGGGAATATGAGTAAGGAGATTCGAAAAGGCAAGAGTCAAGAATTTGCTCAGGCAGTCAGGGGATTATTGGGGCTAAGTGCGTTTACTGCCGCGCTAGATCATCTGAAAGGCCGTGCTCCTAAGTTGTCTGTTATTCGAAGCTATGATGAAAGCTATGACTCAAAGAGCGATAGTAAAATCGCTCAGTATACGAAAGAAATAGAAGAATACGACAACAAGATTACAGGCATCGAAAAGAGACTGGAAGAAATTGAAAGTGAAGAGAGTGTTGCTCAAGAAAAGTGTAGTGAATTAAGCGAAAAAATTAAGGCCAATGCCGATAGTGAACGCTTGGCTAAAGAGAAAGAACGACTTCGTCAAAAACTACAAGCTTTGGTGCAGTCTAAGCTTTCAAACACTTCTTCCCTTTTGAAGACTTTTAATAAAGATGCTCCCGCTTTTTTTGCAAGAAAATTAATTAAGGATTCTCTGAATCAACTGTCGCAAGCGGATAAATTGGATAAGGGCATCCCTGATATTCATGCAAGAACTATAGAATATTTAATAAAGCGTGGAACATGCCTCTGTGGCTGTGGAATTCGGGTGGGTAATGAAGCCTATATGGAATTACATAAGGTATTGGAATTTATACCACCACAATCAATCGGTACTTTAATCGGACAATTTGTAAGAGACTGTGAGTTGAAGTGTAAAAGTTCAGAGAGTTTGTTTGGAGATATTACAGAAAAATATTCTGCAATCCGTGATTTTGAGAGCAGCTATGCAGAGGCAAAAGAAGAAATAAAGCTTATTGAAGAGAAGCTGCAAGGGATGGAAAAGATAGGGGAACTTCAAAAAAACTTGATGAGATATGAAGGTTCGTTAAGAAAACTTCGTGATGAAAGGGATAGTTTAAATCAGCAAAAGGGAAGTTTAGAAACATCGAGAGATCGACGTAACACAGAAAGAAACGAGCTAACTCTTAAAGATGAAAATAATAGAAAGATAGAAATATACAAAGCGTATGCGCAATATATGTACAATGTATTAGATTCACTCTATAGAGATAAAGAAGCTGAAACAAGAGCGGAGCTTGAAAAAAATGTGAATGAAATCTTTAGGAACATTTATAACGGTGGATTCTCACTTTCAATTGATGAAAAATACAACATTCAGGTAGTAGTTAACGATTTTGAAGGCTTTAACGAAGATGTGGAGACATCGACTGCACAAAGTATCTCAGTTATTTTCGCTTTCATTTCTGGAGTTATTAAAATGGCTCGTCAAAGTAGAAATCCTGAAAATGAGATGTTGGTGTCTGAACCATATCCGCTAGTTATGGATGCTCCATTGTCTGCATTTGATAAGACAAGAATTCAAACTGTATGTGATGCATTACCTAAAGTCGCTGAACAGGTTATTATCTTTATTAAAGATACAGACGGCGAAATTGCTGAGACAAATATGGGTGAAAAAGTTGGTATGCGATATCTATTTGATAAAAAGAATGAATTTGAAACTCAATTATTGCCGAGGTGATGAGATTGTTTGAGAAAGAATATTCTTTTAAAGGTAAACATGCTGAAAAAGTGATTAAACTTACTGCTAAATTTGATAGAGATATTCAACTATTTGCGAGAAATTTTGATGTTTACATTGTTGCACCAATTATAGGGTTTTTATATGGCCGCAAGGCGGATTTAGATAAAGGTACTGAAACCACAAAAATTTTTCCGGATATTTTAATGCGTGAACAATCAGATCTCAAGTTTAATTATATGTTAATAATGCTTTTAGATAAGGAAAATGAACAAAACTTTGACGAACGTATAAATAAGGCATTTCGACATTATGGTAGTGAAAAGGCTCAATCTGATGAACAATTATACGAGCAGTATGTTCGGGGCGGTGTTGATATATTGTATGAGAAACTCATTGAAACTGCTAGTAATAATGATGACTATCTAAAAAATCTCTACGATTTTTTAGAAGAATTCGATGAGCGTTACAACCAAGCTATAAGCACTGATAGTATCTTAGATTTATGTCGCTTAGCTAGAAGTTGATACAATGACAGTCAACTCAGTATATCAAGAGATAATTGAAAAATTGCAAATTGCCTATAAAATTAAAGGATATGTTTCTGAGGAGAGTGTTCTTGATCAGATTATTGGGCATGGCTTATCTTTGGATGAAGTAGATTATGTATGTGAGCATCTTCTTTCTATAGGTGTGATAATTAATGATGAATCTGATGAGAACTCGGATGATGACGAAGATGATTATGATCGTAGTCAAATAGATTACGACAAGCTATTTCTAGAAGTTGTAGCGATTGATGAAAGTTTAGCTCCATTAATTGATTCGATCCGTCAATTAAAGCCACCACAACATAGGGAGTGGGAGAATTTGATGCTACAAGCTAAGAATAATAATGTATTCGCAAAGCAACGCATTATCGAAATGTATTTGCGAACAGTTGTTAGAATTGCTTTGTGGCATTATCAGAGGTATAAGTTCCCACTAGCAGAAACAATACAAGATGGCTGCGTGGGTTTAGTAATTGCTTTAGATAAATATGAGATTGGCAGGTTTGACAAATTTTCTACATACGCCCCATGGTGGATTAGACAAAATATTTTGCGAAATGCACCCGCATTAAATCCTTCTGTATACATTCCTGTGCATGTAAAAGATAAATTGTTCAGGATATATGATCTTCTAAATCAGAATTGCTTCATTGAATTTAACTCGGGTGATATTAACAGAAAGACGTTAACAGCAGTGTCCGCAAAACTGAATTGTAGTGAAAAAGAAGCAAAAGAATATCTTAAATATCTTAATACGTTCGCAAGTATCGAGGAAATAATGGAAAAAGAGGAGCATACCTTTTATGATGATTGCATAACAGAGGAAAAAATGCTTTTCGATATTAACAAAAAAGAAATGAAATGCAGAATTCGAAAAACCTTACAAACACTTGATCCCCGACAAGAAAGAGTTATCTTATTGCGATATGGATTTATTGATAACGAAGAATGGACATTAGAGGAAGTTGGTAATGAATTCGGAGTAACGAGAGAACGTATAAGGCAAATTGAAAGTAAGGCTCTTGTGAAATTACGACAATTAAGCAGAAGTGAAATACTACGACCATTTTTAGAATAGAATTATTCATAATGATTGTAATATTAACTAAAGTAGCGAGGAATATAGTTGTTCCCTTTACTTAACCCCATCCTAAAATATTATCATCATAAGCATTAAATGGAGGTAAACTTCATTAAGTGAATCCCGGACAATTAGTTGTCGGGATCCTTGTTATAAGTTGAATGTTGAATATGAATTTTATCATCTTGGGTCTTCAAGAATTTATTTTGAATGGACGTGGTAGGGGAAGTGAAGAATTTGAAGAATGTGGATGTACCGACTAGGGCCAAGCCAACGCTAAGCTAATTGCGTACCATCACTTAGTTGCTCATCAGGAGCATTTTTGGGACTGCATCAGGTGTCCTTTTGTGACTGGGTGACGGTGCTTAAGGCGTGTATATAAGCTGTGAATGAGCAGGATCAGGTGATTGGCGGTAAATTTGTGTTTATATTAAGAACTAGTTGAGTGGCAAGAATTGAATAAGATCAAGCATATTCGGCCATAGAAGGCAACCCTTTTATGGTTGTTTTTATTAGACAAACACCATAATGCAAACCGACCTATCACTATAATAGAGGCACAGAGCTTATATGGATTTTCTGAACCATCTTAGAAAATGAAAGCTTAGCTTCTTCCAGGTTGTATATTAACAAATGGAATTTGATTCTGTTTATTGACCAACTATCTATAGACTAATATTTTTCTTTCAGCTAGCGAGCATGGAAAAGGCAACCGAGTTACTTTATTTCGAAGGATTCTGTCGGCAAAGTAATGGAGAGGGACAGGTAGAAAGCGGACGTATGGAACATACTGGGGATTCACCAGCTTGAGAGGATGTTCTCCAACTCCCTCTCATACCCCTCAATCAAAACCGAAGCCTTAACATGAAGCCCCCTTGCTAATGCCGTAATCGTTAACAAAGTAGGCGCTTTTTTCTCCGTTCTCTAATTTACTAATATAAGACCGGTCGACACGGGAATAAAGGCTTAGCTCAATCGATTTTATAATCTTTGGTGATAACTCTAAAAAAAGCTGATCGGAATCCGATCAGCTTTTTTAACTATTTCCATCAATCCGCCGAAAAATTTCAAATAGTATATTTCGGACCATCTCAATATCTTTCGGGTCTCGTTCTCTTAGTAAAGAGATAATGTCTTTCATACCCGATTCCTCTGGCAGTTCTTCTTGTTCTTTCAAATATGTAAAAAGCTCATACACTCCGACATCTAATGCACTAGCAATCTTCGCCAGATTCTTCATGGAAACATTACGCTCGGCTCGTTCAATAAATCCTATATAACTTATATTAAAGCCAGCCTTTTCTGCTAATGCTTCTTGAGATAATCCTCTTAATTTACGAAGATCCTTTATACGTGCTCCGACTAATTTTAAGACATCAGGCATCGTTACACCTCTCTTTAATAGAAGTGTAGGGAATGTTTTGATTCATAATAATACATAGATAATAAGTTATTTGAATAATTTACTACTATACGGTAATATTGTATGTAGTTTGTATTTATTTATACATCCTAAGTGAGTATTGACTTCTTTATGTTTACTCTTTTTGATCAACTGAGCTAGAAATACTTTTTATGCATCTGCAATTTTGGAAAGACCATTAAAGGAATTCAGTCGCAGCTGGGGTATTGCCAATAACGGATTAGGAGCTGGCGTATGTGAATCATTTAACCTCCATCGATGAATGCAGAGATAGCAAAGATAGGCTGTTAAAAATTCAAGAATCCTCTATTGATTCCAAATTAATGATTAAGATGCAGCATTACGTACAGATCTATATGAACTCAGCAGCACGGTTGATGCATCCGATCTCTGCTCATGTATGTATCTTGTTTAGTGATCGAGCTTTAGGATGTATGCTCAAGGCATTGTATATGAAGGAGAATAATTGCATGTTTTCTCCATCTTACTTTTCGCTTCAGGATGTCATCCAGCTTACGGGACAGAATTCCATCCCGGATTTGGATAAGGTGATGTTCATTCATACTCTTAATTTTGTGGTCGGCTGTAATGATGCTTCAATTTTTCAACACATGGATGCCTCGCGGCTTCAGAAGCTTCTGAACCGCGTAGACGATGTGTTGATTCACCTATCGGGTAGGGTAGCATCCAATCCTTCCGAGTTGTATCGCTCGATTTTTTAATGGTATGCATTAAATATTGAAAGCATGTTGAAACAAGATATCATTATACGTAGATACTGGAGGTATCTTCATGTTCATTCAACTTGGCAATCTGAAGTGAATTTCCGGACATTTGGTTACGAGTAATTGATCATAAGAGGGGTCAATGCGATGGATGTCAGTGAGTCCAATAATTGCGTTCAAGAAAGATATCCTGATGTAGATAGATTTGAGCTTGAAAATCATCAAGTTCTTCCGGATCTCCCAGATAAAATACACATTAGATACAGATGAGCTCATTGATTCAATCATCTTATTTCCTTCACTATGTTTGATGCTATTGAGAACTCTAATAATCACTGGGTTTTCCTATGTGAGGAAGGAATCTCTAATAACGAGTACAATGAAGAGCCCAGGCTAATGCAGCGATCAGCCTGGGCTCTTTTCTCCGTTCTCTAATTCACTGATATCCGATCACTCCACTAGCGAATAGATGTTAAGCCCATATTGAGAGCCTGCTGCTGCAGTTAAGTTTCCTTAACACAAGGGCCCTGCGAATCTAAGGATGGATAAGAGTACCGCTAACTTTTAGCTTTTCTCGTATTTTAGCATACCTTTGTAGATCGTCATGATCCAGCTTAGATTGTATATGCTCCATGGTTGTGCAGCATCTTACAATGTTGATTGCATTATTGTTGGTATAAGAGAATTCTAAACTATCCAGTATATATTTTGAGCCTTTTTGAATGTTATCCTTCCGTAAATAATACATACCGACATCGGTAAGGAAATTAGCAAAACGTTCATCCATTATATGTTCGGTATAACTGCCAACTGGTTCTCGTCGCTTGAGATGATCCCTGATCAGATTCTCAAATTTATCGAGATATTCGTCAATTTCAAAACGATACATGTTAGCTGCTTGAATGATTTTAAATAAAGCTCTTAGTATTTCGTTCTCCCTGGAAGAGATATACTCGATGTATGGTTCAAGTACTTCTATGTTACCTTTCATTAGTTCATATAGATAACGGTTGCCTCTAGCCCATTCCCTGAATTGTTCCTTGGTACGTTCGGCAGCTTCATCTGATTCTTTAATCCAGCTTTGATCCTCATAACAGGATAAATAATAAAGGGCTTGATCATAATCATCATTATCTGCAGCTATGGAGCCTAACAGCAGATCGGAGTATAAAATATACCCAAACAACGGTTTGGCTGGCTCTATAGGTTTCCTATGAGGTCTGTTTCTATTATGTTTTTGTGCGTACAGCATTCTGGAGATGCGTCCCATTTCCTGAGCATAGTACTTTGCTTTATTCCTTTTATTTAAGGACAACAACGTGTTAGTTAAATCTTTTAAAGCATCTAATTGTACTCCTTCAGGAAGTCGCTTGACATAAGCTTCAAATTGTATGGCACAGTTCAGATTATGTTCCTGATCCGAGTTTAGGGAGCAAGTAAATATTCTGTAATGACACAAACCCAATCGTTCAGCATGCTGGTGTTTTTCACTTTCGGCGACTTTTTTGTATATGATCAGAGCAGCTTCCCGATTTCCCTTGTGAAATAGGGCTTCAGCGCTATCAAAGAGTAGGGATGAATAAGCTGGGTTATCGATGATCAAATCAACAGCCTGATCGATGCAGTAGAGTTTCCCTAGCTCGGCACATCGCATGATAAAAGGGCCAAGTCGCCTCCAGTTCGGAGTTGACTCATTTACATATAGAGAGTAAAAATAGCCTTCTTCCAGATTCATGGCTTTCGTAATTAAATCAAGACTTGAAACAGAGAGCGGCTGGTTCCCATTGATAAAGCGGCTGAGGGTTCCCGAATTGATTCCCGATTTAATTGCAAAAGAGGAAATACTGAGTTTTTCCTTCTCCAAGTAACGTAATAGCTCCATACTGATCGTTCTGTCTGTAGGTACCAAAGATACTCGCCTCCAGATCCACATTCCATATTTAGGGAAATGACTTATATAAGTAAGTTAATGTATAAATATACGATGGGTCAATAACTTTGTAGTATGATTAGGGAGGCACTCTAAAATAAAGGGGAGAACGCAGCTAGTAATTAACTCTACTGAATGAGAGTATGCAGAGGAGTACATCGCCTCTTAAGAGATGGATCGGATGAATCACCATTACATGTAGAACGGAGCTTTCTTATGTTTGAAAAATTAAAGTCCTTGTTCAAATCTTCTGATAAGCCCAAGAAAAAGTCGCCTCAACAAAGGAATAAAGCTAAAACATCAGGAAACAACGCCAAACCAAAGGTTCAACCTACTCGTATTGGTGAACTGGGTGAGCATAAGATTAATATTCAACTTGATCAACTCCCCAAGGGAAGTAAGTATGTAAGTGATTTAATGGTGACGAATTCGAAGTCCCGTACGGGTTACTCGCAGATCGACCATGTGGTAATTACGTCGCAAGGATTGTTTGTCATCGAGACGAAGAACTATACGGGAGAGATTAAGGGAACAAGAGAGAATAAGTCATGGACGGTAAGTAACCGGTTTAAAATGTATAATCCCTTTATGCAAAATTACGGCCATATTCAAGCGATTAAAGGTTTGCTCCCTGACTACCAAAAGAGTCGGTTCATCTCACTGGTTTCCTTTACGATGCGCTGTAGATTCAGCGTAGATCCGGAGCTGAGAAAAATCCAATCGGACGAACTGATTGTGTACGATGTTGAGCTTTCCGAATATATTCAGCGCAAGATGAATCGGATTCAAGCGGAGAAGGTGGATACCGTTTTATCGGAATCTGATATTCAGAAAATCTATCAATCCTTGATTGAGGCGAACATCACTGATCCGAAGATTCGGGCTGAGCATGTGGAAAAGGCGGGGAGTGCTGGGAAGGGGAAATAACTGTTCAGGATGTAAAGCCATTGCTCAATTTTCGTAACCAACCTATCGCAAGGATAGTTTTATATTATTTATAGCTATGATATCGCACTTGAAAGAGGTAATAGAGGAATGATAATAGATGAGATAAACCAAAGGATTAAGAACAGTGTTGCAAATCAAGTATATGTTAAAGGAAAAGAGACTCGCTATTACATCTTGACCTTTAAATATAGCGAGAACCATTATGGAGTTAAGCTTTTAGATCATCACAAGGAGGTTGAATCGGCTGATATTAACGGCAGGTTGGATGCCGCTAAGAAAGCTGGCATGAGAATGCTTCACCGTCACTTTTCCAGTGCTAGAATTTCGGATATAACCATGGTTCACTATAAAGATGATCGTCCAAACGGAGTGGCTTGGCAAAAAGATAGTGATGAAGTATTACTTGATCTTTTAACAAAGGTAAAGTCAACGGATATAAATAATGAATTTAATTGGATTGGAGGTAAGTCTGACGATATGAATAAAACTGTTGCAAAAAACCGGATCCTTTATGGCCCTCCCGGTACTGGAAAGACCTACAGTGTTATTACTCAAGCATTAAAAATTCTTAATCCAGATGTAGATTCTGATTTAATTACTGATCCAGCAAGACGTGATGAGGCTGTTCAATTGTATAACCGGTACATTGAAAGCAATCAAGTCGTGTTTTGTACATTTCATCAGTCATACAGCTACGAGGACTTCGTAGAAGGTATTCGTTTTGTGAAGGAATCCGAAGGATATGAGGTCCGGGATGGCGTGTTCAAGCGAATTTGTAATGCAGCTAGAGCTGTAGTAACCAATAGAAGGCATACATATGATTTTGATCTAAGCACTACGAATTTTCATAAAATATCGTTGGGTAACACGAAGGATGCCAATGATGATATTTATGATTATTGCATACAGAACAATCAGATTGCTATGGGTTGGGGGAATCAAGTTGATTATAGTCTGTGCAGCAATAAGGACGAAATTCGTGAAAAATATTTTGAGTTTGCTAATGATGAAAGGAAATTTGGCATAGATGCGGTTGACCGGTTCAAACATGGAATTGATATTGACGATATCGTTATCGTTTCCAACGGTAACATTAAAGCTCGAGCGATCGGGAAGGTCACTGGCGAATATGAATATGACGAGGCAGGAGTCATTGAATATCATCACTTTCGGAGCGTAGAGTGGCTATGGGTCAGTAAAGATGATGCTGACATCGTTCCAGTAGATCGGATTCTGATTGATAAGATATTTTCACAGCAGGCGATTTATATGCTGGCAAAGGAAAATTTGAATATTGGGAGCCTTCGAGAGTTAATTACCGGCAGAAATGAACAGGGAACTGGTGAATCCCAGTTTGTTATCGTGATTGATGAGATAAACCGTGGTAATATTTCTAAAATATTTGGTGAACTAATTACGCTTATTGAACCGGATAAGCGCCTAGGACAAAAAAATGAAATATCCGTTACATTGCCTTATTCAGGCTCCAAATTCACCGTTCCTTCTAATGTTCATATTCTTGGTACAATGAATACGGCCGATCGTTCCATCGCATTGCTTGATACTGCACTTCGAAGACGGTTTGAATTTATCGAGATGATACCCGCTTATGATTTGCTGCCATCAGATGTTGAAGGCTTGGATGTACGACATCTGCTTCAAACGTTGAACGACCGAATCGAATATTTATATGATCGAGATCATGTTATTGGACATGCTTACTTTATTACTGAGGAACCAACACTAGACTTCTATATTAGCGTAATGCAACAAAGAATCATTCCATTGTTGCAGGAGTATTTTTATGATAACTGGGAATCTATTGAGCTTGTGTTAGGTGGAGCCGGAAAGAACGAAAAGGATACGGATTTTTTGCTTATAAAGAAAACAGTCTCTGCTAAGCAATTATTTGTCCACACATCTAAACTGCCAGAGTATGAGAAAACTCGTTATGTCGTACAAACGAATCCAACACTGAAGGCATTGACTCGCATTTATAAACAGAATGGAAATGCTGATAAGCAGGAAGCAGTCGAATGAAGCATTTTGCTGTAACGGAATACTACGGTTCAATTCCCATATCCGATTATGATAGCGATGCCTTATCTACATTACAGGCGGATGAACTATCCAGTTATATATCAATGAATCGTTTGGATCAGGATCTGATCCGAATATCAAGGAAGAGTGTTACTTTCATTAATTATGTTGGCTTCATTCAATTATCATCTTGCTCTATTGAAATCCTTCCGAAAGTATCTAGCAATGAACCCTCACAATCACGACGGGTACTATTGCATATGCTGGAACGAACAGGTCACCTAGATATTCACGAGAGCCAGATTGGGCAAATTGAATATGAAAAAATGAACTTGTTTGAAATTCTTGCCTCGCTTTTTACAGAAAAGGTTCTTAGAGAGCTAACACGAGGGGTTCTTCGAACGTACATTACTCAGCAAGATGAACTGAACACTGTGCGAGGTAGAATTGATACAACCTCACAAATGAAGCGTGCTCATCTTAAATCGACAGCAGTTAGTTGTATTTTTGATGAATTCCATCCTGATCACATACTGAATCGAATTCTGAAAGCTGCACTAAGAAAGATTATGATGCAGTCGAATCAATTGAATACTCGTAAACGGGCTGGTCACGCCATGATGTATCTAGATGAAGTGACTGATTCCATTGACCAGAGAATTTTCCGTTCGGTTATTTATTTTGATCGTAACAATCGTAGATACGAAGCGTGCTATCGACTTGCCATGCTCTTATTGTCACAGTCTGCTCCAACACCACAAAAAGGAAATAAAGCCGCAAGTTCAATTTTATTTAAGATGAATGACCTGTTTGAAAGTTACATAGCGCATCTGGTCCGAAAGTTAACATCTCATGTTGTTATAAAAGATCGTTCGTATAAACTGTTAATCAAGGAGAGTACTGATCGAGGTGTTTTTCAATTAGAACCTGACTTATTGATCTCTGGAACCCATGGCCCGTCTATGATTATAGATACAAAGTGGAAAGTGATTGATAGCTCGTATAGTCGCCATGGTGTGAAAAGGGAAGACTTTTATCAGATGTATGCCTATCTGACTCGCTATGAGCATGTTGAGACTGTTATTTTGCTCTATCCTAATCACGATGGAATCAATCGGACAGATGACTCACCGTTGGAGTCATGGTATGTAGAGGGGCGATCAGATAAAAGATTGCTTGTTTACGCTATTAACTATGAGGATGAAAGTATTGCACTGCTAGAGTTAAAGTCAATAATGAAAGGTTATTTAGCTTAGGGTCTATTTATGATATGTTAGCACAGGAAATGAGGGCTTATTTATGAAAGGCAAATTCTCTACAATGGCATTATTGCTCAGCTTCGCAGTTTTCTTTGCGTTTACGGGTGATGTCTCTGCTGCAGTAAAGAAACCGAAGGACAGCCTTGCTGCAAAGTATCCTAATGAAGTAGTTAAGATCGTCAAAACCGATGACATTAACAATGACAAGAAAAAAGAATCGTTTATACTCACTGAGTCAGGTAATTTTTATCTGATTAACGCAAAGGGACATGTTGTTTTGATTAATACTGGCATTGTAAGTGATGAAAGCTTTGAACCACCGACGATCCAAGTGTTTGCCGTATCGAAGAATGAGAAACATGTGGCTGTTACGTACTCTTATTTCCCCTCAAATACACAACTCTATGTATATCGACTTCAGCATGGGACCTTGAGTAAAGCTCTTCAATTAATGGGGGATCAGGGAGTTTACATTGATTCAAAAGGTAAAGTACATCAGTACTGGAAGAACCACAGAATCGAAGGCGGCTGGGATCTGGCAGAGGGAATATTCACCTGGAATACAAAGACCAATAAATACAAAGGTTCAGGAAAATACGTGCGACAGAGTTAATCCTATGGAAATATAGGGCATATGGAATGTTGCGCACTGTTAATCAGGAAAGCCTAAGGCGAAGCCCTTGGGCTCTTTCTGTTTTATTACTAAAGCATATCAAAAAATTCCCGTGCAACTACTTCTCCATCTATTTGTCGAATTATCTCTTCACGATACCCTGTCTGCTATCGTGGTCGCTCCGATTGTAAAGAGGATATTGGAAAGTTTTGTCGAATAGTTCTAAATAACTACATACACATATCAGAAGGGGGTCAAAAGAAGTGAAACAGGACACTAGAACTACTGCATTCAATCAGCCCAATAGGACAACGCCCGCCCAAGCTAACAGGACCGTTAGCAGTAAATCTAGGGCGGCTAGTCCTCAAGTAAACAGGACAGCAATCAATAAAGTGGGGGGAGCGGATGGTCCTTCTGGTAACACGAGTAAAACAACAAAAGCCGCCATGAAGAATCAGCCAAAGGATAGACTAGGGCAAGCTGTAGTATCATTAATATTCGGTATATTCGGAATATTATTTTTCATAGTAGGAATGTTAAAGTTGGGCTTTGATTCCGAGTACAGCTACATGCCTTCGACAGGTACTATGGCCACAATTCTCTTTGCTTTTATACTTAGTGTTGTAGGTTTTTTCTTAGGTATTATTGCAAGAAAATCTTCTAAAGGAAGAGGTATGGCGATAGCGGGAATTACCCTAACAACATTACCCGTTGTCGTCATGATAATAATTATTGGCGCGGGACTGGTACTAGTCTATAGGCAGTGGTAAGGTGGGTTAAATTTTGATACACCCCGTCAATTATTGAACGGACTATCTATCTACATATGACTAAAGGGTTGATAGAACGGAGAATTTTGATATGCAGGGGCGAATAGGCTCCTGTAATTTGTTATCACTGTCAACTCGTCCCATGTGGAGTGCTGCGCATTGTTAGTGCATTAGGTGTAGAACGCAATTAAAGTCATCTCAAAGCCTATGGTCGTGTTAAAGCCTAAAGTTGTGTTACAAGCCGGGCGAAATTCAGGTAGCCACTCCTGTGTTTCCTCGGTTTTTTTATTGAATCCTTCCCCCTTCATTTTTCCATAGTCTTTCTTCTGTTTTTGTGGAATTAATTTAGAAAATGGAAATAAAGTAAGATAATAGTACAACAAAAACCTGTGGCATGTCTCATGGGAGCGCTACAGATAAATAAAGAGACAAGGAGGTTTGAAAATGACTAATAAAAGGTTTCCTTTTAAGCCCTTATCACTTTTGGTAGTTTTAGCAGTATTTCTATCCACATTTTGCGCAGCCTTACCGTCAGTAAACGCAGCCGCTAGAGGAGCATGGGCTCCAAATACCGCATATGCAGTAAATGACACAGTAACCTATAGTGGAAGCACTTATACCTGTCTTCAGGCACATACTTCTCTCGTAGGTTGGGAACCGTCCAATGTTCCTGCTTTATGGCAGAAAGGCGGAAGCGGTGGAACTACGCCACCAACCACTCCACCGACAACGAACGGAGTAACATTCTATGCAGATATAAACTATGGAGGAAAAGCAGTGACACTCGGGATAGGCAATTATACACTGTCTCAGTTGAACGCAAACGGAATTCCGAATGACTGGATGTCGTCTCTTAAGGTTCCAAGCGGTTGGACGGTTGAAGTATATGAGAATGATAATTTTGGAGGAACCAAGTGGACCTTTACTTCAGATTCTTCCTGGGTTGGCAGCACGATCAATGACAAAATGTCATCGGTCAAGATTTATACGGGTTCACCACCTCCTACAGTAACTAAGCCTGCCGAGGTTCCAAGCCATATATGGACATATGTCATGAATGCGGACAATGCCTATGGGAAAGGCGGAGATTTTGCTTTATTGTTAAGTGCTGTTATCAAAAAGGAAAGCAGCTTTGGAGCAGGTTTACCAGGTAGTCCATCGGCCGGCGACGGATTGATGCAGGTAGAACCAAACACACGCAATGCGTATTTATCTCAATTCAGCTCAAAATTTGGCCGTGCGTATAATCATAGCAGTGAACAAGATCAGGTATATCTGGGTGCGTTAATTTTAAATGAGAAGATTACGAAGTTTGGAAATATCTACAACGGATTATTGCATTACAACGGTGGAGATAACTGGTATCCGGGAGCTACGGATTCTTATGGCCGTCCTATTCTGGCAGATCAATATGCAGATGCAGTTTATGCTACTTACAAGGGCTATGGTGGTAAGAATTAAGGTGTTTCATTGATAGGTGAATTGAAAAATAGCGACGTGGAAGGATTTCCTTGTTGAGTGGAAGCGACTTATTTAATTGAAAGGGCATGAGCTACCAAGCAGATCATTGCTTGCATAACCCATGCCCTTTTTTCTTTATCAGGTTTTCTTCGACTACTAATTAGGCGCCAAGGAACATGTTCATATCATCTTCCACATTGGTAATGCCGCCGATCCCGAAGTTTTCGACGAGGACTTTGGCAACGTTAGGCGACAGGAATGCAGGGAGCGTAGGGCCCAGATGAATATTTTTGACGCCAAGATATAGCAGGGCAAGCAGCACGATCACCGCTTTTTGCTCATACCAGGCAATGTTATAGGAAATCGGCAGATCATTAATATCCTCAAGGCCGAATATTTCCTTCAGCTTCAATGCAATCACGACCAGGGAGTAAGAATCATTGCATTGACCAGCGTCCAGGACCCGCGGAATACCGCCGATTTCACCTAGATCTAGTTTATTGTATTTGTATTTGGCACAGCCTGCCGTTAGAATGACCGTGTCTGTTGGAAGCTCAGCTGCAAAATCGGTGTAATAGTTGCGGGATTTCATCCGTCCGTCGCAGCCGGCCATGACGAAGAAACGGCGGATCGCCCCGGATTTCACGGCATCGACGACTTGATCGGCCACGTTCATCACTGCGGCATGAGCGAAACCGCCGATGATCTCACCAGTCTCAAGTTCGGTTGGAGCTGGGTATCCTTTCGCTTGCTCGATCAGTGCGGAGAAGTCTTTGGGAGCACCGTCTGTTCCTTCTGGAATATGGCGGACACCCGGAAACCCCGTGTTGCCTGTTGTATAGATACGGTCCTTATAACTGTCTTTCGGTGGAACGATACAGTTGGTCGTCATTAATATCGGGCCGTTAAAGGCTGCGAATTCGCTATTCTGCTTCCACCACGCATTCCCGTAATTGCCTACAAAATGCTCATATTTCTTGAAGGCCGGATAATAGTGGGCAGGCAGCATTTCACTGTGCGTGTACACGTCCACGCCGGTTCCTTCCGTCTGCTTCAGCAGCTCCTCCAAATCCTTCAGATCATGGCCGCTGATGAGAATGCCGGGCCGGTTTCTTACCCCGATATTGACCTTCGTAATTTCCGGATTTCCATAAACCGAGGTGTTCGCTTCATCCAGCATCGCCATGGCGTTTACGCCGTATTTACCGGTTTCCATCGTCAGAGTTACCAGATCCTGCACTTCAAGGCTGTCGTCAAGGGTGGCGGCAAGTGCGCGGCGCATAAAACGGTTTAATTCGTTATCATCCTTCTCCAGATGAAGCGCGTGGTACGTATAAGCAGCCATCCCCTTCAAGCCGTAAGTAATCAATTCGCGCAGCGAGCGGATGTCTTCATTGCGGGTCGAGAGGACACCCACCGTACGTGCTTTTTCATCAAAAGCAGCTTCGTTATCCGCCTGCCAGACGGCAGCATCAGGGAGATTGGCGGTTCCTTCCGGATATTGTTCGTTATAATAGGTGCGCACCTCGCCGCGGAGCTCGATCGCTTCCCGGATTCTTCCCACAAAAACCTCGCGGTCAAAGTTGGCGTTCGTAATCGTTGCAAACAAGGAGTCCATCATAAACAGTGATACGCGCTGTTCAAGCTCCTCCGGCAGCCGGACATCCAGACTGAGAAAAGAGATACCTTTTAACAGATAAATCAGCAAATCCTGCAGGTTTGCCACATCATGCGGTTTGCCGCATACTCCGACAATGGTGCAGCCTGTTCCCTTGGATGCTTCCTGACATTGAAAGCAGAACATGGACGGCTGATGCTCTAAGGTCTCTTGGGCGTTGTTATTCATTATTTTCTCCTCCAATTTCGTGATTTTTTGCCTAAAGGTCAGTATAAAATTGCCTCGCAATTGGACTGTTGAAGACAGTATACTTCGCTCCCACAACCGACATAGTGATTGGAATCACAATTTTTTTGAGTTGTGAGTATAATCACAAACCCGGTCCTCTTCTTCTTTTAAACTGGAATTAATGACCTAAGAAGAAATGAGGAGAGAACATGTCGATTTTACCTCAAAAGAATGAACTGGGATTTTTCGAGATTCGTCTCGAATCCATCGGCGGGCTTGGCGCCAATCTGGCGGGAAAAATGCTGGCCGAAGCCGGGGTGACCGGCTCCGGACTTAACGGTTCGAATTTTTCCAGCTATGGTTCGGAGAAAAAAGGGTCGCCCGTGAAGAGTTTCGTAAGGTTCTGTGATCCCGAGGTGGAAATCCGCGATCACAGTCCCATTGAGCAGCCGCATGTCGTCGGTGTATTTCATGAAGCATTGTATAAGACGATCGATGTCATAAGCGGATTACAGCCCGATGGAACGGTGCTTGTGAATACGGCGCGAGCCCTATCCGAAGTGGCCGTTGATCTGAACATGACGCAGGGAACGCTGGCCGTAGTTGATGCGCTGAAGATTTCCGTTGAGGAAAAAACCAAAGTGAATACGGCCATGCTGGGGGCTTTGTTCCGGATTTGTAGCTTCCTAAACCCGGACGATATGCGGCAGGTGATCCGCACAACATTTGAGAAAAAGCTGCCCCACCTCGTGGAACCGAATGTGCGGACTTTTGACAGAGGATATAACGAAGTTCAGTTCCTTTCCTTGGGAAATGGCTCAGAGCTTATAGACAAAATTTCCTTCGCAAGACCGCAGCCGATGCTTGGATATGAAACGCAGGAGCTGGGCGGGATTCTGAACGTTACGGCGAACAGTGTCCTGAAGGATCTTAGCGGCTCCCGGCAGGGATATTTGCCAGAGTACAAGATCGAGGACTGCATTCACTGTGCCGCCTGCGATACGGTATGTCCGGATTTCTGCATCGTGTGGGAGAAGAAACCGGATAAGCGCGGGAATATGCAGATGTTTATGAGAGGTATCGATTATCAGTATTGCAAAGGCTGCTTGAAGTGTATCGAAGCTTGTCCGACCACCGCTTTAGCTGCCATGTTAGAAGAGCCGCATTATGCGGAGCAGCACCGTGTGCCGCAATCATTTCCCTATATAACCGCGGAGGGAGTCCGATCATGAATATGCAAATTCAAGAAACAACAACGGAGAACAAGCCGGCGGCTGCTCAAACGGCAGTCTTCGAATCGGGCAACGAAATGGCTGCCATGGCGGCTGCCCAGATTAACTATCACATTATGGGTTATTTTCCGATTACACCTTCTACGGAAATCGCCCAATATCTTGACATGATGCGTACACGCGGCGAACATGACATCAAGCTGATTCCAGCTGACGGTGAACATGGATCGGCGGGGATTTGCTACGGTGCGGCCGCAGCCGGAGCACGGGTGTTCAATGCTACCAGCGCGAACGGTTTCCTGTATATGATCGAACAGCTTCCTGTGCAGGCGGGCACACGTTTCCCGATGGTCATGAATCTGGTGACGCGTGCGGTTAGCGGACCGCTGGATATTCGCGGTGACCATTCGGATCTTTACTACGGCCTGAATACCGGCTGGGTGATTTTGACCGCCCGTTCACCGCAGGCCGTGTATGACATGAATATCATGGCGCTGCGTATCGCCGAACATGAAGACGTACGCCTGCCGGTCATTGTAGCTTATGACGGATTCTTCACATCGCACCAGAAACGCCGGGTACACATATTTACGAACCGGGAAATCGTTCAGGCGTTTGTAGGGGAAATGGCACCTGAATATCCACATGTACTGGACGAGAACAACCCGATCGTTGTTGGGGCTTATATGAACGGCGACGATTTGATGAACAACCACTACCAACAGTCAAACGCCATGTACCGTGCGGGCAAGGTATTCAAGGAAGTGGCAGAGGAATACGCAGCTTTATCCGGAAGATCCTATTCGCCGCTTGATCTGTATCGCATGGAAGACGCAGAGGTGGCTTTATTCCTGCTCAATTCGGCGGCTGAATCCTCCAAAGACGTCGTGGATCGGCTGCGGGCGAAAGGAATTAAAGCGGGCATAATCAGCCCGAATATTCTCCGTCCGTTCCCGGCAAGAGAAATCCGCGAGGCGCTGACAGGTGTCAAAGCGCTGCTGGTTGGCGAACGTGCCGATTCTTATGGTGCACACGGGGCCAATCTGACCCATGAGGTCAAAGCGGCCCTGCAGGAAATCCGTGGTCCGCAGCCTATTGTGCTGTCCCGCATATTTGGACTTGGCGGGAAAGACTATTACGCGGATGACGCGGAAGCTTTTTTTGCCTTGACGATTGAGGCTATGGAGCTCGGTTATGCCAAAGTGCCGTTTGATTATTACGGCCAAACACCGGGAGCTGAGGAGCAGAGACTGCAGCCGGTCATTGCCCCGATGAATGGAGACAGCTTTAAATCTGGCCTGATCACCGTAAGGGTAGATGAAGAGACAAGTAAACTATCCGTTAAAGTGCCGCCGATGCGGGCGCTTGCGGCGAAACCGAAACGGTTTGCTTCCGGCCACGGAGCCTGCCCGGGCTGCGGTATTTTCCCGGCGCTGGAGCTCTTTTTCAAAGGGATTGAAGGCCATGTCGTTACTTTATTCCATACCGGCTGCGCATATATCACAACAACGGGGTATCCGTATAACTCGCATAAGCAGAGCTTCATTCATAACTTGTTCCAGAACGGACCGGCTACTTTATCCGGCACGGTAGAGGCGTTCCTTGAGAAGAAACGCCGCGGGGAAATCGAAGTTCCTGAGGATTTCACTTTTGTGATGGTGACCGGCGACGGCGGCATGGACATCGGGATGGGTTCGGCCATCGGGACGGCGCTGCGGGGCCATAACCTGATCATTCTGGAATATGATAATGAAGGCTATATGAACACCGGTGCGCAGCTTTCGTATTCTACGCCATTAGGGCATATGACCAGTACGTCCGGTGTCGGCAAACAGCAGCAGGGCAAAGCGTTCCATCACAAGGATACGGTGCAAATGATGGCTGCGGCGCATATTCCGTACGTATTCACAGGGACGGAAGCATTCCCGCAGGACCTTGTGAAAAAGGCGGCAAAAGCGCAGTGGTACGCCCAGAATGTAGGTACCGTCTACGGCAAGCTGTTGATCACATGCCCGCTGAACTGGAAATCGAGCGACAAGGATGGGGAGAACATCGTCCGCGCGGCCGTGAATTCAAACTTCTTCCCATTGTATGAAGTCGAGCAGGGAGAAACGAATATTACGTACGATCCTGAAGCGAAGAAAAAACAGGTGCCGCTCAGCGACTGGCTGAAATACATGGGCAAATCAAGACATCTGCTCAAGGAAGAAAACAAAGACATGCTCGGCGAATTTGAAAAAGAAGTGGAGCGGCGCTGGTCGATTCTAAAAGCGAAACATGAGAACCCGCTGCTATAAAATATTCAATTCAGCATACTAGGATTTAGCCCTATCAGCTAAATATATGCATCCCGAATCTTGGACACAGATATAACGGTCTAAAAAAGTACCTGCTCCTCCTTTGAGCAGGTACTTTTTGTGGTTGCGATCGACTCGATATTTTCTTTTCTATAAAGAGGAGAAGCAGATATTCCATTCAATATGTGGGACATGTTACGGGTTGTTTTTTGGCAGGGGTTTATTCATACTGAATAAGATGTGCAGATGGATACCGCGCCCCTCAGGGTTCGAAGACATAGGAGGAACCATGTCCTGGAGTAAATTGAAGCAACAGCTGGAGAGTTTTCTCAGTCCTGCATTAGCTGGAAGAGTTGAATATCGCGCAACCGGTTATCGTTATTTACCTGATAAAGCAGGGCTTTGTTATATTTCGTTAGATAAAAAGAACGTACTTCATATGAGTGATAAAACCAGCTCAATAAGATGGTATCAGACGGAGCTGGAAATTAAGAATGATCCTAATATCCAAATTCCGATCAGCGATGATGAATTGGAAGCCGTCAGAAAGGAAACGAAAGGGACTGTTCCAGAGGATCGTCTCAACGTCATTGCAAGAAATAGAAAAGTATCCGTACTCGCAAAGGAGCTTTTGTCAGCACAGGCTGCATTAAGTAAATCCAATTTTGTCGCTACAGCGAATAAGTTCTTATCTACTTCTATTGAAGAAAGCATGGAGAGCGATGATATCTTATTGAATATTCTAGCCTTGGTAGACAGACGAGTTGGCAAAAAGCGGATTGTAAACATGGCAGATAGGATGAAGCTAAAGCATCCGATTGTGCAATATTTTTATGAACTGCGGCGCCGTGCGTGATGAGCATAAATCATTTTCGTTGAAAGAATATTATAACACTTGTGGAAGAGAGGGAATGGCATGTCTGAACAAACAAAGTCGGAAAGAGTTCATCAGGTATTTGAAAAGATATCGGATCAATACGACTCGATGAACTCGGTCATCACTTTTAGGAGACATATCGCATGGCGCCATGATGTTATGAAACGGATGAATGTGAAAGAAGGTAGTAAAGCTCTAGATGTGTGCACGGGAACCGGGGATTGGGCGATTGCTTTAGCAAATGCTGTTGGAACGCATGGAGAAGTCATTGGATTAGATTTTAGCCAAAATATGCTCAAAATAGCACAAGATAAGCAGGAGCAACAAGCTTTAAAGCAGCTTACCCTTATCCAGGGAAATGCCATGGAGCTTCCTTTTGAAGATGATTCATTTGATTATGTAACCATTGGTTTTGGTTTAAGAAATGTACCCGACTATTCAACCGTGCTGCGGGAGATGTATCGAGTAACGAAGCCAGGCGGACAAGTCGTTTGTTTAGAAACATCCCAACCCACATTAATCGGCTATAGACAAGCTTCCCTCTTTTATGTACGCCATATCATGCCCTTGCTTGGAAAGTTTATTGCCAAAAGTTATGATGAATACTCATGGTTACAAGAATCGGCCCGTCATTTCCCCAATAAAAACGTACTGAAACAAATGTTTGTGGAAGCGGGATTTTCCAAGGTAGATGTAAAAAGCTATAGCGGCGGTGTCTCGGCCATGCATAAGGCGATAAAATAAGGGTCTGCGATTAACATATACTGCCGTTTGATATACGCTGCTTAAATATGCTATAAGTGAAGAAAAAGCAAGGACATGAACAGGTTGTATTTCCTATTTCGGGATCAAGATTTGTCCTGGTATGTATTATAGAGGAGTATTGGATATGACAGATCATTTTTGGCGTGATTTACCGCGGCCTTTCTTTATACTGGCGCCCATGGAAGATGTGACGGATGTTGTGTTTCGCCATGTCGTAAGTGAAGCCGCCAGACCGGATGTGTTTTTTACGGAGTTTGCGAATACCGAGAGTTATTGTCACCCGGATGGGAACCATAGTGTGCGCGGACGTTTGACTTTTACAGAGGATGAACAGCCGATGGTAGCCCATATCTGGGGAGATAAGCCGGAATTCTTTCGTCAGATGAGTATCGGCATGGCGAAAGAAGGGTTTAAAGGCATTGATATTAATATGGGTTGTCCTGTAGCGAATGTAGCGGAGAATGGGAAGGGAAGCGGCTTGATCTGCCGTCCCGACATTGCAGCGGATATTATCCAGGCGGCCAAAGCCGGGGGACTGCCCGTCAGTGTAAAAACAAGGCTCGGTTTCACGGCTGTAGACGAATGGCGCGACTGGTTGACCCATATTTTGAAGCAAGACATTGTGAACCTGTCCATTCATCTGCGGACAAGAGAGGAAATGAGCAAAGTCGACGCGCATTGGGAACTGATACCAGAGATTAAGAAGCTTCGTGATGAGGTGGCGCCCGATACGCTGCTAACCATTAACGGGGATATTCCTGACCGTCAGACCGGCCTCAAGCTCGCTGAACAATACGGTGTGGATGGCATTATGATTGGGCGTGGGATTTTCCATAATCCATTCGCTTTTGAGAAGGAGCCGAGGGATCATAGCAGTGAGGAATTGCTTGATCTGCTGCGGCTGCATCTCGATCTCTATGATCAATATTCGGCACAGATGCGGCGCTCCTTCAGCGCACTTGTCCGCTTCTTCAAAATCTATGTCCGTGGATTCCGAGGGGCAAGTGAACTTAGAAATAACTTAATGAACGCAAAATCAACAAGTGAAGTACGTGCGCTGCTTGATGAATTTGGAAGCAAGAATTCTGATGAGGCAGATGAACGAGGAAATTAAATGGACAGGCTTGAGAAACAACGGCGCTCCATGAGAACAAATAACTTTTTGGAAAACACGGCCGACTTGGCTGTGTTTTTTCTTTTGGACAATCTCAGCCGTTATTCTTGCTATAGCTTTTAGCTATAACTAGTTATGAGATTTTGGTATGCCTTATAACTCCTCTCGTCGTGATATGATATCGCTATACAACGAGGGGGTTATGTACATGACTGATAAGTTTCAGATCGTAGGAAGTTTGTTGCGGCCCGAAGAGCTGCTGAAATATAAAACGCAAATAGAACATCGTGATGATATCCAGTATCCGTTCTATGAAAACTTTGAAGGGTATGCCGAGTGCGAGACCGAGGCGATCAAACAGGTCGTGAAAAAGGAAATCGAGCATAACCTGTCGGTTATTACGGACGGCGAATTTTCCAAATCGATGTGGCATCTGGATTTTGTATGGGGCTTTGGCGGAGCCCAGCGTTATATTGCTGATCATGGCTACTTTTTCCGGGATGTGGACGGAACCTCGAAATATGAAACACGCAAAGATATTGGCCTTCGGATTACTAGCAAACTGAGCGGAAAGAATCATCACTTCATTAAGCTGTTCAAACAGCTGCAAGAAACGGCTGGCGACCAGCAAACGAAACTTTGCGTACCATCGCCTTCCCATATCTACGGTGAACTTTCCTGGTCGGATAACATTGGCGGTACGGATGCGGTTTATCAGAACAAACAGGAGCTCAAAGCGGGCCTTGTGAGCGCCTATAAAGAATTCGTGGCGGAATTCGCTGCGGCAGGCGGCAAAATCCTGCAATTCGACGACTGCTTGTGGGAGCTGTTTGCAGACGACAACCCGAACTCTCCGTTTACAGGGGAGCATATTAATCAAGCGGAAGTGCAGGGTCTCGCCACCGAATTTATTGAGATTAACAATACCGTGATTGACTTCGGTCATAGCCTCGGCTTGAAAATGTGGACACACAACTGCCGGGGCAACTACGATTCTCGCAACATGGGCGGTGGATCTTATGCGAAAATCGCCAACCTGTTCCTGAAGCAGTTGAAATATGATCGCTTCTTCCTGGAGTGGGATGATGATCGTGCGGGTTCGATTGAAGCACTGGAGGTTTTCAAGGACAGACCGGAAACGGAGATTGTTCTGGGCCTGCTGTCTTCCAAAACCAATACGCTGGATGATGAAGCACGCGTCATCCGTCTGCTGGACGAAGCATCCAAAATCATTGATAAGGATCGTCTGCTGCTCTCGCATCAATGCGGCTTTGCGTCCTGCGATGGCGGTAACGAGCTAAGCGAAGCCGAGCAATGGGCAAAAATCGATCAAGGTCAACAGATTGCCAAGCAATACTGGAATAACTAAATCGGATAAACATCTTGAGCTAATAGGGATGACTCAAAGGGCCGCTAATGGACCCGGAAGAGGCATCTCTTTTTGTATGCAGCGTTTTCCGCCGTTCAAAGGAGTAGCCTTCGCTTATGAAGAAGTTATATACTTCCAGGAGAGAGTCTGTGCAAATCGATTACGGAGAAATTTTGATCGGTTATAAGAACATGAGGGGAGAGGAAATATTGACATATAACCATGATCTGATGAACAAAGAGCAATTGCTCATGGAGCTGGATTCGCTGGGTTACTCGGACAGGATGAAGAGGATGGCGCTTCTGGGGCGCCAGCATAAAGGAGATGCGGATTATTCTGCGCTGCTCGTATCCTTGCTCGGCAGCGGTACCGCCTATGAGGCGCATTTGGCATTGACCGGGGCAGGTGTAGTGAAGGATGCCCGTGCGGTTTTGTTTGCCCTGAAGCATCCGAAGGCAGGGGTCAGAGGACGGGCGGCTAGATTACTGCCGGAAGTGGTGACAGATCCGGACTTTTCGATTGAATCCGAAATTGCTCTGATGTCGTATCATTGCCGTCACCAATTGCTGCGGAGCATCGTGAATACATATCGTCAGGATTGGGCGGAACGGCTGCTGCCGCTCGTGCTTGGCCAGTGGGGCGCACAAGAAGCTTCTTTATTATTGGCCGTGTGCAGTGAAGAGACAGTAAGCAGTAGGCTCCCGGAGCTAGGGTATGCTTTACGCAATTGGCGGCTCTTAACGAAGCACTACCCCGATTTGGTTGCAGCGTATTTCAAGAATGCTTTGCAGAACGCAACGCATCGGGAAAAGGCCAGTGTATGGTGGACGCTCTCTTCCGCGATTGAGGTACTGAGTGTTTCAAGACCGGCAATCGTGTTGGAATGTGCCCTGAAGCTTGGGCCGACGGATATGATTCATCCCGTACTCAAGCAGCAATTGGGCATTCTGATTCAGGCCAGCCCTGAGGACGTATTCGAGCTGCTGACACGTGAGGACACACGGGAATATCTTCTGAATCACGGTGTTCCGGCAGGCGTGTTGAAGAAGAGAAAATGGTTTACCACAGCGCAGTGGACCACGCTGGCTGCATTACTCGCAGATCAGCCTGAGCATCTAGCCAAGGTGCTGGATACCCTTGCGCCGTCTTATCGCGAAGCAATGTTTGATGCCGCTTATAAGGAAGACGAGCGGAAGACACGCATTTTCCCTATGCCGCTGCTGGATGTACTGCCGCACCGACTGCGCGACAAGGAAGCTGCCCGGATGCTGGAGCTGCGCGACATTCGTGATCATCGGGATGACATGCTCAAAACGACGGCGCGCCGTTTCATTGGTAACGCCAGGGAGAAGCTGGAGCAAGCCGTCCAGGTGTCTAATAGCGATGAACGTGCTGCGGCCTATGCCCACCTCGTTCGGAGTACAGCTCTATCCCGAAGCGGAATGGATGAGACGCTGCGCTTCCTGACTCGAATCAAGAACGACCAGGATCCGGTGCGCTGGGCTGTTATGGCCGAGCTCTCAAACTGTCCTGCTCCCATGTTTAAGGAAGAGCATGTGAACGATCTGACTGTGCTGGTGGATAGCGTGGTGGAAGCCAGGGACACTTCGTACGGGACAAGGTCCGCCACGGAGGAGCTGGCTTTTGCCATCCTGCGTGAACATGCATTGGAGCCGAAGGGCGAGCTGTTCAAATTCGCTTTGAGAACGTTTGGAAGATTGACGATGCGGGACGGTCAGTTTGCGCTCTTCTCGATGGATTGGGATAGCATACCAAATACTGCACTGGAAGCATTGTTCGATGAAGTTTATGCCTTTGGTGTAGAAGCGAACAAGCGAGAAAACACAAATGTGGTCCTGCGTATGGCTGATTTGTTCGGAAAGGCCGTGGATCGGTTGCCGAAGCTTCAGCTTCTGCTGGAGGAGTTGCTGGAGGCCAAAACGGTATCGCCGCAGGCTGTCCATTATTGGCTGGCACCGTATAAAACCCGGGATGCAAGGGTTAGAGAACTGCTGGACAGGGACCCATCCTTCATCTCTTTCCATGACGTATTTATGCATCTGCATCTGAAGCGCCAAGAGTGGTTAGACCCGTTCATCTCGGGGAAAATCATCGATGGCAAGCATTTATCGGGAAAAACGATTTATGTTGTGCCTGCCCATAATGGGTTTCACCGGTGGCTGCCGCGTCAGCAAAAGGCACTAGCTTCCCTCTTGGAACGGGTGGCCTTGGATGCCAAACGAAGTTTCCATGAACGTGCGGCTGCGATGCGGAGCTTGGCCGTCATGCCGGATTATCTCTCCGATCAACTGGAGATTCTGCTGCAGGTTCAGGCAGTGCATGTCGTCGAGGCTGCGCTCTACGCCTATTCGTTATGGGAAGAGCCGGAGAAGGCACTGCCTGTATTATTGGACAACCTGGATGGGGACCGTGCTCGGGTGGCCATGTACTCGATCCCCAGATGCATGCGCAGGGTGAGCCCGGTGATGTTGACATCCATGCTGTCGGACCTACTGAACCGCGAGAAATTGAAAATCACGGTCAGAAAAGAGGCTATCCGATTGCTTGGGGCTTATAAAAGCAGTGAGGGCATGGCGCTGCTCATCCGTGAATACGAGAAACCGAATGTACACAAAGACGTGATGATCGCCATAGGACACGCTGCCAGACAATGGCTTGATGATGAACGCAGCTGGACTCTGATGCGTGCCATGGCTGCTTCACCGCAGCGTGATATCGCAAGAAGCCTGCTTAACCAGTATGCTGGCGGACTTCCGGCGGAGGCTCGGCCAAGGTATTTGCAATTGATTATCGAGATTGCAGGGCACGCCGATCCCGTTGTGGCCAAAGAGGCTTTCCAAGCCATGAGCCGTTGGGTGAATGGAAGTGAGGAGAAGGTAGCGTCTTCCGCCTGCCGAGCGATTCTTGATTTGGAGGATAACACCAGATGGAAGGCGGCGATGGATACCCTCATTGTGGCTTGCCGTGACGGGAAGGTGAATGAGCAGGTCATAAAGGTTTGCACACAATTGGTGTACACGGAGACGAAAGCCGAATGGAATGCTGCACCGGAGAGGGACCTTCCAGAGCGGCAGCGTCTGGTGGCATTGATTGACAAGCTGACCTCGTTACCTCTCAATGCAAGGCGGATGCTAGTTCCTTTATATACGGGCATGATCGATGCTCTTAAGTCCAAAGAAACCATGAAACCAGCCGTGATCAAGTTATATTTGGCGCTTGTCGAATGGAACCAGGCGGATCAGGCTGCCCTGCAGTTGGACCCTGTGATTCAAATGGCGGACACGTATCCGCATCTGTTGGATTACGCCTACAGACAGATCGCTCGGGCAGCCAATGCCAACCAGGCGTATTGGAGACCGGAGACGATTCTGGAACTGGTGGATCATTTGAGAGATCGGCAGTCGTTTGCGGCCCAATATACCGGGCTTTCTTTGCTGAAGGTTGCGGGAACATCGTTATTGTGGAACCAGGCTTGTACCGACCGTTTAAGAACGTACCGGAATCATGAGTTTGAGGCAATTCGTCTGGCGGCCCTAGATATTTGGACCGTGCTGGAATGAGGTGAGCAAGGGCGATGCTATATTTAAGTAACTTTAAACTCTCTCCATACATTTCCAACAACCCGAATATATATCCCGATCATGTATTCAGACACATGGCAGGGGAAGTTCTGCTGTTTGATCGAATCACGGTATTATACGGCAGTAATGGCTCCGGCAAATCCACCTTGCTGAATCTAATCGCCAACAAATTGGGAATTGCGGGCGCTGAGCGAATGACAAGTTATGGTCACAACGTGTACGCGCAGCGGTTTATCGAGGAGAGCAGCTATCAACTCGGGCATGATGAACAGGAGCGTCCCATATATAAGCTTCCCGACGGGAGCCGGTACATCAAGTCAGAGGATCTGTTGTATGAAATCAAGAAGATACAGCAGGAAAAGGTGCTTCGCGAGGGGCTGCTGCATGAGCAGCTCGTTCAGGGAAAGAGCAAGGCCGAGGTAGAAGAGCTGGAGCAGTCGTATGAATTCAAGAAGAAGATGGATATCATTCAATTCGCTCAGGAGAAGTATTCGAACGGGGAAAGCTCGATGCAGTTTTTTGAGGAACATTTGCTTCCCGGGAAACTGTATTTATTGGATGAACCGGAAACGTCGCTTTCTCCGGCGAATCAAATTAAGCTGGCCGAGCAAATGAACGATTTGGCGCGTTATTTTGACAGTCAGTTTATTATTGCTACGCACTCCCCCTTTGTTCTGGGCACGCTTCATGCGAAGATCTACAATCTCGATGCCAAGATTTTGCAAACTGCAGAATGGTTTGAACTGGACAATGTCCAATTCTTTTACCGATTTTTTCATAAACATCAAAGATTGTTTGAATGAATGGTTCATGTTTTCAGAAGAGGTATCCTTCGAGTAAGGATATCTCTTTTTGTGGTATGAGGATTTTATCCACCTTAGTACATGGTCCCGCTTGAATGCTAAACGTATAAAGATTGGAAGATCATTTGGCAGAGTAATCAAATGGATTGATTTTTATGCAGAAAGTTGTATAATCTACTTAATTAACGTTAATTAAATAATGAAAAGGGGATGAACATGACCAGAACGAAGCTGAAAGAAGCTGCGCTGAGGTTATTCGGACAGAAGGGCTACGACGGAACGGCATTATCGGAAATCGCGAAGGAGGTCGGCGTCAAGACACCGGCAATCTATGCCTTTTTCGAGAGCAAGGAAGATCTGTTCATGACGGTCTTCGAAGAATCGATGAGCGCTTACAACGAATATATCCAAGCGATGGCAGAAACCAGCAAAGGAATGAGTACGGAGAAAAAACTGCATGCACTGCTGCTTCGCCAATACGATTTCCACCGGGACAAGCGGGAGCTTGCCGCATTTGCCTTCCGGTACTTAATTTTCCCGCCGGATTTCCTAATGGATCGGATGCAGGAGGCGTTTGGGCGCTTCGATACGCTGCTGAGCAGCATAATTGTCGAGATCATGCAGGAAGGTCTGGATCGCGGCGAATTGGCCATCGTCCCGATGGAGACGCTGGTGGATTCGTACCTCACCTTGATGGACGGGCTGGGCATGCAATATTACTACTATAAATCGCCGGAGCTGTTCGAACGGAAACTGAAACATGCCTTTGAGATGTTCTGGAGATCCGTCGAAGCTTAGGCAATCAACAAGATGGTACAGAAAGCAGAGGGTGGAACATGAGCAATGATACGAAAATAGAAGATTACGAACGGGAGCCCGTACCCCAGCATTTGCGGAAATCGTGGCTCTCGATGGCATTTGTCTGGATTGCGATTGGCATTGACCTGTCCGCCATGTTTCTGGGTGCGCAGCTCGGCGCGGGCATGAGCATCGGCGACTCGTTTACGGCGGTCATCGTTGGTTCAGCCATATTGGGGATTATCGGGGCTGTCTGCGCATATGTGGGAGCCAAAACGGGCCTGTCGACGGCCATGATCAGCCGATTTCTGTTTGGGAATCAAGGGGCGCTGATCGTCTCGGTCATTCTCGGCATTTCATCGCTGGGCTGGTTCGGCGTTCAGGTCGGCTTCTTCGCTTCCAACTTCCAGACGGCGTTAAGCGAGCTATGGGGTTGGCATTGGTCGCTCTGGGTACTGTCGATCATTGGTGGACTTCTCATGATGTCCACGGCGATCTGGGGCTACAGGGCGATTGAAAAATTAAGCGTCTGGTCGGTACCGCTTCTCGTCGTGTTTATTATTATCGCGCTGGTCATGGCGCTTAACGGGGAAGGCGGAAGCACCGTCTGGTCACCGTTCGAGGGTGAGGCCCTGCCGATGGGGACGGCGATATCGCTGGTCATCGGTATCTTTATTCTTGGAACGGCGCTGTCCCCTGACATCGCGCGCTGGGCCAAAACGCCAAAGCATGCGGTTACCGCCGCGTTTATCGGTTTCTTTGTCGGCAACAGCTTCATGACCATCATTGCGATCTTCCTGTCGCGTGCGATGGATTCCGACGATCTGACGGGCATTCTTCTGACGCTCGGACTGGGTATTCCGGCGATTATCGTGCTGACACTGGCACAATGGACGACCAATACGAACAATTTATATTCCGCGGGGCTGGGCTTCTCCGTCGTCTTCAAACGGGTGCCTAAATCCGTGATCACGATTATTGCAGGGTTGATTGCGACGGCACTTGCTTGCTTTGGCATTTATGACCGTTTCATGACGTTCCTGACGTACATTACGATGCTTGTTGCACCGCTGGGCGGCATATATACGGCTGAGTATTTGTTGGTGAACAAAAATAAATTCTCGTTTGACGGGCTGGACAGCAATCGGAGCTGGATTCCCCGCTCCATCGTCGTATGGGTCATCGCCACGTTCTTCGGGTTCATGACAACGATGGCCCCGGATGGGCTCGGATGGTTCCAGGTGACGCAGGTTCCGGCGCTGGACAGCTTCTTGATGGCATTTATCGTACAAGCAATCATAGGCAAATGGGTCGTAAAGAAGGGATGAAAGCATGAACAAGGCAACCAGATTAACCACATTGGATGAACAGGCCATTGAATATATCGCGATAGGAGCTGCGGTGCTTGGCACGGGCGGCGGCGGAGATCCACATGTCGGAAAATTGATGGCCATGGAGGCGATCCGCAAGTATGGCCCGGTTCGAATCGCCCAGCTCGATGAGCTGGACGATGAAGGACTTATCGTGCCGGTATCGATGATCGGAGCACCGACGGTGATGCTGGAGAAAATCCCTTCGGCTGAACAGCTGACCAAACCGCTTGATCTGATGGAGAGAGAGCTCGGGCGCAAGGTGGATGCTGTCATGCCGATCGAGGTCGGCGGCGGCAACTCGCTCGTTCCGGTCATTGCGGCGGCGCAGCGCGGAATTCCGCTCGTCGATGCCGATGCGATGGGGCGTGCGTTTCCCGAATCGCAGATGGTGACGTTCCATCTGGAAGGCATCCCGTGCAGCCCGGTGGCGATGGCGGACGAGCGCGGCAACAGCGCGCTGATGCATACGATTGACGGCGTGTGGGAAGAACGGATGGCGCGTGCGCTGACGGTGGAGATGGGGGGATCTGCCTCCATCTGCGATTATCCGGTATCCGGCGCGCAGGCGAAGCAGAGCGCGATCGGCGGGACGCTGACGCTAGCCTATGAGATCGGGTGGACGCTGTTCGAAGCGAAGCAGCAGAAGCTGAATCCTGTGCGCGAGCTGCTTACGAAGCTGAACGGCCATGCCCTGTTCCATGGCAAGGCCGTGGATATCCGTCGCCGCATGGACGGTGGTTTTACGCGCGGTGAAGCCGTATTCGAAGGTACCGGTGAGAACAAGGGAAAAACGATGCGGCTGTTTTTCCAGAATGAGTTCCTGCTCGCCACCGTTGACGATCAACCGCTCGCCATTACGCCTGACCTGATTACGCTGTTGGATCAGGATACGGGGATGCCGGTGACGACGGAGAACTTGAAGTATGGTGCCCGGGTAACGGCAGCAGGTTTGCCGTGCGATGACAAATGGCGCACGCCGAAAGGCATCGAGACGGCCGGGCCGAGATACTTCGGTTATGACTTTGATTATGTGCCGATCGAGACGTTGGCTTCGAAAGGAGGTGCGGCGAAATGACCCAGGTAACTACGACTGACACAAACCAGGTCTACCGTATTGGGATTGACGTGGGTGGAACGAATACGGACGCTGCCCTGCTGGATTCCGACTTGCGCTGCGTGCACAAAGTGAAGGTCCACACGACGGCCGACGTGAACGAAGGCATTGTGGAGGCCGTGCGTCGGCTGCTGCAGGAGAGCGGCGTGAATGGAGCAGACATTCGCTATGCGATGCTCGGCACCACGCACTGCACCAATGCCATCGTGGAGCGCAAGCATCTTGGCCGGGTCGGCCTGATTCGCATCGGCGCTCCGGCAACAACAGCCGTTCCGCCGCTGGCCGGCTGGGACGAATCGCTGCGCGCGGCAGTTGGGCCGCATAGCTATGTCGCCTCTGGCGGCTATGAGTATGACGGCCGCAAGATCGCGAATCTGGATGAAGAGGAGATCGCCGAACTGTGCCGCCGGATGAGCGGCGAAGTCGACGCTGTGGCGATATGCGGCGTATTTGCTCCTGTGAATCGTGAGCAGGAGAAGCGCGTTGGAGAGATCGTGCGCGAAGTGTTGGGTTCGGAAATGCCGGTTACCTACTCCAGCGAGATCGGCAGCATCGGACTGCTGGAGCGGGAGAATGCCTCCGTGCTGAACGCGGCGCTGCTGCAAGTCATTGCGGGCGTGGTGCGCGGATTTGAGGAAGCGCTGAACGGCTTCGGCATCCATGCCCAGCTGTACATTTGCCAGAATGACGGCACGTTGATGAAGAGCGAATATGCGCTCCGCTACCCGATTCTGACGATTGCGTGCGGACCAACGAATTCGATTCGGGGCGCGGCGCATTTGTCCGGGCTTAGCGACGCGCTGGTCGTGGATATTGGCGGCACGACGACGGATATCGGTGTGCTCGTGCAAGGCTTTCCGCGCCAGTCGTCGGCAGCGGTGGATATCGGCGGCATTCGCACGAATTTCCGGATGCCGGACATTTTGTCCATTGGCCTCGGCGGCGGGACAATCGTCCGGCTGGACGACGCAGGAGACGTGACGGTTGGCCCGGACAGCGTGGGCTACAAGCTGATGACACGGGCCCGCATCTTTGGCGGAGATACGCTGACGACGACGGACGTAGCCGTAAAGCTGGGCCGTGCAGCATGGCCGGGCACCAACGCGGATGCCGTGGACGAAGCGGTATGCGGTAAGGTGGATGCCGTCATGCAGCAGATTCTGGAGGATGCCATAGACCGGATGAAAACGAGTGCCGACCCGGTCGATGTCATTCTGGTCGGCGGCGGCAGTTTGTTGGTACCGGATACGCTGGCAGGGGCAAGCCGAATCATCAGGCCGGACAACTATGATGCGGCGAACGCGATCGGTGCAGCGCTGGGAGAGGTTAGCGGCGAGTCGGAGCGGATCTATTCGCTGGACGACTGGAGTTATGACGACGTTATCCGCGATGCGAAGGAAAGCGCCATGAATGAGGCAGCTGCAGCTGGCGCGAATCCGGAGACCGTACAAATTGTGTCCGTCGAGGACATTCCGATTGCGTATTTGCCGGGCAATGCGCTGCTTGTGAAGGTGAAAGCTGCAGGTAAGCTGTAACCAGCAAGGCATGCGCCTCGCTCGGGAACATTGGCACCACATGAGAGCATGTGATAGCCATCGGGGGTCCATTTAATGGTGTGCTCGGCGGCGAATGGCGTTATACAGAGTAACATGAAATGGTGATACGGAACGAACCCGTATCGCCATTTTTTTATTCCGAGAGCATGACTCCCCTGATGAACTTGGTGCAAGAAAAGCAAGGAACCACCCTTAGAGCGATAATCAACCGGCGTGTCTTCCTTTTTTGATATTTTCCATAATTCTGCGTGTCCGGAAAAAGGAAAATACACACAATGAAGTCAGATCTTATTTCAAGGAAATCTACTCGACTCGGGTATTCAAATATGCCACAATAGAGGATCAGGGCCGCAGGAGAATGGACCCAAGGCGCAGCAAGGCAATCCGCAAGATCGCTTACCAATTTACGATCAATAATTTATACTAGATAAGCCAGATTATATTGAAGGAGCTGCCGAATCGGATATGAACAAAAAAGAAGTCGCCAATATACGCAAGCAATTTAAGCTGGATCACGATTTAATGAATATTTACGATATTCTCAATGTCTATATTACAAAGGAAACGAATGAAATCTACCACTGGGAGCGCCTGCCGTTCGAGCTGGTGGATCGGGAGAAGCAAGAGTTATACATGGGTAATTTCAAAAAACTGCTGACCGGCGAACTGGATCAAAAATTGTTCGAATTGAGGTTTCAGGAAGCAGCGGAGGAACCGGCGCAGGTCATGCTTCACCAAGCGCTCGTGTCGGGTGATCCGGAAGAATGGCAGGACTTGATGCTGATGCTGGTGGATCGAATGCTGAAGGATGCCCAATATGAGCGGGATATGGTAGTCACGTTCGTTCGGGGACAGTATTATTTGCCGACCAAGGCGAGAAACGATGAAGCGGAAGAGAGCGAGAAGAACGAGGTGTTCGCCCATCCGTTCATTTTATGCAGCGTGAATTCTACGGAGAAACAACGGAAGACGCTCTTGTTCGATTATGTGGAGCGGGAGTTCAAGTACAATGTCATTGTAGATCCGATTATTAAGTTAAGTACGCCGGAGCAAGGGTTCCTGTACCCTAGCGTGACGGACAATTATTCCGATGTGAATCGTATTTTGTATTGTACGGGAAAATCGAATTTCCCGGATCCGCATTTTGTCGAACAGGTCTTGAACGGAGAAAGATCCGTGACGGCACTTGAAGAGCGAGCGATCTTCGAAGATATCGTCAAGGAAGTGGCCGGCGAACAGCTCGATTCAGCCACCATTGCCCAGGTGTACGAGGAAATCAACCGGGTGATCGAAATGAACGAAGAAACGAAGGAGGAAGAACCTCCGAAGCTGGATTATAAAGATCTGGAGCGCGTGCTGAACGCAAGCGGCGTAGAGGACGTGACGACCGAGAAGGTGGAGCGGGCATTCGAAACCATCGTGGACAATAAGAACTATGAGATGAAAGCAACCAGCGTCATGCCGAAGTATACTTCCAAATCCATTAAGATCGAAACCAAGGTAGCTACGATTTCCATTAGCCCGCAGGATTTAAGGTATGTCAAACAGGTGAATTTCCAAGGTAAACGCTGCATCATGATTGAAGTCGACGAAGATGTTGCGATTGAAGGGTTTACGCTGGCTTCAGAGACGCTTTTATAGACTCGTTCATCGTATAAGCTTCGGCGCGGTACGGAAACCGGAGAATATATAGATATACCATGAGTAAAAGAGGCTTGTGTTGCACTTTCGGATGGGAAGCATAAGAGTCATGTAGGCGTTGTAAACCTATATGGCTCTTTTTGTGTTAAGTATGCTGTGGGAGAAGCGGCGATAAAGACCATAATTCCTGAACCCGCTTTTGTGGTTATTCAAAAGCATGTTTTGGCAAGAAAAAAGACCCTAGAAGCTCTTAGGGTCTTGTAGGAACTTTGGCTTTAATCCATCGATACACTAAAACGTGTAGGATTCCCCGTCTTTTGGAATCAAAACATTAGAGGAGATTCCTTTTTCGTCAGTAAAGATATTTAATTCTTCCCTTGATAATGTCCAATGATTAACTGCTTCCATATGGACGGATATAATTTTTGCCTCAGGGGCGGCTTTATAAACCTGGTAGATATCCTCTTTCCCCATTACTAGAGATCCGCCTTGAAGGAATTGATTATCTCCTCCATTTACAACAATGATTTCCGGTTTGTGTGTTTCGATGGCTTCCCCAACAGCTTCATACCAAACCGTATCTCCAGCAATATACAATGTTTTCTCGCTTGGGTGCTTCAAGACAACACCGCACACATGTCCGGCAAGTTGTAATATTTCTCCTCTGCCGTGTTCGCCTTTCGTTTTAACTAATCGAATATCTCCAAAGGCTGAACTTTCTTGCAGCACTTCTACCTTTTGAAAACCAGCGTTTCTGACTCCTGCTGCGTCTTCTTCGTTTTGTACAAACATTTTAATATCTTTTGGCAGCGCCTCTTTAGCCGTATCGTCCCAATGGTCTAAATGTAGATGAGTGACTATTACAGCATCTAAGTTGCTGATAATATTATCAACCGAGGTTGGCAAGCCAACCAAAGGATTGTTTTGATCTTGGCGTAACGAATTAGGGAAAGGCGGATACGCATCTTTTTCTCCCAAAAAAGGGTCGATTAAAAACTTCTTCCCTGCATATTGGACAACAAGTGTCGCATTTCGAATGAGTTGTATTTTCATGGCAATAGACTCCTTTTTTGATTTGGATATAGTTTACTCAGCGGCCAAGTAACCAATACAGGTTCCCTTTGTCAACTTTGGGATAAGGGTTACTGTATAGTAAAATGATAAAGGACATCTTGAATTTATTCGATGCTTCGATGAAACGCTTTTACATTAAATCATTTCACGGTGAAAGGATTATGGTATGCAACTTGATCAAACGGATTATCAGATCCTTCGGTTTCTAACCGAAAATTCAAGGATTCAATGGAAAGACTTAGGGAAACAAATTCATATGACTGGACAAGCAGTAGGCAATCGTATCAAAAAACTTGAGGAGAGCGGTGTAATTACAGCCTATTCCCTAATCATCGATGAAATGAAATTAGGGCTTGCTTATACAGCATTTGTTATTATTCATATGAAAACAGCCAATCACGATTCGTTTATTCGTTTTATTATGGATCAACATGAGATAGTGGAAGCACATCGAATTTCGGGAGAAGGCTGTTACCATTTAACGGTAAAAGTTTCATCCCAAGATCAGCTGAACCTTTTTCTTAATAAACTTCTCGATTATGGGAATTACAGCTTGAATCTGTCCATACAAAAAATCAAACAACGCAGTACGTTGACCGCCGCACCAAATGAATAGCAAAAGCTTCATTCGAGGATGCCGTCATCGAACGCTTTACGCTTACTACAGAGAATAAAAGGTTTGTGTTGCAATTTCAGATAGGAAGTATAAGAGTCATGTAGGTGTTGTTCACCTATATGACTCTTTTTGTGTTCATGATGCGAAGCGGGAGAAGCGGCGACAAAGACCCTTCTGAAGACCGATACGTAAATACATCGGCTGCAGGAAGAAATATCCATGAGTCTAGATATGATGGATATAGAATGAAACTAGCGGTTAGTGAGAAACGGTAGTTTCTTCACAAGTGACTGGGGATGGCGGGCAGCCCAATTCCGGAAATTTTCTGTGTGGGGAGATGTACGAAGTGACAACGTTAATCGAATTCAAAAACGTAACCAAGGCCTATCCAATCGGCGAAGTAACGATTCAAGCCCTTGCGGGGGTTGATTTTTCGATCCGGGAGGGGGAATTCGTAGTGATTCTAGGAGCAAGCGGGGCGGGGAAAAGCACGATTTTGAACATTCTCGGCGGGATGGATACCGCTACCTCGGGGCAGGTGTTGGTTGGGGATCAAGAAATTACGGGATGGAACGAGAAGAAGTTAACCGAATACCGCGGCGAGCGGGTGGGCTTCGTCTTTCAATTCTATAACCTGATTCCGAATTTGAATGCGCTGGAGAACGTGGAATTTGCGACAGAGGTATGTAAGGACCATCTGGACGCCCGTGATATTTTACATAAGGTTGGACTAACGGATCGTTTGAAGAACTTCCCTTCCCAGCTCTCTGGTGGCGAACAGCAACGAGTTGCGATTGCCAGAGCGGTTGCCAAGAATCCCGCGCTGCTCCTCTGCGACGAGCCCACCGGTGCTTTGGATTATGTGACAGGAAAGTCGGTCTTAAAGCTTCTTCAAGATTTAAATAAGGAAACGAAGACATGCGTCGTGCTGGTCACCCATAATTCGGCCATCGCGCCGATGGCGGATAAAGTGATCCGCGTCAAGAGCGGGAAGATCGAGAGTATCACGATTAACGATCACAAACAAAGCGTTGAAGGGATCGAGTGGTGATGAAGATTTTAGCGTTGAAATTATTAAGGGACATGAAACAGTCGGTAGGACAATTCATAGCCATAGTATTGGTTATTGCGGTGGGGGCCTTTTTCTACACGGGGCTGGTTACCTTGAGCGACAATCTTAGCGGCTATACGAAGGGGTATTTTCAAGAACATAATCTAAGCGACTTAAACGTCTATTACAGTCAAATTTCCGCAGAGGATGTGGCCGGTTTACGAGACATCGAAGGCATTCATCATATCGAAGGGCGCTATACCGTCCAGGCCGAACAGTCTTTTGAAGATGATAAAGCTGTTTTAACGGTGCACTCGATCCCCGTACCGAATGCAATCAACACATCCAGGATGATGGAGGGCAGGATGCCAGCAGGGCCGAATGAGATCCTGTTGGACTCCCACTATGCCGAGGCACATCATTACCGTGTAGGTGATACCATCAGCCTCCGTGTGAATGACAAGGACATGACGTTCACGATTAGCGGCTTGAATGAGAACGTGGAGCATGCCAAGAAGAACGAAACCCAGGACCATCAAGCTTATGGAATCGCTTATATCCCCGAAGAGACCATACCTGAAATCGCAGGCAGCATGTTCTACAATGAGATCCTGATTGATGCCAAGGACGGTTACGATATGGACCAGTTAGGCCAAGCCATTGAAGCACATTCCCAGTCCCTCCCTTATATAAGCCAGGTCAGTAAAGAACGGACCTTCAACTATTCCCAGACCCAGCAGACGATTCATAATAATAAGCTGATGAGCAGGGTGATCCCGATCGTTCTCTTTTTGATTGAAGCGGTGATTCTGTTTCTGATCATGTCGAGGATTATCGATTCCCAGCGAAATCAAGTGGGCATTATGAAGGCATTAGGGGTGAAAAAAAGAAGCATCATGCTGCATTACATGGGCTACCCTGTGCTGGCAGGCGTCATCGGCTCCATCTTGGGCTATGCCATCGCCGCCGCTCTATTCATTCCACTCATTACAACGTCGATTGGAAGAAGCTACTCCCTGCCTGACCTGACATTCACCCTCTCGTTCTTTACGCTCCTACCTCCGATGATCTGCTCCAGTGCGTTTGGCATGCTGTCCTGCTATTTCAGCGGCAGAGCGATCCTACAAGAACGTGCTGCCCAGGCGATGCGTCCGAAACCGCCCAAGAAGATGAAGAAGCTGCTCATCGAGCAAGTTCCGGGCATGTGGAGCCGGCTTCCCTACAGCTACAAGATCATTCTACGAAATATATTCCTAAATAAACAAAAAGCATTCGCAAGCTCCGTTGGCGTTGTGGTCAGTACGGTTTTGTTGATCACGGCTTTTGGCACGCAGACGGCCCTGCTCAAGGTAGCCGGCCAGATTGAAGAGGTGAATACGTATGATTTACGAGTCGATTATGCGATGGGATCGTTCTCCGATATGGCAGCACTGCCGTCCGGCATAGCAGACCATTATGGGTTGTCCACCTATCCTGTGGAACTCATCCAAGGGGAAAACAAAGAAAGCGCTGCGCTTGTGGTTACGGAGCAGGATAATGAGCTGATTCGTTTTTATGATGAACAAGGCAACCGGCTATCGTTAGAAGATCATGGCGTGCTGGTACCGAAATCTTATGCGGATCAGTATCATATAGCTGAAGGGGATACGATCCAGCTACAATTCACCGCACCGGAGCTTAACCAAACCCTCGTCGATATGAAGGTTCTGGATATCTCCACACAGTTTTCGAATCCGTCGTTCTACAGCACACCGAATTATATGAAGAGTTTGGGTGTCGACTACGAGCCTTCCTCTCTGTTAGTGAGCGTCCAAAGTGCTGCAGATCTGGTAGGCGTTCGCAGCTTTTTCGAACAGGACCCGCAGGTGGAGGCCATTGTGGACAAGGATGATCTCAAGAAATCTGCGCAGTATATGCTGAAGCAAAACAGCTTTATTTTCATCATGTTTATCATCTGTGCCGTCATTCTGTCCTTCGGCGCCATCTATACGATCTCTTCCATCAATATTTATGAAAGGAATCGTGAGCTTGCCACCCTGAAGGTATTAGGCTATCCCAAACGTAAAATCAACCGGCTGATCTTCTCTGAGAACATGCTGTTAACCGCTTTTGCGGTCATTGTTGCCCTGCCGATCAGCGGTTATGTTTATTCCATCATTATCAAGGCGCTTTCGAGTACGCATCAGCAAATTCCCGATCAATTAAACCTTGTGATTATGCTGGCGTCGGTTGCGCTGGCATTCTTCCTGACCCTTCTCTCCAACCTTATGCTGCGGAAGAAAGTGACGCGGATTCATATGATCGAGTCGTTGAAGGGGGTGGAGTGAATGGAATGCCTGCAAGAAGTACTGAGTACCCCAGACCCAAAAAATATCGGTAGTAAGGTATAAAATTAAGGGATTGGTAGAGCGTCAGCATTTATTGATGACTAGAGAAAGCGCCATGCCTGTTTTCATGAGGCGTGGCGCTTTAATAATCTTTTAGCAGCGATAAGTTTAAGAATGACATCCCCAATAATCATCGCTTTAGTAGAAATAACTACTTTGGGTGAAGCATCATCTCTACCAGCAATGAGATCTTATGGGGGATTAACCATCAACTACACTCATTTGCGCATATCCGGTTGTGCTGTAGGTACTCGCACGAGCTCCATAAGCAGTGTTACGTTTAGGGTTCGTAAGATATATTTTTCCGCCTTGCTTAACGTTATTTACATAACCGAGGTCTGCACCAGTGTCAATATTCGTGAATCCGCCATTATAGCTTGTCCCTGGCAAAGAGTCAGCTGTCATTGTAACTCTGCTGGCGCTGGTGAAAAAGGTGTAAAACGGCAGTGTCGCTGAAGAATCGGATGGTTCAAATAGATAGACAAACCCTACATAATTGGCGGCTAGGATCTGAAAATCATAAGCTGTAAGCTTAGCTAACTGTTGTTTGCGCACGTCCTCTTTCAATCTAGGAACGTCCCAGTCCGGAAACAGGTCGGAAAATTCAGGAAGTTCTTCAATGGTTCCATCTGGCAGCTCATACGCAACCTGGCCATCAACGGTCCAAGAAGTGCTGTAAATGATAGAATTCCTTGCGTCCAAGATTTCATCCTTCCATTCCTCGGGCGCTACGTCAATATCCTGATACGCAAGTTCCTGTTGTGACAGGGAGTTGTAGTCCTGTTGATCATTCGCAAAAGCAAGGCTAGGTGTGAGTAGAAGGAGAAGAGTCAGTACCGATAAAAGCATTATCATGACGATCCAGATTTTATCTTGATTGTTTAGGTTTGACATGTATATAAGACAAATGTAGAATCTTAGGTAGACAATTGTCTTAAAGGAGTTGATCCATAGAACGATGAAAAAGCTGCCTGATGCGGAGTTTGACATTATGAAAGTGGTTTGGGCCAATGATCCACCTGTAACGACCCATATTATTATGCAACAGCTTGGAAACGAAAGGGGATGGAAAGCGCAGACGGTCATTTCCCTAATGTTACGGCTGATGGAACGAGGTTTCATTCGAACTGAGAAAAAGGGAAGAGAGCGTATTTATTTTCCGCTCATTAGCAAGGAGGACTACCTGAAATTTGAAACAGGTGACTTTATGGAGCGTTTTCATGCGAACTCCTTCTTCAGCCTGGTTGCTACGCTGTATGCCGGTAATAAGGTAAAGGACAGCGACCTAGACCAACTGGAAAAGTGGCTGAAAGAAAAGAGGGAGTGATATGCAGGGATTTTTAGTAACCCTGATTCAATGCTCTGTTTCGATGTCGTTGATAACGCTTGTGTATACGGCAGTACGGCCCGTTTTATCAAAACGATATGCCGTAAAGTGGATGTATAGGGTTTGGCTGCTGATTGCGGCAGGCTGGATAATTCCCTTTCGTCCACAGATCGACCCGTTAATTTTCCATGTGCCCATACCGGATATTCCTGTAGCTTTTGCCCAATCAATGTCGTTCATGGCTGTAAGGGATATAGAGAACAATTGGGCAACAATCCCTTTGTGGTGGTTGCTTGCAGCAATTTGGGGATGTGGCGTTGTAAGCATTGTATTGTATCATGCTCTCCGGCATGGTCGTTTCATAAAGACGATACGCCGATGGAGTGAGCCTGTTCTCGATGTGAAGGTTTTGGGAATTTTGGACCGTGTGAGATCGGAACTGGGGATAAACAAACCTGTAGGATTAAGCGTGTGTGAGAGTATTACAAATCCAATGCTCGTTGGCTTTTTCAGGCCTGTCATTTTACTTCCGCCTATGGAACTGTCAGATGATGCATTGTCACTGATTCTAAAGCATGAGTTGATTCATTACAAACGGCACGACCTCTGGTATAAGGCCATGATTCTGATGGCAACCGCGTTTCATTGGTTTAATCCGGTTGTCTATATTATGGCAAAAGCGGCTGCGAAACAATGTGAAATTTCCTGTGATGCATTGGTTTTACAGAATGCAGATCATCAACGGCGAATGCAATACGGGGAAACCATTATTGCTGTCGTCAGGAATGGAGCGAAGGTCCAAACAGGATTATCAAGTAATTTTTATGGAGGGAAAAAAGACTTGAAAAATCGGATATCTTTAATTATGGACCCGAAAGGGAAGAAGGCGGGCATTTTACTCTTTTGTTTGGCGCTGGCGGGGATTCTATGGACCGGCTCCGCGCTGACCGATGAAGCTAATGCAGATGACCCGCAAACATCTATTGCTACTGAGACTGTTACTTGGTCTTATGATAGCGATAGTCATATTGATAACGAAGTAACCCGCCTCAAGGAGTTGCTGCGCCGCTACGCAAATAATTTAGACTCAAGTCATAAATAAAGAGAAGGCAACTTTTTTGAACTGACTACCGTAAAGTAAACCGTCATTTAAAACCATCTTCAGCAACCTGAGTCCAGTTTCGTTCGGACTTAGGTTGCTTTCATTTTTTCCTTTCGCCACCGCTTCATTCCCCATCCTGCCTTTCGATGTCCCCAGCCTTTTTTCAAATTTTGAAGAAATTGTTAAATTGCCCCTTTTAACCCGCTTATCGAGTAAACCATAAATACCAAATATTATGAAATTATATAAAATAATCCCTTAATTGGAGAATTGGTATGCGGGGAAGGTGGTGAGAGGATGGTTCTAAATGATGACCAACGACGTGTTATTAAAGCATTATATTTAGAAATGTATTTTTTATTGTTTTCATATGCACAAAACATGTTGAGCGACCGTTCACTGGCTGAAGAAGCCGTTCAGGACACATTTAGAATTGCGTGTGCTAAAGCCGACAATCTTTTATATAGCCCCAATCCGAAAGGTTGGCTATTAAATACGCTAAAGTATGTTATTAAAAACAAAGCTCGCAGTCGGGCGTACCTCATTAATTCCTTAAAGTTAGATGAAAACATGATCCCTGGGGATCTTGATGTACTCGATATTGATTTTATGTACTCTGACTTAACCAATAGTGAGGACTATAAATTACTTAAAAAGATTGCTCTGGATAAGTACTCGATGTTGGAGGCGGCTAAAGAGATGAGGATTTCTGTGAAGGCTTGTAAAAAACGAGTTCAACGAGCGAAGAAGAAAATGAAAAAGGTTTTAAAAAAATGATTTAAACAACTACCAACATACAAAAAAAGTGTTGTGTGCTTTAAGCTAAAGAAATAACGGAACAGTAACGTTCTGTATATCTCAGTGTACGGGCTGCAGCACCTTGATCTATAATAGGGGACGTGTATGCAATGGCAAAATTCAATCGCGAATGGAATAGGAGAACAGGATGATGAAACAAAAAATAGCCGTCATCGGCTTAGGGCATATGGGCCGGCATATGATTCACCGCTTACTGCCCCAATATACGGAGAAGATCGAATTGGTCGCCATTTGCGACAGTGATGAATCCAGTCTGCACCGGGAAGTCGCAGAAGCTGGGATTCGTCCAAGGCTGTACACCGACTATCGCCAGCTGCTGGATGAGGTGACGCTTGACCTGGTGTATATCGCGGTTCCGCCGTCCCTTCACTATGACGTGGCCCGCATCGCATTTGAGAAAGGCGTCCATATCTTCTGCGAGAAGCCGCTGGCCAATAGCTTGACCGAAGCCCGGAGTCTGGTAGAGCTGGCCGAGAAGGCCGATGTGCTCCATGCGGTTCATTTCTCGCTTCCGCTCGACCCGGCCGTTCTGAAGCTGCAGGGATTGCTTGAGGAGCAAGCGATCGGCCGGATCCAAAGCATGGATTTGTACCTGGAGTTTCCGCAGTGGCCGAGGGCCTGGCAGCAGAATCCTTGGATCACGTCAAGGCAGCAGGGCGGATATCTGCTGGAGGTCGGCATTCACTGGATCCAGATGATCCAGCAGGTGTTCGGGCCGATTACGCATGTGAAGAGCGAGATCGAGTTTCCGTCGGATACGAATCAGTCCGAAAGCCGTGTCCAGGCTGTTCTCAGATTACATAATGATATCGAGATTCACCTGTCGGGAACCGACCAACGGGAAGGGGAGGAGCGTGTCTCCCTGGTGGTTCACGGTAAGGAAGGCACCTTGGCATTGGAGAACTGGTGCAATCTGTACCGAAGCGGCAAGGATGCCGATCCACAGCCCGTACCTGTGGATGATGTCGTCAGCCCGCTGCCGATCCTGAAACAATTCATTCAGATTTTGAACGGAGAGTCCGGCCAGATCTATGATTTTTATGACGGGTATAACGCGCAGGTTGTTTTGGAAGCTCTGCGTAATCCGGGTGAGGGCTTTGCGGATGTAAGGCCGCAATTGATGGGGGACAAAACGGAAGGGTTTATTGTAACGACCTGATGGGTGAATGTTCTGTACGGTGCATGTGGAAATTATGGCGAGTTGGTAAGAAAGTAATACAGGTTGAAATCACTACGCGTTGAGGTGATCCATGGTGTTCGTGCAACTTAGCAGTTTCATCACGCTCGGTCTGTAGAGGATGACATAACCCTCTTGGCTCCTTTGCAGGCTGGGCCTTTTCCCAAGGGGCGTGATGGAATGAAAAGCAAAGGCAACAATCGTACTCGTTCGTATTACCGTCATCATCGACGGAGAGTGATCCGGCGTAAGAGCAGGCTTGCTAAACAGCATGGTTGGCATGCCAAGTTTACAGGTGAGTTTGCTAAGGGGAAGATTCATTGCTCTTGTTATTATTGCAGAATGAAATCGAGAGAAATCGGATGGCCGAAGTCTGATCTTGTAAAACTTGCACGTATGAATGAGTTTAGTAGTTTGGAGTAGAGTGTTAGGTTGAATTTGGGAAAGGCCGTAGATGGTAACGTCTACGGTTTTTTGTTTTGCTCAACTATGTTTTTATGGCGAATCTGCTTATTATTAATTTCAAAGGTCGAAGAGAAAAATTGCTTTCTTTCTAGCTAACATATCCTTGAAAAGCTAATAATGACCTAGGTAATAGTTTTATGGTTAAATAGGAGTAACTACATATATTGGAAATAAGTGATTAGTAAAAATTAATTAAACGATTGATGAGGGGAACTATGACCACAATTAAAGTTACTCCAGACCATCTTCAAGAGGTATCCAAGCGATTTTTTAATGCCAAATTAGTAATTGAAAACATGAATGCTCACTTGATATCGCAAATGTCATTTATGGTAGCGAATTGGGAAGGAACTACAAAACATCGCTTTTATCATGATTTTCAAACAGCTAAAAGGAACATGGAAAATTTCGTGTTGTTAACTGGTTCTATTTCACAGCGATTAAATGAGCATGCTGAAAAGTTTAGATTAGCAGATGAGTCTCAAAGCGGCTCCATGGATTCAAGGTGTTTGCCACCTCCTCCAAACTCTTGTGCAGCTCCCGCTCCAGACACGCGGAATGCCCTTGAGAAGTCCGGAGACAGCTTAAAACAACTAGGCAGCGATATCAAGTCCGGCTTTGATGAGCGTTACGAGAAGAAGTTTGATTCATTTTGGACATTTCTAGACTTTGCCTCTGCAGGTATCCCAAAAGGGGCATACCAAGCTTATGTAGAGAGAGCAAATAATATGTTTGACTCTCCGAACGATTTTTTAAATGGTATGACTTTTGGTGTACATGGTACCATCAGAGAAGCCATATTTCCCACGAATGCTTGGTCGACTGAACATATGGCCAACATTATTGGAACAGCTGGTCTAATAAGTGGGGGAATAACTACTAAGGCAATCATAAAACCTAAGACTGTAATGGAAGGCTCAATTAAATTCGAAGGAGCCAGTGAATTAAGACAAATCTCTTCGGATGGGTTGAGAAATGAAATCCCATTAACAGAGATTCAACAGAAAGAACTCATGAATTACACCAAATCCCTAGGCTTTCCGGAAGAAAATATTTTTATAAGTAAGCCTGGATTTTATGATGAATGGAACACAGGAATGATGTATGATCGGTTTATCATAAATACAGATGTACTACCTGCGGAGCATACGGGAATAGGTACCCTCAGTGCGAATTCCCGAGTAACAGGCAGAGCTACAGTGGCCCATGAGATCGTCGGTCACTATGAGGCTTACCAAGCGGGAAGAGCATTTGAACTATACGGACTGGATGCAGACACATTTAAAGTGAATTTCGCTCTTGACGAAGCTCAGGCTAGTATTAGAGCGGCTAGGTTTGCACCTGAATTGACATCGACGGAAAGAATAACTCTGCTAAGGGACGCAATTACTAGATTGCATCATGGAGGTTTGAAGTGGCGAGACGTAAAAGATAAATTATACATTGATGAAAGATAAGGAGTGAATATAGATGGATAAAATTATGACGGTTAGTCTCGCATTTGATCATAAAGAAGAGGGAACAATCTTAGTAGGTATTAATCCTGAACTTGATTCCTTATCATATCCCGAGATTGAATCGATGATAGGGGATCGGATTATCTTAAAACATGATGATCATGAAACTATACATGAAGTTCGATCGATACAGATTTCAAATTCGATGGCAAATAAAAAAAACATAGGTATTTCTGTCGGTAAGAATATAACAGCAAAGGATATTCAAGTAGGTTCTGTTGTATATTCACATAAGTGAGTGATCTATGGTCCAACAACCGATGATAAGAAAATAAGAATGGGACTTCATGAGTGGGAGCTGCGGCGCAAAACGGCCGCAGCCTTTTTGTATAGAGAAAAGGATATTCACAGGCTCCCACAGAATAACATGAAGCTGCACACATTTTTTGAGATTTGAAGGAGATTTGAAATGAAGACGAAATTAATCATGGTTGAGGGCCTGCCGGGATTCGGCAAGTCGACGACGTCCCGCATGATTCATGCCATTCTTTCCGAGCACAACATTGAGTCCCGGCTGGTGATGGAGGGGGATACCGACCATCCGGCAGATTATGAGGGAACCGCGTGTCTGACGGAAGAGGAATTCGGGCAGTTGCTGGAAGTCGCAAGCCCTTTTAAAGAAATATGGATCGAACGGGCTGTCAAAAAAGGCAGCTGGAACCTCCTGCCCTACCAGAAGCTGAAGAACGAATATGGCGCTTCTTTTCCGGACGACCTTTATCATTCGTTGGCTAAGAAGGATATTTACGAGCTCCCGCTGGACCTCAACCGGTGGCTCATCACCGATCGGTGGGAGGCATTTGCCGAGCAGGCGCTGCATGAGCCCACCGTCGCGATTTTTGAGTGCTGTTTCATTCAGAATCCGGTAACCGTCGGCATGGTGAAGCATGATGCGCCGGAAGATCAAGTGACGGACTACGTGCTGGGGCTGGAAAAAGCGGTCCTTCCGCTAAATCCCCTCCTGTTCTACATTGAGCAGAACGACCTGGAATACGCATTCTGCAAGGCCATCCGGGAACGCCCGGAGGCATGGTCCACAGGGTTCGCCCATTACTACACTGGACAGGGGTACGGTAAACATCACGGCCTGGAAGGCGTCGAAGGGACTCTGCAAGTATTGGAAGCCCGGCGCGAGTTGGAGCACAGGATCTTGGACAAGCTCGGACTGAACAAGGAGTTAATCAATAACTCCCTTTATGACCAAGAGACGTACAGAACCATGCTAATAGACAAGCTGAAGCGGCATGGGATCATCCCATAATATTTTTCATAGATAAGGAAGGACAGTTTAATGAAGCGCTTATTCATGATCATGATGCTTTACATGATGGCTCTATTGGTAGGCTGCGATAAGGACTCTGGTTGGGAGACGATGCAGCTTCTAGACGAACAGGTTGCCGAAATACGGATTTCGGATTTCGAGACATGGGACGAGATGAATGGGGATACACTGTTGTCCTTTAAGGAAGCGAAAGATGTAAGAGCGTTTGAGGAAGCGATCCGTACCGCTCGCAAGCAGCCGGAAGATGCCAAACGAACGGACCCGGATTACGACGTGATGGTCGTCTATGCCCAGCCATCTCCGATTCATGCCATCAAGCTGTGGTTGGGAGAAGAGGGTCAGGAAAGTGTCTGCGAATCCAGAAGGCACCTTAGATACGATTCAACACACGATGACTAAAATAAGCCACTTCGTTAACGGCAAGGACAATGCCACCGCTGACGGTCCAATTGCGGAACAAGAGACGGAGACCGCGGATCCTAAGATGCCTACCGACAGTATCGATGCGCCAGCTCGCATGGTTTCGGATCCGGTTAACCAACCAGTGTACTGGGGCGAGGCTTCCAGGAAAGAATCCCTGGGGCAGCCTGTAGTCAAGCTGTACAATGCGGCGGGCGAGCCAGTTGGTTCCGCTACTTTAGAGCAGATCCATGACGGGGTGAAGGTGAAGATTACCGCATCCGGCCTCACTCCAGGCAAGCATGGGTTCCATGTGCATGAGAATGCGATTCAGGGAACGGATTTTAAATCTGCCGGAGGGCATTTTAATCCGACCCACAAGCATCATGGCCTGGAGAATCCGCAAGGAAGCCATGTCGGCGACATGCCGAACCTGGTCGTGGGCGCAGACGGCACCGTGGAAGCGGAGACGATCATTCAGCATGGCACGCTGGAAAAGAACCAGCCGAACTCGGTGCTGGGGCGCTCGCTGATCATTCATGCCGGCGAGGATGACAATGTTACCGACCCGGCGGGCAATTCCGGCGACCGTGTGGTGGGCGGGAATATACCGGAGTAATCTGGCAAGTTGATAGTGCATCCGTTTGCAGCATATGAGATTCAGTGAAAAACGCATCTCCACAGGGAGGTGCGTTTTTTTGTTGAATTATGCCAGTTCAAGTGCACCCGGAGAATTAACCCCGCAGGATAAAATTGAATTACTCGCTTCGACACGGTGGGGTTCTTGGTCGTATTCGTTTCTGACGACACATTCTGAAAATATTGAATGATTTTGAGCAATTGTCTCATGTAGTTCCCGGCGGCTCTCCTTCTATACTTAAGGTACTGAAAAGGAGAGTGAATTCATGGAACGAGCAACATCTTTAGCATCCGAAATACCTGTTCGCAAAAAGCCATTTCGCAAGCGCTGGGACTCTCCCCTTGCAGGTTATCTGTTTATTTCCCCTTGGCTGATTGGATTTCTGGCGTTGACAGCCTATCCGATGCTGTTGTCCTTGTACTATTCCTTCACAAATTACACCCTCATGAGGCCGATCGAGTGGGTCGGCTTGGACAATTACGAGCGCATCATTACGGCGGACGACAAATTTGCTCAATCACTCAAGCTCACGTTTTATTATGTACTCGCCTCGGTGCCGCTGAAGCTAATTGCGGCGCTGATGGTTGCGCTCCTGCTAAAAAAGGCCGTGCGCGGGATATCCGTCTATCGAACGGCCATTTATTTCCCTTCCTTGATCGGGGCGAGCATCGCGGTTTCCCTGCTATGGAAAAATATTTTCGGCGTGGACGGCTTCTTCAACCAAGTGCTTGGATTCTTCGGAATTCCCGGAACGGGCTGGGTCACGAACCCGGATACCGCATTATGGTCTCTGATTGGTTTGTCGGTATGGCAATTCGGCTCATCGATGGTTATTTTCCTTGCCGGCTTGAAGCAGATCCCGAATGATCTGTATGAAGCCTCCGCGGTGGATGGCGCGGGCAAGCTAAAGCAATTTTTCAAAATCACACTTCCTATGCTGTCGCCCACGTTATTCTTCAATCTCATTATGGGGGTCATTAACTCCTTCCAGATGTTTACGCCTGCTTACGTCATCACCGGCGGCGGGCCGATGAACTCTACCTATGTATATGCGTTATACCTATATGAACGGGCATTCAGCCGCTATCAGCTGGGTTATTCCTCTTCCTTGGCCTGGATCATGCTGATATTGATTGTGGCTGCCGCCGTGATCATTAACCTGACGTCGAAATACTGGGTATTCTACGAATCCGAGAGCCAAGGAGGGAAAGGAAAATGACCAGACACAAATGGAACCCCGTGATCCGCCATTCGGTCCTCATTATGTTCAGCTTGATTATGGTTTATCCGGTCGTTTGGTGGATTGGCGCTTCTCTGAAAACGAACCAGGAGCTCAGTTCTCCGTCCATCTTCCCGTCCGTGCCTCAGTGGTCCAATTACACCAACGGATGGAACTCTGTTCCGGGATTCACCTTTACCGATTTCTATTTGAATACCTTTTATTTAATTACGGCGGTGATCATTGTAACGGTGATTTCCTGTACGCTTGTTGCCTTCGGATTTGCAAGACTGGACTTTCCGCTTCGAGGCTTCTGGTTTTCCCTGCTCATGCTCACCCTGATGCTGCCGGGCCAAGTGCTCATCATTCCGCAGTATGCGATGTTCCACCAATTTGGTTGGGTCAACACCTACCTGCCGTTTATCGTGCCCCATGCATTAGCGGGAGGGGCGGGAGGAACCTTCTTCGTCTTCCTGCTCGTTCAATTCATACGCGGGATCCCGCGGGAGCTGGATGAATCGGCCAAGATCGACGGATGCAGCTGGTTCGGGATTTACTGGAGGATTGTAATGCCCTTGATGAAGCCTTCTATCGTGACGGTCATTATCTTCTGCTTCCTATGGAACTGGGATGATTTCCTTGGTCATCTCCTGTACATTAATTCCGTCGACAAATATACGGTAGGCTTGGCTTTACGGATGATTAACGATTCGCAAGGCGGCGCGGAATGGGGACAATTGCTCGCAATGTCGCTCGTATCCATTCTACCGGCTACATTGCTGTTTATCTTTGCCCAGAAATACTTTGTGGAGGGTGTGGCTACCACAGGACTAAAAGGGTAGTAGCTAGCCCTACCGATATATTATAAAATGAGGAAACATTGAGGCAGCGGTACGCCGCACAGCTTCAATGTTTTTTTCTGATAGGAATGTAAAGCATGGAGGATGAGAATTATGATCAATCCCTTCAAAAAATACCGGATCGATTCCCTGTTTATTATTTGCTTTGCAGGACTGATCACGATTGTGCTGGCGATCACGGTATGGACCAGTTATGTCATGACTTCGCGGGAATTGGCTGAAAACACGTCGTATTATCAAAAAAGACTGCTCGAGGAGCTGAACAACGAAATTACGGGTCGCCTGACTTCGATCGAGCAGATATCGCTGACAACGTCCAGGGACAACGATTTACTTACGTTTCTGTCGGGAAAAGAAGATGAGTTCAACCACTACCGGAGGTCCAAGGGCATACAGGAAGCGCTGGCTCATCTCACCTATTCGATTCCGCAAATTCAAGCCATCGATTTATACATGGAACAGCCGGAGTGGGGGGATCGGCAGAGCTATATTCAGTTCCATGGATTAACGGAGGCTGCGACAAAGCCATGGTATCCTTTGCTGCAGAACAATGACTTTTCTTGGTCAGAGGAGCATGATTTAACGACCTATAATGGGAACGTGCCTGTGCTGAGCTTTTCCCGCAAGGTGTACAACAACTCCCGGTACTTGGGTATTCTTGTCGTGCATGTGAAAGCGGATTGGATCCGCGGGATTCTCGAGGGATATTCCAAAGATTCCAACCGGATGCTGCTGGATCTGAACGGCAGGGAGCTGCTGAGCGTCGGGAAATCAATGAGGGATGCCGGATTACAGGAGCAGGATTTGCGGTTCACGGACCAATCCGGTGTGTCACGGCTGCATACACAGCATGGCGTCGAGTCTCTGGTCGTCTATTCCAAAGTCGCCGACTCCAACTGGATGCTGGTGGAGATTACCCCATGGGAGAGAATTACGTCAGGCAGCATCAAGCTGGCTGGAGCCATTATTACCATCGGCATCGGAGCCCTATTGCTGGCTTTCTTGTTAACGCTATGGTTAAGCAGGCAATTGTTGAAGCCGATCGCCCAGTTAGTGAGAGCGATGAAGAATTACGATGTCGGTGGGAGACAAGCTGAGCTGGCCGGTGATTACACGAATGAATTCGGCATTCTGTTTGCAGGGTTTCGCAGACTGAATGAGAGAATCCAGGCTTTGTACACATCCCTTGCGCAGCGTTACGAGCAGCAGCGGAAGGCGGAAATCGAAGCGCTCCAAGCCAATATTAATCCGCATTTTCTATATAACACCTTGGACCAGCTGAACTGGATGGCGATTGCGGAGGGACAGGAGAAGATGAGTCGCATTCTGGAGCTGATGGGCCGCATGTTCCGCATCGGATTATCGCATGGAGAAAGCTTTATTACGATTGAAGAAGAGTTGACTCACGTCGCATGCTATTTGGAAATCCAGCAGATCCGGTGGGAAGACGGTCTGGAATACGAGGTGCATGCCTCCCAGGAAATCCGCAACTTATTCATTCCCAAAATGACGCTCCAGCCTTTCGTCGAAAATTCAATCATACACGGATTTAATGCAAGGCAAAACGGCCGAATTCATATTAAGGCTGAGGAAGAGGGCGGCCGGATCCGAATGACGATTATCGACGACGGAAGCGGGCTTGCTCCTCAGAGCAAAGAGAACCATCGCCGCAGAGGAGGATACGGGATTCGGAATGTAAGAGAGCGGTTCTCGGCGTTCTTTAACAATAATTATGAGATCCTCGTTAAAGATGGAGAGAATGGAGGAGTGGTTGTATCGATCGCCTTTCCAAGGCTTGAGGAAGCACAGCGTTAAAACATAATCAGACGATTTTATAATAAATTGTGCATCTCTCTTATACTCCTGTCATCCTGGAATTGATAGGATACATATTGACCACAATATATTGTTTTTAGGGGGAAGTCGGCATGAACAAATGGAAGCGATTGCATATTGTCGCGTTATGGATGGTGTTCTCCTTGCTGGTGGCGGCATGCGGCGGTAACGGAAGCACCAACTCAAGCACGGAAAGCACAACCTCAACCAAGAACAATACACAGGCCGAGAGCGGTTCGGCGGAAGAAAATGTCAAGCTGCGGATTATGTGGTGGGGTTCACAGCCGCGTCACGAAGCTACACTGAAGGCATTGAAGGTATATACGGAGAAAAATCCGCATGTTACCTTCGAGCCCGAATATTCCGGGATGGACGGTTACCTGGATAAACTCTCCACTCAGGCAGCAGCGCATAACGAGCCGGATGTTTTCCAAATGGACCCGGGCTGGGTTTCGGACTGGACATCCCGCAACCAGCTCGAAGAGCTCGACACCAAGGTTAGACTGGATGAATTGACGCCGAGCCTGCTGCCAATCGGGCAGAGAGACGGCAAACAATACGGCGTGCCGCTGGGATCGGTTGCTTTTGGGATGATCTACGACAAGGCGGCTCTTGAGAAGCTTGGCGCAACGATGCCGACAGACGGCTGGACATGGGATGATTTCTTCGCATTGGCGGAAGAGGTAAAGCCTAAACTGGCGGATGGCCAATATTTCACGCTGGATTATGCCGGCAACTACTTTATGTTCAGCGCTTATCACTATGCCAAGGGTAAAGGCACCTTGATTACGGAAGACGGCAAATTCAATATTGATGAAGCGACTTTCCTGGAATGGACCAAGAAGTTTGAACAGTTGCGCAAGGACGGACTTATACCTCCAGCCGATTTGAACGCATCCGACAAGGAAATGGATCCGACGGCAGACCTGCTGGTCAACGGCAAGATCTTATTCCGCTACTCCTTCTCCAATAACTACACCACATGGGACAGCATGAAGGAAGGGGCGTACGATCTGGTTACGATGCCGCGGGCCGAGGAAGCGGGAGGCTGGCTGAAGCCGTCCATGTACTTCAGTCTTTCGCCTAATTCCAAGCACAAGGAAGAAGCGGCAAAGTTCATCGACTGGTTCATCAATGATCCGGAGGCAGGGGCTATCCTTGGAACTGCTCGAGGCGTGCCTGCCAATGCCAAGATCGCCGAGTCGCTGATTCCGAATCTTCCGGAGGGCGAAAAGGTTGGGATGAAACTGATTGACGCAACGACGCCGGACGGACAGATATTTACGACAGGGCCGGAAGGCTGGGTGAACTTCATCGACAAAGACTTCCCGCTCGTCCGGGATGAGCTGAGCTTCGGCAGAACAACACCGGAGAAGGCCTATGAATCGTTGAAGAAGGCCTCGCAGGAATATGAATAGATCATATAAAATGAGATGAGAACTAGATGGATGCTAGCAAGGGAGTAAAATGATTCCGAAGAAACGGAAGTGGTCGCCTTTGTGACCGGATTTTTACCACTTAATATAAAATCCAAAAATCCGGGAGCAACAGCGATCGTAGGAACATTTTCGTACTTGCCCCCCGCATCCAAATTAATAATTCAGCTTATATGTTCCGGTCTACTCCCGGTTTACGTCATGCCTGAGCGGTTTCATAGCCTATCGGGCATGGCGTATTACCTTTAATGTGAGGCATTGCCTTTTTGCAAATAAGAAGGAGGATCTTCAGATGTGGAAGATAGGAATCGTTGATGACGACCGCGCCGTGCTGCAGGGAATCCGAAAAGCCATCCCTTGGGATGAACTGAATGCAGAGTGGGCGGGAGAAGCTTTGAACGGGGAAGAAGGGCTTGAAATGATTGAATCGGCCAGCCCCGACATCGTGATTACCGATCTATATATGCCTGTCATGAATGGTCTGGATATGATCGAGCAGCTGCGGAAGAATACCGGCTATTCAGGAAAAGTGATCATTCTGAGCGGTTACTCGGACTTCGAGTATGCCCGTCAAGCCTTGCGTCTGAACGTAAGCGATTACTTATCCAAGCCGATCAGCCTTCCGACGCTGAAGTCTGTTTTAAATGAAGCCATATCCGATTTGGAGGAGCAGGAAGAGCTGCGCATGAAGCAGGATGAACTGCTCCAGAAGCTGCAGCTTTACGAGCCCTTCGTGGAGAAGGAGTGGGTCAAATCGGCCGCAGCAGGTGCACTGCAACATTCAGGTCTCCAAACGGAAATCCCCGAGCCTTATCGGTATTGGACCGATTTCGATCATACGGTCATTGGCATCGAGCTGATCTCCGATCAACGGGCAGCTAATCTAAGCTTGCCGGACTGGAGCCTCCTTCGATTTGCAATCAGCAATATGGTGTGCGAAATTACCCAGGCGGCATTCCCCCGCTTCGACCATACGGATCTCCACACCAACCGCTCCGTGGTCATTATTCATCATGGTCGAATGGAGTCTGCCGAGCGAGTGCGGCAGCAGCTGGAGCAGCTGGGTGTCCGATTAATCGACTGTGTGCAGAACTACTTGAAGCTGAAGCTCCGAATCGGCATCGGTGATCGCAAGAGCAGTATAAGGGAAATCGGTATCTCGACAGAAGAAGCCTTTCGTGCGATCGATGTGAATACGCAGCCGGCGGTTCCGGAGTATGAGCTGTATTTCTACTGTGCACAGGAGCCGGGCAATGCGGAGGCCAAGCCTCCCGTGCGTCCTGTTAAGCTTTACCTGGAGCTGGCCGGTTCGATTCGAACCTCGCAAGAACATCAAGCACAGACGATCATCAGGGACTATATGAAGCGATTGGAACAGCAAGGGGGCATCACCAAACCATACGTCAGTATGCTGGCAGGGGAGCTATGGGGAATTATCGCCTTCGCTTTCTATGAGACGGGGACCGTCGTTGACGATTTCTTCCCGAATGACAGCATTACGCGCGAAATGGCGAAACTGCAGCGTCCATCCGAGCTTGCGGAATGGCTGATCACCAAGATCGGGCTCGTGTTCGGCAGTCGCGAATGGGGCGGGAACGGAAAGCATCGCCAGGCAGTCGACTTTATGATCGAGTACATTCACGAGCACTATGCCGAGGATCTCACGCTTGGGGGACTGGCGGATAAGGTATATATTTCGAGAAACTACTTGTCGATGATTTTTAAGAATTTGACGGGAGAAACGTTCAACAATTATTTGACCAGAGTACGGGTCGAGAAGGCCCGGGAGCTGCTGATGGGGAAAAATGCATTGGTGTACCAAGTGGCAGAACAGGTCGGATATAAAAACATTCCGTATTTCAGCACGGTATTTAAAAAATTCACGGGCATGAACCCGACGGAGCTCGTGAAATGATCATGAGGAGGCATTATGAACAGCAGTTATGACCCGGCATGGTTGCAGGTTGATGGGAGCTCGCTGAAGCATGCTGCGGCAATTAAGCCGCTGGAAAGCTATTTGGGCAAGATAGTGACCGCGCAGGCGGTTTCTTCGCAAGTATTTCGTACAGCGATTCAGGAGTTGACCACAGGCATTGCTCTACTGACAGGTGTGCAGCCCTTACTTCGTGAAAAGATGGATGCCGGCCGCGGCTTGGTCGCAGGGACGCTGGGGAGCATCGATAGGACTTTGCTTGACGGCTCGCCGGAAGCCGAGGAAGCCGGACGTGTGGGAGATGAAGGCTACATCATACGCCGCGTCGTAAGAGGAGACCAGGATTACATATTCATTGCAGGAGGATCGGACAGGGGACTTCTGTACGGTGTCTTTCATTTTATGCGTCTGCTGCAGACGGGCCAAGCGAACGAAGCGCTTGATCTGATCGAACATCCGAAGTACCGGCTTCGCATGGTGAATCAGTGGGATAATATGGACGGAACCATTGAACGCGGATATGCGGGCCGATCGATATTTTATAAGGACCATACCATCGTCTCCGATCTGACTCGTGTCCGGGCGTACGCCAGAATGCTCGCCTCTGTTGGGATTAACGGAATCACAATCAATAATGTGAATGTGCATAAGACCGAGACGAAGCTGATCACGCCGCAATTGCTACCGGATCTGGCACGCGTAGCGGATGTGTTCCGCGATTACGGCATCAGCCTCTACCTCAGCGTGAACTTTGCTGCACCGATCGAGCTTGGGGATACATCCACAGCGGATCCGTTAGAACCGGCCGTTCAGAATTGGTGGAAACAGAAAGCGGCCGATATTTACCGAACCATTCCTGACTTTGGCGGATTTCTGGTCAAGGCAGACTCGGAGAACCGTCCCGGCCCGTTTACCTATGGACGCCATCATGCGGATGGAGCCAATATGCTGGCAGAAGCGCTGGAGCCTTACGGCGGACTCGTCTTATGGAGATGCTTCGTGTACGATTGCCATCAGGATTGGCGGGATCGCCAGACGGACCGCGCCCGCGCCGCATATGATCATTTCAAACCGCTGGACGGCAAATTCAAGGACAACGTGATCCTGCAGATCAAGAACGGTCCGATGGATTTTCAGGTCAGAGAGCCGGTATCGCCATTGTTTGGAGCGATGGAACGAACGAATCAGTTGCTAGAATTCCAGATTACGCAGGAGTATACGGGACAGCAAAGGCATGTATGTTATTTAATTCCGCAATGGAAAGAGGTGCTGGAATTCGATACGCTGTGCCAAGGAAAGGGCAGCAAGGTGAAAGATATTGTAGCCGGACGGGTGTATCCGTATCAGCACAGCGGCATAACAGCCGTGTCCAATATTGGTGATGACTTCAACTGGACCGGTCACTACCTTGCCCAGTCCAACCTTTACGGCTATGGCCGCTTGCTGTGGAATCCGGAGCTGACGGCGGAGGAAATCGCCGAAGAGTGGAGCCGGATGACCTTTGGACCCGATCCGGATGTGACGAGGACCGTGATGGACATTCTGATGGAATCGTGGCCGGTCTACGAGAATTATACCTCTCCGCTTGGCGTGGGCTGGATGGTCGTGCCGCATGTTCACTACGGCCCAGACGTGGACGGATATGAATACTCCAAATGGGGAACGTATCATTTCGCGGACCGCGACGGGATCGGCGTTGACAGGACGCAGGCCACGGGAACGGGGTACGCCGGCCAATATGTTGGCGCCCATGCGTCGATGTATGAGCGATTAGAGACTTGCCCGGATGAATTGCTGCTATTTTTCCACCATGTTTCTTATACCCATGTGTTAAAGTCCGGCAAGACGGTCATTCAGCATATTTATGACACTCATTTTGCAGGAGTCGAGCAGGTGGAGCAGTGGCTCGCACGCTGGGATGCCTTGGAGCATAAGCTTGATCAGCAACGCTTCCTGCATGTTAAACAGCGCTTGCTGGAACAACTAGAGAGTGCAAAGGAGTGGTGCGATGTCATCAATACGTATTTTTATCGAAAATCGGGTATCGCAGATCAGCATAATCGCGTGATCTATTCGTAGGGGGAAGGGCCTTGAATTTCAACCTAAGGTTGGAATTCGGGGTCTTTTTTTGTTGGGGGTGTAGGAGAGGGTGGGGAGCAGATTTTTAAACAAAATTGTATTCGTCGTATTTCTGTTTTCAGGAAAATAGTAGTCTTTGTTCGAGCGATTCTTTGATATGATACAAATATGAATACATAATTAGCGATGTAAAGGATGAGAATCTATGCCGGTTTACAATAAGCTAGTTCGGGATCTGATTCCCCAAGTCATTGAATCTACAGGCAAAGAATTTCGCACACGGGTCTTAGATAAGGAAGAGTATAAGAAAGAATTGATCATAAAGCTCAAAGAAGAGTCGGAGGAGTATTTTACCGCTCCAAATTCAAAGGAGTCGTTGGAAGAACTTGCAGATATGCTGGAGGTTATCCGGGCATTGGCGATTTTGTACATGGAGCGACATGGGAAGAGCTTTCTCAGACGATATCCTTACTTAAGACACCTTTAAAAGCCTTGTCCACTATCCTAGAAGTAGATGATTCCAGGCATTTAATCACTTTCCACCCAGATATAGCCGATCAACTAGATGATCCGGTTATTCAAGAGTTAAAACAATATGCTCTAATCGAATTGCAGAAGTATAACGATAGATTAAGCGCTCCCGTGTTCTCTCTTCATCATGCATTAAATGAAATTATGGAAAACTGCACTTCTGCAAGAAACTAAGCCTTTGCAGTGAATCTGATCAAGAGAACGGATGAGCTCCTTCTCCAAATATCCAGCCTGCTAGAATCGCCTTACCAATCATACCACTCCGTTTTAAAATATAGGACCTAAGGACAAGTACAAATTTTTTTTTCTAAACAGATATTCATTGCAAGCAAGCAGGCTGAGAATAATTAAAGATAAATTAATCCATCTATTCCCACCCCTTTTTTTTCGGTATGTTATGTTCCGTGACTCCCTTCATCCTACAACTTCTATAATAATGGTCATGTTATTCGAATCCTGCTCGTAATAAAGTCCCGCATCTAACTGAGGAAAAGATCCTAGTTTTAAAGTAAAATAGCAAGGTCTCGAGAACCTTTTCCATATAATTCAAGTGGAGTAAAATATTTAAGTTAACTATGATCGGAGATCGGGTTCAATCCCGGAAGCAAGATGGAGAGGTTGTTATGAGTAGAATTTTGGTCACACCGGAGATGCTGCTGCGGGTCGCAGAGCAATGCTCCAGGGCGCATGAACAGCTGGAAGCGATGATATACATGCTGAACCAGAACATCCATATGCTGGAGTCTGCCTGGGAAGGTACGACGAGAACCCGTTTTTATGCGGATTTTCAGCAGGCGCATCGGGAGATGACGCAGACCACGGAGCATATCCATCGGACAAGCCTGGAGCTTAGAGGGATTGCCCAACGATTTAAGTCAGCAGATGAGCGGGGACAACCGATCCAAGTTGCTGGGCATGTGCTGGGAGCATTCCCTATGATGAGGGGACCCGCAGGCCATAGTGCCGTAGAGGATGCCGGGAGAAAAGCGGAGGAAGCCTGGAATTCGGTGCAGCAGGAAGCCGGGAACGTATGGGACACCGTGAAGCAAGAAGCAGGGGAACTATGGGAGGGCGTACAGATCGGGGCCGCCCAGTTCGGGAACTCGTTAAAGGATACGGCGATATCCTTGTACGAAGATCCGCTTGGAACCGGGCAAGAGATGCTCTATAATGCAACCGTCGGGACGGTCGAGGAGATTTGGGACACAGCGGTATGGGCCGGCCGAATGGTTTTTAGTAACGAATATCGTGAGAAAATCGTGGCAGACACAATGAAAGAAGTCGATTCAGCAGGCGGCTGGTCCAATTACTTGGGTCAACAGTCGGCTATGATCCTTGGAGGCGCTATTCTCAACCGCGCTGGAATTAGGGGTAGAGGCCCGCTGAATAATAAGCATGATGATCTTGGTGGCGGTAATAGTGGCGGTAGTGGTAGTGGTAATGGTAGCAGTAGTGGTGCCGGTAATGGAAGCGGTAGCGGTGGCGGTGATGATGACGGTAAGAAGTCGGGGGATGAGGGTACGGGTAAAGCCATGGGCAGCATGATCAACGACATACGAACAAAGACACCAGATCAATTGCTCAACGAAGGCTGGCAGGATGTAACTGATCCAAGGAAAGCCGAGAATACCATGTCTCGGGAATATTATAATCCTGAAACAGGTGTGAAAATTAGTTATGATCCAGGAAAGAAAGGTGCAACAGGATTTGAAGCGGTAGACCATTACCATATCCACAATCCGAATTATACCGATAAAAAAGTCGATTATTATTTTGATATTGACGGAAATCCTGTGGGGAAAGGTTCGAAAGCTTCTCATATTGTAATAAAGGACGGTGAGTAAGTATGAAAATAGCTACTTTTATTGAAGAATACGATCTACATGACAGCCTATTAGAAAATATTAGTATTAACGGCGAGAAACTGGTTCTCGATATCGATCTCTGTAATTGGAGACAAAAAAATTACAGCCCCGAGGAAGATGAAATGAAATTAATTAAGGTTACTTTTGAAAATGTACAAAGGTATCATTTAGATTCAACAAATGATACGGTAGATTCCGATTCAATCTTGGAGATCAGTTGTACGGATGTGGATTCTTCTTCAACGTCGAAAGACATAAAAATCGTCTTTGAAGGTGAAGAAGATATAAAAATAATGACATTTAGAAGTGATAATGTAACCGTAGAGTAATTAGTATAACCTTGATCGAGTGCTCGTCACTCAGTCAAGGTTTTTCTTTTGCCCTATATTACCCTCTTCAAGCTAGATATGTGAGGGAAGTTACTTTAGACTTTAACATAGGAATTGACAAGTTTAGTGGTTCTCCAACAAATATTATGACTGTATTAACCGATAAGCATGGAAATCTAGTTACTGCTACACCGGGAGTGATAAAATGAAACTCAAAGGAAGTAAACAAGAACAAGAATTCAGAAAGGAACTAGAGGGTTCGAATTTGGTTTTGGCTAAAGACGGAAAAGTCGAATTAATAATGAATGTGTTAAAAGATACTTTTGGAGAATTAAAAAGTGCGTATATTTTGAATTGGACACCTGAACAAGGCGAGGATATATACACTATTTTGGTTGACACTGATAAAATCGCTAAAGTTGAAATTAGTAGAGTCAATCAATCGGAAGTTCCTTTAATTGACACTTACAACCTGAAGGATTTCCAAAAACAGTTGAGTAAAGTATTTCAAATTAAACTAGCCGTGGCGATTGATTTAGCGAAAACGGAACATCAGGAAGGTTAGAAAAAAATATTAAAGGTATAGAAGAAGCTCATATTAAAGAGAAAAATGTGAAGTAAGTGGCTAAGAGGACTGGCTACCAGTGCCGAGTGAGATGGGTAGTAATGTTCAATCAGATTTTACAACCTAAATATCACTATTCCGTTACATCAAACAGGTTATTATAGTCAGATGCTACCATGATTGACCTGTTTTTTTTGTAATTCCTAGACTATACTTTTACTGCTGAATTTGGAAAAGGAGGGAGTTAATTCTGGCCGTTTCAGCAATAATTCTAGCACCACAAAACGAATTTGAACAACATTTCAGTATTCCAATAGCTACACAAAATTTCTTTGAAACATACTGGATACCTGCAATTGAGTCAATAAATATGGAGTGGATTGTGGGTATTAGGTATGGAATAGATGTCACAAAAGAAGATGCTGTTTGTTTGATACATGAACTTAGTTTACTTAAAGACTGGGCACGAAAAAACTTACAGGATGATGTGCAAAAACAGATGCTATCTAGAATTGAACTTCTTGAAACTAAGCTTCCTACGGCTTTTCAACGAGGAGATGCATTGGTTTTTATTGGGTAAATAAATGAATCCATAGTTTCCCCTGGCCTGTCGAGTTCCGTGGTATGTTTCTACGAAAGATTTATGGTTTCTGGATAGGAAAATGCTAGCAGAGTTACTTAAATTAAAATCTTCTCACTGAATCAAATACATTTATAGTCCTTATCTCATTATATGTAAATGTCGATAAAAGAGAACTTTGAATTTTTGAGAATAATGGAGGGAAGATATGAGTGATAATAAAATAACCATACTGTCTGAAAAGTTCGAGAACGAAAAAACTGGTGAACACGTCGAAGGAATAACGATTATGATAGATGGCAAATTAAAAAATATGTTAGACATAATCATTGAAAAAGAGGGCGGATACAGTAACTATACAGAAGTAATTAAAGATATAGTATTTGCTGGCATAAATCAATTTGTTGAAAAGCACAAGAGATAGAACCCCGCTTAGGCCTTGCGACCTCTTATTGTGAAACCTTGATAGGCTTCGTACCTTTCAAGGTTTTTTCATTGGTGGGAATCCGTCTAAAAAAGCTCATTATAAAGCTAATCTTACGGCTTCAAATCCGATTGATCCATTCCCAGGGTATGATTCGGGATCTGATTTTATTAAACATATGGATGATGAAATCGAATATTAAAGTTTGAAGTGAGTGGTGCAGTAAAAAATAGTGCGCGGCAACTCATATCCATTAAGGTGGCGAATGACTTTGAAGAGACCTTGGAAGATCATAGCATTCGGTATTATTGGCATCGTTTTTCTTATCGTTATATTCGCAGGTGGCTATATCAATAATATTGGATTCCATAACTTTAAGCTCATGTACACGTTGAATACAAAGGATAAATTATTGAAAAGGGAAATGAAGAAACGATTGTTACCGTGCAGCAATGGAATCATAAATATATCATCTATCAGGTTAGAGATAACGTCATCAATATAGGGGACTAGTGAGCAATTATGTTGTACACTTTAATAAACAGACCCTCATCATTGTTATTTGAAATGGTGGGAATTAGTTTAATTAACACTATATCAATTTTAAACGATTAGCAGATTGGCCGATTAATGGACTTGAAGAATTAATAGCAATTGATTTACCATAATAGGGGTGCTCAAGTGGCTATTGAATATTCTCTCAAAACAGAACGAAAAATATCTGAATCCTGTTTATTACAAGAACTAGCTTCAATGGGATATAAAAATATTGATGTAATAGAAATTCCAAAAGGAATTAAAATTAGTCAATTTGAAAAATCACTGGGTCTGTCTGTCTACTTAACGGAGTTTGGCGAATATCCGTATAACGCTTATGACACTCAGTTTTTGAGCAGTGAGTTTGTATTTGAAAGTACATTGAGTATTCGCTTTATAAACAATTTATACAATAATGAATCCTTTAAGTTTACGTTATCTCTGGTGTTCAATTTGATGAAAAGCAATAATTCGAATGCTTTATTTTTATCAAATGGTGATAATGAGTTATCTTTCTTTACTAAAGGACATGTATATTTGGATAATTCATCACATGTCTGGGATAATGGTCATTTTACTGAAATCCTTAAGGGGTATAGATATAATTATTATGATAGAGAAGGCACTGCCTGGTGCCGATTGATCCCATCATTTAACAAATTACCTAGTTACCTATGTAATGCCCGTAAAAGATTTTGTCTTTTCCTTCGTACGCACATCCATGCCTGAATTTTTCACCCAAACAACCGTACATCAAACAGGTTGATTATGGTCAGATACCACCATGATTGACCATTTTTGTTATCTTCATTTTTTTACGGGGAAGCTAGCAATTTTTATCATGATCTTGGAAACCTTCAAGAGTTGGATGGTAAAAGCATTCAGGAAATCAATAATCGGCTTTATCGTGTAGAGGGCTATTCTAAAGTTATAGATTCGGGAGTATCGACAGAGTTATTAGTTCCTATTGCCAATAAAATGAATACAAAAATTAGCGCAATATCTTCTAACTATAATGAAACAGGGGAAATAAATGAAGCTGATCAGGAAATATTCAATCAAATGGTCCAAGATTCAAGAAAGTTCTCTGAGCTGATTACAGAAATTTATTATCAAAATAACATTCATTAAGAAGGAAAAATCATACTTAACATTACGAACTATGAAGAGTTAACGAAATTTAAATAATTTAAAATCACAACTAGGATGGAACAACGTGGCGTGTAGAAATAGGCCGTTATCCCGTCCACGGGCAACCTATTTCTTTTATTGTTCAATGCTAGGTCAACCGTTAAAGCAGAAAAAAAGGACATCAAGTCCTAAGCAGACCTCGTGCCCTCGGCAACGAATTCATATTTTTCGGTGGTTATTTCACGAATGTGTCCGGCAGCTTCAGGGAAACGATCGCCTTGTCAGTTTCCTGCAACCCCGAATCACTTAGAAATTGCTCTCGAAGCTCTTTTTTACTCTTACCTAATGCATACTTCACGCTAATATCAACGACATTGCCGTGCGAATGAAATGCGGGGAATTGGTCCAACGAAAAAACAATCGCATTCGCTTTATAAGTCTTCGAATCCTCAGCCCCGCAAGGAGATTTGGAATCATCTTGGCATAGGTTTACGGTAATGGGAAGATGCCGCGGGTTGTTCTTAACTATTTCCCCATTGATGGAGCCGTCGATGTACTGGACGCTGATTTCCCGATCCTTCCTCGTATTCTCGACCGCAGAAACAACATACAGCCGATCCGGAACGGCTTGATTATTCTGATTGACGGCATCTTTCACCAAGAAAACGTATTGGTAGCGGATGCTGATATTTTCTTCGATCTCCGAGATTTCTGTCAAAGGTTCCGTGTTCACGGACCCAGCGGATTTGATCCCTTCTAAATCATAGATTACGCTTAACATCGATTCAGGGTCCGTGTTCAGCGGGACGGTTTGTTTGACGGACGTGCTGCAGCCGGTAAAAAGGGCAGCGAAGGCCATGAAGATGGCTATGATATATCGGTTCCTTTTGCGATTCAAGCCTTTCCCAATCCTCCTTCAACTGCATGTATGATCATGTTTAATAAATGAAGCTATCAAAAATAAGTTAATGGAATTCATGGCATAATGCAAGCTAGGACGATACTTAGGGACGGGTGAAGGTGAGGACGGATCAAAGATACTTTAATGGCCTGCGTGATAAGCTACCTTTAAACGAAGGGTGGTAGGCTGTACAAGGTTCAGAAATAAGTCGTCACCCTTGCCTAGGGCGGCCTATTTCTTTTTGTTTTGGTTCAATGCTAAGACAATTGTTACGACCAATCCGACCAATCCGACCAGCGTGACAAGCAGCGATAGGTAGAACGAAAGTTTTTGAGATTCTATTCGACTTTACTACAATTACAAGGTATCAATATTTCCTGTGGTCTTCCGGTTATAGGATCGATGTTGAATTTATCAATGTACATCCTGCGGAGAGTGGCTAGTTGTGTAGACAATTCTAAACCAAACCGTTGGAACACTTCTTGCTCTTGCTTATCAGTATCATTTGTTTCATCGCTAGATATACATTTAGAATATGCTCTGACTGCTACATGTACAGCTTGGATGCTTTTGATCAAATGATCTCGACAAACCACTTTTATCGCCCCCATATACCATATAGATTGATTAATTCCATTCGTTACTATTTTTTAAATATAAAATGACATATTATCAACTTTTTGGTTTGTGAATCATGTATACTGATCTATATTAAATTCAACAATGAATCGAAAGAAGGGAAATAAAATTATTAAGAAGCCTATCTTGATGTTAAATGCCGTTATTTTGTGTGGTACCTTGCTGACTGCTTGTGGAAATGAGCAGCCCTCAGTATCTCGAGACACTCCGACTCCGAATACTCAGAGCCAGGGGACTAATAATAAAGAATTAACCTCTCAATTTCCCGATAATGGATACAGTATTAAACTGGATTCCATTGCGGAGAACCAAGCTGTCCGAGCTCGAGTGAGTACTGAGCATGGAGAACTCCAGGTTGTATCCAACGGCAAGGAGGAAATTGGACACATTGAGGTGCCTAGCGTTTTTGGAGCAGAAGGCGACTTCACTTTTAGAGGAAATTATAATGTAATATTTAAACATGATGGTTCCGAAAAAGTGATTAAGGAATTAAATGATTTCATATTTGTACAGAAAACCGATAAAACCGTTTCTTTTGAGAAGATCAGTTTTGATAAAGTTGATATTTATCTTCTTACTCCGGAATATACCGCTTCTAGAGGATATAACTCATATGCATTTGGTATAGATAAAGAGAATGGAGACGTTTTTCCATTAACATTCAAAACAGGAAATAACGACCGAGAAACTGTTAATTATGCAATTGATACCTTCCCACATAATGAAGATGGCAAGTTGGTTGTGTCTACTAGAAATACTGAAGGAGAAAACGATGAACAAGCTATTGAAAAAATAGTCTACTCATTGGATATTTCCAAGAAGCAGTTCGTATCAGAATAGATTGATTGGAAATGCACTATCAACCTTGATAGTGCATTTTCAATAAGATAATTAATACAAATTCGGAAGTCCGTATACATTAGGATCTGTTTTTTGGATGTACATTAGACTATTCAGACATGTATTATTGCTGTTAGTAATCGTTGTGTCCATGCCAGGGTAAGGATGTTCTGCCCAAATTCGTCTTGTTGCATAGCTGTTTAGAGCAAATACTTGAGTATGACAGAAACCAGAGGCTGGTCCAGTGTAATTCGGATCATAACCATCTTGTAGAGCTTTTACAGCAGCACGAATGCCAGGTGCGTTACCTCCAGCTCTAGAGTAAGCATAGCGAACGTGGATATAACCTTCTATCATCAGTTTGGCGTAAGCAGAAATTCCATCTCGAAGAGTAGAAAAAATCAAATTACGTCCAGATGGTCTGGAATTATCATAAGTTCCACTGTATCCGCAAGCTGAACGTTGGAAGGCGAAATTAAGTGTCGCTTGAATATCTGCGAGTCCAGCTGTTCCCCATCCATGCTCGAATCCCCATTGTGTTATGATCATTGCAACGGGCATTCCGTTAAGTCCACCGCTTTTCCTCCAACTTTGATAAGATACCCATTTAGCTAATGCAAGAATATCGTAACGTGTTCCATTGTAAGTGATCGATCCATTGACAGTATTACTAATGTTTGCTGCACAAGCCATTTTAAATGACCTCCTTGAGTTTTTTATTGAACGCTTTTATTGTTGGCGTTCTACTATATAAAGAGAAATGAACATCTGATTTTACAACCGTTCTCGAATTTTATTTCAATTCACTAATATCAAGAGTTTGCATAACCTCGATCATTTTTACATAGAGTTCTTGTTTTAGATTTTCTCGATGATTGGATGGGACCTGTGACAGGGAGGCTTTTATCTTTGAAGTGAAAGATTCTAGAATTTGTAATGATGCATTCTGATCGTCATGTTGCTGAGTTTTACTAAAATCACTTCTTCACGTTTTTTTGTATTTCATTCTTCAATCCATTAATAGCCTCGCTTAAATCAGATATTTTTTTTTCAAAACGAATAAGTAGATACGAAGTAATTGCAATGGGAAACCCTAAATTAGCTATAAAAGTAGCAAAATCAACCTCCGACATCATTCCTCACCCTTTCGTTATTAACCGACTTAAATTAGCTAGTACTTTTAAGTGGTGTTTCGAGAGATTCTGTTGGGATACTCCGAAATTTATTTAGTTTTTGCATTTAAGCGTAAGATAGAATCAGTTGTTGTTGGTTGGGAAGGATTCATAAGCTTAATAAAGTAAATGATCGGTAATATGATCTGAAGAGATCACGCCTGCCTAATAAAGAGAGATGAAGCCCCATTTTCACAACCATTTCTCAAAATAGAATATGAATTCGCCCTTGCCTTGGAATGATCTGTTAAAATGGCCGTATTACTTGAAGTGATGATAGAGGTTTGTTAACATAAATTTAACTTTATTATTAAATATTGTTATTATTATGTAATTCCTCTTCTTATTTGCTTTGATATAATTTCTGCTAGGTACGATGAAAGGGGCACAAGGAGATTGAAAAAAGAAATTGGTGAATTTATGTTGGTGAGTGCTGTTTTGCTTTCGGGGTGTGGTTCAGATGATAGTGGTAGTGCTAATCAAGGGTTGACGGGTGAGTCTCCCAGTAAACAGGTAACAACGCAGCCGGTACAAAACACTAATGAAAAAGAAAAACTGATTACAGCTTCGGAAAATAAGAACGTAAAACTTTATGCTGTCAACGAAACAGACGGTGAAGTTCAAGGGGTTAGGGTTGATATTAACGGGAAACAGAAAGAATTCGATTGGAACATCGTAGATACAGGAACTAAACCACAGCTACTCTATACTGATCTAACGGGTGACGGTAAGGAAGAAGCTGTAATCCTGATCCAGACCGGTCGAGGGACAGAGTTTAATACTTATGACATTCATGTACTTCATGCGGAAGACTTGTCCGAAATTAAAGTACCTAATGCGTTGGATGTTGCTAAAGAAGAAGTGGATTCTAAAGTAATTCAAAAAGCGGATGCGCTGGACATAACAGTTAACACTCAAGGTAAAGAATATAAAACAACTTATCCTACACAAGATGATAACTATTCCGATAAGCTTATTTTTGGGGCTATAAATATTTATTCAATAGAGAATCAAAAAATTGTTGCCACTGTTGCTGGGAATGTTAAACAAATAGAATTTGTCGGTTCCGTTATAATCACTTATAGCTACGATAGTACAAGCAACGAATTTAAAGCTGAGAAAATAGAATTTGATTCTGAAAAGTAAAAAAAGAAGCTGGCAACCACCAGCTCCTTTTTTTACTTAAGGCTCGACGATGTTGAAGAACATGTGGTCACCAACTTGTATTTTCGAAGTAACCTCTACCACATCTACTCTGGCACCAGGCATTTTATACCAGAGTTTCCCTCCAGAAGTATAAGAGAGTGAATTAAAGAGCTTGGCTACTGTGTAATAACGTTTATCGTTAATAGGGTTCCTAAAGCTGCTTAGGTTTTGAGCAACGTTAACACAGTTTCTCCATATGGCACTGCTTGTGTCTGGCGCAAGACATTTAGCTAAGTTATGATCCCAAAAACAACTAAAAGCACCTTGTTGGAGCACAACTGCTTCGATCGTATTTAGGTTACCAAAAGGCTTCCCCGTATAATTTTTACGGTTCATAATGACGTAAGCAACACCTACACGTGAATCTGAGTCATTTTCCGTTTCACCATACAGTGTTCTTGCCAACAAATCGACACTGTCACGTCCGTAAAGCTGGTCTCTCGAAGTTAGTTTGTCACCAATCGCCATAAATTGTTACCTCCATAAAGTTTTTGTAGATCACCGGCGTCTCACTATATAAAGTGAAATGAGCATCTGATTTTACAACCACTCTCGAATTTTATATCAATTCACTAATATCAAAAGTTTGTATAACCTCGATCATTTTTACATAGAGTTCTTGTTTTAAATCTTCTCGATGATCGGGAGGAACTTGTAACAAGGAGGCTTTAATCTTTGGTGTGAAAGATTCCAGAATATGTAGTGTTGCATCTTGGTCATGAAGTTGCTGAGCCTGTACTAACAATTCGGCCATCATAAAATCACTTCTTTACGTTTTTTTAATTTCATTCTTCAATATCAAATCAGTAACGAAATCAACCTCCGACATCGTTCCTCACCCTTGCGTAATTAACCGGCGCAATTTAGCTAGCGCTTTTAATCGGTGTTTCGAGATATTCTGTTGGGATACTCCCAATCTCCGGGCTATTTCCTTGTCAGTTAGTTTTTGTACGTAAGCGTAAGATAGAATCATTTGTTGTTGTGCTGGGAGGGATTCATATGCTTGATGAAGTAGATGATCTGTAATGTGATCTTTTAAATTTGGTGGTACAGATTCTGAATCGTAAACTGTAAATAATGCTGAATCTTGATTTTCGTTGTTGTCTAGCATCAGAGGAAATCGGTTTTCCTTCATTCGTCTCTTTTTGTCGTAATTAATAGAGTTGTAGTAAATAAGATTGGCCATATACGTGATAAACCGACGATTTATTTCCTCTTTCTTTTTCAAAATAAGACCCCCTTCCTTTTTTGAAGAGAACATTCCTACTTAATAAAGAGAGATGAAATCCCATATTTACAACCATTTCCCAAAAGAAGAACAAAAGTTGCTATATTTTATCATTAAATACAATATGATCAATGAAATAAAACACATATCTTATTTGCAAATACAAAAATCTTCTATTAAATTACAATATTTTTCTCTTCTCGATTAATGAAGGTCTCTTAATTTTGGAAAGTAAACTGAGCTACTGCAGGGGGGGAATATGGATTACTTAACTGAGGAAATACGTACTTGAAAAATCGAATACTGTTTATGACTACCGCCTAATATCAGCTAATCCAAAATACACATATATAAAAGACTGCCCCCAAAGTCTACGATGAACGTAGTCTATTTGAAGGCAGCCCTGTTAAACTTACATAAGGCTTCAATTACATCGCTCTACAAATACTACTTTGCACTTGGCAGCAATTTATTCAACAGAATCGCTGCAAGTGAAGCTGCTAGAATCGGTGAACCGAAACTGCATTCCCCAACTCATTTTAGAGTGGTATCGTCATGGATAGAACAAATGATTTATTAGAGTTGGATAAGCGCCTTATTTCTTTTTGTTTTGGTTCATTGCTAGGCCAATCGTAAAAACAAAAAAAAGGACACCAAGTCCTAAACAGACCTAGTGTCCTCAAATGGTTGGATACTGGAATTTTTACCGAACAATGTCTGACGCTCACCGCTCCTCACAGCTTGCCTCAAGCGGCCTCACTTCAACGTCCTCACATCCACCGTATTGGATAGGACATCCACTTCATTCGGAATAATCCCTTTTTCAAACATATAATCGGCCACCTCTTGCCAACGTTGGCGGACGGTGTCATCAATCGGGTCAAACGGGTATAAAGAGCCTTCCAGCTGCTGACGCGCGACGGGTTCGGAGACGCCTTGGATGTCCTGAATTAATTGGACGGTGTGATCGACGTCGTCGGATAGAAGCGCGGACTCTTCATTCAAGCCTTCGAACACTTCATGGACGAGCTCAGGATGCTCCTTCAGGAAGCCGTTTCGCACAATATACACCGTATCGTTCTCGGATTCGATGTCGCCTGCGGAAATGACCAGCTCTGCCCCGAAGTCGACGAGCGCCACGGCCGTAAACGAACCCCATGTCGCCCAAGCATCGACTTGCCCGCTTTCAAAGGCAGGTCCCGCTTCCGTTGGCGGAAGATAGACGATCTCGACTTCGCTTGCATCGAGTCCGCCTTTCTCCAGCGCTTTATATAGTAGGTATTCGCCCGTGCCTCCGCGGTTTACAGCGATTCTTTTACCCCGAAGGTCGGAAGGACCCTTAATGCCCGCTTCCGGCTTGGCCACAATGCCTTGATTATGAAGATCGCCTTGCTGCTTCGTAAAAATGGTGAATTCCGAGGAGCCTCCGACAAGGGCGCTAATGGCCGCCGTAATCGAGCCGATCGTAATATCGATCGAACCGGCGTTTAACGCCTCGATCGCCGGAGACATGGCGGCAAAACCGCCCGTTTTTTCAACTTTCGCTCCGGCTGCTTCCAGCCTTTTATAGAGGGGACCACCTTCATCGGATAAACTTAATGGCTGGGCACTCCGCAGTATGCCAAGACGAACGGGGACGGCCTCATCCTCAGCATTGGCTTGGTGCGCTTGGCCGGCTTTACCGCAAGCTGATAACATCACTAACAGAATTATGAATAGTACATGTAAGCTTATTTTTCGCATAGGACACTTCCCTTTTTGCCGGATCATTTAGTGGATTTGATGAGCCCAAGTGAAAACCTTCTCCTGTTCTTCTTGCTTCTGTATGGTTGCGGCCTGACGGTTCACGCGTAGATGGGGCAGGATGTATTCTCCTACACGGTAAGCTTCTTCAAGCAATGGAACACCGGAGAAAATAAACGTTGAAATGCCCGCATCCTGATACTCTTTTATGCGTGCCAGAACGGTTGCCGGACTGCCTACGATCGTTGTGCCCGGACCTGGTCGTACCAGACTCATCCCGGCCCACAAATCCGGATAAATCTCGAGCTCCCGCGCGTCTTTCGGGATTTGACCGTTGTGATTGCGAAGCATGCGCTGCTGCCCCACCGAATCGCTATTTCGAAGAATCGTCTGCATATTTTCCACGGTTTGCGGATCCATCGTCTTGAGCAGCCGATCCGCTTCTTGCCAAGCTTCTTCGTCCGTATCGCGAACGATCAGATACAGCCGGATGCCATACCGCATCGTACGCCCTTGCTCTGCAGCTAAAGCTTGAAGATCTTGAATCTTCTCGGCGACTTGCGGAGGCGTTTCGCCCCAGCTCAGATACGTATCGATATGCTTGGCTGCCGTGACATGAGCCGCTTGCGACGATCCGCCGAACCACAGGGGCGGCGTTGGTTTCTGCGTGGAGGAGAGCTGTAAGGCTTTGCCTTCGGCGGTAATATACTTGCCATGGAAATCCAGGTTTTCCCCGGCCACCGCTTGTTTCCACACCTGAATCCATTCATCCGTGTAGGCATAACGCTCATCATGCCCAAGCGTTGAACCATAGGCGCGCATTTGCGCCGTGTTTCCGTTCACGATGTTTAATAATACGCGTCCTCCGGAAAAATCATCGAAGGTTTGCGCCATTTTCGCGGCCAGCACGGGCGAAATCAACGGCGGATGAACAGCGATCAGAAAGCGCATGTTGTCCGTGCTGGAAATGAGGGATGATCCAAGCACCCACGTATCATGCGGGCCCGTTGCCAGCAATGCGCCGGTAAAACCCAATTGGTCGACAGCCGAGGCAATCTGCCTTAGGTAAGGCAAATCGATTTTGCGCGCCCCCTCCGTTGACCAAGGACTGCGGCCATCCGGCGCGGTTAAATACCAATACACTTCAACGTTCTCTTTGTGTACAGCCATGCTATTCTCCTCCAATTTCTACGGGGACAGGTAAAACCGCCTCTGAAACGACTATTTCTTTGGGCAAAATATGCTGTCGTGCTAACAGGTCGGCAACCCGCTGCTGTTCAGTTATGAATTCTTCGGTAATCGGCTGCAGCCCCCAAGGTCTCCGCTGAAGCGCTGCTTCCCATGAATCCACGGAAGGCCAATGGGGCAGGTCCCGGGCAAACAGCTCTGCGGCTTCGCGCGTATTTTCCTGAATCCAACCATCGGCCTGCTGCAGCGCTTCGACAACGGCCTTGAGCAATTGCGGCCGATTCGTCGCAAAATCTCGGCTGGCAAACCATACGGAACGATGGGAGATATGGGATTCAAGCGGCACCAGCGTACGAATGAGTCCTTTGTTATGCAGCTCCGTAAGCTGCGGATCGTTGCCGACCCAAGCCTCCACTTTCCCGGCCAGCAATGCATTCGCCCCATCATTGCCTATATCAACTCGAGCGACATCATCATAAAGAAGGCCTTCTTTATCTAGCGCGGTTGCCAGAAAACTCGTATGCCATGAACCTTCGGAAAGCGCAATGCGCAAACCCTTCAAATCTGCAACGGATTGCACCGGCGTTGCTTTGCGAACGACCAAAGCTCCGCTAGCTGTACGAGGATTAGAGACCGCAACGTACACAATATCGATATCCGAAGCCTGCGCGGTTAACGGCGGCGTAGAGCCTGTACCTCCAAAGTCGATTTCTCCGGAGGCGATACGTAGAGGCGTCTTCGCTCCATCGGTGTAATCGACCCAGGCAACGGATGCGTCATGGTCTTTAAGAATCTCTTCTAAAAAGCCTAAGCGGCGCAATACGAATAACGAATGATTATTGGGATGAACGCCGATGGTTACGTCTGCTTTACTTTGAGTCATGTGAGGGACACTCCTTTGGCAATGTTTTGTTCAGCCGCGGCTAACGGTTCTGGAAGGCTCCAGTCCCATACGTTCACGGGATTCGGGAGAAAACCATGCTCGAACAGGAACCTGCTCTGGGCATCAAGCGCTGTTAAATAGTCTTCGCGCAGTGCCGGTCGAAGCGAAATATTACGATATGCGGAGGCTACATATTCGGATGAAGCGCCGGTTTCTTTCGTAACGACCCGAATGAAATCATCGGGATGATCTTTGGACCAATCGGCGGCGCGAAGCAGAGAAGTGAGAATTTGTTCCACGATATGCTCCTGCTCCGTCAAGGCCGTATCGACCGTCACGGTTCGGGGCACGCCATTGTTGACTCGCACCAGCGGATCCGGATGGAACCCGAGCTCGATCACTTCCTTTAGGGCGGCCGTACGAGCGGCCTCAAGCCCGGTAGCTCCTTTGACAAAAACGGCATCGATTTCACGCCGCTGCAGCGCCTCGATTTCGGTATTCCATGAATCCCTTCTTCCTTCAGGAACCGCCTCAAGATGAACGATGTTGACATCATCCAGCGTAAGATTCGCCAGCGAGAGCGCATTATGAAAACCGCGAAGCGCTTGGGCCGCTCGAAAATCAATCTCTAAATAACGATGACGAGGAATCCCGATTCGTTTTCCACGCAAATCGCCAGGCTCCTGAATATCCGAGTCAGGGAGGGTAAGGATGGCTTGATATTCATCGACCCAGCTTAGTCCGATCAGCCGCGTATCGCTCCCGGTGGAGCGCGCCCATAAAGCCGGAATGTTCCCTCCTTCTCGCACCAGGAAAGGCAAGGTGTGATTAAAATGCGCATGAGGCAAAGCGTGATTGGCGTTTCTCGTTAGTTCCGCCGCCGTACATCCGGACTTTTCAAGCTCCTGTTGAAGAAGTCCGAGGTCAAGGGCCAAACTGGCTGCTGTCGGAACCGGGCAGCGTGTAATCCTGATTTCCTTAACGATTTCTTGCGGGTTATCGATGGTAGGCATGCTTCAGGGCTCCTTTCTTTTTTCGGTTTCACATCCGGTCATACGCTCGCTTGTGATCCACCTCCTTCAAGAAATGGTGTTTTGGCAATCCCCTCCCAAGCGGGATGGTGTTAGAAACCTATGACCCTTTCTTTAAGGGATAGGGGAGGTCTTCTGCTTCATGTCGGCTTGCCATTTCGGTTAGGCCCATGACCCGTTTCAGGATGTGATCGATGAATGCTGCCACTTCGGCATTTCCCCGTTGACGGGGGCGCGGGAAAGGGACGGCTCGATCCATCGCGATCCGGCCCTCCTCAATGAGGACCACGCGGTCGGCCAAAACGACAGCCTCTTCGACATCGTGCGTAATCAAGACGGTCGTGAATTGCTGCTGCTGCCACAGCGATTCGATTAATTGCTGCATTTCAATGCGGGTCAATGCATCGAGCGCTCCTAAAGGTTCATCGAGCAGCAATAATTTTGGCTGGCTGGCGAGCGCTCTTGCTAAGGCGACTCGTTGTTTCTGGCCGCCGGACAGCACGGACGGCCATTCATTGGCCCGCGCACTCAGCCCAACCTGCTCTAAAGCGGCTTCGGCTTTATGACGGTCTTCTTTTCGAAGTCCGATCGCTACATTATCGATGACCTTATTCCAAGGCAGCAGCCTCGCATCTTGAAACATCATCCGAGTTTCGGGATGTACTTGCTGAACCGGATGGTCATTGATCCATATGTCTCCCGACGTGGATGTTTCCAATCCGGCGATCACGCGCAATAACGTGCTTTTCCCGCAGCCGCTTCGCCCGATGATGGCAATGAACTCTCCTGGCTTCACGTCCAGCTCAATGCCTTGAAGTACAGGTTGTTCGCCGAAGCTTTTCTGTAATCTTGTTGTACGAAGATGTACACCATGGGTAGAGGAATTCAAGGTCGACACATCCTTTCAGAGCTTACTTTTGATAGTTCGGGTTCCATTGTAAAAACCGCTTCTCTAAGAGCTTAGCGATGGAATCGGCCAGCTTTCCAAATAAGGCATAAAGCAAAATGGTAAGCAGAATGATATCGGTTTGCATGTATTCTCTTGCATTCATCGCCAGAAAGCCGATGCCCGAATTCGTAGCGATCGTTTCGGATACGATTAGGGTCAACCACATGATGCCTAAGGCGTAGCGTAGTCCGACTAGAATGGAAGGCAGTGCACCAGGCAGAACGACTCTCCAAAATAGTGAAGCTGAGCGCAGCCCGTATACGTTCCCCATTTCGATCAAACCGTTGTCCACGGAGCGGATGCCGTGCAGGGTATTGATGTAGACCGGGAATAACACGCCGATCGCGACCAAAAATATTTTTGACTCCTCGCCAATGCCAAACCATAGAACGACTAGCGGAATCATCGCCAGATGAGGAACATTGCGTACCATTTGAATCGTGGTATCTAACAATTTTTCAGCGATGGAGGATAAGCCGTTCATAAAGCCAAGTACAAGACCGATCCCCCCGCCGATTAAGAAACCAATGAACGCTCTTTGAAAGCTGATCGAGATATGTTCGATTAATTCTCCTGACAACAGCAACTCCCTGAAAGAAAATAAAACGTCTTGAGGCAGGGGGAGGATTTTCCTCGATATCACATCAAGATTGGATAAGATGGACCACAGAACGATTAGTAAGATGGGGAGAACCCAAGGCAAACATTTTCCGATCAATGGGTTGGAAAGAAACTTTCTCATCACTTCAACTTCACCTAGCTTTCAAAAAGAGGATGATCAAAAATAAAAAGGCCACAACGCCAGCAGAATATCCTGCTGAGGCTGTGACCTCCATTTGAATGGTCGGTATCTTTTTAATGTTTAATAATTCCTATAAGTTTAATATGGATTTGATTATACTTCTCGATTTTGGTTTCGTCAACCAGGAATTATGCGAGTCCATTGAAGGGGTTATGTTAAAATATGGTGTAATGCAAAATCTCTCATACGGAAAATACGTACGTGATAAAGCTTGTTATGTAGGAGTGTTTCATATTAACAAAAAAATAGTCCTGTTGTATGTTGTTCTTGTTGCGTCCCTCATAACTTCCTGTTCGCCAAGAAACCACGATCGAATAGAAGAAGAATCCGGCGCGTTGGAGATAGTAAATATATATTTGTACCGTAATGACTCCGGTCGCGTACAACCCGAACTGATCAATGTACAAAGTGATCCTGATTTGCTAAAGACTGCTGCACAATGGCAAAGAGTGGGGAGCCTGAAGAGTTGCATAATGCCCAAGAAATAAAACAAATGTATGTCTTTCAGTTTCAATTTCGGAACGGAGATACCATCCAAGATGTGAATTATATATACGTTACGGACACGAGTAATAAGCAGTACATGAAGGAATTTGAAGGGAGTCTTAAAAAAGATACGGATAAATTTGATGCTTCAGAAAAAGAACGAATACTAAATTTAATTGGACTTGAGGGCTGGAATAGGGTTTCAGCCTCAACCTTATTAAATTCGTGATTGTTAGATTGAATAAATTAGATTGTATTCGATGCGAAACGTATCAATGTTCTCTAGAAGAACTTGCAGAAGCTTGTTGAACGATATACTTCGAAGGAGGTTGCACCTACTAATGGAAGCAAATATAGAAACACTTCTCCGTATATTGGGAGAGTATCATAAAGAGACCCACGGCATTTCGGAAGCGGATATTCAGGCTAAAGAACAAAGCCTAGGTTTTCCGTTGCCGACGAGGCTGCGGGAATATTATAAAAATTTTGGACGATCCCCATACATCACCCAAGGGTGCAATAACCAATATGAACCGCTCCAGCTGCAGGAGTTGTTCATTCCGGATGATACTTTTTTTACGACAGACAAGGCGTTTTTGGTCTTCTATCAAGTGGAGGAATCCGTGATCTATTGCGGGATCCGCATTCAGGATTTGGAGAAGGAGGATCCGCCGGTTTACCTGTGCGCGTGGAATTCCCCTGATTGGCAGCTGGAAAATCGATCGCTTCAACGTTTTCTCGCTGGCAAGGCACTGGTTCAGTTAGGAGTTGAGGATCGGCTGCCCTATTGGGCCATTTTTGATGAGAGCATGTGGGGCTTGTCCGATTACTGCAGCAGTATGCATTTGGAGCGAGAGCATGAGCTAGAAGAAGGGTCGGAGCTGAACGCATGGAAAATCTACGTAAAGGACGATGTGCTGATCGTATGTGAACTCGACGTATCCGAAGAAGAGACGGATGAACTGTTGGCCGTATATCTGGCGTCCTTTCAGCGAGCAAGTATGGAGAAGCTGCTGAGCGAGATGGGGAAAGTAACCAACTTGCCTGCATTTCGAACGAATTTGTCAGCACAGTGACAGGTTGAGGGAGCGAGTACCACAAATTAACTGCGGAATGGTTGATATGGTTATGGTCCAATAGATTGAATGGAGGAAATATATTGTAGATTCGTTTGCATCTCGAGAGAGGTGCTTTTTTTCGTTATAAGGTTCCTTACGATTTCTTCACTAATTACAGCAAGATCTGAAAAGTAAGGGGAGGCTAAATTTGTTAAGTTATATTCGACAAACAGATTAAGGAAGGGGCTGTAGCAAAGAAATTTCAAAATATCCTCGTTGGATGGTTAGAGTAGAAAACCTGTCATGTCGAGAAAGATGTGGCGATCATGTGATTAATATCTAGAAGTGGAGGAATCATCGTGAATATAGAGCTCAATACAGAGGTAAGTAAATCAATAATAACGGCACATGTTCTCAACCGGTGGTCAGGATTCATGGCAATAATAGCGGGGATTCTATATATCGTCATTCAGTTTATCCACCCGACAGATGATATCTCTTCTGTGCACACAAACTCATGGGTAGTGGTGGCATGCCTGACTATGGCTATGTCGTTCTTTAACCTGATCGGAATTACGGGATTCTATGTACGCCAAGCGAAAGAAGCGGGGTGGCTTGGCCTGATCGGTTTCCTTTTATTCAATCTGTTCTGGTTAATCTCATTAATCTTTAGTTTCATCGAAGCATTCGTTTTGCCGTTGTTGACAAGTGATGCTGATAAGTTTGTGGCAGGAATGGTTGGGCTCTTTGGAGGAACAGTCAGCGAGGTTCATCTGGGGATCTTCCCAATATTAGCACCGCTCGCGGGTGTATTGTATATGCTAGGAGGTCTCCTGCTAGGCATCGCCGCATTACGTGCCAGAGTCTTCCCTCGCCCAGCAGCAATTCTGCTGGCTTTCGCTGCTGTAGTGACCTTTGCCGCTGCAATTATCCCCCATCCGTTTGATCGGGCATTGGCGATACCGATGGGAGCTGCTCTGATATGGATCGGATATATTATTTGGTCGGAACGTAAGTAAGCATCGAATTAGAGATGTGCAACATTAAATGTCCAGATCGTCAGGAAGTTTCTTGATGGGTGCATAGATATGGTAGGCTGAATCCAGATTGTGGACGTCATTAAAAACTTGGATAAGCTCAATATCCGATTGATCGGACTCTTGCTTGGAAATCTTTAAGAATCTTGCATAGTCTGTTTTAAGCACTTCTCCAATATCAAGCAGGTCACCAAAATAGTTGAACCTCGCACAAAAAATAGTCGGTACATCAACCGTGAAATAAAAGGGTTTATGAATTTGAATGTCACTTGGGATTCCAAACAGCACTTTGAACCGGGTTGAATTGGGTTGACAGTTTGAATAAATGACAAAACAAGAACCATTTATGTTTTCATCAATATGATTCAGCAGCATTGTTGAATGGGAGTGAATCTTCTGCTTGTAATCATCGGTGGCTAGGTCTACTTCAAAGGCAATCCCGCTGATTCGGGTCTCTTTGAACTCTGTCAGTGTGAAGTCCGTGACGATATCACCATGAATATTTTTAAATGGTCTTTTAACTACAGTAGGTATTGGAGTCGGAGTGATTGGTTTGAACCCTGCTCTTAGCGAGCTTGGAGCTACGCCGTAATGTTGTTTGAATGCCCGGGTGAATGAGGCCTGCGTACCAAAGGCTAACTGGTAAGCAATATCGGTTAATGACAAGTTGTTGTTATAAATGAGTGATAAAGCGGCATTCAATCTTCTAGATAGGATGTACTGATTTAAGGAACAGCCCATCATGGCAGAAAAAAGCCTATGAAAATAATATTTAGACATATTGAAAGTAAGCGCAACGGATGACACGGATAAAGGTGTTTCTAAATTTTCCTCAATATGAATCAATGCTTGTTCTATTATCCTATGATGGTTCATACGAACTCCCTTGTCACGCTCTAATTTTTTGTGCTAAGTATACCACACGCGTTATACCGCATAGAAGGCAATTCGCAATCTACTAACCAAGTATGTCATAAGCTAACTGGAAACGAAGTTTAATAAAAATAGCGGCCGACCAAGATTTATTTCTGACATCTTAGTAGCCGCTTTTTCATTAATTTGTCTTCAAATGCTCCTCAAGATATAACGATGAATCATCTATCTAAGCAAGTACTCTCTCCCAAAATGAATAAGCAGCCCAGACCCTACCGCCCACAAGATAATACTAATGGTCTGCCAAGTGATGATATTTTTCTTATCCGCATTGGCCATCGTGCAAATTAATGCGCCTATATGGTTAGCCCCAATGATTGGCCCTAATAGGGAAATGCCAGGAACGCCATATCGATTGAAATACACTTTACCTTTTTGAAAACGTCGATAAACAAAACTATCGCTTCTATCATTGAAAAATCTGGATTTGATCCATGAAGAGGAAATGATTACGGTCAAGACCGAAAGCCAGTTGCCCAAGATGGCCAGAACAGCAATTGGAATGAACGGGAGCTTCAGCAGCACTCCCACAGGCACCGCTACATGAGCCTCGAGGAAAGGGATAAACGAGATTGCGAACACAGCTATAAATTGATAAAGAACTGGAATATGCTCTACTTTTTGCAAAATATCTTGTATCAATGTATTCCCACCTTAATGATGATATGGATGTTTTACTCCGACTCCGACATCATGCGCATGGCATCCTTGATGAAGACTTTTTCCTCATCGGTAAATGGATCCAATATATTGAATGTTTCAGCCTCGGGAGCATCTTCTTGAAGTTTTGCCATCTTGATTAGTGTTTGTTTATGGAGAAACATCAATCTCCTCATACATTCTAGCGCTTCTTCAGATTCAGGGCTTGTCTTGGACATGACTAAGTGTCTAATTCTTGAGAATAAGCTATAGTATTCTTGGTCGAGCTTGAATCGCTCTGGATCTCGAAAGTTATAGATTTTATACAGGTTCCGTTTGTTTTCATCCAGATTCTCTTCTTCCCAAAGGATGGAGTGCATAATAAAGCAAAAGGATCTGATATCCACTGAGTTTTCATTCGAAATGATCATATCCATATGATTTAATTGGTCGATCATATCCTGTATTCTTTCTAGCTCCGCAGTGAGCTGTTTTCTTTTGAATTGTATCGTGCTTTTGATCTGCTCTTGTTCGATATGGGCATACTGCAATATGTTCGCAATATCCTTCAGCGAAAAACCTATGAATTTCAATGCCTGAATCTGTTGGAGACGTACCAAGTCATCCCTACTGTACAGCCGGTGTCCGCCATCCTTGTAATCGCTGGGTGTTAACAAGCCGATTTTGTCGTAGTATCTTAACGTTCTGACCGATTCGCCAGTGTGGTTCGATAATTGTCCGATAGTCATCATTTGATCTAACATTTTAGCGCCTCATTTCGATGGATCTCTTTATTTTTGATGTAAGGTATTGCCGGATAATGATAAGGTTTCTGAAGAGCGATGCAGATCATAGCATACAATATGATGAAGGTTTCAATCATTAAAAACGTATACTTAAACCACTGGGGCAACCCTAGAACCAGAGAAGTCCCAAGCATGATTTGTACCGTCATTTTTTCTTTTCTTGTGGTTAATTTCATTCTCGTCACCTTTCGTATAAGAAGTCTGAATCATATCTTAAAAGGTGACGCGGGTAGAGGTTCAAGCATTTTTTTAATGGGGGGAATAAGAAAAGACGGCGATAATGACTGACCGATTCTGTCAGGGATAGAGGGTTATAATTAGTTTTAAATAAGTCGATGTGTTATGAGCGGTGCTATATATATTGGTTTAGGAGGAACGATAATGGATTGGAATTACTATGACACGTTTATTACCGTTGCCGCAGATTGCCCCGTTGAGACTGGAACGCAGCCGCCAGACAAGAAAGACGGAAAAACCAAGCCGGGCATCGAGTTTGAGTTAATCACGAATAATCCGTACGCCTATACCCAGGAGGAGCTCTTGTACGAAGTGCATATCCGGCACAAAAACATTCCGGAGACGGAGTTAGCCGAGAGAGGGAACCAGATTCGAGACGAGTTTTTTAGGAAGCCGCAACCATGCTTGAGAGCATCGATGCTCCCGAAGAAATACGGGTGGGGGATTCATTTCAATGCGAAGGGGCAAATCGCGATCGTTCCGGTGGAATCCCCCGACTATCGGCGCTTTGTGGAAGGAGCCAACGGGAAGGTGAAGCTGCTCGCCGCTATGAGAAACAAGAAGAAGTGAGTGCAATCATAGGTTCAGTAGACACAATTACGCTAATGTGAACAATCGTTGCATCAAAAAAAGCAGGCAAAACTGGAATCCAGTTTTGGACTGCTTTTTTTGGACTTTTATGATTTTGATCCGTGTAAATGAATTATTCGAAATGTTCGATAACAACTTTCCCAACCATTTTCCCGGATTCAACCATTCCATGGGCTTTTTTTAGATTTTCAGCATTAATCGGTCTAAGTACGTCGGTTAGGGTCGTTACTATTCTTTTTTGATCGATAAATTCTGATAAGGCAGAAAGTAATTGATGTTGTTCTTGCATGTCTTCTGTTTGAAACATGGCTCTCGTAAACATAAACTCCCAAACAAAGGTAGCACTTTTACTCTTGAGTACATTTAAATCTTGTTTCTCAGCTGTTTCAACAATCGAACAAATTTTGCCTTGTGGAAGTATAGAAGCAGCAATTTGATCCCAGTGTTGATCCGTATTATTTAAACAAAAGATATAATCAACACCTTTCAAGTTGATTTCTTCCAACTGTTCAACAAAAGGTTTATAGTGATTAATCACATAGTCCGAACCAAGTTTTTTGCACCAATTTATTGATTCTTGTCGGGAAGCTGTTGAGATAACCGTTAATCCTGCTAACTTTGCCAGTTGAATAGCTATAGAACCTACTCCACCTGCGCCACCTATAATTAAAATAGAACGTTCTTTATTTTTTTGTGTATTGTTCAAGTCGATACCTAATCGTTCAAATAATCCTTCCCAAGCGGTTATGGCGGTTAAAGGTAATGCAGCTGCTTGTGCATCATTAAGTGTTTCAGGTTTCTTACCAACGATTCTTTCATCTACTAAATGATATTCGCTATATGTTCCTGGTCTAGTTATACTTCCTGCATAATAAACCTGGTCACCTGGTTTGAATAATTTACAATCTTCCCCAACTTCTTCTACAATACCTGAGGCGTCCCATCCAAGAATCTTTGGTGTTTCCTCTTGTTTATCTTTAGGCGCCCTTACTTTCACATCAACCGGATTAATCGAGATGGCATTGACTTTAACTAAAATATCGCGTCCTTCCGCTTTTGGCTTCGGTATTGTAATATCGATCAGACTTTCTGAATGATGAATGGGAAGGTATTTATACAATCCTACGGCTTTCATTTCCACCATATGATATCTCTCCTTTATTTTAAGATCATTTCAAAATGATAAGTACAGTTATAATATAGGTGATAATAATATAAAAAATAAGTACGCACATTAATGTTGTATAGTAACATTATGTATACTGTAAAAAGAGGTGTGTCATGATGCGCAATCGAAAAAGTGGTTACGGAAAGTGTACGGATGGTCTTCAGCATGCTTGCCCCGTAGAGGTTACGTTAGATGTAATTGGGGGTAAATGGAAGGGTGTCATTATTTATCATTTACTTAACGATACGCGTAGATTTAATGAGTTTAGACGATTGGTTCCAGGGATTTCTCAGCGGATGTTGACTTTACAATTGAGAGAGCTTGAAAATGATGGGATTATTCATAGAGAAGTGTATAATGTCATTCCTCCAAAAGTAGAATATTCCTTAACACAATTTGGCCAGACATTGTCCAACATCATTATCCAGATGAGAGAATGGGGTGAAATATACGCTGAGCAAGTACAAACGCAAAAAACGAAAACATCAATATAGTTACAGTCGAGGTATCTAGCAAAGTTAAAATCATACTCTCAAAATAGAAAAAACGCTGTGCTTATCGTAAGAAGCTTACGAGAAGCATAGCGTTTTTCATGAATTCTATTATTTCAAATGTAGGGCTCAGTCAAAAAGTGCCCTGCCTCGCTCTACAACTTACTTCGCACTAGGCAGCAATTTATTCAACAAGATCGCTGCAAGCGAAGCAGCCAGAATCGGTGATCCGAGTAAATACTGCACGAACGTAGGCAGTGTGTACAAGAAATCTTTAGGAATGAGCACTAACGCTAACGTCAAAATCATCGGAATAGCAATAATGTACATTTCTTTTTCCCCGATTTTCACGTTCTTCATGACCTGGATCCCGTTAATCGAGATGATGCCGCAGACGATGGCGAATACGCCGCCGATGACCGCGGTTGGGATCGAGGAGATCAGCGCGGCCAATTTGCCGGAACAGCCGAAGAGGACAAACCATCCGCCTACCGCCAGGAAGACCCGGCGACTGGCCACACCCGTGATGGAGATAATGCCTGCATTCGTGGAATAGCCGGTAACCGGCGTGGAGCCGAGTCCTGAAGCAATCAGGCAGCTGATCCCTTCGCCAATCACCCCTCGGTTAATGTTCTTATCCGTTAACGGTTTATCGATGACGTTACTGATGGCAAACCATGTACCCGTTGTTTCCGCCAGCAGTACGAGGTAAATGATGACCATGGTGATGATCGCCGAGAAGTCGAACGAAAAGCCAAAATCCTTAAACGGAATCTGCGGCATGCTGAACCACTTGGCGTTTGCAACAGCGCTGAAATCCAGCACACCCATAAAGTTGGCGGAGATACATCCGATAATTAATGCGACCATCACGGACGTAACGCGGAATATCGCGCCTCTTGTTCGGAACAGAGAACCCAGGATGACGAACAGGATGAGTGCAGCCGCTGAGATCAGGGCCAGCAGCACATTCTGATTGATGGTGGCGTCCGTGGCGCCGTAGATATTGTCTCGAATCGCAACAGGCAATAACGACAGACCGACAATGAAGATGATCGTGCCCCCGACAATGGGCGGGATGAAGGATTTAACGATTTTATTGAAAACTCCCGTATATCCCAAAATAATGACGAGGATCGCGCCAATTAAGCTCGCGCCCAGCACGGAACTCCAACCCATCTCCCCGCCGCCGCTGGCGGCATATATGGCGACAATCGCGCCGAGTGGAACATAGGATGGGCCCTGCGCCATCGGCAGCTTCATACAGAAATACGTTTGCACGATCGTGGCAAGCCCTGCCGCAATAAACGTGGATTGAATCAATGCGCTGGACTGATTGGGCGCTAAGCCGATTAACATGGCAATCAGGAAAGGAACGACATAGACGTCCATCGCGACGACATGCTGTAAACCGAGAATGGCGGATTTCCCGAATGATATTTTGCCGTCGGGAGGTACCGTTAAATGCTGTGACTTCGTTTGCTCGTCATTTTGCTTGTCTGCTTGTGTATTCACTCCGCTGGACACCTCGAATGTTAGGATGAATTGCTTTTTGAACAACCTCTATCTTTCTTAACGCGTATGAACCTTTTCCCCTTGTACCCACACCTCGCGGATATGCTCAGGACGTGCCAGATACATGATCTTCTGAAAAATATCTTGTGTGTCTTCATTCTCATCGAAAATCGGCAGCTTGGCGGATGGAAGTCTCGTATCGATCACCTGCACATCCCATGAGTAGTTTTCTTGTATGCGGCCAATCGGCAGGCTCAGACTTTCACCGCCTCCGGCCGTGGCCAGATAGAATGCCTCATGGACCGTAATCCGCGACTCGGGCACGCCGCGAGCTTCCGCAGGAAGGGAGGTGTTCACGCCATCTTCCAGCATCCTCGAGGACATTACGGCCTGTCTTATATTATCGAAGAGACTCGGTGAGAAGCCGCCGGATAGATCCGAGCCTAAACCGATCTCCACATTGTTGGCGTGGAAGCGGGCGACCGGGATGACGCTGTTGGCGAAATACGCGTTGGATATCGGGCAGTGCGCGATCGCGGTGCCGGTGTCAGCGAACAATTCGGCATCCTGGTCATCGAGAAAATTACAATGAGCCATGACCGATTTATCGCGCAGCAGGCCAAAATCATGCAGGGCAAACGCATCGTTTTTCTGGAACCGATCTTTCACATACCCGTGCGCCCAATCGCTTTCGCTGCAGTGGGACTGCACATACGTGTCGTATTTGGCTGCCAGCTCGCCTAGCCCCTTCAACCCCTCATCGGTGCAGCTTGGAATAAAGCGTGGGGTCACGACGGGATACACGCCTTGTTTGGTGGTCTTGGCGAGTTCCTGTACAGCGATAATAAATTCCTCCGTATCCGCCAGTGCCGTGGATGTGTCCGCATCGCGGTAGTAATCCGGATTCTGCTCAGGATCGTCCATGACAACCTTTCCGACAAGTCCGCGCTGGCCTTTGCTCGCACAGATTTGGGCTAACAACAAGCTGGCTTCTTTATGCACCGTGGCAAAATAAAGGGCCGTCGTTGTTCCGTTGGCCAGCAGGGTACTTACCACATCGTCGTAAACCTTTTGCGCAAACTCCAGATCGGAGAATTTGGATTCCAGCGGGAACGTATACGTATTCAGCCAATCGTAGAGTGGAATGTCCAATGCGGTTCCGGATTGAGCCCATTGCGGGGCATGAACGTGCAAATCGACAAAGCCAGGCAGGAAATACTGTCCTTCCTCTAGTCGGTGAAAGCTGTCAGTGCCTTGATGCATATCCAGCAAGGATTGATAGTCGGCGTCTTCCGGTGCCACGACTCGCTCAATCATGCCGTCCGTGTTGATGCAGTAAAGATAGTCTCTCAATACTTGAATTTCTTTGGGAGATTTGCTTGAAAAAGAAGTCCCTTGAAATAATAACATATATTTACTCATGTTTACCGCCTTAATGTTCGTTTTTTGGAGCGCTTTTGTCATTATAGTCCGTTAAAAAAGAGATGTCCATAGTTTAAAAGCGAATAGATATGGGGTTGAGTTATTAACGAAGACTCCATAGTAATGACAGGTCAGAAACTCGGTTGAGATCATTCGGAGTTACCCGGGGGATACAGGGAGGCTTCTTCATGAGAGATAACGTCCGCTGCCTTTTTTGTAAAGAGAAAAGGATATCAGTCGGCCCCCACAGAATAACTTGAAGCTGCAATCATTTTTGAGACTTGAAGGGGATTTGAAATGAAGACTAAATTGATCATGGTCGAAGGTCTGCCGGGTTTCGTAGCGATTACTGCAAGACGCAGGCTCAAGTATTGAAGGCCCGGCGTAGGCTGGAGTACCGGATCTTGGACAGTCTTGGACTGAACAAGGAACGAATGAACAACTCCCATTATGATCAAGAGACGTGCAGAACCATGCTGATGGATAAGCTGAAGCTGCATAAGGTCATCCAATAATACTATTTTGTGAATAAGGAAGGACGATTTGATGAAGCACTTTTTAACGATCATGCTGCTCTATATGACGGCTCTATTAACAGGCTGCGAGAACGAACCCGGCTGGGAAACGATGCAGCTGCTGGACGAGAAGGTTGTCGAAATTCGGATTTCGGCATTTGAGTCATGGGACGAGATGAACGGGGATACACTGGTTTCTTTCAAGGAGGCGAAGGCTGTAAGCGCATTTGAGGAAGCGATCCGTACGGCTCGCAAGCAACCAGATGCTGCCAAACGAACAGACCCGGATTACGACGTGATGGTTATCTATGATCAGCAATCCCCGATTCACGCCATTAAGCTGTGGTTGGGGGAAGAGGGTCAGGAAAGTGTGTTTAGCTACGGTTTCAAAGATTGGGGAGAAGATGTATATGTGGTTTCCGCCAAACATACGGATCGGATGAGAGAACTCATTTTGCAAGAGGGGCATTAACGCCGTAGCGGAGGGAATCTCTTTTTTATGTTCAGTAGCTGGAGATGATATAAAAGCCAGTTTAGTAGGTTATTCAATCCGTATATCTGTCTTGGGGAACAATAAATAACGCCGAACGCCTCATATCCCATAAAATAACGACTTAGACGTATAAAATCAGGGGATTGGGAGATGAATGAATATCATCATTCAGGAGGCGATGAAGTGAAGAAGAAGACCAACAAATTAAAATATATGGCTGGAGCATTTCTTGCCGGAGCCCTGCTGTTCACAGGAATTTTGTTCGCTGCTGCGAATCCCGAAGGAACTTTAGCTGCGATTAAATACACGATGTCTAAAATAAGCTACTACGTGAACGGCAAGGATAACTCCACCACTGATGGACCATTTGCGCAGCAAGGGACGGCGGCCTCGGATTCCGAGACTCCTACCGGCAGCAGCGATGCACCTGCTCGCATGGTTTCCGATCCGGTTAATCAACCCGTGTTCTGGGACCAGGCTTTAAGAAAGGAATCTCTGGGGCATCTTGAAGTCCAGCTGTACAATGCGGCGGGGGAGTCTGCCGGTTCCGCTATCTTGGAGCAGATCAATGACGGGGTGAAGGTGAAGATCATCGCATCCGGCCTTACACCAGGCAAGCATGGGTTCCATGTACATGAGAACACGATCAAAGATAGGGATTTCAAGTCTGCCGGTGGGCATTTTAATCCGACCGACAAGCATCATGGACTCAAGCATCCACAAGGAAGCCATGTTGGCGATATGCCGAATCTGGTCGTAGGCGCAGACGGCACCGTGGAAGCGGAGACGATCATTCAGCATGGCACCCTTAAAAAGAACCAGCCAAACTCGGTGCTCGGACGCTCGCTGATCATTCATGCCGGCGAAGATGACGGCGTAACCGATCCATCGGGCAATTCCGGCGACCGGGTGGCCGGGGGGAATATTCCGGAGTAATCCTGCAAGCTACAGGTAACATGTGGTTTGTAGCATATGAATGTCAGTGAAAGACGCATCTCTTTAGGAGGTGCGTTTTTTTGTGATGGTTGTGTGGCGGGACATGGAAGAAGAACCTGGTTGGGAATATCTTATAAAAGGTATGGTGTGGCCAATTTTATTTATCAGCTTTTGAAGCAAAATATACAACCATAGATATGAGTGCTATAGATATAAGAACTTTTACTATATTGAATATTGAACCAACACTAAAACTAAATATGGAAAGGAATGTTGTATCATTACCCAAGCCAGCGAACACAGCCAAATTAACAAGTAATATGCTTAAACTAATAGAAACTATGACCACAAATAATGAAAAACCGGTTATGAATTTTTCGTTATCATTTCGCATTATCAAAAGTATAGAGAAAAGACAAATAACTAAAAGAAATATAAGAAACATAATTAACCCCCTATGAATTAAAATAAAGAGGATATAATCCTCTCCAGATTGTCGAGAAACCCTGCACTTTTTTCAAAGTACAGGGTTTCTCCCTTTTTAAGTGGTCAATTCAAGAGGGGAAATGGGGGATTACCCCCTGTTTTCCAGGCGATCCAAGTGGATCGCCATCTTCTTCATATTCTGCACGGTTGCTGTCATCAGAGCTTGTTCCCTGACGTTTTGCAACCCGCGCAACCGGCAATAGCGAAACCCATGGAGCTCTTTGGCATCCGCGAAGCTTCGCTCAATCGTTTCTTTTCGTTTTCGGTATAAATACTTGCCGGATCGACTGAGCCGGTTGTTTCGCACCCATTCCTTGCTGTCTTCCCAGACATGGCGCGTGACGACCTTGCGGTGATTCCGTGAACGGGTACATTGCTCCAGCATCGGGCAAGTCTTGCAGTGCTTCGGATCGGAGGCATATTGCCGGTATCCTTCTCGATTCGTGGTGCGATACAACAATTCATGCTGGAGCGGACAAATATAACGGTTACGCTCGGCATCATAGGTAAACTTCCACTTCGGAAATAAGCCTTGGGTCGGATGAAATCTCCGGTGAGCAATCACTCCAAAGATCCCCCGTTCCTGCAATCCTTTGCAGATGGGGGTTGTTAAATAGCCTGAATCCAGGGCAACGGCTTCAACTTCAAAACCAAATCGCTCTCGTTGGCGATCCAAACGCGACAAATACGGTACAGAATCATGGACGTTTCCCGGCGTGACGTGGACATCGGTAATCAGATTGTACTTCAAATCAACGGTCCGGTGATCTAAATAAAAGAATCCTTCCGGTTTCCCGTCGCGAATCATATAACCGCTATCCGGGTCGGTTTTGCTCACCTTGATTTCTTTCTTCTCGACCACATCCTCTCTGGGTTTTAAAGCTTTTTTCCATGCGCCTTCCGGTCGGCTTCTACTGCGCCATTGAGTTCGTCCATGTAATCTCGTGTGTTTTGTAGAACCTGCTGCTTGGTGTACTGGTGTTTGTTCGCATTGGCCTTCACATGCGTGGAATCCGAAACCAGGACTCGTCCGCCGACCATGCGATGCTCGATTGCCTGCAGCACAATCTCATCGAAGATATCTTGAAAGATATTAGTGTCTTTGAAACGAGTCCGTCGGTTCCAGCTAATGGTGGTATGGTCCGGAACTTTGTCTGTCAATCCCAAACCAAGAAACCAACGGTATGCCAGATTCGTCTGAATCTCGCGTTCCAGTTGACGCTCTGAACGGATGCCGTAAAAATAACCGAGGAAAATCATCTTAAATAACACGACAGGATCGATGGCTGGTCGCCCATTATCAGCACAGTAAAGCGGACGGACCTTTTCGTCGATGAAAGAGAAATCGATATACTTGTCCACTTTACGGAGCAGATGATCTTGAGGAACCAATTCTTCAATCGAAACAAACTCGTAAGCCTGCTGTTTTTCTCGGTTAGAACGCAACATATTTAACACCCTTCCGAACGGTTTATTTACTAATATTATATAGTATTAACGCGGTGTCGTGTTGAACTAAATACACAAAAAATAGCTGTCGAGACTTTCTCGACAGCCTGAAGAGGATATAATCCTCTCTATTTTAATTGTAAATTACTTAGATGCGTACGAGAAGTACATGCTTTTAGTCTGTGGACCAAACGCATATAAATCCTGAGAATTAAATAGATTGTAAGACCAACGAACATTAAGCTTTTTTTGTGCTGGAGTATTATAATGCCCTACAGCAAATATTACATCAAATGATTGGCCTGTTTTTTCAAGTTTCTTCCCTTTTGCGAATTCAGCACTAGCCTTTCTAACTTTAGTAGAACCAGAATTATCATATGTTTTCATCGAGTGGTTATTTACAGTTTGTGAACTATTATAAGCGGTGGAAAAAGAAATAGGAGTCAATGGAAGTTGAAACGAGGCAGAAATATCCACCTTTATAGAGCCACCATAAGGCGCTTTTTTGCGTACGCTCAGAAAACCATTAGTGAAAATAATAACAACAAAACGATGGAATTGGATGAATATTAATTTTTAGGGTTATATATCCATTTAGTTGATGAGTGTAATACTCAAAGGAAGTACATGTTGAAAGTTTGATTTTTATAAGGGGAGAGATATTGGTGTGAGGAGAGTTTTCGGTTTTTTTATATTAAATTATTACTATTCGAAAAAGTGGCGTTTGTTTGGTCTGTGGTTTTTCCTCTTTTTACTACATTGGTTATGCAGAAGAATATCTTGGATTCTACTAGCCACAATCTGGATATGATTAAATACATTTTTTGGTTTTGGGCCTTTATTATCAGTACGTTTTTAAATGGAATAGGACTACAAACAGCAAGGCTTAAAGGAAGTGTTTCATTAAAGACTATACTTTAATTAGTTTAGTGCTTTTCACAATGATTGTGACGCTTATTTACAGTGTGTTTTCATTGAAAATATTAATATTAATGTTAATGGTCATCATTGTTATCATTTCAATACCATTAGCTTTTGCAACTTTTAGCGTAGCACTTTTACCTGTTCAGTTTTCCAGCATATCCACCATATTGAATATTTTGATGTATCCCTTTTTTAAGTTGCCATTAATGTTGATATGAAAAATGTGTGGTTATTGGAAATATGGGCTCTGGATTGTTCGATCACGAATTTCTATATGTTCAATTTATAATTCCGTTATTATTTTTTGGTTTCGTAGGATGCATAGCCATGAGAAAAATAGACTTATTATCGATGCTGCAAAGATAGAATTACAATAATATCATGTGATTAAAATTAGGCTATTCGTACTTTAGTATGAATACATAAGTGAGGAATTTTGCTAAGAATATCAAAAATCTTAAATTTAAATATCCAAGAGGAAAAGATTTTGTGTTACAGGATGTAAAATTCTCATTACATACAAAAAAGTTAAATGCAATTGTTGGTGTAAATGGTTCTGGTAGAACAACAATGTTTGATTGCGTAACTAATGTTCTAAAACCGGAGTCTGGAGAGATCAATTTACCTTCTGTACAGGATATGTGACCCAGAATCTGAATCTCTTCTTCACCTGTTAAACCTGAAGTTGAAGGAACGGATTTTTACACTGAAAAAATGTCGCAACTTGAAAAAGAATTGTTTGAACATTTGTGGGATTTACGAATCGGGAATATGTCTATCGGTGAAAGAAGATGGTTTTTTATCAACTTATTAATTAGAATTGACCGTTCTTTATATATCTTTGATGAGCCAACAAGTGGAGTAGACCCCGTATCTAGAAAAAGAATACACGAGTTAATTGGGAAGCTTATAGAAGAGGGGAAAACTTGTATTATATCTACACATCAACTTCAAGACTTAATGTACTTAGATTCCCACCTAATCATACTAAATAGAGGAAAGATTACATATAAAGGGGATTTCAAAGAATGGTTACATCTAAATAAATCAAATAATCCAGATGAAGCTTTTGAAAATATGCTAATCTCGAATATGTAAAGGTTGCTGAATCAGGGGTTCGCTCTTAAACTCCCCCATCATAAGTGCTAAATAGAACCATCATACGCTGTTATTGGAGGTATCTTCTTTGATCATTCAACTGGGCAATTTTGAAGTGAATTCCGGACAATTAGTTGTTGCGGATCCTTGTTATGAATTGAATACGAACATTATCATCATGGGCGTGTTGGAAGCTGTATTAAATGGAACGTGGGTTGGGGAAGTGCAGAAGGTAGAGATCCCGGATTGGGGCGAAGCCAACGCAAAGCTAACGGCTTACCATCACTCGGCAGCTGAACAGGGGGCATTCCTGGAATGGATCAAGTGTCCTTTTGTAGCTGGGGTGGATAGCGGGCAGGCCGGGATTTTTGATATTCAGAAGTACCGAATTCCAGACGCTGATGCGACATCGGATAGCTCGGATACGGATACGAAATGGTATTATGCCTGCTGCGATATCACCGAGAGTGGAGAAGAAGCGGGTGTCCTGGATGGAGGCGTCGTATCCCGGACCGGCATTGGCGATGGTGCATATGGCGTGTATAAGGCCGTGAATGAGCAGGATCAGGTGGTTGGCGTAAAAATTGTGTTTATTAAGAGCTAGTTGAGTGTCAGTGTAACGAAATACGAGCAAGCGCGAACAGCCATGGAAGGCATCCTTTTATGCTATATGAATTTTGAATACTATAAAGTATGGTTAGCTATGAATCAAGACTTTTAATAAGTAAATCTCTTTGGTAGCAAAAACAGAAGAGTGGCCCTCTGTTCATGCTGTAAGACTATTAAGGCGCCTCTAGTAAAGCTAACTGGAAAACAGGAGGTTTACTGTGAAAATAAAGATTGAACATGTGTTGTTTTTGGCTGTTAGTATTGTTTTGGTTGTTATCTTAGGCGGGTGTAGCAACGACAATGAGTTAACTATTGATCAAGTGGACGTTGTGGCCAAGGTAATGGCGGACGGGGACTTATATGTGGAAGAGCTATTCACTTACACAGTACAAGGAGAGTATGAAAGAATTCCTAGATATATGGACAATTTCGGGGGAGCGAATATTGAATTTTTTGAAGCTTATGTACCACCGAATGACCGAGAGCTCGGTAATCTTGGTTATGTTAATTTGGAGCGTTATCCGGTCTATTTAAGAACTAAATCAGGTTCTTATTACATCGAATTACAAGCTAAAGATGAAACGAGGCAGATCTATTATCGCTATAGGCTTGATCGAGAAGCTGTGAAATATGACGATCGTGGAGAGCTGGATTGGACTGTACTCAAAGATAACAGGTTTGATCATCACAACGTAACCGTTAGGGTTTATACAGAACAGCCTGCAAAAGAGAATTTATCCGGATATGCCTACGATCGCTCAAGAGGCAGCTTGACGGAAATAAACAATCGTTGGATTAGATACGAAAATGCCCTATTACCCGAAGGGGATAGTGCGAGGCTGAAGTTGTATTTCCCCCCAGAGGTGCTGACGGAGAGGGAAACAGAAGAGCCCTCAGCCTCACTCTCGGAACGACTGTTAGATGAACAGAAGCTTCAGCAGAGATTCGAAAAGCGTGAACATTTACTGAAAGCGGGTCAACATATCAGCCACTGGCTGACCTATGTAGCCATAGCGGGTATCGTCTATTATTCCCTTTCGCTGCGTAGGATCTCATCCTGGTGGAGTGGTAGGCGGATCAGCTTCGAAGATCTCGCAGCGATGGATCCAATCGATCTGATTTACCTTTTCCGGAAGGGAAAGCTCCGACTTGCAGATGGGCTGGCCGGTGTATTTTCGCTGCGCCGTAAAGGCATGGTGAGTGTTTCATTAGTGCCATCAGATATGCGATTCCAGGAAGATTCGAGAGCGCCGAAGAGGCTTCCAGAGTTTACATTCAAGGGTAATCGTACAGCCCTGAAAAAACCAGACCGTTATTTGCTTGGTTGGCTGTCTCACGGTACGACTATCCTGAACTTGGAGAGAATTTCTGGCCCTACGAAAACAGAGCGCAGAAATAAAGCGACTATGGGTAAATACATAAAGCGGATGAGAAGTCTTAAAAAGGGACTCAGCCGCTGGCAGGAGCTTGTGGAGACTGAGAATAGCAAAGGGATCATGTTCAAGGAATACGCGGCGAGAAAAGTCATCATACCTGCTCTAGCTCTCATACATCTGGTTTTGCTCATCTATCTGTACATTGCAGACGTAACGCCTTGGGGATGGGTAGGAGTATTGGCCATTATTTTGGGCGGCGGACTCATATTGGCTTCTTTTCGCTGGCGCCTCAAAAGATACATCATCATCTTTTTGGTCGTTTGCTTTTTCGTTGCAGCTCCAATTTTGTATGATCCACTGGTCGACGAATACTTGAACTTCGTAATTCTTTCATTTTTATTTGTTGGTTTTTTACCCCGAGGAGCATTAGATCAGCGTTCGGCAGCTTACCTAAGCGCTATAAAGCGGTATCGACGGAAGCTGGCAAGAGGCGGACATGGCGAAGGCAGGGGTGAATATGACCGTAATCGGCTTGAAAAGATGAGAGAGGATGCGCTATTGCTTGGTGTAGGAGAACGTTTTATGAGAAAGGTAAGCAAAGAAAATCCGAATTTTATTTTCTCAGAGGCTTCTTCTCTGTTCGATAAAGATGTGGATACCGCTATCGATTATGTCTTTATTCATTCTTGGAAAGGAATATCTGATGGAACATCTTCCGGAAGAAATAGCAGTAATGGTGACGGTGGAGCAGACGGAGGGAGCTCATACGACTACAGTAGTGACGGTGGCTATGATGGAGGTTCTGGAGATGGTGGTGGGGGAGGAGATTGACTAAGAAGTTATGGACTAGTTCCCTTCCCACATCACGAAAAGGGAGGAAGACTGCAATCCGGATGGGACTGCAGTCAATACGGTAAATAACATCATAGGCCAATCTTAGCCGAGCGAAAACTCAGGGCCGCTCCCTGCATTCGCTCGGTTTTTTCGTTATGACTGCTTTCCTATGAACTTGAAACAAAATTGAGACAGTCTTTATTCCATTGTTATATTACACTTAATTGAAGATGTTGAATTTTATCAGATCACGACGTGTTTCTATGACTCATCGATGACTGTACTGATGCAAAGGAGAAACCTGTTTATGAAAAAAATGTCCATCGTGCTGGCAGTAACGCTCATTTTTTCGATGGTGCTTGCTCCCTTGGCTTCCGCTCAGCCCGTGCTCTGGGCTGGAAACGACTCGGTTCCGGCCGAAACGGACGGTTGGGTGTGGGTCGGGACCGCAGAAGAACTGGCTTATATCAATCGGAATCAAGCGTCTTACCTGGATCGGAATATCCGATTGACCGGCGACATCGATATGACCGGATACGATTGGGTACCCATAGCCGATGAAGCGACCGTCTTTAGCGGTATTTTCGACGGAAGGGGACACCGGATCGAAGGTCTCACCATCGATGGAGGAGCTCTACAGTATGTCGGCTTCTTCGGCCGCGTATCGGGGGCCATCCGTAATCTAAGCATTTCCGCACAAGTCAACGGCGGCAGTTATGCCGGCGGATTGGTGGGACACCTGATAGGCGGCAGCATTCTCAACTCGCATTCGCAGGGCACCGTTACGAGTGGCAATACGGTTTCCGTGAGCGTAGCAGGCGGGTTGGCCGGGGCAGCCAATGGCGATTCGACCATTCTTCGCTCATCTTCATCCGCTGCCGTCAAAAGCGGCGATGCCCCCAATCAGTATGCCGGCGGGCTGGTCGGTTCACAGGGATTGGGCAGCATCAATGATTCGTATGCCACCGGAAGGGTCACGAATACGGAGAGAGGTCAATATTTCCATGGGGGCGGATTGGCCGGACAAATGATATACGGAACAATAGCCAATAGTTATTCTACAACTGCAATCATGAAATCCGGAAGCGTCACCTATTACACGGTGGGCGGTTTTATCGGAATCGTGACGCATTCATCCATCGACGCCTCATATTACGATAACACGACATCGGCCCAAACCGCTGGCGTGGGCGTTGGGGATATCATAGGCTCACCTCAACTCACAGGCCTAACCACCAACGAGATGAAGACGGCCTCCAATTATGGCGGCTGGGATTTTGCGAATATGTGGGCCGTCCACACTGGCGTCAATGGGGGCTATCCGTTTCTGCGCCCGGATATTTTAACAATCGATCTGCCGCGGGCGGCCAAGGACGCTCCTTATTCGATGGTGATAGATGCTTTCGACGGCGCAAGTGGGGGCTTGTCATGGAGCGCCTCCGGACTTCCCAGTGGCCTATCGATGACTGCCTCTGGCAGAATCGAAGGCAGCGCTACGGTGAGCGGCGCGTTCCCGGTAACGGTCTCGGCGACCGATGCGGGCCGGAACACCGTCAGCGCGGTATTGACTCTGTACGTGGATGAACCGGCACAGGACATCGACAGGCTTACTATTAGTCCAGGCAGAGCGAACGGTTCGACGAGCGCGACGGCAGTTCCAGGCGATCCTGGGCATACATTCGCTTATCTGCTCGAGAAGGATGCGGGGATGCGTCCTCTGGTGGGTGATGCGCTGCCTGGCGAAGCGGTCTTGTACTCGCTCGGAGCGGACATTGTGGATCCAATCCCGGGTCAATATCTCCAGGTGTTTGAACTGGATGTACAGAAGCGCATTCAGGCATGGAGCAGCGTACAGGTGGAAGCCGCACATATTCGAGACCAAGTCCGCGTGACGGGAGTGACGCTGGATCAGACGGCATTGACCCTTGCGGCAGGAGGTGCTTCACAGAAGCTGACAGCCGTCCTTATGCCCGTGAATGCGTCGAATCAGACGGTAACCTGGAACTCCAGCGATCCGGCCGTCGCTCAGGTGGATCAGAACGGTGAGGTGACGCCGATTGCAGAAGGTACGGCGGTCGTTACGGTGACGACCGTCGACGGAGGGTTCACGGCCACCGCAGCAGTGACGGTCCAGTCGGTTCCAGTGGACACGGGGACGGTGATCGGCGCAGTCTACGGTACAGGGAATACGCCTCTGGTCGGTGCGGCGGTATCGGTGGGCGGAATCAAGGATATGACCGACGCCGAGGGGAGATTTACAGTGAATAACGTAGCGGCAGGCAGCCATGCACTCACGGTGACAGCAGCGGCGTATAACGATTATACGACAACCGTAAATGTCTTAGCTGGGGGGACAGTTGACGTAGGGCGCATCGATTTGAGAGCTGCCTATACCCCAGAACCGGTACCCCCATCCTATAGCTGGGTTCCGGTTTCTGCCCCATCCCCTGTACCGGACCCAAGAATGGTCGTAACGATCAACGGCAAACAAGTTCGGGTAACCGCCAAAAAAGAGCAGGAGCATGACGGGCGCACCGTTCTGAGACTGATAGCGGACTCCGATCTGGTTCGGTCATGGGTCGTTGGCGGGGAAGATATCGTCATTGACATTGACAATGAGGATCCGGTGGTGAAGGTCGATCTCCCGGCTGAAGCGCTGCAGGTTCTCCTTTCGGCGAAGCCGAGTGCAGCCATTCGGATTGGGGTGAACGGGGCAAGCTACAGCGTTCCGCTGTACGTGCTAAGTGACCTCAAGAACCGAGCGACCGTAACGGTCGTTATTGCGAAAATGGCGGATTCCGCAAGGCGCAAGCTGGATGTGGTATTGACTCGTCAAGGCTATGACATGCTGGCGGAGCCGATGAGCTTTGAGCTATACAGCAACGGCGATGTAAGAATCGAAGGGGAAGACACTTACCTCAAGCGGACATTCTTGATTAATGATGCGGCAGGATCCGATCGTTCCACCGTCGTGTGGGTGGATGACGCAGGAAAGCCGCGCTTCGTCCCTTCCATTTTGGAAGGGGAGACAGCGACTTTTTATAGCCCATATAACGGTGTGTACACTGCGGTTCGCTCCAACCGAACTTTCGAGGATATCCAGGGACATTGGGCGCAAAGTAACATCGAGCGGATGGCGAACAAGCTGATCGTGAACGGATCGGCTGACGGCATGTTTGATCCTAACCGTACGGTGACCCGCGCCGAGTTCGTTGCGATGCTCGTACGTGCGCTCGGACTCACCGAGAAACCGCAGCTTTCTTCCTATTCGGACGTTGGGCCGAACGGAATTTGGTATACCGGTGCGATAGGAGCCGCATCCGCGGCTGGCTTGATTGAAGGCTACGCTGACGGTTCGTTCCGACCGGACGCTAGGATCACGAGAGAGCAGGTGGCGGTTATGCTGGCCAGAGCAGCACGATATGCCGGCGAGCTTCCGCCAAAGGACGCTTCGACTTTGGAAAGCTTCTCGGACTATGCCCAGGTATCCGATTGGGCCAAGGGAGCGACTGCCGACCTGTTGGCCGCCGGCATGATCGAAGGCGTCGGGAAGGCTGCGTTCGCACCGCAGGCGTTTGCCACGCGCGCACAAAGCACGGTTCTCTTAAACCGAATGCTGCTCTACTTGAATTTCATGAACTGATTGCAGCTGAATAGATGGCGCGCACATTCCAACCGAGAATGTGCGCGTTTTTTTGCGTTTATTCCGTAATGGAGCCTATTCGTAGACTCGAAACATAGTATAGTATAAAAAAATAGCAGGTTTATTAGTTGAAAGATTCAACGGGCGAGAAGCGGATGGAGTGAGGATGTAACGAATGGAGAAGATTGCAAAACATCGCATTATCGGCTTGGATCGGGAAATGATGAGTTTCACGGATTGGCTGACGGATTCCCGGGCGCAGACATCCATTTTTTCAATATCAGGAATTGGCGGCATTGGCAAAACAACGCTGCTGCTGCAAATGGCCCGCACGGCAAGGCAGTCCTCGGTGCGTTCTCTTTGGCTGGACGGGCAAGGAGGTTTAACGACGTCGGGCGCTTTTCTGGCGAGTCTGGAGATGAGTCTTGCAACTGAATACGGCAGAACCAGGGCTCCGGAATCCGCGCTGCTGCCATACATCGTTAACGAGCTTCAACTGCAGCGAACCGTTTTGTTCATAGACAATGGTGAGGAGATCGAAAAGCTGGAAGGGTGGCTGTTCTCCAGATTTCTTCCTGAGTTGAAGTCCGCCCACGTGCTGATCGTATGTGCCTCGCGCAATGGACTGCCGCTCAAATGGCAGACGAATCCGGAATGGAAGTCCCGAATGAAAAGGTTCTCTTTGCGGTTGTTTACTCGAGAAGAGGTCTACGATTATTTAGGCGACAGCGGCTTGTCTGCGGAATGGCAAAGGGCTATTGCCGAGAAGACGGAAGGCCATCCGTTGTCGCTTGCCTTGACCGTGGATATGCTGCTTTCCGAGTCTGTAGAGCAGTGGGATGTATGGCGAGAGGTTCCGGCTGTATTGAGCGCCGAATTTTTGCGGGAAGCGGCGTCTCCTGGCGTGTACCGTGCGCTGACGGTTTTGTCGCTTCTGCCTGTTGCCGACGAGAACATGCTGAACCGGTTGTTGGATACACCTTTGGAAGGGGCGGACTATTACCATCTGAGGGCGCTTTCGTTCGTACGGGATACGGTGGATGGGATAACGCTGCACCAGGTCGTTGCTCGAATGTTACGGGATGACTTTACGCGCAGAAACCCCGAACAATTTGAATCGGTTCGCCATCAGGTGTTCGTCCTGCTGGCGGAACGATTCCATTCGGTCGACCAACGCATGCAGATGCACCTGAGCGCCCACATCTTGGAGCTGTACCGTGAGTTTCTGCCCTCGGCGCATGCGTATGCCAATTTCTCGTCAAGCCTGAAACCCGGCGAGCATAAGCCGTTCGAGCAGGAAGATCTCCCGTATTTGCAGCGCTTTTTGAAGGCGTCTATTCGGGGTTCCGACTGGCAGTCCGAACTGGTCGAATCTGCCGATTACCCGGTTTTGCTGGAGGAGATTGCAGCTCATTTTCCTGAAGGAATCTTTATCGTGCGGGACGAAAAAGGGATACCGCTGGCGTTCTGCGCAGGCGTATGGCTGCATGCCTTGAGCTTGCCCTTGTTGGAACGATATGCGCCTGGGTGCAGGGGGATGCTGGGGGAGGAAGTATCTTCGCTGCATCGGCTGCCACCGGAGGCAGCCGATACGATATTTGTGCTGTTATCCGCGGTAAACTCCGAACAATCCTTGTATCGTCCCGAGGAGCTGGGGGCCATGCTGATGCAGCAATGGCTGGTCCACATGACCGGCGGTTTGCGGGGGATTTTGGCGGCGGGGGATCCACAGTTGAATTCCTTATTGTCGATTCTGGGATTCAAAGCGTGCGGGAAAGCGACGGGATATGCGGGCATCGAATTGACGACATGGGAGCTGGATTTTAGGCAAACGAGCTTCGATCAGTGGATTCAGTGGATCATCCGGCAAACGGAGACAGCAGCAGGACAACCGGCACATCAGCGGGAGGATGAGTATCCTCCGGCCATTGATCGAAGCGTAATGAAGCAAATGCTGGAACGGCTGTTCGATCCCGACAAGCTGGAGGAACTCCCTGTCGTTCGGCAATTGGGTTGGGACGGGATGCAGGTGAGGAACATCATTCAAGGGATTCTGGCCGACGGACGTCCGATGGAACCTTTGACGCTGTTGGAGAAGGAAATTCTCATCGCAAGTTATTTGCGCAAGGACCGGAACAAAAGCCAGCTCGCAGCATCCTTCCATATGAGCAGAGCCACCTTTTACCGCCATATGCGATTGTCCGAAAAACATCTGGCTTTTGTGCTAAGCGATTTGATGAGGTCCGGATTCTGAGCACGCATAGTAAAGGCGTAATTGTTATAGGATCCCATAGCACCTTTACGCAGGTTGTAGCATAGGACTGCAAGTGAAATACGCATCTCTCTAGGAGGTGCGTTTTTTGAGTTCTATATTTCTTGAGATACACACGATACTGCTGAAACGGAGGTTAGCACGATACAAGAAGCATAGCGCTGTGGGGCTTCTGAACCAAAAGGCACGATTCTTCCAGATTGCATACTCTCATGCCATTGATATGAAGGACTCTGGAGAATAAAACGATTGAGCATCTCAGGATCATCGGCCAGGAATTGAAAGCCATTGCCTTTCGGTTTATTTCAGCCGATATGCATGAAGATCGGCAGCTGCAGCGAGTGGCGCTAATGAGCCCAAAACGTTCTGGGACCATGCGGGGGACTTCTGGCAGGGACTGCAGACCGGTGCGAAGTCCGTGGCAAATTCGGTGAAGGATACGGCGACATCCTTGGTAGAAGACCCGCTTGACACCGCTAAGGATATGGCCTATAACATGACCATTGGAACGATCGAGGAGGCTGCCGAAACGGTGGTCTGGGGAGGCAAAATGATCTTTGATGCCGATACCCAGGTAAATTCGCCGCAGACGTCGAGGCGTCGGGCGGTGCGTTCAATTTTGCCGGACAGCAAGCAGCCATGGCCATCGCAGGCTTGACCACGCGCCGGTTAGGCGTGAAGACTCACCCGAACCTGAAGAATGATTCGGGTGGGGATGGTGGGAAGGTTGAGGGGCCGCCGAGATTTGCAACATCAAGTGGTGATTTAAGTCAAAATTTAGTTGATCATATTCTTAATAGACATTCTGTGAATAGCACAAAGAATCAGCTCCCATTTTTACAAAAGAAAATGTCGGATGATCAAATTAACGAAATGTTAAGTAAAAAATCTTTCTTTAATAAAGAATGGTCGGATAATAAAATTGCTGAAGCTTCTACGTTGGCTATTAACCAATTAAAACAGCAGGGAGTTACCGATGGATTGCATACTGTTACTGTTTTTGGTGAGCCAATTAAAGTATTTATTAGAAATGGAAATGTGGATTTTGTTTATGGAACAAATATGTATAAACTAAGCGATTTATTAGATTAGGGGTGACCGGACATGTTTACTATTTCCTTTAAAGCATATGATAATTTTGATGATATTAAACAAATGTCTGCTCAACAATTTGACCAGACAAAACAAGATATAGAAGGGATCATTGAACTGAATTTTAACGGCAATAAATACGGATTGTTCTTTGATGATTGTCCTTTTGGCGAGGAAAGGCTTATTCGATGGTTTGTTGACTTATTAACGATTGCAAAAAAATAAAGGAGCATAATTATGTTGCGTATCGAATTCCAGATAGTGCAAACCTATGGCTTGAATTTATTTTGCAGGGAAAAGAGCTAAGTGTAAGCCTAGTAGAGGATGTTGATCGAAAATCAATAATAGATCTATTTATTTATAAACCATACAAGGAATTTACGTATTCACAATGGAAGGGAAGTATAATCAGCACAGTTTCTTTTGTGGAGGAAGTAATAATAAGTTCAAGCAAGCTGCTAAATTTTATAGCTGTATTGAATCCTCAACTATTAAATAGCGAGAATATTCAACTATTAGAAAATAAAGTGCGTGAGCTAAGCTTATAATGAGTGTTTTTCTAGCTAATCACCTCAGTACAAGGAAGTGGACAATGGACTCGAAAGGGAACTTTCATAAAGAGAATGTCCTAAGAGAAAACAGTCCTCATTATGATGAGTCAATTGCTAATGATACGCATATTCCTTTTACACCATAATATTGAATGAGGTGAAAAAATTGAATATAGAAGAACTAAAGGCAACACTCTCTGGATCGAATACCGAGGAAAAAACGGAGATATTAAGCCACCTTTGTGATATTTTCGAATCCTATAACCATTCGATTGATAATTTCATTGATATTGTTACAGTATTACTCCATTTCGGTATTAAAGAAGAGAATTTAGATATGAAGGAAGAAATATTTAATACAGTACTATCCGCAGCAACTTATAAAAACATTGAGGGGATAAATTTCGATATTTTAGCTGACAATCTTGAACGTTTGCCTGAAGAATGTCTCCATTCCGCATTGACGATACTAAGCTTCACTTATAAAAAGGAGTATTTACCTTATCTAACCAAGTATTTAGAACACAGAAACAGTAGCATCAGAGCAGACGCAATAAATGCGATAAATGAAATCGAAGGTTACTGGTCTAAAAGGCAAAATTAAAGGAACTTATATATTTGCTTCTTTGCAAGGAAATCTATTATGATCATTAACCCGACAGTAACAAATATTAGAGGCTTATTCCAACTCAAAGATGAGTTTGGAATAAGCCTTTTCCATGTTCAATGTATGGAATAAGTGAAACGAGTCGCTAACGGAAGTTATAGAAAGAATAGTAAGGTTCAACACTTCAGGAAAGCAAGGAATTTTATTTAAACTCATTAACCTTGGACTGGCTTGATCGTGTCACGTATGACCAAGCTTGTAGGCAGCATGACTTTCTTATTCCCGTAAGACGAGCCTTCGGTAATTTCGAACAGCAGCTTGGCGCTCTCATAGCCGAGGACGTCGAAATATTGCTTCACTGTGCTCAAAGCGATCTTGGCGAATTTGGAGCTTTCAAAATCGTCAAAGCCCATTAGGGATACTTGTTCGGGGATACGAATGTCAAGTGCGGTGAGCTGTTCGATTACCTCTAGGGCCCGCTTGTCGTTCGCGCAGAACAGCGCGGTCAGCTCTCCAATTTGGATAAGGCGCGCAAGCGCGGCGTAGTCCAATTCCTTGTCCAGGAACAAGAGCGATTCGGGTATCGGAAGGGACGCATTCGACATGGCGTTGCAATAGCCGTTATATCTGTCAACCTCCGGGCTCAGGTGGTAGTCGTAAGCAGCAAATCCGATTCGGCGATGACCTTGTTTTATCAAGTATTCTACAGCTTCATAAGCTCCGTCGTGGTTGTTACAGGTGACGACGTTGACCGGATAGCCGGAAGGGGAACGATCGAGCATCACGAACGGAATCGCTTTTTTGCGAATTTCCCCGAGATAGCCCTTCGCAGCTTCGGGATTAGAGGAATAGATGAGTATTCCTCTTAGTTCCGTTTGAATCAGTTCCAGAACAAGCTCTCGTTCCTGTTCGAAGTCGTTCTCCACGAATTCGATGATCAGCTTGCAACCATGCTTGCCCAGAAAGGACTGTATGCCCCTCATGATCTGCATATACGAACTATCGTAAAGGTCGACGCCGGAAATGACGAAGGCCACCAGATTTGAGGTCTTTTCCGAGACGGTTGATTGGTTGGCTACAAAGCTTCCCTTACCTCTGACGCGGTAGATCACGCCCTCGTTCACTAGCTCCGACAGCGCTTTACGGACAGTGATAGAGCTGACATCCAGCAGCTTGGAAAATTCCGACTCGCTAGGAATCCGGTCGTCCTTTGTAAATTCCTGATTCTCGATCTGGGATAAGACATAGTCTTTCACCATCTGGTACTTTGGCAGAGCCACGTCCTTCTTGCTCAAGTAGGTTCACCTCGTATTAACATTTCCTCCAATTATAGCGCACATCGGTTTAAAAAGTATACGTACTTGGGCTGCATTTTGGAAAAAGATTATGTCGAATAGGTGGGTGGTTTTCGGGAATAAAGCAGAAAAGGGAGGAAAATGATATAAAAGATTTGAATTTCGTGAAGGTCTGTATTACTATGGGGTCAAATAAAGTATGTGTTTTCATTCGCTTATCATAATAACTTCGAGATGGAACACTTTGCAAAATGAATGGCACTATATTACACCGTAAACAGACATAGAAAAGAGCCGCTGGGGAATCCAGCAGCTCGATGCTTGGAATTTCATCTAGTACAGGTTGTTCAAAAAGCCGTCTTCCAGGACGAAGCAGATCAGGAAGCGGACTCGACATCGAATCTTCAATCAGTCGGGCCTACCGTTGCTCACGTACCCACTACAGCAGATGCTTTCGAAGGCGTTTTCTGCGAAAACGTGTAGCTCCGCTACTCATTCCCTAGCTTCATCCAACCTTCTCGGTTCTGTAAACCGACTTTTTGAACACGCATCATAAGGTTACAATAGCGCCTTCCTTTTCGAACGGGTAGTCGATGACGATACGCGCTGCTCCGGTATCGCCGATGCCGCTGTACAGATTGACCTTGCCGTCGGGACGCATTTCAATGCCGGCGGTGAACGCGCAGTCGGTCAAATGTGCCTTCTTGGCGGGGCCATCCGGATAACAAGGACGGGTGCCGATGATGTTCAAATCCGAAAATTGATTCGTCTGCGGGTCCAGTACGAAAGCCATGTTCATGTAAGTCGATGTATCTCCCTGAGCATAGCAGATATGGCCGATGACGCCGATCTTCCCGCTTTCGAGTAAGTAGGCCTGGTTGCAGCCGCCCCACTCATCCTTGCGGAACAGTCCACTGATATATGGGGCGTTCTTGATGACTTCCGGTGACAGTGCGTCTAGGCTGTCGATGACAGTGAATCCCACTAAGGATTCGCTTCCGAATTGCTTGCGTACTTCTTCGCTGCGTGGTCTTGAGAAGACGCCGATCCTACCGTCTCGGAGCTCTACGAGCCGAATATCCTTCATATAATCCGGACCGGTCGTGAAGTAGTAAAGATCATGAAGATCGCGGCCTTTGTAGAAATAGCCGTAGAAAGTATCAAGCCGCCCCTGTTTGTTACGAACGTGCGTGCCGCCTAGTACGAGCTGTTTGTTGATCACGCTAATATAAGGATCTTCAAGCTGATAAATCATCGTATTCGGGACGGCTGTCCACTCGTCCGGTCCGCTCTCCTCGAACAGGCGAACCCAAGATCTCGCCCACTCATGGCGTTTCTCCACGCGTCCGTATATGTAGCGCCTGCCGTTCCATTCGAACGGAATCGAAGGATTGTAAACATCGAAGCCTTCGACTCCGCGAAAGACAAGCTTGGCGCTTTCATAAATGCGTTTGTTTGCTTCGAATTGCTGACGCTGTTCCAATAAGTTCATTCGTGGCAAATCTCCTTTCAGGCTTTAATAACAACTCTATCCTAATCGAAAGTGCTGCTTTCAATCTTGCTCTATTTTTGAATGCTTTATGGTGTTTTGACATCGGAGGATCGGAGGAACTAGTCAATATACAAATAAGGAGGGATATCGCATATGTTGAAGCTTCTAGCGGCAGACGGCATTGATTCTGAAATTCAGGCTCACTGTCGACTGATCGCTTCGGTGGGCGATACGATCGGCATGCATACGCACGACTTCTTTGAATTGTTTCTTATCCTGAAGGGAAGCGTTGTGCATGTCATTAATGGCAAAAGGCAGCTGCTGCAGGAAAATACACTCGTGTTCATACGGGACCGGGACGTTCATTACTATGAGCAGACGACGGATAGCGATTGCCAATTCATCAATCTGTCGTTCAATCGAGAGGTCCTGGACGACCTGATTGCTTTCTTGGGAGAAGGGTTCCCAAGCGAAAGACTGCTTGATCCGGCTATGCCGCCGTCGACCGTGCTGTCCAAAATGGAGAAGGAATACGTGCGGTACCGGCTGGACCAGCTCAGTCTGATCCCGCAGGAGAAGAAGCTGGCCGTCAAAGCGGAGGTAAGAGCCATCTTGACCGACCTGTTCTCCAGGTACATCAAGGCCGAAGCGGATCCAATAGATCTTACCGGACAGCCGGAATGGTTTAAGGCTCTGTGCAGAGATGCGAAAGAGAAAGAGCACTTCACACGGGGAACGGCTGCGCTTGTTGAGCTGTCGGGCAAATCGCATGCCTACGTATGCAGAATGTTTAGGAAGCATCTCGGGATGTCCCCGACCCAATACATTAATGAATTGAGAATGTCCTATGCCGAGAATTTGCTGCTGAACACGGATATGGAAATCGTGGACATCAGTCTTGAGATCGGACTTGACAACGTCAGCTACTTCTACGACTTATTCAAGCGGAGGCATAATTTAACGCCGTATCGGTATCGCCAATTCGGAGCTATTCAGAGATAGTATGCTAATTTTCGGTGAGATTATAAACTTTTTTATGTATTGACGATAAAAATAGTATGTGTTATTTTCTACTTAGCATAATAACTTGTGAGACATCATGATGATCATATCTATAGGGGACGGTAGAGAAAGCAAATGTGTTTTCGACGAACGTTAGGATATAGTCTGGGGGTGAAAATGAATGCGCTTACATATGTAGCTAGGCTCATGCTTCCTCGAGCCATAGCACCAACAGAATCCGATCACAACATGTTAACAGTCAGGAGGTGTTCATTTGAAAACAACCAATAACAGGCTGGTGGCCAGAATCGTCAAGCACCGCTATCTCTACCTTATGGTGCTTCCCGGCTTTCTGACGCTGTTAATCTTTCACTATTTTCCGATGTACGGAATATTAATCGCTTTCAAAGATTTCAACGCATCCAAGGGGATTTGGGGAAGTGAGTGGGTAGGGGTAAAGTACTTCACTTCTTTTTTTAACGATCCGATGGCGTTCAGGGTATTAAAGAATACTTTGCTTCTCGGTTTGTATACTTTATTTTGGTCATTTCCGGCACCGATTATATTAGCACTGTTGTTTAATGAATTGAAAAACAAGGGCTTTAAGAAGCTTGTGCAGACGGTTTCTTATTTCCCGCATTTTATATCGGTCGTCATTGTTGCGGGGATGCTTAAGGAATTTACGGCGAGAGACGGTTTGTTTAACCATATTGTCGGCTTCTTCGGCGGAGACCCGATCATGTTTCTTCTCGAGCCTGACTATTTCCGGACCATCTTCATCTCTTCCGGCATATGGCAGGGCGTCGGGTTCGGCACGATCATCTACCTTGCTGCATTAAGCGGAATAGATCCTACGCTGTATGACGTAGCCGAGGTAGACGGCGCAGGCCGATGGAAGAAGGTTTTGCACATTACATGGCCGTCACTCAAACCGACCACCATAATTTTGCTGATTTTCGCCGTGGGGGGAATCCTCGGAAGCGATTTCCAGAAGATTATTCTGCTTTATTCGCCTGAGACTTACGAAGTAGCGGATGTCATCGGATCCTATGTTTATCGGCAAGGTATACTGGGCGCGCAATACGAGTACACGACGGCCATCGGATTATTCATGTCGGTTATTTCCTTTACGATCCTTTACTTGACCAATTGGTTAAGCCGGAAAGTATCAGATACGAGTTTGTTCTAGGTGGTGGAGTGTTGAAAAAGGCTAGCTTGGGTTCCAGAGCTTTCGATGTATTCAATGTTGTTATCATGCTATTCATCCTGATTGTCGTGCTGTATCCGATTCTGAACATTATCGCGACATCGCTAAGCGGCACGCGTTACATCTCTTCCGGGAGCGTAACCATTTGGCCCAAGGGATTTAATCTGGAAGCGTACACGACGGTATTTCAGGATCCGTACATTTTTAAAGGGTATCTAAACTCGATCATTTATGCGACCGGCTCTACGGGCATCATGCTGCTGTTTACGGCATTGATGGCTTATCCACTCACGATCCCGGGATTTGCGGGCAAGAAATTTCTTACCCTTTTCCTCATGATTACGATGTTTTTCGGCGGCGGTTTAATCCCGACCTATCTGCTTATGCGCGGTCTGAACCTGTTGGATACGGTCTGGGTCATGATTCTCCCCGGCGCGATCAGTGCTTATAATGTGTTTCTATTTCGGACCTTCTTTCTGAATATTCCTTCTGAACTGAAAGACTCCGCCTATATCGATGGAGCGAGTGATTTGGTGGTTCTTTTCAAGATCATACTGCCGTTGTCGAAAGCGCTTTTTGCAACCTTTGCTCTATTCGGTCTGGTTGGAAGCTGGAACAGTTGGTTCGAGGCTTTGATTTATCTGCGAGATCAGGATAAGTATCCGTTACAGATGGTGCTCCGAAACTACCTGTTTACCTTGGATACGACTGCGATTCAAGGACGAGTAGGCGGCGGATCCGTTGCCATCAATGCCCCGGGGGAAATGCTTGATCCGAAGGCGGTACGAATGAGCGTCATTATTATTACCATGTTTCCGATCATGTGTATTTACCCGATCTTCCAGAAGCATTTCACCAAAGGGATATTCGTCGGCTCCATCAAAGGCTAAAGCAGCGGAGCGGCGGTGCAAGCAAGCTGAGTGTGCAGTCATTGATGACAGTTAATGAATAGCAGATTTGAAGAAGAAGCGGTTAATTGTGCAAATTAGGGGGAAATGGAATGAACAAATTGGCAAAGAAGCTTGTCCTCGGATTGTCCCTACTGATGGTTTTTTCCGGATGTTCGAATAATTCCAAAAATACGGATACCCATGAAGAGAATCAAGAAGTCATGCGCTTTTCGGTCACGCTGCCTGCGAACGGTGTGGATAATCCGAACAGTCTGGTAGGCAAGGAATGGCATAAACGCATGGAAGCTTATATGGGCAAGAAGGTGGAAATTGAATATAACTATATTCCGTCTTCCGAATATGACGAGAAGGTCAAACTTATGATCGCAAGCGACGATCTGACAGATTTCTTCGTGACGCCTTTATTCTATGATACGACCGAAATGGCCGAACAAGGCCAGCTTCTCGAGTTAGGCCAGTATAAAGATTTGATGCCGAACTATATGAACTACATTGGCAAGGTAAAAAACGGGATGAAGCGGGTTACGGATGCCGACGGCAACATGTTCACCTTTAAAGAAACCTCCACGCCTAGATTCCCCGAGGATCGCGGCATGCTCATCCAGAATACGTCTGCCTACCGCTATGACGTGTTCGAGGCCAATAACATCAAAATTCCGGAAACACTCGATGAATTTTATGGGGCTGCCAAAAAACTTAAAGAGCTATACCCCGACAAATATCCCGTTGCGACAAAGTGGAACAGCTTGAGATCGTTGTTCTCCGCGAACCATATCCGGGATGAAATTTTCTGGGACGGCGAGAAATACGTATACGGGGTTCTGGAAGAAGGGTATAAAGATGCGCTGCAGTTTGCGAATAAGCTCTACGCGGAGAAGCTGTTAGATCCGGAGTACACGATTGATACAGATGATACGTTGAAAAGAAAAGCGTTGAACGGCGACAATCTCATGTGGCTGACGCAGTGGTTTACGACGCCAGCTGAGTATACGAGAACAGCGGGCGACGGCAAGATATTCGCAGTTTCGCTGTATCCCGACAATCCGAAGTACGGAAAGGCCTGGCAGGAGGTTGTAAACGGCAATACGCCTGACTTGGGCTGGGGAGCCTACGGCATAAGCTCAAAAGTGAAAAACCCTGAAGAATTGATCAAATTCATCGATTATCAGTATTCGGATGAGATGATCCAGCTCATCACTTGGGGAATTGAGGGCACGACCTATACGATCGGAGAAGAGGGTGTTCCGACCTTTGTCGACTCGCTGAAAACGGCCAAGGATCCATGGTTGGAGGGCGATAAATACGGCATGCGCGCAAGTCGGAACCATAACCCTGGATTGCAGATGGTGAGCGATGCAAGAGCGTTCGTCGATTTTGCCGCGACAGACTATACGGTATTTAACGGCAAATACGAAGAGGTGCCGATTGAGAAAGCGCAATTCCTGACGAGTCTGCCCATGCCCGAGAACGACTATGTTCCTTCTTGGTTGAGCGAGCCGTCGATTCAACTCACGGGAGATGAAAGCCAGCGGATCTCGGAGATCATGAACCCGATTAAGACGTTCGTTACGGAAGAACAGGCCAAATTCGTAGCAGGTAAGAACAGCTTCGATCATTGGCAGGCATTTATCGATAAGGTCCAAAAAATGGGGAACATTGATGAAGCGCTGAAAATTTATAATGACGCTGCACAAAGAGCTCTAGCCAACTAACAGAGATTGTCCCTCCGTTCCCGACCGCCGCCGGCGGCAGTAAGTCGCAGAGCGATAGGATTAAAGATAACGAAACCATAGGATGTGAGAAAGCTTGAGTGAAAAAAAAGAGATTTTATTTCATGCCGAAAAGCTGCTAAACAAAAGACATCAATTTATGATGACGAAGCTTTCCTCTATAGATTTTTCCGGTTTTACAACAATGGAACAACTATTCATCCATGAAATGGATGGGCGACCGTTTGAGCGCATCGCCCCGGGTCAACGGTGGGGGGAAAAGTGGGGATACGGCTGGTTCCGCTCGATGATCGTCGTTCCTCAGGAGGCTGAAGGCAAACGTCTTGTGGCCTTGCTTGATATTGGATCCGAAGCGACCGTATATATTAACGGCATTGTGAGCGGCGCAAAGGACCTTAACCATCATTACGTAACGTTAACCCGTTCGGCGCAAGCCGGCGAGCGATTCGAAATTATCGCGGAAGCGTACGCCGGCCAAACGGATTCTCAGCCGATGTTCGGAGAGTCGCAGCTCTGCATTTTTGAAGAGGAAGTCTACCAATTTTTCATCGATATGGAATGTTTGTACGATCTTCGCAATCATCTCGATGCCAAATCCCTTCGCGTTGCGGAGATTGATCGTTGTTTGACTCAGGTGTTTGCCACGATCGACCTGACCCTGCGTCAGGAATTATTGGAAGAGAACGTAAAGCAGTGCCGGCAGATGATGGAGCCGCTCTTGGCCTGCATGAACGGTTCAACGGCGCCGACCCTGTACCTTATGGGACAGTCCCACCTGGATGTCGCCTGGCTGTGGCCGATCGCGGAAACGAAGCGGAAAATTGCGCGGACCATGTCCAATCAGTTGGCGCTCATGGACGAATATCCGGAATACACTTACACCCAAAGCCAGCCGTATTTGTTCCAGGTGGTCAAGACGCTGTATCCGGAGTTGTATGGGCGCATTAAACAGGCGGTAAAGGAAGGGAGAATCATACCCGAAGGATCCATGTGGGTGGAGCCCGATACGAATTTACCCAGCGGCGAGAGTCTGATCCGCCAGGCGCTGCACGGCAAGGGGTTCTTCAAGGACGAATTCGGCGTGGACAACGAGATGCTGTGGCTGCCTGACGTATTCGGTTATTCCGGCAACCTGCCGCAAATCATGAAGGGCTGCGGGATCCATTATTTCGCGTCTACAAAATTGTTCGGTACTTATGATAATGTAGCGGACCCGTTCCCGCATAATACGTTCCTGTGGGAAGGGATCGACGGTTCGCAAATTTTGACGCATCTGATGAACTACGGCGATTACTACCCGATTCGGATCAATCCGTCGTTCTTGATCCATCAGTGGAGCGATCGTGTGCAGCTTGAGGGAATTTCTACGCGACTCACGCAGTTCGGACACGGCGACGGAGGCGGCGGCTCCAATCGGGATGATCTCGAATTTATGCGCAGGCTCGGTAATTTGGAGGGCGTTCCCAAGACGAAGCATGGCTCGCCGATCGAATTTTTTGAGGATCAGATCGAAAAAGGCATCCCTGATGCCAAATACGTAGGAGAGCTCTATTATCCCGCCCACCGCGGGACGTATACGACGCAAGCGATCATCAAAAAGCTGAACCGAAAGGCGGAAATCGGCTTCCGCGAGGCGGAGCTTTGGGGAGCTGCCGCGGAGCTGCTGGTTAATCGGAACTACCCTCACGAGGATCTGGACCGGCTATGGAAGACCCTGCTGTTGCACCAATTTCACGATATTCTGCCGGGCTCCTCCATCCATCGTGTCCATGAAGAGGCGAAGCTTGAGCTGATGGCATTGAATGAGAATGTGTACGACATGGCTACGGATACAAGGAATGCGCTCACGGACGATGATGCCTCCCGGGTTACCGTCTTTAACTCGCTATCCTGGTCGAGAAAGGAATTGGTCGCGTTGCCAGCCGGCGTTCATGGGATTGCGGACGGGAACGGAGCGGTTATGCCGGTGCAATTGTACGAAGGCGTTCGTTATGCCGAGGTAGAGGCGCCTTCCATGGGCTGGTCGACGTACAAGGCTGAAGCGGAAGCGTCGGATGCTCCAGCAGCATCGGCGGTCCTTGCAACGGAATCGAGTCTGGAGAACGAATGGATTGCACTCGAATTGAACGAACAGGGCGAGCTTACTCGTATTTTTGACAAGGAGACCGGCACGGAATGGGCGGCGGATCGCTGCAACGTCATGCGAATGTATCGGGATCAAAATTCGGATTTCGATGCGTGGGAGATCGATCGGCGCTACCGCTTGGCACCCGTCGAGCTGAATACGAGCGCCAAGGTATCCGTTACCGCGAACGGCCCGCTCTTCGCGAATATTCGGGTTGAGCGCGAACTGAACCAATCGACCCTGGTCCAGGATATCCGGCTTTGTGCCGGCAGCCGCCGGGTGGAATTTCATACGACGATTCACTGGCGCGAGAAGAACAAGCTGCTAAAAGTCGATTTCCCTGTTCGCGTTCATGCGAACGAGTCGCTGCAGGAAATTCAGTTCGGTTACGTCAAGCGGCCGAATCATGCTTCGCGTCCGCATGATGCGGATCGATACGAAGTTGTTCAGCATAAGTGGTCGGCGCTTGCAGAAGCGAATCGCGGCTTTGCGCTGCTTAACGACTGCAAATACGGGATCTCCGTCAACGACAATACTCTGAGCCTAACGCTGCTTCGGGCTCCGACGTGGCCGGATGAGACGTCCGATCAGGGGACGCATCATTTTACATATGGATTTACTTTCTGGAACGGAGCGTTCCTGGGCAGTCCTGTCGTACGGGAAGCCTATGAGATGAACTATCCTATCAGCCTCGTGTCTGGAGGAGGCCGGGAGGAGCAATCGTTGCTCTTTGTCGATCAAGCCAATGTGATCGCGGAGACGGTCAAGCTTGCCGAAGACGAATCGGGCGATTGGATCGTGCGTCTGTACGAGAGCAAGGGAGCCTCCGTAGCGTGCGGGCTTCACTTCGGCCTGTCCGTTGCGATGGTTTATGAGGCAAATATGCTGGAGGAGAGAATGGTTGAATTGCCGCACGAGGGCGGAAATGTATTGCTACAATTCGGTCCGTTCGAGGTGAAGACGATTCGGCTCCAACGGAGTGGGAGGAATAAAGGATGAAGCTGAAAGAAGGGCAACGCCTAGTCATGATCGGCGACTCGATCACGGACTGCGAACGTAAATATCCGTACGGGGAAGGGTTGTTCCAGGGCGTCGGCAAAGGGTATGCCGCACTTGTGGACGGGATGCTGCAGGCGGCATATCCCGAGCTCTCCATTCGCGTGACGAATATGGGCATCGGCGGCAATACGGTTCGGGATTTGCAGGCCAGATGGCAGACGGACGTACTGGATCTGAATCCGGATTGGTTAACGGTTATGATCGGCATCAACGATGTATGGCGGCGGTTCGACCAACCTGCTATCCCGGAGTCGCATGTGAGCCTTGAAGAATATGAACAGACCCTGGAAGAGCTGGTGCGATCGGCACTTCCCGGCTTGGAGGGACTCGTGATTATGACACCGTTCTATCTGGAGCCGAATGACCAAGATCGCATGCGCAGCCGGATGGACGAGTTCGGACGGGCTGCCAAGCGGGTTGCGGAGCGGGTAGGTGCATTGTTTGTGGATACGCAGGCTGCTTTCGCCAGCCATTTCGAATACGTGCATCCGACTGCGCTGGCGTCCGACCGGGTGCATCCGAGCTTGACGGGGCATCTGCTGCTTGCGCGCGCACTGCTGGAGGCGATCGGCTTCGATTGGTCGCGCATGCGAGTCGGATCCTGACGTCAACTGCACTTAGTTGTAGCGTTCCTACTTTATATTGTGGGGCTAGTAGAGCCAGTGCTTCCTTCATCAGCATGGAGCAGGTAATCCGCTAAATGCTTGCAGAGCTCGGTGCGAAGTTTCTTCGAAATTCGCGCCGAAGCTTACATCCGCTTATGCTTGTCGATCCGTATGTTCTGATTGAAAATGTACGTCGCTAGGTCCTTTTTTTATTGCTCGATCCGCGTATGTGTTCCTCTCCAAGTTGAGAAAGGAGGTGGTTATGGAGGCGTTTCGTACCCATGGCTGTAGAAATAGGGTTCGAACAGACGGTATCCGGTCAGCAACGATATCATTCTATCAAAATTACTAGAAGTCGGGAGGTAAGAGTTATGAAGATGAAGCAGTGGAAACGTGCGGGAATTTGGACATGCATCATACTGACGGTCATGACGGCTCCAGGCGCCGTGGTGACGGCGCAGGCTGCGGAAAGCAGCGCGGAGCCACATCTGAGCAATGCAAAGAAAACGGTTCAGGAGCCGTTCATGATCAAGATCGTGGATGCCGAGACGGGCCGGGGCATTCCTCTTGTTGAGCTGAAGACGACGAACAACATTCTGTATTACACGGACAGTGCCGGTATCGTGGCTTTCAACGAGCCCGGCCTAATGGATCAGTCGGTCTTCTTTCATTTGTCGAGCGACGGTTACGACTTCCCTGCCGACATGTTCGGCAATCGCGGGCAGGCCGTACAGATCACGCCCGGGGGCATGCTTACGATCGAGATGAACCGGGTCAACATCGCGGAACGGCTGTATCGGGTTACGGGACAGGGTATATACCGCGACAGCGTACTGCTTGGTTTGAATGCGCCGATTCAGGAGCCGCTGATCAACGGTCTGGTCATGGGACAGGATTCCGTGCAGACGATCGAGTACAACAATAAGCTGTACTGGTTCTGGGGCGATACCGACAGACCGGCTTATCCGCTGGGGAATTTCCGCGTAACGGGAGCGACTTCGAGTATGCCGCAAAACGGCGGGTTGGATCCTGACGTCGGCGTAAATCTGAACTATTTTACGAAAGACGACGGCTTCGTCAAAAGCTTGGTGCCGCCGCTGCCCGACGGCGCCGGTATAGCCTGGGTGTTCGGTTTGATGACCGCCGAGGACAGCACAGGACAGGAGCGTCTGCTCGCCGGCTACAGCACGCATAATCCCGATCTCACCGCCTTCGGCATTCTTGTCTTTAACGACAATACGAAGGAGTTTGAGCAGGTCGTCCAGTTCCCTTCCAAAGACGATTGGCGCCATCCGGGAGGCCAAGCAACCTATTATGAAGAGAACGGGTCGGGTTACTGGCTCTTTACCGAACACCGGATGCCGAATTTGCGAGTTGCCGCCAGCTATGACGCCATCATCGACTATACTCAATACGAATCGTTTACGTGCTTGACGCCGGGAACGGCATACAACGGGGCTCAAACGTCGCTGGAACGAGACGAGGACGGCAAGCTCGTATGGGGCTGGAAAAAGAACACGCCGCCGCTTACCCAAAGTCAAGAGAAGGAACTGATCCAACTAGGGCTGATCCAAGCGGATGACCCGCATTATTATCAGTTGAAAGATGCCGATACCGGCGAAGCGGTGGAAATCGCCTCAAGCTCCGTCGAATGGAACGATTACCGGCAGCGTTACGTGATGATCGGGCAGCAGCTGCAGGGCAAGACGTCGGTGCTCGGGGAAATCTGGTACGCGGAGGCTCCGGCCCCTCAAGGCCCTTGGACTACTGCCAAAAAGATCGTAACGCATGACAATTATACTTTTTACAACGTGGCCCAGCACAAAAACTTCAACAAGGAAAGCGGCCGAATTATCTATTTCGAAGGCACCTACACGAATACGTTCACGGATCATATCCCGACACCGCGGTATAACTACAATCAAGTCATGTATAAACTCGATCTGGCGAATCCGGAGTTAGGGCTAGAGCCGGTTCAAGTAACGACCGGTATATAGCGTTAGAGCGCCAGACCGTTATTGATGAACGAATAAGGACCTTTCCGTAAGCGCTGTGGGGCTTTACCGGAGAGGTCCTTTTCGACTTGAGCTTGTTCCTGCAGAACAGGCATACCTAGCTGCCGCTTCTCCATGATAAGCTGGGAGGAACGATATCTTTAACGGCGGAGTCCCCGTGGATTTCCCGATACTGCTTCGGAGTAAGATTCGTGAACTTCTTGAATGTGGCGAAAAAATGCCCTTTGGATATGAAGCCGCATTGATCTGCGATCTCCAGCACCGAGAGCTGGCTGGATATCAGTTTCTCCTTCACTCTCTCGATTCGTTCCTGAAGTATGTACTCGGACAATGACACGTTCATGATCTCTTTGAAAAGCTGCCGGATATAGCTCACGGAGAAGGAAAAATTGTCGGCTACCTGCTCGATCGACAATTGCGCATCCTGCAAGTGGTTGTCCACGTACTCTTTGATCTCCAGGACGATTTCTTCCTTGCGGCTTGAAGATTTCGGAACCTCGGTCTCGGACGCGAGCATTGTCACGATGCTCTCCAGCCATGCTTGATACTCGGACAGCGTGCTGTACCGCTCGAGTAATTGATGAATGCTGCTGATTTCGTGCAGGACGCTGGATTTGTTGAAGTTCTTGAGCAGATCGTAGGTAAAGTAGGTCAGGTTAAGCTTGCAGTCGCGATAAGGAAGTTCATGGACGTGCTTCATATGCTGACGCAGCAGAGCGAGCGCGCTCTCCGGGCGGCCGCGGCGGATCGACTTGATGATCTCGGCTGTCTCCAGCGCCTCAGACGCAGAAGGATACCCTGCCATAAACTCTTCATAATCGCTCTCCAGAAAAATTTGCTTCTCTCCGTTAAGAAATCGCAGCTTCGTCAATTCGTAGATATGATCATAGATGTTTCGGATATTGGCGCCGAAGTCATAGGCATTGCTGACTGCGGTGGTTGTATCAACGTTCAGGATACGTGCAACCTGATTCTGCGTCTCCTCCAGAAGACGTTGTAGTTGAAGCCCGCCGGATGCATGGCCCCCAACGACCAGAATGATATGGTCGCCGCCCATATCCAAGCCTTCGGCCGCATAAGAACCTGCACCAATCACTTCTTCGCTAATATTGCGTATGGCGTACTTGATCAATTTCCGGGAAGGGAAATCGTAACGTTCGCAAAAGACCGTATAGGCTTCGATCCGAAGGACGGCCAAAAACAGAGCTTCACAGGAGGCCAGTTTGGTCTTGGTCTGAATATATTCGTAGCACTTGGTACCCGGCGTACCGTGGAGCATCCACTGGGCGAGAAGCTCCGTTCGAACGAGCTCGGATTGGTTTCTCATGGATGCATGAAGCTGTTCCACATTGTTCAGAAGCATATCGATGCCGTCATTGATCCATTGGATATCCGGCCTGGCATCTGACGTGGCATTTGCGAATGCAACCTTTCCCTTCAGCTTTTCCGACAAGAAGGTGATGGAGCGCAAGGAACGGCGAGAACTCCAGAAGAACAACAAGGAGAGGAGTGCCAATAGAAGCAATGTATACGTTATCAATTTTTGCTGGAATAAGGAGATATGGCGTGTCAAAATATGATACTCGTTCGAGTAGTATACCGACCAATTTTCAGTAGTCAGCTTGGCTGTATTAACGAACCATCTCTGATGCGGGAGCCGAACTTGAAAATCGCTGTCCTGCTGCTCCCGGCTCGCTTGATATAGCTGTCCGCTCAGCGCGGGATTAGACACGCCCAATAGAAGTTGCCCGTGCTCGTCCAGAATCCGAATGTCTTGTTCCGAGGAGACCGTTTGGCCGAACAAAAGCTTCGACAGCAGCGGTTTGTCAACGAGCAGCACGAGATAGAAGTCGGACGGCTTCTTGGGGGTTGCAGGCAGAATAAGGGCCAGGGAGTCCGAGCCATCCAGCGAATGATTAAAGAAGCGCAAATATTGGGGGTGGAATGACTCCACACGCTTCAGCATGCTCTGGTCGGCGAAGGATTCATTGCGGACAATTCCGACTTTGGAATCGACGACAAGATCGAGCTTCAAATTAATTAGATAGGATCGCTGGATGAGCGGTTCGGTGGACATGAAATTGGATTGGGCGACGAGTGCAGCATGGTTGATGAGCGGATCGTTGCTTGTATTGAAGAACCAGTTCTGAATATTCTGATCGGCGTACATGCTGAGCCCGTTAGCTTTCAAATTGCCGAGAATCATTTCGGCCTTCGAAGCCAGGTTGTTGACTTCGTTCTGCGAACTGCTGCGAACCTCCAGCATGGTGTATTTTGCGAATTCCGCAGACAGTAGATAGACGAAAGGAATAATGGAACAGATCAGAACGGTGGTCAGTAAAAGAAAGGTTCGAAAATAGGTCTTCTGTAAAATAGGTTTGATCCTCATATAATGCCAGCACCCCTTGCTGATGGATTGACGGTTTAAGGGTATAACGTAACTGTTCGATAGAAGAAACGAACCGGGACCTCCTTACTCAATCATATCCTGACCCTTGTGTGAAGTCCTCATTTTGACAAAGTAGAAATTAAGATGATACCGAAAGTCCGATTACCGCACAATCCTTAAGTTGAGTACCCTTTGTGACACAATGAGGACTATTCCGAAATCCTCCTTCCATACATAATAAACACTGTCAGGATTTGGCCACATCGGACAGACCAGATCGAATGGAGGGATACTATAAATTGAGAATGTTTAGGGATCTTGTAAAGAATCGGAGCTTGTATTCGATGGCGATACCGGGAGTCATCTTTCTCGTTGTCTTCTCCTATATTCCTCTGTCCGGACATCTGCTAGCGTTCAAGGACTTTCAGATCAGCAAAGGTATATGGGGCAGTGATTGGGTGGGGCTGGATAACTTCCGCTTTTTTTTCTCCAATCGGGATTGGATTCAAGTTACGGTCAATACGGTTTATTTAAATGCGCTGTTCATTATTTTCGAGATGGTTTTTGCGCTTCTCATTGCTCTCTTCTTGAATGAGATTCGCTTGAAATGGTTTAAACGTACGATACAATCCGTCGTCTTCCTTCCTTACTTCATTTCCTGGGTTGTCGTAGGGTATATGACATTCATTCTATTCAACAACACGGACGGTCTAATTAACCGCGTGCTGAGCATGAGCGGACTTCAAGCCGTCGATTGGTACCAGACCCCGTGGGTATGGCCGATTATTCTAACCTTAACGCGAATCTGGAAGAGTGCCGGTTACTACTCGATTATTCTGATCGCTGCCATTACCGGGTTCTCCTCCGACTATTATGAGAGCGCTCGCCTGGACGGAGCCACGAGGCTGCAGCAGATGAAATACATTACGCTGCCTTTGCTGAAGCCGCAAATCATCATTCTCGTCCTCTTGGGAGTCGGACGTATCTTCTATGGTGATTTCGGTATGATCTACGGAATTATCGGGGACAACGGGATTCTATTTCCGACGACCGATGTCATCGATACATACTCCTATCGGGCGTTAAGGCAGCTGGGCAATTTTAGCATGTCATCGGCTATCGTGTTCTATCAGTCTATTATGGGGCTTATCGCCGTCGTTTCGTTTAATGCGCTGGTTCGGAAAATCGATAACGACTCCAGATTATTTTAGTTTTGAGAAATCCAATGGGAGGTGAATTCCATATGAATCGTCCGGTTGCTCTGATCACGCCCCCACGAGTTCGACGGACAAACGGGTTCTCCGATAAAATGGCGGTGTTCTTATTCGGACTGTTTTTGATTCTATTTGCACTGGTTTGTTTGTTTCCTTTTTGGCTGATGGTCATCAATTCGTTCTCCAGCACCCGAAGCTTGGCGGTGAACGGATACTCCGTATGGCCGGATGAATTTACGCTGGAGTCGTATCGCTTTCTCCTTCAGGGCAAGCAAATGTTTACCAGCTATGGCATCACCATTGCGGTAACAGCCATCGGAACCGTATTCGGCCTCGTTGTCACCGCGTTGTTTGCATACGTGCTGGCCCATCCGAAGAACCGATACGGCGGCTTCCTCTCGTTCATGACCTATGTGCCGATGGTCTTCGGCTCGGGGCTCGTCGGCTTCTATCTTCTCGTTGTTCAGTGGCTGCATCTGAAAGATACGCTATGGGCGCTTGTGCTCCCCTATGTCATGAATCCATTCTTTGCGTTTATCCTGGTCTCGTTCTATCGCTCGTTGCCTTATGAGCTGAACGAATCGGCTAATATGGACGGCGCCGGAGAGTGGACGATCTTCTTCAAAATTATCCGGCCGATCTCAACGCCGGTTATTGCGACGATCAGCTTGTTCTATGCGCTGCAATATTGGAACGATTGGTGGCTGTCGCTTCTGTTTATCGACAACAGTGATATGTACCCGCTTCAGCTGCTTCTTCGGCAGCTCATGTCGCAGATGCAGCTCACGTCGCTTAATCACGGCAATGTGCTGACGCTGCCGCCGGCGGAAGGGGTCAAGTTGGCAACGGTATGCCTGACGATCGGCCCGATTATACTCGTCTATCCAATGGTCCAGAAATATTTCGTTAAAGGTCTGACCCTCGGCTCGGTGAAAGGTTAAGATTGGGGCTCTACGCAAATGGCTGAGCGCGTTATAGACTGGCCAGCCGCTTATACATAAGTTGATAATTTGAAGGGAGTCATTTACATGGCCAAATCAAAACGCAAATTCTTGGTGACAGCGCTGCTCGGACTAGCCATCGCTTTGTCCGGGTGCTCCGGATCCGGCGGGGGCGCCTCCGCGCCGGGCGATGCCGGGGAAACCGGAGATCCGTCCTTTGAACCGGTCACTTTGGAGGTTGTCATTCCGGGGGCAAAAGGAGCTAATTATGACGAGGTGCTGGCCGAAGTCAACAAGCGATTAAAAGCCGAAATCAATACGCAGGTTAAATTTACATTTGTCGACTTTGCCGATCTAAATCAGAAGACCAACGTCATGCTGGCTTCGGGAGAGAGCGTGGATTTGATGTTTGATGCCCCGTGGCTGCATTTGGACACGATGGCTTCCCAGGGCTATTACGAAGAATTAAGCGAACTGCTGGACCAATACGGCCCTAATGTGAAAAAGACGAGGCCGCAACAAATGTGGGACGCGAACAAAATTAACGGTAATATCTACGGCGTTCCCTTAGGAAGCGCCTATACCCAACAGAGGTCGATCTTCATCCGAAAGGACCTGAGGGAGCAGTTAAACTTGCCGCCCGTAAAGACGTATGAAGATCTAAAAGCTTATCTCTACGCCGTTCGTGACAGTAACTCCGGCATCACGCCGCTCCTCGCGGGCGCAGACGACGTCACCTACAGCTGGGTCAACTGGCTGATCCGGGACGATACCAGCGTCAACATTCGTCCAACGAATTTTGCTGGCGCCAGCTTGATGCTGTATTACAAGGGCAACGATGGCAAGGTCTACAACTTCTTTGAAACCCAGGAACCAAAGATCTGGTCGGGCATCCAGGATGTCCGCAAGCTGTTCGTTGACAAAGTCATGTCGCAGGATGTCTTGACGAATAAAAGCGGTCCGGGGGACATGCAGCTCCAGAACAAAGTCGCGGCCACGCCCCAAATGGCCTTTGGCATTCCCAAGACGTACAACGATCAGTTGAAGCAGGTCGTGCCCGATGGAGAGCTGGAAGCCGTCCGTCTATTCGATCTGACCCCTGGAAAGAACCTATCCAATTACAAAATGGATAATTTCATCTGTATTGTGAAGACGAGCAAACATAAAGACCGGGCGATGATGTTCCTCGATTGGGCCAACCGGCAGGAGAATTATGATTTGTTGGAGCACGGCATCGAAGGCGTGAACTGGAAAGCGGTCGGCGAGCATCAATACGATACACTGAACAACGATGGCGGCATTGTCTCGTTCCAGCTCATGTTGAATCCTGCGTTAGAGCGGGAGTGGGCCGGTATCGACGAAGAGACCCGAGAGTATAGTCAATTCATTACGCAAGCCGACAACTTCACGAAGGATATTATGACCGGCTTCACTTTCGATCCGACGCCGGTGAAGAACGAAGTGGCCCAGTTCGCGACCATTCAGGCCAAATATTATAGCGGATTATTTAACGGCGCGCTTGATCCGGACGAATACTTTGCCAGATTCAAAACGGAAGGCGAAGCGGTGCTGAAGAAAATCCAGAATGAGCTGCAGAATCAGGTCGACGCCTTCTTGGCAAAATAGACCTACCGTTCCGCAAAAAAAATGACCGCTTCTGGTAGGAAGCGGTCAGCCTGTTGAAAAACTTCAACAGGCTTTTTTTAAATTATAAAATATATAAATTTCAGCGAAGCTGAATTCTGTAATCGCTAGAAAAACGACATTCAAAAAGTCTGTCTTCTGTGAAAGTACGTCGATCGACGTTTATCTTATTATTTAGGGATCGATGCGAATTGATTTCCTGCAGATGAGGCCCCCTTAAAGAAAATCAGAACCAGCTTTTGAAGGCTGACTTTACTTTCCTAAATTAGAATCGTTGGGCGACTTCCTTAGCATGTGCGATTGCTTTTTCTTTAATAGCCGGAGCTTGCTCCGATGATGCCGTTCCTTCAACCAAAATCGCCTCAGTCGATATCCCATAGAACTGTAAAACCTTATTCAAATAACTGTATCCCATTTCAAGTGGGGCAAGAGGACCTTCCGAATAAATGGAACCGCTAGCTTGAATATGCAAGGCTTTCTTGTCGGGCAATAGCCCTATAGGACCGTTTTTGGTATATCTGAACGTCTTCCCCGGAATTGAAGTCGCATCCGTGTATGCTTTCAAGACTGGCGGGACCGAGAAATTCCACATCGGGGAAACATATACGTACTTATCAGCGGTCACGAATTGATCAACAATCGCCCCAAGACGGTCTACTTTTGATTTCTCGGCATCAGACAGTTGATTGAACGATGAACCCGTCCGAAGCTTTTCCCAACCGCGTAAAACATCGGCATCGATTTGTGGAATATTCTCTTGGTACAGATCCAAATGAACCACTTCGTCGGTTGGATTTGCTTGACGATAAGTTTCTATAAATTCTTCCCCTACCGCGAGACTAAATGATGACTGGGAATCCAGGGGGTGTGCGGTGATGTACAGTACTGTTGTCATGAATCCAAACTTCCCTTCTGTAATAATATTAGATACGCTTTACAGGTTAATCATATAATATATATTTCTTTTGGGAAGTACGCACAATAATGTGGTATAGTATTAAAAAAGGTACTGTAAGGGAGACGGATGTATGCAAAAGGACCCTATCCAATGTCAATTCGTTGTGGCGCTGGATTCGATCGTCGGCAAATGGAAGCCGATGATCCTTTATCATTTGCTTAAAGGTGAACCTTTGCGGTTCAATGAGCTAAGAAGATTGCTGCCGGATATCACGCAAAGGATGCTTACACTCCATCTGCGCGAATTGGAGGAGGAAGAGATCGTTAAACGAGTCATCTATCCGCAAATCCCGCCGAAAGTGGAATATTCCATCACGGAATACGGTAAGAGCCTGTCTCCGATTTTGGAATCCTTACATCAATGGGGAGTGGCTCATGTCGAGCGAAAGCAGCTAAAAAAGGCGAATAACGAACAAACAGAGACGGACTAGCGTTCGAGATTGCGCTAGTCCGTTTCTTTCTGCATCGATTCGCAAAATATAGCGAAAATGCTCTACAAAGGGACAGGGGAACACTTGACGGTCGTTCCGGCCAATTGTTCGGCTATTTGCCGATGCCATAAATTTGAAATTTGGTTATTGACTAATCAATCACAACTTGCTATAGTGTGATCATAAGTTAGTGATTGATCAATCACAAATAAGAGGAGTGTTGATGAACATGAAAAAAGCAATTGTAGTGGGTGCAACGGGTGGTACTGGTGCTGTTATTACGGCTGAGTTGGTAAAAAGGGGGTTGCCTGTGATTGCATTTGGACGGTCGCGGCAAAAGCTGGAGGAGCTTGCAAGAGAACTCGGCAATCCTTCACATCTTACATTAGCAATCGGGGATGCATACCGGCCGGATGACATTGTATCTGCGGCAAAAGAGGCGGAGGTATTGTTCCATTGTGCGAACGTCCCATACCACGAAATGGAGAGTAAATTGATTCCGCTCGGCGAAGCCATCATGGAGGCTGCCAATCGATTAAGCTTGAAGGTTGTCGCAATAGACGGAATTTACCCTTATGGAAGAAGACAGATGGATTGGGTAACCGAGGAGCATCCAAAAAAACCTCATACCAAAAAGGGTAAAGTGCGCCTTGCTTTTGAGCAGATGATCTTTAGCAGCAGATGGAAGAATGTGTCTGCGATGATTGTTCGTTTGCCGGACTATTACGGACCGACTGCAAATCAAGCTTCCTATCTGGGAGGGACACTCGAAGCGATCGCCGCAGGCAAAATGGCATTTTTCATCGGAAACATGAAGGTTCCTCGCGAATATGTGTACTTGCCTGATGCGGCAGTTATGATTGTAGAGCTTGCGAGACAGGATCAGGCATATGGTCAAAATTGGAATATTCCCGGGGCGGATATTATTTCCGGTCATGAGATTGTCCGCATCGCCCAGCAAGCCTCCGGTATGAAGAAGCCTGTTATTGCTCTTGGCAAGGCTGGATTGTCGCTGCTCGGTCTATTCGTCCCCGTCATGAAGGAGATTGTCGAAATGCTTTACTTAACGAAGGAGCCGCTGCGCCTAAGCGGGGATAAATATAAGCGTTTTATCGGCCCAATTCCGGCTACGAAGCCGGCGGATGGAATTGCCGCAACGATTCGCGCACTGCAGAAAAAACGATGAACATTTTTATAAATAAGTAATTGATTGATCAATCATAAAAAGGAGTGAAAGCTTATGCGGAGGCTAACTTGGAAAGGGAAGGTCGGTATAGCGGGGTTGGGAGTGGCGATTCTGCTGGGTGTGTTGGTTGGCACGTACTTTTGGCAAATTCGCATGCAAAAACCATATGAAGTAAATATGGGCGAAATGCATCACATGGAAGGGATGGCGGGCCATCAGCATGGAACCGCCTCTGCAGCAACCCACCAGGCTTCACTGGCGACACGGTCATGCGAAGCAATTACAGAGGGGGAGAGCGACGCGCCCGTACGCGAGTTTCGGCTCACGGCCTCACAGAGCGAGAAAAAATTAGATAATGGTGATATCGAGAAGGTTTGGACATTCAACGGCCTCACGCCAGGACCAGAAATTCGAGTTGCCGAAGGTGAAAGAGTCCGTGTCGTGCTAGACAACAAGGACATTCAAGAAGGGGTTACCATCCATTGGCACGGGATTGTTCTTCCTTGTTCGCAGGATGGAGTAGCGGGTGTGACGCAGGATGCCGTAAAGCCCGGAGAGCAGTATACGTACGAATTTATAGCAGACTCTCCCGGAACGTATTGGTATCACTCTCATCAGGCTAGCTCCATCCAGGTTGAAAAGGGCTTGCTGGGGAATTTCATTGTCGATCCTCAGCAGGATCGGTTCGAATACGATCAGGAGGAAACGATACTTATCCAACAGTTAAATGGAACTTATCTCATGAACGGTTCAACAAAGGGAACGCATATCGAGGCGGCTCCCGGAAAGAAAGTCAGACTGAGGATGATCAATGCTGCGAACGAAACGGAAACGATTCGCGTCGACGGGGCCTCTTACCGAATAATTGCGATGGATGGCCATGACCTCCACGAACCGGGGATGCTGGAGCATTATAAATTTCTAATGGGAGCGGGCCAGCGTTATGATCTTCTCTTTGAGATGCCGCGGCAAGGTAAAGTTGTCGTCACGAGTGAATCAGGTTTGAATGTGACACTCGGGACCGGTAGCGAACCGGAGATCCGTTCGGATCACAGCTTATTCAGATGGACCGACTATGGAGAACCAGATCCGAATGCTCCTGTAGACAAATTAACCTACGATCAGTCCTATACCTTAAAGCTCGATCAGAATCTGTTCATCAACTCCATTAACGAAAAAAGTTTTCATGAAATACCACCTCTGGTGGTCAAGGAAGGCCAGCGTGTAAAAATGACGATTACGAATGCTGGCGGAGGGGACCACCCTTTTCATTTGCATGGGCACATATTTCAGGTGCTAAGCCATAACGGCCAGGCTTTGAGCGGAAGTCCCGTATATCTTGATACATTATTAACGCAAGAAGGTGATACTTACGAGGTGTACGTAAAGGCGGATAACCCGGGACTATGGATGATGCATTGCCACAATCTGATGCACGCATCTATGGGAATGAGCATGATGTTCAATTATGAAGGTATTTCGACGCCATTTCGGGTCGGGACAAAATCGGGAAATTTACCGGACTTATGATCGGTATGTTGTTCGAATTTGTGTGAATTATTTCATCGAAAAAATGCACTATCAACCTTGATAATGCATTTCCTCTAGCTAATCTATTCTGATATGAATTGTTTTTTTATTGCTTCACAATCAAATATAATACTAGTAAGGATGGTGGAGTCATTTCTCATAGAGCCAAGTTGGCTCTAATTATTTTGGACTCACTAATTCCTCACCCTTGACCCTCCAGATATCCGCACCGACTACAAAAGTATTGGATTCTTTATCATATGTCACTTCCTGCGCATCAAGCGCCTCGTTTAGACTCGTTGCAACGATATGAGCATTCTTGATTTTGTAAATTGATGTTTGGGCAGCAGTACCAACGGTAGCAATAATTTCATTGGTTCCGTCCTGGTCAACATCTGCTTCCACCGTATGCGCTTCAATTTGCAATACTTTTGGAGAGTTTGTATCCGTTTGAATATAGTAACTAATTGGGCAATTAGCTCCACATGCTCCTGTTACTTTTATATAATTCTTATCAAGTGCATTAACTAGACTAATTGTGTATTGATCGGTATTTTCAGCAGAGTAACCAACTTGACCAATTTCAAAAATATTCGTTCCAATCTTTATAGCTGCAAAAATATTTTGATCATCTTGATTTTTTTGATAATAATAGGTAGTGTAATTATCTATCTCTTGTTTGAGTATGACTTTAGTCAAGTCTGTTTCAACATTTTTTTTCAGTGGTTTTTCTAGGTCCACTTCTGTGAAACTTAGGGAATATGGCATACGATGTTCGCCGATGTCAGATTCATCAATTGTTGAATTAGATACGAGGACATCAGACGCCTGATTGCAACCGGCGAGGAGACAAAATACTGTTAACAACGCTATTCCTATTCTTCTCACGTAGTACCCACCTTTTTTCGTGGTGTTTTAGTTTACAAATTTCATTATATTGGATATATGAATTCGAAAAGTTGATACTATGTATTTCTTTAAATAAATTTTAGTAACAATTTAGGTCAAATAAGGATTTAACTAAAATATCTCCAGTGGATATTATCCCCTAATAAAGATGATTTATGGGATATCTTTTTAAAGAGTCTCCTAGGTGGAGAATATATAAAGTTCTTAGAGAGAAGTAAACAGTGAATATGTAAGGGGCAAACTAATGAAGAAAATAAAATGGATGCTAGTAATATGCTGTCTCCTCTTTATATTGAGCGCTTGTAATATTGTCGATTCCGATTACCAACAGATGCAAGGAGTCGTAAAAGAAGTCGATTCCCCAAATAACAGAATACTACTCATAGCCAATTTAACAGAGGGGGATTTAAAGAAAGATACGCAAGAAGTGATCAAATCTGGCGAATATAGGGAAGTCGTATGGGTGAGTAAGATTGATCCCTCAAAATTTACAGTTGGTGAAGAAATCATTGTTTACTATGAGACTAGGGAAGACTCTTATCCTGGCAAGATGGCAGCTAAAAAATACGAGAAGCTAGAGATCCAATAATATTGCCGATTTAAGCAGCACATTATAAAAAAAGTCCCAACACCTCCGCCAGCACCAGCTAAAGCTAAACCCTCCGCTTACTATTACGACCTCCTGTGTAGTGGAGGGGATCGAGTTTAAGGTAGACCATGCAAATTATACTGGTCAGAGAGTAAGAATTACCGCTGATACAGATCAATTAGAATCTCAGCCGCCAATTAGAGCAGTTAAAGAAATAGAAATAATCCAATAAAATGAATCCATATACACCCATTTAATGAAATAGGGAATCATGTTGTTAGTTATTCATAGGTAGAGGATTTTGCACGTGCCTTAATCCGAGGCTCAACATAAACGAAAGTGCGGTTCTCCGGTAATTAACGGCTTCACAACGTTATAAAACGCCTTCTTATGCGTAGGACTTGCGCCCAGCTCGATAATACCAGCTGGGCGCATTTTTGCGTTATTAAATAGCCGCCAGCCATCATCATGCAATGGAAAGTTTCTTCAATAATATAAAGAGGAAAAAACACCATGAATTCGAATATACTCTAGAAACTATACGAAGAGAGGGATACGCTAATGGATATGCAGACGCTAGCAGAGAGAATGAGTGCCGGCGTGTTTAACGATATTCTGAAACGTGACTTTTCACAGGACATGATTTCTGAATTAGAACAGATGAACGCGGTCCAAATGGAAAACAAACTGAAAGACATATTAGCCGTACCGATAGGTATATCCAAGCAGAGGGTATTCGAATATCTTCAATTGTATTATTCGGCCTCTTGGCAGAATCTTTTCATGGAGCTGAATATGCCCCGTGCGTTAAGTCTTTTGGAGGTTGGTGCCGGTGATGTTGTTTACATTCCAAAGGCTTTAGATGCTTATTCCAACAACATGGGAACCTATGTGACTGCCAATCTCAACAGGGATCTGACACGAAACTTTCAGGAGAAAACGAAAGGGATGGACGTCAGTATACGGGTTGTTGAGGACGATGCAGCCAATGTCGGTTTATATTATCCGGAGTCCTCTTTTGACGTTGTCGCTTATCACCACGCTATTAACGATATCATCCAGACCATTATCGCGGATCGTGAGGGCATTGATACAGTAAATCAAGATTGGTGGACAATCGAACCTCAAATGTTACAAACTGTTATGGATTATCACCGAAAAGGCATATTGAAGGATGCAGCATATCATGCGTTTATCCAAATCATTGACACAAGCCGTAAGCAGTTAAAAAGAGGGGGATACATGATATTCGATAACATTACTTATTCTGGATATGATGAAATGGGGTATTCCTCTGAATTCCACAGCAACTATATCCAACTGGCTAGAAGCTGGATTAGCGAAGCGAATCTAGGATTGGAAGAGGTTGAAGTCGAATCGTATGATAAGCAATGGTGGATGATACTGAGAAAAGTGTGATGACTGGTTGAAAAAGGAAATGCGGTCGGCAATAATAGAATGGGCTCCAATTCCAAATCCATATAATTATCATTGTCAGGAGTTGATACAGAAGTGAGTAAGCCTGTTATGCAGGTCGCTCTGGTCGTCGGACCGGATTGCGACATGGAGAGCCAAGCGGTAAGGGCGGCTCTGGAGTATTTCGGGGTGCGCGTCTTTACATACTGGATCGGGACGCCGAATGATCTGATCTCCGTCTTGTCAGGCGTTGATCTATATGAAGGCACCGATATGATCCTGTTGAATTTTCACGGGGATGAAGGCAGCTTGATTATGCCGGAGCTCGGCGAAGAGGTATACGAGGAGGAGGAGCCGAAGGGCGACTTCGGGGCAGATGAGGTTCGGCGCTATGCGAAGCTGGACGGGAAGACGGTAATCGCGAACGGCTGCTCGCTGGGGGATCCAGCACTGGCCGAAGCTTTCCTGGAGCGGGGCTGCAAGATGTATATCGGGCCGGATGACTATCCGGACGGCAACGATGCGCTGATGTTTGTTCTGCGGCTGTTCTATGAGATTGTTCAGCAGGGACGGGACGTGAAGGAAGCCTTTGCCCAAGCTGTAGCGATGAGTGATGAACTATCCATGTACCGTTTGTATGAACGATAGCAATCATAGATAAAGATTCCACACCCCTGCTCATGTCTTGCAGGGGTGTGTGCAAATATAAGTACGATCGAGCACCTCTCGTATCTAGATTACCCGTTCTATCCATTCTTCTCCTCGAAATATTCCTGATACTGGCTCGGCGTGACGTGGGCGTACTTCTTGAAGATGCTTATAAAATACTTGTAATCGCTAAATCCGATATCCTGCGCGATGGTATAAACTTTGTTATCGCCTGACTTCAGTAATTCGATCGATTTCTGGATGCGATAACGGTTAAGAAACTCATTAAACGTATAGCTGGTCTCTGCCTTGAATTTCTGGTTCAGGTAATAGGCGCTTAATCCGATCTCCTCCACGAGATCATGAATGCTGATCTTCTTGGCATAATTCTCCTGTACATAGGCGATCATTTTGGCCACGTATTTTGAGGTTTTGGTTTCCTTCTCCAGAAACTTGCTGTTAAGAATCTCCTCCTTTTCCTGCGGATGATTCGAGATCACTTCATATTTGCGGATTAAATCCACTTTAGCTTTGGCCGATTCGAGTGCCGCGACCAGCTGCTCGTCCTCTAAGGGCTTTACCAGAAACTCGCTCACGCCTAACTGGAGCGCCTGCTGCGCAAGGTGGAATTCATTATAACCGGAGATAATAATGCTGCTGAAGGTATGCTGCTTGAGGCCTTCCCGAATCATCGAGATGCCATCCATGATCGGCATGGTGATGTCGGTTATGACGATATCCGGCTTGAGCTCGCAGATCTTCTCGTAACCATCCTGACCATTCAACCCTTCCTCAATGACGATGCAATCGTATTGAACCCAATCGATGCTGAACCGGATGCCCCTGCGAATCATATCCTCATCTTCGACCAGCAGTACTTTAAACATGATATCCACTCCATTCGTAAGGAATTGTTAGTGCCACGCAGGTGCCTTTTCCTTGCGCGCTGTCAATGTGGATGCCGGATTCTTCACCATATAGAAGAACTAAACGACGGTGAACGTTATACAGCCCGATATGCTGCGTCGTGTTTGTCTGGCTTTGCAAAATCTGATTCACTTCCTGCAGTTTCTCTTTACTCATGCCTTGCCCGTTGTCGCGAACCTCCAGAATGAGCTTGCCGTTGGAGGTGTAGATGTTAATCTCAATCAGCACATCACTTTGATTCTCATAGCCATATTTGATAGCGTTTTCGATAATCGGCTGCAGCAGAAGCTTGGGGACGTATACATCCAGCGTTTCCTCCGCTACGGCAATCCGGTATTCCAGCCGATCATTGAACCGAATTTGCTGCAGCTTTAGATAATCCCGTACATAATTCATGTCATTCTTAAGTTGAACATTGCGATCATGTCCGATGCTGTACCTTAACAAGCGGGATAGAATCAGCACGATGTCCTGGGCCTGATTGGCATCGATCTTAATGGCATAGCGCAGGGTTTCCAGAACATTAAAAATAAAATGCGGATGGAACTGCGATTGCAGCTGCTTTACCTCAATAATGGTGCGAAGCTCCGACAGCTCTTTATTTTTCTCGATCAATTCTTTCAGCCGATCCAGCATCACATTGTACTCATCGCCCAGAATTTGAAACTCGTCATTTGTCTGAATATCGACATAGCCATTGAAGTTACCTTCGCGCAGCTGTGCCAAGGCATGAATTAATTTATCGATGGATTCGGAATTGCGCGTCGACATTTTGTTCGCCAGGAACTGGATCAACACCCACAGCAGCAGGCTGGCCGCAAGGACAAAGAAAGACACCGTATAATAGGTGTATTGCTCCGATTTATAGGAGTTCAGCGTAATGACTTGAATCGGTGTGTCAGGGATTCGTTTGGCATACATATAATACTTGCCTTCGTTCAGCAGAACATGTCCCCTGTTATCGAGCTTGGGGCTGAATTTGTTGAGAACCCCTTTGGTCACATTGCTGGTCGTGGCAATTATGGTGTTATGTTCATCCGTGATCATGGCAATCTCATTATTTTGTTCGAAAATCATCTTCTGAATGTCGGATTCATACAGCTGATAGATGATATAGCCTATCGTCCGCTTGTCCTTCACGATGGCTTTGCCAAACGTGTAGCTCGTATCGCGGTCATGCGAATAACGAAAACTGTTCATTTCGGTAAGCGTGTCGCCGGGCCGCTGATCGATCCGATGAATGAGATTGCCGAAGGCAAAATTGGAATACAGTGCATCCGCCGGGGCGGAGCTTGCCAGAAAGACCCCGTCCGTATTGACGATATGAAAAATACTCTTTACCTTCTGCCGGTTGTTGAAATCATAGAAGGCAGAGTACACCTGTTCGCTGCCCAGATGCGAGCTTACATAATTGATCACGGTAGGAGAAACGGCCATCCGGTGAATCTCCTCGTCGTACTGCTGATACACGCCGGAAATGGACTGACTGATGGACTGGGCGGCTTCGGTCGTTTTTTGGGTTAGGTTCATTCTGCCATTAATAATCGTGAACGCCAAAAACAATACGATTAAGATGGAGAACGGGATCATCGTATAGATGCGAAATAAATGACGGGTTGATTCCTTGAAATTACGATAATGTGTTGGTTTCATGCTGCCCTCCATCTGCGATAAGGCCCTCGATCCTATTATACTGACTCGCGGTAACCGCAGATAATCCAAATACATCCAAGCCGGACCTTCATGCTGCAGGTGCCGACTTGGATGTAGTCTTTCGTTATGAGTTCTTCTCTTCACATTACATGGAAACTTCCTTTTGTCCGGAGAGCTTCAGGAAGACGAGCAGCGACACGACCGTAATGACGGTAAGAATGGTTGACAGCGCTGCCGCCACGCCGTAGTTTCCGCGGATGACCTCGGTGTAGATGGCAACCGTTACGGTCTTGGTCTTGCCTGTATAAAGAATGATCGAGGTGCTTAGTTCGGTGATGATGGTAATCCAGCTTAAGATCGCGCCGGAGACGACGCCTGCCAGCATCATCGGAAGCGTGATCTTGAAGAACGTCTTCATCTGGGAAGCGCCCAGACTGATCGCCGCTTCCTCGATCCCATCGTTAATCTGATGCAGAATGGCCGCACTGGATCGAATCGTATAAGGCAGCCGCCGGATGACAAACGAAATGATCATGATGACGGCTGTTCCGCTTAGCGCCAGCGGCTTATTGTTGAACGTGATCAATAGAGCAATCCCGAGTATGGAACCGGGAACGATATACGGGAACATTGTGAAAATGTCCAATGTGTTCGTCAGTGCATTCTTCCTGCGAACGGTTACGTAAGCAATCAGTATCGCTAACAGAATGATGGCGACCAGCGAGACGATGGCCAGAAAGAACGTGTTCAGAATGACGCCGCCAATATTACTGAAAGCCTCTTGATAGCTTTGGAGCGAAAATCCTTTTACAAAGATTCTGCCGTTGGATTTCAGGAACGAAGTATAGATGACATAGAGCTGCGGCAGCAGTGCGATTAACGTATACAGATAGATAACGGCATGAGCCGCAATGTTGCCGATCCCCTTCTTCTTCTTGGCTTCGATCGGATGCAGTGCACTCATCGTAAAGGATTTGCGATTGGCTACGAATTTTTGCAGTAGAAATATCGTGGTGGCGAACAGAACGACGATGACACTGATCGCTGCCGCAAAGCCGTCGTCGCCCCCGACCTCACTGATGAACTCGTTAAAGATCAGTACAGGCACGGTCTTGTATCCCTCACCGATCAGCATCGGCGTACCAAAATCGGCAAGCGCACGCATGAAGACGAGCAGGCCGCCTGCCAGCAGGGTTGGCGTAATGAGCGGAAGGAGCACTTTGCGCATTTTGCCTAAGCCTGTATAACCCATGCTCTCGGCTGCTTCCATCAACGATTGATCCATATTCTTCAGTGCGCCGGACACATACATGAAGATCAGAGGAACCATCTGCAAGGTTAAGACCACCAAGATCCCCGTAAATCCGTAGATATCCGGCATCGTAATGCCGAATGTGCTGCTAACGAATTTCGTAATGACGCCGCTTCTGCCCAGCAGCAGGATCCAGGAGTAAGCGCCAATGAAAGGAGCCGACATCGAGGAGATCAGAATCATGACCCGAATGGCCGAACTGCCTTTAATCTTCACCGTTGCCATGATGTAGGCCAGCGGCGTTGCGATAATGGCGGCAAGCAAGGTAACGCTGACGGTAACTTTCACGCTGTTGAACAGCGCGTTTAAATAATAGGGCTTACTGAAAAACTTCGTGAAATAGGCGAGGGAAAAATCGCCTGTCGTACCGTTGTACACACTCTTGAACAGCATCGTAAACAAAGGCAGAGCGAGAAAAAGAATGTAGAACACAAAGATCAGTAACGAAATGTTGGTCCAGACGTCAAATCGTTTGCGCGTCTCTCTCATAGCCGAGCGCCCCTAGTATAGTTCAGTTCGCCTGCCGCATCATAGACATTGATCTTCTCTTTTTTCACTTTGAGATAGATGACTTGGCCAGGCTCGAGGATCTGTGACGTTTTCGATTCCTGCGTGATCTCCATGCGTTGACCGGACGACAAGTCCACAAAATAATGGGTGTTCTGCCCCAGAAATACGCTGTGCACAATCGTTGCTTTCATGCCGGTTTGGTCCTCGGTTAGAATGAACTCTTCCGGCCGAACCGAGATTTGAACGTTAAGTGTATCAGCCTTGGCATCGGATTTCGGAACCTCGATGTTAGACAGCTCTTCCATATAGCCGGAGCCGAAGTGCAGGACATGGCTGTCTGCCAATTTGGTTAAAGTACCGCCAAGAATGTTGGTACGGCCGATAAAGGTTGCTACGAATACGTTTGCAGGACGCTGGTAAATCTCCTGTGGCGTTCCGAGATGCTGAATCACGCCGGATTTCATGACCGCGATGCGGTCGGATACCGCCATGGCTTCCTCCTGATCGTGCGTAACGTAGACGGTGGTAATCCCGACTTCTCGTTGAATGTCTTTAATGGCATTACGCATGTCGACCCGAAGCTTGGCATCCAGGTTGGATAGAGGCTCATCCATCAGCAGGACATCCGGGCGGATGACGATCGCTCTGGCTAGCGCAACGCGCTGCTGCTGGCCGCCGGACAGATTCTTCGGCATACGATCTTTATAGGGCTCAATCTGAACGACCTTTAAGATCTCATCCACCTTGGCGTTAATCTCCGCTTTGGATAATTTTCGATTCTCCAGTCCGAACGCGATGTTTCCTTTGACGGTTAAGTGAGGGAAGATCGCATAGCTCTGAAAGACCATCCCGATATTCCGCTTGCCCGGTTCCACCTGGTTAATGACGCGCTCGTTAAAATGAATGGTTCCGCCTTCAATGCTGTTGAAGCCGGCGATCATGCGCAGCAGTGTCGTCTTGCCGCACCCGGAAGGCCCGAGAAGGGTGAAGAATTCACCCTTTTTAATCTCCAGGGACAGCTCGGGAATGACGGTTGTGTCGCCGTATTTTTTGATTAAGTCTTGAATGGTTATGGTTACGCTCATGGTTGTCACCTGATTCTATAGTTTATTTAACGCTAGTGAACAAATCGACATAACGCTCTACGATCTCGGATTTATGCTCGCTGACATAGTCTGTGTCTTCATCAATCATGTGAATTTCTTCATAAGGCTTCATGTGGTCGCCAAGCTTCGTATCCTGGCGGAGCGGACGATTCGTTAATTGCGTCCCGAATGCATCCTGAGCTTCTTGAGACAGAATGAAGTCGATGAATTTCTTGGCGTTGTCCATATGCGGTGCATCTTTGATAATGGCAGATCCCGCATCCAGGAATACCGCGCCTTCTTTTGGATATACGATTTCTACCGGAGCTCCGTTCTTTACATAGGTGCTGGAAGGGTCTTCATAGGTAAGGCCGACCACATATTCACCGTCTGCCACGCTTTTGTGAACAGCACCGGAACCGCTCGCGATTTTGCCGTCCAGGTTCTCGATCAGCTGACCGACGTAGTTCCAGCCTTGTTCATTCTCATAATCGCCGCCCATCGCTTTCAGCATATTGGTTAACTGGGCGAAAGCGGAGCTTGAGCTTGCCGGATCAGCGGAGGCAATCTTCCCTTTGAGCTGCGGGTTCAACAAATCCGCATAACCTTCGATTTTGATGTCGCCGATCAGATTTTTGTTCACGAGCAGCACGCTGCCATCCGAGATATAAGGAGTAGCGAAGCCCGACGTATTGCGGTGACCTTCCATTAAGTTCTTGTCTTCAGGTGATACGTAAGGCTCGTATAAAGCTTCATTTTCACGGAAACCGGCCATAGAACCGCCGAACATCACGTCAGCGTAAGGGTTTTGCTTCTCGGACTGTAAGCGCTTAATAATTTCGCCGGTACCAGCCGTTACAAGCTCAACCGTAATCCCGGTCTGCTTCTCGAACATCGGGATGATGGTCTTGATGATCTCTTCGCTATTCGGACTGTAGATGACGAGTTTATTAGACGAAGCCGAGTCGGACTCGCTGCTTCCGCAACCGCTTAGCGCCCCCATAATCAACACGCAGGTTAACAGTAAAATCGACAGCTTTTTCATGTATAATCCCCCTTGAACAAAGTTCATTTCGTAATTGCATGTTCATTGTAGCAAGCTTGGTACCGTTTACATAATCCCATAATCCGCAAACATCGTCTAAAATACGCAACCTAATTTGGAGTAGAAGAGATCTGGGCCGATATACTTTTAAAGAATTCTTTCAGACTCGTTAGGGCAAGATATGGTTTGGAACAACGTCTGGCAAGATGGAGCTGTTCCTATCACAATGTCGAGGGAGTGAGATGGATGGCTAATAAAAACGATCGTAATCAAAAGGTTGATTCTGACCGCGACACGACCAACATGGATATTGAGGCTGGAGAAGCTTTAGGAACAGCTGGCGGCGGCGCGGTGGGTGCTGCTGTAGGTTCCGTTCTGGGTCCAATCGGCACGATTGCCGGCGGTATCGCAGGCGCAGCATTGGGAAACAAAGCTGGCGACGCTGTAGACAATGACGACAACGATTCAAAATAAACGGCGTTAACACTACCATCTGTACGAGTACAAATAAGAGGACCCAAGGAATATAGGTGCCCTCAATAATTTGAGCTGTTATGTAGATAAGAACCGCGCTCTCGCGCGGTTCTTTAATTTTACGTATAAGTTCAATGTAGTAGTAAATTTCAACTTCCTTCGCTTGACATATCACTACGTGATGTAGTAGGTTATAATCACTACATCGTGTAGTGATTAAGTTCGTTATGGACGCATAACGACGTAAAGAGGTGTTCACCGTGAACCAAGTTCAAAAATTATCGGATACCGAAATGGAGCTAATGGAGGTGATTTGGGAGTGTACGCCGCCTGTCACATCCACCGAATTGCTCGCTCTGTTTGCCGAGAGAGGTAGGGAATGGAAGGCACAGACCATCTCCACCTTCTTATCGCGTTTGGTGGACAAAGGGGCGCTCACGGCTACAAGGGATGGGCGGACCAATAAATATACGCCTCGCATTTCGCCTGAAGATTATAAGCTTATGGAAACGCAGCATGTTCTGGACGGATTATATCAAGGCTCGGTTAAAAATCTAATTTCAGCTTTGTATGACGGCGAAAAGCTTTCAGATGAAGATATTGCAGAGCTGAAGCAATGGTTTTCGCAAAAGTAGGGGGGCTTATGAATACGATTCTTGAAACGCTGTTTACCCTTACCGCTGCTGGAAGTGCCGTCGTAGCCAGCATGCTTGTCCTGCGGATCGTATCCGTCCATGCCTTTCCTACAAAGTGGCGTTATGGAATGAACAAAATGGCAATAGGCTTTTATCTTTTACCCGTAGTCCTTGGTATTCAGTGGATCTTGCCGCTTTTTACATTCAATGCAACAGCAACCGTTCCCATCGTGAACGAGCTGCCTTCAACTGTGCAGCATGCGCTGCCCGGTCCATATTCAGGGATTCATCCGGAGCCGCTCATCCGAGATCAGACCATATCAGCAAACATAGCACTTCCCCTGATTGTCCTATGGGCAGTCGGCGCTATAGCTTTTGCTGCATGGCAGATGTATTGTTATCGCAGATTTTTAAAGAAACTAGAACATACACGTACCAACGTTCCGACAAGCAGCGAAGCAGCCAAACAGCTCTCCTTCATTAAGGAAGCCCTTGGTGTGAAAAGCAGTGTCAGGCTTGCCTACAGCTCCATCATTCGGAGTCCTGTTCTTGTCGGCCTATGGAAACCAACCATTTATCTCCCTATAGAGAATACCGTTAACGTGGACATGGTGATCCGACATGAGTTGATCCATCTGAAACGGAAAGATTTATGGGTCAAAGCGTTCACGCTCGGAGCAAGCGCCTTGCATTGGTTTAACCCTTTGGTTCACATTCTTCGCAAGGACATTCATATATGGAGCGAGCTGTCTTGTGATGAAGAGGTCGTAAAAGAGATGTCCTATGCCGAGCGAAAACGCTATGGGGAGACGATCTTAAGCGTCATGGCAGGATCAAGGAATTTACCCGTGCAATTCTGTGCCTCCTTATCCGGTGACGGCAAACAATTAAAGAGGAGATTAATGATGATGCTGAATGTAAAGAAACAAAAAAAGAAAACGATGTATCTCACGATAACAGCGGTGTTTTTGGTTGCTGCAATTAGCACATCCGCAGCGGCATGGGCTTCTAACCATACGCCCAGAGTCATTGGAAATGAGGAAAGTCATGCTGAAGCTCAACCACAAGAAGCTGCCCCTAGGCCGGTACCTCCTGAAACCGTCGTTGAGAGTGAAGGAAACGATGTTGAAACTCAGCTGGAGGAAGCTCGTCCTGCACCTGTTGTAGAGCATAAAGGAAGCAATGTTGTAGCTCCTCCACAAGAAGCTCGTCCTGTACCTGTTGTAGAGCATGAAGGAAGCAATGTTGTAGCTCCTCCACAAGAAGCTCGTCCTGCACCTGTTGTAGAGCATGAAGGAAGCAATGTTGTAGCTCCTCCACAAGAAGTTCGTCTTGTACCTGTTGTAGAGCATGAAGGAAGCAATGTTGTAGCTCCTCTTCAAGAAGCTGCTCCTTCGGAGGCGGTCGTTGAGAGTGAAGGAGACCAAGATGTAGCTCCTCCAACAGTTCGTCCTATAGACGATCCACACGAGCTCCCCCAGGTAGTTCCATCACGGTAAAATTTATAACGCCTGAAGAACTTGCCGAGTATGATTTTGATAAATAAGAAACCTCATTTTAAAAAGAGCACTGTCATTAGGACGGTGCTTTTTTGTGGCTTGTATCACTACTTGCTAATGTTGATAAAACTAAAGGAGAAGGCGATTAATCTAAATTGTCTTCATACAGAATGGCTCAGATAGCATCTGTAGTTGTAGCTGTATAAGCCCGCCTATGGTACGATATGAAGGATTGGCAAGCGACTCAGCTAGCGAATCATGCGATCATAGACATGAGATTGGGGATAACATCTTGAAGACGTTTAAGAAAGTTTACATAGAAATTACGAGTATTTGTAATCTGGCCTGCACGTTCTGCCCGCCGACGGAGCGCAAGGCCAACTTCATTAAAGTGGAAGACTTTGCGAGAAGATTGGATGAGATCAAGCCGCATACGAGTTACATTTATCTGCATGTGAAGGGGGAGCCGCTGCTCCATCCGAAGATCGATGAGCTGCTGGATATCAGCCATGAAAAAGGGTTCAAGGTCAACATTACGACCAACGGCACGTTGATCGCGAAGAACCGGCATAAGCTGCTGGGCAAGCCGGCCTTAAGACAGATGAACTTCTCGCTCCACAGCTTTGACGGCCATGTCGGGTCCACGGACCGTGAGGGATATTTGCGGGAGATTCTATCCTTTGTTCGTGCTGCCGAGGAGCATAAAGTCATCTTCTCGTTCCGTTTGTGGAATCTGACCCAGGACAACCAAACGAACCTAGAGAAGAGCCGCAATCGCCAGACACTCGAAATTTTGGAGCAGGAATTCAACCTGGACTACCGAATCGAGGAAAAGGTTGAACCCGGCGGCGGCGTGAAGGTCGCCGACCATGTCTATCTGAATCAGGATTATGAGTTTCAGTGGCCAAGTCTGACAGCCCCGGAGGATGAAGGCAAAGGCTTCTGCCATGCGCTTCGCAGCCAGGCGGCCATTCTGGTAGACGGGACGGTCGTGCCGTGCTGTCTGGATGGGGAAGGGGTCATCAACTTGGGCAATATCCATCAGAAGTCCTTCTCGGAGATCGTTGACGGGGAGCGGGCGAACAATCTTGTGGATGGATTTTCGCGCCGGGAAGCTGTTGAGGAGTTATGCAGAAAATGCGGGTATCGGCAGCGGTTTGGGGCATAACTGGAACTGGATATAAAGACGTAGTGTACATTTAGAAAATAGGAACAGTGCCGTCATAAAAAACGATCCATAATATAATTGGATCGTTTTTTGTGTAATGATTTAGTTTATTATGGGTTTTTCGCATATTCAGCCTTATAATTGGATAAACATGATTTTTCAAGCTGGAGTTACTCTTTGAATTACTTAAAAACAGGAATTCGGGGAGGCAGTATAAATGAATAACAACCGTGATCATGAACGAGAAGAACTTGAGAACAAACTAAGGAAAGAGTATGAAAAAAATGCAATTTTAAATTTTTCACAATCCATTGGAAAAACAATGATTGGTCATCAAACAGGATGCTTAACTACGCTAATAGCAATATTTATCATATTCCTAATTTTCTTCTTGAATAAGTAAAATCAATGATCCAAAGAAAGGGGGGTTGAATGAAATTTTGCGGTAGATAATAGCCGAAACGAGAGGCGGAGAAAAATTCCGCTTCTTTTTTTGTGCTAATGTATGGTATCGTTATATGTTATGACGTAAAGGAACGGCTTGTGGAGACTCTATATGAGATGCCCCATGTTACGTGATGAGACAATATAGGTATTCACCTTAAAGGAGACCCCATGACATTTCAAGATTTAAATATATCCCCCGTGATTCTCAAGGCTTTAGCGAAGGAGAATTACAAGACGCCAACGCCTATTCAGGCTCAGGCGATCCCGGCTGTGTTGGCCGGCAGAGATTTGCTGGGCTGCGCGCAGACCGGAACAGGGAAGACCGCCGCTTTTTCGGTACCGATGATTCAGCTGTTGAACGAACAGCCCCCTAAACCAGGGATGGCGCGCCGTATTCGCGCGTTGGTGTTGTCGCCGACCCGGGAGCTTGCCCTGCAAATTTCGGATAACGTGAAAGCCTACAGTCAGTTCACAAAGCTGCGGTCGACGGCCATTGTTGGCGGCGTTTCGCAAAAAACACAGGAGCGGGCGCTTCAGCAAGGAGCGGACATCCTCATTGCTACGCCAGGCAGACTTCTGGATCTTATGAATCAGAAGCGTGTCGATCTGCAGCATGTGGAGATTCTGGTGCTGGATGAGGCTGACCGGATGCTTGATATGGGCTTTATTCATGACGTAAAACGAATTATTGCCAAAATGCCGAGCAAAAGACAAACGCTGTTCTTCTCGGCTACCATGCCTGCGGAGATTACCCAGCTTGTCAAAACCTTATTGCAAAACCCTGTAAAAGTAGAGATTACGCCGGTTTCATCAACGGCCGAACGGATCAAGCAATCGGTGTACCTGCTGGAAACAGGAAATAAGCAGAAACAGTTGAATGAGCTGATGAAGGACCCATCCATCGTGTCGGCCCTGGTCTTCACACGTACAAAGCGCGGGGCTGACCGGGTTGTTCGCGATCTGACGAAGGTGAACATCTCGGCACAAGCCATTCACGGGAATAAATCGCAGGTCAGCCGCCAGACGGCACTCAAAAATTTCAAAAGCGGGGAAACCCGGGTTCTGGTGGCTACGGATATTGCGGCGCGAGGCATCGATATCGACGAGCTGTCGCATGTCATTAACTTTAACCTTCCGAACATTCCGGAAACGTATGTTCACCGGATTGGCCGGACGGGACGTGCGGGACTGAGCGGAACGGCGATATCGTTCTGCGAAGTGGACGAGGTGCCTTTTCTCCGGGATATCGAGAAGTTAATCGGCAAGTCCATTCCCGAAGTGAAGGACCATGCCTTCCCGATGTCAGGATCATTAAGAGCCGCCAAGGTAGACCGATCGCCGAAATCGGGCTCGGCCAAACCCGGCAAAGCCAAATCAGCAGCAGTTAGACCAACTGCTAAACCGAAGGCCGATGCCACCCGTAAGCCAAAGACCGACACGGCTCGTAAACCGAAATCAGACGCGGCTCGCCATTCGAGCACGAATTCGGCACGTAACCCGAAGGCGGAAGCTGTTCTTAATCCGTATTCAGAGATGGCACGTAAGTTCAAAGCGGAAGCGGTTCATAACCCTAAGGACGGTCAAGCCCGTAAGCGCAAGTCCGGTGGATTCAATAAGGGAAGCAAGACCGGCAGACCCCAGTAAGAGGAAAAGACGCGTAGGCGTTCCCGGCATCCCTGTCAATCATCCTAAACTTAAAAAGCACCCTGTTCCACTTGTGATGTGGAAGGGTGCTTTTTTTCGGAATGGAATGGGAATTACGAGCTCTTTCTCCCCGCCAGAAACAGGAACAGTGGAATTCTGCGCCTGCGCTCATAGGTTTCCTCGTGTATGAAATGTTCTCGCACGGGACGGGATTCCCTAAGCTGCTCCACGATAAAGCCGGCTTCCTGCATCGCCCTGAAATAATCCTCGACGGTTCGATGGTACTTGTGAACGGTACCGCCGAGCCATTGCTGCTCCCGGTAGCCTTCGATGAAGTAGTTGTCCACCACCCAATTCGTTCTGGTACCGGACGGCTGAAGCGTGGAGGTAATAACGGGATGCTCGACGGAGAAGACAAACCTGCCGCTTGGCTTCAAGCTCTGATAAATGTATTGAAAGACGCGCTCGATATCCTGCAGATAATGAATGGCGAGCCTGGAGAGCACCAGATCATAGGAATCGCGGGGATATGTAAAGTCCTCGAGCCTCGTGTGTACAACGGTTCCGTTGCAGCCGGCGAGATTGTTCGAAGCAGCTTCCACCATATTACGGGAACCCTCGATTCCTACATATGATGCACATCCTTTTTCCAACAATTCCACGCCAAAGCCAGCATCGCCGCAACCCAGGTCTAATACAAGCTGCTCTGAGACATCTCCCAGCAGCTGCCAGATGACGGGCTTTTCCAATGTATCGTTGGCGTTCTCCTGCCCTTGCCGTCGCTGCATGTAGTTCTCGAAATTCGTATCGTTGTCATAAAAATCGGATCCGTTATAGCTCATAGGCACCTCCTGCTTGGAATGATCCTTACACTCGATATTTCAGAAGATCAGCTAGCCGTGCTAATCCACCTAACACAGCCGTCTGCACAATCCGGGGCGGTCCCGCGAGGTACCCATCCATAACTCTCCAAGCGGCACCAAGCCATAAAGGGTTCGACGGAATCCCCTTGTTGTTAAGTTTGCCTTCACATTCCAATTTGTGAATAAGCTCAAACATGTTCCAATGTTGTCCCGGAGGGCGAATCTCATGCAGGGCAACCAGTCGGTCTGTGCTAACATTCCAGAATTGGTGAATCTGAGTCGGAAGGATGCGGGCCTGCCCCCCTTGCTCCACGATCGTCTCTTTTCCGTCAATCACAAATCGCATAACCCCCTCTTGTACAGTAAATGTTTCTTGCAGAACCGGATGCCAATGCGGGCCGTTCATCGGGCCTTGCTTAACAATCGTATGTTGTACCAAGAGATAGTCCCCTTGGTCGTCGGTGCCGCTGTCGAGTAAGGTTACGGTTCGACCATCAGGATGAACAAGGGTTTTTCCTGTCACATGACTCACCTCAATCCGTTATTTTGGATAATAGGGGATGATTTCCTTATGGTTCATTATAACGGAACGTTCCTCCCGGAATAATACCTAGGCTATGATTTAAGATATAAAATATCGTGCCGATATGAACCGGGCTATTCCTCCCAAAGTGGAATACGCTTTATAGCGAATCTGCGACACGCTGGTTCCCGTACTCGAAGCGATGTATAATTGGGTACGATTCATAATCAAAAAAATTACAGTTGGCGGGTGTAGAATTGCAAATTCAAAAGATAAAGAATAGAAGTTTCTTGTTTACCAACCATATCCCTACTGGATGGGATTTAAATGTTCAACTGATTATGGGAGACCGGAATAATTACATTATCGATACGGGTCTGGGCTCACGGAACATCGAGCCTGTCAAAGAATACATAAAGCATGACAGCAAGCCAACCATTGTAATCAATACGCACCATCATTGGGACCATATCTGGGGAAATGGCTCGTTCCGAGACTGTATCATCATATCTCACAAGCTATGCAGGGAAATGATGGAGTCGGGCTGGGAAGGCATGATCCAGAAAAACATGAGGTTTGTTGAGGGCGAGGCAGAATTGGTTCTTCCCAATCTGACATTTGATAACGAATTATATTTTCCGGAAGACAACATACGGCTCATTTATACTCCTGGCCATACCGTGGATTCCATAAGTGTGTTGGACGAGTTAGAGCAGGTGATCCATGTAGGCGATAATGTAGGTGACTCCATGGATGAAATTATTCCAAGCATTTATGTTGAACAAGATCTTTATATACAAACGCTTTTGAAATATAAAGAAATGGATTTTGACACGTGTATATCGGGTCATAATGTGATGTTGGATAAGCAGGTCATAGAGCAGATATTGAGCAAGCTTTAGGATCTGGGTAGAGCTATATTGCCGAAAAGCAGATAACCGAGTGCAACGGGAATAACCCCGTTTTCACTCGGTTTTTATTTATCGGCAAGGATGCATTTATACCTCGGTTATATCACCACGTCGCTCGGACGAATCCGTTGCGTAGTAAACGGATGGAGCTTGGCATGGTGGATATTCCTCCTTACAGAATTAATGCTGGAACCTATTTTGCGGTCTCCTGTAAGGTGAGAGTCAACAGGTTAAAAACAACTAAAGTTGCTTAGTTGCATTCAGAGAACAATTGGAATATCTGTGTGAATGGAAGTTGGTTCATCAGCGGAAACATCGTACCCCCTTATCAACAACGGTCCGTATCGTGTAAAGTAATAAAATAAGAAGAATCCAACGAGTTGGAGGTGTGTTAATGAGCAACCTGTTGCAGGTTAGAGTGACCGGAATCCTGATTGAAGACGAACATATTTTACTGGTCAAACAGAGCGTTTCGTCAGAACGTGGCTGGTCGCTTCCAGGAGGAAGGGTAGAGCAGGGGGAAACCCTGGAAGAAGCCATGGTTCGGGAAATGGTAGAGGAAACCGGGCTGACCACCAAAGTGAAGAAACTCCTGTATCTATGTGATAAACCAGATTCATCGCCATCCCTGTTACATATTACTTTTTTGCTGGAACGCTTAGAGGGTGAGATCCGACTCCCATCGAACGAGTTCGACTCCAATCCCATAGGTGATGTGGTCTTGGTCCCAATCGCAGATCTAACAAGCTACGGGTTCACCGAGAAGTTCATGACGATCGTTCAGCACGGATTTCCCGAGTCCGGAAGCTATCAAGGACTCAAGGTTAATATTGGATTGTAGAGGAGGCACTGGTTCCATGAAAAACGTATTTATTGTGCGGCATTGCAAAGCAGAGGGACAAGCTGCCGACGCTCCGTTAACCGGGCAGGGCATTCAGCAAGCGCTTGAACTTGCGGAGTTTCTCTCGGATAAAGGGATTGATCATATTGTTTCGAGCCCTTACCGTAGAGCCAGCGATACAATAAAACCGTTGGCGGATCTCATTGGCGTGGAAGTCGTGATGGATGAGAGATTAACGGAGAGAATTCTATCGGGTCGCAATGAGCCTGCTTGGCGGGAGATGCTTCGCCGAACTTATGATGATTTGGAGTTGTGTTATGAAGGCGGGGAATCAAGTCGTACAGCCATGCACCGCGCCGTTCGTGTAGTGGAGGAGATCCAGCAGAACTCCAGCCAGAATGCTGTCATCGTGTCGCATGGCAATCTGATCTCGCTTCTGCTGAAGCATTACGACAACCGAATTGGATTCAGGGAGTGGGAGGGCTTGTCCAATCCTGATGTATACCATCTTAGCTTTCTGCAAGATGCACCCGGCATACAACGAATATGGACCTCATGAAGGCTTGAAACGCTTATGTAAAAAAGAATTCATAAGCGTTTATTCCCTATATTTGACGACAGGTCGTCCCCTATAATGGAGTTGCACAGATATCCAGCTTGCTCGCCTTGAGGAGATTACAATTCTCATAACAAAGGATAAACGCAATGTAGACCAGCTGTGTGCATGGGTTCGCAACAACATTAGAGAGATTATGAAATAAAGGGGATACGAAACATGGCCAAAACAAAACGGGGCCGCGCACTCTGGAGTATGCCATCACGTGGCCGCGGCACATGCCCGGTATGCAGCACTTCTCGCATCAAGCTCCTTTACGTCGCCAACAAGTCGGACGGCACGGCGCTGAAGGTATGCAAGAGATGCCAGAATGCCGATCAGTCCAGAGTCGACGCTGCTGTCGTGTAAGACGCGGTTCGTCGGTTAACTGCATGTGAATACGAAACTTGAGAAACGATAGTCATGCAGCAGCCCGCTCCTTTATAACAATGGAGCGGGCTGCTTCACGTTCTGTGAAGTTCAGGCGTTACTGAAGGTTTACTTTGAATTTCGGATGGGATAATATCTGATTTAATGAAACATAAATTAGATGTTCGTCAAATTGTGTAGGGAGTGAACATATCCATGCAATTGGATAAGGTGGTTAGTTATCATAAGGCGCTTGCAGACCCGACGCGAATCAAAATGCTGATCCTGTTAGCCGAAGGCGAATTGAACGGACAGGTGCTGGCCGAGAAGATCGGCGTCACCCCGGCAACGATTACGCACCATGCAGCAAAGCTGCGGGAAGCGAGCCTGATTAAAGAGCGCAGGGATAAGAACACGATCTATTTTTCGCTAAATGATTATTTTATCGCAAATAGCGCGAGAGCGACGGAGAATTTGATCTATCAGAGAGTAAGGCCCGCAGGCGTTCCGGAGCGCTTGGAGGAAGACGATCAGCGGACGAGGGACGCTGTCGTGAAGAATTTTTTCACTTCCGATGGAAAGCTGAAGAGCATCCCTGCCCAGCTGAAGAAGAAACTCATCGTGCTTACGCATATGGTATCCCGACTTGAGAAGGGACGTAAGTACACCGAGAAGGAAATCAACGAGTTTATTCAGGGTTACCATGAGGACTTTGCGACTCTTCGCCGGGAGTTCATCATGCATCATTTCATGTTCAGGGATAATGGGGTATATGAGCTCAATCCGCAAGAGATGTGGGCACGGTGGGAGGATCTATCCTCATGAAAGAGGATTCGCCGCTATCGGAGCAACGGATAGAGGATGCTAAAGCGGGGGATTTTGAAGCTTACCGGATGATTGTCCATCAGTATTCCAATGCCCTGTTATCCGTTGCGTACAGTGTACTGGGGGACTTCCACGAGGCGCAGGATGCCGTGCAGGAGGCGTTTTTGAAGAGTTACCGTAACCTGCATACGCTGAACGATCCTGCCAAGCTTGGCAGCTGGTTATATGCGATTGCGCACCGGACCAGTCTCGATTTTGCCAAAAGAAGCAGGCGAACGCTCCCGCTTCATGAAACGGCTTTATCATCGGACAATATCACCCCATGGCTGGAACAATATGTGATCCATGACTCCGTCTGGGGAGCCTTGCAGGAATTGGAGGAGAAGAGTAAAACCGTTGTCGTCCTGCATTACTTAAGCGAGTGGTCCATGAAAGAGATCGGACAGTTCCTTAATATGTCGGTATCTGCGGTTGAAAGCCGTATACGACGTGCCAGAGAAGTTTTGAAACAGCATCTTGCCCGTGATTTCGAGCATTATTTCCATACCCATCGTCTGGGAAGGGATTTCGAGCAGCAGGTCTCGGAGCAAGTCCTTAAGCGAGCCGGTCATTTCTATATTCCAGTCACGGATAAGAGGCAGGCGACCGCATGGTTTATTCTGCATTTTCATCTGGCAACCAGCAGGCACGGAAATCCGGTACTGGAATCCGGACAGGAATTGTATTTGCTCGAATGTCAGCATCACTCACCGTCCAGCATGCCAGTACTCACGTTCGAAGTAGCGAGCGTTGGGCAGTTAGGGCACCGGCTGCATCAACAGGGGGTTAGAAGCGAGCCGATCCGGGAGGATAATGTATTCGGCAAATGGCTGGCATTTTACGATCCCGATGGCAATAAGTATCTTGCGATTGAAAAACATGGATAAAAAATATAGACTTCGTGACGGAATTGATCCGGCTCCATCGTCTATATATTGAAACCACATTAAACAAGAGGTGAATAGGATGACGACAGACAACCAATTAAACGAAGTGCCCAAGCTCCAATCCGTGAACAAGCCTTTGCTAAAGAAGGTTCATTGCAATTATCTCCCGGTAAGGAATCTTCCGCTGGCGGTAAAATGGTACTCTGAGCTATTTGGCCTTACTGTGAGAAAATGCGACGACACGGGCGCTATCCTGATCCTAGGGGACGGACAGTGGCTATTCCTGCTGGAAACACTCGATAACCGAACAGCCAACTTTGTAACCAACCAATGGGATGGGGAGAACTATGAGATGTTTTCGTTAACCTTCGAGGTCGAGAACATTACCGAGTTGCACAAACGGCTGCGGGAGAACGGAGCAGAGGTCGAGCCGCTGGTTGATCACGGTTCCTGCGGATTGCAGTTCAAATTCAAGGATGTGGACGGCAACAAGTTTAATGTTTGGCAGGATGCACCCACGAGCTGACGGATAGAAGACGGGAATGGATAGGCAAGCGCTGGCTTTCATAAGGCAGATGGCTTGCCTTTTTTTTGTTGTTAAAGCGCCGGGGCCATCTTTGCTGCTGGGTATGGCGCCTCTAATGTTACTCATAATCACGGGACAAGCGTCGTAAATGTAGGTGGTAGTCTAATTCTCCGGCAACGTTTACAATAGGGGATATAGGGATTAAATGCCAAGTGAGGTGATTGGATGGAATTCTACCGCTGCATGAACCATCCCGAGAGGGAGGCCGTCGCTCAGTGCACTCGCTGCGGGAAGCCAGTGTGTCAGGAATGCCATAATTCGGAGACAGGCCGCTGCCGCTACCGGTGCGGTGAGATGAACCCCGCTCCCGGTATGCCGGGACGGCAAAGGAACGTATGGGTGACCGTGATCATCTCCATACTGGCCATTTTGGGCGGCCTTGCGCTGCTGCTGCTGACGATTTGCGGCGCAATCTTATTTTCTTATTAAAATAACGCGTGCCTATTTCCGGTTAGATTGCTTTTCCAATTCAAGTTTTGATATCAAGGAGTGGACAGATGGAGTTTCCTGTTTATGTGTACCTGGGTTCCTGGCGGATTCATCCGCACGTGCTGTTTGAATCGCTGGCCTACTTTATCGGCTTCCGCGTGTATTTATGGACCCGCAGGCCGAGCGGCATGACGAAGCTGATGAGCCTGCAGATTCTGGCTGGAATCATTGCCGGCGCGGCCATTGGCTCCAAGCTGCTATTCTGGCTGGAGGATCCGGCCGCCACCTGGGAACAGCTGCGCCAATTCCATCTGCTGTGGGGAGGCAAGACGATTGTAGGCGGTCTTCTGGGCGGGTTGATCGGCGTTGAGCTGACGAAGCGCTTGGTGGGATGGAAGCATTCCACGGGCGATGATTTTGTTTATCCGCTGATGCTGGGCCTGGGACTCGGACGGATCGGCTGTTTTCTGACCGGTCTGGATGACCATACCTATGGTACGCCGACGACCTGGTTCACGGGTGTGGATTTTGGCGACGGGGTTTATCGCCACCCGACTCAGCTGTATGAGATCCTGTTCCTGATCGTGCTTGCCTTGCTGCTGCTTCCGCTGTACCGCCAAAGCCGCGGCAGATCCGCTCGCGAGGGCTACGTGTCCGGGCGGATGTTTCAATGGTTCATGGCCGGGTATCTGCTGTTCCGCCTGGTGATCGACTGGATCAAGCCGACGCCGCATCCTTACCTGGGACTGAACAATATCCAATTAGCCTGCATCGCGGGCCTCATCTATTATGCGTGGCTGATCGGCGGCAGAAACCGGCTTCGCCGATCGATGCCGGGTTCCCAACTTCCAAGCTGACCAAAGGAGTCTTGATTATGCCAAAAAACCGGCCTTATCTGTATCATGAACTGACCAACAGCATATGCACGACCTGTTACCGCAAAGTGGAAGCCAAGATCATCGAGGAGAACGGCATGATCTACATGCTCAAAAGATGCCTCGTTCACGGTCCGGAAAAAGTGCTGATCGCAACCGAGGCCGATTATTACCATCAGACGCGAAAGTTCATCAAGCCGTCCGAAATGCCGCTCGTCTGGAATACGCCGATCCGTTACGGCTGTCCTTACGACTGCGGACTCTGTCCGGACCATGAGCAGCACAGCTGCCTCACGCTACTGGAGATCACGGATCACTGCAACCTGCAGTGTCCGATCTGCTTCGCGGAATCGTCGCCGCATCGCACTTCCTACAGGTCGCTTGCACAGATCGAATTCATGCTCGACCGGATCGTCGAGAACGAGGGGGAGCCCGACATCGTGCAGATCAGCGGCGGCGAGCCGACGACGCATCCGGATTTTTTTGACATCCTGGACATGTGCAAGAGCCGCCCCATCAAGCATATTATGGTGAACACGAACGGTATCCGCATTGCCCAGGACCGCGATTTTGCGCGGAGGCTCGCCGAATATATGCCCGGCTTCGAAATCTACCTGCAGTTCGACAGTTTTGAGGCGCATGTGCTGAAGGAGCTGAGAGGGGCCGACCTGCGGCGCATCCGCCAGCAGGCCATTGACCATCTGAATGAATTCAACATATCCACGACGCTGGTCGTCACGCTGAAGAAAGGCCTCAATGACGGCGAGATCGGAGACATTATTCAGTACGGACTTCAGCAAAAAGCAGTGCGCGGCGTGACTATTCAGCCGATTCAGGCCGCAGGCCGGCTGGAGGGGTATGATCCGGCAACCGATCGGCTGACCGTGAGCGAAGTCCGGCGGATGATCATCGATCAGTCCGAGGTGTTTACGGATGCGGACATTCTGCCGGTGCCTTGCCATCCGGATTGCCTGGCGATGGGCTACGCATTGAAGCTGGGCGGGGAAGTGCTGCCGTTGACGCGGATGATCGACCCGGAAATCCTGCTCGAGGGCGACAGCAACACGATTGTGTTTGAGCAGGATCCGGTCATCCGAAGCAAAATGTTCGAGCTGCTGTCAACGGGCCATTCGCCGCAATCCTCGGCGCTCTCCCTGAAGAGCCTGCTCTGCTGTCTGCCGCTGGCCGCCGTACCGGAGCAGATTACCTATGACAACGTCTTCCGGGTCATTATCATGCAGTTCCTGGATGCCCATAACTTCGATGTCCGCTCCGTCAAGAAATCCTGCGTCCACATCATGCATCCCGACGGACGGATGATCCCGTTCGATACCTACAACATGTTCTACCGGGATGACAAGGAAGAGCTGCTGAAGGAGCTGAAGGCAGAGGTTGCCACGGCCTGGGACCGGTAAGCCGTTCTAAGGCAATGCACTCCATGCCTATGAAACGAAAAGTCGATCCGAGCTTACATAGGGAGGCGATACATTGTGCAGAACAATAGTCCTGAATCTGATAAGTTGTCTCCATTTCAGTTGGATCTGAACATGAAGATTGATAACGCCGGAGCGGACGAACGGTTATGGAATTCTCCATTGGAGGAGCCGTTCCGAGTGTCGGGCTTTGCCTGGCTCGACGTTGAACATAAATATCGCAGGCTGCCTACCGTACCTGATGTTCCCATAGGGCCGGAGGTGGATGCATTAGCGAACTGCACATCAGGTGGTCAGATCCGCTTCCGCACGAATTCGCGAAGCGTCTCGGTCCGCGTGCGGCTGACCGCAGGATCTGGCATGTATCACATGCCGCCAACGGGGGAGTGCGGAGTGGATGCTTATATCGGCGGCCCGGGCGAGTGGAAACATGCAGGAACGGCCCGTTTCCAGCCAGGTCAGGTAGAGTATGAGAGCAGCCTTTTCAATGTCGAGGACCGCAAAGTACGCTCGTTCCTGCTCAACATGCCTTTATACCAGGGCGTCGAGGAGATATGGATTGGAATTGAACCAGAAGCGGAGGTCTGGGCACCGGAATCCTATGATTCTTCCAAAAAAGTGATTGTATACGGAACCTCCATTACCCAAGGAGGATGCGCGTCGCGGCCCGGCATGTCGTACACGAATATCTTAAGCCGCAGGCTGCATCTGGAGTTTGTCAACCTGGGCTTCTCGGGGAACGGCAAGGGAGAGCCGGAGCTTGCCGAGCTGGCCGCCCAAATCTCGGAGCCGGCCTGCCTCGTGATTGATTATGAGGCGAATTGCGGGGGGACCGAAGCTTATCGGCAGACCTTGCCGCAGTATATCGAGACTTACCGGAAGTTCCATCCCCAGGTTCCCATCATCCTGGTATCCCGCATCCCTCATGGAGCCGAGTCGTTTATGCCGGAGTTTCGCGAAGGACGGCTGGTGCGGAAAAAGTTCCAGATGGATCTGATCCGGCAGCTGACCGAGGACGGAGACCATAACCTAACATTTGTGGATGGATCGGATTGGTTAGGTGACGATCCCGGGGAGACGACCGTTGATGGGGTTCATCCGACCGACCTTGGCTTCAAGCTGATGGCGGATGGGCTTGAGCCTGTGCTAAGGCAAGTGATTGGTGATAGAGCCGCTGCAGCAGGGCGATAGGGCAGCTAACCGTGTCCATAGGTTAGCGTATCGGTGTATGTAGGTGTATGTATGGAGATTCATTATCGCAATGAAACGTAAATAAGGTGAATCATTAAGTTACAAAGTCCGTTCCTGGTTGGAACGGGCTTTTGTCTGTGCCCTCGCCTAATTCAAAAACTTTTGATTGTTTGCCTAATAAATGGGATGTTATGATAACAAATAACTAATAAATAATAACTAACCGATTATGCTAAAGGATGTGTGCAGCTTATGGCAGGAAAAGTCACGATGCAGCAAATTGCCGATCATCTCGGACTTTCAAAGTTCGCAGTTTCTAAAGCGCTTTCAGGTAAATCCGGCGTCAGTCTGGAGACAAGGGAGAAAATCGTGAACGTCGCGACTCAACTCGGCTATTTTGCCAACAAGCCGCCGAAGGCCGGAGGCAAGAAAAACGAAACTAATGCCAGCGGCACCCTTGCCGCAAGGGAAACCGTAATCGTGCTCGTTCCGAATGTCCGTTATCAGACACGTGATTCGCTGTATTGGGGGCGAATTATCGATGGAATCACAAATGAGCTTGAGCTGAGGGAGACGGGGATGGTCATCGTGACCGACCAATTCAAGGACAGCTTTGCGAACCTGATTAATCCGAGCGGGGTGAGAGGCATCATCGGCGTCGGATTCATCTCGTCGCAGCTGCTCCTCGAAATCCGGAGCCTGGATATCCCCTTCGTATTGATCGATCATGAAGATCCGCTGATTCCGTCAGACTCCCTGTTCATGAACAATGTGGAGTGCACGAGACGGGTAACCAATTACTTGACGGGGTGCGGGCATCGAAAGCTTCAGTTTGTAGGCAACGTCCGGTTTTCGCGCAGCTTCACCGATCGTTATCAAGGGTACCGCTCCGTTCTCGGCGAGCAGGGGATCCCGCTGAATCAGAACGAGGAGCTGCTCAGCTTCGAAGGGGACAACCGTTCCGAAATGACGGAGGCGCTGGAGATGATTATAAGTCGGATGGATGAACTGCCGACCGCTTTTGTGTGCGCGAACGACTCCATTGCCATCTGCATTATGACGGTCCTTGGCAAGCTGGGTACCAAAGTGCCTGCCGATTGCTCGGTTACCGGCTTTGACAACATTGAGGATGCGGCTTTTGCGACCCCGTCGCTTAGCACCATCCATGTCAACAAGGAGGCGTTCGGACGCAGGGCGGTGGAGATGTTGATGAGACGGGTGGAGCAGCCGGATAGTCCGCTGGAAAAAATACTGCTTGCCGGCGACTTCATCCTCCGCGAATCCACGGCTTATGCCAAGAAGGTCGATTGAGATGAATATGCGCGGCTGCATTGCCCGTCTATGGAAGGAGCGGCCGGCCGGGCGTCTGGACCGGAAGCTGTTTGTGGTCTTTTTGTTTCTGATCATCCTGCCGATCGGACTCATCACGTATTTTGCGGCAGAACGCTATACGGCCACCATCGAGAATAATACGGTCGCCTACGTGTCCCAGCTGTCGAGCAAAATGATGGGCAAGCTGGACGATTACGTGACCGATATGATGAAAATTTCGATCATTCCCTCGTACCTCAACGAAATTCAGTCAGGGCTTGAGCTGTCGAATCGGCATTACCAGGCGGAGGGGCAGCCGAATGAATCGGCTAGCCTGAACGAGAGCGAGCTGAAGCTCCAGATCACGCGTAAGGTCGAGCGGAGCATCTACTTCATGAACAACATAAAGGAAGGCACGAGTAACGTGTATCTGTTCGACCTTTTCGGCAACCCGTACTATGTGGTCAAAAGCGGCGGGAACCGTTCTAATCTGCAGCAGTACTATGACAACTGGCGCAAGCTCGCCACGGCGGCCGGCGGCCGGCCCGTGCTGGTCAGCACGCAGGAGATCGCCGTGTCCGCCGGCAGCAAGCAGTATATGTTCACGGTCGTCCGCGACATTATCGATAAATCGTATCATTCCATCGGAACAATTGTGGTGGATGCCAACATCGGCGTGATCGAGAACATTGTCACCGACCTGGAGGAGACGACGCACGGCACCACCTTCATCCTGGATGACAACGGGACCGTGATCTATGACAGCGAGAAGAAATATTTGTCCCGCAGCATGACCGACAATAAGGCGCTTGCCCAGGCCACCGGAACCGAAGGGAGCTTTCGCCTTGACGTTGGCGGGGAGGAGCAGCTGGTCGTCTACCGGAAATCCGAGCAGACGGGCTGGCTGATCCTGATTACGGTGCCGGAGCGTCAGCTGATGCAGGATGCGCTTAAGACCCGCAAAATTACGATCGCTGCGGCTGTCGGCGTTACCAGCTTTGCCCTCATCATTTCCCTGATTCTGATTTATGCGCTGACAAGACCGCTGCGGTCCATCGTACATCTGATGAAGCAGGTGCAGACCGGCAAGCTGGATGTGGTGTTCCCGGTCCGAAGGCGTGACGAGGCAGCGCTGATCGGGGTTTCGTTCAACCGGATGATGGCACGCATCAAACAGCTTATTGATGATATTTACACGATCGAGAAGCGGAAGAAGGAGGCGGAACTGGAGCGCCTACAGCACCAGATCAATCCGCATTTTATCTACAACACGCTGGAGACGATCCGGATGACGGCCGTCCTTCATGATGATCATGAGGTGGGGGATATGGTTCAGCTGTTAGGCCAGCAGCTCCGTTACAGCATTCATGCCGGCAGCGAGGTCGTGGAGGTGAAGCACGAGTGGGAGCATGTCAAAGCCTACATCGAGCTGCTCAATTACCGTTACGGCGAGCGGTTCATGCTGATATTGCCGGATGATCCGGCAGCTAATTCCATTAAGGTGATGAAGCTGCTGTTTCAGCCGATTATCGAGAATGCCGTCAATCATGGCTTTGACGAGAACAAACCCGTGCTCCATCTGACCATTACCTATGCCATGGACGGCACGGACCATGTTTTTACCGTGACGGATGACGGGTTAGGCATGTCGGCAGAAGCGCTTGACAGGCTGCGCCACGTGCTGGATCAGGCGCAGCCTCAAGGTACGGACGGCCGGGGGGTCGGGCTGCGCAATGTGCATGAGAGACTTCAGCTCCGATACGGCAGACCTTACGGCCTTGCCGTAGACAGCGAGGAAGGGCAGGGCACTTCCGTTCGGATTACATTTCCCGCGGACCATACAGAAGAACCGAGAACAGGAGGACTTGCGAATGCTTAACATTGCAGTGGTGGATGATGAGGAACGGATCAGGTTAGGGCTGGGCAAGCTCATACAGGATGCAGGCGAGCAGTACCGCGTCGTGGGGACGTTCGCAAGCGGTCAGGAGCTGCTGGATCAATGGCATGAGCTGCAGCCCGATCTGGTCATTACCGATATCAAAATGCCGCAGATGAACGGGCTCCAGCTAATGGCGAATATCAAGCAGATGGCCTGCCATACCAAATTCGCCGTGCTGAGCGGTTATAACGATTTCGAATATGCCCGGACCGCCATGCGGCAGGGAGCCCTGGAGTATTTGCTCAAGCCGGTCAATATGAAAGAGCTGCTTCGCATGCTGGAGAACGTCGACGAGCTGGTCAAGGGCGAGCAGAACGAGCGCAAGCTGGAGTCGGACGATCTGGCGAGCTTCCTGTTAGGCGCGGATCAGCGAAAAATGCCGGGGCATTTGTTCGAGGAAGTCTGCGACCGACTGGATCAGCAGGCGCTGTTCCACGGATATTATGCGGTCATCCTGCTTCGCACATTCCCGGAAATCGTGGAAGAGAGGCTGCTTGAATGGACATCGGCTTGGGGGGCTGAGCGGAAAATTATTGACTGCGAAGGGGAACGGCAGGCGATCCTGGTGTCCATTGCAGAGTCCAGCCATGCGAATATCGTAAGGGAATGGGCTGCGATGCTCCTGCAGCAGCTTCCCGCGGGCACATCGGCGAAGGCAGGCATCAGCGGCGTGTTCAGTGGAAGCCGATGGCTGCCGCAGGCCTACAGGGAAGCCGCGAGCGTGCTGGAGCAGGCTTGGTATAGCGACGAAAGGCGCTGCTGTGGGGGTGAAGGCAGACCGCCGGTTCAGAAGGAAGAGCGCTACCGTCTTGTCCGTTCGCTGGATAAGCTGCTGCTTCCGGCACTGCGTGCCGGCGAGTATGCGCGCTTGCCGACGGCGCTGCGGACATGGCTGGATGAGACGGCTTCCCTGCAGCCGGGCTGGGCCGAGCTGAGAGAGGTTTGTTTTGCCCTGGAGTCACATGTGGCGGAAGAGATGAAGCTGAGGGGCATTCCAGCAGGGGATGTGGATTGGAGCCTGGAGCCGGGGAACAGCGAGAATTGGCGCTCCTTCGCGGGCCAGCTGAAGAACGCTGTTGAGCAGGCTGCCGGGCTTCTGGATCAAGGGAAGAGCGAGCACCGGGCTGTGGAGACGATCAAAGTCTATATTCAGCAGCATTATACCGAGGAAATAGAGCTGCAGCACCTCGCCGATCTGGTCTATTTGACCCCGAGTTACTTGAGCAAGCTGTTCAAGACCGAGACGGGGGAGACGATTACCGACTATTGTATCGCCGTGCGAATCGAGCATGCCAAGCGGCTGCTGAAGGAGGATCACGGGCTCAAGACGTATATGGTCGGCGAACGCGTGGGCTACCCGGACCCGGCTTATTTTAATAAAGTATTCAAAAAAATGACCGGGAAAACTCCAAAGGAGTACCGTGATTTTGTTAGGTGACTGTTATCTAAACTGAGGACAATAAAAGCAAACAAAGTCTATTATTTTTCGGGGCGCTGTCTTTTATAATGATTGAAAACGGTACCATTTCATCCAGAAAGCGAGGAAGGGAATTGTTCAATTTCAGTTATAAAACGCAGCGCTATCTTATTCTGTTCGGTTTCCTTGCCATTCCGGTGCTCTTGTCACTGACCTTCTCTTATTATCCGGCACTATCGCTGTTGTATTACAGCTTGACGGACTGGTCGGGTCTCGGCTGGGATATGAACTTTATCGGCTTTGACAACTACGTCGAAATTTTTACGAAGCCTGAAGTGTTCAGTTCACTCAAGAACAATCTGTATTATCTGGTCGGGGGCCTCATCCAGGTCGTGTTTGCCCTCTATTTTGCCGTCATTCTGACAAGCAAGCTGAAGGGGAGAAACGGCTTCCGGGTTGCTTTGTTCCTGCCGTACGTGCTGCACAGCGTGGCCACGGTTATCATGTTCAAGAACGTATATCACATGGAGTACGGCTCTTTGAATACGCTGCTCGGCGCGCTTGGACTCGAATCCTTGCAGCAGAGCTGGCTGGGCGATAAGGGGATCGTGAATTTTGCCCTGGCGTTCATCTCGATGTGGAAGTACATGGGACTGAACATGGTTATTTTTATTGGGGCGCTCCAATCGATTCCGGGCGACCTGTATGAGGCAGCCTCGATTGACGGGGCATCGGGTTGGCAGAAGTTCCGTTACATCACACTGCCTAGCATCCGGGGCGTGCTGGAGCTGATGCTCATCCTTACCTTGACGGGCGCGCTCGAAGCGTTCGATATTCCGTTTGTGATGCTGCTCGGGGCGAACGATACGTCGACCTTCGTCATTAAGACGGTGGATACGGCGTTCAAGTATCAGAACTTTGGACTGGCTTCGGCGATGGCGGTTGTGCTGCTAATTATCGTGCTGCTGTTCATTGTCATCCAGCGGAAGCTGCTGTTCAGAGAGGAGAAGCAATCATGAGAAGGGAACGCTCGATCGGCTTTACGATGTTCAACTATTTCACGCTGGTTGTCGCTTTGTTCGTGGTCTTTTTCCCGATTTACTCCATTTTTGTAGGGGCGTTCAAGACCCAGGTGGAGTATTATCAATCAGGCCTTAGTCTACCGGATAATTTTTTAAACTTCGAGAACTTTAAGCGGGTAATCGATATCGGGGATTTGGGACTTGGCTTTCGCAATATCCTGATCGTGCTGGTCATTTCGGTTGTCGGCAATATCCTGTTTGGCACCATGGTTGCTTATGCCGTCGGACGGTTTGAGTTCAAGATGAAAAAAGCCATCATGGGCATGTATCTGGTCGCTCAGGTCATCCCGATGGTCACGACACAAGTGGCTACCTTCAGCGTCATCCAGAGCCTGGGGGCCTACAACACGATGTTTGCGCCGATTCTGCTGTACTTAGGAGCCGACGTGCTCCAGATCGTCATCTATCTGCAATTCGTGAACAGCATCCCGCGGGATTTGGATGAGAGCGCGATGCTGGAGGGGGCGTCCTTGTTCAAAATCTACCGTTCCATCATCTTCCCGCTGCTTGCGCCAGCTACGGCCACCTTGGTCATTCTGAAGAGCATCTCGATTTACAACGATTTTTACACGCCGTACCTGTATATGCCGAGTCAGGACCTGAAGGTGGTGTCTACCGCGATCTATTCCTTCATCGGTCCGAACGCGGCGCAGCTGAACGTGATCTCGGCAGGCATTCTCATTATTTTCATTCCGACGGTCGTGTTGTTCTTGTTCATGCAGCGGTATATTTTTGCGGGGGTTACGAACGGAGCGGTCAAATAACGAACACTAGACTATGTAGAAGAGGAGACTCGATATATGAATTCGACAAACACGTGGACGGAAAAAGTATGCGGCATGACTTGGGGGTGGACCGGCGTACGGGGCTCCTGGACGGGACCCGAGGCGGAACTCTCCATGGAACGCATGGCGGACATGAACGTGAACTGGGTGGCCATTGCGCTGTCTGCCGTGCAGGCAACGCCGCAGTCGACGGAAATCCCGTTCCGGGAGGAACCGACGGTGACGGATGATGAGGTGCGATGGGCCATCCGCAAGGCGAAGAGCCTGGGCCTGAAGGTGTGCTTGAAGCCGGTCGTGAACGTTGCGAACGGAACATGGCGAGCCCACATTAACTTCTTCGACGAGGAGGTTCCCGGTGAACCGAGCTGGGCCGAATGGTTCCGCTCCTATGGGGAATTCATTCGCCATTATGCCGAAATCGCGGAGGAAGAGCATTGCGAGATGCTGTGCGTGGGCTGCGAGATGGTGCAGGCCGACAAGCGGGATGCGGAGTGGCGGGCCCTGATCGGGGACGTAAGAAGCGTCTACGGTGGGCTGGTGACGTATAACTGCGACAAATATCAGGAGGAGCGCGTGGGTTGGTGGGATGCGGTAGATATCATCTCCTCCAGCGGCTATTATCCGATCGACCAGTGGGAGGAGCAGCTGGACCGGATCGAAGGCACGGTCCGCCGATGGAACAAGCCGTTCTTCTTCATGGAAGCCGGCTGCCCGAGCCGCGAGGGATCCCCGGCCCGCCCGAACGATTGGTCGCTGCCCGGCGGCCCGTCGGAGGAGGAGCAGCGGCGGTATTATGAAGCAATGTTCGCGGCCTGCGCCAAGCGGGATTGGATGCAGGGGTACATGCTGTGGGATTGGCCGGCAAAGCTGTACGGCCTGGAGGAAGCCTCCCTGAACGATGATTATTGCATGTACGGCAAGTTGGCCGAGGAGACGGTAAAGACATTTTATGCTGCGGGAATTCGGGTTTAGATTGTTATCGGCTGGACTTACCGGGTTCGCCAGGTAGCTGAGCTTAAGAATATAGGGTTGGTATCGCACCGCTTGCTTCTTTAGACGCGCGGTGCGATTTTGCTATAGTTAAGGAGATATTCTGGAACCTAACAAGAAAATGATATGTTAGCATAATTTATGACAATAAAAACAAAAACACTTCATTTGTTTTGGGCGTGTTAGCGATTATTATTTGGGATGTAAGCGATATCAGTAAGCGCTTCATGAGAAAACAGGAAGCGTAATACATTCATAGTACAGGGGGAAGACGAAATGAAAAAAAGATTCACGATGGCACTGCTTCTGCTCTTAACCGTATCATCCATTTTGGCCGCCTGCGGAGGAAATAAAACGAATAATGCAGGCACTGAGACGCCGCCGAGCAATAACGCAGGCAGCGAGCCGACCGAGGCATCCGGCAAAACGGAGCTTGGCGGCAAGCTGAAGGTGCTGACGCACCGAACCGACCTGGTGAATGACGGCACGCTGGACAAATACGTGGAAGCATTCAAAGCAAAATATCCGAAGGCCGAAATTGAATTCGAAGGATTGACGAACTATGCGACGGATATTCAGGTCCGTCTGACCACGGGAGAAGCCGGCGACGTGCTGATGATTCCGACAGGCCTTGCCACCTCGGAGTACAGCAAGTATTTTGAACCGCTGCCGGACGCGATGTTTGAAGACGTCTATTTTGCGGACAATACCCTCTTCGAAGGGAAACGCTATGGGATCTCCACGGGCGTGAATACGCAAGGGATTGTGTATAACAAGAAAGCATTCGAGGCAGCGGGCGTTGACAAAGTGCCAACCACGCTGGATGAGCTCTACGGGGCTGCGGAGAAGCTGAAAGCGGCGGACATCATTCCGCTGTACATGAACTTCGGGGCTCAATGGACGATGGGCAACTGGGCGGATAACTCCGCATGGTACGTGAACGGGGATCCGCAGTTCGCCTCGAAGCAGGTAGCCGAGGAAGCGCCGTTCCAGGTGGATAATGCTTGGGGAATCCTTGCGAATATTGGACGCACCTTCGTGCAGAATGAATGGGTAGAGAAAGACCTGTACACGAACAACTGGGAGATTTCGAAGGGCGAAGTGGCTTCCGGCAAAGCGGCGATGTACTTCCTGGGCAACTGGGTAATCCCGCAGGTGATCGGCGCAGGAGCAGCTTCGGAGGATATCGGCTTCTTCCCGCTCCCGTATGATAATAGCGGCAAGTACAACGCACCGCTCGGTTCGGATTATTTCATCGCCGTCAGCAAAGACAGCAAGAACAAAGAGCTTGCCACGGCTTGGGTCGATTTCTTCGTGAAGGAATCCGGCTATGTGGAAGATTCCGGCTTCATGCCGATTATCAAGTCGGCAGAGTCCTCCATATCGCAGCTCGCCGAATTCCAATCGTTCAATCCGACGTTGATCGAGAGTGAAGCGACCGATCCGAAGTTTAACGAGATCGCGAACAAGGCACAAATCGGTATCGGTACCGGCGATTATGTTCAAGAATATATTGTGGCAGACGATCTGCAGGCTGCGTTCGACAAGCTGAATGCGAAGTGGAAGGAAGCCAAAACCGCACTGGGCTATTAATCTGGAGGAACCAACAGGTTCAGCCGTAGTGCTGCTCGAGCGGCCTTATCCTGAGGTGATCAGGATAAGGCCGTTTCGTTACGAGTATAGATGGATTGAAGGAGAGCGGATATATGAAGAGGATATTGTTGCTGGGCGATTCCATCCGGGAGGGATATGAGCCTTATGTTAGAGAAAGGCTGGCGGGCCTTGCAGAAGTCGTGGCACCGGCGGAGAACGGGCGCTTCTCGTTTTATACGCTGTGAAGGCGCTTGTGCCGATGGGCATTACGATTCATGATCTGAATGCCAGGGTCAAAGAGGATCTGAGCGGTTATTTGTCGGATGACCGCCTTCACTTGAATCAGGAAGGATACCGGATGTGCGCCGACTCGGTGGTGGAGATGCTCGGTCGCTATCTGTGACGTTTGGGCCAGGCCAATGAGCCTTAAGGCGCGAATCTATGGAATCTTTACCAAAAATGGCATAAGTCTATTATAGGTTCTAACAAATTTGTTACATCCTACTTGCGTTATGACGATATTATAGAATAATATGAAGGGGCGCGGCTTTCATAGAGGGGACCCGCGCTTTTTTGCTATCTAACTTGCCTGGACACCTTCTTATCGGAAGCCCCCCCTGTAAGAGAGTGTTATGACGCGGAAGGCCGGCATGCCTTAAGGGTCTACAGGCTTGGGATGCGCATTTTCATATTTTCCATGTATAATAGAAGAAATCATTCAAATAGGAGCTAGGAAATGAAAAAGCTAGGAAGAAACGATCTATGTCACTGCGGAAGCGGGAAAAAGTACAAAAGATGTTGTCTTGAAAGAGATGAACGCACGGTATACGGTAAAGTCATCCAGTTCCCTGGTGCGAGAGCAGCAGAGCCTAAGCTACAGGTCGATCAATTGCGGCAGATGATTAACGACAAGCTGGGATGGATGGACTGGAACGCTGATGAGCATCGTGAGCTTGCAGAGTCTGTGTTTCCTCAAATCTGCCGGGATTACGAATTGCAGGATGATCAGCAGCTGTTTCAAGTGTTCAGCCTTCTGATGGTCTGGAACAGCTTCTCCCGAGAAGCCAATCCGAAGTACCGCAAACAGGGCGGATATGCAAGTGCGTTAGAATATATAGTAACTTCATCGCTTAACATTTCAACAACGAAGTCTGATATCGCGAAGAAGCATGAGGTTTCCGTAGCTACACTGACCCGCAACAGCGGACAGATTCAAGATTTCATGGATGGCGTAGCTGCATCCGGCGACGACGCGAACGTCGAGGATGAGGAATCCGATAGCGAAGTGGACAAGGACTTGTCCTTGGGACGCTAGCACTGCCAAAGTGAGGCTCCATAGCATGAGTGCGGCATTTGCGCATTCGGTTTCATAGCTGTGACCGCTCCCAAGTGGAGCGGTCATTTTGCGTTAATCACCCAGTCGAATTCAAAGATGTTTATACAAGTTAATCCTATGTGGTGGATTAATCAGTTTGTGATATGATTTAAAAGAGAAACGGTATTCAACGACAATAAGTTGGAGGTTGTGGCTATGACAAAGGATAAACAATTAACCAAACTTATTAGGCTGACTGGCGAAAGAGCAAGACTTGAGGCCAAAGTAAACGAATCTTATGTTGTATATAAAGATGATTTTGGCAAACTGGTAAGGGAGTATTCTAATGGGGAGAAGGAATATGTCTCGGGAAAAGACAGTTGAACCAACAACGATGTTTGTTTTTGCCGGAAACAACGGGAGTGGGAAGAGTACGATTCGTAATCTCATCATCGACCGAATTGGGGTGAGTGTAAATATTGATCCCGATGCACTGGCTAGGCGTCTGAGCCCGGAGCAACCTGAATCAGCCCGCGTTTCAGCAGGAAAAGAGGCAATAAAATTAGCTCGAGAATGCCTACAATTTCAACGGGATTTCTCCATAGAAACGACGCTCTCGGGTGGGTACGCCATTAGGCTTATGAAGGAAGCAAAAGCAAATGGTTTCCAGGTCACCATGTTTTATTGGTGATCCAAATCTTAATGTTGAACGAGTAGCCGGCAGAGTTCGTAATGGGGGTCACCACATCCCTGCCAAAGATATCATGCATCGGCATCATTCTTCTATGCAAAATCTTCTCCAATACTTGGGCCTGGTTGATCATCTACTAGTGATAGATAATAGCGCACTAAGTGGAGAAATTGTTCTGGAAGCAGAATTCGGAATAATTAAGCATAGGGAAATTAATTTGCCGAATTGGGTTTTACCTATCGTTAATCAACTGAAAGCGTTGGAAAATTAAATCAAAAAAATTGTACTAAACAAATACCATACGCTCAAGCCGCTCCCATTCAAACGGAGCGGTCATTTTGCGTTAATCCATAAACCGGCGTTTCCGTAAGGCTGCTATCCGGAGTTAGGCTGAAGCTTTGCGTGAACCCGTCAGCAGCCAGCCCAATGAAATGCCGTATAACAGATGACCGGCCAGCCAGAATAGGAGGGCAGCGAGGTCAGTTAATTCCGGCGTACGGTTCGACAAAACGGTAGTCGGATACAGGAGAAGTCCTACGGCCAGACAGACCAAGGAAACCCAAGACAAGCTTCTCCCCCTAGGCCAGTTCTTTGATTTCAGAAAGATGGCTAGAAGAATGCTCAGCAGGACGGAGATGACGAGGTGCAGCGCAAACTCGATCAGTTCAGGAAGCTTCAGCTCCTTCAGAACGGGCACGTAATCGACGTTCAGGAGCAGCGTATAGACCTTCAGCGTGGTGATATGCTCGATGATCTTGAGGAACAGCCCAAGAAGAATGCCCGCCGTGATGCCTGCCCAGACCGGTCCGTTCAACCTGAATATACTCCACATGAACGACGCCCCCTTTTTTTTGTTCATTGTATAATACCTGTCGATCCGATGTGAAACGAATATTCGCAGTACAACATGGAACGAATTGAGCGAGTACGAGGGCAGGCGGATAAAGGTGAATCCCCCTTTCCGCTCTTCCTGAAGCCGCCTGGCGAGGTGAGGAAGAGCTGGCTCTCCTCCGGCGAAGAAAGCAAACCTTGAAGGCTGCCGGCAGCTCAGCTATGCAAGAGCCATCGGCTTAACGTGCAACCCAGTCTTGTTTAGAAATTGTATAGTTCGGTCCTATATTCTAGTTCTATAGACTTATACAGCTGGAGTGATAGGATGACAGACGAGTATTTTGACGAGATGCGCAAGTTCGGCCACGAGGATGAGATGAGGTACCGGATATTGATGCGAGGGGTAAAGAACCTGCTGGAACAGAGAAAACGTGAAAAGTCCAAGCTGTTCAAAGTACTCCCGCATCGCCAAAGGAAAAAAGACCTGCGTGTAGGTAAATGGTCATGATGTATCGATAACGGAGCAGTTGTGAGCAATGGCAGACAAATCCATGTTTTAGACTTATTCCAAATACAGTGACTGCCCTGATGGCTAGGGCGGTCTTTCTTTGTGTCGGCAAGTTTCCAGAACGCACGTTGTCGGTTGTTGTTTTCAAAAATGATCGGTGAGTTAAAGCCGATACACTTATTCAGTCTCTCCGCCGTTCCGGCTGCCCTCATGTCTTGGTTTGCAAAGACCTGTTTTAGATAATAGCACCATACTGCGAGAATAGCCCAAATAAAAAAAGCCGGCTCCTCCCGCTTGAATGCGGAAGGGAGCCGGCTTAATTACATGTATGCTACACTGGTGCCAGTTCAGGGGCGGGTGGCGTAGTTAGTTGTTTTGGTTCCGCTGGTTCTTGCTTGACGGCTGAAGGCCTGCGCATGCCTTTTCCGCGCGGGACGCACATCGGGGTCCCGTACAGCGGGTCCGGAATAATCTCGCACGGCAGTTGGAACACGGTTTGCATCAGCTCGGAATTAATGATTTCTCCCGGTGCGCCCTTGGCCTTGATGCTTCCGTCGCGAATGGCGACGATATGATCGGCATAGCGGCAGGCCAGATTGATATCATGCAGCACCATGACAATGGTCCGTTGCTCTTGAACATTTAATTCATACAGCAGATCGAGCACTTCGATCTGGTGGGTTAAATCCAGATAGGTGGTCGGTTCATCAAGCAAAATGAGCGGCGTCTCTTGTGCCAGCGTCATCGCGATCCAAGCCCGCTGGCGTTGGCCGCCGGATAACGAGTCAACCGTACGGTCAGCCAGTTCAGTCAAACCTGTGGATGCCAGCGCCGCCGCGACGGCTTCCTCATCCTCGCGCGACCATTGACGAAGCCAGCTCTGGTACGGATAGCGTCCTTGCTTTACCAGCTGCATCACTGTCAATCCTTCCGGGGCGGTAGGTCCCTGAGGCAAAATTGCGAGCTTACGCGCCACGTCCTTCGTGGACAAGCTTGCGATATCGGCTCCATTCAGTACAACCGAGCCACGCTGCGGTTTCAGCAGCCTGGCCATGGAGCGCAGCAAAGTGGACTTGCCGCAGCCGTTGCTGCCGATAAATACGGTGATTTTACCTATTGGCACGGTTAAATCCAGATTTTCGAATATAAAGTCTCCCCCATAGGACAGACCCAATCCCTTTGCTTCCAGCGTATTCATGACGCCAGCTCCTTTCGGTTCTAGAATCGATTGCGGTTACGATACAGCAAGTAGAGGAAGAACGGCGCGCCGATCGCGGCGGTGAATACACCTGCCGGTACGTCTCGCGGCAGAAATGCCGTCCGTGCTACCAGGTCGGCGACAAGCAGTAGAATCGCACCGATCATGGCGCTGACCGGCAGTACGCTTCCGAAGTTGGGGCCTACCAGCCTGCGGGCCATATGTGGTGCCATCAGTCCGATGAAGGCGATGGCGCCGCCGATCGAGATGGCAGCTCCGGCCAGAGCTACACTGAGTCCGATTAGGATCAGACGCTGCTTCTGAACCTGGGCGCCTGTGCTGCTGGCAACGTCGTCTCCTAAGGCTTGAATGTTCACATTGCGGGCCTGCAGCCAAGTAAGCGGTAGAAGTACGGCTACCCAAGGCAGCAGGGTCATAACGTCCTTATCCCAGGACATGCCGTAAATGCTGCCTGCCATAAAAGTAAGGGAGCGGTCGGCCAGCTGCAATGGTCCGGATATGATCAGCATGTAGGAGATCGATTTGATGGCAGCCGATACTCCGATACCGATCAAGACAAGCCGCAGCGGCGATACGCCATTTTTCCAGGCGAGCACGTACAATAGACCGGTAATGAAAAAGGCACCAAGGATGGCGAATAGCGGCATCCAATGGATCGATACGGTGCCCGTAAATATGAAGATGAAGAGAACCGCCCCAAGCGATGCTCCCTCCGTTATGCCGATGACATCGGGGGAGGCCAGGGGATTGCGGATGACGCCCTGCAGAATAGCCCCCGCCACCGCGAGAGCGGCGCCGATCAGCACGGCGATAATAATTCGAGGCAGCCTCAGCTGCATGACGATGACCTGCTCCATGGGCGGAGCATCGCCGAACAATGCCTTTATGACATGAAGCGGCGAAACAAACTGGCTTCCCGTTCCTGTGCTAATAATCATGGCGGCGATGCAAAGCACGAATAGGATCAGGCATACCCATAGTGTTCTTCTCTCCAGCATAAACGATACTTTCGCGTTCCTGGAGCGGAATATGCGGTGTTTACTCATTGTGCTCGTCTTCCTTTCCTGGCTATATACACGAAGAACGGCACGCCGATGATTGCGGTCATCACGCCAACCGGGACTTCCTTCGGCATGGCAATATATCGGGAACCGAGATCGGCCGTCACCAGCAAAAGTGCGCCCAGCACCGCGCTGTAAGGCAGAATCCAGCGATAATCATTTCCTATTAAATACCGAACGATATGCGGGATGATGATTCCGACGAATGCTATAGGTCCAGCAGCGGCAACGGAACCTCCAGCCAGCAATATAACGGCCGCTGCCGCTAACAGCTTAATGAGGGCTGTTTTTTGCCCAAGGCTCTGGGCGATGTCGTCACCCATGGAGAGGGCGTTCAGATGACGGCCCAGCAGGAGTGCAGCCAGCATGCCAACGGTCATGTACGGCCACACGGCTGCGAGTTGGTTCAAATCGCGTCCGGCTACCGAACCGACCAGCCATACCAGCACCTGGTCGAACATTTTGCCATCGGAGAGCATCAATCCCTGCGTCAGGGAATGGAAGAAGGCGGCTATGGAGGCACCCGCGAGGGTGATTTTTACCGGCGTCATGCCGTCCCTGCCGATGCTGCCCAGGAAAAACACAATACCGCCGCTTACCGCGGCTCCGATCAGCGCGACCCAGGTAAGGGATTGGAGTCCGCTGATGCCCAGCCAACCCGCCGACATAATAATGAAGAAGGCCGCACCGGAGTTTACGCCCAGCGTGCTGGGCGATGCAATCGGATTGCGCGTGATGACTTGCATGAGCGCACCCGCAACAGCGAGGGATGCTCCTACGGCAAGCGCAATGAGCGCCCGGGGCAGTCTTGCTGTGAGAATGATCAGATGCTCGTTGCTCCCGTTGAAGTGAGTGAACGATTCCCAAACCTGATGAAGAGGTATGTTCGTTACTCCAAATGCGATGCTGCCCATGACGGCAGCAGCCAGCGCCAATAGCGATATGAATAGTCCGAATACGCGCATATATACTCACTTTCTTAAGTCCATGAATAATTAAGTTCATATGAATTTTAGGTGAAGGGACCCCATCTGTCAATGAGCTTGATAATCATTCTCATAAATATCTTGATATTTTTCATGAAACCCTTTATAGTTTTGAATCAGTGATTGATAATGATTTTCAAGTAGAGGGATATGACACAAGGGGGATTTAGATAGGAATGGGAAAAAAAGTGGCACATAAACCAACGAGAGGCCTCAAGTTTAGCTTGCTGGCTCTGATCATGATCGTGATTCTTGCCGGGTGCGGAGCAAGCCCCGCAAAAGAAAATGCAAACAACGGGGGCAGCGACACAACGAAAACCGCAGAGGGCAACAGCGGCGCTGCAGCCGGCGGCGAATCGTATGAAGTTACGCATGCCATGGGGACGGAAACGATCAAGGGAACGCCTCAAAAGGTTGTCGTCCTTACGAACGAAGGAACCGAAGCGCTTCTCGCATTGGGCGTGAAGCCTGTAGGTGCCGTTAGATCCTGGACAGGCGACCCATGGTATCCGCATATTAAAGACCAGATGGAAGGCGTTACCGTTGTCGGGGAAGAGAGCCAGCCGAACATCGAGCTGATCGCCGGCCTGCAGCCGGACCTGATTATCGGCAACAAGATGCGTCAGGAGAAAGTATACGAGCAATTGAAGGCGATCGCGCCGACTGTTTTTGCTGAGGATCTTCGCGGCGAGTGGCAGAACAATTTTGAGCTGTATGCCAAAGCGCTGAACAAGGTATCCGAAGGCGAAGAGCTATTGGCTGCATACGACAAGCGGATTCAGGATTTCAAAGAGAAGGCTGGAAGCAAGCTGGATGAGACCGTCTCCGTGGTCCGTTTCATGGCTGGCAAGACACGGGTATACCACACCAATACGTTCTCGGGCGTTATTTTCGATAAAATCGGCATCGCCCGCAACGACATGACCAAGAACGCCAAGGACGATTTCGTTGACGAGATCACGAAGGAGCGTTTACCTGAGGTGGAAGCCGACAGACTATTCTACTTCACTTATGAAACCGGGGATGGCGGCGCCAACCAAACCGAGCAGGAATGGATCAACGATCCACTGTGGAAAAACCTGAACGTCGTCAAGAACGGCCAGGCCCACAAAGTGGATGATGCCATCTGGAATACAGCAGGCGGCATCCTGGCAGCGAATCTGATGATTGACCAGCTTCAGGAGTTTTACGGCATTCAGTAATGAATGAAGACGAATGCAGCAGGCTAGTATTGTCGTATAGCGGATGATGCTAGGAAAAAGCAAAAAAAGGAGGCATCCCTCAAGATCTAAGATCTTTTGGAATGCCTCCTTTTTTGTATCGCCGCGTGGATAGTATCGCAGCGTGGATAGTATCGCAGCGTCGGCAACATTGTAGCGTCGGCAGCGACGCGCGTAGGTAGTACCACTACGTTGGCAATCACAGCCTAGCCAACATCGTCGCATTGCAGCGTGGTCAGTATCGCAGCGTCGGCAACATTGTAGCGTCGGCAACATCGTCGCATTGCAGCGTGGCCAGTATCGCCGCGTGGTCAGCATAGCCAACATCGCCGACCGCATAACAGCGTCGGCAGCATCGCCGCTATGCAGCGTGGCCAGTATCGCTGCGTGTGCAGCACCACCGCCTCACCGCTTATGTAGCTACGTGCACACCACTCACCGGCACAGCTTTGCCAGCTCCGTTCTTCGTACCGCTTCCCCTGACCTGTTAACGGACACCAGTTCCCTTATTTGCCTGATTCGGGCCCGATTCTTAAATCTAACGGACACAGGATCCCTTATTACCGCAAAAAGGTATCTATTTACCATCATATTCTAGAAATAACGTATCTGGTGTCCGTTAGCTCTCGAAAATTACGCCTTTTCAGCTAAATAACGTACCCTCAGTCCGCTTGCCTCGAGCAAGTCGCACTAAGACTAGTAGTCACATCAAGGCCAGTAACACCAATCCCAGCAGTAGCTCCAAGATCAGTAGTCGAACCAATACCAGCAGTAGTACCAGGATCAGTAGTAGCACTAAGATCAGCAGTAGCACTAAGACCAGCAGTAGCCTAGAAGTAGCCTCAATACCTGCAGTTAGTAACAAGGCCACCTGTTAACGGACACCAGATCCCTTATTTGCCTGATTTGGTCCCAATTCTTAAATCTAACGGACACAGAATCTCTTATTACCGCAATAAGATGCCTATTTGCCATCATATTCTATGAATAGCGTATCTGGTGTCCGTTAGCTCTCGAAAATTACGCTTTTTCAGTTAAATAACGTATCCCCAGTCCGCTTGCCCTCCGAGCAGTCGCACTAGACTAGTAGCTGCATCAAGATCAGTAATAGCACCAAGCCCAGCAGTAGCACCAATACAGCAGTAGCATCAATACCAGCAGTAGCACCAATACCAGAAGTAGCACCAAGATCAGGAGTAGCCTAGAAGTAGCCTTAACGGACACCAGTTCCCTTATTTGCCTGATTCGGTCCCAATTCTTAAATCTAACGGACACAGGATCTCTTATTACCGCAAAAAGGTGCCTATTTACCATCATATTCTAGAAATAGCGTATCTGGTGTCCGTTAGCTCTCAAAAATTACGCCTTTTCAGCTAAATAACGTATCCTCAGTCCGCTTGCCCTCGAGCAGTAGCATCAATACCAGCAGTAGCACCAATACCAGCAGTAGCACCAATACCAGCAGTAGCATCAATACCAGCAGTAGCATCAATACCAGCAGTAGCATCAATACCAGCAGTAGCATCAATCCCAGCAGTAGCATCAATACCAACAGTAGCATCAATACCAGCAGTAGCACCAATCCCAGCAGTAGCACCAATCCCAGTAGCATCAATCCCAGCAGCAGCTACATACTCTGTGTTCACCCAGTTTCTACCTCTAAACCATAGCTACTCTGAGTTACCCGGTCCCTACATCGATCATAATCGACAGCCATCCAAGCATACCCCTGGGGAACCGAACCACCCATGTTCTCCCTGAAATAACGCTTTTGCTTCCCTTCACCTTGTTACGAAATCTTCACCACGATTTCCGCTCCGGCAACATAGGTCATTGCTTTCATGTAATCCGGGTCTTGGGCGCGTCGTTCCATCTCTTCGGGCGTGAGGTCCTCCATTCGCGTCTGAATCCACCATAAGTTGCCGAACGGGTCCCGTACCCGTCCCACCCGGTCGCCGAAGAACAAACTCGTTGGCTCCGTCACCGAGACGGCTCCTGCGGCGAGCGCTTGCTGGTAAGCAGCATCGCAATCCTCAACATATAAGCGGAGGTACGCCGGGCTATCCGGCCATTCCGGCTTCGCGTCAAACATCATGACGACGGCATCCCCGATTCGCACCTCGGCATGGCCGATGACACCATCGTCAACATAGACGCGGGCTAACTCTTCGGCTTGAAAAGCCTGCTCCAGGAATTCAATCAGCGCTGCGGAGTTTCTTGAGATGATCCACGGTGTCACGGAGGTGTAGCCATCCGGAATGGGGTTAACCGCTTTTGATGGGTTCGTCATAAATAAGCTCGCTCCTTTAAACTTCATTTTTTTGAATAACGTTTATGTACTCATTATGTAGGGGAATACATGACAACCCAGCGTCAGTGTTTCTGAAACAAGTGTTGGGTAGCCGGCGTTTTTTATTCGCGAAAGACATCTGCCACCGTACAACATCATGATCCACCGATCACGGAAGATTTCGCACGTGGGGTTCTGTCCGCGAACCGTTAACGTTTGACAGCATCTACAAACCTATGTACAGTATTAGACAAAAGAATAGGAAGTCCACTAGGGGAGCCGTTAGCGGCTGAGACAAGAGCGTATCTTGGACCCTTTGAACCTGATCTAGTTCGTACTAGCGTAGGAAAGTGGAGCCTTCGTATATAAGGTCTTGGTGCGTTTTTGGCGCACTCGGGCTTGTTGACGAAGCCGCTCCAGTTTTCGGGGCGGCTTTTTAGCGTTGCCTGGAAAGTCGTGTCTTATGGACTTCCTGCTCTTCAATATGTTGGAGGAGGGGACAAAAATGAGTTTTACGCAAGAGCTCCGTCAGCAGGCGGGAGGCATTTTTCAAGCAATCTTCGATCATCCCTTTGTAAAAGGCATTGCCGAGGGGAAACTGGCGCGGGAACAACTGATCCACTATGTGAAGCAGGATTTTGAGTATTTGAACGCCTACATGCGAATTTACGGCATCGCCATATCCAAATCGACCAGCCGCGAAGAGATCGCAACCTTTAACGAACAAATCTCATTCATCCTGCATAGCGAGGTGCATCCGCATCAGAATTTTTGCGCAGCCGCCGGGGTGACTTACGAAGAGCTTCAAGGCTATCCGCTGGCTCCGTCCGCGCATCACTATATCCGTCATATGCTGACGGTGGCGCATGAGGGCAGTCTGGGCGAGATTATGGCCGTACTGCTGCCTTGCCCGTGGACCTACCTGGAGATTGGCCGCAAGCTGCTGGATGAAGTGAAGCCGGATGAATCCCATCCGTTCTACGACTGGATTTATTTCTACGGCAACCGGGGGGAAGACGCGACAGCCAAGTTCTGCAGCCGTGTCGATGAATGGGCGGAGCGTGCGACGGCAGCCGAGCGAGAACGGATGAAGGAGCATTTTATGCTGAGCTGCCAGCTGGAGTATATGTTTTGGGATATGGCTTATAAGCAGGAGGAATGGCCGGTGCCGCTGCAGGCTGCGGTGCTGTAAGGAGACCTAACTAGCTCATAAATTCCAATATAGCGAAGAGAGGCTGATTCATATGCATACATGGGAAAATGAAGTTTCGGCGCTTTTAACAAAGGTACGGCAGACGAGCCCCCTCGTTCACAACATGACGAACGTGGTGGTTACGAATTTTACGGCTAACGGCTTGTACGCGCTGGGCGCGTCGCCGGTCATGGCTTACGCGCCGGAGGAAGTGGCAGATATGGCCGCCATCGCAGGCGCGCTCGTATTGAACATCGGCACGCTGAACCGCGAGCTTGTGGATGCGATGATCATAGCTGGACAATCGGCGAACGCACAAGGCGTGCCGGTCCTGCTGGACCCGGTCGGTGCGGGAGCAACCCGTTTTCGGACGGAGTCGGCGCTGCGGATTCTAAGCGAGGTGAAGGTGTCGCTCGTGCGCGGGAATGCGGCTGAAGTCGCTCACCTTGTCGGGGAGGCCCGCGAGATCAAAGGCGTAGACGCTGGCAACAGCACGGGCAGTGATCATGCCGAGCTGGCCGTGCGGGCTGCGCGCGAAGTAGGCACGATCGTGGCCATTACCGGTGAAGAGGACGTGATTACCGATGGAAACGAGGTACGTATCATTACCGGCGGGGATGCTCTCCTCACGAAGGTAACCGGTGCAGGGTGCCTGCTGACCTCGGTGCTGGGTGCCTTTGCCGCAGTGGAAGCAAACCTGCTGCTTGCCGGTACGGCGGGCCTGGCCTTCTACGGGGCCGCGGCGGCGAGAGCTGCAGAGCGAACCGCGGACCAGGGACCTGGAAGCTTCCAGATTGCTTTCCTGGATGAGCTGGCAAAGCTTCATCCGGGCTCGCTGGAGGGCTATGCCGCTGTCCGGGAAGCGGAAGCGTCCGCTGCAGGTGGCGCACGATGAGCAGCAAGTCTCACGTTCCTCGGGCACTGACGATTGCGGGGTCTGACAGCGGCGGCGGTGCCGGCATTCAGGCTGATCTGAAAACCTTCCAGGAGCTCGGCGTATACGGCATGTCAGCGATTACGGCGATCACGGTGCAGAACACATTGGGGGTTCACGGCGTATATCCGCTGCCTCCCGAAGCAGCCGCGGAGCAGATTGAAGCGGTTGGCTCGGACCTCGGAGTCGATGCATTGAAGACAGGCATGCTGTTCAATGCCGAGATCATTCGCCTGGCTGCTGACCGGATCCGGGCATTCGGCTGGGAGAAGGTCGTTGTGGATCCCGTGATGATCGCCAAGGGCGGAGCAGAGCTGCTGCAAAGCGAAGCAGTGCAGGCTTTAAGAGAGGATTTGCTGCCGCTGGCGTTAATTGTCACCCCCAATATACCGGAGGCCGAAGTATTGGCGGGGATGCGTATCCGCACGAAGGAAGATCGGAAGGAAGCGGCGAGACGTATCCAGGATCTGGGGCCCAAGATCGTTGTGATCAAAGGCGGCCATGACGAGGGAATGACCGGCGGCGGTGAAGTTGCGGATCACGAAAGAGACAGGGGATCAGCTATGGCGGCGGGTACGCAGCAGGAAGAGTTGTCTCAGTCCGAAAGTACGTATCGCCAAACAAGAACCGCCAGCCATAACGGGGAGTTTTATGAGGGACGCTCCCCCATGATCAAGAACGATGACAGATTCGGTAATCCCGACAGTCCTTCAGTCATGGACCTCGTATACGATGGTATCGCCTTTACAGAATTATATGGACAACGAATTCATACCGTTCATACGCATGGTACCGGCTGTACTTTCTCTGCCGCGATTACCGCAGGCCTGGCCAAAGGCTTGAGTGCATTCGATGCCATTCAGAACGGGCGCACATTCATCCAGGCGGCCATTGAGGACGGCTTAAACCTGGGACAGGGACACGGCCCAACGAATCATTGGGCGTATCGTCGCCGCCATCAGGAGGTGCTGCGATGACGGGCAGAGTGACACCCGAGATGATGAGGCAGCATCTACGGATGTATCTCGTACTTGGCAGCGTGAATTGCATCGTCGAGCCAAGCCGGGTCGTGCAGGATGCATTGGCCGGCGGCACGACCATGGTCCAGTTCCGCGAGAAGGGACAGGGCGCACTTGTTGGCGAGCCGATGATCCGGCTGGCTCGCCGGATCCAGGATCAGTGCCGCCAAGCGGGCGTACCCTTCATCGTCAATGATGATGTGGAGCTGGCACTGAAGCTGAACGCCGACGGCGTTCACATCGGCCAGGACGATGAATCTGCGGCTTCGGTACGTGAGCGGATCGGCAATCGGATTCTGGGCGTCTCGGCCCATTCTGTTGAGGAAGCCAGGCGCGCCATTCTCCACGGCGCCGATTATCTTGGTATCGGCCCGATCTATCCGACCCGCTCGAAGGATGATGCCAAGGCTGTGCAGGGCCCAGCGATCCTTCGAGAAATGCGCGAAGCTGGCATCCATCTGCCGATTGTAGGAATTGGCGGGATTACCGTGGAGCGCGTGGAGGAAGTGATGGGGGCGGGTGCGGATGGCGTCGCCGTGATATCCGCCGTGACGGGAGCGGAGTCGGCGCGAGAGGCTGTGGAGGCTTTTATAGGAAAGATACGCTGTGCAACCGAACGAATTTTTTAAAATGTAAGAGGATCATGATAAGGATCATGAACAAGAGTGTCGAATTTCTTCGGCACTCTTTTTTTGTTTACGTCAGATTTTATATTACTGTATATGTTCAGCTTATCCCTCAACATGCCATTCTTTGGGTCCATTCTCGCGTTCCATACCAGATCAGATTGCCATAGCGACCCGGATATGATATACGTAGGACAATGTACCTGCTCCACGAATAGTGAGCTCTCCAAATAAGTTGAATAGGAGATCGGAATGAATAATAGGCAAAAAGAGATTTTTCGTAATTTATTAATGGAACCGAACCGGCTGTGGCTCGTTCAGGATCTGGCGGATCAGACCGAGTGCTCGGAGAAGACGATCCGAAACGATCTGAAGGTGATTGAAGAATATATAGTTCAGCACTCCAGTGGCCATCTGGTGAAAAGGCCGGGACTTGGCGTTTATCTGGAGATCGGAGAAGCGGATCAGGCTGATTTATTCCACCGCTTGTATTCCAACGAGCGTACCACCGAGGATGAATCCGACGAGGAAAGGGTGCTGCACCTGGCCTATCGGCTCTTGATGAACGCGAAGCCCGTAACCCTGCAGAACCTGGCTTCGCCGTTTTACGTGAACAAGGCAATTATCCGTCGGGATATGGAAAAGATTGGGGACTGGCTGCGCAGCTTTGATCTGAGCTTAATGACGAAACAGCGTGTAGGTTTCATGATTGAGGGCACGGAGAAGAACAAACGGATGGCGCTGGCGCGGTTGAACCAACTGATCAACCGTCCGGAGTTGACGGGACAGATGATGCGTAATCAGTATGAACCGCATGAGATTGCAACCGTATACAATGAGTTGAAGGCGTTGCAAAAGCAGCATCAGCTCCGCTTTACCGATGAAACCTTTGAAAGCCTGATGCTGCATATTCTGCTCATGGTCAAACGGACCAAGCTGGGACAGCCGATTTCGCTCTCCGAGCAGGACATGGCCTTTTTGGAGAACAAAGCGGAATTTGAATGGGCGATAGACTTTTTGAGGCAGCTGCAAAAGCTGTTCGCTGTACCTTTTTCCAAGGAAGAAACCGCATATCTAACCCTGCACCTGCTTGGAGGGAAGTTCCGATACACGCAGGAGGACGGAGGCGCTGGGCGGAGCGATCTGGCAGACAGCCACCCTCTGCTGCCCCAATTGGTTGAACAACTGATTCGGCGGATGTCGGAGCTGAATATGATCCCTTTTTCCAAGGACCAGGTATTATTGAACGGGTTGAAAGTGCATTTGTACACGACCATGAACCGTCTCCATTACGGTCTGGCTGTGTCCAATCCGATGCTGGCTGAGATCAAAAAGATGTATCCCTATATGTTCGATCGGGTCATCATGGCACTGGAAGAGGTAGGGGGAGCGCTCCATCTGCACTTTCCCGAAGAGGAAGCCGCATATTTGACGCTGCACTTTCAGGCGTCTGTGGAACGGCTTCACCAGAATGAAAGCCACCCTCAGAAGGTCATTATTGTGTGTCATATGGGCGTTGGGATGTCCCAATTGCTTCTCGCGAAGGTGGAACGGAGATTCCCGTCCGTGCATGTGGAGGCAACGATGTCGAGAGCGGAAGTGCAGGATTATCTGGCTGCTCATGAGGTGGATCTTGTCATTACGACCGTTGATCTGCCCGAGCTAAAATCACCACATATCCTCGTCTCCCCTTTGCTCGAGGCCGGTGACGAGCGGAAGCTGGAGCAAGCGATCCGGCGGATCGATGAGCCGGACAGCAGGACGGCTGAGGAATCGGTCTTTTTGAAATATACAACTCCTTTTCTGGTCTTTCCTCGGCAGGAGGTAAAGCGTCCAGAACAGTTAATCGCCAAGTTTGCGCAAATGCTGGAGGACAAAGGGTATGTCGAGACAGGGTATACGGAAAGTGTGCTGGATCGTGAGTATATGTCTGCTACGACGATTGGGGGTGGCATTGCCATCCCTCATGGCAGCTCGGAGCGGGTTAAACAGTCCTGCATCGTTGTTGTGACTTTGAAGCAGTCGATTCCCTGGGGAACCGAAAAGGTAGAGCTTGTGTTCTTGCTTGCGATTAAACATGATGAACTGAAAGAGATGCGGCAGCTATTCAGAGAATTGTCGCTGATCAGTGAGCAGCCGGCTTTGGTCAGTGCGTTGACTAAGGAGACGGATGTGATGCGATTGCTGAGTACGTTGAAAGGGTAACATTCGTATTAGAAACTGTGAAGATGAAGCAGGACGGTATACGTCCTGCTTTTTACATTTTTTTGGGATCCTTACAAAGTAATTGGAATAAGCATCGCAGCATAGGCTCCGCTATGTGGGGATATTTTATTGCGAAATAAACCTGTTTTTCCGGAAGTTCCGGTAAAAAGTTCATCCGATAACAGCGTTTTCAGCGTGTACACTATAAATGTAAGCGGGAACATGACAGCAAAGGAGAATGACGATCATGAAATTATTAGCGATTACTTCATGTCCTAACGGAATTGCACATACGTATATGGCCGCTGAGAATCTGCAGAAGGCAGGCGCTAAGCTTGGCGTTGAGTTGAAGGTTGAGACCCAAGGTTCCATTGGCGTGGAGAACCAATTCACGGAGCAGGATATCCGCGAAGCCGATGGCATTATTATCGCGGCGGATAAGACGGTGGTGAAGGACCGGTTTGTGGGTAAAAAACTGCTTGTCGTTGGTGTGCAGGATGGTATCCGTCGTCCAGAAGAGCTGATCCAACGGATGATGAAAGGGGATGTGCCCGTCTATCAAGCACAGTCCAAGTCTGCTGCTGAAGATATGACAGGAGAGAACAAACCTAAACAAAATCCGGTCTACCGTCACTTGATGAACGGCGTATCCTATATGGTACCGTTTATCGTAATCGGTGGACTGCTCATTGCAATCGCACTGACGATGGGCGGCGTAAAGACGCCGGGTGGGCTGGTTATCCCGGAAGGTTCGATCTGGAAAACGATTGAGAGTATCGGCGCGGCTGCGTTTACTTTCATGGTTCCGATCCTTGCCGGTTTTATCGCAATGAGTATTGCGGACAGGCCGGGTCTTGCACCAGGTATGGTCGGCGGGTTCATTGCTGCCAACGGCAGCTTTTATGGAAGTGAAGCGGGAGCTGGATTCATCGGGGGGATTATTGCCGGTTTCCTGGCGGGTTATGTTGCACTTGCTATTAAAAGGATCAAGGTTCCTCGCTCGCTGCAGCCGATTATGCCCATTATCGTTATCCCTGTACTGGCTTCACTAGTTGTAGGGTTAATCTTCGTCTTTGTGATTGGTGCTCCCGTTGCGGATCTGTTTGAAGCGTTAACCGTCTGGCTAGCAGGAATGCAAGGTACAAGTTCGATTCTGCTCGCGCTTATTCTGGGCGCGATGATTTCATTTGACATGGGGGGTCCCGTGAATAAGGTTGCGTTCCTGTTCGGTTCGGCCATGATCGGTGAAGGAAATTATGTGATTATGGGCCAAATTGCCGTTGCCATCTGTGTTCCTCCGATTGCCATGGGACTGGCAGCAATGATTAACAAAAAGAAGTTTACACCTGCGGAACGTGAAGCAGGCAAAGCAACATTTACGATGGGACTGTTCGGTATTACCGAAGGAGCGATTCCATTCGCGGCGCAAGATCCTCTACGCGTCATTCCGAGCATCATGGTCGGATCGATGACGGGTTCGGTGGTTGCCATGTTTGGCAGTGTCGGTGACAGCGTAGCCCATGGCGGCCCGATTGTAGCCGTGCTCGGTGCCGTTGATCATGTGTTGATGTTCTTCCTCGCTGTCATTGTCGGCGCAGCCGTATCGGTTATCATGGTGAGCCTGCTCAAGAAAGACGTTTCAGCTGTGACTCCGGCAGTTGTTGGAGAAGGAGCGATAGAGGATCCTGCCGAAGCAGGTGGAGCGTCCGTAGTAAATGTGGATGCACCTTTGGCTGCGGACTCAGCCGAAGCGGTTCCAACCGTAATGAATAACGGTACAGCAACGGAAGTTTCTGCTATCCGCGTTGAGAAATTGACGGATATTGTTACACCGGATCTCATTAACCTGAATCTGGTCGGAACGACACAGGATGCGGTGATCGACGAAATGATCGGTGTATTGGAGCGGAACGGGGCGGTAAGAGCTGACGGAGATTTTAAACAGGCCATATTAGCCCGGGAACAAGAAAGCTCCACAGGCATCGGCATGAATATTGCGATTCCTCACGGTAAATCGGATGCTGTCTTGAAACCAAGCGTGGTCTTTGGTATCCAGCAGGATGGTGTAGACTGGAAGAGTCTTGACGGCAGCGAAGCCAAACTGATCTTTATGATTGCCGTGCCGCGTAATAGCAAGCAGAATGCGCATTTAAAAGTGCTGCAAATGTTGTCCCGCAAGCTGATGGACGATGATTTCAGAGAAGCGCTCTTGGCGGTGACAACGAAGGAAGAGGCCTATCAATTGCTCGATCAGGTGCATTAATTCAAGATGCTAAAGTGACTCCACCTAGCCATTGGTTGGTGGGCAAAAGTAGCCAAGGAGCTTGGCTTATCGCAGAAGGATAGTGGCTGATCTATTGGAGATAATCCTGCCGTTATCTCATCATATTAGGGATTTATGAAGCGATTCCAATGAAGCCAGCCCCGCACAGAAATGAGCGGGGCTGGCTTCAATTTTGCGCATGCTTGAACCGGAGTAGGCATTTCTCCTTTCCATGTATTTGGCACTCATATCTGTATATCTGTCATCTGATCTATTATGGGTATGTTATGCTGTCATATTTTGCATAATGACAATGATATCCAGAATATGATAAAGTTTGTTCGTTCCGTGTCCAATGGATTTTGTCCGTTTAGAGTGGACAATAAACGAAAATAACATCTGTGGGTGATAACAGCATGAACATGAAAAAACTTGGCTTACTTCCGAAAATCCTTATAGCCATTTTGCTCGGCATTGCGCTCGGATCGTTCTCACCGGAATGGCTGGTTGCCGGATTAGCTACCTTTAGCGGGTTATTTGGAAACTTTCTTGGGTTTGCCATACCTTTAATTATCATCGGATTCATTGCTCCCGGGATCGGGGAGCTGGGAAGAGGAGCCGGTCGCCTGCTGGGCGTAACCACGGGCCTTGCTTATCTCTCCACCATAATCGCGGGACTGCTGGCATTCTTGGCAGCGACGCTATTGTATCCGTATATGTTGGAGGTTGGCGGTCTGGTTAATTCCTACACCAATCCGGAAGAGGCGCTGCTGGAACCCTTTTTTAAAGTTGACATGCCGCCTGTATTCGGGGTGATGACTGCCCTGCTCCTTGCCTTTACACTGGGGCTGGGAGCGGCTGTAATCAAGGGGCAAGCCTTGCAGAAGGTCATGGTTGATTTCCGCGAGATTGTTGAGAAGCTGATTGCCTCGATCATCATTCCGCTGCTGCCATATCATATTCTCTGCGTGTTTGCTAACTTAACCTATGGCGGGCAAGTGACCATGATCCTGTCGGTATTCGCCAAAGTATTTATTATGATCATTGTCCTGCATGTGCTGTTCCTGATCATACAATACTTGGTTGCTGGTCAAGTCGCGCATAAGAATCCGTTTGCCATGCTGAAGAATATGCTGCCAGCTTATTTTACGGCGATAGGTACGCAGTCTTCTGCCGCTGCCATCCCGGTTACGCTGCGCCAAACCAAGCTGAACGGAGTCAGTGGGAAGGTCGCTGATTTTGTCATCCCGCTATGCGCAACTATTCATCTATCCGGCAGCACGATTACGCTGGTAAGCTGCTCGATGGCCGTCATGCTGCTGACAGGGATGCCGACATCCCTTGGCATGATGTTCCCTTTCATTCTGATGCTGGGCATTACGATGGTTGCTGCTCCCGGAGTTCCCGGAGGCGCCGTTATGGCGGCACTCGGCTTGTTGGAGTCCATGCTGGGCTTCGATACGACGCTAACGTCGCTCATGATCGCCCTCTATATTGCGCAAGACAGCTTCGGAACGGCTTGTAATGTAACCGGAGATGGAGCTATCGCCGTGATTACGGACCGCGTGAGCAAATCTGAGCCTGCGTGAATAACGTAAGCACGGATTACTACTTTACATCGCGAATGTATCAGAATCCAGCACCCTATATGAGTTCAGGAGAAGCCTGCCCATTCCTAAGAGATGGGCAGGCTTCTTATTGATTTTTTCTGTACGATCGTCCTAAAATATAATCATTAATACTAAAAATAAAATGGATGACCAAAAGGAAATGTCGTTTATTGAGAAGGCTCGCCGTGCGCAGATCGTGGCATGCGCGATCGAAACCATTGCCGAGGTCGGTTATGCCCAAGCTTCGATAGGTCAAATCGCCAAGCGTGCCAACGTTAGCAAAGGGGTGATTTCCTATCATTTTGCGGGCAAGGATGAGCTCCTGGAGCAGGTGGTGACGGAGTATTATATCGCCTATGAGTCCTTTATGCAGCCGATTCTGCGTAGCGAAGCTTCTCCCAGAAACAGGCTCAAGAAGTATATTGAAGCGAATTTGGAGTTTATCGCGGAGCATCGGAAGATGGTTTTTGCCGTTGTGGAAATCGTGACGGGCATGTGGACAAAGGAGGGGAAACCTCGTTTTTCGGCGGATATGGATGAAGGTGTGTTTCAACCAATCGAGGCGATTCTGCATGCAGGGGCGAAAGAAGGAACCTTTCGAGAATTCACCCCGTTATCCTCCCGAGTCATGGCGCTCGCTATCCGGCATGCCATCGATGGATTCAGCCTGGAATTGATTAGAAACCCCGATCTTCACATAAAGGCATATGTGGAGGAGCTGATTACGATCTTTGATCACGCCACGCGCAAATAAGAACGCTCCCAAGGAGGTGAAAGCATATTGATTTATTATGAGGTGGAATGCTTTTGCTGCAAGAAGACATTTCGGCTGTACGAAGGAAGCGTGGGATATAAAAATTTCAAGGAAAACCAGAAAGGGAAATATTCCTGCGAGTCATGCAATCACAGCGTACGGCTGGAGGCGATTTTTAATCTCCTTAGGAAATAAGAAGGAAGAAAAACAATAAAAAGATTAAGCTCGTGAACTGTTTGAATGGGGGGAGTCAAACGACGCCTACAGTTAGACGTACAGTGCGCAAGACTAGCGAGTGTCGGCTGAACCGACACTCTTTTTTGCATACTTTTGCAGATCTATGCATCGCTAGGGAATTTTCGACTGAGTCGTTACTCCACATAAAGAGTACCTGGAACCTTTTCTAAGTTATTTAAATTGAAGTGGAATGACTATCTAACAAATGACGAAGAGGTTGACCTATGTCTAAGATACTTGTACCTACTGATTGAGGTGCTGCAGGCAGTGTCGGATCAATTCGACAGGGCCTCTGATCAGCTGGAAGCGAACAAAAACACGCTGAATCAACAGATTCAGATGCTGACGTCGTGTTGGGATGGGACGACATGTTCGAGATTTTATTATGAGTTCGAGCAGGCTTATCGCGACATGAAATTGACGATCGAGCATATGCAGCTGACCAGTCAGGAATTGAAGAGAATTGCCTATAAATTCATGCAGGTGGACAATGAGCAGGGCCAATTAGATCCCAGATGTGCGGCTCCACAGATCTTAAACCCTGCAGGGACGAGCAATGTCCACTATGGTAAGGCCATTGAGGTAAAGTCGTTTGGTGACCAACTTAAAGATCTGGGTGATGAAGCCAAAGACTTCGCGAAAGGTGCGAAATCGGGGGCCGCCGAGATGTGGGGGGCGGTTGAAGATAAGACAAACGCCTTGGTCGAAGACCCGATCGGAACCGGTAAACAGATGGCTTACGATGTTACAATAGGGACTGCCGAGGAGGTCTTGAATACGACCATATGGGGTGCCAAAATGGCATTTGACGTTGGCGACACCCGAGAGAAATTCGATGAAAGGATACAGGCCGAGCAAGAGCGAATGAATGAGATGGGGAAATCAGCCTATCTAGGGCAGCAGGGAGCCATGGCTTTAGGCGCTTTTGCTCTTAACCGGATTGGGATAAAGAACATGCCCAATCTCATGCCTGATTCGGGGGGAGATGGGGGTAAGGGTCAGGGAGCTGACATTAAGGCCAATCCGAATGGTACTATAGTTAAGGATGGAAATAAAACGATATATACGAATCCAGCAGGTAATGAACTAACTTGGGTTGATCAACATCCCAAAAATATTAATCGTGATATTGATAATGCATTACAAAGTTCAAACGTGGGTAAAGCAACCGAAGCAAAGGTTGCGGATTTTGTAAGAAAAGAAGTCGAAGTAAAAGGATTTGGACAAAAAGTCTTAAAGGATAATGGTGAATCTGCTGGTGATTTAGATGTGGTTACTAATAATGCAATTATAGAAGTTAAGGCATCAATTAAATCAGTAAAAGAAGATCAATTTAATAAACTAATTGACGCTGGTCAAGATAACTTCTTTAATTCAGATCATAAAAAGGTTATTTTGTATATTGATAAGCCGATGAATAATCTTAGGCCAGAGCACAAGACCATGCTTGAAGAAATAGAATCTAAAGGTGTTATTATTGTTAATTCATTAGTTGATTTAAAGGAGGTTATAAAATAAAGTGGGAACTTCTGCTTCTATATTAATGAGCCCCCAAAAGTATACGCCTGATCGACTATTAGCGGATACTATAATTTCTGCTTATCATGCTGATGTCATGTTGAACTTTCATAATAGTAAAAATTATGCTAACAATGGGCAGCTGCTATCTACAACATTGAATATCAACGATAAAAATGTGCGAGATAATAATTACTCATTTATACTTTATGTGGACGCAATAGATAATCCCAACCTTAATTTTTTCTATTATGAAGATGTTGGTTTAGAACCTGATAAGAAGTTATATCAAGTTGGAACTATTGAAGAAATTTTCGGTGTTGAAGAATTAGTATTCCGATTTATATATGAATATCTTAAATTGAATCCTGATGATTATTTCTGGGTTGCTGAATATGATTGGGTTTATAGTTGGGGAGATATGCAAAAAATGAAATCACTACCATATGATCCTGATTGGTGTTATAAGAATCCTAATACGATATAGTCATTGGGGATTTTCTTGCGAAAGTTCATTTATAAAGAATAAGTTCGTGGATCGTGTTAATGGGAGATAAAAAAGTTTATTTGAGAATCTACAGTGTTATGAACATTGCGAGTACCGAGTGTCGGCTGAACCGACACTCTTTTTTGCATACTTTTGCAGATCTATGCATCGCTAGGGAATTTACGACTGAGTCGTTACTCCACATAAAGAGTACCTGGAACCTTTTCTAAGTTATTTAAATTGAAGTGGAATGACTATCTAACAAATGACGAAGAGGTTGACCTATGTCTAAGATACTTGTACCTACTGATTGAGGTGCTGCAGGCAGTGTCGGATCAATTCGACAGGGCTTCCGATCAGCTGGAAGCGAAGACTTTAAAACCATGTGAGGATGAAATGAAATGTATGAGTATCACGGATGGGCAACCATTAGAGAAAGTTCCTCATTTGAAGATGATGAGGAAAAGTACTCGTTCATTGTTCAAGATATTCGAAAGTATTTCGATGAGATAGAGTGGCCCTCCGGAGTATTGGATTTAAGAGCAGTAAATGGTGATTATCAAGTTTGGATAGCAGGCCTTAATAATCACAAACCTGTGACAAAGCATAATCCAATTGAGGTTTTAAGGAAGATTGGGGAGCTGGCTCCAGGATCATATGGTGTTCTGTATATAAGAGATAGTGACGATGCAGAACTTTTCAATGAATTCAAGGTCTACACTTTAATTCGCGGAGAAATCATGGAGCATAATGATCCTTTTCTATCCCCATTTATACCTAAAATAGAGGATGCTTACGAGGATTAACACAATTAAGGAATAGCTTCCAGATGACACGCTTTATGTATGATTTGAGGGAAAGTGATGTTGAAAGTATCCTGATTGGTGTTATACGAAGCAGATATAGTCTAAAATAAAGAAGTTGAAACTGTTGATCACACTGGAAAACCAATTGGTGAATTAGATGAGATAGACTTGAATAATGGTATTTTCTATGAAGATAAAGCAGCTAAGGGATTGGGTAAACCAACAAGAAGAATTGAAAATATTGCAGAAGCTGCAGCCACCAGAGCTAATAAAAATGGGGATCCGAACATACCAACACAGGATCGAATAAAAGATATTCGGACTTTCATCTTTAGACTTGATGGTAGGGATGGAATCGTTGTTTTTATAGGGGAGTACGATGCACAAACACATTCACATTCGAATGTGTTTTTTATTTTCTATAAATATGGTTGCAACTCTAGTTTATTTACATTTTTTTGTGCAATATTTACTCTAGGAGAATATTACCTTAATATTTCCGGTTTACTATAAAATAGGAACTTATAGCGTTTTGCGGACCATATTCTGAAAGTGACGATAACTAGGAGGAATCATAGTGAAGAAGCTACTACCAAGTATTATGGCAGCATCTATTGTTTTCAATGCAGGTGCTTTTTCAGGATCAGCTCAAGCAAAACTGGATGAACATCTATTCTCCAAAGATCCAGGTCTTACTTTTGATGTCATCAGTGACATTCAAGGGGATTACAATGACTTTAAGCATGTACTTAACGATATGAAACAGGTAAACCCTGCTTCGAAAGCATTAATCGTGAACGGTGATATTACGGACCGAGGTTGGGATTTTGAATATCATGCCGTACAACAGGTGTTAGATCATAATCCTCATCCAGAACATGTTTGGTACAGCATAGGAAATCATGAGTTTTATAAACCGAAATGGGCAACACCGAACAAATTAGCGCAAAACACGTGGCCGAATAATACGCCGGAATCCGAAATGCTCCAAAATTTTTATAACTTTACTGGCGAGGAGAAAGTCTACCATAAAAAAGAGTTAGACGGATATCCGTTCCTTTTCTTAGGAACCGAAAAATATATGCACTACCATGATGCGTCTTTGTGGGATGAGGTTTATCTTAGCGATGAGCAGCTTGATTGGTTAAAGCAGAATCTTGAGGAATATTCCAAGAACGATCCAAATAAACCGATCTTCCTCTTTAGTCATCATATCCTTAAGGACAGTATTTCAGGCTCCAATCAATCGCCGTATACAGGTGATTACTTAGACCAGGCTAAATTAGAAGCCATATTAAAGGACTATCCGCAAGTCATTCTTTTTACAAGCCACAGCCACTGGGATCTGAATCTTCCGGATTGGGCAGGTAAAAAGGTAGTAGAAGGTGGAGATCAACGTGGTTTTACTGTTGTGAACACAGCTGGGATTCAAGCGGGCTGGGCATCGGCAGGGCCTAATGGTGGTGAAGTGTCGACGGGCAATGATTTTAAACAGGGACTTCAGGTTGAAGTGAACGGAAATGATGTAAAGATCAAAGCGTATGATTATAAAACAGATAAAGTCATTAAAGAGCTGGGTGTGCATCATGGTACGGTTGCTCAATTACCACCTCATGTTAAAGCCGATGATGAAAAAAATGAACTCATTGGTGCTACCCAATACATGGAATACTCTGGGAATGGGAATGGGAATGGTCGCTGGGTTGACTATGATCCTAAGAACCCTCCGAAATTTGAAGGAAACCAAAATGTATTCGTTCGCCATAAAGGTGAAATGAACCTGGAAGATGGATTATCTAAAAAGGTGACTTTCAAAAAATAATGTTGAAAAGAAAGAACAGAGCGTTGATTCTATCAACGCTCTGTTCTTTGGGTACACCAATGTCGTTAAGCCCTCTGAATGATTTTTTTATCCTCGATTTCATATACGGTATCGGCTACATTCTCTATCAAACGGATATCGTGCGATATGAAAATGATCGTTCCAGCATAGTTCTTCATCAATTGTTCCAGCGCTTCCACTGCAGGGAGATCCAGAAAATTGCTGGGTTCATCCATCAACAGGATGTTATATCTCCCTAACAACAGTTTGGCAAGCTGCAATTTCATGAGTTCTCCGCCGCTTAAAACGGATAAATCCTTGCGAACATCTTGCTGAGAAAATCCCATGGATGCCAAGACAGCGCGAATTTCCGATACCTCATAATCACAGTTTTCTAACATGAACTCCATAACACCCTGATCACGGTCAAACTTGTAACCCGTTTGGGCAAAATAGCCGATTTCCGCTTTAGGGGATACGGAAATACCATGCTCACGGTGGAGAATCATCTTGAAGAGCGTCGTTTTACCTGATCCGTTCGCGCCGGTGATCACGATCTTGGCACCTAATGGAAACTGGAAGGAAGCCTTCTCGAATATCGCCTTGCCCTCAAACTGTTTGCAAATCTCTTTCCCGGTGATCGGAAACGGATGATGAAGCTCTAAAGCTTTGCTTTGCCGAAAACGGATGGATCGCATGGCTTCAGGAGGTTTCACATCACCGAGCGCTTCGATTCGGTGCTCCATATGTTTAGCGGCATTATGGAGCTTTTTTTGTTTGCTGCCCGTTGATTTTTGATGAGCCAGGCGACCGCCGTTATCGGAGCTGTTTTTTCGCGATGCGCCCTTGGCCTTTTGATCCACCTTCCGAGCTTGATTGTGCTTTTCAGTAATGGCTTTCTCTAGCCGCTCCCGTTCAGCAGTAAACTGCTTATATTTTGCAGCCTGGCTATGCCGTTCCTCTTCCTTCTGGCGCAGGTAATCGGAATATCCGCCCCAGTACTCCGTGATTTTCCCCTCATTCAACTCCCAGATCTTATCAACGACTTGGTCAAGGAAATAACGGTCGTGACTGATGATGAGTAATGCGCCCGAATAATATTTAAGCTGGTGGATCAAAAAGTCTATGCCATCTCGATCCAGGTGACACGTCGGTTCATCGGCAAAGATTCCGTGCACCTCACCGGACAGGGCCTGTGCTATTTTTAGCCGTGTTTCTTCACCGCCGCTCATATTCTCCGCTTCGAAGCTTTCAATTCCCAGCTTGCCGATTAAAGCGTAGTCCTTGATCTCTTGCACCATGACATCATCCAACTGGGGAATATAACTGAAGTTGCCTTCCCGAATAAGTTTACCGTGGGACAAAGGAATTTCCCCCAGCAGCACTTTTAGCAGTGTGCTTTTTCCTGCTCCGTTCGCGCCAACCAGACCGATTCGGTCATAGTCGTAAAGCTCCAGTTCGTCAATGTCCAGAACATCGCGCCCCGAATATTCCACCAAAATATCTTTTGCTTTTATCAATAATTCCATCATTATTGCCTCCTTCAAAAATCGCAGTTTTCTGTTCGCAGGATCGCCTGCGATTGAAGAAGAGAGGTTTAAATAAAGAAGTACCAATGCATGGATCTCATAAGAATTGCCCCTTTTCATATTTACTTGTCTAAATTTCGGATAGACGGAAGCAGCACGCATAGAACTGCAATTCCTATGGTGCACACCCCAGATAACATAAACCACGTATGAATTCCAATTCGATCTGCAAAAATACCCGACACGATTAATCCGATCGGCATGGCGAAGGACATCATGCTGCCCAATAAGCCGAATACACGCCCTAAATACTCAGGTTGAATTTTCTCTTGGATCAGAGCCATCTGTACACCATTGTAAAATGGACTTGAAAAGCCCATCAACGCACTGCACAGAACGAAGATCAGGAAGCCGTGGATCGGCAGCAGGCCGGATATGAACAAAGCAATTCCCATCAACGATATGGAAAAAATGATGCTCATCGCTCGGTTCTTGAAGCCGCCCCACACACTAAGCAACAAGCTGCCAATCAACATTCCAGCGGCAAAGACGATTTCTACGATCGAAGCGTGGGTTGCCGTCCCTCCAAAATAACTCATGCTCATTAAGGGAAACAATGCGTTGATTGGCATGAAGACAAACATATATAGCGCACCAATCCATAGCAATGAAAATAACCCCTTAGATTCCCGGAAAATACGAAATCCTTCTTTTGCTTCCTCGAAAAACTTCCCTTTCACATCTTCGACCAGCCTAACTTGCTTCGGAATAGCAATCATCGCCACAGTGATGCTGGCAATCACTGCACCCAATACATCCATGGCAATAATGGCGTTTAATTCCCATGTTGCATATAGGAAAGCTCCAATAGCTGGGCTCAGAATATAACTTACAGATTGTACCGATTGGCTGTAACCAGCGCATTTCGTTAATTGATCTTCCGGTACCAGTAAAGGCGTTACGGCACTCAAAGCAGGCGTGTGAAAAGCCGTTCCGATACTACGGACAAACAATACGATCATCACGACCCATACCGGCAGCTCGATGAAGAGTGCGACCATGGCCAAGGCAGCACCAGCGGCTGCAACCATGAGGTCTGCACCGATCATAACCATTTTTCGATTCCAACGGTCAACCAAAACACCGATCATGGTTCCCAACACGGCCTGAGGTAAAAAACCAACCATGGTCGCCATGGAGAGCACCATAGCTGATCCTGTAGTCTCGGTTAGGTGCCAAATGATGGCCATTTGAAGGACGGCACTCGTAATTAGTGAAACCGCCTGACCTGTCCATATCGTAAAGAAATTTCGCTTCCAATTTTGTTGTATCATGTCTATACTCCCTGTATTTTTTATTGTCCGGCTGTTTTTGGCAATAAAAAATACAGATCCGAGTCCACAACGGGGCTTAAATCTGCATGGATAATGAGAGAGAAGATGGCGATATAAAGGCATAGCAAAAAAAAGCTATCCGGATCGCGATCTATGTCTACATACGCAGGAAATAAGCAGCTCAAAAAAAGCCCACATTTGTGGTTGGAAAATCCGCTTTTTTATTGCCAGCTTATCTTATACGCATGGAATGTAACATAGATAACGAGCCTCCTCATAAATGATACGTTGAATGATAACATTGGCTGCCACACCTGTCAATAAAATAGTTGTAAAGGGAAGACCGGATATTCCAATCCAAATTGATGTTGATTTTACAGCACTCCAAAGACGATCATTACCCCTAAAACCCCCACGTTCTCCCAGCTCCCCCCATCGTAAAACGATCACAAAAAAGGCCAACCAGAAGATTCTGGCTAACCTGATGCTACGAAAACTCCCGTAAATCAGGAGTTAATTATCATATTGAATGCCGACTCAAAAGCTGTCTGTGATGAGCGTGGCGATTATGAGCAGGCATTACGATATGTGGCGTTATATTCTGACTTGAGCTGGGTTAAAGAGGTCTCGGAAGAGGCACTTGCAATTAAGGAAAATTTTAAAATGTGGGCTATAGCAAATACATATTTATATAAGGTAATGATGGGTGATTTTGAAATTATTGATGAATATGTGGAATTTATTGAAACGAAAGAAGATGAGATTTTGCCTGCGTTAACCAAGATTGTTCAAGCTGCTAATCGTTTTCAATTCAATATAGATCATGTTCTACTAAAGTTTGAAGATCATATTTCGTCATTAAATCAAAAGGACAACGGCACATATAATTATTTAGTAAGGGCAGAGCGATATGTGCGATTTCAGGCTGAATTGTCACGTTATTATTTTATAAAAGGAAGATATGATGAGGGAGCTAAAACTGCTTTGGATGGGCTTGCGTCCGCTATTGAAATTCGCAATGAAAACGCGACACTGCAATGTGTAAAATTATTTGAACAGTTCAGACATGGAGTATCTGATGCAGCTCAGCAACGATACAATGATTTATGGGAACAGTTGGAGTACCGTGGCCTTTACGGTTGGTAATTCCCATGAGGTAATTTGGTGGGTATAGTAGAGTCCTTGGACTAAAAGCACATTAATGGATGATAATAAAAACCAAGCATTCACAGGGATTGTCCCTAAATGCTTGGTTTTTTTCTGTTCATTGCTTCAGCGGCTTCTCCAACTGTTCTTGCACCCAGATATGATCATATTCATGGGTCCAGGTTGCCCCGCCCACCTCAACAAAACACAACCCCAACCCAAAAAAACAAAGAGGCTGTCATGGTATAACTTCTATAATGGAGGTTATTAGACGGTTGGGCCGATGGCCGGCCAGCGAGGAGGGCGTGTATGAAGCGGGACGAATACATGGATGGGGCCGGTTTGGTGCAGGAAAGGTCCAATGTTCTCGCAAGCAATAAGCTGCAAAATGATCATGATCGTAACCGTCGGATAGCCTGGTGGCGGGAAGCTCGCTTTGGGCTGTTCGTGCATTGGGGGCCTTATTCGATGCTGGGCGGGAAGTGGAACGGCCAACGGGTGGATGCAAATTATGCGGAGCATATCCAGTTAAGGGGAAAGATTCCGGTGGCCGAGTATGCGGAGGCAGCGGCCGGGATGAACCCGGAGGCTTTTGATGCGCATGAATGGGCAGCGCTGGCCAAGCGGTCCGGGGCAAAATATATGATCGTGACGGCGAAGCATCATGATGGGTTTGCGATGTACGATTCCAAGGTCAGCGAGTATTCGATTACTCGCCACGCTCATTTTCCAAGGGATCCGATCAAGGAGCTGGCAGAGGCCTGCGAAGCGGAGGGGATTCGCCTTGGAATCTACTATTCCCATGCCATGGATTGGCATCATCCCGATTCACAGGGGAACACGCTGGATTACCCGGATAACATCGGCGCGTGGGATCCGCTGGAGGATTTGCTCGAAGATGAAGATAAGCGGCGACGCTTTGAGCGTTACCTTCACGAGAAAGCTCTTCCTCAAGTAGAGGAGCTGCTGACCGACTACGGTCCGATTGGTTTGATGTGGTTTGATTGCGGTCATAAGATCAGCGACGAACATGCCGTGTGGTTCCATGATCGGGTACGCCGGCTGCAGCCGGATTGCTTGATTAACAAGCGGCTGCGGGATGACCGGTTTGCGGATTACGGCAATCCGCATGATAACCAGCTCCGGTTCCATCCGGTGCAGTCGGACTGGGAATCGATTCATACGCTGAATGATTCCTGGGGGTTCCGTTATGACGATGCCAACTGGAAGAGTCCGGATGAACTGATCGAACAGCTGCTGCGCGTGGCAGCTGCGAACGGCAATCTGGTACTGAATATCGGGCCGCTCGGAAGCGGAGCGATTGACGGTACGTCGAGACGCCTGCTGGAGACGGTGGGCAGCTTTCTGGAGCGGAACGGCGAAGCGATATACGGCACGAGCGGCAGTCCGATCGGTAAGCCGCAGTGGGGTTATTGTACATGGAAGCCGGATGAGAATCTCTTGTACCTGCTGGTGAGAGAATGGCCGCAGGATGGTTTACTGGTACTGCCCGGTATCGCTAGCGGAGTTCAATATGCGAGCCCTATCGGAACGAGAGCGAAGGAGGACAACCTGCCGATTCGACAGCTTGGGACATGGGATTGGCAGATTGATGTGCGTTCGGTACCTCAGGACGCCTATGCGACGGTGATCAAGCTGAGGCTGGATGGAGCGTTGGAGACGAATCTCACTCCAAGGTTTATATCCCAGATGGCGAATACGTTCTGGGCTTATGATGGTGTTATCGAGGGCGATGGTCTGCGATACGATAACGGAAAATGTGGTCATGACGGCGTTACCGGCTGGACCACACCTTCTGCGGCTGTTCTATGGACGTTTCGATCGGAGGAAGAGACACCGATTCTCTGCCGGGTCATGGTCACTTATTCTGCAGGAGCCGATCAGGCGGGTGGACGGTTTGAATTGTCCCTGGATGAACGGAAGCTCGCTTATACCGTTTGCGATACGGGTGGCGACGGATGCTGGGGAGAATTTGAAATGGGTCAACTGGCCATTCTCTCGGCAGGCGTACACCGTCTTGAAGTACGGGGGCTATCGCTGGTATCGGATTCCTTAATGAATTTGCGCAAGGTTACGCTACTACCCGTGAAGAGGAGTGAGGATTCATGAACATCGTATTTGCTCCTGCACCGGTTGCAGGAGGCTTTCGAATGCCGGGTTATTGGATATGGTGCGGCAGCGTCATCAAGGGTGAGGACGGACGGTACCATATGTTTGCTTCACGCTGGCCGAAATCCTTGCCCATGCATCCCGGCTGGCTTGCGGCCTCGGAGATCGTCCGTGCGGTCTCCGACCATCCTGCCGGACCGTATGTATACGAGGAGACGGTGCTCGGGGCCAGATCGCCGGCCTATTGGGACGGATGCAGCGTGCACAACCCACATATCGTGAAGGTTGAGGGCTCGTACGTGCTCTATTATATGGGCACGACGTTTCCGTTTCCGCTGCCTGAAGAAGGGGTGCCGCTGCTTCCGAATGATCCGCTCGTCGTGGTTGCCAGGGCCAACAAACGGATCGGCGTGGCGACTGCCCCTTCCGTAACCGGCCCGTGGACTCGAAGGGATCATCCGGTTCTGCTGCCCCGCCCGAATTATTTTGACAGCTTCTTGGTGTCTAATCCGGCCCCCTGTCTTCATGAGGATGGTTCGGTGAAGCTCATCTATAAATCCCGTCCCTATGAAGGGCATTCCTATGGCAACATGCAGCTGGGTTTGGCCTGCTCGGAATCGGTATACGGGCCTTTCGCTCGCCAGCCTGAACCGCTGTTTCCCCCAGCCATTCATATTGAAGATCCCTTCGTTTGGCGCACGGCTCGCGGGTACGAGATGATTGCCAAGGACATGGACGGCTCTATCTGCGGAGAGCGTTATAGCGGAGTCCACGCTTGGTCGGCGAACGGGGAACAGTGGGAGATGACAACCCAACCAGGAGAACCGGTTTACTCTCGCAGAGTACGGTGGGATGATGGCACGGAACGGCTAATGGGTAACCTCGAACGACCGTTTTTACTCATGGAGGACGGTCGTCCAGCCTGGATGTTTGCCGCGACCTCGGACGGAACCAACGGATTTCACGACTGTACGGAGACCTGGAATATGGCGATTCCAATTCGGGAAATCGTGGAGAACGACGACGAGTAAGAGCGAAACGTATCCGAAACGGGGCATCACATAAAAAGATCCTGAAGCGGATGTATTCTTGTATCCCATGAATCGCTATTTAGGGGGAATTATAAACTTAAATATATAGGCGCGATCCATATTGTTGGGGAAGCCCCGATCATTGGAAGCATGCGCGGTGCAGCGGCCATGCCCGTGTACGGCTGCGTGTACACCCCTTGCAAGCCCTACTGCTTAACATGGCGGGTTTAGACATAGACCATGTTAAGCAGCAGGGCTTTTTTCTCTATTTCCGCCCCGCTACCCGCGATCACCTAACACAATCGTAAAAAAACACATCGACAAACAAATGCCGCCATTGTTGGTATGGGCCTCCGCTTATACGATGAATACGAAGGAAAACTTACAACGGGAGGTCCTTATGGCGAACATCAACCCAAGCACGCGGCTAACACCGTCAGCGCGGAGCCGGGAATGGTTATCCAGCTTTCGCAAGTACAAGGCGATATACCTCATCTCGATTCCGGGCATCCTCTATTTTCTGGTATTTAAATATGTCCCTTTATTCGGCAGCGCCATGGCATTTCAGGAGTACAACTTATTCAAAGGCATATGGGAAAGCCCATGGGTGGGGCTGGATCAGTTCTACCGAATGTTTCAGTACGAGGAGTTTCTGCGGATCTTCTGGAACACCCTGCTGATCGGGATGTACAGCATTGTATTTGCGTTTCCGGTACCGATCCTTCTGGCCTTGCTGTTAAACGAGATTCGTCTTGTCCTGTACAAGCGGGTGCTGCAGACGGTCATTTACATGCCCCACTTTCTGTCCTGGGTCATTATCGGGGGGATTGCGGTAGGCATTCTGTCTCCGACCACGGGGATCATTAATCAGATTCTGATGTGGGTGGGACTCGAACCGATTTACTTCCTTGGCGAGGAAAGCTATATTCGCAGCATTCTGATCGGATCCGGCATTTGGAAGGAAGCTGGCTGGGGAACGATTATTTATTTGGCGGCGCTGGCCGGGATCAACCCGGATCTGTATGAAGCTGCACGCGTAGATGGTGCGAACCGGTGGCGCCAGACTCTGGCGATAACGATTCCGTCGATTCTGCCCACGATTATGATTCTGTTCCTGCTGAACATCGGCAATTTCCTCGATTTCGGGTTTGAGCGCGTGTTTGTGTTCCTGAATGCCTTGAACGAGAATAAAGGCGACATTCTGGATACGTACATTTACCGCGTTGGTCTTCTCGGACAGCAGTACAGCTACACCACGGCCATCGGCCTGTTCAAATCTCTCATCGGGCTGCTGCTCATCGTGGGCGGTAACGCCATAAGCCGCAAAACGACCGGAAATTCCTTATACTAGGCAGGTGACCGAAAACATGATAAAACGATCAAAAGGCGAATCCGTATTCGAAATTTTCAACTATATCTTTCTGGCGGTTGTGTCGGCTGCCATGATATTCCCAATCCTGCACGTTGCGGCGCAATCGCTCAGCAGCGATGTGGCCATTTCGCGGGGAGACGTCGGCCTGTGGCCGGTTGAGTTCACCCTGTCCAACTACGCGATTGTCTTGAACGATACTTCCGTATGGCGTTCTTTTATGATCAGCGTATTCGTGACCGTCGTGGGGACCGGGATCAACCTGATCGCAACGGCCTCGCTGGCCTATCCGCTGTCGCGCAATGAATATCGGGGACGAAAAGTCATCCTTATGCTCGTGTTGGTTACTTTTATTTTCAGTGCGCCCCTGATTCCGAATTATCTGCTCATTAAATCGCTGAACATGCTGGATACGGTATGGGCCCTGATCATTCCGGGCGCGATCAGCGCGTACAACCTGTTCATCATGCGCTCGTTCTTCATGAATCTGCCGAACGAAATTATTGATTCGGCCCGGATCGACGGGTGCGGGGAGCTGCGGATCATATCGAGCATTGTGCTGCCTTTGTCCAAGCCGGTCATGGCGACGATGGGGTTGTTTTACGCCGTTGCGCATTGGAATTCGTACTCGTCGGCTCTATACTATATCAATAGCCGTCAGCTGTTTCCGCTCCAGGTTCGTCTGAGGGAGATCGTCATAACCGATCAGATGGGAGAGATGGACACCACGTTTGAAAATCTGGCGAATATGTCCCCGGAGGGCATCAAGATGGCCACGATTGTGATCGCTACGCTGCCGATCATCCTGGTTTACCCGTTCCTGCAGAAATATTTTATTAAGGGCATGCTCATCGGTTCGATCAAATCTTGATCGTAAAAGAACACAATCCCATAATAAGAACGCCAATACTGCATATGAGGGTTATGAGCTACGATGAAATGGATTTAACGAAAGCGCTTACCTCATGAATGAGCCACTTGTCTATTTTTCGTGAAAAAGGGGAGAGGTTGATGAAAAAAAGTTGGACGGTCTTACTGATCAGCGTCATGGTGATGTCACTGCTCGCGGGGTGCGGGGGAAAAGCGGAAGAGGGAGCTGTCAGTCCCAAGCCGGAAGAAACGAAGCAAGGCACAGACTCCAGCAAGCTGGCCTTCTCGATTTCTTTTTCCACGGGCGGCAACACCTACATCGAATCGTCACCCGATATCAATAAGGACAAATGGGTGCTGAAGCTGGAGGAGATGACGAACACGGATCTCGATATTCGCTTGATGTCCCACAAGGAATTTGATCAGAAGATGAGTCTGATGTTTGCAGGCAACGAAATCCCGGACGTTGTGGGCAATATGCGGGGAGGTCCAACGACAGGGTCCATGTCAGGCTCGGTGGAAGCCGGGGTGTTCATGCCGCTGGATGACCTCCTTAAGGAGCATGCTCCGAACTTGATGAAAATGGTCACTCCGGCAGCGTGGGAGGAAGTATCCTATAACGGCAAAATCTACGGCATCCCGGCCTGGCTGGAAAATCCGTCCCGCCGTGCCACTTTCATTCGCACGGATCTGATGGAGAAGGCCGGCATCAAGGAAGCGCCTAAAACCGTGGAAGAGTACCTGGATATGCTGCGTGCCTTTAAGAAGCTGGGTGTAGAGCACCCATACCAGTACCGTGAGGGCTTTAAATATGCGGATACTTTCCTTGGGGCATACGATGTGCTGCCGTTCCAGTTCATGGAGCTGAATGGGGAGGTCGTACCGAAGTTCTTCGATGTTGAGAACATGACTAAGGCGCTTCAGACGTATAAGACGATGTACGATGAGGGTCTAATCCCGAAGGATTTCGCTTCGCTCTCTCAGGAGGATTACGGACGCAATATCAATGCCGGCAAATCCGGGATGTGGGCCTCCAACGGCGAGGGACTGATCGGGTTCCGCACCAAGCTGAAGGAAGTGGATCCTTCGATGAAGGTGGATATTTACCCGTCCCCGACCGGACCGGACGGCAAGGGCGGACTCGGCTTATACAGCTCGGTATCGACCACGTATTATATCAATAACAAGGTTGGAAAAGAGAAGGCCATCGAAATCATTAAATTCCTGGATTGGATGCTGACGGAGGAAGCCGATATGTTCTTCTCCTTCGGGATTGAGGGCGAGAATTACACGATGGAGAACGGGAATGTCAACTATAAGTGGCCTGTGACCAAACAAGAGGTCGATGAGGCGGGCTTCCGGGCCAACCAGCTGTGGTTCGTTCATGAGCTGACTTACAACAAGAAGCAGACGGCCCTTACCGAGGATGGTCAGGACGTGATCAAGGCATTCAGCGATGTGCTGGGCAATGAAGGCCGCGGCGGCATTACGTTCATGGCCAATCTGAACAGCTTCTCCAAGTTCCCGGATTTGGCTTCGACCGGTGATACGGGACCTAAATTCATCCTGGACAGCATGGTGAAGATGATTTACGGCAAACAGCCGATCTCCGATTGGCCGAAGGTGCTGGAGGAATACCGGGCCAAGGGCGGGGATGAGATCATCAAGGAAGCGACGGAGCGCTGGAAGAACAAAGAGAATGTGGTAGACCGTACGAGATAACATCCAAGATAGGAAGCAGGGCATCTCCTGTTTGTCCCTTAAATCGTGTACAATAGATCCAATATGTAAGCGTTTAAACAAAAATGAGCGAAGGATGAAAAATCAAGGTATCCGCCGGTCTTACCATCACAGGTATCCGCCGCGGATACCTTATTGTTCCATTGATGTTTGCCTCATACTTATTCTTTTACATACAGGAGGCTAAAATGATATGCGGTTGCTTATTGCTGACGACGAACCTGTAATCCGAAGAGGGCTGGTCAAGATGGCGGAGACCTACCGTCTGCAGTTTGATGCCATCGACACGGCCGTGAACGGTGAGCATGCGCTCTCCCTCATCAAGGAATTCGAGCCGGATGTACTGCTTACCGATATCCGCATGCCACGTATGGGCGGGTTGGAGCTGTGTCAGGAGCTTCATGAGCAGTACGGGCACATTCAAATAATCGTTATATCGGGTTATGGCGAATTCCAATATGCGCAGCAATGCCTGGCTTATGGGGTTAAGCATTATCTGCTAAAGCCGGTCACTGGCGTAGTGCTGCACCAAACGTTTGACGCGATTGTCAAACACCGCAATAAAGGTATTGTATCGCTGGCTTCCTATGTCGATTGGATTGAAAATATCGGGCAGGAGATCTGGATGCTGCAGACTGAACAGCTCGATCGGCTGTTGCTCGATTGGAGGGCGCATCTGCAGGCGGCGGGACTCAGTGTTCCACAGCTTCAGCAGCTGCTGGATGATGCGGTGGGCATGATTTTCCGTCGTCTCGTCTCGAAGGGGTACATGGAGGTTTCGGTAATTGAACCCATCGGTCACCACACGGTGCAGGAGCAGCTGTTGAACGAGTTCGAGCTGAGGGTCAAGCAGATGACCGCCGATCTGGTAACGCAGCGGTGGGGGAATTTCAAGAACCCGCTGGATGAAGTGAAATCGTATATCGACACGCATCTGTCCGAGGAGATCACCCTTGAGGAAGTGGCGGAAATGGCCGGTTATACGCCGACGTATTTTAGCGCGATGTTTAAGAAGATGACGGGCGATACCTTTGTAAGGTACCGGATTCACCGGCGAATGGAGCGGGCGAAGGAGTTGCTGGCCCTGCCGCATATGCGGATCATCGACGTGGCGGCAAATGTCGGTTACGAGGATTACCCCCATTTTACGAAAATGTTCAAGAAGGTAACGGGACATACGCCGACGGAATATCGGACGATGCTGGGCTTTAACGGATGAAAAATAAACTGTATCGCAAGTTGTTTCTGTACTTTGTATCCATCATTGTGCTGACTACCTTGTTGATCGGCATCGTTACCTACACGCGCTCATCAGCTGAGCTGGACCGCCAGCTGGACCGGCATATGTCGCAAATCGTACAGAATGCCTTGAACCATACCGATCTGTACATTAAATCCTACGACCGCACGATGATCTCCTTATTGACCAACCGGGAATTGAAGAAATTCGTGGATTTGCCTAACCCGGCGGACCATTACGAGTACTATCAAATCAGCTCGACGATCAAGGATACGGTATTCCGTCCCCTCATGGATCGGGGGCCCGAGCTTCTGACCATGTATCTCCTGTCTTACAACGGAAATGCCACGTACAGCTTCGGCTCTGATTTTACGGCCCCGGTATTCAGTGCAGAGGAGAAGGCGAAGCAGCTGACGGACCTCCGCAATACGACGAAGGATGAAAGCGGTCTCATGATTCATACGGAGAGCATTATACCAGGACGCAGCGGCAGCGTTGTACGCATGACGAGACTGATCAAGGGTCTATCCTCCACAGCGGAAAAAGGCGTGCTCGCCATGGAAGTGCGTTCTCAGGAGTTATCCTCCCTCTGGAAGGGAATTGATCTTGGCGAACGCGGATACTTCTATATCGCGGATGCCAGCGGCCAAGTAGTCTACCAGCCTGAGGGGCTGGTGCATAACGCCTCGTCTCCGGCCGAGGATCCGAAGCTGACTGCCGCCATTATGGGCGCAGACGAGGAATCCTTCAGATATACGACGGCTGATGGAGATCAGAGGGTGTTTATGACGCGGATGTCTCCCTATTCCGGATGGCGTCTGGTGGCTTCGATGCCGCTGGAGGAGTGGCGCAAGCCGATTGCCAGCATTCGTTCTACGGTCTGGACGATCGGCTTTATCAGCCTCATTGCCGCTTGCCTGCTTGCTTACCGCTTTACTCGGTCCATTACGCAGCCCATCCAGACGATTATCCGCGGGATGCGCCAGACGGAGCAGGGGCGGTGGATTCCCTTGGAGCTTCCTAAACGCGAGGACGAGCTGACGGAAATGATGCAGCGGTACAATCTGATGGTGACCCGGCTGTCGGAATTAATCGAGCGGGTATACGAGACCGAGCTGCAGCAGCAGAAAACGATTATCGAACGGCAGAAGGCCGAATTCCAGGCGCTTCAGCTCCAGATCAATCCGCATTTTATGTACAACACGCTGGAGACCATCGTATGTTATGCCGAGGTCGAAGGTTCATCGGAGATTACTGAAATGGTGTCCTCGCTTGGCTTTATGATGCGGTATTCCTTGCTGACGTCGCTGGAGGAAATCACGATCGCGAATGAGCTCAAGCATGTGTTGAACTACATGACGATCATGAAGCATCGGCACGGCCTGGAGTTCGATCTTCGGGTGGAGGTACCCCATGAGCTGCTTCTATATAAAATGGTGCGATTGACGCTCCAGCCCTTAATCGAAAATGCATTCCAGCATGCCTTTCCGGACGGAATCGAAGCATCGCAGTACATCATGATCTCTGCCGGATGCAATGATGATTCCTTCTGGGTCAGCGTGACGGATAACGGCATCGGCATGACGGATGAACAGCTGCGCGAGGTTGCGGCACGGCTGTCCTATGAGTACAACCACGTGAATCATGTGCCTGAATCCTCCCTGAACCTCAGTGGTACCGGAGGCATCGGCCTGCTGAATGTGCATCGGCGGATTCAGTTGGTATTCGGCGAGACCTACGGACTCCGCGTAACCTCGGCAGGCGAGGGAACGGGAACCACTATCCGCATGGTCATGCCACGTCCGCCGCGGGCATAATGCAAGGCCTGCTTCCGGATTGGAGGACAGGCCTTGCATTTGTGTAGAGATGTGAAAGGTTAACCTTCGGAGACTTATCCTCCTTATCTCCAAGAATGATTGGCTTTACTTGTTCTCCGCTTGCGGCGTGAGATGGATGGAAACGCCGCCGTACACATTGAGACGTATCTTGATGGTATCCTTGGCGCAGCACGTTTCCGTATGGACCTCAATGGGAGGAAGAATGGAACGATATCGATATTCGTCCGCTTCCGCCTGTTCCTGATAGATCACGGCTTGGTAGGCTTGGTTATCTTCAAGGAAATCCAGCGGGATCTGGACGTCTCGACCTCCTGCGGCGCAGATCGATGCGACAAACCATTCCACTCCAGAGCGTCTTGCTATCGTAACGAACCGGCCTGGATAACCTTCCAGCAGCCGAATCTCATCCCAGGCGGCTGGAACGGCGGCCAGAAGCGGTTTGCCGGGATGATCCGCGAAGACCGAGATCGCATCCGCATAATGCTGGATGCCGGATTCGAAGAGGATGGCCAGGGCCAGCTGCTGCCCTTGGGTCGTCGTGGTCCGCCTGCTGATCGTGACCGGCGTAAAATCCATGGACCCGATCACATTCCTCGTGAACGGCAGCGTACAGAGATGAGCCGCGTTAGGCCCTTCACTCTGCGCTCGGTAATATTCCGCACCGTAAACGCCTTCTCTTGTCATCACGTGAGGCCAAGTCCGATGCTCGCCGCTTGGTTTGGTCGATCCATGGAAATTGACCATCAGCCGATGCCTGCCAGCGGATTCGGCAATGGCATCATAGACCTGGAGCGTCTCCTGGTTGTCGCTGTCGAAGAAATCGACCTTGATGCCAACGGCGCCCCAGGATGCCCACAGGCGCAATTTCTCTTCACGGAGCTCCTTCGTATTCAGCCCTTTATAATGCGTCCACAGCCAGATGCCGACGCCACGCTGTTTCGCGTAAGCGATGAGCTGCGGCACGTCCAGCTTGCCTTCCCATCCGCCGTCCACGACGCTGTATTCCCATCCCATCTCGGCGGCAAAATCCACATGCTGTCGTTGAATATTCATATCGCCGCAGGAATCGCCTTCCGCGTACCAGGACCAGGCTGCTCGGCCCGGGGAGATCCAAGAGATATCTTGCAGGACGGACGGGGGGCATAGGTGAGTCGTTACCGAAGACGAGACCAGCTCCCCGAGCGATCCGATGATCATAACACGCCAGGGAGTCGAGAGTGGAAGCTGCGCAGCAATCGGCGTTTCCTGATCCGGGGCGTACGAGATGCGGAGCTTCCGGCCATCTTGCTCATCCGCTGCGAGATGACTGGCGCCATAACCGCCATCCACGGCAGCTTCTGTCAGCAGCAGCCATTGATCCTCTGCCGATTGGACCAGCAGCGGGAAACCAAAGTGTCCTCCCCGAAGATGCCCCGGCATGGCATGGTCATAGGTTCGTTCATAACACCGCATGAACGGCTGCGCCCAAACGTTGAGCATCCGGTCTTCCGGAAGATGGAATCCGGAGAGCTCGTTCTCGATGCGAATATCTCCTTCTCCGTGCAGCTCATACCGGTATGCAACGCCGTCTTGAAAAGCACGGAAACGAATCTTCACCTGATGATTCTCCACCGAAGTCAGCAGCAACATCTCGCTTGCTTCGTAAGACTGCGATTTTTGCTTGCCGGTCACAAGCTCGTAATGCTCCGTGATCGTGTTGTACTCAACCCCTTGAATGATGCCTTGCTGAAATTTGTATTTGTCGGTTATCAGTCCGAGCGGTGACTTCTCGAGAACCCGGAATTGCTTGTTCATAACCGTATAAAAGAGAGGGCTGTTATGTTCTTGTTCCAGTGTGATCTGCAGATTCCCGTCAGGCGAATGAAGCTGTGCGTGAAAGGGGGCTGACGGAGGCCGGGATAACTCATGATCCATAAACGAAACTCCTTCCTTGTCGCTGCAAGAATGTCGTATCCACTGCAGTTTCATTGTAACGGACACAGCGAAGCCTTAGCATACGGTTCCGTTCGCTCCGGGTTGTGTTTTCTTACGTTGTGTTACTCCATAAAAAAACACGGCCATTCCGCAAGTTACGGCATGGTCTGGCGGGCAGTCGCTGTTTTATCATGGAAGCATCATCAAAAGGTGTTTGATAGGAGGGAATCATGTAATCGCGGGTGGATCGTAATCACTACATATGACAAAGGATGGGTGATGATTGATGAGACAGGTACGCAAGCGTAACAGGCAGGCAAGAAGAGGAAGTTTCATACTGCTGCTGGGTATTCTTCTGTTTTCGTTCGGCAATCCGCCAATACAGGGGGAAACGGCTGTTCCGGATGCCATGGAGCGGGTCAACCTGGCTTTGAATAAGCAGGCGACGGCCAGTTCCGAGATCAGCGGGCGTGAAGCTGTGAAGGCCATTGACGGTAGTCGTGATACCTACTGGCAGCCGGCGAGCACAGACCGTGAGGACATGAGCGTACACATACAGGTGGACCTGGGAAGCGAGCAGTCCTTAAACCTGGTCGTCCTGGATTTGAACCGGGGAGATAATTTGGGAAGTATCGAGGTGGATTACTCCCGTGATGGTGAGTCCTGGACCAGAGCCTACACGAAGAACGGGGGTATTCGAGCGGACGGTCAGGAATCGATCACGTTTGATTCCGTAAGCGCTTCCCAAATTCGGTTATCGCTGCAGCTAAGCCGAAATCTTAATGTTCAGCTTAAGGAGTTGGAGCTTTATATGCAGGATGGAGATCAAGGAATCCCGTCCGATGTAACGGAGCTGGCCTTCGTGAAGCCGGATGGAACCCCTTATAACAACAATGATGAACTTACCTTGGACATAGGAGGTACATCTGTCGTGGAGGCGCGCGGCAAACAGGTGAACGGCGAGTGGATGACACTGCCTCAAGGCCAGGTACAATACCATGTAGTGGGAACCAGCGCTGCGGTTACTTCCGAAGGCTCGGTAACCGGTGTCAAGGTAGGCGCCACCCGGATGTATGCGGAAACCAGCATCAACGGCCAAGCGATGCGTACGCCGGATTTCTGGATTGTCGTGAAGGACGACCAGGAATTCCAGGATGCGAAATACATTGCTTTCAGTTCGTTCACGCATCCGTCATTGGTCCAAAAGATTGGCGAGGCGGCGATCTTGGGGGAGGGCAAGGAGCTGCCAGTTGTAACGATCGCTCCGAACTTGGATGGAACCGTATCCGCCAGATGGTTCAAGGACGGTCAATCCAGAGGCTCGCTGGGCACGAAGGCGCTGCAGGCAGGGGTAACGCAATCGTTAACGCTTCCGGGTGGGATGAAGGTGCCGGGCACGTACGAGGTGCGGATGACTTTCCAAGCCGCTGACGGGGAAACGTACTATGACAGCTTGTTTTATACCGTCATGCCCAAGAAGGGAATTCCTGATGGCCAGAGCCGAATCGCCTATACCGGAAAAGACGGAAGGATGGTGTACGTTCCCGATTATAAGGGGAACCGGATCATCGATTTCTCAAACGTCGGTTATTTGGGTGGCGGTATGAAACTGCCCGACGTTCAGGCGAGAATTGCCGTACAGCCAACCGGCGGAGACGATACGGCGATGCTGCAGGCGGCGATTGATGAGGTGTCCCGGATGCCGCGTGACGCGGATGGTTTCCGGGGGGCGGTGCTGCTGAAGAAGGGCACATATTTGGTCGGCGGTTCCCTGAACATTCAGGCCAGCGGGGTCGTGCTCCGGGGTGAAGGCAAGAGCGAGGACGGCACCATCATCCGCGGCACGGGAACAACGGCGAGAAACTTGATTGTCGTGGGCGGAACGAATGGTGCGGCAATTGTTGACGGGACGGAGACGGACATCCAGGATCTGTACGTTCCGGCAGGATCGCGATCATTCCATGTGCAGAATGCCTCCGGTTATCAGGTTGGCGATTCTGTCATTGTACGAAGAATCGGCAATGATCGCTGGATTCATGAGATCGGCATGGACCATATTTACATGCGGCCAAGGACCGGGGGAACGCAGCAGTGGTCCCCGTTCAATCTGGATTTTGATCGCGTCATTACGGCCATTGACGGCAACCGGATTACGGTGGATGCTCCATTAGCGAATGCCATTGAACGTCAATGGGGCGGAGGCAAGCTGTTCAAGGCGACGGATGAGTCACGAATCGAACAGGTTGGGATTGAGAACATGCGAGCCATATCCGATTTTGATCCGAGCAAGACCGATACCAAGATGGATAACGATGTTCTGGATACCCCGTATTATTCCGATGAGGCGCATGCGGAACGATTCATTATGATGAACAGCGTGAAGAATGCCTGGGTGCGCGAGGTGGACGGCTACCATTTCTCCTACGCCTTGGTGCAGGTAGGACGGCAGGCCAAGTGGGTCACCGTGCAGGACAGCGAAATGTACGATATGGTCAGCGTGATTACCGGCGGTCGTCGTTACAGCTTTTTCATCCAGGGGCAACTAAATCTGGTGCAGCGCAATTATACGGAAACTTCACGTCATGCTTATGTTATTGAGAGCCGCGTACAAGGACCGAATGTCATGTACGACAATAAGGCCACTCGCGAATACAATACAAGCGAGCCGCATCATCGCTGGTCCACGGGCGGCCTGTACGACAACGTCAGTGCGCGTATCAGCGTCCGCGACCGCGGCTGGCTGGGCAGCGGACATGGCTGGGCGGGAGCGAATTACGTCATGTGGAATACCGAAGGCGGGCTGGTTGCCCAGAAGCCCCCAACGGCACAAAACTATGTCATCGGCCATATCCCGACCGAAGACGGTCTGAATGTGAAACCGCTCGTTCCGAATGATTATGATTCAAGACCGCGCGAGGACGGCTATTGGGAATACGCTGACCGGCATGTAGCGCTTCAGAGTTTATTCGTCCAGCAGTTGAAGGATCGCCTGGGGCAGCAAGCAGTGGATAATTTGGCACGTACGCCTGTGGGCGGCGGTTCGTTAGATATACCAGAGCAGCCATAATTATATGGAGCGAACAGGGGATTATCAGGGGAAACGCTGATCATCCCCTTCTTCGCGAAGAAGGGGACGTGTATGAAGGTGGAGAAGGTGGAGAGGGAGACAATTGGAAGAGATACGGAACGTTCTCTTGGGGGACATCATGCCGAGCCAGATCGTGCAAGACAGCACGGCAAGATTGAAGCGGCAGGTCATGAAACCGCATGGCGGCAGCCTGATACATCCGCAAATCGGCGCTTGCGGTTATGGTACGCTTCTCCGGCGGCCGAGTGGAACGAAGCATTGCCCTTGGGGAATGGACGCTTGGGCGGCATGGTTTTTGGCAAGCCCTCGCTTGAGCGGGTGCAGCTTAACGAGGATTCCCTCTGGTATGGTGGTCCGGGAAGGGGAGCCAACCCTGACGCCACCGAATATTTGAGCGAGATCAGGCAGATGCTGCGGGATGGACGTCAGGCCGAGGCTGAGCATTTGGCCCGGATGGCGATGACTTCATCCCCGAAATACGAGCAGCCTTACCAGCCGCTGGGCGATCTGCTGCTCAAGTTCCTGGATGCCGAGGAAGCGGTGGAGCATTACGAGCGAGAGCTGGATTTGGAGCGGTCCATGGTGACCGTATCCTATTCTTCGGGCGGCACAGGCTATCGCAGGCAGTATTTTGTCACTGCGCCGGATGACGTGATGGTGATTCGCCTAACTGCCGATCGGCCGGGGGCGCTGACCTTTGCGGCAAACCTGATGCGTCGCCCTTATGACAGTGGAACGGATTCGTTAGGGCATGATACCTTGCTGATGAAAGGCGAATGCGGTACGGACGGCATTTCCTTTTGCACGGCACTACGGGCTGTCGCTGAGGGAGGAAGGGTCCGAGCCATCGGTGATTTTCTCTCGGTAGAAGGGGCGAATTCGGTTACGCTGCTGCTGTCAGCCCAGACAACCTTTCGGTGTCAGCAGCCGGACAAGGTATGTCTGGATCGGCTGGATCATGCAGCAGGCATGTCGTTCGAACAGCTGGAAAGCCGCCATCTGGAGGAATATCGGGAGAAGTTTGAACGGTTCTCGATTTTTCTCGGTTCCAGCAAGAAGGGTGTGAATAGAGCAGGGTTAACTGAAAGGGAAAATGGCATTCCGAATGGGACAGACCGTATTTCCGGGTCAGACCCAGTTGGAAATTCGGATTGTGCAGAGGATGATTGTTCATTCCTGCCCACCGATCAGCGGTTGAATTTGTTGAAGGAAAGAGTCAAGGCAGAAGGGGCTTCTGCAGAGAATAGCGATCTCGAATTGATCGCGTTGTATGTCCAATACGGGCGTTATTTGCTTATCTCCTGCTCAAGACCCGGATCTCTCGCGGCAAATTTGCAAGGGATATGGAATGACAGCTTCACCCCGCCCTGGGAATCGAAGTATACGATCAATGTGAACATTCAGATGAACTATTGGCCGGCAGAGCTGCTGGGTCTGGCGGAGTGTCACGAGCCGCTGTTCGACCTGATTCACCGCATGCTCCCGAATGGCCGGGACACGGCTCGCGAGATGTATGGCTGCCGGGGTTTCGCAGCGCATCATAACACAAATCTATGGGGAGAGACCCGGCCTGAAGGAATATTGATGACCTGTACCGTATGGCCGATGGGAGCCGCGTGGCTGTGCCTGCATCTATGGGAGCATTACCGGTTTGGCGGGGAAACGGATTTCCTGCGGGAGCGAGCGTATCCGGTCATGAAGGAAGCGGCGGTATTCCTGCTGGATTACATGACGGTGGATGAGGAAGGAAGACGGATAACCGGGCCTTCCGTATCGCCGGAGAACCGATTTGTGCTTCCGAACGGAGCCATCGGCAGCTTGTGCATGGGGCCCGCCATGGATGCGCAGATTGCGACGGCCTTGTTCCGGGCTTGTCTAGAGGCAGGCCATCTCTTTGGTGATGAAGCTGCCTTCCTTGAAGAGCTTCAAACCGCACTGCAAGAAATTCCGGCACCGCGGATTGGAAGGCATGGGGGGATCATGGAATGGCTGGATGATTACGAGGAGGCTGATCCCGGACATCGGCATATCTCGCAGCTGTTCGCCCTGTATCCGGGCGAGCAGATTGATCCTGAGAAGTCCCAGGAGCTTGCCGATGCGGCTTACAAGACCTTGGAACGGCGGCTTGCGCATGGCGGTGGTCACACGGGCTGGAGCCGGGCCTGGATTATCAATTATTACGCCAGGCTGCAGCGCGGCGCGGAAGCGCACGAGCATCTGGTGCATTTGCTGGCTTCCTCGACTTATCCGAATCTGCTGGACTGCCACCCGCCTTTTCAAATCGACGGTAATTTCGGCGGGATTGCGGGTGTCGCCGAAATGCTGCTGCAATCGCATACGGGAGAGTTACGGCTGCTCCCTGCGCTGCCCCACCAGTGGAACAGAGGTGAGGTGAAGGGGCTTCGTGCCCGCGGCGGCTTTGTTGTCGACATGCGCTGGGAGGAAGGCGAACTGACCGAGGTGAAGATTGGCGCCGACAAGGCGGGGGAATGCAGGATATGGTCCCGTTCACCGCTGGTCCTGATGGAGGAGATACAGCTTGAGGAAATTACGCTGACAAGTACCACGATATCCGGAGGAGCGTATTGTTACTCGTTCTCGATGCAGCAGGGTGCAAGCTGTAGCTGGGGAAAGTCTGTGAGGGAGACATATAAAGCGGTTGAAGAATAAATTTAATTTAAAAGAATAGAGAAATCTATCTGTGAGGGAACAAATAGAATGTTATAATTTGGATTGTACATACACACCTTGAGTGGGCGCACTCCTCTTAAAGGAGGTGGTGCGATGAACGTTTCGTTCGGTGAAGTGATAACCTTCGGGATTTTCCTGCTGGCATTGCTGACTTACATCGATAAACGACGAAAGTAACCCACTCCTAAGGTTGGCGCCTAAGTGGGTTACTTTCTCATTCCTGACTTGATCTTGGAGGAGAAATCCTGCTCAAGATGTTTGTACAAAGGAGTAGCCATAGGCCGGCTGCTCCTTATTGCTATTCTTATCTTATCATACCCCTTTCTAGACCTCAATAACGGATCGATTGCACAAAATACTAGTGAAGAGTAAGGATACTTGCTGCGATTGAGTCCTCAAGACTACACTAGTATCATAATGAAACAGACAAACATCAAAGGAGGGACTGCCTTGTATCATGCAATTGGAAAGACGCAATTGGCGACATTTGCTGGCGGTTGTTTCTGGTGCATGGTGAAGCCGTTTGACGAGCTTCCTGGTATTCTATCCCTGGTTTCGGGTTACACGGGCGGCCATACGGAGAATCCAACCTATGAAGAAGTGGGAACGGAAACGACAGGTCATTACGAAGCTGTGCAAATCCGGTTTGAACCCGATGTGTTCCCGTATACAAGGCTCCTGGACATTTACTGGCGCTTGATTGATCCAACGGATGCGGAAGGCCAGTTCATGGACCGTGGGGCGTCGTACCGGTCAGCGATTTTCGTGCATGACGGGGCGCAGCGCGAGCAGGCGGAAGCCTCCAAGCGCAGCCTGCAGCTTAGCGGCCGGTTCAAGGGGAAGATTGTGACACCGATTCTGCCTGCGGGGCCCTTTTATCCTGCGGAGGATCTTCACCAGAATTACTATAATACCCACCGTTATGACTATAACCGGTATTATGAGGGCTCCGGTAGAGCTTCTTTTGTCGAGCGGCATTGGGATCGGAAACAGGACAAGGAAGAGCTGCAGAGGCGTCTTACCGCGCTCCAGTATGCAGTGACGCAAGAAGGCTTGGATGAGCCCGCTTATGATAATCCGTATTGGAATAACACAAGCCGGGGGATTTACGTGGATGTGGTGAACGGAGACCCTTTATTCAGCTCAACCGACCAATATGATGCCCGAACGGGATTGCCGGCTTTTATGAAACCCCTGCATGAGGGATATATCAGAAAAAAAGGAGATCTTCGCGGCGGCAAGGTACGCACCGCGCTCTATGGCAGATTGTCCGGCTCTTACCTCGGTCACCTATACCATGACGGACCTCCGCCTGGCGGCTTGCATTACCAGATAAACTCGGCGGCGCTGCGCTTTGTGCCGGAGGGGGAGATGGTTCGGGAAGGGTACGGTGAAAAGCCCGATCTCCAGATAGAGAGCTGCCGAGAAATTAATGCTTCGAGGATAAGAATGTAAGGTTACGTCAGTGACTCCATAGAATTCAGTCCGTTTAAGAGCGTACATTCACTTCCTCTGGAGCAGTGGGAAGGAACATAGATTCTCCAGAAGGATGTCGCAAGGTTATGGCGTGATGACGCTGGGATCATCTAGGGATGAATTAGCCGTTCCTAAGAAGCTTTACGATTTCATTGTAAAACAGATTGGCGATCAGGCCTTGTCCATCTCCATTCGGATGCACCGTTCCTTCAGGTGTATTGATGTACGTATTGCCGGTTGTAGCCGCATATAGGTCAGCGCATGAAATCCCTTTGTTCAGGCAAGCTGTTTTTACCTCGTTTACCTTTACCATATTTTGTTCATTCGTATAGTAAGTGTTGTATTGGATAGTCGAAGCTATGATATTGGCATCCGGCAACAGTTCACGTATTTTATCAAATCCCCGTTCCAAATCGGCGCGGGGATTTGTATTATTCATCCCCGCAAGCCATAGGATCAGATCCGGCTTACTCGGAGCGACGACCGCATCTAGGATTTGGGTGATAGTATGGATCGGTGCCCCGGACAGACCGTGAATGCTTACCGGAATGGAGAGCATCTGCTGAAGTCTTCGTCCATAGAGCGAGTCGGGCCGGGAGGCGACATTGGCGCCGAAGGTGATGGAGTCTCCGATGCAGACGATGTTTCTTATACGCTCCGTTTTCGGATGAACGAAATCGGGCAGAAGATAATCGATATCAACATAACAGGCTGTGGATGCGGCGTTTTTGATCCCCTTTTTCCGAATGGATATGGTGTGGTAGCCCTCCGTTAGACCGGTTATGGAATAGACGAGCACGCCGTGCTGTGCAGTGGCGCTGTAGAAGTCGATTTTCCCGTGGAACACGTCGTCGACATATACATCGGCTAGGCCGAAGCTGTTCCCCTTCGTGGCATATATGTCTATCCCTCTGATGTATCCGCTCCAGGAGGCCGACGCGTTGGCAGCAGGCGTTCCATCCGAATCATGCCTGCTGTGCAGACTGGCGTTGGCCGTATGCTGGACGGTCCAATTGCCCGTATAGGCAAGTGCCCCATCCTCTACCTTTAATTTAGTCATTGGCAGATCCTCCTTGTTCAAGTATGGATGGGCAAGACCATACGGTCCAACTGCCCGTAAAATTCGAGACCTTATAAGGTGGATAGAAGAGAACATAGCTTAGTCTTTATTTTAGGATAGGGAGGCAAGGAGGGGATACGGGACGTTTTTGACTTTGTTGCCTGATATTAACGACTTTGAACGCCGGGCTTCGGATCGTAGAATCCTTCCAGAAATCATAGCTGCGTTCATGGCTCGGAGGATAGATGCGCATTAAACTTAAAGCATGAACCGGTTCAGCACACAGACATTTCAACAGGAGAGTTGTTATGGGTTGTACGGGAGGGGTGCAGAAGCTTCGAATAAGCGATAACGGACGAATTGTTGATCCGTGCGGACGGATTGCCGTTTTTTGGCTGGGTGTTACGACCTGGAATTTATTCCATAAATTTAGCGTTGATAATTTTAAAGGCTCGAATGATATGGCGGCCAAGGGACATAGATGCCGTTTTACTTTGTTTTCACCCAAATACGCGGCTTCTCCTTGACATAGACGGACGGCAGAATGCCGGTGATTTTTTTGAACACTTTATTGAAATAGGAGGGCTCACAAAAGCCGAGATAGTCCGAAATCTCGCTGACGTTCATCTGGGAGCCTGTCAGCAGGTCGCAGGCGGCTGAGATGCGGATCTGCTGGATGTATTCGGTTAATGTAACCCCCGTTGCTTGCCGGAACAGGCCGCTTATGTAATTGGGTGTCAATTCGACATGGGCGGCAAGATCCTGAACGGATATGGTCTCCCGGTAGTGCTCCAGAATGTACTGCTGCAGCTGCATGACAATGCCGTAGGACTTGGCCGGGATGGAGCGGTTGCCGACGTCCTCGTTAAGGATAGCCAGCATCTCCAGCATCATGCCGTGGCAGAGGGTCCGTGTATAGGGTGACTTGCGGAGCCAATGCTGGGTAAGCAGGGAAAAGCGGTGCCTCATATAGTCCGCATTGACCAACTTGGCCTTGATGCTCTGCGGTTCCGACAGCAGGGGCAGGCCTTCGCCGTTTCCTTTATAACGGAAATGGGCGGCATACATGTCATGTGGGTGTCCGCTTTGGTTGACGGCCGACCGGTGTGCGCCTTCGGGAATAAACAGCATATCGCCTTTTTCCAACGATAACTTGGCTCCACTTACGTTGTAAACGATTTCACCGGAAGTCAGGAGCAGCAAAATATAATGGTCTGCCGGAGCGGGCGGAACATGCCACCCCGGCTCGCAGTGCTCGAAATAAATGGCAACGGGTTCAATCATGGGACCAGCTCCTTTTCCTGAGATAAGTGATTAAGGGTCATTATATGCGAAACGCGTATTTTTTCCAACGGGTTGTTTTATACATGTTTTGCCTGACTTGAAGTTTTAAATCGGCAAGTCTAAATCAAATGAATCAGGTGGTGTTCGATATGAGTGGATTCATCCATCGTGCCAAGGCTCGAGTGGGTGTAATAACGGTGGGGCATGAGCCTTACTGGGGGCAATTCTCCGGACTTAAGGAAGAGCTGCAAGGGAACGGAAAAAAATTTGAGAATATGCTTCGGAATCTGGATGTTGAGGTGGTATCGGCAGGTTTTGTGGATAATGTGGATCAATCCTTTGCAGCGGCGGCTCGTTTAAAAGCTGCTGACGTGGACTTTTTGTTTTGCAATTTAAGCACTTATGTGACCTCATCGTCGGCCGTAACTGCGATTCTTAACCTTTCGGTGCCTACCGTATTGGTAGCTTTGCAGCCGTTAAAAAAGCTGGACTATCGCCATACAACGACTTATATGCAGCTGGCCAACGACAATATATGCTCCCTTCCCGAAATCAGCGGCGTTCTTGTGCGGGCCGGTAAGCCGGCTGCCGGCATGATTGTCGGCACGCTCGACAATGATGAAAGAGCAGCGCGGGAACTTGCGGCGTGGTGCCAGGTTGCGAATGCCCGCAGAGCCTTCAAATATGCCCGGATCGGGTATCTGGGCCACACGTACGAGGGCATGTATGACATGAACTCTGACCCTACCGCTTTTACGGCCGCTTTCGGTTCGCATATTCAAATGCTGGAGATGTGCGATCTCGCCAAATTGGTCAATGGGGTAACTTCGACCGAAATGGCCGACAAGCTGGATGAAATCCACAGCGTGTTTACCATGGCCGATCCGTTTATCGATCCGATTACGAGGCCGATCCGTCAAGAGGATCTCGATTGGTCCGCCAAGGTAGCGGTCGGGCTCGATAAGCTGGTAGCCGAATACGGGCTGACCGGATTGGCCTATTATCGTGGATTGGACAACAACGAATATGAGCGGATCGGCTCGAATATGGTGCTCGGCAATTCGCTGCTTACCGCCAAGGGCATTCCTCTGGCAGGGGAGGCGGATTTGAAAACGTGCGCGGCCATGCTGATCATGGACCGACTCGGCGGCGGCGGGTCCTTTGCCGAGCTGCATCCGTGCGACTTCGAGGACGATATCGTGCTGGTCGGACACGATGGACCGCACAATATTCGGATCAGCGACGGAAAGCCGGTTATCCGCGGATTGGATGTGTTCCACGGCAAGAGCGGATCGGGCATCGGGGTGGAGTTCAGCATAAAGACCGGCCCCGTGACACTGCTGGGCATTTCACAGACGGAGGACGGGCGATTCAAAATGATTGCGGCCCAGGGCGAATCCGTACAGGGGGAGATTCCCCAAACCGGCAATACCAACACGCGCTGCAGCTTCGGATGCCGTGTTGCCGAGTTCGTGGAGAATTGGTGTGCGGCAGGACCGACCCACCATTTTGCCCTCGGGGTCGGCCACCTGAATGCCAAGATTAGGAATGTGGCCAATGTGCTGGGCATTGAGTTTGAAGTGGTACAGGGGGGCATATAAAGGATGAGTCAATCCAGAGAACGTCAACGAAGGCTGAACCGGGTCACACTCGAAATGAGTCTCAAGCCGTTTACGAACTTGGAACAGACGGCGATTGACGTGATATGCGCCGAGGCCATCCGTCAATGGCTCCCGCTGATCGGCATGGCCGACAAGGCTTCGATGCTGTTGTGGGTAGCCGATGGCAGCGAAATTTTAACCTGGGACGGGAACGAGGAGACGGAATTCGAATGGGCCAAGTATATCGGTTTCGCCAATGAGCACTGTTTTAGCCACATTCAGGGAGAGGACGACCCAAGAATCGCTCGCCCCTACAGGGATAACCCTGTCCGTATGACTTACGGCGATCTCGGAAGGATTGTGAGCAGCTTCAAACGAGTGGCTGCCGAGCAATTTGGGGTGAGCATGGAGGTGGGGGCTACGTTTGATGCTGGTCCAGAATTTGCTTATTCCGATTTTAAATATCGGGATCATCCGGAGATTAATCGGGCAGAGCTTGGAGGACAGTATATATCGCTCAAAGCCGATTATACGGTCGTTTGTACTTGGTCCAAACTTCACGCAGACGGTGCCGGGTATGCGGCTTATCTGAACGGGATTCCCGAAGGGACTCCTTTCGGCGAATTTCTCGGGCGTCAATGCGCGAGCTTTCTGCCTGCCATGGGTTTTGATTATATTTGGTTTTCCAACGGTTTTGCGGTTTCCTATTTTCCCTGGACGTATTTGGGTGCCAATTATAACGGCTCGCAAATGCCTTTGACCGATTACAACGAGCTGTCAACTAAGGTGATGTCCTTCTGGGACGATTTCAAACGCGAGTGCCCGAATTATCGTACCGAAATCCGGGGCACGAACTTCGGGACGGGGATGGATCTGGCAAAAGATTACATCCCGATGCTTCCCTTGTATGAAAAAGGATACATTGAGCTCCCTCCGCCCAATTCTCCGTGGGGAGCCCTCAATTATGACTTTGGACTGGAAATGACGGGGTACCTGTCCAGAATCGCCGAAATCCCCGGCGTTACCTATCCTTTCCGTTTCTATCCGAATGATCCATGGTTCTGGCAAAATCCGTGGCGGGATTTATATGACCGCGAACCACACGACATCTACTGTCCGCTGGCCGCAGCCAGGGTGAACCATGCGGGGGAGCTTGAGGGACCCGGGATTGTGGAGATTCTGACGATTGATACCGAGAAGGGTGAGCTGAACGAAGAGGATGCGCAGGAAATCATCCCGCATCTGCGAAGAGCAATAACGCAGGCGCCGGACCAGCCGGGCCTCTTGACCTGGGTTTATCCATTCCGTGAGCTGCATGATAGGATAGCGGCATCGAGCAGTCATTCCGGGAGCATCTTCTTTCATGACTGGTTCATCCGCAATGCCATCAATCAGGGATTGCCGCTGAATACGGTGATCGGAACAGACAGCTTGTTTAGGATGAACCAAGACGCGGCTGGGAAGCTGAAGGATACGATCCTTCTCGTGTCGGCTTCTTGGCTGACCGGCGCGAATGCTGATTACTTTACGAATTATGTCCGCTCGGGCGGCCGGCTACTGCTTTACGGTGCTGTTAACGACTCCACGTTGCTGGACCTCCTAAATTTAAAGTTAGGCGAGGCCCTGGAAGGCGATTTTGAAGTGGGCGGCTTTGATTTTCTGGAAGATGGACTGTCCGTTTCCCAACCGTTGTTCCGGTCACGGAGGCTTCGCCATCAGGCTCGTATTGGCGATGGGGGATTCCGGGAACAACTCAACAATGCGAACGATGCATTCACGACCTCGGCGGTGAATCTTCATCAAGATGGCGAGGTGCGGGTGTATGCGATAAGCAGACAGCATCCGACCTGGGGTGGCGGCCGTGTCGGCTGGGTGAGAGGTTCCCTGCCGTTTGAAGATTCGGGTATTACCCATCTGCCCGTAAGACAGGATGCTTCGCTGCTTGACGGTTCCGTTGTCCTGCGATACATGCTTCAGCACTTCGGATACACGATTGTGCAGGATAAGTACGAGGAATCATCCACGCCTGCGCTCATGTTCGTAAAGCGGCATGATAATGCCTTTATATACACCGGTTGCAAGAAGGATTCCTCGGTGACCTTCCGCCTCCGGATGCCTGAGGGCATTCCGGTCATCATCGGCCAAGCGACCATGGGAGGCGTTGCGGAAGCTGCTTATGCACTGGACCGGACCTTCCATGACGAATGTCGGGTATTTGTCGACCAGAAGGAGCCTGGACAAATATGGTGCCGCGAGAACAGCCCAGTGTCCACCAGAAAGGTGAATCCGGTCCGGACGATTACCGTCGGCGGCCTCAAGGAGGCCGCTGTGACCGTATACCCGCCTTTATGGGCGATTGAAGGAGAACGTTTGGATATAAGGTGCAGCTATACCGCGCATGAGGAAGTCCCCTGGACCCGGCAGGGGAACAAGGTTTTGCTGGAAGAGATCAGCGGTACGATCAACATTTCCTGGTAGGAGAGGAGCGTGTCACGATCATGATATACCGGATACAAGCTGAAGCGGACATTTCGAATGGGCATTGGTGATGAAATTGCTCGATACCGAACCGAAAAGGGAAGAGAGGAGACGATCAAGCCGTTTGTTTATGGAAATGGAACAGCTTCGATCGAGGCTTAACAAATTCGATTTGCTCGAGAATTATTTGGATAACGGAGAGAAGGGAGAATTTGTAGCATTCTTTCGTGAGCTGTTCACTGTAGAGGTTCCTCTCTTCTCTGAAGAGGAAGGCAGGTGGTGCGAGCTTGAGTTGTTTTCCCGTCTGTCCGCGTTCTTCCTGTCATACATAAATAGGCGAAGATTGTTGGAAGAGCTTGATTCCTCTACGATTCAGGCCGAGAAAATGCTAAGTCCCGATGAACATGCCGGATGGAATGAAATGATCGATTATTTTTGCGAGCTGGGGGCCGTACTGGCCGATTACAATGGGCAGCAGCAGATTGAGAGAACCCATGAGATGATTGCTAAGGTTCATGATTACATTCATCAGTTTTTGCATGAAGAGCTGTCCCTTACCAAGCTGGCTGAGCTTGTTTATTTGAGTCCGCCTTACTTCTCCAGGCTATATAAGCAGATGACCGGACAGGGGCTGCTGAGTTATATCAACAAAACCCGGATTAACAAGGCTAAGCTGCTTCTGAAGACGACAGACCGGAAGATTCATGAGATCGCCTCAGAAATAGGTCTGGAATCTGCCCCTTATTTTACAAGACTATTTAGGAAAAGAACCGGTTTCACCCCGCAGGAGTATCGTGACAGCAGTAAATCGTGGTGAGAATGAGCTTCACTGGGGGTGGGGCACGCTTCGAGGGGGCTGCAAAATAATAGGTCATGAATAAACCGACACCGCAAATTCCGGGTGTCGGTTCTTTTAGCTGGTGAGGCTTGCCGTTACATGCTGTCAGAAGAGCGTTCTTCCAAGAGACTGACGTACATAAGAATCAAGCATCTTGTTTGGACAATCGTTCATACAGAAAATCAACCACATGCTTTACTTCTATCGGTTCGCCGCGGCCATGCTGTTCCACCCCAAGCTTCATCTGCAGAAGACAACCGGGATTGCTGGTTAGAATATACCTGGCACCGGTCACATTGACGTTATCCATCTTGTGCTCCAGGATCTGGCCCGCCATCTCGGGCTGCGTCACATTGTAAATGCCTGCGGAGCCGCAGCAGCGGTCCGCTTCCTTCATTTCCTGAAAGGTGACATTAGCTACTTGGTTTATGAGCTGCCTAGGCGCCGATCCGCTGCGCATGACATTGCGCAAATGGCACGAATCCTGATACGTGACGATCACCGGTTCGGCTGTTGTCGCTGCAGATTCGGCAAATGCAGGGATCCGCCCATGCTCCACGAGCAGCCTGCTGATATCCACGACCCTGCTCGCGAACCAGGCGGCTTGTTCATTCCAATCCTCATCCCCGTGGAGCAGATGGTCATACTCCACGAGCAGGGCCCCGCAGCCACCAGCATTGGATACGATATAGTCCACGTTCAATTCCTTGAACACCTTGACGTTGATCCTTGCCAGATTTCTTGCGAGCTCAAGTTCCCCGCTGTGGGCATGCAAAGCCCCGCAGCAAGTTTGTTCCGGGGGGATCACAACCTCAAACCCGGCTTCCGAGAGCAGTTTGACCGTGTTGACATTGGTGCCGGCAAACATCACGTCCATAATGCAGCCCCTGAACAAAGCCACGCGCGCAATTGGAGCACCTTTGGCTGGATGGACGGTTCCGAGCTGCTCGATGACTCCCTGTGCGGTGGCATCCGGCAGAATCCGCTCCATATCGCGCAGTGGCTTGGGAAAGAGCCGCATAATTCCGGTTCCTCTTGCCACGCGTCGCAAACCGGATGTTTGGTAAAAGTTTAGCGTTCTGCCCAACGATTTCAATCGGTTGCGGTGAGGGAATACCCCCTTGAAAAAGAGCTTGCGGATCCCCCTAACGGGTGGCGAATGCACAGAGTGATCCTCGATTGCATCCCTGGCCTGTTCGATCAGTTGGCCGTATTTGACGTCGGCCGGACATACCGGCTCGCAGGCTCGGCATCCCAGGCAATGGTTCATCTGATCGCGAAACATGTCATCGGGTTCCATTAGTCCGTCAGCAACGGCTTTCATCAATGCGATGCGCCCCCGGGGAGATTCCGGCTCGACCCCGGTTTCCCTGAACGTGGGGCAGGCCGGGAGGCAAAACCCGCAGCGCATGCAGTTGGTTAATTGATCGTAATCAAGTTTCTCCAGCAAGGTCCGAGCCAAGGGATTCGCGTGGTTAATCTGGGGTTTCTTGCTTATGTTGGTTTGTTTATCCACGGCCTATAACCACCCTTCTCCTTGTTTCTTTGGCAAAAACCTTGCCCGGATTTAACAAATTGTCGGGATCGAACACCTTCTTAATCCCCTTCATGAGCTCCATGCCGGAGGCGCCGATCTTCCATTCAAGGAACGGAGCCTTCACCATGCCTACCCCGTGCTCGCCGGTAATCGTTCCGCCAAGCTCAAGGGCGGCGGCGAAAATTTCCTCGAAGGCCTGCTCTACCCTGTGTATTTCCTCGGTATCTCTGGCATCGGTCGTCGCCGTAGGATGCAGATTGCCGTCGCCGGCATGGCCGAAGGTAGCAATCGTGACGTTGTATTTGATTGAAATTTCATTGATCCGGCGTACCATGTCGGCGATCTTGGACCGGGGAACGGTCGCATCCTCAAGAATGGTGGTTGGGCGAAGACGTGCCAGCGCCGTAAAGGCGCTTCTTCTCGCCGTCAGCAGCCGCTCTGCTTCCTCCCGGGTGGCAGCCACCTGAATTGTGTCCGCCTGCTCGCGTGTACATATCTGACGAATCTGTTCAATATCTCTGGTCACGGTTTCAGGATCACCGTCCTGCTCAATCAGCAGAATGGCTTCCATATCCAAAGGAAGGCCCAGCTTGGCAAAATCATCAACGACACGTATGGTCGGGTTATCCATGAATTCCAGCGTCGCCGGAATGATTTTGGATTCGATAATGGCGGATACGGTGCGTGCCGCCCCGTACAGATCGCGGAACATGGCGAGCATCGTCATTTTGCTCTTCGGTGGAGGGATCAGCTTCAAGGTTGCCTCCGTTATGATCGCAAGCGTGCCCTCAGAGCCGACCAGCAGCTTGGTCAAATCATATCCCGCCACATCCTTCATCAGCTTTCCGCCGGTACGGATGATTTCGCCGCTGGCGAGGACGGCTTCCAAACCGATCACGTAGTCCTTCGTCGTGCCGTATTTCAAACCACGAAGCCCGCCGGAGCATTCGGCGATATTTCCACCGATCGTCGAGATTCGCATGCTGCTCGGATCGGGAGGATAGAACAGGCCTAAGGACTCGATATGATGGATAAAATCCGCGGTAATCATGCCGGGCTGAACCGTAGCCGTTAGATTTTCTAAATCCAGCTCAAGCAAGCGATTCATCCTATGCATCACCATAACCACCCCACCTTGGACCGGAACGGTTCCGCCGCATAGATTGGAGCCGGAGCCTCTGGAAACGAGAGGTATCTTATAGAATGACAACGCCTTCATTATGGCGGAAACTTGTTCCGTGCTTTCAGGATAGACTACCCCGTCCGGCAGCGCCTGCAGCATCGGGGTCCCGTCATAGGAGTGGGTAATCAATGCTTCTTTATCGTCCCGAAAGTGGGCATCACCAACGATGGCACGAAGCTGTGCGGTGAGAGCCGGATCTAACATATCGAAATTTCCCCCTCTATTGATCAGGTCATCTGATGACTTTTGTTTTATTATATGACATGATTATAGTAATGAATAGTTAAAAATTTAAAAGGGGGCGAAATTGCCGTGCGAACGATCAAAGTGGAAAACCAGAAGGGGCACGAAATCGTAGGAGAGCATCTCCTTCAGCAAATTCGGGAAGGGCATCTCCTCCCGGGCCAAAAATTGCCTTCCGTCGTTGAATTGGCCGCCGCTTACGGCGTCGGGCGGTCCACGATCCGCGAGGCGGTCAGCGCGCTCAAGGCTATGGGATGGCTCGATGTGCGCCAAGGAGGTGGAACGTATGTGAAGCCGGTCCTTCCCAGCGAGCCCAAAAGCGGCGCCGATGTGCTGTTTCAAGGCGCCGAATCCCTGGTGGAGCTGCTGGAGGTCCGCAAGGTGCTGGAGACCGGCGCCGCCTCCTTGGCTGCAAAACGGCGTACGGACCAGGATCTGGAGCGAATGCGTGCCGCCCTTTTGCAGATGGAGCATGGGCTTAGCGCCAAGGATACCCGTGAAGGCGAACGGGCTGACATTGCTTTTCATATGGCCATAGCGGCTGCGTCGGGCAACACGTTGCTGATTCAGCTGATGGAGTCGTTATCCGACCGTTTAACGGAAACCATCCGGAAGACCAGAGAACTATGGTTTTATAAAGAGCAATCAACCGCTTCCCGGCTGTTGATCGAGCACCAGACCATATTTGACGCAATTGAGCGGCAGGACCAAGAGCAGGCAGCCGCACGGATCGAAGCCCACCTGATCAAGGTAGAACAGGTGCTTCGGGGAGCATTGGAGGCTGGTGGCGACAACATATCAGATTGACAATCGCGATGGGAGTTCGGAGAATGTCCCGTATTTCACCCCAAGAAAAACCCCTCCAAGTAGACTTTAATGCGCTTACTGCACGTTGTCTACTTAAAGGGGATCATCACGGTTGCTTCGTGTCGATTATGGGAGCCTAATCAATTCGACCTTCATGTCATAACCGGCGGGTGCTTCTGTCAACACCTCTACATGTGCCGGAACTTCCAGGCGCATGTGAAGCAGACCCTCGTCTTCGAATCGCCACGAGACATCAATTCGCCCATTGTCGGGAAGCGGAACCGTGCCTCGCGCCCAGGCCAATCCACTGGGCTGAGGTGCTACACGGACCTTATCCCAACCCGGAGTAAGTCCCTGCACACCCAACACCTGATGGCCGAGGAAATAAGCAGGTGCGGCTGACCAGGCATGACAATGGCTACGGGTTAGCACCCTTGGGTTATTATGGTAACCACTCCATGGGAACATCTCCCAGCAGGACGTGGCGCCATGTTCGATCATATAGCCATAGTTTTTACGCATATCTGCAACCAGTAGATCCGGGCGACCGAGCTTCGTTAAAGCTTCATAGTAAAAGAACAACATAAAGGGGCTGCCTGCCTGCACAAACCGTTCCGGAGGATCTGTAATATACCGCTCGAGTGTAGATTTGCGATCTCCATTCGCAATATCGCATAGATACGCAACGATCTGTGTTTGCATGCTGGTCGTGGCGGAATATCTCCCGTCCGCATGAATACAGTCCACATAGGCTGCCCGTTCCTCATCCCACAGATGCAGATCTATGGCATCGCGCAGCTTGTCGGCAGCTTTCCTCAACTGATCCGCGACAGCCGATTCACCGGCGGTATCTCCGATCTCGGCAGCATCGCGCAGTGCTTTGACCATAAACATATTTTGCGGGGTCACCACACCTTCTCTTGGCTGCTCCATCGGTGCCCAATCGAGCAGGTTCCAGCCCGAGCGTTCCAGTAGTCCCATGTCATTCTGAAGCTTGAGATATTGCTCCAGCGTTCGGTTGACATGCGGCCAGATGTCCACGATGAATGGTTCTTCCCCGTGATAATGGTAGTATTCGAGACAAGCCGTTACCCAGAAAAAAGTCCAGTTCGGAATCACACTGTTCCAACCGCTCGGCACTTGATCCACATATAGAGGGGTCTGGCAGGAGGAACCGGGCACCAATTTCAGGCAGCGACTGACGATCTCTTTGGTCCCGAAGGTGTAGTAGCTAACTAAAGCCTCGTTACGTGCATCGCCTACCCAGTATACTTGCTCGAAGGCGGGGCAATCGACAAAGGTGTCCTCCATGCACAGCCGGGTCGTGTCCCGACTAATAGCCCAAATATCGTTCAGCAGCGGGTCGCTGCTGCGGAAGCTGCCTACATTCGCAACCGGATAGTTGCTTTGTATCAATTTTATTTCGTGCAGCTTTACAGGACGGGACGCTCCACGCAAAGTAAGAGCCAGGTAGCGCAGCCCTCGCCGGACTACGGAAACATAAGATTGACGGCCGTCCTTGCAAACATAACGGAATGTATTATCCACAAGGTAGGTATGTTGACGCCAGCCGTCGCTCATGTACTCAAATCCGTAACCATCCACGATAGTGCCTGAGGAGGCATCCAGCTCAATGGCGATATAACCTGACAGTTCCCGGCCGAAATCGATGACGATCTCCGTGTCCAAACCGGCGTATACAGGGATAGACGCTGAGTGCGGAGTAGCCAGCACTGCCTGCTGCATGGCCGATGGAACCGGATAAACCTGCTCGTTGACCTTCCAGACGCAAGAGGTAAACACATCATTGAGATTTACAAGCTGATTCTTAATCGGGTGAATCCAGCTTGTGAACGTTTTCAAATCCGCCAATGAAGCCACGCTGCAAATCTTTGCATAGTCAGGGTGATTTCTTTCCAGGAGACGGCGCGGTTGATGATCAATGTCCTCAATAACATCAAAGGGCCCGATGGAGACAAAGGGGGCGGATGATACATACTCAGGCCCCAATGCGGGTGCGTGCACAGTAAAGGAGGCGCTGCTGTCAAAGCCGATATGGAAGCCGTGACCATGACAGCTGCCTGTTACATCTATAAGCAGAAGATGCTCGCCCGATTCCAGCTCAAAAGTGGTATAACGTTCCGGAACTTCACCGACATAGCGGTCTTCGGACAACCAATGTCCATCTACGCTTAGACGGGCATGCGTTCTACCGCTGTCTACCATGCCAACGGTCAATGGGGCTGCCTGTTCCATTCGGATCAGGGTAGCGATGAGACCGCAAAACTCGATAACATTCGCATGATCCGAGCTCTCAGGGAATAAAATACTCCGCAGATCAAGTACAGCGCTCCAAGCCGCCGGTCGTACTGCACGGAGACTCTCCACGTGGGAGGGATAGAGAGGTTCCTCAGTTAAGTATGGGATATCGCGTTCCACCAGACTCGTCCAGGGAGCCATACCTGCGGGGCCAATTGCGGTTGCCGACTCCCATCCACTATCATCATATCCAGTCTGGATCCAATCCTCTTCCCATCCTCTTGCGTCCAAGATCTCAGTAAAGCCCAGCTGACAAGATATTCGTGATGAAGATGAATCGTAACCGGAATGAACAGCGGTTTTCCAAGACTCATCCGAAATGGTAACCGATTCGGACGGTGATGTCAGTCGCTGTCTATCCAGCTGTACCAGCAATCCCGCCCTTCCTCGAAGATACTGAAAGGTGGAAATTCCGTAATGGATGACAAGTACAGCAATGACATTTTCCTGACCTGCCCGCAGCAAATGACCGATCTCATATTCATCATAGGCGAGTTCAAAGGGCCAAGACCGTACGGGGCCACGTCCAACCTGCTCCCCGTTAACATACAAGACATAACGCGAATCAGCGGTAAGCTTTAGCAGCGCTTGGTCCAATGTACCTTCCGGGACAAAGGAATGTCGAAAGCAGCGCCACTCATTACGGGGACTCTCACAGCCGGCACCCCAGATCCAGGACGCTCGCCAATTTGATACTGAAGGTTGATTCATTAGAAACCTCCCAGAAATAATAATGGCCGTATTTTTATATAGTGAATGAATTAAAAAGAAGGAAGGGAATTGGACTAAATAGAAGGGGAGGGGAGTCGCCGATCGGCAAACCCATTGTATACCGAAATTGGAAGGTTGTATAGTGAAACGTAGCCTAAACATAGGTATACACATACCGATTGGGATTGAAGTGCAAACTGTCAGCATCTTCGGAAGCGGCTCAACGAAAACTGTGGAAGGATCAACAAGCCCTTGCTATACTTGGGCTATGTTAAACACGGCGTCATTATAATAAGGGGGGTCGGTTATGTATAAGGTGATTATCGTTGAAGATGAAATGCTCGTTCGAATTGGCCTTAGAAACTCCGTGGAATGGAGTAAATTCAATATGCAGGTCGCAGCAGATCTTTCAGACGGACAGATGGCTTGGGATTACTGCCTGAATGAGGGGTTCCCTGATCTGGTTATCACCGATATTAGAATGCCTAAGATGGATGGTATGGAGTTAATATCGAATATACGTAAAGAAAATAGGGCCACCCGGATTGTGGTGTTGTCTTGCCTGGAGGAGTTCGAGCTTGTACGCCGGGCGATGTCACTTGGTGTATCCAACTATATTCTCAAATTAACCATGACGGAAGAGGAAATCGAAAATGTATTGAACGGGACACGCATGGAGCTGGATGCCCAAGGATCTACGGCTTATTCCCAAGGTAAGGAACAACAACTCCTGCCAGCTAACATGGATCTGATCATGGAAAAATATATCAAGGATTTTTTGCTCTACGGCATATACTCCGTCGAAGAATTCGAGCAGTTTGCAGCACAAAGCGGGATCCGTCTTTCGCCCGTACGAATGGTGGTATGCACGATGGAGCTGGACCGTTATTTCGAGTTAAAGCATAAATTCCGGGACGAGCATGGACATTTAGTGAAAATGACTTTATTGAATATACTGTATGAAATTACCAAATCCTTCGATAGGGATCCTGCGACGTATCTGGATGAAACCCACTACCTTCTCCTATTCAGCTTTGATGATCTTTTCTCTGAACAATCAATCATGCAAGAAATTCATACGATTCTCAGCACAATTCAGGATGCGATTTATACGTACTTCAAGGGCTCGGTTTCATTTGGGGTGAGCGGTGTGCAGAGCGGGTTTGGGTCTTTGCGCAAGTTGTATTTCGAGTCCAGGCGTGCTCTTGAAAAGAAGTTTATTACAGGTCCTGGACAGAAGCATACCAACAACGATCCCCTTGATCTTAGCAAGGTCCTTGCGCAAGTGGAGAAAATACGCGATTATCCGCCGCTGCGTAATATGCTTAGCCCGATGAAGGAGAAGGAATACAGTGACTACATCACCAATTTTGTAAACGCTTTATTAGAGGGGAAAAAGTCGGTACGAATTATTTTGTATCAATTCATCCAATGGATCAACACGAATTTATATGACGATCATCAGAATGAAAAGATGCTGTTATTCAATATAACGGAAACGTTGGACCAGTGTGATACCTTGCCGGAAATGCTAGAGGAGATCAGTGAGTATTTATCTAACGTAGTGGAGCAGTCGAGGACAAATCTGAATATGAGCGGAGAAATCTCGAAGGCCATACAGTTCATCAAACAGAATTATGATCAAAACATCAGTCTGCAGCAGGTGGCTGACCATGTAAACTTAAGCTTTGGCTATCTAAGCAATCTCTTTAAAAAGGAACTTCAAATTACGTTCGTTGAGTACTTAAACTGTTACCGAATTGAACGAGCAAAGGAATTGTTGACACGGACCCATTTGAAATCATACGACATCGCCGTTAAGGTGGGGTTCTCTCCGGAATACACTTACTTCAGCAAGGTCTTCAAAAAAATCACAGGATTAAATCCAAATGAGTATCGTAGGCAGTTTTTATCCGGAAAAAGAGGCGTGACATGAAACTTAGAGGACGATTTCAGAAGCTGGGCACGCAGCTGATTTTATTCTATATGATTATTAGCCTGATTGTGCTGTCCTTCGCATCTTACTTTATCTACACCTTTGTGCTGAAAATCATCAAGGAGAATAACGAGACTTTATTGCTCCAACAGTTTCAGCAGTTGGATCATAACATTGCCGGGCTGATCGATGATGTGGATTCTTTGTCCAAGTTCTTTCTCCTGGATCCCGCTGTTCAAAGGTTTCTTAATTACACGCCGGATAAGGGGGAATTCGAGTTCATGGAGATGAAAAATGATCTTCATGAGAGCATTGCTCCCTATATCAGCAATTATGATTTTATTGATTCGATTTATATCGTAGGCGGGGTCCAGGGATTGATTGGCGGCACCAACAATACAACCCTTGTCCATTCAAGCGACCCGTGGCTGAAAGAGTTCATGCAAACCGATATTTTCGAGCGCTCCCATCAGGTTTTTCCCGAGATGATTATCCAGGGCGGAATTGACAAGAGCCATTACAATCCCTACAAACTGAAGCCTAATGACGGAATGGTCGTCAGCATGGCGCGCGGGGTCAGGCCGCTATATCAGTCTGTGACCAACGCCGTGCTGATTCTAAATGTGGATGAGGAATACTTGTCTTCCATTTATTCAACCGCCCTCCAAGCTGAAGAGGGAAAGATGTATATCGTGAACGAGAAGGGGATCGTGATCTCCAGCAGCAATCCTGATGATGTTGGTTCCATCAGCCCTTACAATCCGTTCATTAACCACGCCGGAGATTACGGAAGCTACGATAACGGCAGTACGAATTCACCGGTTCAGGTTATGTACTATCGTCTGAATGAAGCAAATTGGTACATGATGAAGGAAATACCGCTCAATTCCTTATCGGTGGATATTTATTCAGCACAGACACTGCTGGTGTTCGTGATCTTGGCCAGTCTGCTTGTGATGTTCATCATTTCCTATTTCTGGCTCAAAAAGATGACGCGGCCGCTGCGTATTCTTTCGCACAAGATGAAAGATATGAGTCGTGGGGAAATTGGAATTACGTTTGCCAAAATTCCAAACAATGAGTTTGGTATGGTGATTCGGCGATTCAACGAGATGTCGCTGAGCATTGTGGATCTGATTCATAAAACAAATGAGATGCAGGAGAAAAGACGGGAACTCGAAATGGAGGCGCTTCAAAATCAAATTAACCCGCATTTTTTATACAATACGCTTAATATGATCCGTTGGATGGCTTCTTCGATTAAAGCGGACAACATCGTGAACAGTGTCGTAGCGCTGGGGAATATTCTACGTCCAGCCTTCACGAGTAAAGAGCCGCTGTGTACTCTTAGGGACGAGCTTAGCTATCTGGAGAACTACATTAAGATTATCAATTGGCGGTTTAACAGCAGTGTCATCTTCTCTATCGATGTAGATGAAGCTTACCTGGATCATAGGGTTCCGCGGTTTATTTTACAGCCGTTAATCGAGAACTCCATTACGTTCGGAAGACAAGAAGACGGACAACCCATCCATATTCAAGTCAAGGTCCATGAAGAGGCGCATGATCTGATAATAACTGTTACGGATTCAGGTGTGGGCATCCCTCCTGCCAGATTGGAACAGTTGAACCAGAAAATGCGCAGCGGCGAAGATCATACTGAGGTAATCGTGTCCGGCAACGGAATCGGCCTGTACAATGTGAACAAGCGGATCCAGTTGAATGATGGGCCGGCATACGGGGTTTGGTTGGTACCTCAGCTTACAGGGACAGAAATACAGATCCGGCTTCCAAAGCATAGTTAGGTTTGATGGCATTGTTCAAGTTCATCTCAAAATTGTTCAGTTTAAGAAACGGTCATCTGTAGATTATTCAAAAGAATCCTAATATTATGCGTGTTTCGGCACAATCACAACCATTAAGATCAAGGAGGAAGGGAATTATTTCATAGGACCAGGAGGGAATACAATGAGTAAAAGGGGGATCGTCAGACCGGCGATGGCGGTGCTGATCATCTTATCGATGCTGCTTGCCGCTTGTACGAGTAATACCAAAACAAGCAATACACCAGATTCTCCGGAAAAGGTGGGGACGGATAGCAATGAGGAAGTCGTGACGCTCCGGCTGCTTATTATTGAAACCGGATCGAAGTGGAACACCTATCCGGACAGTGCTATAGCGGAGGAGATCGCGAAGAAGGTTGGAGTGAAGATTGAATATGTAGAAGCGGACGACAGCAAATTCAACGTTTTACTTGCTGGGGGAGACCTGCCTGATATCGTAAGGACAGAGCCGGCAAAGTATGGTAAGCAGCTGATTGACGGTAATCTGATTATCCCAATGGATGATATGCTGAAGGAACATGGAAAAGACATTACGGCGAATATTCCAACCGTTGTAGAATACAGCAAAGAGAACTGGAGCGAAGGGAAAAACCAGCTTTTCTTCCTGCCGCCGCAAGTTCAGTCAGAGCCTAGTCCGATCTATCCGCCGCTGACGATCGGACCAACGATTCGTTGGGATTACTATAAGGAGATCGGCGCGCCTGCGTTCAATACGCCGGATGAGCTGCTTGATGTATTGGAGCAGATCGTCCAGAAGCACCCGCAGACGGAAGACGGGAAGAAGATATACGGTGTTTCCATGTGGCAGGATTGGGGACTTTGGCCGTATATTGTCCCATTCGCGTGGTATACCATGCAGACAACCAACAATAGTGATATCATGGCAAGAAAACTTGATGAAACGCAGTACAGAAACATATTGATGGAGGAAGATTCCACGTTCTGGGTTGCAGTTGATTTTTACAACAAAGCGAATCGCAGAGGATTGCTGGATCCCGATGCCCTGACGATGAAGAACAATGATTATTCCGCCAAGGCTACGGCCGGACAAATTGTAATTGGACCAGCTACATGGGCCATGGGTGACTTTAACTCCAAATATGCTAAGGATGGTAAAGGGTACGTCGTATTGCCAACAGGTAAGCGGGCATGGAGCGGCGGAGTGAATCCATTAGGCTGGACAGGAAAAAGCTACGCGATCTCCAAGAGCTCAAAGCACCCGGAAAAAGCTATGCAGTTTTTAAACTATTTATATTCCTATGAAGGAGTACGAACGCTATACAGCGGAGTTGAAGGCGTTCACTGGGAGATGATCGACGGTAAACCGCAAATAAAAGACGAAACCTTTGAGTTAAGGAATGCAGGCGGTACAGCATGGGAGAATACAGGAATTGCCTTGGACACGAATCTGATGGGGATTGGTGGGGCCGTGTTGGATCCTGTCACAAATTCACCTCTGGATCTATTCCAAACACAAGAGGCTTTAGCGCAAGGAATAACCGAGCTGGAAAAGGATTTCAGTGACCATTACGGTGCTATGCATCCGGGTGAGGTCCTGGGTAAGTTAATTGCGGAAGGCAAGCTGCAGGACGCGAACACGATAAGCAAGGATTTAACAACAGAGCAACGGATCAAAGAGGGTAAGGTTGGGCTCCCGGCTATTCCCGAAGATATGCTAAAGATTGAGGCCCAGGTGAAAGAGCTGGCAGCCCGTTATGCAGCAAAATTGATTTTGGCCAAGACCGACGATGAATTCAATCGGATTAAAGAAGAAGCGCTGAAGGCATTCAAAGATGCTGGCGTGGATAAATTCACAGAATTCTATACCAAGGATATTGCAGACAGACGGGAAGCGGTCGGAGCATTACCGGCAAAGCTTAATAACTAGCTAAACGTTGAGAAAAGGAACAAGGAAACCTGGAAACAGGGCCCCTTGTTCCTTTTTATAAATCTGATTTCAAGAGAATCTGTAAAATGTTCAAGAAACCAGACGTAAACGTTAGAATATTCAATTCAATCATTAGATCGTTCATTCAGAATATAGAAGCTTCCATGTAATGTTGAGATATGGTTGCAGAGGCTATATAGAAAAACATTTGATCAAAGGGAGAGAAATGAAAGTGGACACTGCTTATCAATCAGAACAACAACCGCTTCTTAAGAAGGAGCGCCCGCGGATCCGAAAAGAAGGTATCATTTTGTTGTGTATGGCGATTCCTTTTATCATCGTAGCATTCGCCTTCCATTATGTTCCCCTATTTGGCTGGTTGTACGCGTTTTTTGATTATCGCCCTGGGATCCCTTTGAGCCAAACCGCATTTGTAGGGTTTGAGCATTTTCGGGAAATGTTAACCGATCCCAACATGGTCAGAGTGTTGACCAATACACTGGCCTTGAGTTTGCTGGGGCTTCTGACCGCACCAATCCCCGTTCTGCTTGCCGTGATGATCTCCGAGGTTAAGAGCGAACGGTTTAAGCGGATTTTTCAGACCACGTCTACACTGCCACACTATATTAGCTGGATCATTATTTATTCGCTCGCGTTCAGCATGTTTAGCTCCGAGGGAGCGATTCAAACCATTTTTTTACGTTTGGGTATGGACACACAGATAAATGTATTAGGTAATTCCGAGCATGTATGGCTTGTCCAAACCTTGATCCTTCTGTGGAAGTCCTTAGGCTGGAGCGCGATTATTTATTTGGCCGCCATCGTAAGCATTGACGGCGAAATGTATGATGCCGCGAAGGTGGATGGCGCAGGTAGATTCAGGATCATCTTCCACATAACGATACCCAGCATCATGCCCACCTTTATCGTTCTGCAGCTGCTGGCGGTGAGCAATTTACTATCCGCAGGATTTGAACAATACCTCGTGTTTAACAATGTGATGGTGGCGGATAAAATCGAAGTCTTAGATTTATATGTGTACAGGGTTGGCCTGGTGATGAATGACTTTCCGTATTCTACAGCGGTGGGGATGTTTAAGTCTGTTATCAGTATCATCCTACTGTTTCTGGTCAACGGATTGTCTAAGAGAATTAGAGGTGAGAGCATTGTCTAAGAAGTGCTGCATTCTAGGGAGGGACTATATATGCGTATAAGAAAGCAAAGTACATCGGATCTGATTTTTAATACGGTTAACTATTTATTCCTCATGTTGCTGTTAATTTTGACCGTCTATCCGTTTTATTATATTTTCATCTACTCGATTAGCGATTCCTTCGAAGCACAAAAAGGGGTGTATCTTTGGCCGGCAGGATTCTCATTGGAAAGCTACAGAGCCGCCTTTCAATTAAAGGGGATTACCGATGCAGCGATCATCTCCGTGCTTCGGACCATACTGGGAACGATGATCACGGTGTTGTGCAGCGCCTTCTTCGCTTATTTGATCACCAAGCGGGAGATGCCATTCCGCAAGCTGATTTATCGGTTCATATTAATTACCATGTACTTTAATGCCGGTTTTATCCCCTGGTATTTAACAATGAAAACATATGGACTGCAAAATAGCTTTCTCCTCTATATTATACCAAGCGCATTGGTCGGTTTTTATATTATTCTTATCAAGACGTTTATGGAGCAATTACCTCCTTCGTTGGAGGAGTCGGCGAAAATGGATGGCGCGAGTTATTTCAAAATTTTCACGCACATTGTATTTCCCTTGTCCATGCCGATTATCGCCACAATTACTGTATTTGCAGCCGTCGGACAGTGGAATACGTGGTTTGATAACTTCTTTTTGGTATCAGATCCAAAGCTCCAAACGCTGCAACTCTTGCTTTATAACTTCCTCAGCCAGACGAACAGTATAGCGGGAATGACAAGTGAGGAACTGACGCGTAACGGACAAGCAAGAGTGATGACGCCCCAATCGGTTCAGATGACGATTACGATGCTCGTTACCATGCCGATTGTGATTGTCTATCCTTTTCTGCAGCGATTTTTTGTTAAAGGGATTATGCTCGGCGCGGTAAAGGGTTGATGTAGCTGTAAGGTCCCGGGCGGGCCGATACAAATGTGATAGAAGGGGTGTCCTAAAAGATCTTAGATCTGCGGGATGCCTTTTTTCTGTTAGGGGATTCCTCCGTATTTGAATCGTTTCACTGAAACCCTCAGCGGACCTGTGATCCTGTCCACGAATTTCAACTCCATCACAATAAAATTCAACCCGTAAATCACTCTAAACCTAAATAGTTCAACTATACCGTAAATTTCACCATTCTGCCTTATCGGCTTTGTTTTTAACATGGAATGAGCAGGAGACCTAGTCAACCTTCTAGCGAAAGGACTTACTCTCGGTTTATTGTGAGCGCTTTCCTGGTAAAGGGAAAGCAGAAGCGAGGCAGGGAGGGATAGGGAGTTCATGCAAATGCAGTTCTAAGTAACGAACAATTCAATTATGGGGGGAAGCGCTTATGAAGATTGCAAAGCAAGGGATCTTACTGCTGATGATCGCGATGTTTGTATTTACCTTGGCTGCCTGCAGTGGAGGAAGTACGAAGACGGTGGAAAAGGATGCTCCGATTGTTGAGGAAAACAAACCGGGCACCGATGTAGCAGTAGAACCTAAAGAGGAGCCTGTCCAAGAAGAAGCGGTTGCCGAAAATCCAGACGAGTGGACGATGGATTTCGATCTGGGCGGACGTGAGATTGTAGTTACCGCTTGGTGGGACATTGCATTCGGAGATTCACCGCCGCATCAGGAGATCAAGGCAAATATCGAAGAGCTTCAGAAGAAACACAATTTTACAATCAAGTTCGTGACCACGCCGTATGCGTCAATGAAAGAGCAGGCCACAAGTTCGGCCTTATCGGGCGAACCCTTTGCTGATGTCGTTCGTTTGGAACGAAGAGCACTGTTTCCGGGGATGGTGAGTTCAGGACTTATCACTCCGCTTGATGAGGTCATTGATTTTAGCGGACCGGCCGCAAATTACATCGATCCGATGATTAAGGATCATGTAGGTACGTTTGGGGGACATCTGTATGGTTTTGAAAAAACGTACACGGACTTTTCCGGAATTTATTACAACAAACAAATGCTGAAAGACGCCGGCATTAAGGATTTGCATGAATATGTGGCGGAAGACGATTGGAATTGGGAGGCCTTGCAAGAAATTGTAGGCAAAGTGACGAAGGGCGACACTTACGGACTCGCGGGAACAGAGCTTGCTGTGACGACACACGCGGTGGTATCCAACGGCTCAAACTTATTGGATGTGGATAAGGGGAAAGAAATGTTGTCCGATCCGCGCACGGTTGAGGCATTGACATTCGCCCAGGAGCTCGCCGGCAAATCCATGATCACAAACGATCAAGCCGCAATAAAAACCTTGTTTACACAAGGCAAAATCCTAATGTATGTAGGTTTTCAATGGGAAGGGGAGGGCTTCATCAATGATTTGGGCGAAGACCTGGGGTTTGTTCAATTTCCGGTAGGCCCTAAGGGGGACGGATACAAATCAGTCTCGAATCCGCCGAACTACTGGACCATTCTGAAGGGCACCCAAAATCCGGAGGAGATTTTTTATATTATGTCTAAGATTTGGGATATCACCCCAACGGAGGAGTACAAAGGCCAGGATCGGCTGGAAAAATATTTCGCCGACGAGAAGGACATTGAGGCTGCAAAAATGATGATGGAATCGCCTCAGTATACGGTGATGAATCATGATCTGTTCCCGGACTGGAATGTGTACCAAATGCTTACCGAGCTTTACACCGAAAAATTAGCGCCCGCGACCATTGTAGAAACACATCGCCAAGTGCTGCAGGCGGTTCTGGATGATGCTCTGTAACTTGTTTTGGTGGTATTGAGGAATGGAATAGCCGGCAACAACCGCTTCCTTTCGTTGCCGGCTAACCTTGCGTGAACGACATGACGAAATGGTGAAGAGGGTGGATGCACTTATGCTCGGTTACTTATCTAGATTTCGAGGTCTTCTTATATTCCTCGTAATCCTCCTCGGGGTGGGTTGGTGGTTTCTCAGGGATAGTACAGCCGATAGCCACCCAGGTCAGCGGATCGAGTTAGAAGGATTGCAGACCTTTGCAGAAAACAGCTATCAAAACTATATGAATTTACATCGCCGTAACGCGCGGCCTAATACGAGCATACAAATTGAGGGCGAACATTACAGCCATGCACCAGACGGATCTTCAATCGTTTCAAATCTTATGGATATGAACGGGAAGGCGTTAATGTCAGAAGAGACCGGGGAGGTAACATGGACATTTCATGTGGAAGAGGAAGGCTTGTATAACATAGGGATTCGTTATTATACCGTGGAGGGGAAGAGCTCTGCAATTGAACGGGAACTACGGATCAACGGCCAGCTGCCTTTTCAGGGAGCGGAATCTTTCATTTTTGATCGTGTTTGGATGAACGAACAAATGGAGTTTGAGCGGGATAACCGGGATAACGAATTACGTCCAAGCCAGATCGAATTTCCAACCTGGCAAGAATCATCCTTCAAAGATCCGAATGGCTTATACGAGAAGCCGTTTTTGTTTTATTTTCCAAAAGGAGAAAACACGCTAACCTTGGTATCGCTGCGCGAACCGATGGTGATTGATTATATCAAGATTTACCAAGAGGAAGAAGCACCGACTTATGCTGAAGTCCAGAGCACCTATGAGGATATGAAGAGCAATTCCCCCGCAGATGAGGTGCTGATTAAAGTGCAGGGGGAACATGCTCTGTATAAATCTTCCCCGACGCTGTATCCGTTTCCTGATCGTACCTCACCATCCTCGGAACCCTACAGCGTCTCCAAGACCCGTATGAATGTAATCGGGGGTCAAAACTGGCGAATGCCAGGTCAATGGATGGAATGGCAGGTAGACATCCCGAAAGACGGTTTATACCAAATCGCTTTCAAGGTTAAGCAAAACTTGGTGAGAGGGATGTATTCAAACCGGAGGCTTTATATAGATGGAGAAGTGCCGTTTCAGGAAGTGAACAGCATCCCTTTTTATTATGATGCGGACTATCAAACCAATACCCTGGGTGACGAAAAGGAGCCCTACCTGTTTCATCTGACCAAAGGGCTGCATACCATCAAGCTGGAAGTGAACCTGGGAGACGTAGCCTCTTTAATCCGTACCACGGAATCCAGTGTCCTTGAACTCAATGCCATCTACCGGAAAATCCTCATGATTACTTCGGAGAATCCCGACCCTTACCGAGATTATCAGCTCGAGCGAAGAATCCCCGGCATGATCGAGGATTTTAAGAAGCAGCGCGATATTTTATATACCGTTGCAGAGACGTTACGCGATATAACAGGGGAAAAAAGTGATAAGACCGCAATCCTCTACACACTGTCCAGGCAATTGGATGAGATGGCACAAAACCCTCATACGGTTGCGCAGCGGTTAGATCAATTCAAGATTAATATCGGCTCTCTGGGAACCTGGCTGCTGACGATCCGTGAAATGCCGCTGCAGATGGATTATATGATCGTTGCATCCAAGGATGCGAAGCTGCCCGCTGCGAATCGCCCGCTACACGCCAAGATCGGCCATGAGTTGGGTTCGTTCTGGTACTCCTTTATTGAAGATTACAACACAATCGGTAACGCGGGTGAAGAAGGCCAGCAAAGCATTACAGTCTGGATTGGAACTGGACGTGATCAGGCCCAGGTAATGAAGGAAATGATCGATGATCGATTTACTTCAAAGACGGGCATCCATGTGGATTTAAAGCTGGTTGATATCAAATCGCTTCTATCGGCTACTCTGGCCGGACAGGGACCGGATGTCGCTATGGAAATCGGCATTGCAGATCCGGTGAATTATGCGATGCGCAATGCAGCTTACGATATCAGCCGATTCCCGGACTTTAAGGAAGTTAGCGAGCGGTTCCGACCAAGTGCGCTCGAGCCATTTCAGTTTAATGGGGGTGTCTATGCGCTGCCCGAACAGCAGTTGTTCAGTATGTTATTTTACCGCAAGGATATTCTGGCCGAACTTAATTTGAACATACCGGATACATGGGATGATGTATACGCCATGATTCCCGAGCTGCAGAAGCGGAATATGAATTTTGGCCTGCCTATTCAGGAACAGATGGCCACGATGACGCCAAATGAGACGTTCTCCATGCTTTTGTTCCAAACAGACGGAAACTACTACGAGGGGGAAGGCGAAAGAAGCGCCTTGGATCATGAAAACTCCATGCAAGCCTTTAGTCGATGGACCGATTTTTACACCAGCTATAAGTTTCCGCTTCAGTATGATTTCATGAATCGTTTTCGTCTTGGCGAAATGCCGATCGGCATTGCCCCCTATAATATGTATAACTTACTGACGGTGGCTGGTCCTGAAATCCGCGGACTATGGGACTTTACCGTAGTTCCTGGCACTCCGGGAGAGCATGGAGAAATCCGCCGGGAGGTCGCTAGCAGCGGAACATCGGTTATGATGCTGGAACAGGCCAAGAATAAGGAAGCTTCCTGGGCGTTTATGAAATGGTGGACGGAGAAAGATACGCAAATCAGGTTCGGCCGCGAAATGGAGAGCCTTATGGGGGCCGCTGCCAGGTATCCGACTGCGAATATCGAGGCGCTCGAGGAGCTGCCGTGGCCGGTTAAGGATTACAGGAATCTGGAGAAACAATGGCAATGGGTCCGGGCCATTCCTGAAGTGCCTGGAGGATACTTTACCGGACGGCATCTGGATAATGCCTTCCGTAAAGTGGTCAATCTTGGGGAGAACCCACGCGAAGCGCTTTATGATCACGTGTCAGTTATTAATAATGAAATCGCAATCAAACGTTTGGAATTCGGATTGAGTGAAGGAACAGGAGGGCCTACCAATGCAACCAACGACGAATCAGGAAGTCGAACCAAAAGGACGGATCAGCCGTAGGCCGGATGCTCCATCCTTGCTGAATCGTATGTGGGCGATGCGGCACTCCTATATATTAATGGGACCTTATATGCTGCTATTCTTTCTGTTTACGGTTCTGCCTGTAACGCTCTCGCTGGCGGTAAGTTTCACCAGTTTTAACCTGCTTGAATTCCCCAAGTGGGTCGGCTGGAGCAACTATACGCGTTTATTTCTCGATGATGAGGTCTTTCTGATTGCGATCAAGAATACCTTTTTGTTCGCGTTTATTACGGGCCCCGTAAGTTATATCGCCTGTTTCCTGTTTGCGTGGTTAATTAATGAATTGCCAACCAAGCTTCGTGCCCTAATGACCTTGATTTTTTATGCTCCGTCTATTTCAGGTAACGTTTTCTTTATTTGGCTGATTATGTTCTCAGGAGACGGCTACGGCTACGTGAACGGGTTTTTAATGAAGCTGGGTGTTATTCTCGAGCCTATTCAATGGCTGCAGGATGAGCGTTATGTACTGTGGATTGTCATGCTCGTTCAGCTGTGGCTCAGCTTGGGGGTAAGTTTCCTCGCTTTCATCGCCGGCCTGCAGTCGATCGACCGGACATTATTCGAAGCGGGCTCGGTGGACGGTATCCGCAATCGTTGGCAGGAACTGTGGTATATTACCCTGCCATCCATGCGTCCACAACTTCTGTTCGGCGCGGTGATCCAGATTTCATCCTCTTTTGCCATTGCTGAGGTGTCTATTGCATTAGCTGGTTTCCCTAGTGTTAACTATGCAGCTCATACCGTTGTGACCCATTTAATGGACTATGGCTCCATTCGGTTTGAAATGGGCTATGCATCAGCGATTGCAACAGTTTTGTTTGTCATCATGGTAGGCACCAATGTAATCGTTCAGAAACTTCTTAGGAAAGTGGGGGAGTAGGTCCTAAATGAGCGCAATGGCAGCTAGTTCCAAAAAAAGGTTGAGCCGCTCGCTGGTCGGTGACGTTACCATTTTTATTTTTCTCGGCATATTCGGGGCTTTTATGGCACTGCCCCTTGTATACACGATTAACAATGCCTTCAAACCTTTGGATGAGTTGTTCTTGTTCCCGCCGAAATTTTTGGTGCGCAACCCCACGCTGGATAATTTTTTCGATTTATTTCATCTGATGGCCGATTCCTGGGTGCCGTTCACACGTTATGTGTTTAATACGGTGCTTATCACAGCAGCAGGAACAGTGGGGCACGTCGTACTGGCTTCCGCAGCGGCTTATCCGCTGGCTAAACACAGATTTCCAGGGTCCAAGGTGCTGTTCACCATTGTCGTCCTGTCTCTAATGTTCTCACAGCATGTTACCGCGGTTCCTAACTATGTCATTATGTCCTGGTTAGGCTGGATAGACAGCTACATTGCTATTATCGCGCCGGCGCTCGCAGCTTCCCTCGGACTGTACCTGATGAAACAATTCATGGAACAAATTCCTGATGCCCTGCTTGAAGCAGCGAAGATCGACGGTGCCAGCGAGTACCGTATTTTTTGGCAGATCGTGATGCCCTTAGTAAAGCCGGCATGGCTGACGCTTGTCATATTGCTGTTTCAGGTATTATGGGGAACCGACGGCGGTAATTTTATTTACAGCGAAGAGTTAAAAACGATGAATTATGCCTTAAGTCAAATACTGGCTGGCGGTATTGTGCGGGCGGGTCCGGGTGCTTTTGTCGCTTTGCTGATGATGTCTGTGCCCATCACCATCTTTGTGATTTCCCAGAGCAACATTATTGAGACGATGGCCAGCTCAGGAATGAAGGAGTGAGAGCGTGAAAGGATATTTCCCCAAGGTCAGGTTATCCGCCGCGCTGTTATTGATCCTATCTATGGTGACATCGACAGGGACGGTCTCATATGCCCAAGCCCCGTACGTGGGGTACAATTATTCCTCCAAGGGAGAAACGATCCCTGCCCCTGTCGCCTATAAACCGGATCGTGTCATAAGCGGCACCGCGGCTGGAACCGGAAGTTTCAATCAGCCTAAAGATATATTCGTGTCTCAGGACAGGCAAATCTATATTGCGGATACTGGAAATTCGCGGATTGTGGTGTTGAATGAACGATTTGAATACATTCGGGAGGTATCCGAATTCGACCATTCCGGGAGAACGGATACGTTTCAAGCGCCGAGCGGGATCTATGTAACGGAGAACAAGGACATGTATGTTGCGGATACGGAGAACCATCGGGTTGTTCATTTGGACGACGCAGGAAAGCTGGTTCAGATCATAGAATCGCCTGAATCGGAAATTTTGATCGATAACTTTGTGTTTCTTCCCCTAAAGGTGGCTGTAGATAAGGCAAAGCGCGTATATGTCGTGGCGCAGGGGACATTTGACGGAATCATGGAATTTGATGGGGATGGCAAATTTACCGGGTTTACCGGCACGAACCGGGTCCGCTTCAATATGGCAGACTACTTCTGGAAGATGATTGCGACCCAGGCGCAGCGTGACCGGATGCGGCTGTTCATCCCGACAGAATATACGAATCTGGATCTGGATGAGAACGGGTTTATCTATACAACAAACTCCGACGCAAATACGGCGGTACCGATCAAGAGATTGAATCCCACCGGGATCGACGTGCTGCGCAGAGAAGGGTATTGGGTGCCGTCGGGCGATCTAAAATTCCTTCCTGTCGGTGAACACAGCGGGCCCTCCCTGTTTACGGATATCGCGGTCGGAAACAGCGGGATGTACAGCGCTTTGGATGTGAAGCGCGGGAAAATATTCACATACGACTGGGACGGGAATTTGCTGTATATCTTCGGCAAAATGGGGGAGCAGGTCGGTACATTTCAAACGCCTTCGGCCATCGATTATTTAGGGGATTCGATTCTTGTGCTTGACCGTGCGTTAAACCATATAACGGTATTTCATGAGACACCGATCGGTAGGTTGATTAATCAAGCTGTGAAGGGACATTTCAAGGGAGACGATGAGTTGTCAGCAGAGCTGTGGAACCGGGTTGTGGAATACGATGCGAATTATGAAATTGCATATATCGGGATCAGCAAGGCGCTGCTCAGAAAAGGATTGAATAAAGAAGCAACGGAGTATGCCAAGCTTGGCATGGACAAAGGCAATTATTCCAAGGTATTCAAGCGGCACCGGAAGGATGTTCTAAGAGAGCATCTCGGCAGCATCTTGTCCCTGTCCATCGCCGTTATCGCCGGAATCATCATCCAAAGAACCATCAAAAGAAAGAGGAGGAAGACCTATCATGCGTAAAGAACTGCTGCTGTTCCCATTCCATGTTATGGTCAGACCCTTCTCCGGCTTTTGGGATCTCAAATATGATGATATGGGGAACTTGAGGATCGCGGGCGCTATTGTGTTTTTAGTTTTTATGAGCGTCGTCATTCAACATCAGTATGGGGGCTACATCTTCAATGATCTGAATGCTGATGAATTTAACAGTCTAGTACAAATGCGTAATGTGCTGCTTCCTTATTTTCTGTGGTGTATCGCGAACTGGTCCTTAACCACATTGATGGACGGCGAAGGGAACTTTTCGGAAATTTGCATGGTCACTGCCTATGCCTTGCTGCCCATTGCAGTGATACTCATACCTAATACAATCTTAAGCAATGTAATTACCCAGGAAGAAAGTGTGTTTTACTATTTCTTCAACGGGGTTGCGGCTGTATGGTTTCTCTTCTTGCTCTTCGTCGGTACCATGACGGTTCATCAATACACCGTTACCAAAACGCTGGTTACCATCTTTCTTACATTGGTAGGAATGGCTTTTCTCTTATTCCTTGGGTTACTTTTTTTTAGCCTGATCCAGCAAATGTACTCATTCGTGTTTACCATCTATCAAGAGATACAATTTCGGAACTGAGGGAGTGCAGCAGATGAAGAAAATATTAATGTTTAGCTTAACTGTGTTACTCCTCGGTAGTGCTGCCATATTCGTTTGGGGTCTTCAACCGGAGATTGCGGATGTCCCGGCATATACAGAAGTAAATATAGAAGAAGCAACTGCGCAGGTTTTTTCTAAACCTCAGGTTGAACTTAAGGGGATGGAGGGCGTGACTTCCAACGGCTTGTTGTCGCTGTACTATGATGCATCCGATACGGGAATTGCCGTACGGAACAATCTGACGGGAACAGTGTGGTATTCAAATCCGCCAGGCCGCGCAGAAGATTCGGGAGCTACATACGCTATGTATTCGCCCCTATCCCTGACCTACGATAATCTGTCGAGACAGCAAGTACGGATGACTTCGTTTGAAGACAGCGTGGCACATGGTCAAGCCAAGGCTGAACCGATCAATGGCGGACTGAAGGTAACCTACCTATTTGGAGAACCCGTATCGAATCTGGATAGGCTGCCGCAGAAAATCAGTAAAGAACGTTATGAGAAGATTATGGAACAAGCAGGCGATTCCTTCAGGCGCCACTTGACCCATGCCTATGTTATCAGGGACAACTCCGAGGTCTATGAGCGCTATGACGATGCGCTTAAAGGAACGATATTGCGGAGAACGATTGAAGCGTTTGAGCTGGCCCAATATACGGAAGAGGATCTGGCTCGTGACCATGAGGAGCATCAAATTGCGCTTGCTGCGGACGATAGTGAAAAATTCAAAGTTTCAATTGAATATGTGCTTGATGGGGCGGATTTTCTAGTAAGAGTCCCGGTGAATGAAGTGGAATATTCAGCAGCCACGCCGATTCGGCATATCTCGGTTCTGGAGTACTTCGGTGCCGGCGGGCCCAAAGACCAAGGCTACTTGTTCGTGCCTGATGGTTCGGGAAGCCTGATTCATATGAACAAAGAGCCAGTTCCTTTTCCATATGAGCAAAGAATCTATGGAGAAGATCCCGCTGTGTATGATCAAAACCAGCAATCCGTAACAGAGACGATCCGTTTGCCCGTATTCGGAATCCAAAAGAATCATAAGGCGCTTCTAGCGATTATCGAACATGGTGCTTCGGTGGCTTCCGTGAAGGCAATGACGAACGGACAGCTGAATTCCTATAATCATGTATTCGCGGAATTTGAAGTGCTTGCCCGAGAGGTGATTCGCATAGAGGCGGGAGAGACGTCTCGCGAAATTCCAACCTACCAAGAGCGCCCTACGGCTGCGGATTATGTGATCCGTTATGTGTTCCTTGAAGATGAGGCTGCAAATTATACGGGAATGGCCCTGGCGTATCAGGAATATCTAGTGGAACGGAATATGCTGATCAAGCGTGAACCGGAGGCTGATTTGCCCTTCTATTTGCAACTGATCGGAGCGATACCCAAACGGAATCATTTTCTTGGCATACCGTATGAGTCGATGCAAGCCCTAACGACATTTGAGCAGGCTCAATCCGTGATCAAACAATTGCAGGAGCGATCATTGGACAATATCAAAGTGCAGTATACCGGATGGTTTAATGGCGGGGTGAATCATACCGTTCCTACACAAGTGTCTCCCGAGAAGGTGCTTGGAGGCAAACGTGGATTAAGAGAATTAAATGACTTCAGCCAGAAAAACGGAGTGGCCTTATACCCGCATGTTTCAATGACAGCGCTTTATCCGTTTCATTCGCTAACCTATACTCCGACCAAGGCTGCCGTCCGACATTTAAACCGGAATGTTGCCGGGTTATATCCTTATGATCCTGCCACAGGGGATTACGATCGGGAAGGGGACCTGCAATATATGCTTGCCCCCCAGCTCTTACCCGGCATGATGAACCGATTGCTGCAAAGCTACAGCCCATATGAATTGAAGGGTATAAGTCTGGGGGGACTGGGCGACAAGCTGTATTCGAACTTTCGCAGAGGGCAATTTATCGATCGTACGCAAACGGAGACGATCTTTGCGGAACAGACAAGCGAGATTCGTACTCGGCTGCCGGAAGCCGAGCTCATGGTGAGTGGAGGGAATGCCTACTTGTTCCCCTATGCGCGACACATTGTCCAAGCACCGATGTCAGACAGCGGGTTTCATATCACGGATGAATCGGTCCCCTTTTATCAGATTGTACTCCATGGATACGTAGATTACGCAGGAATGCCTTACAACTTGGCCCAAGAGGTGGATCTTCGCGAATATGTACTGCAATGTCTGGAGTACGGCTCGAATGTATATTTTACTTGGATCTATCAAAAAAACTCGCTCGTAAAAGATACTTCATATAACCACCTCAATTCTGTTCATTATAAGACATGGATTGAGGAGGCTGCCGCAGCTTACCTGGAAGTCAATGAGGTGTTAAGGGATGTATCGGACAGCAGAATCGTATCGCATGAGATCCTTGCGCATGATGTACGCAGAACCGAATATGACGGCGGCAAAGTAGTCATGGTGAACTACAACCCGTATGACGTGACCATAGAGGGGATTACGATTAAAGCCCGGGATTATTATGTTGGAGGTGAGGGGGCTTGAAACGTACAGGACCGCTTAGCTTTGAGAAGAAGAAGAGGATTATGGCGATGTTATTTATCACGCCATGGTTTCTGGGGTTCTTATTCTTCTTTGCGACCCCGCTGTTCACCTCATTGCGGTTTAGCTTTAGCGAGTTGAACATGACGAGCAGCGGCTATGAATTAAACGGCATAGGGTTTAAAAACTATACCTTTGCCCTCGGCGTGCATCAAGACTTTAATCGATTGCTCACAGAGGCTTCAATTGACATGATCATCAATGTGCCATTAATCATCGTTTTCAGTTTATTTCTTGCCACCATCTTGAATCAGAAGTTCCGCGGCAGAGCAGCCGCCCGTGCCGTCTTTTTCCTGCCCGTTATCCTTGCTTCCGGGGTCATGACAAGCATTGAGGATGCTAGCTTCATGTCTGAGCTAATGGCGGGGAGCAAAAATGCAGGCAGTATGCAGCTCCTTCAGAGTTTGAATTTGGAGAACATGATGCTCGAAAGCGGATTTCCCCCCACTTTCGTGGAATATCTGACTGGCGCGGTAGATCGCATCTATTCCATCATCAGCAAATCAGGCGTGCAGATCCTTATATTCCTGGCAGGCCTTCAATCCATTCCGTCATCATTGTATGAAGCTTCGAAGATGGAAGGCGCTACGGGTTATGAGACATTCTGGAAGATTACGTTTCCCATGGTCAGCTCGTTGATACCCATCATTGTTGTCTATTCCATTATCGACTCCTTTATTGATAACAAAGTGACAACCTTAATTCATAATATCGCATTCAGCAATATTGATTTTGGGATCAGCTCGGCGATGTCCTGGATATACTTCTTGATGGTCGCTGTCATTCTTGCCGTCAGCATGGCGCTCGTCTCTAAAAGAGTATTTTATAATAACTAAAGGGGGCAAAAAGATATGACACCGGCGACATGGACGAAGCTGAAAACCGCAGTTTGGGTAGTGATCAGGGCGATACTTCTCATTGGATTGGTCTTTGTAGTGCTTTACCCGATTCTGGTTAAAATTGTGACCATGATCAAGGATAAAGCCGATATTTATAATCCTGTGGTCGTGTGGATTCCTGAAAACTTCACCTTTAGCAATATCAAAATCGTATATGAGATTATGAATTACTGGCCGACGTTGTTAAATACATTCACCTTATCGACGGCGATGATGATTCTCCAGTTAGTATCCTGCGCACTAGCCGGATATGGATTTGCCAAATGGCAGTCCAAGTGGGCGAAGCTGTTATTTGCAGGAGTTATAGCTACCATTCTGGTTCCGCCGCAAACGATTATGGTGCCGCTATATTTAACTTTTCAAAATTTTGATTTCTTCGGATCATACCAGTGGATAACGGGGAGAGATGGACTGAATCTACTGAATACTTACTGGCCGTTCATCCTGACGGCACTGACTGGGAATGCGTTAAAGTCCGGCCTATATATCTATATATTCAGGCAATTTTTCCTGAATATGCCCAAGGACCTGGAAGAAGCGGCATTCGTGGATGGGGCGGGCATGTTGAAGACATTCACCCACATTATCATACCGAGTGCGATACCTTCGATTATAACCGTTTCCCTGTTTTCCTTCGTATGGCAGTGGAATGACACCTTTTTTACGGGGAATTTCTTGAGCGGCGTGAAGGTATTATCCAATGAGCTTGTTGCTCTGCCGGCCAACGTGAATAACTATCTATTGTTCAGCGTACCCGGAGCAAGCTTGGAGACCGCCACCAGCATTGATCCATTCTATGCTTCGATGCTGGTGGATACCGGGCTGATGCTCTCTATTATGCCGTTGATCATTCTGTATTTATTTGTGCAGCGCTATTTTGTAGAAAGTGTGGAGCGTACAGGAATTGTTGGGTAACTTTATTAGAACGTTTAGGGGGCAATCCACGACAATGAAAACACTAAGGATTAGCGAGAATCAACGATTTTTGTCTTATGAAGACGGGGCGTCCTTCTTCTGGCTGGGAGATACCGCTTGGGAACTGATTCACAAGCTGAATCGCGAAGAAGTGGATGAGTATTTATTGCATCGCGCCGACTTTAAATTTAATGTTATCCAAACTGTCATATTGGCCGAGTCGAATGGCTTGTGTACAGGCAATGCTTACGGAAAGTTGCCGCTTAAACAGAACGCGGGTGGTTTTTATGACCCGGGGTTACCAGATACAGACGGAACGAACCATTATTGGCATCACGTGGATTATGTGATTGATCGCGCTGCGTCACTGGGTTTATATGTTGCTTTACTGCCGACTTGGGGGGATAAGTTTCATCTTAAGCATGGAACGGGACCGGAGATCTTCAATGAACAGAACGCAGCGATTTATGGGCGTTGGGTCGGGGAACGGTATAAGGATCGGCCGAACGTTATATGGGTGCTGGGTGGGGATCGCCCCTTGGTAACGTTTGATCATTTTGCGATCATACGTGCCATGGCGCAAGGCCTGAGGGAGGGAGATCAAGGTCGACACTTAATGACATATCACCCGGCAGGATGTCAGTCGTCCTCACACCAGCTGCATCATGAAACCTGGCTTGATTTTAACATGATTCAGTCGGGACACGGCGAGCGTCTTACCAGTAGCCATAGAATGGTGACGGAGGATTATCATAAGACACCTACAAAACCGACGCTAGATGCAGAGCCTTGTTATGAGGATATACCCATCGGCTTTCGACCGGAAAACGGTTATTTTGATGCTTCCGATGTTCGAACAGCTGCCTACTATGCGGTATTTTCAGGCGCTTTCGGACACACGTACGGACATCACAGTATTTGGTCCATGACATTAAAGCCAGGTGATCATTACCTTATGCATTGGCGTGATGCGTTATCGCGACCGGGTGCAGCACAAATGCAGCATCTGCGGTCATTGATGGAAGCTTACCCCGACCTCGATCGAGTGCCAGATCAAAGCCTTCTCGAAAGCAACCATTCCGGCGCCAACTACATGGCGGCAACCAGAGGAAGGGATTTCGTGATGATATACAGTCCCAATGGGGTGGCGGCAAGCGTTGTAATGGGAAAAATTGCGGGTGATCAGGTGAGAGCTGCATGGTATGATCCGCGAAATGGCCAGTTTATAGAAGCTGGAAGGTTCCCCAACTCCCGAATACAGGTCTTCCAGCCACCTACCAGCGGAAGAGGCAACGATTGGGTTTTGCTATTGGAAACGGTGTTGGAATAAATCTCTTTAGGATCGTTTTCCCCACAGGCATCGGAGGGGAAAATGATCTTTTTTTCAACTTCACCTGAAGATATTTCAATATGTGCCGAAGTCCCTAAGATTCTTCAATAAAAACAACGAATAGATCATGTTGACCTGAATTTTAAAGATGTAACATGAAAAAGTCATTTTATGATTCTCAACATGTCCAAACCATTTTTGATGGAGGTGAAATCCGTATTTCTATTAAGCATTCATTAGGAGGGATATGGTGGTGTTAAAGCGAACTGGAATCAAATTTCTCGCTGCATGGTTGTGTGTAATGTGCATGGTCTATGGAGGAGGCTTGCCGCTGATGGAGCATACGTCCAAGGCATACGCTGCTGATGCTACGCTGATGGTTGATGCCGATACGGTAGTGGCGCCGATGAAAGATGAGATCCGAGGAACGAATATTGGTCTGTGGACAAGAAATGAGTTCCATCCGGTGAGCACTCGATCGGAACAGTATGTAAATTTGATTAAAGAAGCAGGCATTAAAATGATACGATTCCCTGCTGGCGTCGAGGCTGATATGGCCTATTGGGATCGCACGAACTCATACGAATGGCATACGGGTCCCAATCCGTACACGAGAACGATCACGGCGGATGTCTTGGACAGCTTTATGAGTTTGGTGCAGGAAGTTGGAGCCGAGCCACTTATCACGGTTAATGCCAAAGTGAATGACAAAGATATGGCCGCCGATATGGTGAGGTACGCGAATATTGAGAAGGGCTATAATATCAAATATTGGGAAATCGGAAATGAGCCAGAGTTTTTCCGCGATGCCTATGCAGTTACACCACTTGAGTATGCAGCCAGAATCCGGGAATATTCGGATGCTATGAAGGCTGTGGATCCCACCATTACGATCATGGGTCCCGCAAATGCGCAGCCTATGCAGATGACCAGCTGGACAAAGCCGGTTCTCTCTACTTTGGCTGACCTTAACAAGCCACTGGATGCTATATCGATCCATTGGTATCCGCTGTGGGGCGGTCAGACCAATCCCAATTCGTCCTCTTTTCCTACGATCGACAATTTATTGACCTACGAAGGGACGGATTATCCAAATTCCTACATCAATTGGGCGAATCAATTTACTGACACGACACCGACGGATAATCTCGTCAGTTATCGTGACCAGTACGCACCAGGAGCTTTACTGGGCATCACTGAACTTGGTCAAGTGACTGGAGGTGAGGAAGGTGCAGGGATTGGTGACACGATGGCCGGAGCGTTATGGCTGGGCGATGTTCTGGGCAGGCTGGCCTACCACCAAATGGATTTTGTTACCCAGTTTCTCCTGCAGGGCAATCAAGCATACGGCTTGATGGACATCAATAAGAACGTGCGGCCAGCCTATTACCTGTACCCGATGCTAAATCGTTACTTTGGTGATCAGATGGTAGCGACAAGCTCCAGCGACAACCAGAATTTAACCATATGGGGCAGTAAACGCACAGGCGTCAATAACAAGCTCTATCTCATGGTAATCAATAAAAATCAGACCCAAGACCTGAGCGCAACCATTAATCTGTCCAATTTCACACCCGAGTCAACGGCTTCCTCTTGGGTGTTAAACGCACCGGCCATCAACTCTCAATCCGGAGCCAACATTAACGGTATCCAGGTTGCCTCGAACGGTACGCTGCCAACAATACCCGGCAATACGATCACGGGTGTATCCAATAGCTTTACAAGAACATTCCCAGCTCATTCGATTACGATGGTGGAAATAACGGGAACAGAAGAAACACCAGAGGCCCTATCCCGTTATCTTGGCCAGTATGCAGTCGGCATGAATGAGAGAAAGACCGCATCCGACTACCCCGGCACCCAAGCAGCAACTCCGCAAGGCTGGGGCAAAATCTGGCGGACGGGGTCTGCGCAATGGTCCGTGCATTTTCCGACCACGGGAAATTATGATTTCACGATTAAAGCTTATGGCGAAGGAGGCGGGCCTGCCTTCCAGGTGAAGCTGGATGGACAGAACGTTCCGAATGCGGCATTCAGCCCTGGCAGCAGCTGGGCCGATTACCAAGGAAGTCTCGGAACGGTCACAGCCGGTACACATACCATTCAGATATACAACAACAGCCCGGTTGCGCAGAGCAACATCGATGTAGCGCATATGGATATCGAGGGTGCAGCACCGGGTCCGTTTACGCTTAAATCACCGGCGAACAACGCATCCGTGGAAGGCACCAGCGTTACTCTGGATTGGACGCAGGTTATCGATGGCAAATCTTATGCACCTTTCGGTTCGGATCATTACACGGTCATTGTTTCGAGCCATGCAGCGTTAACGAATCCGATCGTCAATACAACGGTTACGGGAACTACGCATCAAGTCAACAATCTGCAAAGTAACACGACGTATTATTGGAAGGTTATTGCGAATAATGCCAGCGGTTCCACACCGTCCGCAGATGTGTTTAGTTTCATTACACCGGCTGGGCCGGCTGCTCCCTCTCGTTACCTGGGAGTCGAGGCTAATGGCATGAACGAAATCAAGGGAGCAGGCGATTGGCCGGGAAGCGCTGCCCAAACTCCTGATGGATGGGGGAAAATCTGGCGGACGGGTACCGCAGGATGGACGGTGAATATCCCCGCCGCAGGCAAATATGACTTTACGATTAAAGCTTACGGCGAAGGGGAAGCTCCGTCCTTCCAGGTGAAATTGAATGGGCAGAATGTATCGAATGGCACGTTCACACCGGGCAGCAGCTGGTCAAACTATCAAGGAAGCCTGGGAACGCTGTCTGCAGGCACACATACGATTCAAATTCATAACAACAGTGCCGTAGCTTTCAATAACATCGACGTGGCGCACATCGATATCGTTCCATCTCCCTGATGACGCAATATAAGTTTCTCTAAAGTCTTACATCAGAGGCTGTCCCTTTCATAGATATGATCTATGGAGGCGACAGTCTCTTCTTTTGTTCTTTGGTGAAATGCGGACGCGAAGCCCACCACCATTACTTTTTCAACAAAATCTAAAAATAGTTCAATATTCACGTTGCGAGGTCATGAATATTTTCAATAAAAACAACGATTTCATCATGTCGAATTCAAATTGGAGTCGGTAACATGAAATCATCATGCGGTCTGCTGGAATAACAGGATGAAAGAGGTGTAGTAAGGATGTGGATGAAAGAGTATCCGTTAGCGGATTCCTATGATGTTGTTGTTGTCGGTGGAGGGTCTGCAGGTTTTACGGCTGCGATTCAAGCAGCACGTGCAGGGGCAAAGACCACCCTTATTGAGAAGAATAGTATCCTTGGCGGCACAACGGTGGTGGCAGCGGTCGATTTCCCCGGTCTATTTCACGCATGGGGGAAGCAGGTCATTGGAGGCATAGGTTGGGAAGCCATTGAGCGTACAGTGGCCAAAGGAGGAGCGACCCTGCCGGATTTCACCAAATCGGTGGGGAATAGGCATTGGGAACACCAAATAAGGGTCAATCGATTTGTATATAGTACCATCCTTGAAGAAATGTGTCTGGAAGCCGGTGTCGTGCTTCGTTACCATGAAATGCCGGCAGCTGTCTATGTGCAGGGTCAGGAGCGCCGGCTGATGACAGCAGGAAAATCAGGACTTTCAGCTATTGGATTCAAGAAGATGGTGGATGGAACCGGCGATGCCAATATGGCAGGACTGATGGGATATGAGCGGGTAAAGGGGGAAGTGCTACAGCCGGGAACACTGGTCTATAAGCTTGGCGGATATCAGATGGAACAGGTCGATGTCACCGCATTGAAAGAGGCTTACTCCACCGCCTTGCAAGCTGGAAATATCAGGAGGACCGATCATCTGCCAGGAGAAATCCCGTTGTACAGGGAGCTCCAAAGCAGGGGAAGCAGTTCGCTGCATATTACCGATATTGATGGTTCAACTTCGTTGACGAAGTCCCATGCTGAAATTGAAGCAAGAAAGGCGCTAATGCGCATTTACAGTTTGCTCAGGGGCATTCCCGGCTGCGAACAGCTGTATGTTGAGTATTTTGCCAATGAATGCGGGATTCGGGAAACGTGGCGTATTGCCGGAGAAGAATGGGTAGACGCGGACCGTTATATCAGTGGCTATCGATGGCCGGATGCGGTTTGCTACAGCTACTATCCGATCGATATCCATCAGCACGATTCCAATACGACGGATGTTCGGCCTTTGGCCGAAGGTGTGGTACCAACCATTCCTTATGGGGCATTGGTACCTCGCGGAAGCGATCATTTGCTTGCAGCTGGGCGATGTGCTTCCGGTGACCGGGTTGCTCATTCGGCCTACCGGGTTCAAGCCAGCTGCATGGCTATGGGGCAGGCAGCTGGCGCCGCCGCTGCAATTGCTGCTCGGGATGATATATCGGTCCGGCAGGTGAACCTGGAGGAAGTAAGAGATGTGCTGCTGGCGCACGCTGCGATTGTGCCTTAGTAATGATGCAGATTAAGGAGGGAATAGAAGCGATATGAAATTTACAATTAAACTCTCACAAGCAGCAGCGGAAGTCGTGGATTCTTTAACAAACCGGGAGTTGCTGGACCAAGTATGCTGCCCGACGTATACGAGAGTGGGCCCGGACCGGACGGAAACCTTTGGAGCGATGTTTTTCCATCCTACGGAGCGGGAGGAGCTTGAGCAGCAAATCGAACGATTCCAATCCAGATGCAAGATCCCCCCGTTTATTGTCAGTGATCTTGAATGCGGTGCAGGTAATATGGTGCTTGGTGCAACGAAATTTCCGTCGATGATGTCGATCAGCCAAACCAATTCAGTAGAACTGGCTTATGAGGTTGGAGCCATTGCTGCCAAGGAAGCCGGTGAGCTCGGATATAACTGGACGTTCTCGCCGGTCGCGGATCTGGCATACGACCCGGACAGCCCTGTCGTCGGCATACGAAGCGCGGGTAAGGATCCGGAACATACGGTAAAAATGGTGTCGGCTTATATGCGGGGTCTTCAGGACCATGGCATGATGGCAACGATCAAGCATTTTCCAGGGGATGGATTTGGAACATATGATCAACATTTGACGACCCCAGTGAATCCATTATCGAGGGAAGAATGGAGAGCTGGACCTGGCAAAGTGTTCAAGGATCTCATTGACGATGGCGCGATGGCGATCATGCCAGGTCATATATCTTTGCCGGCTTTTGATGAGATCGATGAGGCGACGGGAACCTATCCGCCTGCCACGATATCCAGGAAGCTTCTGGTTGACCTGCTCCGCGGCGAGCTTGGGTTTGATGGGCTGATCGTTACCGATGCGGTGGAGATGGGGGGACTTGTAGGGTACATAAATTATTTTGACGCCTGTGCTCTGGCATTAGAGAATGGCTGCGACATCCTGCTCTTCACAAGAATGGATGACATATTCTACAGGGAGATGGAACAGCGTCTTGAGACCGGTATGCTGTCGATCGACACGTTGAAAAAGCGGGCTCTTCGAATTGTGTCACTCAAGTTTCAGTTGGGACTGATGGATGGAACGCACCGAGTCGTCGAAGCATCCAATCCGATTCGTAATCTTGAAGCATCTAAGGAAGTCGTAGCTAAGAGTATCACTGTCGTAAGAGACCGAAAGCAGTTGATACCGTATCCGATCACCAGACAGACCCGAGTTCTTCATGTAGTGATCATGAACCATGCTGATCGATATGCGGAGCTCTACGACAAAATGAAAGATGAACTCGGAAAACATACAGACCAGCTGACTCAGTGGGTTGACCCGGGACCCGACAATCTATACCGTGCGATGTGCGAACAGGCCTATGATCTTGTTATATGTTCGATTGGAAGCAAGCTTAGTTACGGACTGAACGTCGTTCGTCTGCACGATGAGGTTGCCAGAAATATGATGGCCGGGTGGAGCAAGCTGGGTACGCCGATCATCTTTGTGTCTCATTTTCATTCCTATGTGCATAAAGAATACGAGACTTCCATCGATACGATCGTGAACACATACGGTGACATTGACTGCACAATTGAATATCTAATTGAGGGCATATTCGGGAAGAGGGGGCTGAATCGCAGCCTGTATGCACATGATTAACTCCAAATCCTGGAGTAGAGGTGGGTTCAGCATGAAGAAGATCACGGCGTTGAACTGGGAGGTGGGCTGGAGTGATCATGCGGGGCAATTTCCGGATCGCTGGGTCCCTGCCACCGTACCCGGCGCAGTCCAATTGGATTGGGCCCGGGCTGAAGGATGGGGAGATCACACCTATGGTGAGAATTGGCGTCAATATGAATGGATGGAGGATAAAACCTGGACGTATCGGGCTTGGCTGCGCCCCCCGGCAAGTTCACCAGGCGAGCGGCTCTATTTCATATCGAAAGGAATCGATTACAGCTTTTATATTCGCCTGGACGGCACCGAGCTGCTGCAGCAAGAGGGGATGTTCACGCCGGTAGAACTGGATCTGACCGAGCACTTACGCGGGGAGGACGGTCTGCTTGAAATCGTGATCGATCCTGTCCCCAAGCGTCCTGGCGCACCTCCCGGCAGAGGTCGTTCACAGGCGGACCACTCCTGCAAGCCGGCGGTGAGCTACGGGTGGGATTGGCATCCACGCCTGATCCCGCTCGGAATCTGGGACGATACGTACCTTGTCGTCAGGCCGGAAGCGCATCTTGCGTCTTCTGAGGTGCGTTATGAATTAACAGAAGCGCTGGATGAAGCGGCATTGGAGCTGCAAGTGCGTCTTAGCCAACCTGCAGCGGGGGAGCTGCAATGGAGGCTGATCGGTCCCGAGGGAGAGACGGTATTTGAGGAAGCATGGGTTGTAAACGGTGAAAGCCCGGTCCATGCGATACAGAAGAGGCTTTCGAAGCCTCGGCTATGGTGGCCGCATGATCATGGTGAACAGCCCCTGTACCGCTCGGAGGTGAGTTTCAAGCCGGCGGATGGTTCGGGCTCATCGACATCCAGCAGGCATCAGAGGATCGGCTTCCGACGCGCAAGGCTGGTGATGCACGAAGGGGCATGGAAGGAGCCCTCCCAGTTTCCCAAGAGTCGAAGCAATCCGCCGATCACGATGGAGATCAACGACCGGCAGATATTTTGCAAAGGCACGAACTGGGTAAACCCGGACATTTTCCCGGGGCGAATTCACGCAGAGGATTACGGAATCCTGCTGGACTTGGCCAAGGCAGCCCATATGAACATGCTCCGGGTGTGGGGAGGAGGGATTGTCAACAAGGAATCCTTTTTCGAGCGATGCGACGAAATCGGGCTGATGGTCTGGCAGGAGTTCCCGCTGGCATGCAACCAATATCCGGACACCCCTGCTTATCTCCGGGTGCTGGATCAGGAATCGCGCTCGATCATCGAGCGTCTTCGGAGGCATGCGTCGGTGGTGCTGTGGTGCGGCGGCAATGAACTGTTCAATTCTTGGTCCAAAATGACGGATCAATCGTTGCCGCTCAGGCTTTTAAATGCGAACTGTTACATGCTGGATCCCCATACCCCTTTTTTGATGACATCACCGATCGAGGGCATGGCTCACGGGAATTACGTGTTTCGTTATGAATCCGGCGAGGATGTCCTGCAGTCCATGCCTAAGGCGAGGAATACGGCTTACACCGAGTTCGGCATACCCTCACCTGCATCTGTTGAACAATTAGAGAGCTTTATCCCGGCCAAAGAGCTGTTCCCGCCTAGACCTGGCACGACATGGGAGTCTCATCACGGATTCGGCGCTTGGCAGGGGGATACTTGGCTGATGCCGGAGCTCATCCAGCATTACTTCGGGCCAAGCGAGACCTTGGAGCAATTGGTGGACCGCGGTCAGCTGCTGCAGTCGGAAGGGTACAAATGTATCTACGAGGAAGCCCGCCGTCAAAAGCCGGTATGCTCCATGGCCCTGAACTGGTGTTATAACGAGCCTTGGCCGACCGCAGCCAATAACAGCATCATCATGTATCCGGCCAGGCCGAAGCCGGCATATTACGCAGTGCAAGCTTCATGCAGGCCTGTCCTTGCAAGCGCTCGCATTCCAAAGTTTGTGTGGAGGCCAGGGGAATGGTTTGAGCTAGAGCTATGGCTGCTGAGCGATAGTCCCGACAACATCAAGCCTGGACGAATAGGAGTGTATGTAACGTTCGGTGCGGGTGAGAAATTGTTACTGCAGGAGTGGGATTTTCCTTCTATCCCGCCTGGTATGAACCAGATCGGCCCGACTGCAAGATGGTTGCTGCCTGACATGGCCTCCGGCAGAATGAAACTCGAATTGGTCGTGACTGACAGGCCCGAGTGGGATTCCGAGTATATTTTGTTATTCAAGAACGGCGAGAGCACGGAAAAAGCATCTGGGCACACACTGAATCTGAATCTATGATCGTGCAATGATTAGATAATGGAGGTTGGATATGGTCACCAGACAGACAATGGAATGGGAAGTAGGCTGGAGTGATCATGCGGGGCAAGCTCCGGATCGCTGGGTCCCTGCCACCGTACCCGGCGCAGTCCAATTGGATTGGGCTCGAGCTGAAGGATGGGGGGATCACACCTATGGTGAGAATTGGCGTCAATATGAATGGATGGAGGATAAAACCTGGACGTATCGGGCTTGGCTGCGCCCCCCGGCAAATTCACCAGGCGAGCGGCTCTATTTCATATCGAAAGGGATCGATTACAGCTTTCATATTCGCCTTGACGGCACCGAGCTGCTGCAGCAAGAGGGAATGTTCACGCCAGTGGAACTGGACCTGACGGAGCGCTTACGCGGGGAGGGCGGTCTGCTGGAGATCGTGATCGATCCTGTCCCTAAGCGTCTTGGAGCGCCTAGAAGCCGGGATCAGGCGGATCACTCCTGCAAGCCGGCGGTGAGCTACGGGTGGGATTGGCATCCTCGCCTGATCCCGCTCGGAATCTGGGACGATACGTACCTTGTCGTCAGGCCGGAAGCACATCTTGCGTCTTCTGAGGTGCGTTATGAATTAACAGAAACGCTGGATGAAGCGGCATTGGAGCTGCAAGTGCGTCTTAGCCAACCTGCAGCGGGGGAGCTGCAATGGAGGCTGATCGGTCCCGAGGGGGAGACGGTATTTGAAGAAGCATGGGCTGTAAACGGTGAAAGCCCGGTCCATGCGATACAGAAGAGGCTTTCGAAGCCTCGGCTATGGTGGCCGCATGATCATGGTGAACAGCCCCTGTACCGCTCGGAGGTGAGTTTCAAGCCGGCGGATAGTTCGGGCACATCGACATCCAGCAGGCATCAGAGGATCGGCTTCCGACGCGCAAGGCTGGTGATGCACGAAGGGGCATGGAAGGAGCCCTCCCAGTTTCCCAAGAGTCGAAGCAATCCGCCGATCACGATGGAGATCAACGGCCGGCAGATATTTTGCAAAGGCACGAACTGGGTAAACCCGGACATTTTCCCGGGGCGAATTCGCGCAGAGGATTACGGAATCCTGCTGGACTTGGCCAAGGCAGCCCATATGAACATGCTCCGGGTGTGGGGAGGAGGGATTGTCAACAAGGAATCCTTTTTCGAGCGATGCGACGAAATCGGGCTAATGGTCTGGCAGGAGTTCCCGCTGGCATGCAACCAATATCCGGACACCCCTGCTTATCTCCAGGTGCTGGATCAGGAATCGCGCTCGATCATCGAGCGTCTTCGGAGCCATGCGTCGGTGGTGCTGTGGTGCGGCGGCAATGAGCTGTTCAATTCTTGGTCCAAAATGACGGATCAATCGTTGCCGCTCAGGCTTTTAAATGCGAACTGTTACATGCTGGATCCCCGTACCCCTTTTTTGATGACATCGCCGATCGAGGGCATGGGGCATGGACATTATATGTTCCAATACCGGAACGGCGAGGATGTGCTCCAGTCCATGCCTAAGGCCAGGAACACCGCATATACCGAATTTGGTGTTCCTTCCCCGTCGTCCGTAGAGCAGTTAAAGAGCTTTATTCCCGCTGATGAACTGTATCCGCCACGACCCGGGACGGCTTGGGAAAGTCATCACGCATTCCATGCGTTGTCAGATAATATGTGGCTGATGGCCGACCAGATTGAGCATTATCTCGGTCCCTGGGAGACGCTGGAACAGCTGGTGGAGTACGGTCAGCTGCTGCAGTCGGAAGGGTACAAATGTATCTATGAAGAAGCCCGCCGTCAAAAGCCGATATGCTCCATGGCCCTGAATTGGTGTTATAACGAGCCTTGGCCGACTGCAGCCAATAACAGCATCATCATGTATCCGGCCAAGCCGAAGCCGGCTTATTATGCAGTGCAAGCTTCATGCAGACCTGTCCTCGCAAGCGCACGCATTCCAAGGTTTACTTGGAAAGAAGGCGAATGGTTTGAGCCTGAACTATGGATGTTGAATGACAGCGCGGAGCAGGTCCCGGCAGGCCGGATCGAAGCCTGGTTGACCGTTGGATCGAGTGAACGACAATTCGTGTTGGCATGGGATTATGCCGATCTGGCATCTAATGAGAATCGGCGCGGACCAACAGCCAGAATCAAACTCCCTCGTTCGGAAACCGGCAGAATGAGGTTAGAATTGATCGTCGTCAACCGACCAGAGTGGAATTCGGAATACGTCCTGTCTTTTAAGGGGCATCATCCGCGTACTGAACCTGATCGGAATACGCTGAATTTTGGTTCATAGAACCTCCCTGGCGTCTAGAGAATCTATTCAAGCAACGGAAATGGGAGAAACGAAAGCTCCACCCAGAAATGACAGCACTTAAAGCACTTTATGAAAAAGAACTAGACCTGTTTAAGGTTGTGAAGAAATAAATGAATTGGAGATGGGTGACCATGAGGGCAGATGCAAGGTTACGAAGAATGTTCAGTGAGGCGGGTAAGTGTTTTGACGTAGCCATCGATCACGGTTTTTTTAATGAGTATTCCTTTTTGCAATCCATAGAAAACATGAAACAAGCGGTCGAAACCGTCGTAAAAGCCAACCCGGATTGTATTCAGCTTAGCCTTGGCCAATCCAAGCTGCTGCAGCATATTCCTGGTAAATGCAAACCTGGCTTGGTTCTGCGTACCGATGCAGCAAATATCTATGGTCCAGAATTACCTCATTATTTATTTAGCCAAGTAATAGATCATGCCGTCGAGCATGCGGTTCGAATGGATGCTGTAGCTGTATGTGTGAATTTGCTTCTTCTACCGAATCAACCAGAGCTGCATTACCAATGTGTGAAAAATGTCATGAAGTTAAAAACGGATTGTGAACGCTACGGTATGGTCCTCATGGTGGAGCCGCTTGTGATGCTGCCTAATGAAGCGAAAGGAGGCTACATGGTAGACGGTGATATTGAGAAAATCATTCCCCTTGTCAGACAGGCCGTTGAGCTTGGGGGCGATGTAATCAAAGCGGATCCATGCGATAACATCCTGGAGTACCATCGGGTTATAGAGACTGCCTCTGGAGTACCCGTGCTTGTTCGGGGAGGCGGCCGAGCCTCCGATGAAGAGATTGTGAACCGTACCGTGAGTTTGATGGATCAAGGAGCATCCGGCATTGTATATGGGAGGAACGTGATCCAGCATCCCCATCCAGCACGTATGACGCAGGCCTTAATGGAAATTGTGCACAGAGGCTGCAGCGCAGAGATGGCCCTTGCGATCTTAAACGGGGAGGACATGGCGGATGAGGCATAAAAAAACCATTCGTTTCGGTGTCATCGGATGCGGCCTCATGGGAAAAGAGTTTGCCAGTGCTGCTGCCAGATGGTGCCATCTGACCGATGTCGATTTTATACCGTCCATTACCGCCGTTTGTGATGCAAACCGAGCAGCCACGGCCTGGTTTGAACAAGAGATCCCCAGCGTTAAACATTCGTATACCGATTACAAAGAACTGTTAACAGACCCGCAGGTAGACGCCGTTTATTGTGCCGTACCGCATCATTTGCATGCACAAATATATACCGATATTATCCGAGCGGGAAAACATCTGCTTGGAGAGAAACCGTTTGGAATCGACCGGGAAGCGAATCTCGCGATCCGTACAGCATTAGATGAGAACCCGTCTGTCCTCGTGCGTTGTTCTTCGGAATTCCCTTTTTTTCCGGGTGCCCTGCAAATCTCCCAGTGGGTGCAAGAAGAGAAATTTGGAAAGATCATTGAAGTTGAAGCAGGCTTTTGGCATTCGAGCGATCTCGATCCTAATAAACCGATGAATTGGAAGCGAAGAATCTCCGCTAATGGCGAATATGGATGTATGGGTGATCTTGGAATGCATGTACTGCACCTGCCCATGAGATTCGGCTGGTATCCGCAGAATGTAAGAGCGTTGTTGAGGAACGTGATAGAAGAGCGGCCAGATGGTAAGGGGGGGATGGAGCCTTGCGAGACATGGGACAATGCGATTCTGGCCTGCGACGTACAAACATCGCTTCAACGCTTTCCTATGCTGCTTTCGACTAAACGAATAGCTCCCGGTCATGCGAACACATGGTTTATCCGTATCCAAGGGACGGCGATGTCCGCTGAATTCACGACGAAAAATCCGAAGCAGGTATCCTGGCTTCCGTATGAGCCAGGCGGAAGCCAGGCATGGCATGTCATGGATGCGCCTTACAAATCCGCTTACTCGACCATCACAGGAGGGATATTTGAGTTTGGGTTCTCGGATTCCATCCTCCAGATGTGGGCGGCTTTCTGCGATGAACTGGTTAACGGATCGGACGGCATGCTCCAACCTTTCCGATGCGCAACGCCTGAGGAAGCGGAAGGGAGCCATCGGGTGTTTACGGCTGCATTGGAATCGAATCGATCCGGTAACACCATTCCGATCCCGTGGAGGGCGTAAAATTGATTGAAAAACATTCTCTTCCTTATCATGTCATTGTTGGTGGTCATATTTGCCTTGATATTATCCCCTCCATTCAAGACGGACCATTTCATATGGTGCCGGGGAAGTTATTAAACGTCGGAGAGGCGATGCTGGCTACCGGTGGAGCGGTTGCCAATACAGGTATTGCGCTTCATCGGCTTGGTATGCCCGTACGGCTCATGGGCAAGGTGGGTACCGATATTTTCGGCGAAGTGATCCTCTCCTTGATTCGCAGAGAGCATGAATCGTTAGCAGAAGGCATGATCGTATCAGAGGGAGAATCGAGCTCCTATACAATCGTTTTGAGTCCACTGAAGGTGGATCGAATGTTCCTTCACTGTACAGGCGCCAACGATACATTCGGAGCTGAAGATGTCAGTAAGCGTACATTGGAAGAAGCGGGTTTATTCCATTTCGGTTATCCCCCCCTGATGAGGCGCATGTATGAGCAAGGGGGCTGCGAGCTGGCAGCCTTGATGCAGCGGGCGAAAGCAGCAGGTATCACGACATCGCTGGATATGGCGAAACCCGATGCGAACTCATTGGCCGGACATGTTGATTGGAGGGAAGTGTTGCGAAATGTGCTTCCCTCCGTGGATTTATTTTTGCCAAGCGTGGAAGAAATCCTATATATGCTTCACAAAAAGCGCTATGAGGAAATGGTCGAAAAATACGGAAGCGAGCATATCATGGACCGGATCGGTCCCGATCTGCTGCAGGAGCTTTCCGCTGAATTACTTGGCATGGGGGCCGCAGTAGTCGTGCTTAAGCTTGGCGAGCATGGTCTATATATGCGCAGTACGGCTGAATCAGCCCGGCTGGAGAACATGGGGCGTTATCGCCCTGAACGTTTAACAGATTGGTTAGGGAGGGAACTTCTGGTTCCTTGCTTCATAGTAGAGACAGCGGGGACAACGGGAGCTGGAGACTGTACGATTGCAGGCTTTTTGTCCGCATTCATGCAGGGAATGACGCCGGAAGAGTCGCTGATTATGGCTGTCGGCACGGGGGCGTGTAATGTCGAACGACCGGATGCGACAAGTGGAATCCCGACATGGGAGGAAGTTGCATCCCGAATTGACTCAGGCTGGCAGCAGCATGTATCAAAGATAGCACGTTCGGGATACCATCCCAAAGTGCATGGAGCGGCGTCAGTGTTTCATGGGAATGGAGACACAATACGCGTGAATGATTGACGTCAAAGGAGGCGAAATGTTAATGCTGACTCACAGTCAAGTGAAGGCCGCGCAGAAACGTACGGCGGAAATTCTTCATAACGCCGGAATCATCCTGTCGCCAGACGAGATGAACGAGATTGAGGTGGCTTCCTTCGGATTGAATGATCTTGAGACGCAGGGTTTAGAGCTCATTACTTACATTAATACCGATCGATACTGCGCGAAAGAGCTTGTGTTATTCCCAAGCCAAACCTGTCCCGAGCATAAGCATCCTCCAGTGGGAGAAGACCCAGGTAAGATGGAAACGTTCCGCTGCAGAGCAGGAAGGGTATATCTTTACGTCGAGGGGGAACCCTCTGCTCCGATCCAAGCGCTAGTACCGCCAAAGAGTAAGGATTACTATTCCGTATTTCAGGAAATCGAACTGACACCTGGGCAGCAATACACCATTCCGCCAGACACACTGCATTGGTTTCAGGCAGGAGAGGAAGGTGCGGTCATATCGGAGTTCTCCAGCACGAGTCGTGATGAATATGATATTTTTACCGATCCTAATATTTGCCGGGTGCCTAAAAAATAGTTGAATGACTAAATCTGCTCATGCAGAAGTTTAAAATTCGTATAACAAAAGGGTTAGGCAGAGGGCATGAGTGCCCGATCTGCCTAACCCTTTTTTCACAACCCTCATCCACCATATAAGTACGACTTTACGTCCCGCCCGATGTAGGCTCTCCATACAATCAGATTGTAAGGATCATCCCAGTCGATGTTCTGCGGCTCCTCGAACATGCGGTGCAGGCGGTTGTTGTTGAAGATGATCGAGCCGCGCTGATCAAAAGCCACCCCGTCTACCCACAGCATTCTGTCGTCGGACAGCAGCTTGTTGAACGAGCGTGTGTACGGTGAATAGTAACCGATTCCCTTGCCTTCGAGCATGGTGTAGAATACACGGCCTTGATTGTCGGCATGCATGCCGTCGGTTGTCGTTCCCTTGCTGCCCAGGGTCTGAACGGAGTCCCGGATGATCGAATCGGGAATATCGAAATTTCGCAGAAGCCGCGTATCGACAGCGTACAGATTGCGCCCCGTTACCTGGCAGTAGAATAGAGTTCCGCGATCCGCGGACAGAGCTATGCCATCGGCGCCGATCCGAATCGGCTTGTTGCGGTATACCGGCTCGGTATCGATCTCAAACCGGAAACGGGGGACGTCCTGCGTGCTGTAATGACTGTCGAGGACGCGCCGAAATTTCTTCGTTCTCATATTGTAGACGATGATTCCGCCATACAGCGGATGGTCCGGCCAGCCGGAGCCCGAATCGGTAATATAGGCATAACCGTTGCGGTTATCCACCACGATGTCGTTCAGGAACGATGTTCGGGGCGGGGCAATATCGTCCGGAATGACAATAGAGTCGAGCAGGCGGTTCGCGCTCAGATCCCAGATGAGCAGCTTTTGCGAGCCTACGGGCGAGGTATCGTATGCGATTTTTCCTTGATCCAGAATCCACATCCGATGATGTTCATCAATCTCGTAGCCAAGGACGGATTGCAGCACCCGAACATCCCCCGGCGTATTCCACTCCCAGCTTGGAAAAGCCTCCAGTACGGGCTTGCCGTCCACCATCGCAATGGTATTCAGCGTAGCGGGAACCCCTTCAGCCCAGCGCGGAACCGATACATAGAAGCGTCCCTGCCGGTCTACCTTGACGCCTGCAGGCATGCAGTGCTTCCAATCCTGGCGCTCCTCGAATCGCTGCTTCATCGCGAGAGTCGGGAAGTTCCAGTCCAGGCGGCTCCAGTGAAAGAGCATCTGGTACGGACTTGTATAGCTATGGGTCTGTTTACAATGAGGGACAGTAGGCTGCTGCCACTGGCCCTCCATTGAATGATGCGGTACAACCATTTCAAGACCTCCCATAGGCAGTGCAGATCATCTTTCGCGCTTATTCCTCTAAGTTAGTTATATGCCCAGAGGGATGGATTGGCGCCGATTAAATCACCGGGAGGTCTTTTTAGGAAAATACAAGTTACACTTGCAGAATCTTAATCAGATTCGTGTTACCGGATTGACCTATCGGCACGCCGGCAGACAATACGATAATGTCGCCTTTTTCGATGTAGCCTGTCTTGATGGCATTACGGGTCGCGGATTCGAACATTTCGTCCGTCGTTGTGACTTTGTCGCCTTTTACCGGAATGACACCGGAGAGCAAGCAGATCTTGGCCAGCACTTCTTCATGCTGCGTGACCGCGATAATCGGTGCCTTCGGACGGTATTTCGAAATCATCCGCGCCGTAAATCCGCTCTCCGTTGCCGTAATGATCGCTTTGGCATTCAGCACGAGGGAGGAGCTAACCGCACCCTGGCTAATAACCTCGGTAATATCGGCTACCTGCTGTCTGGATTTGAAAGCGAATTGGTCTTTATAATCGATCATCGTCTCGGCGCGGCGGGCGACTGCCGCCATCGTGCGCACGGATTCTACCGGATATTTGCCGGCAGCGGATTCGCCCGAGAGCATGACCACGTCAGCGCCCTGGATCACCGCGTTAGCCACGTCGCTCACCTCGGAGCGGGTTGGACGGGGATTGACCTGCATCGATTCCAGCATGTGCGTTGCCACGATAACCGGTTTGCCTGCCAGGTTGCATTTATCGATCATTTCTTTTTGCATCATAGGCACTTCTTCGATTGGTACTTCGACGCCAAGGTCTCCGCGGGCAACCATGATTCCGTCGGATGCTTCAATGATGTCGTCCAGGTTCTCCATGCCCTCTCCGTTTTCAATCTTGGAGATGATCTGTACATGCTCCGCGCCGCGTTCTTTCAGGATGCTGCGGATTTCGCGGATGTTGTCGCCATGACGCACGAAAGAAGCGGCAATGATCTCAATGTCGTTCTCCAGGCCGAAGCCGATATGCATGACGTCACGCTCGGTGACGCCGGGAAGCGTCGTTTTGATCCCAGGGAGGTTGACGCCTTTACGTGGTTTGAGCACCCCGCCGCTGATGATTTTGCAAAGAATGTCCGGTCCGTCGACGCGGAGAACGTTCAGGTCCACGAGGCCGTCATCGATCAAGATGCGGTCTCCCGGTTTAACCACTAGATTCAGCTCGGCATAATTGACCGAGATGCGCTGGGCATCGCCAAGAATTTCTTCGGTAGTCAGGATCAGCTCCTCACCTGGTTTCAGAAGGCAGGAAGCCTCCTTCAGCTTGCCGATCCGTACTTCAGGTCCTTTAATGTCCATCATGATCGGAACATACGTGTTTAATTCGGCTGCGGCCCGGCGAACATTCCGGATCCGGGTGACGTGATCCTCCAGCTCACCATGAGCCATATTCAAACGGGCAACGGTCATTCCCTCCTGAATCATGTTCTTCAACAGCTCAATGGAATCGCACGCGGGTCCCATCGTACAAATGATTTTAGTTTTTAGCATGGCTGTTTGTTCCTCCTTTGTATTTGTTCTCTTCTGCTTTTATACAGCATTTCGACTTCATTCAAACTTCCCTAATGATCACATTGTAGCCTGTCTTGTCGAATCATGATATGAACTATAGTACAATAGATGGATTATAGTATCGCAGTTGAGGTGAGTTATGGTCACTCCGATAGAAATAAGGCAAATTAGCGGTGTCGATTGGTATGAAGAAGCTGATCATGAGCAAAGAGCATGGCGCTTAAGCCTTGTGACATATGGAAAATGTGTATATTGGGTGAATGGCGATAAGCAAATTATGGAGAAAGGGGAATTGCTGCTTATTCCAGCCGGCGTTTCGTATTATGGCAAAAGCATCCCTACCGTGACGCACACGCAAATCGTCGTACAATGGACGGAAGGCGCCTCGACGGACTTATCCGTGCTGGATCGGAAAGAAGCCTTGAAGTTTAAACCGGGTGTTTATGAGTTAATCCGCGAACGGTTGAAGGTGATCCATCAGCAGTGGCAGGAACGCCCATCTTATTATGTCTTGATGATCGAAGCATTATTGACAGAAGTGTTGATTTATATCAGCCGTGAGCTGGACAAGGGCGTCATCACGCCGGAGAAGCACTTGCACGTGGACCGGATGAAGTCTTATATCGAGCGGCATTACCGTGAGAAAATAACGAAAGAGGAGCTGGGCGATGTCATCGGCAAAACCCCCAATTACGCAGCGGTACTCTTTAAAAGCGTTACAGGGCAGACCATCAGCCAGTACGTGCACGCTCAGCGAATCAAACGGGCAGTGTATTTGTTAACGGAATCGCAGCTGACGGTACAGGAGATTGCCGTATTTCTCGGATATCAGGACCTCTCCTACTTCTATAGAATCTATAAACGAGTCACGGGCACCGCTCCATCAGATTTATTGCATGAGCGTCCACGAACGATATAGGAGATTTAACGCAAAAAAAGAGGGCTATCTATGCCCTCTTTCGATGATCGCTATTTTATCCGGCGTCATTTTCGAATAACTGCTTCACATACTGCTGCAATTTGTTTTTATCTACGCCGAGCACCTGTGCCCGACCGACCTTCTCGTTGGTCAGCAGCGAGAATGGGGGGAGCTGCTGCTGGTCGATTTTATCCAGATTCACATCAAAACCCAGAGCCATCAGCTTCAGCATTTCTTTAGGGCTTAGATCGGTTTCGATGTATGGTGCAATTGAATCCAGGATGCCGGGAAGCTTAATTAATGAGCCCGTGGTCTGCATCTTCTTGGCGACTTCCGTCATGAGAATCCGCTGCCGTTCCGTACGGGCAAAATCGGACCTCGCATCGTGCCGAAACCGGACGTATTGCAGCGCCATCTTGCCGTCGAGATGCTGCAGTCCTTGTTTTAAATCGATGTCGTACATATGCTTGTCGGCTTTACTTGTGTAATACATGTCTTTCTCCACCTCGATGTCGACTCCGTCAATGGCGTCGACCAGGGCTATGAAGCCGACAAAATCGGTGTAAACATATTTATGTATGGGCAGGTCCAGCAGATTGCTGATGGTTTGTCTCGTCAGCTCGATTCCGCCGTAAGCAAATGCCGAATTCAGTCGTCCTTTGCCATGGCCGGGGATGTCCACATAGGTGTCCCGCAAAATCGAGAATAAATGGGCTCTTTTCGTCACAGGATCGATGGAAGCCACCAGCATGGTGTCGGATCTGCCGGCATCGTCTCCCCGGGAGTCTCCTCCAATCAGAAGAATATTGATGCGTTCCTTACCCTCCCACTTGGGTATTTCAATGATTTCTTCCGTTGCGGCACCCGAAGCTTCCACTGGCTTCGCCGGATTCGAAGCGGTCGAAATTTGGTTTGAGAACTGAATGATAGCGTAGGTATAGTACGAGATAATCCCCAAAATTCCAACAGATACTAAGAGCATGGTGTATTTTAACCATTTCCTTTTCATAGTTCCTATACATCCTTTCTGTTTACTACTGCATAATGGACCATTCTAGCAAAATAATGAGCAAAAATCATATTTTCCCGCAGGAAACGATTCTCAAGTGGCAACAAACCTTAGATAAATAACGTGTTTGACTCTCCTCCAAGGGGAGGCCTTAGACTGGAAGTCGAAGGAGGGAACAGCATAATGTTATACACGGTAAAAGAGGTTTCGGAGCTGTCCGGGGTGACCATTAAAACGCTGCATCATTATCATAAAATCGGTTTGCTTCTGCCGGCCGAGATCAGCGAAGCGGGTTATCGCTTGTACGGTGCAGCCGAACTGGAGCGATTGCAGCACATTCTGTTTTACAGGGAAATGGATTTTCCGCTGGAACAAATCAAGGTGCTGATGGAGGAAACTCCTGAACGGCGGCAGATGCTGTTACAACAGGAGAAGTTGCTGATGGACCGCGCGGATCGATTGAATGCGATTCTGAAAACCTTAAGAATATCCATAACCAGTACGGAGGAGGGCAAGCGCATGAAGCCTCAGGAATTGTTCAAAGGTTTTGAGAGCGAAGAAGAATGGGAGGCAGCTTTAACGGAGCAGAATGAACACCTGAAAGAGCAGTATGATATGGATTTGCTCGAGGGTGAGCCCGTCGATGTTCCAAGCATGAACGAGCAGGCAAGGGAAGCGGCTGCCTTTATGGCAGGCATGGCAAACGCATTGAAAACGGGGATCAAGCACGATGATGCGCGAGTAAGAGATTCGATTCGCGATCATCTGCAGTTTATGAATGAGCAGGGTCACGCCTTTACGGCTGCGGATTTTGCGGGTCAAACGAAGTTTTTCCTGAATGACGACTTTCATCTCCGGATGCTGGAAGAGCAGCAGACGGGGCTGGCTTATTATCTGCATGCGGCTGCGGAGGCGTACGCACAACAGACATAATACAGACCGTTCTCCATCGATCAAGACCGCCGAAATCGCGGTCTTTTTTGCTATGTCTATGATTTATTGTCCAAACCTCGCGAGATGGCATTCCATATGATGTCTGGGAGACAAGTTTATGGGGGGCTGGACATGATCACGATTAGTTTGTGCTTGATTGTAAAGAACGAGGAGCAAGTGTTGGATCGGTGCTTAAACTCCGTTAAGGATGTCGTTGACGAAATTGTCGTCGTAGATACGGGGTCATCGGACCATACGCTCGGAATTGCAGCCAAATATGAGGCTCGAATCTTTCATTTTGATTGGATCGACGATTTTTCCGCTGCAAGGAACTATTCGTTCTCTCATGCGACGAAGGAGTATATCTTATGGCTGGATGCAGATGATTGGCTGCAGCCGGCCGATCTGGAAAGGTTCAAGGCACTCAAACAAAATTTGGACCCGGCGGTGGACTCCGTATGCATGGATTACTACCTTGCCTTCGATCCGTTGGGGAAGCCCACGGCGGTTGTTAAAAGAAACCGGCTGGTGAAGCGTTCTAGGCATTTTCAATGGCGTGATCCGGTGCATGAGCATTTAGAGGTTGAGGGAAATATCATGTTATCCGACATTGCCGTTAGTCATGGACGCGTACACACGGACTCCGGACGGAATTTGCGTATTTATGAGGCCCATCTTGCGAAGGGAGGCACCCTCTCCAAGCGCCAGTTGCTGCATTATGCAATGGAATTGTCTGCGAGCGCCTATTATGACAAGGCCATTGAAATATATGAAACGATTATTCATGATCCGGTCAGCTATTTTGAGGAAAAACTGGATGCGTGTGATCGCATGGCGCATTGTTACCACGAGCTGGGACAAAAAGAACAAGAACTGCAATCCCTGTTAAAGACGTTTAATTATGACGTGCCGCGGGCCGATTATGTATGCCGGATCGCGTACTATTTCCAAGAGCTCAACGATTATGAAAAAGCGGTTCACTGGTACGAATTGGCGCTCAAGCTGGAGATGCCAGAGGGTCGATTATACGGCGTTAATCAAGCGGCCTGGACATGGTTTCCCCATTTGCAGCTGACGTATTGTTACGGAAAACTAGGTCAGCTGGAGCAGGCTTATGAACATAATGAAAGGGCCCTTTCTTACGCTCCGGATGATCCGGACATCCTATACAACAAGCAATTGCTGGAGGAGAAGCTCCGCTTCAAGTGATATGCGCCTCAAACCGCCGCCCTGTCGTTCTGTCATGTCGGAGTACTGGATCGTGCCTTTTTTATGTCGTTTGGGTATATACCGTTTCTGCCAAATCTATGAATCGATATACTACTATGAAACTAGTTTCGTAGAGAATATGGATAGAACGACAGGAGGAGAGTGAAATGGCGTTCAAACGATCAGGGTCCAGAAAGCTTGTCTACAAGAAAACGCTCAGTAAGCATACCGCATCCAAGAAGAAGCGTGTCGGCAAAATAAGAAAATCCGCGTTTAGAGCAGTCTCCGGCATCGACCAAGAAATCAATGACGGCGTATTCAGCAAAGTCCAATACCAAGTTGAAGAACTGGATCTCAACAATGAGTACAATTCATCCACATCGACCTTCACTCCTAAGCAAAGAGGTATCTACTCCCTGTTGGCCAGCGTTTCTTTTACAACGATCACGCTTACGCCTGTTCGAATGGATTTGGAGATTCGGGTTAACGGCGTCCCGAGAATATCGGAGGAAGAAAACTTTGAGCCGAGAACAGGGAAAATTGATGCCGCCGGACTGATACCATTAATGGCTCGCGATCGAGTGGAGGTATTTGCAAGGGCAACCGGAGAAAACGGCACAATTCTCAGCGGATTCGCTACCCGGTTTGAAGGGGTCCGTATCAATTGATATAGCAGTATAGATTGATGATTCAGCCGCGCGGGTCGCGGCTGTTATCATGTTAACGGTACATAGAAGCTGGGAACATTATGAGTTACCGCTGTTTAATATCGATCGGACCGGGTAAAAAATAATCGGACTTACCATGACGCATACGAGGAGGACGATATGGATGTTTATTCACATGAAAGAACTTCAGTTCCGGGCCAAACCTGAGAAGCCGGATCCGGTATACGCGAGAAAGCTTCAAGAGGTGCTGGGTGGCCAGTATGGTGAAATGTCCGTCATGATGCAGTATCTCTTCCAAGGATTTAACTGCCGGGCAGACCGGAAGTATCGGGATATGCTGCTGGATATCGGGACCGAGGAGATTGGCCATGTCGAGATGTTGAGCACGATGATAGCCCAGCTTCTTGACGGCGCTCCTGCGGATCAAGTCGATGAAGCGGCGAAGGACCCGATGATTGCCGCCGCACTCGGAGGCATGAATCCTCAGCATGCAATCGTATCGGGACTCGGGGCAACCCCGACGGACAGCAACGGATATCCATGGAACAGTAAGTACATCATAGCGAGCGGAAATCTGCTGGCTGACTTCCGTGCGAATCTGAATGCCGAATCGCAAGGTCTGCTTCAGGTCGTCCGTTTGTATGAGCAGACGACGGATCCTGGCGTTCGGGACATGCTGTCCTTCATGATAGCTCGTGATATCATGCACCAGAACCAGTGGCTGGCCGCGATTGAAGAGATCGAGGCCATTGAAGGTCCAATTGCTCCTGCTTCGTTTCCGCGCGAACGCAGCGTAGAAGAAGCTACACGCCAATTCATGAATTTTTCGGTTGGGGAGGAGAGCAGTGCGGGACGCTGGGCGAACGGACCGCTGCCGGACGGTACCGGCGATTTCGAATATGTGGCTAATCCGACAGCCTACGGCGACGCACCCGTATTAAATCCTCCGGCAAAACACCAGCATTCTACGCTTGGCACAGGTCCATATGTGGTGAATGAAGGATTTGAAAAGTAATGTTTAATTGTTTACGGATGGGTTAAATACATGACATAGCAGCAACAAAAAACAACTTAGGAGTGATGAACAATGGCTAACAACAACGGCAACAAAATGAGCAGAGAAGAAGCGGGACGCAAAGGCGGCGAAGCAACGGCCAAGAATCACGACAAGGAGTTTTATCAGGAAATCGGCCGTAAAGGCGGAGAAGCCACATCAGAGTCCCATGATAAGGATTTCTATGAGGAAATTGGCCGCAAGGGCGGAGAATCCCGCGGCAATCAAAACAATAACGATTAAATGTAATCTACAAATCAAAAAAATAGCAAGCTTAAAAAAGCAGCGGCGGTTCCGGTTAAACGGAATCCGTCGCTGCTTTATTTTTGTGCTGATCGCTGGTTCCAAGCACGGTTGCAAAGATACATCAAGCCAATTTGAAGTCAAGTCCACCGCGCAGCCCACAGCTTCATTTCCTTGCAGATGACATGCAGGTCCATGCCTTTCGGCGTCAGCGTGTATTCCACCGTAACCGGAACGGTAGGGAATACTTCGCGTTCAAGAACGCCCTGCTCTTCCAGATGGCGGAGCGTCGTGGTCAGTGCCCGCGGGCTGACATTCGGGATTTGCCGCTGCAGCTCGCCAAAACGCTTCGTGCCGCCAAAGAGCTCGCGGATGACGAGAAATGCCCATTTTCCGCCTAAGACCAACAGTGTTTTTTCGATATTACATTCGATATGTTCGGGTGTTTTCGGTATGTAACTGCTCGATTTATTTCCCATATGGGTAGGCTCCTTCCGGTATTCTATTAACTATACTCAAGTATATCAACTATCCTCTCTATAATATAGTGAAGAACATTTCACTTCTTCCCTGGGAGTAGGAACTACATTAGAATAGAAAATGCAGCATCCAAGTTATTCGATTGAAGGAGGAATTGCCATGAAATACAGAAGATTAGGACGCACAGGTCTCAAGGTTAGTGAGATCAGCTTGGGAAGCTGGCTTACATACGGTGGTTATGTGGAGCGCGAGAACGCGGTAAACGCAATTAAAACGGCTTATGATCTGGGCATTAACTTTTTTGATACGGCGAATGTATATGAAAAAGGTGCAGCCGAAGTGTTGGTTGGCGAAACCCTGAAAGCGTATCCGCGCGAGTCTTACGTGCTGGCGACCAAGGCTTTTTGGCCCATGGGCGATGGCCCGAACGATCGCGGCTTGTCCCGCAAACATATTATGGAGCAGGCACATGCCAGCTTGAAGCGGCTTAACCATGATTACGTGGATATTTTCTACTGCCATCGACATGACCCGGAAACGCCGCTTGACGAGACGCTCCGCGCGATCGACGACCTTGTTCGCCAGGGCAAGGTGCTTTATGTCGGCGTCAGCGAGTGGCAGGCATCGCAAATCGCGGAGGCATTGACGGTAGCGGATCGTTACTTGCTCGACCGCATCGTGGTCAATCAACCCATCTACAATATGTTTGAACGTTATATTGAAAAGGAAATCATTCCGCTCAGCGAGCGTTCCGGCATTGGGCAGGTCGTATTTTCCCCGCTGGCGCAAGGCTTGCTAACAGGCAAGTATACTTCGGCTTCCGATATTCCAGAGGGTAGCCGTGCCGCGAAGCTGGAGTGGATGCGCAAAGGCATTACCGAGGAGAAAATCGCGAAGGTTCGCGAGCTGGAGAAGATTGCGGGTGAGCTTGAAGTGTCGGTGGGCAATCTGGCACTTGCCTGGATTCTGCGCCAGCCGAACGTAGCCAGTGCGCTTGTCGGCGCAAGTCGTCCGGAGCAGGTAACCGAGAACGTGAAGGCATCCGGCATTGAGCTCAGCGAAGATGTTCAAACTCGTATTGAAGAGATTTTGAAATAGAGCAGTAAATCGGCTAAGAATTAAGACGTATATCGCATGGATTCTTGGGAGTAAGAGAATTCGAGCCTCCCTCTATCTGCGGATGCTTTTAGCATCAGGGATGATTGATGATGTACCATCTAAATAAAGGCTTCTACTATTGAAGAAAAAAAGAGCTGTGCAGGGGAATCCATGAGTCCCTGGCGCAGCTCTTTACTATTTAGATTAAACGCTGTTTACCCCAGTCGATAAGTCGCGAACGGCTTGGCATAAACAAAGTCGTCGCTGATTTCATCCAGGCTGGAGCCTAGTGCCTCATCGATCTCAATCTCCAGGCTCTTCAAGTTATCGTCCAGCTGCTCGGTTTTCGTAGCTCCGACAATGACAGTGGAGACAACAGGACGATTCATCAGCCAGGCCAGGGATAGGGCGCTTGGAGAATGACCATGCTCTGCAGCCAACTGGCTGACCTGCTGCCCAAGCTTCAGATTGCGATCTTCCAGGAAGCGATTGAAGTTCGGGTCCGTCTCCGCACGGGAGCCGGAAGGCGTGCTGGCGCCTTGACCGTATTTACCGGTGAGAATGCCCCCGGCCAGCGGGAAATATGGGATGATGCCAACGCCCTGATCGACGCAGAGGGGAACAAGCTCCAGCTCCGGCGTACGGTCGGCAAGGGAATAACTCGTTTGGGTGGATACATACCGGGCGTATCCGCGAAGCTCGCTGATCCCGAGCGCCTTCATAATTTCCCAGGCGGCATAGTTGGAAGCGCCGATATATCGGACCTTGCCCGACGATACCATATCATCCAGCGTGCGTAAGGTTTCCTCGAGGGGAGTATTCGGATCAAACGTATGAATCTGATACAGGTCCACATAATCGGTTTTTAGCCGCTTTAAGCTGTCCTCCAGTTCTTGCTGCAGATGATAGCGGGAAGAACCGCGTTCGTTCGGCCCTTGGCCGCTTACGAGCCCGGCTTTCGTGGCTAATACGACGTTATGGCGTTTGCCGGCGAGCGCCTCTCCGATGATGCGCTCGGATTCCGAGCCTGCATAAATATTAGCGGTATCGATGAAATTGATGCCGTGGTCCAGTGCATGGTCAATGATGCGGGCGGATGTCCCTTGATCAGCCCTTTTGCCAAAAGCGTTCGTGCCCAGACCGAGCTGCGAAACCTTCAGTCCGCTGTTGCCAAGACGGCGGTAGTTCATCTTGATCCACTCCTTTATGTATTGATTTTCCTATAGTATAAACATGATTCCGGAATCGGTTCAAATGAATCGAACGCAAAAGAATGATATAGATGTAAGATTGTTATATCTTATAGCCTAATCGAAAGCGGTATGTACGCAAATACTAAAGGTCGTGTGAATGCCTTAGGACTCCTTGCGATAGGCTCAATATTACGATAGGATAGTTACGAACCATTTGGAAGGGGGATTATCATATGAATGAAGCGATTTTTAACCAATTGGATTTTGCCAGAGGCGGGACCTTAAAGTCGGTGGAAAATGTAACGGAGCAGGAGGCTGATATCATCCCGGAAGGATTTGCGAACAGCATTCGCTGGAACCTGGGACATATCTACACCGTTCATGAGCAGTTCGCTTTTGCGACTGCGGGCGAGCAGCCCCGACTTCCAGAAGGATTCGAGGCGTGGTTTGCAACCGGAACCAAACCGGCCGATTGGAAGTCGAAGCCGCCTGCGATTTCCGAACTGGTAGAGCTTTTGCAGGAGCAAACGACCCGAATTCGTGAAACCTTCTCGAATCGCCTCGACCAGGCTTCAGCTCATCCGCTGACCATCGGTCCCCTGACGTTCGAAACCGTGGGGGAATTTCTTGTGTTCAGCTTGTATCATGAAGGAATGCACACGCAGACGATTAAGGCATACAGAAAATTAATAAAGTAACGATGAGAACGAAGCGATAGAAGAGTGCTCCCGCGCATCCCTTCTATCGCTTTTGTTTGTCGCTGCGGTGATCGATCCTTATAATGGAATCAGGCACAGATGGGGATCATCGATTGGAGGATGTAATTATGGCGATTGAAATCGAACGCAAATACCTATTGGAGGCTTATCCGGAAGACTTGATATCGGAAGGAAGCATCGTGGTCGAGAAGGAGCAGTTCATCGAGCAGACGTATTTGGCGCTGGATGGGGATCAGGAGCTTCGTGTCCGCAAAATAACGGATCTGACATCGGGACAGGTTGAATTCACCCATACGTTCAAAAAAGGGTGGGGAATTGCCAGGGAGGAAGTAGAGTTCGCCATTTCCGAAGGACTCTATGACCAAGTGGTGAAGGCGCATGGCGCGATTCCGCTGACCAAGAGACGGGTTACCGCCCGCTTAGGGAACACGATCATCGAAATCGACGATTATGCGCAGATTCAATTGCTGGTGCTGGAGGTAGAGTTTCCTTCCATAGAAGCTGCAGACGGCTTTGTACCGCCGGCGTGGTTTGGACAGGATATCAGCACGGAGAAACAATACAGCAACAAGAAGGTATGGCGGGAACTGCAGCAGCAAGCTGGCAGGGAATCGTAGCAGAAACCAAGCCCTGAAATCGGCCCCTAGTAAGGTTCAATAAAAAACTGCCGGGCACTAAGCCCGGCAGTTTTGTTTGTGCGAGAAGGGTGTATCCTTATTATTTCGTGCGCCCATAATGCTTTCCGTAAGAGAGAACCTTATGGTACAGACTCCGATCCTTTAACGTTTTGAGCGGATAAATTTGCGGTCTGGTGTTCACCTCGAGAATCCATGGTCTGCCATTGGAATCCACGGCTACATCGAGTCCCAGCTCTTTGAAACCGCGATAATGGCGGTCGAAGTTTTTGCCAACGGCCACGCCAAGTCCTTTGAGCTCGGACTCCAGCTGCTGGGTGAAGGCCGAGTTGAAATTGGTGCCGCTCATCGTTTTGCGGAACGTTCCAATGGTGCCGCCTTGATTATAATTGGTTGCGACTTTGTTAGGGTTGCCGACTTTGGTGAATAAGGCGGTGCTCACCCAGGCTCCCTGCTTAGTCTTCTGGACCATCACCCGGATATCGAATGGCTTGCCATTGCTTTTGGCCAAACGAATTCCTTTTTGCAGCAGGTAGGGTCTGCTCCCGGCAAAGCGGTTCAGATCACGGTACAATTGAGATGAGCTGGAGTACGACGTTTTCTTGGTATTCAGCTGGCTTTGGTAGCCCCCGTCCGTTTTGCGGATTCGGACGATGTTTACACCGCCTGAACCATCCGTAGGTTTGAAGAAAACCGTGGTGTAGTCCGCCAGCATAGCGTTCAGGTTTTTTTTGCTGAACGGCAATGTGTGCGGTACGTATTGTCTGAAATAAGAATCTTCGTTTAACCATTTCGTTTTCTTCCATTTGCTCTTGATGGTACTGCTTTTATATTTCATAGTTAAGAGGCTCACCTCTCTCTTTTTTGTTCAGCATATGCCGAAAAAGTAGAGCAAGCCTCCACGTTGGCCTTGAACCAAGCTATGTACTTGAAAGAATTTTTTTATCGAAAATAATAAGATGATAAATAAGACTGCTGCGACTGGATTGAACAGGGAAACATCATCTACTATAATCAAATAGATCTGATGAAAGAAGGAGAGAATTTCCAGGTGCGAAGCCCACTCATTGCTTACTGTCTTTCCAAGAAAGCTGCATCCGAAGACTATCCGTTCGGACCGCTTCCGGTCGTCATGAAAGTCGAGGGCAAAATGTTTGCCCTGATTACCACAACGGCAGGAGAGAAGGTCAGCCATATATCCCTGAAATGCGATCCGGTGATCGCAGAGAATTTGCGTCAGCAGCATGACGCGGTGCAGCCCGGATATCATCTCAACAAGAAACATTGGAATACGGTTGCCGTGGACGGTTCCTTAACGGAAGCGGACCTGCACGATATGATTGATCATTCCTATGATTTGGTGTTCAAGAGCTTACCTAAAGCTCAGCGCGTTGCAATCGCTCAGCGGCTGGTCTGAAGCCTGCTGAAATGATTCATCGCCCTGTGGCAGAGTGGAGGCAGGAAAACATCCATTTGCCAGAGGGCGATGATTAGAGGATACCATCAAACCTGTTCCAACCTATCCGCAGGAAGGTTTCGTATCAGAATGGTCTCATTCCCAACGTATCTACTTTCTCTCCGGTAATATCAACGCCCATACGGCTTGTAATATCGCGGTAATGGCCGGCGCGCCGCTGCACCGGGCTGCCCTCGGTTTCACCGAGGTTGGCTTCCAGGCCGTTCAAGACCATTACGGTCGTACCGAAGCCGGGATCGCCAAGCCCTCTGAACTTCTCGAGCGGGGAAGGCTTCCATCTGCCAACCATGACGTCGTGGGCGGAAGGCTTCGGGTCTTGCGGCGTCATCCAGAACAGGATGGCGGTCATGTAGCCGATCTTACCGTCAGCGGCAACGATCTCCGGATGGTCCAGCAGCACGCTTTTGTCTCCATAGATGATGGAACTGAACAGGCCGTAGTTAAAGTTCCAGCTGAGCATGATCGGTCCCCGTCCATAATAGCGTTTGTCTGGTGTTCCGGGATACAGCTCAGCGCTGGCAGGATCGACGAAGGCGTCTTTATTAACGCCAGTCCGGCCGGCGATGTTCTCGTTCCAGAACAAACCCCAACGGAGCGGTCCTCCCGGGGCGGTAGCCCAGCCTCCGCCCGTCTCGTGGGACAGATTGGCGAGGAAGGCTGCCAGTTCGCGCTTACGGTCCTTCTTGAACCCTTCCTTCAGGAAAGTGCCGCCATCAATGATAACGGTTTCAATCGTTTTGTTAAGGTTCTCAGACGAATGGAAGTCAGCTGAACGCACAACGAGTGTTTCAACGCGGGCGTCCTTGTCTAATCGGTAAATCTCCTGTGCGGAAGGAGTTCCTTGCCGCGTGCTGATCTTGATCTTAAGATTGGAGACCTCCGCGACCGCGTTGATGAGATTATCGTATGAGAAATAGTCCGTCTGATCGGCTTTGTAGTATTCTTTGCCACTGGCGACTTTAAACCATTCCGCCGAACCTAGCCGGTAAGGGAACAACGCCTCGAAATCTTCCTCTGATAGCAGCGCTTTAACGGCTGCAATCGCCTTCTCCGGTGTGTAATCCGGATCGAGGCCGTCCCAGTCCTGGTCGATCTCCTTGCGGCTGATCAGCCTGTGCTCCCCGATCACCAGGGAATCGATTGGATTCTCCGTGATTTGTGCTGGAGCCGAGGTGCCGGATCTAGTACTGGCTGCCGAATGAGTGGAAGATGCATCGGCTTGGGGCGCTTCATCGGCTGCAAAGGCATGAAGCGGGGGCATGAGGAGGGCAGCGCCGAGCGCTGCAATCATACTTCGCTGGATCATCTTGCGAGATAACGGATATTTCCACACGGTCATACACATTCTCCTCTGCATCATTGGGATTGGATTACACTGCCATCATATATACGGTATGTAATTTTGTACATAGTCAGGAATTCCCACGATGTAACGCACAGTTGACACTGAAGGGAATCTCTGGCGGGACCAAGCCGGGGGAAATATGACGATAGGCAGGGGATATGCTGTGGAATGGCCAAGGATGCCGTCGAAGTTCGAATACCGGCATTCGCAGCGCCCTCCAACTTGATGACTAGTTTTTTCACGTAAAAACATTATAATGTTATTATGTTTTTGATTCTATGAATCTATGATTCTAATGAAAGGATCCTTCATTTTGTTCTGTTCATTTGCGTAATTTCATATATATATATTAGAGATTCATCATCTTATAGACGAAGAAGGGTTAACTGACATGAGTTTATTTGTTCGCGAAAAAGGGTTCTACAAAAGTTTTTTCTGGCTGACGCTTGTCATCGGGATGCAGAACCTGATATCGGTCGGCGTGAATTTGTCGGACAACGTCATGCTGGGAGGATACAGTGAATCGGCGCTATCGGGCGTTGCCCTCGCGAACCAGATCCAATTCCTGCTGCACATGCTGGTTTTGGGCGTATGCGAAGGATTGGTCATCATGTCATCCAGATTCTGGGGTGCGAAGGATTTAGGCTCGATCAAAAAAGCGGCAAGCATCGGCATGCGCATGGCGATCTTCCTCAGTATTGTGTTATGGATCATCGTGTTCTTTTTCCCGCATGAGGTATTGTCTTTGTTTACGAAGGAAGAGAATGTCATCGCCGCCGGCGTGGACTATTTACGAATCATCTGTTTCTCTTATATCTTCTTTGCCGTCACCAATTCCTTGCTGGCTTCACTGCGAAGCGTGGAAACGGTAAAAATCGGCTTTGTGGTATCATTATCGACCTTGATAATCAACATCTGCCTGAACTATATCCTCATCTACGGGTATTTGGGTTTCCCTGAACTGGGCGTGGCCGGATCGGCAATCGCTACCCTGACGGCAAGAATCATTGAATGTGTGATCGTCATCGTTTATATTAAGCGGTTCGACCGTAAAATCTTGTTAAAAATGCAGGATTTCCTGCAGTTCGATATGGAGCTCTTCAAACAGTACATTCGCGTTGGCTCCCCGATTCTGATGTCCAACACGATATGGGGGCTTGCCATGGCGGCACAAACCGCCATCCTGGGGCATATGGGAGAATCGGCGATCGCCGCCAACAGCATTGCCACAACGATTTTCCAGATGGTGACAGTCATCGTATACGCTTCGGCCAGCGCAACGGCTGTGCTGATTGGGAAGACCATCGGAGAAGGTTTGATGGACAAAATCATATCCTATGCCAAAACGCTGCAGATTCTGTATATCCTTCTTGGCTTGCTGACGGGCGCCGTGCTGTTTGTGATTAAGGATTTCGTGCTGGGCTTCTACTCCATTTCCGATGAGGCGAAGACACTCGCGCTGCATTTCATGACGGTGTTGTCGATCACCGTCGTCGGAACGGCTTATCAGATGCCGGCATTGACGGGCATTGTGCGAAGCGGGGGAGACACCCGCTTTGTGCTCTACAATGATTTGATTTTTATGTGGCTGATCGTGCTGCCCTCATCGGCATTATGCGCGTTTGTATTCCACTTACCACCGCTTGCCATATTCATTTGCTTGAAGTCCGACCAGATTCTGAAGTGTTTTGTGGCGATCGTGAAGGTCAACCGATTCAAATGGATACGATCCTTCAGTTCATGATGGGTAGACGGCAGTCATAAGATAAGGAAATCCATAGAGTAAAAAAACCTCGGGAATGCGTATCCCGGGGTTGAGTGCAATGAATGAGATGGAATCAGCTGCTGTCCTTTCATCTTTCAAAGACCGTGAAGATCTGTCCCGCGGTTGAAGCGGCAGAGCTGATCGATTGATCGCCAAACAAAGACTCTTTAATAATGGAGGAAGGTTCGAGAAGCATCTCATATGTTGCTTGCTTCATCTAAATAGAAATCAAGTTTTTAAAAGGGCGCCATCAGGCATCCTTTTTTTTGGAGGTATGTTTGTAGGATACCGAGAATTTGAAAATAATGCGTTTTCATCCTGATCCCTGTCGAAAACGTTTGATCAAATGTTGGCAAATTCCGAACATTATCGACATTTGGATAAGGTAATGTTCTGTGATATCCGCAGTTTTCCACCAAATTTTTGCTAAAAAACACATTAAACTACATAAAACGCTAAAATTTTTGTTTTGACATCTGCTTGTCTATACCATAGGATAATAGTATAAAAAGTGCTCACTTAGGAGGATAAGGTCAGGAAATGAAAAAGACATGGTCAATTCTATTAACACTCGTATTATCCGTTGGATTGCTTGCAGGTTGCGGCAATGATGATAAGTCTACTGACAGTGGTGCAGCTAATGGCGGTTCTGAAGGATCTCAAGATAAGAAACGCATTGCACTTGTTCTCCCCGAGAAGATCGGCGTGAATCCTTTCTTTGCATTGATGGACGAAGGATTGCAGAAGGCTGCTGCCGATTTCAATGTCGAAGTGAAGACGATTGAATCGACAGACCCGGCTTCGATTGAGCAAAACCTGCGTACGGCGGTTGCCGAAAAATATGATTTGATTATTACATCCACCTTCCAGATGGAAGATGCACTGAAGAAGGTTGCACCGGAGAATCCGGACGTGCCTTTTGCCATTATCGATACGGTAGTGGATTTGCCGAATGTCCGCAGCGTCGTATTCCGTGAACATGAAGCAGCTTACCTGCTTGGTGCAGCAGCTGGATTGGCTACGAAGACCAACAAGGTTGGCAACGTGGTTGCAGACGACATTCCTATTATGCATAAATATATGACCGGCTTTGCAGAAGGTGCAAAATCGGTAAACCCTAACGTTGAAATTTTCGTTAACTACGTCGGCGGTTTCACAGATCCGGCTAAAGCGAAGGAACTCGCGCTCCTGCAGAACTCCAAAGGTGCCGATTTCGTTGCAGGCCTTTCCGCTGTTGGTGATTTGGGCGTATTCGAAGCCGCGAAAGAGAAAGGCTTCTACGCTTCAGGACAAGACACGGATAACACGGGCACGGATCCCGAGCACGTTGTGCTCGCTCAATTGAAAGGTACAGACGCTGTTGTCTACGAAACGGTTAAAGACTTTGCAGAAGACAAATACTCATTCGATATTCGTGATTACGGACTGAAAGAAGGCGGCGTGGGTCTTACTTACGTTACGCATGAGAGCAAAACACCGCTTAACCCATTCATTGGACAAGACATCGTGGATCAGCTTAAGGTGATTTCCGACGATATTATCGCCGGAAAGATTAAAGTAACCAACGCATTGGAACAAAATTAGTTCTCACCTGGACCGGCTGCACATGAGCAGTCGGTCTTTCATTCAGAAGCGAAAGGAAGGCATGACTCGATGCTACTCCAGATGGACAATATTACGAAAAAGTATGGCGAGTTCAGCGCAAACCGCGGCATTGATTTTTCGCTGCGCGCGGGTGAGGTTCATGCGATTGTCGGGGAGAATGGTGCAGGCAAAACGACGCTGATGCGGATATTGTACGGGATGGAGCAGCCAACCTCGGGTACGATTCGGCTGAATGGCAAGGAAGTTTCGTTTGCAAGCCCGCTTGACGCGATTAAAGGCGGAATCGGCATGGTGCACCAGCACTTCATGCTGTTTCCTACGTTTACGATCGCCGAGAACATCGTGATCGGCAATGAGCCGGGCTCAGGTGCAGGCTTTGACCGCAATCAAGCCGTAAAGATCGTGGAAGGACTCTGCGAAAAATACGGCATGAAAGTGGACCCGCGCGCCACCGTTAGCAGCAGCGCCCCCGGCGTGCAGCAGCGGGTTGAAATACTGAAGGTGCTGTATCAGGGCGCCGAGATCATTATATTGGATGAGCCAACGGGCGTGTTGACGCCGCTTGAGGTTCAGGAGCTTCTGGATGCCATTAAACAGCTCTCCAAACAGGGAAAGAGCTTTATTCTGATCAGCCATAAGCTGAACGAGGTCCTTGATGTGGCCGATCGCATCACGGTGCTCCGTGACGGCTCCGTCACAGGTGTAGTGGAGAAGGGGAATACCGATGCCCATGAGCTTTCCCGTCTCATGGTCGGCCGTGAGCTTATGGAGCTGGATCGTAAGCCGGTCACGCCGGGCGAGAAGGTGCTGGAAGTATCGGATGTTTCAATCCGCGGTACGAAAGGAAAGCCGGTTCTGGACGGCGTCAATATGGACGTCCGTGCGGGGGAGGTTGTCGGGATTGCCGGTATTTCCGGCAACGGGCAGTCCGAACTGCTTCAGGTGATCTCCGGTCTGGCTCAGCCGGACAGCGGGCGAATTGCCGTTTCGGGCAAGGACGTAACCGGCATGTCGACAAGAGAAATACGGGAGCACGGATTAGCTCATATTCCCGAGGATCGGTATGTGTGGGGGGCGAATCGCATTGCAACCGTTATGGATACCGGGCTTATGGGTCACCATCGCCGCTTGCAGAAGGGCGGCTTCCTCAATCTGAAGGACATTCGTAAGCTGGTTTCCGGATGGGTTCAGAAGTTCTCGATCAAGACGGGCTCCCTGGAGACCAGCACGCAGTATTTATCCGGCGGCAATCTGCAGAAGCTGATCGTCGCACGGGAACTGGAGCAGGGAACTCCGTTCCTTATCGCAGCCGAACCGACGCGCGGCGTTGACATCGGGGCCATGGAGACGATTCATAGCGAACTGCTCAAGCGGCGCGAAGAGGGCACGGGAATTTTGCTCGTATCGTCGGAATTAACGGAAATCTTGAAGCTGTCCGACCGCATTCTGGTTATGTTTGAAGGCCGGATCGTGGGCGAGCTGTCGGCGAAGGAAGCGACAGAGGAGAAATTGGGACTGCTGATGGCGGGAGGAACCTTGTAATGAATAAATGGACAAAATTTACGCTTCCGCTGCTCCAGCCGATCGCCGCCATCATTGTGGGGCTGCTCGCCGGTGCCATTGCCATCATGATTGCCGGCGGCGATATCCTGCAGACTTACGCGGAGATGTGGAAGGGTGCCTTCGGCGGCATGTATTTCTTCACGAATACGCTATCCCGGGCGACCCCGATCATTCTGATCGGTCTGGGTGCGGCGTTTGCCTTCCGTGCAGGTTTCTTTAACCTTGGCGCGGAAGGTCAGATGGTGTTTGGCGCACTCGCTGCCGCATTGGTCGGATTGTACATGCCGGGTCCCGGCTGGCTGGTGTGCATCGTTGCGATTCTTGCCGGTGTTATCGCAGGTGGATTATGGTCGGTGATGGCCGGTTATTTTGATGCCCGGTTCCGGGTGAACCTGCTGATCTCCACGCTGCTGCTGAACTATGTGGCGGTATTGTTTGCAGGCTATCTGGTTGCCTATCCGCTGAAAGACCGTTCGGGCTCGGCTGCGATGGCGCAATCCGAAATGCTGGATAACAGCGTGTGGCTGCCAAAGCTGATTTCCGGCATGCCGCTGCATGTAGGATTTGTGCTCGCGGTGCTGGCTGCGTTGATTATATTCGTTCTGCTGAAGCGCTCCGTGATTGGTTACGAGGTGCGGATGCTTGGCGGCAACCCGCTGTTTGCCCTGTTTGGGGGCGTTAAACGCGGTCCCATGATGCTTGGGGCCATGTTCTTCAGCGGCGGCTTGGCCGGACTTGGCGGCGCCGTTGAAATTCTGGGCTCCCAGTATCGTTATATCGATGGTGCATTATCTACGGCCGACTATGCCTGGACGGGCATTATGGCTGCATTGTTGGCAGGATCGCATCCGATCGGCACGCTGATTGCATCGATCTTTTTGGCCGCGCTGCAGACAGGCGGTATGGGCGTGGAACGGAATACGGAAGTGCCGCTTGAGGTAGGAGCGATCATCCAAGCCGTGCTGATTCTCTTTATATCCGCCCGATTCACATACAGCTTCCTGAAGCGCAGAAAGGGGAACAAATCCGATGGAACAGCTGTTTGATCTTGCTTTAATCAACTCGGCCCTCCGCGTGCTCACTCCGATCTTGCTTGCGGCCCTCGGCGGTGCCCTGTGTTCGCGCGTCGGATTGTTGAACGTCGGTCTGGAAGGCTTTATGCTGCTCGGGGCTTTCTCTGCCGTGGTGGGGAACCACTTCTTCGGCAACGTCTTTTATGCGATATTGTTCGCGATTGCAATCGTTTCGATTTTCTCTTTTATATTTGCTTATCTCAGCATCAATCTGCAGGCGAACGTCATTGTGGTCGGTATCGCGATGAATGCGTTGGCGGCGGGATTGACCACGTTTAGTTTACGGGCTATTTTTGATGTTAAAGGTGCATTTTATGATAATACGATGGTCGGGCTGCCGAAATGGAACATTCCGATTATCGAGGATATACCGGTGCTCGGTCCCATTCTGGCCGGCCTGACGCCGCTTGTCTATCTGTCGTTTTTGATTGCGGGCCTCATGTGGTATTATTTCTATCGCACGAAGAACGGCTTCCGGTTCTTGGCTGCCGGCGAAAATCCGCTCGCTGCCAAAAGCGTGGGCATCCGTGTAAGACGGTATCAGTATGGAGCCGTACTGGCGAGCGGCGTGTTATGTGCCCTTGCCGGCGCGCAGCTGTCGCTTGGACAAGTGACGATGTTTACGGAAGGCATGACGGCCGGACGCGGCTTTATCGCGCTCGTTGCCACGATGCTGGGCCAATCGGGTCCGCTTGGGGTAACGGCGGCAAGTCTGCTGTTTGGCTTTATGGATGCACTCAGCATCCGGTTCCAGGGGCTGGCGCTGCCGACGCATTTTACGCAGATGCTGCCGTATGTCGTGACGATTCTGGCGATGTTCTTCTTTAAGGACAAAAGCTTCCAGCAGGATGCGCTGAAGCAGGGATCCAGCTCCAGATAGGCGCGTATGCCGCGCCGCGACGACCTGTGATTGAAGTCATCCAAACGATAAGCGGATGCAACAGCGATCAAGCGTAAAGGAGATGAACTTGGTGCACAAAAAGGCAGAACGATTGAAAAAAATGAAGCCGGTGGCGGTGAGCAACCTGACCGAGGAGCAGCGTGCCAAACTGCCGCCGGGGCAGACGCTGACCGAGAAATTCCCCATTTTGCACGAGGGGGAGGTTCCACATTACGACATGTCGGAGTGGACGCTCAAGGTGTTCGGGGAAGTCGAAGAGGAACGGACGTTTTCTTATGAAGATATATTGGCGATGCCAACGGTGACCGTGAACGCGGACATCCACTGCGTTACCCGCTGGTCCAAGTTCGATACGGTATGGGAGGGAATCCTGTTCCGGGATTTCCTGGCGGGGCTGAAGATCAAGCCGGATGCCAAATACGTCATGTTTCATGCCGATCCCGATTACGATACGAATGTACCCATCGAGGATCTGCTTAAGGACGATGTGCTGCTGGCCTATCGCTTTAACGGCGAGCCGCTGACGGACAAGCATGGATGGCCGCTGCGTACGGTTGTGCCGCATCGCTATTTCTGGAAGAGCGCCAAATGGCTGCGCGGCATCGAGTTTATGAAGGAAGACCGTCCGGGCTTCTGGGAACGCAACGGCTTCCACAATGAAGCCGACCCGTTCAAGGAAGAGCGGTTTAGTGGCGAGGCGCTGGATATACCTGAAGATGAATGGACACATAAGGAGTTTGACTAATATGTTGATGCCTATTTTGCAAGTGAACTCAGAGGATATACCTGAATTTGTGATCGTCTGCGGCGATCCCAAGCGTGCGGAGACCATTTCCCGCAAGCTTACAAACGCGCGCGAGCTCGCGTTCAGCCGCGAGTACCGCACCTTCGTGGGAACGTATGAAGGCGTTGAAATCGCGGTAACCAGCCACGGCGTTGGATGTCCGGGAGCTGCGGTTTGTTTCGAGGAGCTGATCCGCGCGGGGGCGAAGACATTGATTCGCGTCGGCACGGCCGGATCCTATCGGGCGGATACCCCCGCGGGAAGCCTTGTGGTCAGCACGGCTGCGATCCGTACGGATGGCCTGACGAAACAGCTCGTGCCGGACGGCTTTCCAGCGGTTGCAGACAGCCAGGTAGCGGAAGCGCTGTACGAATCCGCGGTTTCAATTGGCGAAGGCGTGGTGCGCAAGGGGATTACTGTAACCCTGGACGTGTTCTTTAACGGCGTTGAAGAAGTACCGCACCAGAAGTATAAAGCAGCGGGAGCGCTCGGTGTTGAGATGGAAATTGCGGCACTGTACGTCGTTGCGGCGATCCGCGGCGTTCGCGCAGGCGCAATTGTCGCTATGGACGGTTTTGCCGACGCAGACCTCGCGGCCGAGTACGACCCGAACACGAATGTGGTTGCCGACGCGGTGGAACGCGAGATTAACACGGCCTTGCAGGCTGTGGTGAAGCTGGCGAAGCAGGGTTAGTAAGGGGGAAGAAAGCCGGGTTTCCTAAAGCGTAAGCTGCAGGAGACCCGGCTTTTTATTTTGCGTGAGATGAATTCGGGGGAGTATCAGGAACTTGCAGCTGAAAATCCAGTCATACCCATCTTTACTGTTTGGGCGGCTGAACCGTGAAGAAGGGAACCTTCTCAATACCCACAGCTCGAACATAAGTGAATAGTTGCCCTTTATGGTGGATTTCGTGGTCGACCATGTTGCTCAGCCACACTTTTCCTGGGGCAACGAACCCGTTAAAGTCCAGCGGCTGCTCCAGCAGGATGTCGGACAATTCATTAAAAACCGCCGTAGACGATTCGGTCGAAGCTTGCACGATATTTCTAATGTCATCGATGGTTTCGAATTCGGTGGAAATAGAGGGTGGAGAGAACGAGCCTTTTACAATGGAACGCAGGAACATGTCTGAGGACGCCGCAATATGAACTGCTAATGCGCCCAAGGTATAGGCATTCTCCCACGGTTTATAATCCAAATGCTCGTTCTGAACGTCCTGCAGCAGATGAAGCAAGACCGTACGGTGTTTATGCCATCGTTCGAATAGCTGTTGACCTTCATGACTCATGATTTGTCCTCCTTGATCGATCACAGAATAAATTTCTTGGATGATGCGGTTTAATTTGCGGTTCATAAAACAGTTCGATAAGAAATAGCGGATTCCTTCCCTACGCGTTAAGCTATAGCCAGATGTTGAATTTAATAATTTTGGAAAAAGCAGTTGCAAAAATAAAGCGTACCGTATATACTTTGTTTAATTAGTGATTGGTCAATCAATAATGGATCGAAATGAATGAAAGGAGGGGGAAGAAATGGCTAGAGCGTCAACCTCTGCGAATCGGCGCAATGACATCGTGGCGGCAGCCATCGAAGTGTTTGCAGAAATCGGGTATTATCGCGCGACCACGGCTCAGGTTGCCGAACGGGCAGCGATATCCCAGCCTTACGTCTATCGGTTCTTTACCAAGGAGTCGCTGCTTGTGGAATCGCTGGCTGTTTCCTGGGAGCGCATTGTGAAGGCATTCCAAGCGGTGATCGAATCCGCTTCTTCAGAGAATCTGGAGTTGGGTTTGATTCAGGCATACGAAGGGATTGTGCAATCGCATCGCAGCGAGATCCTGCTCCAGATGCAGGCGCAGACGATTCAGGAAGCGCCCATCCGCGAAGCGATGCAGCAGGGAATGAATGAGGTGAAGGATCTCGTGGAGAATGCCTTTGTGCGAGCGGGATTTGAGGATGCCGACAAGAAAACCTCCGATTTTCTGGCCCGGGGCATGCTGTGCAATGTAGCTATGGCGATGGATATGCCGAATATGATGCCCATAAGATAGAGTACGCCCAGGCGCGCTCTGAAGTGCCGCACCGCGCACCTCAAGACTGGTGCGCGGTGGGATAAGGGCACTTTTTTATAAATAATTGTGATTGATCAATCAATAATGAATTGCTCAAGTGGTTGACTCTTTAAAGGAGGTGAATCCAATTTGGCTAAACTTCAGCTCAAATTTATGGACGGTTTCTTGGTAGCGGTTATGCTGGTAAGTGTGCTTAGCTGGTGGGACTGAGCCATCAGGGAAGATGAATGATCAGGTTAAATGAAAACAATAAGGAGGAATGAAGTATGAAGGAAGAAATACGTTCGATATGGTTTTCTAGGCACACGGTCTTGCTCGGTGTAACAGCCACTCTGCTGGTGTTGTTCTCCATGTGGGATTAATTATAGGTAAACACGCTGACTGCGTAGACGGTTGGCGTGTTTTTTTATGGGCACGAAAAAAATTTCAAGACTATCCATCAGTTTCTTTTGCCCAAACGTTATATTAACAGAAAAGACAAAACGAAAAGTGAGAGGTTGGCTAATGCAAGTATGTGATCTTTATGAAAACCTGAAGGACGATGTCCAGCGTTATGCCAGATCCATCGCCAAGCATGCTTACGAAGCGGATGATCTGGTCCAGGATGCCTTTATGAAAGCCATCAAGGAGCCGAACCTGGCAGCGCTGCCCCTTCACAAGCAAAAGGCCTGGTTCTTCAGAGTCGTCAAAAATCGCATGATCGATATTAGCCGCCGGGAGAAGCGGCTCGTATCGTGGGAGGATGATCTGGACATCGCCGAGCTCCCCGTTTCAAGCCGCAATATCGAAATGACGGAATGGCTCGCCCGTTTGCCGCAATCGCAGAGCGATATCGTGTTCAAGCGCTTTTGGCTCGGGATGTCCAGCCAGGAAATCGGTGAACAGCTGGGCATGCCGGCAGCCACGGTTCGGTACAAATTGCAAACCGCCATCAAAAAATTGAGAAAACTATGGGAGGAAGATATGAAATGAGCAGAATCATCGAGAATGTAGGGATGTTGGATCTTACGCAGGCAACGGAGGAAACCGTAACAAGCATCGAACGGATCGGAAACGTGGGCCTTGTGATATACCGGGCAGAGACGGCACACCTCCTCACGCTGTTAAAAAACGCAGGCAATATCGGCAAGACGATTGAAATCCCCGAGGGACACCGTTATTACAGCGGCACCCTGCGGCTGGACGAGGAATACTTTCAGCTCTTGGAGCAGCCGGACCGCGTATTCGTTAACGGCACGGTCATCATCGATAAGGGAGTATCCCTTGAAGCATTCCAGAACGGCACGCTGCACCTGGTGGTCAACGGCGAGGTCTATGCTCCCCGGCATCTGGCCGCTGCCGTTACCTCTGCACTCCTCAAAGTGGGAGGCGCCAGCGCGGAGATTCACGCTTACGAATACGAACCAAGGTTCGAGTCCGGGAAAGTGCAGCTGAACAATGCATATCTGGCCTCCGGCAGCGAGCCTATGGAGCTGGTTCTGAACGGCATGGTTCATCTGGATAAGGAGCTCGATATGGAGCAGTTCTCGGCCCGGATTGAAAAGATCCAAGTCAACGGCAAGGCGATTATCCATGAACATCAATCCCCTTATTTCTACGATAAATTGAAAAAGATCAACGGCTTGGTCGAGGTGATCCCGGCAGGATTCGAGCATGTAACCAAACCGCTACGGCTAAACGCAAGAAGCGTACGGCGCTTTAAAAGCCATAAGCTCTACACGAGTAAGCCGCTCATTCTCGAGGCGGACGTGACCCGGGACGCCTTCAGCCAGGCCGTGTCGGAGATACATTCCAGTTCGTTCATCATTTGCGGCGAAGAGATCGAAGATCTGGTCTGGGAGCGCTGTCCCAACCTGAATACGGAAATCGTAAGTTATGAGCGGCTGTTTGTGTTCATCAGCGGCGAGGAGACCTGGTCGAAGGATCAGCTGGCGGCTTTGGGCCAGCCGGCGAGCTTCATTGTTGACGGGACGCTGACCTTTGACGATGACGTCACCGAGGAAGATATTAGGGCTTCGATGTCCTCCCTGGATCTTTTCGGCGAAGTCGTTGTAGGGGAAAAAAGAATTAAAGGCATTTTGTACCCTTACCTTCGGGCAAACAATGGAAGTATTATAGTGAAGGGGACGGAAGAGGAGCTTGCAGGTATTGGTAATGTCGGAATGTTGTCGCTATAAAAGAAAAGAGGAATGAAACATGAATATTAATAATGAAGATATTGCCAAACAGCATGTTCGCGATCTCCGTCAGGAACTGGAACGATGCCGGATGGCAACGAAATTGCGCTCTAAACGCAATGAAGCGGCCCACGCCGCAGCGGCTGTACGTACAGTCGAGGGAAAATGGAAGTCACTGTTAAAAACCATCATGATGATGGGAAGAAGAATGCTTTAATCAGTTGAGCCGGTTAAGCTACAAATCCTAATTATTATGAATCGTCGATGCGATAAGCATCGGCGATTTTTAGTTTTTTGCCTACCGGTAGTTAAAAAATATTGACATCCATCATCCTCCGTCTTAAAATTCTACCTATCGGTAGGTAAAAAAGGAGCGGATGACAGCGTGAAAAAGAAGGATTTAACCTCACAGCAAATCGTCGAGGCTGCCATCGGATTGTTTGCGACACATGGCATCGAGAAGACCAGCCTGGCGATGATTGCCGGCGAAGTGGGCATTACGAAACCGTCGATCTACTATCATTTTGCGTCCAAGGATGAACTGGTGGAGCGGGTCTTTGAATACATGTTCAGCGATTACCATTTCGATCATTATTTCTCCCTGACCGAAATGAACGAGCGTAACTTCGCGGAGAAGCTGTATCAAGGGGGATTGCGCATGTTTCCGGAAGAGGAAGAGGCTTTCGTGCCGGTGATGCGCTTATTGAGCGAGTTCATGCTGACCGCAAGCCGGAGTGCCAATTACGGCCAGCGGGTGGTCGCCATGCAGCAATCGTTCCTGGACGGCTTTCGGGAACTGATGCGGTTAGGCGCAGATTTCGGGATCATTGAGCGGCAACATGCAGATTCCAAGGCGTATGTGCTGGCACTGGTCATCGATAATATCACGAGTTATATCATGATGGATATTCGATTGGATTACCAAGCGATATGGAGGGAAGCGGTGAACAGTGTCCTCAGGAAAGGAGCGGATACTATTGAATAACGGGATGGAATACAGTGAACTCGGATTATCGTGGGCAGACCGAATGCTGGTCTGGGCGGTGCCGCCTTTATTAGGCGCGGTGGTCGGCTGGTTTCTGCCTGCGATTGCGGATTGGGCAACGGGCCTAGCTTGGGTGCCTTTTCAAGGACCGCTGGAATTAATCGCAACCATACAGGGACCTTGGATCGTCATCGTAACCGCTGTTCTGGGCCTGCTTGCGGGTATGGTGCTCTCCCACATTGCAATTAAAGAAAGTCTTGCCGTTCGCCTGTCGGATAAGGAGATTACACTCCGCATTCATGAAGCTGAAAGAACCTTTGCGAGAGAAGAAGTTTCCGCTGCCTTTATGGACGGCAAGCAGCTGGTGCTGCTGGGCAACGAGGGGGAGGAGCTCTATCGCGAGAAACCGGAAGCCAAGCGGGAAACGGTGGCCGAAGCCTTCATGCGTCACGGTTATTCCTGGAGAGACCGCGATCCGTTCGCCGATCATTACGTCAGATGGGTTGCCGACACGCCGGGGCTTACGCCCAGCATGAATGCGTTATTCCTGGCGCGGGAAAAGGCCATCGAGAACGACGATCAAGAGGACGCGGCCGATCTGCGCCGGGAGCTCTCGAAGCTGGGCATCACCGTGCGCGATGACGGAAAAAGACAATATTGGCGTCAGCACGGGCAGAAGCCATAACGCCTGAGCGACTATAGCAGACGAAGCCATCATAGCGACATAATGGCTCACTAAATACCGAATCGCATAATTCCGGCTGAACGACAAGCGGTTCATTCAGATGGCAGTAGTCGCCCAGCAAAACCAGATGATCGCCATTGTCATAAGCTGATGATGCGGTCATCTTCGTTTTTATAGAAGTTTCGCGTCGCTGTGGTTTGCCATAACATTTGTCCCCCTTCTTATCGAACAAAATGGCACCTCTCCCGCTCAGTCGAACCTCCGGCAAACAATATCCCTCTATCGGCAAGACATCCGGCAGTCCTCTCTTCCCATGAGAAGTTTTACAATGAAAGCGATACCTCAGCGAAGGAGATGTCCTATGAATTTTGATCTGAATATCGTACCTTTCAGCCGTAGAGAGTCCTTCTTGGCAATTTCCCTTCTGCCCGCGGCAAAGGACCGCAGACCAGGACTTTACCTGCGAACCGTCCGCGGAGGGGATGACAAGTTTGGCGAGGCGTTTCTGATAGAGCTGCTAAACCGGCAGAACGAGCCGGTTTCCTTTGAACCTGTAGCATCACCCGACAAAATCAGGCTAACGGCCTTCGATTCGGAAGGCCACGCGGACATTTGTTTATCGGACTCCCGGACCGTCCGGTTCCGCGCGGAAGGTTGCGGCATAAGGCTTACCTTTTCCCCCGCAGCGTATGACTACGCCTACGAGACAAATCCGGACAGCTGGGAAGTGAACAGCTTCACGCACGGCTGCCGCTTCATGCTGACCCGGCTTGTTGGCCAGATGAGCATGGAGGTCGAATGGAACGAGATCAAGAGCTCGCGTGTGACCGCCGACTTCTCCGTGGACACTGCAACCGATACGGCTGAATTCGCCGTAGAAGAGTTCATGACCGTCATGACGCCGCGTACCGACTGGGAGTCCTTCGACGATGCGGTTGAAAGCGTTCGCGAGGATTATGCCAATTGGTTGAACAATACCCTGACCGTCTCTGAACGGTGGCAGGAAGCAAGGGAGCTCGCTGCCTATATTACCTGGTCCTGCGTAGTTCCGGCCGAAGGCTGTTTAACCCGCCCAGCCATGTATATGTCCAAGAATTGGATGACCAACATCTGGAGCTGGGACAACTGCTTTAACGCGATGGCCCTCGTGCGGCATCAGCCGGAGCTGGCTTGGGATCAGTTCATGATCTTTTTTGACCGGCAGGATGAGAGCGGCCTGATCCCCGACTTCGTGAACGATAAATACGAGCTTTGGAATTGCAACAAACCGCCGATTCACGGCTGGACGCTGGCCTGGATGATGCGCCGGACGGATTACATCAAGGAGGCCCAGCTGCGCGAGGTCTATGGTCCTCTAGCGAAATGGACACAGTGGTGGTTCACACACCGGGATCATGACGGCGACGGCATTCCCCAATATAACCACGGCAATGACTCGGGCTGGGACAACAGTACGGCGTTCAATAACGGCATCCCCGTTGAGAGCCCTGACCTTGCCGCTTATTTGATTATCCAGATGGAGACGCTGGCTGAAATCGCGGGTTTGCTGGGCCTGACCGAGGAATCGAGTCAATGGAGACGGAGTGCGGATGATACGCTGGATCGCATGCTCCGGCATTTCTGGAGAGACGGTCGATTCACCGCCTGCCGTTCGGGAACGCATGAGGTATCCGAGGGAGACAGCCTGCTGCTGTTCGTTCCGATTCTGCTGGGAAAACGCCTTCCCGAGTTTATCCGCACGGCTCTATTGGAAGGACTTCGAGAGGAAGGCCGATTCTTGACGAGCAACGGCTGGGCGACCGAGAGCGTAAACAGCCGTTACTATAAGGCGGACGGATATTGGCGCGGGCCGATCTGGGCCCCTTCCACGATGCTGCTGGTCGAAGGGGTGGCGGCCGCCGGCGATATGGAGCTGGCGATGGAGATTGCGCAGCGGTACTGCCGGATGGTCAGTCTCAGCGGGATGGCCGAGAATTTTGATGCCCTGACCGGAGCGGGGCTGCGCGACCGGGCGTTCACCTGGACTTCCAGCGTATTTTTGATTCTTGGACATGAATACACGTTATAACTGTCACGGACTAACACTTCTTCCCGGGCTTTTGGCCTTGAGGGGGAGGTGCTTTTTCCGTTTTCTCTCATTTTCCATTTGCCGCCTAATTACAAGCTCTTTGTTCGGGTTTATAATGAAAGCGGTATCACGAACGTGTTCACAGTCCTGCCTCATAGCGAACGAGTGGATGTAAGTTTCACGATACGATACGACAATAGGGAGAGTAACCATGAATCTTCAGGGGATCAAAGATCGAGTGGGCCGGCTGTTCACCGGCACCTATAACAGTATACGAACCAAGCTGCTTACTTGTTTTTTAATCGTCACCCTGATTCCGCTGTTCTCGCTTGGCGGACTTTCTTATGTTCAATCCGCTAAAGTGATTAATTCCCAGTTCGGCAAATACGGCGATAATGCCGTAGCGCAGCTGGAGCAGCAGACCAGTTCGGCATTGGAGCGGATGAAGCAGACGGCGGAGACGATCTATTCCTATTTACTGGATCCGAGCCACTCGGGAATCGGAGCCGGGACGCCATCCACATACGGCGACATTATGGAGAAGAACGACTTCGAATCGTTGTTGAAGTCGCTTCGGACGCAGCTGACAGCAGGAATTTACATCATAACGTCCTCCGGCTATTACTATGGGGAGAACAATCTGGATATGAATAAACTCGGCAATATCCCGCTGTGGAACACGAGGCCGAAGGCATATGCCGGGACTTATTGGCTCGGTTTTTATAAACAGGATCATTCCATCAAGAGCAGCGATAGCGACAATGTGCCCGTCCTTGGATTGGCGGTGCCGATCCATCACCCCGAAAAGGCTCAGGACGGCAGCATCATTCTGATCGAGGAGAACGCCGAGGAGCTGCTGCGCAGTTATGCCAAGTTCGAGGCCGACACGCATGCCCACCTGCTTATTACATCGCCGGACGGCACAATTGTGTATGAGACGGATGCTCCGTATACGCCCCGTGACAACGATGTGACCTGGTCGCGGACGCTTGACGTCAACCAATGGAGCATGGAAGCCAGAATTCCCGCCAAGGCGTTCTATCAATCCTCGGGCATTATCCGGGCGAACACGATGGTTGTTGCCATCGTCTCCTGCTTGCTCGCTTTTGGCATCGCCTATCTGTTCTCCTCCCGGTTCACCTCCCGAATCCGGACCTTGAAGGACTCGATGCAGAAGGTAAGCTTCGGCAAGCTGGATACCCGGACGCCAATCGAGGGCAGGGATGAGCTGGGCAGCCTCGATATGAGTTTTAACCGGATGGTAACGGGCGTGCAGACCCTGATTGGCGAGGTGGAGCAGAGCGAGCGGCTGAAAAAAGAGGCCGAGCTGCGCGCTTTCCATTATCAGATCAATCCTCATCTGCTGTTTAACACACTCAACTCCATCCAGTGGAAAGCCAGGCTGGAAGGCGCGGAAGACATCCGTCAGATGCTGTATCATCTGACGATGGTGCTGGAGGGGAATTTGGATATTTCGCAGGAGCTCGTCACGCTGAACAGGGAGCTGCGCATGATCGGTCACTTTCTGAAAATCCAGGAGATCCGGTACGGCGAGGTGTTCCGTTATGCGCTGGATTGCGATGAGGCGCTGCTGCCTTATTTGATTCCGCGGATGACGCTTCAGCCGCTGTTCGAGAATATTTTTTTCCATGCTTTCACCGATGGTCAGGGAGAGATCCATGTCAAGGTCGAGGAGGATCATGACGAGCTGGTGCTTACGCTTCGCGATAATGGAGCCGGCATCAAGGAGGAGACACTCGCACAGTTATTCTCGCCGGAGATGAAGCGGAAGGGACGCGGCGGGCTTGGCGTGCGGAACGCCGATCAGAAATTCAAGCTGCATTTTGGCCCTCTATACGGACTCAAGGTGCATTCGGTTAAGGGAGAAGGAACAACGATTACCATACGATGGCCGAAAAAGGAGGAGTCTTGCGATGATGAAAGCAGGGAACATTAAGGTGATGATTGCCGACGATGAGAGCATTGTGCGGAAGGGACTCCGCTCCACGGTCCCGTGGGACCGGTTCGGAATGGAGGTTGTGGCAGACAGCCCCAACGGTCAGGCGGCCTGGGAGGCTTTTCTGGAGTTTCGCCCGCAGGTGGTCATTACGGATATTGTCATGCCGGAGATGGATGGGATCGAGCTGTCGCGCAAGGTGAAGGAGGTTGCACCGGAAACCCGGATCATTCTGCTCAGCTGTCACCGGGATTTTGAATATGCCCAAGAGGGGATACGGCTCGGCGCTTCGGGATATCTGCTGAAAACCGCCTTTGAGGACGAAGAGCTCGAAGCGATGCTGGGAAAATTCCAGCGTGAGCTGTCCGATACGCCGGCCCACGGGTACGAGTTGGAAGAACAGGTTTCTGCTCACCTGTTTGCTTGGCTTAACGGGCACAGTGACCGTTTCCCTGGAGAACTCCGAAAGCTTTGCAGCCGCGTCGGGCTTGGAGAGGGCAAGCCCATCTCGCTGTATCTGATCAAAACGGCGGGCTGCAGCAGCAATTGGGAGCACCTGCTGCAGGAGCAGGGCACCGATGAGCCGGGTTTACGCAGCAGCAAGCTGATTCCTTACGGCGCGGACAGCTGTTATTGGGCCGTACCGGAGGAGTTTAAGGGAGCGGCAGATAGCCTGCTGGTGGAGATCAAGAGCCGGTGCGGGAAGCTCACCTGGAATTCGCGGGAATGTCTTCACGGTTTAATGGATGTGCAGGCAGCCTTTCAATCCTTGCACAAGGAAGCCGAGCTGGAACGGGTGTACGGTCTGAGCGGCGAGCATTGGCCGGAGCCGATCTTGCAGGCGGTTCATCTGCTGCACGAACATCCCGCGGACGAGTGGTCGGCAGCGGAGCTGGCCCAGCAGGTAGGGCTGAGCCGCAGCCATTTTTCGATCCTGTTCAAGAAAACGGTTGGCGACAGCTTCATCACATTCCAATATAAGCGCAAGCTCCGTCTCGCCTATGGTCTGCTGCGCGAAACCTCCTTAACGATGCAGGAGATCGCCGAGAAGACCGGGCTTGGCGACAGCAAATATTTCAGCAAATGGTTCAAGCGCTGCACGGGTCAAACGCCAAGCCAATACCGTGCCGAACAAAAAGGGGAATCATTGTAAACAAATGAACACCCGTCTATGCAAGTTCGAACAAAAATACGATCATCTGCGAATCAGCGCACGTTTTGAACCGCTTTCATCCGAGTTATGATGAAAGCGGTTCAATTCATATCAACTCAATACTTTAGGGGAGCTGACAATATGAAAAAGAAAATGTCATGGATCGCGTTGGTTTCGGTGATGACGTTAATGGCATCCTTGCTGGCCGCATGCGGCGGCAGCGGCGGGACTGGAGCATCGAAGCAGCCGGACGGCGATTCATCGGGCGCGGCAACGACGCTTCGCTTCGCGACCTGGGATACGGGAGATGCGCTGAAGATTGAACAAGAGATCGCCAAGAAGTTCGAGGAGTCGCATCCCGGAACCAAGGTACAGGTGGAGGCCTACGCCGACGGATTCGATCAGAAGCTGGCCGCCGGATTTGGCGCAGCCAATCCGCCGGATGTGATGTACATGTGGGATTTTCCGACGTATCACCAGTCCCTGGAGCCGCTGGATTCCTACGCGTCCAAGGATGAGGACTTGAATATCGATGATTTTTACCAAGGATTGTTTAACTACGGCAAGATTGATAATCAGCTGTATGGAATCCCGGCGGGCTTTACGACCCGGGTGGTGTACTACAACAAGAAGATGTTCGACGATGCGGGCATTCCCTACCCGAGCGATGGATGGACATGGACGGAATTCCAGGAACTCGCTCAGAAGCTGACGGATAAATCCAAGAAGCAGTACGGCTTCGGCGTTCGGGCAGAGAATGATACGTATGACCTTCAAGGGTTCGTATGGAGCAACGGCGGTTCCTTTATTTCGGAGGACGGGACAACGATTGAAGGGTACATGAACAGCAAGGAAACGGCGGAAGCCATTCAGATGCTGGGCGATATGCTGAAGAACGGCTCAGCCGTCCTGACCGGAGGCAAAGGGCAGCAGAGCGGTGAGGATATTTTCAAGGCCGGCAAAATTGCCATGTGGGAGAGCGGTATCTGGCCGCTGGAATCCTTCAGGGAAGCCGGAATCGATGTGGGTACGGTGGAGATGCCGGCCTTCGAGGGCAAACCTGTGAAGGGCGTGTTGGCCGAATCCGCGCTATCCATAGCGAAGGATTCCAAGAACAAGGATCTGGCGTGGGAGTTCATTAAGTTCTACGTATCGGATGAAGCGATCAAAATGCGCGTGGCCGATCTGCCGGTCCGGGTCAGCGTGGTCAACGAACTGAAGAAGGACCAGGATCCGCTCTACAAGCCGTATTACACGATGCTGGAGCGTTCGGACAATACGCCGGCCTTCCTGCTGAATCCGAAATGGAACGAAGTCAACCGCCAGCTGTCGGCAGCCGTGGAATCCGTCATGTTCGGCAGCGATGCCCAGGAGGTTCTGAACCAGGCGGTGAAGGATAGCGAACGCTATTTGAAATAAACGAAGAAAGAAGGTTCGCGAAAATGGCCCACACTCATGCACCTTACTCACAACAGCAGACAGCGGCCCCGAAGCGACTTGGACCAAAACGATGGGGTGGGGCCGTGCCCTACCTCTTCATTTTTCCATGGATATTCGGATTCCTGGTTTTTACGCTTGGTCCGCTGCTGTTTTCCCTCGTCATTTCGTTTTTTGATTGGCCGATCGTTGGCCAGGTGACCTTTGTCGGCATCGACAACTATGTGGAGATGTTCTCGAACGATCCGCTGTTCTGGAAATCGCTGCTGGTTACCTTAAAATTCGCGGCTTTGTTCGTGCCGCTGAACATCATCGTGGCTCTGGGACTCGCCATGCTGCTCAATCAGAAGGTAAAAGGGAGCGCGTTCTTCCGCACCGCCTTCTACCTGCCGTCGGTCATTTCCGGCGTAGCCCTCGCCATGATCTGGTCCTGGGTATACAGCGGAGATTACGGGATCCTGAACTATTTCTTATCGCTGGTCGGCATCGAAGGGCCGGATTGGCTGAACGATACGAAGTGGTCCCTGGTCGCCATGGTCATTGCAAGCCTGTGGGGTCAGGGCTCGATGATGCTTATTTTTCTGGCGGGTCTCAAGGGAATTCCGAAGGACCTGTATGAGTCGGCCTCGATGGATGGGGCGGGCAAGATCAGGCAGTTCTTCAATGTGACCATCCCGATGATCACGCCGACCCTGTTGTTCAACCTGATTACGTCCATCATTGCGGCCTTCCAGCAGCTGACGCTGGCGCTTCTGCTTACGGGCGGGGGCCCGCTGAAGTCGACGTTTTTCTATGCGATGTACATGTACGAGAATGCGTTCAAGTACTTTAAGATGGGTTATTCCGCAGCCAACGCCTGGTTCATGTTCCTGATCGTGCTAACGCTGACGTTCCTTGTGTTTAAGTCCTCGGAGGCCTGGGTGTTCTATGAGGGCGAGATGAAGAAGGAGAAGGCGAAGCCGAAGCATGCCAAAGCAGGCGTGCCTGCCGGCAGAGAGGGGCGTTCCGCATGAAAAAAGTAATTACTTACACGCTGCTCATCTTGTGCTCGCTGTTGTTCATTGCTCCGCTCTTCTGGGCTATCACAACAGCGCTGAAGTCGCAGCAGGAGCTGTATCTGTTTCCTCCAAAATGGTTTCCTTCCGTGTGGAGATTCAGCAATTTTGCGGAAGCCTGGAGCATTCAGCCGTTTAACCTGTTTTTGAAAAATACGCTGATCGTGACACTGCTGTCGACGCTCGGGCAGCTCATATCGTGCACGCTGGTGGCGTACGGGTTCGCCCGGTTTCAGTTCAAGGGGCGGGATGCGCTGTTTCTGATCGTGCTTGCCACCATGATGATTCCGTGGGAAGTGACCATGATTCCGCAGTATATGGAATTCAACTACCTGGGCTGGATCAATACGCTCAAACCGCTGATTGTTCCGTCCTGGTTCGGTTCCGCCTACTTTATTTTTCTGCTGCGCCAGTTCATCATGACCTTGCCGAAGGAGCTGGATGAAGCGGCAACGATTGACGGGGCGGGCAAAATGACCGTTCTGCTGCGGATCATCGTGCCGCTAATGGGACCCTCACTCATTCTGGTGGCCGTGTTCCATATGATGAGCTGCTGGAACGATTATCTGGGTCCGCTCATCTTCCTGAATGATCAGACAAAATATACGCTGACGCTGGGGTTATCCCAATTCAAGGGCATGCACGGCGTCGACATGCAATCCATCATGGCAATCACCTGCCTGATCTCGATTCCGCCGCTGGCCGTCTTTTTCTTCGCGCAGCGTTATATCGTTGGCGGCATTGCCACGACGGGGATCAAGGGATAAACGGTGCCGGTTGATAATAGGTATCCACGATCGATGCAGCATGATGCAATATCCGAACATAGTTGTACGTGTTCAAAAAGTCATGGACAGATGACTTTTTGAGCGACCTCTAGAAGCTTAGACCGCTTGGGAAAGGATGGAGAGACATGATGAAAGACCGTCATATAAGCCGCGACTGGGATGACCTGAGCGTGCTGGAACGGAACCGGGCGAAGAGCCGGGCCTATTTCATTCCGTTTGTGGATGAGGACGGAGCGCTCAGTTATGACAGAGGCAGCTCGGCCTGGTACCAATCGCTGAACGGGGTGTGGAAATTCCACTATGCCGAGGAGCCGGAAAGCGCTCCTGAAGCATTTTATCAAGAGGATTACGATGTATCGGCCTGGGATGACCTTCCGGTTCCGGGACACTGGCAGCTGCAGGGCTACGGGCATCCGCATTACACGGACCTGTACTATCCGTTCCCTGTGGATCCGCCGCATGTGCCAAATGCGAATCCGACCGGAAGTTACGTACGCGAGTTCGAGCTTCCGGAACATTGGGACGGCAGAAAGATTTGCGTCAAATTCGACGGGGTGGACAGCGCGTTTCATGTGTGGCTGAACGGGTCGTTTATCGGTTACAGCCAAGGCAGTCGGCTGACCTCGGAATTCGATCTGACGCCTTATTTAAAGCCTGGGGTAAACAGGATGTCCGTCCGGGTATACCAGTGGTCCGATGGAAGCTATCTGGAAGACCAGGACATGTGGTGGATGAGCGGCATTTTCCGGGATGTGTATCTGGTTGCCGAGCCGTCGGGACTTCGCATCAACGACTTCCGCGTAACGACCGAGCTGGATGAGGAGTATCTGAACGCCAAGCTGAACGTGCGTTTGGAACTGGGAGGAAGAGAGCACGGCTCCGCCCAGTTGCGGCTGTTGAATGGAGACGGAGCGGAAGTGGGATCAATCGGGAAAGACGTCGGGCACTCCGCCGTGGAGGACTTTGCCATAGAGGTAGCCGGTCCGGATTTATGGAGTGCCGAGTCACCGGCACTGTACCATCTGGTGATCACCCTACGGGATGCTCAGGGGGAGACGCTGGAGACGTTGGCGCAGCGCGTGGGCTTCCGCACCATCGAAGTAAAGGACGGACAGCTCCTCGTTAACGGCAGGGCGATCCTGCTGAAAGGGGTCAACCGTCATGACCATCATCCGGATACGGGCCGAACCGTCACCTTGTCCACGATGCTGGAGGACATCCGCTTGATGAAGCAGCACAACATCAATGCCGTACGGACGGCGCATTATCCGAATGATCCGAGGTTCTACGAGCTGTGCGACGTGTATGGGCTGTACGTGATGGAAGAGACGGATCTGGAGACCCACGGCTTCGAGCCGCTCGGCAACATTTCCCGCCTGAGCGATGATCCCGAGTGGAAGGAAGCGTACGTGGACCGCGTCCGCCGTATGGTGGAGCGGGACAAAAACCATCCGTCCGTGCTGTTCTGGTCCCTCGGCAACGAATCCGGCTTCGGCTGCAATTTCCGCGCAATGGCCGACTGGTGCCGGGAGAATGATCCCACGAGGCTGATCCATTACGAGGAGGACCGCGAAGCCGAGGTGTGCGACGTGGTGAGCACGATGTATTCCTCCGTCGAGAAGATGGAAGGCTTCGGCAAAATGACCGATCATCCCAAGCCGCATATTCTGTGCGAATTCGCGCACGCGATGGGCAACGGGCCCGGCGGACTGCGCCCCTACTTCGATACCTTTGAAGCGCATCCCCGCCTGGCGGGCGGTTTCGTATGGGAATGGATCGATCACGGGCTGAGCAGAAGGACTCCGGACGGCAAGAAGGATTATGCATACGGCGGCGATTACGGCGATGTGCCGAACAACAGCAATTTTGTCATTGACGGTTTGGTTCGTCCGGACCGGACGCCTTCAACCGGACTTCTGGAATACAAAAAGGTCATTGAACCGGTCCGTATGACGATGGGAAGACACGGTGTGCTTCATATCATGAACCGTTATGATTTCATTTCGCTGGATCATTTGCAGGCCCATTATCGGGTACTGTCCGATGGACAGCTTGCCCACAGCGGAGCGCTGGAGTTTCCCCGCATCGAAGCAGGCACAAGTGCAGAGCTTAGCCTCTCGAAGGTTTTGGAGCAGGCGACAATAGGCGTGAGTCCTTATGCGGAGCTGTGGCTTGAGGTATCCCTCTCGCTGGCTGCGGACTGCCGCTGGGCGGAACGGGGACATGAGGTGGCGTGGTCCCAGCTTCTGCTGCGGGAATCGTCCAAGCCAGAATTCGAGTCAACGGCTGCCCTGCGGCGGGGCCCCTTGCAGATTAGCGAGGAGAAGCATAGCCTTCAAGTGGGGAATGGAAGCTTTCAGTTGTCACTCAGCGCTCTCCGTTCAGGCTTTCAAGGCTTATCCCTGCATGGCAAAAGAATCATGCTTGGCGGTCCCGCGCTGAACTTCTGGCGTCCGCCGATCGATAACGATATGTACGTGCTCCCGGATTGGCGCAAAGCCCATCTGGACCGGCTCTCTGAACGGATCGATCATTTCGAATGGAAACGATTAGACCGGGAATGCGTTGAGGTACGGCGGGTTTCCCGCATTGCCCCGCCGGTATATGATTGGGGCTTCCGCTGCGAAACGACCTATACGGTCACCTCCAGCGGTCTGATAATCATGGATGTGAAGGGTGAGCCAATCGGCACGCCGCCTGCCATGCTGCCGAAAATCGGATTGCAAATGCAAGTCGCGGGCGACATGGAACATGTCCGGTGGTACGGCAGGGGACCTGGGGAAAGCTACCCGGACAGCCTGGAAGCGGGACGGTTCGGGGAATACCGCAGCACCGTGGACGGCTTGTTCACGCCTTATATTTATCCGCAGGAGAACGGGAACCGATCGGATGTCCGCTGGATCTCGCTCGCGGATGGCGCGGGAATGGGGCTTCTCGCCGTTGGCGAGCCCGCCTTGAACTTCAGTGCGAGCCGGTACACCGATCAGGATGTCGAGGCCGCGGCGCATGCCAGCGATCTTGTTCCGCGCAGTTTCATTACGCTGAACCTGGATTACCGGCAGAACGGGCTTGGCAGCAACAGCTGCGGTCCGGCACAGGCTCCCGAGCACTCAATCGAGTCGGAGCCGTTCTCGTTCCGCATGCTGCTGAAGGCTCACGCTGCCGAGGATACCGACCCGGTACGGCTGAGCCGGCGGATGCGCTCGGAAGCGGAATTATACAAGTAACCGACTGATTTCATTTCAGATCGTTTTCGGATTTTCTGGAGAAGGGGAATAACATGTCCTTTTACATCAAAGACCTGCTGCAGCTGTCTACAGGGGTGCGCCGCTTCCTGATAAGTGAGGCCTTCTACGGCATCGGAATCGGTCTCTATACACTTGTCCTGAATCTGCATCTGCTCTTCCGGGGGCTAAGGGAGGACGAGATCGGCGCGTTGGTATCGATGGGCATACTGATCATGGGCGTTCTCGCCATTCCGGTATCCCTGCTCGCTAACCGGACCGGAAGAAAGAAACTGCTGGTTGCCGGCGTATTCTTTATTGCCGCGGGCAATGTGCTGTTTGCCGTCAGCGATGAATTGCTGTGGTTCTATGCCGCTCAAATATTGGTGTCTGCCGGCTTGACGCTGGTGGAGACGACGGAGATCCAGCTTCTCTTCCATTATTGCCGTTCCCGTAAGGAGGAAGCCCGTGCATTTTCCTTGATGTTTGCCGTCTTTACGGCTTTCACGGGTCTCGGAACGCTGGCAGCAGGATATATTTCGAAGGGTTTTGAAGGAAGCAGAGGTTATGAAGTGTCGCTTCTGCTGACCGGGCTGGTGCTTGTGCTTCACGGCGTCATCCGGGCGTTCTGGCTGCCTGCCGAGAACAAGGCTTCGGAGGCGGCAGCTTCACCTTCGAGAGGCATCTCCAGGCTAATGGGACCTCTATCCTCCGGGACCTTGTGGCTGTTTGCCGTGTTTACAGCGCTGCTCGGCGGCTGTATCGCCATGACCGGCTCCTTCCTGAACGTCATCGTGAAGTTCCGCCTGGATTGGATGGACGACCAGGTATCCCTGATTCTGGCCATCGGCGCGATCCTTCTGTTTATATGCTCGTTGATGACGCCGTACGTCATGGAGCGGTTCGGTTATAACACGGCCATTATCTCGGTATTTATCGTTAATATTGTGCTGTTTGCCGCTCTATACATGATTCTCCCCGTATGGCTGTTTGTCGGGCTGTTTCTACTGCGGGGCGGCGGCGTGACCATGCTGTCCAATCTGCTGGACAGTCTGCTGATGTCGGCCTTTAATGAAAAGGAACGGAATCTGTACGCCGGCATGAGGTCGGTATTCCGGAGTTTAGGCTCGTCCGGGGCAACCTTTGTGGCCGGACTGATCCTGGCCCGGCAGGATTATCGGCTTCCCTTTCTGGCCACGGCCGGCGTGCTGCTCCTATGCGGCCTGTATTACGTATGGTGGATTCGCCCTGTCTTATCCAAGAGAATAAACAGCGGTATCGAGCCATGAATGTGAAAGGCCGTCTAAGAGGGGAATCCCCTTTTAGGTGGCCTTTTTGCCGATTGCAGCAGTCTCTTTCAAATTCATCTTACGCTGTCTGCTTCACCACTGCAGGCTGAATCCGTATTTGTTCCAGGGAAAGTCTTTAAACATATTGACATCAAAAATTGGTACATGTTTAAATAGAAGAAGTGTTAGCACTCTGATGTAAAGAGTGCTAAAAAGAAACCTCGTTCAGATTGGAAGGGAGATTTTTTCATGGCGAAAAAACAGTTTAAAGCTGAGTCCAAACGGCTGCTCGAGATGATGATTAACTCCATCTATACGCAGCGCGAAATTTTTCTGCGTGAGCTGATTTCAAATGCCAGCGACGCGATCGACAAGATTTACTATAAAGCGCTGACCGACGACAATTTGACCTTTAATAAAGAAGACTATTACGTTAAGATTACCGCAGATAAAGCAAACCGTACGCTGACCATTACCGATACGGGGATCGGAATGACAAAGGAAGACCTCGAGAACAACCTGGGCATCATCGCCAAGAGCGGTTCCCTTGCATTCAAGAGTGAGAACGAAGCGAAGGACGGCCACAATATCATCGGCCAATTCGGCGTAGGTTTCTATTCCGCCTTCATGGTTGCCGATGTCGTAACCGTGACGAGCCGTGCCCTCGGCAGCGACGAAGCGTTCAAGTGGGAATCCGAAGGCGCGGATGGATATACCATTACACCGGCCGACAAGGATTCCGTCGGAACCGAGATCGTATTGAAGATCAAAGAGAACACGGAAGATGATCAGTATGACGAGTATTTGGAAGAATACCGCTTAAGAGCGATCATCAAGAAGTACTCGGACTTCATCCGCTATCCGATCAAGATGGACGTGAAAACGCAGCGTCCGAAGGCTGATGCCGAGAATGAGTTCGAGGAAGTCCAGGAAGAGCAGACCATCAACAGCATGGTACCGATCTGGCGCAAGAACAAAGGCGAGCTGACGGACGAAGATTACGTGAATTTCTACAACGAGAAACGGTACGGCTTCGATAAACCGCTCAAACACATTCATGTAAAAGCGGACGGTGCCGTTGTATATAACGCGATTCTGTTCATTCCCGAGAATACGCCTTTCGATTATTACACCAAGGAATACGAGAAAGGGCTTGAGCTCTATTCCAACGGCGTCCTGATCATGGACAAATGCGGCGACCTGCTGCCGGACTATTTCAGCTTCGTGAAAGGGATGGTCGATTCCGAGGATCTGTCGCTGAACATCTCACGCGAGATGCTCCAGCATGACCGTCAGCTGACGCTGATTGCCAAGAACATCAAGAGCAAAGTGAAAAGCGCGCTGCAAGGCATGATGAAGGACGAGCGGGAGAATTACGAGAAGTTCTTCGCATCCTTCGGCAGAGGACTGAAATTCGGCGTCTACAACGATTACGGCATGAACAAGGAAGATCTTCAAGATCTGCTGCTGTTCACTTCCTCCAAGGAGAAGAAGCTGGTCTCCCTGGACGAGTACGTATCGAGGATGCCGGAGGATCAGAAGTATATCTATTATGCTTCCGGTGATTCCATCGACCGGATCGAGAAGCTTCCGCAGACGGAAATGGTGCTCGACAAAGGTTATGAAATTCTGTACTTCACCGACGATGTCGATGAGTTTGCGATCAAGATGCTCATGAAATACAAGGAGAAGGAATTCAAGTCGGTATCCAGCGGCGATCTTGGCCTCGATTCCGAGGCGGACAAACAGGAGAATGAAGCTGAAGAGAACGACAATAAGGAGCTCTTTGAAGCTATGGGCAGCCTCTTGGCCGGCAAGGTGAAATCCGTTAAAGCCTCCAAACGACTGAAATCCCATCCGGTATGCCTGTCCACGGAGGGCGATGTCTCGATTGAGATGGAGAAGATCTTGAAGGCGATGCCGAACGGACAGGATATCCAAGCCGACAAGGTGCTGGAGATTAACACGAACCATGAGGTGTTCAAATCCCTGAAGGCACAGCAAGCGGATCAAGATAAGCTGAAGCTCTACACGAATCTCCTATACAATCAAGCGCTGTTGATCGAAGGCTTGCCGATTGCCGATCCGGTGGAATTCACGAACGATATCTGCAAAATCATGGTGTAACCGTCGTAGCTGGCTCCATGCGATGATAATAAACAAACCCGAAACGCTGGTATGGCACCAGGGAATCGGGTTTGTTTTTTTATGCTTATCACCTGAACACGATGCAGCTCCCTACGCCACGTCTCCGGCAAGATCCGATAACAATCCGGTCTCGGGCGCCATGCCCAAGAGGTCATATACCGATATCGGGAACATCGGAAAGCCGACATAGTACGGCGTGATGGCATATAGAGGATAGAAGATGACCAGTGACTTATCTGCCAGATAGAAATCCTGATTCGGCGAAACGGTGACCGGACTGCTCTCCAGCACGGGAATGCCGCGTTCCTTGATCTGACGATTCACTTCGGCGGCCAAAACGGCTTGATAGCTGGAGCCCGGACGGAACAGGTCGGATAAGGCGTAGGATTTACCGGTGGCCGTGGAAAAGGTCAAGCCTTTCGTTACCGTATGTCCATGTGCCATAGGTTCGGAGTAGGTGTAGTTGGTCAGCACGAGGCTAAGGATGCCTCGTTCATTCGTTTTGATCTCAAAAGTGCCCGTCGTTTGCGGGTTGGTGCCGGTCTGAATCTGCTGCTGTTCGCGCTGCATGTCCTGGATTTGATCAATAATCGCCCGGTTGATGGCTTCTTCTGCTCCTGGATTCATGAGGCCGTATACCTGCGGATAATGAATCACGAGACCGGGTGCCGTATGCGTGAGGGTATGGATGCTCACCGGCGGTACATATTGCGCCATGCGTACCATCGCTCCAATCTAACATCAGATACGTTAGCCTATTCGGAAGCGGGCGCGAAGGTTACGAAGTCTGGAGGCTCGGAAGTCCGGAACCACGAAAGTTTGGAACCTCGGAGGCTGGCGGGCTTGGAGGCTTGGAAACTCGGAAACTCGGTCATCTCCGCGGAACGGCTTTCGAGCAGACAGAACGCTCTTATGCGGCGGTTCCGGTCCGTGGCGTGTGTTTGCCGGAAATCGGATAGCCCTCACTCTTTTTCCGCAACGCCAGACGTAAGCAGTCTTCTTACAAAGATCGTGAATATGACCAAGGATACGACAACCGATACTGCCGTAACCGTAAACAAGTATGCATAGCCGATACGCTCGGAAACCAGGCCCAGCAGGATCGCGCCAAGCCCGATGCCGAGATCGAATGCGGTCATGAAGGAGGCGTTGGCTGCGCCTCTCCGATCTTCGGGAGCAATGCGCAGGGTGGCTGCTTGAAGAGCGGGCTGGGCCGAGCCGAAGCCGATGCCGTACAGAATAGCGGCGATAATCAGTCCGGGCAATCCGCTCGACAGGCTTAAGACGATGAGAGCGCCAGCCGTTACGACAAGGGACGGAATGATGACAGCCGCTTCGCCGAAACGGTCCGACAGCTTTCCGGCAAAGGGCCGAATCAACGTAAGAGCGACGGCGTACACCAGGAAAAAGGTTCCCGGATTGACCCGAATGGACTCGGCAAACAGCGGGAGGAAGGTTGTAATTCCCCCATAAGCGACAGCCAGAAAAAAGATGGCGACCGTGACAGGGAGAACGGATTTCTCGACTAGCTGAATCCTGCCTGCCGAAGGTTTGGCTTGATAAGGTGCTCTGGTCATGTAGGCCAGTATGAAGGCAACCAGAGAGAGCCCGGTAGCGACAAGAAACAACGTCTGAAAGGAATATCCACCGACAATATAGGTCCCCAGCATGGGGCCGATGGCCATCGCCACCGTCATCGCCATTCCATACCAGCCCATGCCTTCCCCGCGGCGGGAGGCCGGGATTAAATCCGTAATGACCGTACCGATGGAGGTTGTCGAAAAAGCCCAGCTCGCGCCGTGCAGGATCCGCAGTGCAAGCAGAAGCAGAATGCTGCTGACCCAATCGTAGAGATACATCGAAAGAACAAAGAAGATAAGACCCCAAATGTAAAAAGCTCTCCTGCCGTACCGATCCACCAATCCCCCAACCATTGGGCGAAACACAACCGCCGTCAGCGTGAACGCGCCGGCCGCCAAACCTACCTGAGTCTCGGAGCCGCCTAAATGCTTGATATACAGCGGAAGCGTGGGCAGCAGCAGATAGAAGCCCGTAAATAGAAACAGCATCCCGACCGTCATCTGAATAAACGGTTTCGTCCATAAACGTTCCATCTTCGTATCCCTCCTTATATGCAATGTAAAAAAACGCTAGAACGCTAGTCTTCTTCGGACTTAACGGCCGTTATTTCTTTCTTGACCCACTCGATATTCGTCATTGCCATCTGCTTCCGGTGATCCAGTACCCTCAGCAATTGAAGCCGCTGTTTCTCGGGCTCGGGCTTGTAGAACGTGATCTTCGCCTCAAAATCCGTTACATGCTGCAGGTTAGTCTCGAGATAAATTAAATATTGCTCCAGGCAGTCGAGTCGAACCTTTTTCGGAACATACCGGAAATAGACCATTTTGAAATGGAATGCCTGCTCCGTATCCAAGTTGTATTCTAGGGGTTTCTGCATGAGCTCGAGAAAGTTATTCCGTCCGGAATCGGTAATCCCGTAGATTTTTCGGGGGCGTTTGCCTCCGCCGGATTCGTCAAGACGAAGATGGATCCACCCGTTATCCACCATCCGGGAGAGCAGCGGATACAACGTTCCGGAACTGATCTGACGGTAAGGTCCGCCTGCATTTTTAAGGATCTCTTGGAGCATATATCCGTGCTTATCCCCGGTCATCAATTCACCCAGAACAAAAATTTCATACATATGAGGTGCAACAATTGAAGCCGATCCCAGAAGGATCGGCTGGAAGAATGCGAAGGGGGAAAGAAGCCAACTCAAATTGAGAAATATAGCAGACTTGGATCCGGTTTGCACAGCAGGGAGTAGATGCCTGTGCTTGCACAGGCGAGCCGTGCCCGGCAAGAGCATTAAGGGTTTTGCTTCCTGCTGTTTACAGTCCGCCTGCGTTTTTTCCGTGACTCTCTTTAGGCTGGCCGTTGACCTTCTCGACATAATCCAAATGTTGAAATCCCCAGGTGCACATGTCGGTCAGAACGCTGTCCAAGCTTTTTCCATGCTGCGAGATGGAATACTCCACCTTGGGCGGAATCTCCTGATATACCTTGCGTACGACAAGTCCATCCTGTTCCAGTTCGCGCAGCTGATTCGTGAGCATGCCTTGGGTCACGCCCGGAAGCAGACGCCGGAGCTCCCCGAACCGTTTGGTTCCGTCCTGCAGCAGTATAAACAGAATCAGTGGTTTCCACTTACCGCCGATTAATTGCAGCGTTGTCAGGATGCCGTCGGTGTTAGGCCGTTCATGATCGGTTGTTCTCATGTTCTCATCTCCCATAGGAAGTGTGTTATCGGTCTTTGTTCATTTGATGTTAGTAATGTAGCACAGTATTCGATTTAAACCCAGTACTATTCTTCTTCGTACTTAGTACGTTTTGACGTACTATGCATGGGATGAATAGGTATGCTAAAACCGACTAAGTACATAAAAAGAGCGTACTTTTCAACGGAACGGATTCGAAACATAATGGGGGTGTCAAACAAACCAAATGGGACAGGAGAGACCTGAATATGAAAATCATGGTGATTGTGGTTCATCCGAATTTAGACAACTCGCGTGCGAATCGAGTGCTGATGCAGCACAGCAGGCTCTATGCGAATGGAAATGTAGATATCCGGGATCTTTACAAGGAGTATCCGAATTGGATTATCGATATTGAGCGCGAGCAGCAGCTTCTTCTTCAGTATGATCGAGTAGTGTTCCAGTTCCCGTTGTACTGGTACAGCTGCCCGCCCCTGTTGAAGAAATGGTTCGATGACGTTCTGACCTTCGGTTGGGCGTTCGGACCAGAAGGCAACAATCTGAAGGGCAAGGAATTTATGGTGGCCACGACGGCAGCAGGCTTAGAACAAGGATATCAGGCAGGCGGGGACAATTGGTATACCGTAAGTGAGCTGCTGCGCCCGATTCAAGCTACGTTGAACCGGTGCAAAGTTCGATATTTGCCGGCCTTTGCGACCTATAACGTAGAGAAGGTAAGCGATGAGGAGCTCCAGGCGGAGGCAGGCAGATATGCCGACCAGGTTCTAGCACCTGCAGCCGAAAGCCGATATTGAGGCATGCTTCTCGGCCTGAACCGATAGAAGATTGGCACTTGCCGGCCGGCGCCATAAAAGGCATGATGGAGTCATGTATGACATGACCTGAAGCAGTGCCTCGGGTTTTTGGGCCAGCCCATTTACGGGTTGGGTTGGCTCGAACCGGCTTCATCGCACATGCTTACAAAACTTGTGAGGAGGAGCCTTCATGACAATTGACGAAGCCATTCACTTGGAGTCCTACGACCAGCAGTGGGCCGATCGGTTTAGCGAAGAACTTCAGACGTTAACGAGGGAGATCGGGCCCTATACGGCTGCCATCGAACATTTTGGAAGCACATCGGTACCGGGGATGACAGCCAAACCCATCATCGATGTTCTGGTGGGCGTGGAGAATGCGCTGCATTCGAGTGAAATCATCCCCAGACTGACCGCTATGGGTTATGAGGATCTCGGAGAAGCCGGAATTCCAGGCCGTTTATATCTCCGCAAAAGAGGCAGCTTTGCCTATAACGTTCATATTGTGTTATTTCGTGGCGACATCTGGAATCATAACATCATGATCAGGGATTACCTGCGGGCACATGCCGTCGAAGCCGAGCGTTACAGCGAGATCAAACGACGGATCGTTTCACAAGGGACCCGGACCCTCCTCCAATACTCCGATGAGAAGAATGCGTTCGTTGAGCAGCTGCTTGGCAGGGCGAAAGCATGGAAGAACGGTGTGCAATCCGAATAAGCGCCTGCGAATTTATTCTCCATTCATGGCCTTGCACTGCTTTCGGTAAGCGGAAGGGGTGAGGCCATGAAATTTTTTGAACGTTTTGCTGAAATGGACATAGTCCGAGAAACCGACGCGGTAGGCTGTTTCCTGAGCGGAAAGCTCAGACTCCGCCAGCAATTCCCTCGCTTTTTCCATGCGTACCTGCACCAGGTATTTTACGAAGTTCATATTCGTTTCGCTCTTGAAGGTGCGGCTTAAATACGTGACCGACATCCCTACCGAATCAGCTACCTCCTGCAAGGACAAATCCTCCATCGCGTAATTCTCTTCAATGTAACGTTTGGCTTTCTGAATATTGTGGCGAGACCCTAGATTTCGGGAGCCCTTAATCAGCGCCAGCATTTCCTTGATCTTATCTTGTATTTGACGGCTGCAGGCAATGGGATCGTCCTGTGGCCATTGATCCTCGCCAATCTCCATCGCAAGAAGCAAACCGCGTTCTTTCATCGCTGTCAGCAGATCCTGCATCAGCATATGGGCGTAACGTGACACGCTGACTTCTTCTGGCCCGCTCGTCTCGAAAAGAGCCATGATCTCGCGAATTTGTTCCAGCGCTCCCTGTTCATCGGCAGAATACAGCAGCTCAGCCAGCCTGGCTTTATGGTGCTGCTGCGCAAGCGTCCATTCCGTTTGCCGGGAGAACCGCGCTTTCCGCTCATCCAGCTCCCTGCAGGCACGTTCCAGCGTCGTTTGGAACTGGGCAGGATCGATGGGCTTCAGCAGGAAGTCCGAAACGCCATAGCGCAGGGCCTGACGCGCGAATTCGAAGTTGTCATGGCCCGACAGGATAATGAAAAACATCTGGGGATGGGATTCCCGCACACGGCGGATAAATTCCAGTCCATCCATTTCAGGCATGCAAATATCGGTCACGATGATGTCGGGCCGGCTATCCTCCAGCAATTCCAAGGCCTCAACCCCGTCTTCAGCTTCGCCGGCAACCTCAAACCGAAGACCCGACCTCTCAACAAGCTTTCGCAAACTTAAATGAATGGCGTATTCGTCATCTATCAACATGATCCGGTACATGTTGTCCCTCCTCGCTAGTCTTGTACGGCAGTCTGATTTCAAATATCGTGCCTTCCAAGGGCACGGATTCCACAAGCTGCAGGCCATACTCGTCACCGAAGGTAAGCTGAAGTCTTTGATGCACGTTCAAGAGGCCGATGCCGCTGGTGGTTTCCTCTCCGTCGTTTGGCAGCATGCCTTCACCCGGCTTCTCGCGGGGTTGCAGGATTTGCCTGATTTGCCACAGCGTTTCCGCCGTCATGCCAATCCCCTTGTCCCGGATGATGATGGCAAAATAGCCCGCCTCCGCACGGGAGCTGATCCCGAGGTAGCTTGGTTTCTTTCCCCGGTATCCGTGGATGAACACATTCTCTACGATCGGCTGCAGCGTCAGCCTGACGGCGTTTACGCGATCCAGGTCCCGTTCGTTCAGGTTCATATCGATCCGGAGCCTGCGGAAACGGGCGCTTTGAAGGTCGAGATAGTACTGGACATGCGTCATCTCCTCCCGCAGCGGAACGACGGATCCGGCATGACCGATATTGTAACGAAACATGTGGGCCAGCGCCCTCGTCATGCGGCTGATTTCCATATGATCGTCCGCAATGGCATATGAATTAATAATCTCCAATGAATTGTACAAAAAATGCGGGTTGATGTGGGACTGCATGGAGCGGAGCTCGGATTCCTTCTGCTTGATCATGAGCTCCCGTTCCTTCAGCTGGGAATCCTGGACCTCCCGGATCAGCCGCTTCAGCTCTCCCGTCATGCTGTAGAAGCTATGAAACACGGCGGTCATTTCATTGTTGCGGAACCGGTTCACGTTGGTAGGAAGCACAAAATCCCCCCGCTCAACGCGGGCCATCAGCTTCTGCAGCATGGAGAGCGGTCTTGTTAAAGACAAGGAGAAGCCGCCCACAAGCGCCAATGCAATGATCATGAGAACGGCTGCGGCCGCAAGCGAGTAATTGCGCTGGGTGATTAAACCGCCGATGAGATTGTTCAGCGGCAGATCGGCAACAACCGTCCAGCCGGTGATCTGCGAGCGTTCATGCAGGACCATCTTTTCGGTGCCCGAAACGGTGTCTTGATGCTGGAAGAAGGAGGAGTCCCGGTTTTGAATACGTGTTAACAGCCCCGGTTCGACTGGGGTTCCGACCCGGCTCGGATCCGGGTGGTAGATCATCTGCCCATCCTTGCCCATGATCCAGACGTCAAAGCCCCCCAGCGAATCGTTAGAGCAGATGGCTCCGATTTGCTTCAGATTGAGGTCGACAATCAATAAGCCTTTATAGAGAAAGGACGAATTGTCATACAGCTTCCGGGCTACGGTAAGGGCTGGCGTGTTTCCTACCCGGCTGAGGCCGATGATTTGGAAATCGTTGAATTGATCCAGCTGCGCCTGATAGGATCGGTTGCGTTTGCGGATTTCACTCATGTCGAGCAGTCCCGGCGCGCTTTCGTAATCGGTAATTTGTCTTTTGTTCTCGGCGACGAGCGAGATTCCGATAATGTCGGATCTGCCGTAAATCATCTGGGCAAACAAGTCGTCCTCCACTTTTTTGGCAAGCTGAAAGTAGGCATAGGGAGTAAGCTGGGCAGCCGAGAGAAATTGCTGGATCTGAGGGTTGTGAATAAAGGGATAGGTGGAATTCTCTAGATTGGATATGTACGAATCCAGCGAGACGTTGGTTTGCTCGATGATACGCTTGTTAGCGCCTGCGGCAAACTGTTCAATCGCTTCAGTTGACGACTGGTACCAGAAGCTGCCGAGCAGAAAGAAGGGGAGGCCAATGAATAGGGTGATCAGCACGAACAAACGTTGGTTAATGGTCAGATTACCGGTGGAAACGCCTTGGATGTTCATCGCTCTTCCGCCTTCCTCGCATTGAAGTAGGGAATGTAAGGAACATTGTAGCAAAAAAACACAAGTTGTAAATAAAAAACCATGATGCCGCAGCAAGAAATCACAAGTGGGCTAAGAAAGCACATGGGCGCATTCGGTCGTTATCAACTACAATCGCATTAATCCATTTCAAACAATAGGGGGCGAGGATTGTGAAAAAGAGAAAAGGGTTTTACAGCTGGGTAACGGCCTTATTGCTGATATCCATCATTGTAAGCGGATGCGGAAATGCTGGCGATGGTCAGAGCGGCACCGCATCTTCCGGCACCGGAGGCGGCGAGGAAGATAAGAAGGTAGAAATCCTGCTTGGGTATTATTCCAGCGACAGCTCCGATGCGAAGATGAAGGAGCTGATCGAGCAGTTCGAGAAACAGCACCCGAACATTACGGTCAAAACGCAGAGCGCGCCTTACGGGCAGTTCTACCAGAAGCTGGATACGCAGATCGCGGCCGGCCAGGCGCCGGACGTATGGCTGTCCGACGGCGTCTACGTGATGAAATACGCCCAGCGGGGCGCGGCCAAGGATCTGACCGATTGGATTGCAAGGGATCTGAAAGCCGATGAGTACTACGGCCTCGATTTCAACAAGGACGCGGACGGGCGCTATTGGGGCGTGCCGCAGGGCATACAGGTCGGCGTGCTGTTTTACAACAAAGAGCTGTTTGATAAGGCCGGCGTAGCGTATCCTTCGGATGAATGGACCTGGGAGGATCTGAAATCATCGGCAGCCAAGCTGACGGTGGATGCCGGCGGAAAAACGGCCGAGGACAGCGGGTTCGACGCAGCCAGCGTGAATCAGTTCGGGCTTACGTTCTTCAGCATTACCGAGGGCTGGTTCTCCGTGATGAAATCCTACGGCGGTGGAACCCTTGACGAGAAAGCGGAGAACTCGATCATCAATTCCCCTGAGAACAAGCAGGCGTTCGAATGGATGGTCGACGGCATGCAGCGCGGCATCATTACGGATCCGGTCGATCTGAAGAGCTTCCAGAGCAATACCGCCGTGTTCCCAAGCGGATCGGCCGCCATGCGGATCGGCATTTATGCCCGGGTGCAGGCAGCGAATGAAGCCGGTCTGAATTACGATGTGGCGCTGCTGCCGAAGGGACCTGACGGCAAGCGGGTGTCCCCGGTCATTGCCAACTCGTGGGTGGTTAATCAGAAGTCAAGCGACGAGAAAGCGGAAGCTGCCTGGGAGTGGATTAAATATTGGGCTACGGAAGACGATGTGCAGAAGCAGTGGACCGAGCTTGGCGAAGCCGTGCCCGTGAAAAAATCCGTTGCGGAATCCGAAGTGTTCCTCAAGGCGGGAGAGCAGCCTGCTAATCGCCAAGCTTTCCTGGATAGCCTGGAGTTCGCACAGACGCTCGACAATAACGCGGTCTGGGAAGAATGGGTAGGCAAATTCAACGAGCATGCGGAGCGTGCCTTCCTGGGGGATGCAACCATCGATCAGGCTTTAAGCGAAGCGGACGCAGCCGTTCAGGCGGTCCTCGATGATTTCTATAAAAAATAAAACCAAGGGTGGAAGAAAGGCGGGAGTGAAATGGACAATACGCTAAACGACAATGCAGCACTCAAAGCCGATCCGATGCCGCACGGAAAGCCCGCCCGAAAACGGAAATGGGATCATGAGGGGAGATGGGGGCTGCTCATGGCCTCCCCCTATGTTCTCCACTTTATCATTTTTGTGGCGGGTCCTCTCGCCGCATCCCTGTACTTCAGCTTCTCCGATTATGACATGCTGAATCCGCCCGAGTGGAGCGGATTGGATAATTTCCGGCGCATGGCCGAGGATTCGATGTTCTGGCGTTCCCTGTGGAATACCTTGTATTTTGCGGTTCTGTTCGTGCCGCTCCAGACCTTTCTGGCCTTGGTGCTGGCCGTTGCGCTAAACCAGCGTTTGAAAGGGCTTAAATGGTTCCGGATGGCCCATTTTATCCCGGTGATCTCCTCATGGACCGTCATCCTGTATGTTGCTGACGCCGTATTCAACCCTCGCTTCGGTTTGGCGAATACGCTGCTTGCCAAGCTGGGGCTGGAAGGGCAAGGCTGGCTGCAGGACCCGAAGCTGGCGATTCCGCTGCTCGTGTTCATCGCGGTCTGGAAAGGGATCGGCTATATTATGGTCATTTATCTGGCGGGACTTCAGAGCGTTCCCGGAGATTTGTATGAAGCTGCGGAGATTGACGGTGCTGGAGCCCTGCGAAAATTCCGGTATATTACCGTTCCATTGATCTCGCCGACGACCTTCCTGGTTGTCATCATGAGCACCATCTCTACCTTCCAGGCATTCGAACAGATCTATGTGCTGACCGGCAGGGGCGACATCAGCTCGGCGGGAGGTCCGAATAACTCCAGCCTAGTCATGATGCTGTATTTATATCGCGAAGGGTTCACCTTTATGAGGATGGGGTATGCTTCCGCCATTGCCTGGGTGCTGTTCATGATCCTGTTCCTGCTGACGCTGATACAGCTTCGGGCCCAAAAGAAGTGGGTGCATTATGACTGATCAAGCGATCAAGATGGAACCGGGGATTTGGAACCGCATCGGAGGAAGGAGTGGCCTCAAATGAGAAGAAAGCTGCTGGGAAAAAGTATCGGATACGTGCTGATTGGGATCAGCTCGCTCATCATGATCGTGCCGTTTCTGTCGGCACTTATGAATTCATTGAAAACCTACAAGGAATATACCACGGTTCCGCCCCGCTGGATCCCTGAAGTATTCCAATGGTCCAATTACGCCCAGGTGTTCCAGCTTGGGAATATTGGCGGCTACACGCTCAACAGCGTCTTCGTAGCCGCATTGTCCGTCATCGGCGCCCTGATCTCCTGCTCGATGGTCGGTTATGCGTTCGCAAGACTGCGCTTTCCGCTGAAAAGTGTGCTGTTCGTGATGGTGCTGGGTACGATGATGATTCCGGCGGTGGTCATCATCATCCCGCATTTTATCATTTTTAATAAGCTGAACATGCTGGATACGCTCACGCCGCTGTGGATTATCGAATGGCTGGCTCAGCCGTTTGGGATTTTCCTCATGCGACAGGCTTTTATGAATATACCTAAGGAGTACGAGGAGGCGGCCAAGATGGAGGGCTGCAATCCGTTCCAGATTTACCTGCGGATTTTTATTCCGATGGCCAGGCCTACCCTGGCGACGCTGGCGATCTTTACGTTCATGGGCAAGTGGAACGAGATTCTGACGCCTGTCATTTATTTGACCTCGAATGAGAAGTATACGCTGCCCATCGGCATTCTCTCCTTGTCAGGCCAGTGGACCGGCAATGAACAGCTTATGATCGCAGCCGCACTGGTCAGTCTGGTTCCGATCCTGCTGGTATTCCTGTTTGCCGAGAAATATTTTGTGCAGAACCACAATATGGCCGGGATTAAATAATGAACGTTACTAACGTTACTATCGGCTCCGGAAGGGGCCATGTCTGTGATGGAAAGGATGAAAGAGAAGATGAAAATAGCGGCATTCAGCGGATCGTTAATCGATTACAGCATCCATGAAGCGATGTCGATCGCGGCCAGGCTCGGTTTTAACGGAATCGAAATTGCCTGCCGCGAGCCGCACTTAAGTCCGGAAGCTTCGCTGCCGCGGGTACGCGAAATGAAGGCTGTTGCGGAAGGCCATGGCTTGGAGATTCCTGCATTGGCTGGTTATATGGGACATTTCTCGACAAGCGGAGATGCGGAATGCGCTGAGGCTTACGATCAGTTTATGGGCCTGCTTGAACGCGCGGTCATGTTGGAGGCGGGGATGATACGGATCTTTCAAGGAGGGCCGAATGCCTTCCTGGCGGAGGATTATCATTATGACAAGGCGGCTTTCTGGATTCGGAAATGCGCGGAGGAAGCCCGCGCTGCGGGAAAACGGATCGTGCTGGAGATTCACAACCAGAGCCTGGTAGAGACGACAGATAGCGCTCTACGTCTGCTGGATTTGATCGGCGATGACCAGGTTGGTCTGATTCATGACGCAGGGAATATGTACATCACGGACACGGAATTTGGGGAAGAGTCGGTCCGGCAGCTCGGAAGCCGTTTGTTCCATGTGCACATCAAGGATGAACGGCGGATCGCGCAGGGGGGCGCACCGGGAACGTTCAAGAATTTGACCCGTCACGGGGAAGAGTTCTTCCTGCAGTGCCGCCTTGGTGAAGGAGAAGTGGATCACGACGGGCTGCTCAGAGGACTTCGGGAATACCGGTACGAGGGTTGGCTTACGCTGGAATGCGCAGCTCCCCATCCGCCGAAGGAACGGCTTGCTTATGATCTGTCGGTCATCAAGGAGTGGCTGCAGGCTGTGGAGGTGTCGATCGGATGACGGGGAACGCGCGGAAATTTGGAATTATCGGCTGCCAGCATGCCCACATCGGCATGTTCATCGAGGAGATGCTGGCACTGGGCTACGAATGCGCAGGCGTATACGAACCGGATAATAAGCCGCTAGCCCGTACTTTTGCCGACCGGTACGGTCTGGAACTGACAGGGGATCAGGAATCGCTGCTGAGCGACGAAGGCGTGAGCGTTATCGGCTGCGCGGCTATCAACCATGAGAAGCTGGATGTCATTGAGCTGTGCGAGCTGCACGGCAAGCCCGTCATGATCGACAAGCCTGCTGTGACGGATCGGGCGGGGCTTACCAGGCTGCGCGGCGTTCTGGAGCGGGGAAGAATCGAGGTAGGGATGATGCTGACCGAGCGCTTCCGCCCTTCGCTGCATACCATTCATCGGATGATCCGGGCGGGAGAGTTAGGGGACATCGTCCACATCTCGATGCGTAAGCCGCATCGGCTGAATCCGGAATCGAGGCCAGCCTGGCATTTTGACAAGTCCCAATCCGGAGGCATCATTAACGATCTCTTCGTGCACGATTTTGACCTGTTACGATGGCTGACGGGCCGGGAGGTGGAGGCTGCATCCGGTTATCTGGCGAAGCATATGCTGCCTGAATACCCGACCTTCTATGATGCAGCCGGCGTGCAGGTATTCATGGATGGCGGGATCACGGCACAGCTGTACGCCGACTGGCACACACCCGCTGGCAGCTGGACTTGGGGAGACGGCCGGATATTCATTACGGGGACGCACGGCATTGCGGAAATTCGGCTGGAAGGCGATCCCTTATTATCGAGTGATGAGGTTGCGCTTGTCATCACCGAACAGGAGCTGCGTTCTTTGCCTTTGGCACCGCCGCCCCTCTCCCTTGCTCAGGATTTCCTGAACCGGGTGGAGGGGGAAGAGGGGGTCATCACGCATGAAGATATTTACAAAGCCTCGGAGGCTACGGTGATGGCCGATGAGGGAGCACGGGTCCTGATCCGGGAATAGGGAATGTATACGGCTTTCATCGAAAACAGAGCGTATGGAGGAGGCGTAGGGAACATGACAAAGGAAAGGCTGCCCGTCCGATTCGGTATGATCGGCTGCGGGATTATTGCGGATATTCATGCGAAGGGCATCTTGAATACGGAGGAGGCTGAGCTTGCCGCCGTATTCGATACGAAACGGGAATCAGCCGCCAAGCTTACCGAAACGTACGGAGGAGATATCTGCAACACCTTGGAAGAACTGCTGGCACGCGAGGATGTGGAGGTCGTCTGTATCTGCACGCCAAGCGGCATGCATGCAGAACAGACGGCGATGGTTGCCCGGGCGGGCAAGCATGTGCTGGTGGAGAAACCGATGGCGATCCGGCTCGACGATGTCGAGCGCATGATTGAGGTATGTGCCGAGAACGACGTGCTTCTCGCAACGGTCTTTCCGAGGCGCATGTCCCCGCAGGCCGGGTACGCCCGGCAGGTCATTCAAGAAGGACGGCTTGGGAAGCTGAGTTTATGCTCGGCGTATGTCATGCTGTACCGTGATCAAGCCTATTATGACAGTGCGGGCTGGCGCGGGACCTGGGCCATGGATGGCGGCGGGGCGATGATGAATCAGGGAATCCATACGGTGGATATGCTGCAATGGCTCGTAGGCCCTGTTGCGTCCTTGACTGCAAAGGCCAAGGCCGTTCTGCGCAATATCGAAGTCGAAGATACCGTTATCGCTGCGCTTGAATTTGCGAGCGGGGCGCTCGGCGTGCTGGAGATCACGACGACGGCCTGCGACGGCAAAGGACAGCGGCTGGTCATCCATGGGGATAAGGGCGTGCTCGTCATTGAAGAGGATACAATCGTATCCCTTGAGATCGATGGCCAGCAGATTCAGCTGCCTGAGTTCGAGCCATTTAAAGTCATACCGGACGGTCATCGCCTGCAAATTCGAGATATGGCGCTTGCCGTTCGCGAAGGCCGACAGCCTGTTATCACCGGGAAGGACGGCAGGCATTCGCTGGAGATTATTCTCGGCACCTACGAGGCTTCCCGCCAGCGCAAGGAAATCGAACTGCAGACCGGAACACCGGTGTTGTAGGGATGGAGGTGACTTTATGATGTCTCAGCGCAGCGTAAAGCCTGTGCTTGAAAAAGTTCAGGATCAACTGAAGGTCCGCATTTATGACCAGCGCGAGGCGATGGGGAAGGCGGCCGCCGCCGATATTCGTGTTGCCATGCAGCGCCTGCTGGCCGAGAAAGAGCGCATTCGCATCGTCTTTGCAGCCGCCCCGTCCCAGAATGAGTGCCTGGCGGCGCTGGTGCAATCGGACGGATTGGACTGGAGCCGAGTCACGGCTTTTCATATGGACGAATACATCGGCCTTCCCAAGTCGGCCCCGCAGCGGTTCGGGAACTTTTTATCCCGGCGGCTGTTTGATCTCGTATCTCCAGGAGAGGTGCATCTGATCGACGGCATGAATGATCCTGAGGGGGAGTGCGACAGGTACAGCGGATTGATTACCGCTGCGCCGATCGATATGGTGGTCCTCGGCATTGGCGAGAACGGGCATATTGCTTTCAACGATCCGCCCGTTGCCGATTTTGCGGATCCGTTATGGGTAAAGCGGGTGAAGCTGGACGAGGATTGTCGCCGACAGCAGGTGAATGACGGCTGTTTCGCGAGCTTGGAGGAGGTTCCGAAATACGCGCTTACGCTTACCATTCCGGCCTTAATGTCGGCTGCCCATCTGTTCTGCGTCGTTCCCGGCGCAAGCAAGCGAGCGGCGGTACAAAGGACGCTGTACGGCGATATAAGCGAGGCCTGCCCTGCCAGCATTCTTCGGCAGCATTCGGATTGCACGCTGTACGTGGACCGGGAGTCGTACGGGGAAATCCGGAATGGATAGCCATGAACTTGTTCGTATGGGCCGTCATTACGCAACAGGGGAGCAAATAAGGCTAGAATGGGACTCTGGCGGCGGGATAGAACGGATACTTCCTCACGATGGTGAAGAGGAGACGTGGATCGCTCCCGGATTGATCGATCTTCAGATTAACGGCGGTTACGGACATGATTTCAATTCGCTGCCGCTCACAACGGATACGATCATTCAGGCAACCCGGCGCTTATGGGAGAAAGGCGTAACGCTGTACTACCCCACCGTCATTACCAACGGAGACGAAGAGATCGAGCAATTGCTGCGGGTTATCGACGCGGCTTGCCTGGAGGATGAAGCGGTCGGTTCAACCATAGGCGGGATTCATTTGGAGGGACCTTTCCTTTCTCCGGAGGAAGGCCCAAGGGGAGCGCATGATTCCCGGTATATCAAGGAGCCGGACTGGGCATTGTTTGCGAGATGGCAGGCGGCATCGGGGAACCGGATTCGGATCGTCACCCTATCGCCGGAGTGGCCCGATGCCCCGAGTTTTATCCGGTTGTGCGTCGAATCGGGAATCGTCGTATCGATCGGGCACACCGCTGCGACGCCTGCGCAAATTCGGGAAGCCGTGGAAGCAGGAGCCACGATGTCCACCCATCTGGGTAATGGCGCACATCTGACGCTGCCGCGGCATCCGAATTATATATGGGAGCAGCTTGCGCAAGATCAGCTGTGGGCAGGAATCATTGCGGACGGGAACCATCTGCCGGATTCGGTGATCAAGGTGATGCTCCGCGCCAAGTCGTCCAAAGCGCTGCTCGTCAGCGATGCCGTCTATTTAAGCGGGATGCCGCCAGGAGAATACGAGACCCATATCGGTGGAAATGTTGTCTTAACGCCTGAGGGTCGATTGCATCTCGCCCGCAAGCCCGAGCTGTTGGCAGGCTCGGCCATGATGCTTGCCGATGCGGTTTGGCGGCTGGCTCAGTCGGGGCAGTGCACGTTTCCTGAAGCTTGGGACATGGCTTCCATCCGGCCCGCCGAGGCGATGGGGCAAGCGGAACCCTATGGCCTGAAGAGAGGAGCACAGGCCGACTTCGTGCTTCTGGAGAAGCGCAAGGGGTGCCTCCGCATTGTGGAGACCGTCAAGGGAGGCCGTTCAGTTTACCAAGGGGATTGTTAGGTGTCCTTTTTAGGATATCTAATACGGGGTCCATAGGTTGTAATGAACAGCTGCAGATTTCTTCGCTTTTTCATTTTTATGTGAAAGACCACGTAAAAAATATCCCTTCTTGAATTCAAGAAGGGATATTTGCATCCGTTTTTTTCTAACGTTTTAAACGTATGGCTTTATTTCTTTTTGATAAAAGTCATATAATTGATTTACAGAAGAACTTGACAAGATCTGACCGGCTCGTTCAACTTTCTCGCGTTCCCAATCGAACCATCGCATTTCCTTTAACTTCTCAATTTCTCCATCCGTAAAGCGTTTCTTCATCTCTTTAGCAGGGTTGCCGCCTACGATCGTATAGGGTGGGACATCTTTTGCAACAACCGAACCAGCCGCCACAATGGCACCTTCGCCAATGGTCACACCTGGCATAATCATGGCATTCATTCCAATCCAGGCATCACTTTCGATGATGGTATCGCCTTTTGGTGCGTAAGAAGTTTCAATCTGATCGACAAACGGGTACACAGTTATCCATTCAGGATGATGATTGTGATTTCCACCCATTAGTATAATAACACCACTTGCTATACATACGTAATTGCCAATAATCAATTTATCTATATGCCAACCATGTTCTTCGATGGGATTAAACAACCTTCGGGATTTCTCATCCCCCCATAGGTATCTAACGCAACCATCTTCAAAATCATGATGATCGTAATAACCGGAATAGTAAGAGTATTCTCCTACTGTAATCATTGGGTTAGTGACAATATCCTTTAAATACTTAATTTCGGACCAGTGTTCGAACCGATGTTGTTTCATTCTTATACCTCGCTTCTAAGTAGAGTTGGTCATTACTTAGAAGCTTAATGCAGTAGCGACATTCTTAAACCTTATCAAGCGACGAACCATCGTTCTCATCCTTTTCCTCAGTATTGGTGAGATTGTAACAAAAGGTTGATCTTTTCGTCAAACGCATGCTTTACAAGCCATGTTGGGTACCTTTAATCGTATTTCGCCATAACCTTCTTCAGAATCCCCTTCATGCAATCCACCAGCTCCTGCGGCTCCTTCACCGTGGCTTCATTCCCTAAGCCGAGAAAAAATTTAGCAAAATACAAAATTTCGCTGACAGGAACGCTCTGATCGAGCCGTCCGCTTCCATCCGGTTGCATGTCAACATGGGGAACAGGACACAATTCGGATTCGCAGCGCTGAACGCCTTCCCGGCTCAGATCAACGACCATCCGGGTATAGACTGATTTCTCTGCCCCGTATTCCCTCCAATTGCCCAGATGGATATGGCGGTGATCCCGCGGCTCGATTCCGGTTGTATCATATACCACGGTCTGCATGCGGTCACAACGGAACAGACGGAAATCCTCCCGCAGAAAACAATAAGCGGGACAATACCAGAAGCCGTTGCTTGCATAGATGCCCACCGGCTGAAGGCTCCGCTCCGTATAGCCTTCTTTGGTCTCGTATTCCACCGTAACGACTCGCTGATCAACAGCGGCATCCAGCAGAACGCCGAGAGATTCGGCCTTCTGCCGTCTGGTATGCGTCAGAAAATCCACACGGTTCTTCATCTGGTCAATCCGGTCACGAACATCACCCGGCATGTAATAATAAAATTTTTGAAGCGCGGTAGAGGACTCGGCTTCAAAGGGAAGAAATAGATAGTGACGCAGGGCGTGGCTGGCAAAAAACATCGCAACGGCTTCTTCCTCGCTGAAGGCGATCGGGGGGAGAATCCGTTCTTTGAGCACCTGGTATCCGCCGTGCGGTCCTACCTCGGAATAGAGGGGAACGCCCAGCTCGCTCAGCTCCTGCAGGTCCCGCAAGATCGTGCGAGAGGACACGTCGAATTGATCGGCCAATTCCCTTACCGTGAATTTCCGCATCCGGTTCACGGTCATCATCAGCTCCATGAGACGTTTGGATTTGGACATAAGATCAGCTCCATATCTGTTTGATGACTATGACAATAGTTGTCACCATTATACGCTATACTGGCTGTAGAACCCAGAGACCCCTTATAACTAAAAAATGGAGTGATGAAACGTGAATCAATTGCATGAAATGAAGCAGCTGTTGTTCGAGGAACTGGAGCTTATCGTTAGGACCAGTTCGAATCTGATCGGCAAAATTTCACCGGAGCATTGGGATTACAGGCCTGCCCATAATATGAGATCGCTTCAGGAGCTCGTGCATCATCTGGTGTCAGTGCCTGCAACGGATCTGTTAATTTTGCAAGAGAAGAGCGAAGCGGAGATCCGGGAGCTGGAAGCTAGCATCGTCGCTGACGGCGTGGACAAGGACAAGCTGATCTCCTGTATGACGAAGGGACTTGCGGATGTGAAGTCTTACATGGGCGGACTGACAGATGAAGAATTTATGCAGAAGAAAACGAAACCCTTCTACTTGGAGCATGGTTCAACCCAAGCCAAGTGGCTGATTGAAATCGTCACGCATGCCCAGCATCATCGGGCGCAAATGTTCAATTATCTGAAAGCCCAGGGCTATGAAGTGAGTATGTTCGATTTATATTAAACGTCAGGAGTGCTGATTAAGAACAGGAGGGAGAAGGATGCCGCGACAAATACCGGGAAAATCGCCGAAGCTGCCGTTAACCGGCAAAGAGCGAGCAAAGCTGCGGTCAAACAAAATGAAGCTCAGCGATATTGCGCATATGGATATCGAGTTATTGTCCGGCGTGCTAGGTGTTTCGGATAGCCGCGCCCAATATATCCGGGGAATGGCGCAGTTTCAGACGGTTCCTTCGATCGGACCGAAAGTGGCTGAACGCGTAGTCCAGTTGGGGTATTACGCATTGGAAGATATCAAGGATGAAGACGCTGCCGCTTTAACGGACCGGATGGAAGCGAGCAGCGGTTTCTGGATGGATCCTTGCGTGGAGGATGCGTTTCGCTGCATCGTATATCATGCCAATCATCCGGGGAGCGGGAAGAGCTGGCATGACTTTACCGAAGTGCGTAAGCAATTCAGGGAGCAGCACGGATATCCTCCAACCCGTCCAACATTATCGTGGTACGACAACAAAGATGGACAACCATAGGATCCATAACTTGACCAACATACAGCTCGATGAAGAAACGCCTGATGCGACATGTCATGCTGCAATCCGGTAGCGGACATCGGTCCATTGCCGTTCCGCTCGGGACAGGAAGGAGAGCAACCGGAAGACGGAAGGACGCTCCGGTGACGGGCAGCATGAGGTGAAGCTCAAAACCCCCTCGGGGAATATCTCGATAAAATAACATGCTAGAAAATAAGAAAAAGAAGCATCCCCGTACTGGTCCGCTCCAGAGTTCACAGTTTATGTGCTCTAAGAAGCAGACGATCAGGGGATGCTTGGCATGTTAACCTATTAAACTCTTATATGATTAAGAAAAAATGATAGCACCTTATTCTTCGGCAGGCACTGAAGCCTTGGATGAAGCGGAAGATCTCATATATTGAGGCGGGTTCACATCATCGATCAGCAGAATACCGTCGTATTGGTCACGGGCGATTAAGCTCTCTGGAATCATGCCCCAGCTATAGGCAAAACGCGGCTCGAACATCCAGGAATTACCTGTCTCACGCTTTTGGTACCGCAGATCAACGAAGGTATACGGCGAGCCTGCGGCCGACAGGATCGATTCGATGGATCCCGGCTCTGCCGGCAGAACGTCATGCACATTCCCCATGTTATCTGCGGTTTGTCCGCTGGCTGGATACAGGCCAAGCACGTAACTGTATTTTTTCATTTCATCCGAGAGTTTTTCTCCCATTAAAGTCACCGGATATGGCGAACCCATCACTTCCGTTTGGGCTTTGCGGATGTGGTCGTTATGTCCCCAAACGATGAATTTCTCCGTCGGGTATACTTCGGTTGCCAGCCACATGAGATTGTCATGCATCGCCTGATCCCGCCATTCCATCGATTCCATGAACGGTTCATAATCCCCGCTTTCCATGCCGAGGGTTGACTTGATGGAGAGCTCCACATATTCCTGAGCTACCCGAATCCGGTCGTTCAAGCTTCTTTCAAGCAGCATGGACAGTTTGGGGTTATCTGGATATAGCCGCTTCAGATGAGACTCGTTTGCCTCCGTCTTTAAGGATTTTAGGGCATCTTTGTATACTTGAATCAGCTGATTTTTCTCTTTGCGGTATGCGGCAAGATCCGTACCAAGAGCGTAGTCTGACAATTTCTTCTCAGCTTCCGTTAGACGCTTAGCCATGGCCTGATCCTGCAGCCATTGCCCATCCAACAGCGGATGCTGCAGCTGCATGTCAAAACCGGTCAGCACGAGCGGCTGCTTGCTCTTTTGTGCTGTTTGTATGTATTCGAACAACGGCAATATCTCCTTGGACCACCAGACGCCAAAGATGGAATCTTTCATCGTTTGTTCCGCGCTCTGCTGTCCGGCCCGGCCGTAAGCCAAGGAGCTATTGCCAAGACCACTTTCAAAGGCCAGAACGTTGTACCCCATCTCCTGATGCAGGAATTGAATTAAACGGGTCTTAGCCAGATTGAACTCGCCAACCCCGTGGGAGCTTTCCCCCAGAAACACGAAACGTTTATCTTGCAGCAATGGTTTTAGCATAGCCAGATCCTTATATTGGTTTGGACCGCCCGCCGTCTCGGCGGGTTGAATCGTATCCAGTCGGTACGCGTGGTCTTTGGCCCAGTCCTCCCACTCGGCAATCTTTTCATCCGAAGTTCGGGCTGTTTTAACTTCTGTAACCTGGCCTTGGATGGAATCGGCGGTAGCAGCATATGCATCTCCGTGAGGGATTAGGGAAGTTCCTACGATAGAAGCGGTGAGCAGAAACACGGTGAATGCTTTTCTAGCGTTATGTAGTGGCACAGAGGATCACTCCTTATAAGATGTCGTATGATTTTTAAATTGTATGAACGGACGTGTAAAGATGCCCGCCACTAAGTGCTTTCTGCCTTGAATGTGGGAATCACCTCCTTAACATAGCCGAGATTACGGCTCGTTGGTTCAACGCCGCCATGAGCTGGCCGCTTAATCCTCTTCCCAGAACAGATCGTTCAAAGTACGCGATAATGCCTTGCATATGGCCACGCACAGGCTGAGGGACGGATTATATTTCCCCAGCTCGATCAGGCCGATGGTCTGCCTGGAGACACCGACGATCTGGGCCAGTTCTTCCTGCGATAAATCCTTCTCGATGCGGGCCATCTTCAATTTGATGTTTTTCATCCGTCAGTCCCCCTGATATCCCTTTCTATGAGTCGAATGGATCGTTCTGTGACATTTTCTGGCTTACCTTGTTGGCGCCGTAGTGGATCAACCAATTCCCTCCGACAAAGAGCGGGATGTAGATGATCAGTGAGACCAAGAAAACGCTGAAGAAATATTTGAGCTCGGTCGCACTGTTGTCATTGCCAAACAGGATCGCGCTGCGGATACCGAAAAAAAGAGCAAGTGCAACACCGATAATGAGCCCCCATATCGCCGTACGCATGCTGAACGAAATTTTGCTCCGCTGGTCATGGACCTCCACTTCATCCGAGTAAATCCCCAGCGCCACGCTGCGTATCCCAAAATATAAGCTTCCTCCCAGTATGATCAGCATTTCCAGCCAGAGGGACTCCGTTCGCGGGAGTGCAAAAGATTTGATGATAACGGAAATGCTGCATATGATCATGATCAAGGTATACACCTCTTTATATAACTTGTTCTTTAGATTGACGATACGCTCATCTTCAGCCGTGCTCTTCTTAAACCAATTCAAGCTCATCATTCCTTCCTTTGGTTAGAGATAGGTTTTGAGATTTTCCGGATACATGCATTGTAATAGTATTTACGTCTTTTTGCAATATATATATGTCATTTTGAATTTAATATTTGTCTTTTTAAGTGAGCAGGTGGATAGAGCTTCAAGCACTCATCATAGTCCATAGGGGGAGCTAATTCTTGATATTTTTTGCTGAACCGGATGCTTGCGCCGGAGGTTTACATTCTGTGCTCGCGTGTTAAAATTGGAATAGGGCATCTCTCTTGCCCGAATTGATGTCAGGAGCGTGTTTTTTCGTGATCCATTTCATTCGTTTACGTTAATGTGAGGTACAGATCAAAGTAGGCTCGGCCCATTTTTTTTGACAACTGCGGCCGGAGTTTATTTTTCTGTGCCTTTTTCATTGCGATCAATCGAATGAAAGGGTGATTTTGCTGTGTCCAACAATGAAAAATTGATAAAAAAAGCACGAAAATTTTCGATACACGAGAAGATGTTTCAATGCCCGATTTGCGGCGGTGCCATGAAGGTAGAACGGATGGCCAGCCTGGAATGCGAGAACGGGCACTGCTATGATATATCCAGACAGGGATACGTAAACCTGTTGAACCATTCATCCAAAACCAAATACGATAAAGCCTTGTTTGAGGCTCGAAGAACGATCAGCGGCAGCGGCTTTTTCGGCCCCATAGTAGAAGCGGTAACGACTCGCCTGATCCAGGAACTGAAGTCCCAGGAATCCGTGAAGCCCGTAAGACTGCTTGATGCAGGCTGCGGGGAGGGCTCCCATCTATCCGCCATTTTACGTAAGCTTCGGGAGCAGCGAATGGTGCCGGACGTTCTCGGTGTGGGTATGGATATTGCCAAAGAGGGAGTTGTAACGGCTGCCAAGACATTTCCGGACCCTATGTGGTGCGTGGCCGACCTGTCTCAGAGCCCGTTTGCCGACCAACAGTTTGATTACATTTTGAATATTCTGTCCCCGGCTAATTATTCGGAGTTCAGGCGGCTGCTAATGAGTGACGGAATGTTGGTGAAGGTAATTCCGGGGAGCATGTATTTGCAGGAGCTTCGCGCTTTGCTTTATACAGGTACAGGTAAAGAGACGTATTCCAATGACGGCACGATGGAGCTGTTCATCCGTCACTTTGGACGGATCGAATTCGAAGAGCTTCGGTATCGCGTCATTCTGGATTCCGAGCAGCTGAAGCAACTGATTCACATGACGCCGTTATCCTGGGGCATTTCAGATGAGCTTATTGAACGGATACCGGATGGAGAGATGGAGGTAACCGCCGACTTCACACTTCTGTATGGATGGATATGAGGTAAGTATGTTCCCGTCTTAGAGTTGCGTCATATTTTGCTAAAGTGATCCTGTTGGGAGATAATAGGAGTTATCTACTTCAATATGAAAATAAAAGGTGGTTAACGATCCATGACACTTCGATTGAATCCGTATCTCATTATGGATGGGAATGCTAAGGAAGCTATTCAATTCTATGAAAAAGCGTTGGATGCCCAGGTCGTTATGGTTCAGACCTTCGGCGAAATGCCGGCGAACCCTGATTTTCCGCTGCCGGAGAGCGCGAGGGATCGCGTTTCCCACGCTTTGCTGAAGGTAGGAGAGACGGATCTGATGTTTTCGGATACATTTCCCGGTCAACCGGTTGAATCCAGCAATCAGGTTCAGATCTGCATCATGACCGATGCACCCGAACACGCGAAGCGGTTCTACGAAGCACTGCTTGAAGGTGGTCAGGTGGTTATGCCGCTGCAAGAGACGTTCTGGAGCCCGGCCTACGGGATCGTTGCGGACAAATACGGCGTATACTGGAATATTTCAACCGAAGTTGAAGCGCAGAAGTAGATTCTACTCCTGCAGTTATAATAAAAGGGCCCTGACGATTTGCCGTCAGGGCCCTTATTCGGTTCAAAAGGCATAATCTACGACTCGAATTGTATAAGCGTATTTTTCGACCGGTCAAGCGTCTGAAAGCGCTTCGGGTCGAAGATGGGCTGTTATAACTAGCTAACTTGATACTTAGTGACTACAGGACTAAGGAAGTGTATATATCCCCCACTTTGAAAAATGGAATCGCGAAAAAAAGGCATGTTTTTCGCGAAGGTGCTAGGGAATGAAGTACGATGTACCATGAAATAATCGAGCTCGGAGCAAGCAGGTTATAGTCTAAAAGTTAGGGGTTCGGAATTCCTATTGGAAGACAACATGCCATTAGGTAAAATATCCCTTATTGACTATCTATAAAAGAGGGGCGAAATTCGATGAGATTGGTGCGAAAATCGGTATTGACCATCTGCAGCCTTTTGCTTGCAGTCTCGGTCCTATTTCCGCAAACAACGGTTCACGCAGCGGATCAGAAATGGATGAATCAAGTATGGAGCGAGTATAAATCCTATAACAAGAAGACGGTAGATGCGTATAACAATTACCAGAAACAAGTAGACAAGAAATATAAGGTGTTTTATGATGCAAGCCATGCGTCCCTGGATCAGCTGGAGAAAAAAGTGCTGGAGGATCAAAAGCAGTGGGACGAGAAGCTTCAAGCAGATCTGGATCAGCTGAAGCTGAAGTATGAAGGGAACCGTGATTTAAAGGATAAGCTGACACAATATGAACGGTTGATCAATCCAAGCTATTTAAACAGTCCGATGTGGAAGTATGCAAAAGCCGCAGACCGGGATTATTTGAACAGCACCCTCTGGAAGCTAAGCAAAGAAATGAACGAGGGTTATTTGAACAGCTTGATGTGGACATACAAGAAGACGATCACCCCGAGCTATTTGAACAGTTCCGCATGGAAATTCAGCAAAATGGTCAGTGAAAGCTATTTAAACAGCCCGATGTGGAAGCTTCGTAACGGATCGAGTACGTCGTATCTGAACAGTCCGATGTGGAAGTACAAACAGGGGAAAATCAGCAAGGCAACAGCTAAGAGCCAATACAGCAAGCTGTTTAAGGAACAGACAACCGCGATCTCCAAGGGCAATGCCGCAAGAAAATCCGAAATAACGAAAATGGCAAGCGTTACGCAGAAGAAGATAGGTGAGCTATACAAGGAAACGGTAATCACACTTGAGACACGCCGCGAGGAGGCATTGAAGAGCATCTCCGACCTCCGGACAGAAATCACCGGGGAAGGCTTGCAGTGGGAAGCGCTGCTCGTGGAGAAACCATAATATATCGTAATATTATCTCTTACAAGAGAGGAGCTGTCCTGCTGGTCTGAACATGACCAGAGGACAGCTTTTGTTTTTGTAAAAATGAAAACAAGAAAATGCAGGATATTCTTTGACTTTGACTGCTTTTTCAAATAATATTATGTCTGTAACCTAACAAAAACTAACATAAATAACACGGGAAATGTACGACAAATTCGCACTTAAGTAGGTAGATAACGATGAAAACGAAAGTGACGATTCAGGAAATTGCCGATTTCACGGGCGTATCTAAATTCGCGGTATCCCGTGCTTTGTCGGGAAAGTCGGGCGTCAGCCCGCAGACCAGGGACATGATTTTGAAGGCAGCGGGGCAACTGGGGTACTTTAAGGATCAGCCGAACCAAGCCGCGGGGAAAAACCAGCAGCTTCAAGATCCGGAGAACAGGAAATGGGCGGGGGCGGTGCTTGTTCTATTCCCGAATGTCCGTTATCAAAATCGGGAATCCCTCTATTGGGGACCGGTGTTTGACGGCATATCTACTCGCCTGAATCAGAAGGGGCTGGACATTCTCACGCTGACGGAGCCATCGAATGACCATATGTTCACTCTGCTAAATCCCCAGGGCATTCTCGGGATTGTGACGGTGGGCTCGGTATCCACCCAAAATTTAATGGATATCAAGAAGCTGAACATTCCCGTGGTCATGGTGGACCACATGGACCCGGCTTTTCAATCGGACACGGTATTCACCGACAATATGCACAGCATGAAACAAATCATGACCAAGCTGATCAGCAGAGGGTATAAAAAGTATCAGTTCATCGGCAATATCGAAGATGCCCAGAGCTTTTACGAGCGCTGGATCGGCTTCTCGTCCGCGCTGGCCGATTACAAAATCGAACATCGTCAGCTGCCATCCCTGATCAGCCCGGAGATTGAGAATATACACGCAGCGTTAGAAAAGGTCCTTGCCGGAAGCGAACTTCCGGAAGTGTTTGTTTGCGCCAACGATATCACCGCCATGTTCGCAATGGAGGCGCTCAGGAAACAGGGCATCGACGTACCGGGCCGCGTACAGGTGACTGGATTTGATAATATGTACGATAACCTGCCGATTATGGCAACCGTCAACATCGATAAGGAACTGCTTGGGATGCGTGCCGTCGATCAATTGCTGTGGCGGATATTGAACCCGGATTCCAATTACGAGCGGCTTTTAATTCAAGCGGACGTCATTGTTAGGGATTTGAATAACGCAACACGCGATACGGATGAAATGTAAGCTGCATTGTCATATTCTCACGTTAGCCCCGGTGTCTCCATGACATTGGGGTTTTTTTATATATTCATAACAGAAAAATAACGAATATTATGGTCGTATAAAGGTCAACTTCGCTGCATTCATTGAAATATATCATTGATATATAAGGGAATGTATCGAAAAAAGCCGAGTTGTGCAGAAATAATTTGTAATCGCTGTCACTAAATATTTATGTTATTTTTAATAATTAATTAGGTTTATTGTTATTATTATCATAAAATATATTGACGAGATTACAATCGAAGTGATATATTTTTTGGCAAACAGGGATAACGGATTGGGGGCGAGGATAGCAGCAGGGAAAACTGTGAATCAATCCATTCAATATCATCTTGGGGGGTACATGCAGATTTTAAGGCGTTTAACAAATAGGGAGGTTTTTAGCGTGAGAAAAATGAAAGGGCTTTCTTTATTGCTTGTCTGTTTATTATTTTTGATTACGGCCTGCAGTGGGGGAGGCGCTAAACAAGCGGAGACACCGCCTGCGACTCCGGCTCCTAGCACGGACAAGGCAGCTGAGACTCCAAAAGAAGAACCCGCTGAACCTGAAGCAGAACCTGTAGATCTAGGCGGCCGCGTGATTAAGGTTGCTTCTTGGTGGGACCTGAAGCCGGCAGGCACAACAGCCGGAGAGAAAGCCCGCCTGGAGAAGATTGCCGAAATCGAGAAGAAATACAATTGCACAATCGAGTTTGTTAACGTTCCCTTTGAGGAGTACATGAATAAATTTACGACAAGCGTGCTGGCAGGCGAGCCGTTTGCCGATATCGTGCAGCTGGAGTACAAATCGGCACTGCCGGCTATTATGAAAGGGCAGATCCTGCCGATCAGCGAGTTTACGACGGATCAGAACAATATCAATAACGAAGCCGATCTGCAGGCGAAATATCCTGCCATTGGCGGAGGAGAATACGGCTTCGATAATCCGACCTCCATCGGACTTGGACTTCATTACAATCGCGATTTGTTTAAGAAGAACGGCCTCCCGGATCTTCAGGAGCTGTATGCCAAGGGAGAATGGAACTGGGATAAACTCATGGAGATTGCCAAGCAGGCAACCAAGGATACGAATAACGACGGGAAAACCGACGTATGGGGCTTCTCCGGTTGGGCAATTGATGCCGTTAAACATTTCACCGCCGCTAACGGGGGCAAAATCGTTGATGATTCCAATGGCAAAGAAGGTTTGTCCGATCCGAAAACATTGGAAGCTGCCGAATTTGTGAACCGCCTCTACAACGTGGAGAAAGTGGTTAAAGTCAAGAGCGGCAACAAAACGAACTGGGAAGAAACAAACACCTTTAAAGACGGTGATGTAGCCATGTTTACGGCAGCGGAATGGATGCTCGGCGACATTACGTTCGAGGTCGGGGTGGTTCCGATTCCTAGCGGTCCGCAAGGCTCGCCGGAAACAACGTATGCCAATACCGCCGCATCCGCGAAGTTCATTCCAAAGGGCGTGAAAGATCCGGCCATCGTCTATCAAATTTATGAAGAGACGTTCGATATACCGCCAACAGAGGAATATCCGGGTCAGGATTACCTGGAGAGCATCTATACCAATCAGGAAGACATCGACATGATTCGCGAGCATATTGCCGGAACCGGTGTCATCACGGTCGACGAAGCTTACACGGATTACCCTACTGGGGCTTTCATTGAGGATATTATCGTGAACAATCAATCGGTAACCGCTACGGCCGAGAAATATAAACAACAGGCGCAGGCTGCTGTCGATAAAATGGGCAAATAAGATGGACGGGGGCGTTAAAGCTTAAAGTCGCGCCCCCTTCTCCTGAACAGGGGGATGAACATTGACACTTCATGTGCAGCTAAAAAAATGGATGAATCGACTATTGATTCTTTTGGCGGTCATGGCCGCTTTGATTCTGTTTTTTAATAGAGGGGGAAGTGAACCCGGATCCGGCATCAAGGCGGAAGACAGCCGGACAGAGCTTTCATTGGAACGTCCCGCATCGCTGGTCAAACTCAGCACGCAGCAGGGAAAAAGCATTTCGTATGCCCAGTATTTGTCGGATCATGACGGAAAGAGTCGACCTGATCGTGTAATCACGATTCCTGCGGCGGAATACAGTCGTGCCGACGGCGGGGAATTCCGCAGACTGGAAGCCTATGAGGGTCATCCTGGAACCTCGCTTTTTACGGGGGAGAAGGGGGAGGTGGAATGGAAGGTTCATGTAGAGGAAGAGGGAATGTACAATCTGTCTCTGCTCTATTATCCAGTGGAAGGAAAGAGCTCCTCTATTGAGCGCTCCATCCGCATCGACGGGAAGCTTCCCTTCCAAGAGGCTGGCTATTTGCAATTCGATCGGATCTGGGATAACGCCAAGGACGGCATCGATCAGGATAACCAGGGCAATGACCTGAGACCGAAGCAAATCGAACGTCCGGTCTGGGTCGAGGCAGTGCTGAAGGATGCGGACGGATATATCACGGAGCCGTTTCTTTTTTACTTTGAAAAAGGAGAGCATACCGTGTCTCTTACAGCAGCAAGGGAGCCGATGGTGATCGGGGAGCTGAAGCTTTTCAAGCAGGAGCGCCCGCTGACGTACGCCGAGCTGCATCAACAGTATGAGGCTGAAGGTGCTCGAATAACCGAAGGAACTTTACTTACGATTCAGGGTGAAGACGCAGTCGCCAAATCATCACCGACCTTGTATCCGCTAAGCGAGCGTTCGAGTCCGAGCGTCAGTCCCTACAGCGCCTCAAAGATCCGAATCAATACCATTGGCGGTTTGAACTGGCGGCTTCCCGGGCAGTGGATCGAATGGGAGCTGGATGTACCCGAGAGCGGGCTCTACAAGATTGCATTTAAATCGCAGCAAAATTTTGTGCGGGGCATGTACACGACGAGAAGGCTGACGATCGACGGGAAGGTTCCGTTTGAAGAAATGAACCACGTTCCGTTCCAATTTAAGAACGGATATCGCATGGACGTGCTTGGAGGCGATGAACCCTATCTGTTCCGGTTGGAGCAAGGTAAGCATGTGTTACGCCTCGAGGCGAGTCTTGGTGAATTCGCTCCGCTCATTCAAGAGGTGGAGGACAGTCTGCTGAACCTGAATGCCATGTACCGCAAAATTTTGATGATCACTGGCACGAGTCCGGATGAATTCCGCGATTACCGCGTGGAGCAGCGGATACCGGAGCTGCTGGAAATCTTCCGATTCGAAAGCGACAGACTGAAAGTCATCGCGGCCAGATTGGTTGAACTGTCGGGACAATCCGGCGATCAGGAGGCGCTGCTAAAGACCATGGCGCTTCAGCTGGATGAGATGATCGCGAAGCCGGATACGATTCCGCGCAGGCTGGAGGCTTACAAGACGAATACCGGCGGACTTGGAACATGGCTGCAGCAGGCTAGGGAGCAGCCGCTCGAGATCGATGCCCTCTATGTTGCCTCGGCCGATGTCAAGCTGCCCAAGAGCGGGATGGGTGCCGGTGATAAGGTGAAGCATGAGGTGTCGACGTTCTTCAGCTCCTTCTTCATCGATTACAACAATATCGGTAATGTCGCGGATGCGAAGAATCAACGTTCGATCACGGTATGGATCGGCAGCGGTCGCGATCAGGCCAATACCATCAAGGCGATGATTGACGAGACCTTTACGCCGGAGACCGGCATTAACGTCAATCTGAAGCTGGTCAACATGGGGACGCTGCTCCCCGCAACTTTGTCGGGACAGGGACCTGAGGTCGCGATGCAGATCGGTAATGATCTGCCGGTGAACTTTGCCATGCGGAACGCGGCAGCAGACCTGACGCATTTCCATGATTTCGATTCGGTAGCGGACCGATTCAGGGACAGCGCCTTGGTGCCTTACCGATACCTGGACGGCGTGTATGCGCTGCCCGAGACGCAAACCTTCAATATGATGTTCTACCGGAAGGATGTGCTGGAGGAGCTTGGACTTGAAGTTCCGAAGACCTGGGACGATGTAGCCAGCCTGCTTGCCGTATTGAACAAAAATCATATGCAATTCGGTCTTCCCGTTGTGGCGCAGGCACCGGATCAGTGGACTACACTGCCGCCGAATTCCTTGTATGCGGCGCTCCTGATGCAATCCGGCGGGCAATTCTACCGCAACAACAATCAGGAATCGGATCTGGATTCCAAGATAGGGCTGGAAGCCTTTAAACAATGGACGGAATACTACACGGATTACAAGCTGGAGCGGGAGTATGATTTTGCGAACCGGTTCCGTACAGGACAAATGCCGATCGGCATTTCCGACTACACCACCTATAACCAGCTGTCGGTGTTCGCGCCGGAAATTCGTGGCGTATGGGGCTTTGCGCCCGTTCCGGGAACCGTTCAGGCGGACGGCACGATTGATCGCACCGTTCCAAGCGGTGGCAGTGCCGTGCTGATGCTGGATGATGCCAAGGATAAGGACGCGGCCTGGGAGTTCCTGAAATGGTGGACCAGCGATGCAACGCAGACCAACTTCGGCCGCGAGATGGAAGGCCTGATGGGCGCAGCGGCACGCTATCCGACCGCGAATATTAAGGCGCTTGACAGTCTGCCGTGGCCCGTTGCCGATTATGAGAATTTGAAATCGCAATTTGAATGGGTGCAGGGAATTCCGGAGGTGCCAGGCGGCTATTCGACGGGCAGGCATCTGTTTAATGCCTTCTACCGAGCGGTGATCAGCGGCATCGAGCCGCGGGAGGCCTTGATGGATTCCGTGCAGTATATTCACGACGAAATCCGGACCAAGCAAGAAGAATTCGGCGAGCCGCAGGGATAGGGGGAATCCAAATTGCATAATGTCAGCCTTCAGGATCCTGAGGTTACGATCTCTGCCGCTGTTCACCCGGTGAAGCCGCAATCATGGTGGAAGCGGAAGCTGGCGGAGATCAAGGCCAGCAAGCATTCCTATATATTGCTTGCGCCTTATATGATCCTGTTCACGCTGTTTACCGTTTTTCCGGTCGTTATTTCCATGATTCTCAGCTTTACGTACTTCAACATGCTGGAATTTCCGCGGTTTGTCGGTTGGGATAATTACACGCGTTTGTTCCTGGAAGACGATATCTTTCTGGTTGCGCTGAAGAATACTCTTCTCTTCGCCGCCATCACAGGACCCATCAGCTATTTGGCCTGTTTCCTGTTTGCGTGGGTCATCAATGAGCTGGGTCCGCGGCTGCGGGCGTTCATGACTCTGATCTTCTATGCGCCTTCGATCTCCGGGAACATTTACTTCATCTGGCTGATGATCTTTTCGGGCGACCGATACGGCATAGCGAACGGCATGCTGATTAAGCTAGGCATCATCCTGGAGCCAATCCAATGGCTGAAGACCGAAGCGTTGATTATGCCGATCATCATTTTGGTCCAGCTGTGGCTCAGCCTCGGAACCGGCTTCCTGGCTTTCATCGCCGGACTTCAAACCGTTGATAAAACGCTCTACGAAGCCGGTGCCGTGGACGGGGTCCGCAACCGTTGGCAGGAGCTGTGGTACATTACGCTGCCTTCGATGCGGCCGCAGCTCATGTTCGGCGCGGTCATTCAGCTTACGACATCGTTTGCCGTGGCCGACGTATCAATTGCGCTTGCCGGTTTCCCGAGTGTGAATTATGCGGCGGAAACGATCGTAACGCATCTCATCGATTTTGGCACGACTCGTTTCGAGATGGGTTTTGCTTCGGCGATTGCGACCGTGCTGTTCATTCTGATGGTGGGAACCAACCTGATCGTCCAAAAATTGCTGCGCAAGGTAGGTGAGTAGACGCATGAGGGTTACATACGAACTTCCAAAAAAACGGGGCAGCCGCCTGCTGAACGTAAGTCTTAAAGGGCGCAGCAAACGGGTAAACCGCTCCTTCATGGGCACCTTCTCCCTGTTTGCGCTGCTGGCGGTGTTCGGCGCTTTCATGGCGCTGCCCTTGGTGTATGCCATCAACAATGCCTTCAAGCCGCTGGACGAGATTTTCTTGTTCCCGCCCACGTTGTTTGTCCGCAATCCCACGTGGAATAATTTTTCCGATTTGATCAACCTGCTCGGTCAGTCCTGGGTGCCGTTCTCGCGGTATATCTTCAATACGGTATTCATTACCGGCGTTGGCATTGTCGGGCACGTAATCTTTGCCTCCGCTGCGGCATATCCGCTGGCCAAGCACAAGTTTCCGGGCAAGGTTTTTCTGTTCCAAATCGTGGTGTTGTCTCTGATGTTCACGCCGGTCGTGACGGCGACGCCGAACTATATGATCCTGTCGTGGCTGGGACTGATCGACACCTACTGGGCGGTAATTATACCGGCATTCGGTTATTCGCTCGGCCTATACCTGATGAAGCAGTTCATGGAGCAGATACCGGATGCCCTGCTTGAAGCGGCCAAGATCGACGGAGCCAGCGAATACCGGATCTTCTGGTCCATCGTGATGCCTAACGTGAAGCCGGCGTGGCTTACCTTGATTATTTTGCTGTTCCAGATCCTATGGGGGACCGATGGCAACGGCTTTATTTACAGCGAGCAGCTCAAGACCCTGCACTATGCGTCCAATCAGATCATTCTGGGCGGTATATCCCGGGCCGGCGCAGGCGCGGCCGTGGCAGTCATCCTGATGAGTGTGCCGATTGTGCTCTTTCTGTTCTCGCAGAGCCGGATTATCGAGACGATGGCCACATCCGGGATGAAGGATTAGGGGGGATCACATGTCAGCGAAAAAATGGTTGCTATCGCTCGCGGCGGCCTCCCTGCTGCTAACCGGCTTGATGCCGGGGAGTGCATCCGCCAGTGCTCCGTATGAGAGCTATATCTACAATTATTGGGAGGAAACGGTTGCCGTGCCTGCAGCCTATCTGCCGGTACGCTCCGTGACGGGGAAAGATCTGGGTATCGGGGAGTTTTTGGAGCCCAGCGATATGCATGTGTCAGAGGCGGGGAACATCTACGTGCTGGACAGCGGCAATAAACGGATTGTATGCCTCGATGAAGCGTGGAATGTCGTTCGCGTCATTGATGCCTTTATGAATGAAGGGAAAGAGGACGGCTTTGCCAATCCTTCCGGCATCTTCATTGACGGGGACGAGAACATCTATGTTGCTGATACCGACCATCAGCGGGTTGTCATATTAACGGCGGAAGGCGCGCTTGTCCGGATCATTGAGCAGCCGGAATCGGATGTGCTGCCTCAAGGCTTTCAATTCATCCCGCTGAAAGTAACGGTGGATGAAGCCAAGCGGGTATTCGTTGTCGCCCGGGGTATTTATGAAGGCATTATGCAGTTTGAGGAGAACGGTACCTTTCTCGGTTACGTCGGAACGATTAAGGTAAAACGCGATTATGGCGATTATTTCTGGCGACTGGTATCAACGAGTGCCCAAAAAGCCCAGATGAGACTGTTCATCCCGACCGAATTCTCCAATCTGGATATCGACGCCAAAGGATTCGTTTACGCCACGAATATTGATGTCGGGTCCAAGGAGCCGATTAAACGCCTTAATCCGTCAGGTGAGGATGTGCTGAAACGCTTTGGCTACTTTCCGGTTGCCGGGGATATTTATTATCGGAGAACGGTAGGTCCCTCCAAGTTCGTTGATATTAAAGTGCTTGGCGACGGGATTTACAGCGCGCTCGACTCTACTCAGGGACGCGTATTCACCTATGATGAGTCCGGAAACCTGCTGTATGTCTACGGCGGCATCGGGAATCAGCTGGGCGTGTTTAAGACGCCGGCGGCGATTGAACAGCTTGGAGACCGTCAGCTTGTGCTGGACCGGGGAAAGGCAAGCATTGTCGTGTTCGAGCCAACCGAGTTCGGGAAACAGGTTAACCTTGCCGTGCGCCACCATTATCGCGGGGAAGACGCGGAGGCGGAAAGGTACTGGGAACGCGTGCTTCAGCTCAATGCCAACTATGACATCGCTTATATCGGTATAGGGAAAGCGAAGCTCATGAAGGGGGAGAACAAGGAAGCCCTTCGATATTTTGAGTTAGGCATGGACCGCAAAAATTATTCCGTTGCTTATAAACGCTACCGCAGAGAGGTCATGAAGGAGCATTTCGGCACCATTTTATCGGTTGGGACCAGCGTTGTGCTGCTCTATGCGGTCTATAGAACGGTGAGATACCGAAAGCAGAGGAGGGAAGGGAAGCATGAAACAGGATTATCTTAAATTCCCCCTTCATTTGATTGTTCACCCCTTCGACGGATATTGGGATCTAAAGTACGAGAATAGAGGTCGTCTCGGGGTTGCTTATGTCGTATTGGTGCTTGTGGTCATGGCCATGATTTTGCAGCGGCAATATGCGGGATTTCTGGTCAATTACAATGATCCGCGGACGCTGAGCAGCATCGACGAACTGATCTTTATCGTGCTCCCGTTCTTTCTGTGGTGCGTCTCCAACTGGTCGGTCACCACGCTCATGGGCGGGGAAGGGAAGTTTAAAGAAATCGTGATGGCCAGTGCGTATGCCCTGATTCCGATGGTGCTGATTTATCCGCCCTTGACGCTGGCGAGCAGGTTTATGGTGCAGGAAGAGACCGTGTTCTACTATCTGTTTACGACGGTTGCGGCGATTTGGTTTATCGGGCTGCTCTTTGTCGGCACGATGACGGTTCATCAGTACTCGGCCGGCAAAACGGTCGTCACGATGTTTCTGACCCTGATCGTAATGGGCATCATCGTATTTCTGGGCACGCTCGTGCTGAGCATGATGCAGCAGATTTACACGTTCGTTGTCAACGTTTACCGAGAGATCCTATTCAGGCAATAGAGGAGGCCGTGGGCCGTGAAAAAAAGAAAATGGCTGTACACGGTGCTTGCATGTACCGTTATAACGTGCATGGCTGCGGGCTTTCTGATCTACGTGAATCGGGGAGCACCGGCAGTTGACGTGGCGGCTTACCGAATCGCGGCAGCCGAGTCGACGCCGGGCGGTGAGCTGACCCTTCTGAACGACTCGACAGACGGCGTAGCCGGTATGGATCTGGTAGCGGAGACGGCGGCGCTTGCTCTGTATTATCATCCGGAAACGACCGAGGTGGCGGTACGGGATAAACGGAGCGATACGATATGGTACAGCAATCCGTCAGACCGCATGGAGGATGGAATTGCCTCGCCGTTTGAGAAGGAAGTGCTGTCTTCGCAATTGACGCTGACGTTCCGGGATGCGATCGGCACGCTTGAGACCTATCCGAACTATACGTGGAGTGTGATGAACGGGAACTACACGGTGGAAAGCTTGGACAACGGAATTCGCGTCACGTATACGCTTGGTGATGTGTCGCTCGGAATCGACGCCTTGCCGAAATACATCTCACAGGACCGATTGCAGGAGAAGGTGATCAGCAAGCTGGATGAGTCGCTGGCGAGATATGTGCAGGCCCGGTATTACCCCATGAAGGATAATCCGGCGATGCTGGAGCGATTGGATGACCAGATCAAGAAAGAGCTGGTGCTGAAAAAAATGCTGGGGGCGTTCGAGCAGGCCGGCTACACCGCGGAGGATCTTGCCTTTGATAACGAAGCGGGCGGAGGAGCCGCCGCAAGTGCCTCTTCGAAACCGCAGTTCAAGATTCCGCTCGAATACCGGCTGGAGGAGGATTCGCTGGTCGTTTCAATTCCGCTTGACCAGGTAACGGAAAGCGAGAGCCACCGTCTGCGCAGCGTGGAGCTGCTTCGTTATTTCGGCGCGGCCGGCTCGCAGGAACAGGGATATATGCTGGTCCCGGACGGCAGCGGCAGTCTCATTAAGCTGAATAACGGCAAAGTGAAGGAAGAGCAGTACGTGCAGCGGATATACGGCACCGATCCGAATAATAACAGCGGCAGCCGCGGGCAGGTGGCGGAGCAGGCGCGGATGCCCGTGTTCGGTATGAAGAGCGGTGATCGCGGCTGGTTTGCCGTGATTGAAGAAGGCGACGCCATCGCGAGCGTGTCCGCTGACATCGCAGGGAAGCAGAACTCGTACAATCATGCATTCAGCAGCTTTGCCGTGCGCGGCGAGGATATGCTGGAGCTTTACACCGGCAGTACGGTGCAGGAGATTCAGCTGCTGAATGACAAGCTCTACAGCGGCAATCTGGCGGTTAGATACAGCTTCCTGTCGGGTGATGAGGCCAGCTACTCGGGCATGGCGCGCTTGTATCAGCAAACGCTCGTGGAGGATAACCAGCTGACTCCACTGGAAGAAGACGAGGGGATCCCGTTCTATCTGGATATGCTGGGCAGCGTGGATAAACGGAGATCTTTTCTGGGCGTACCTTATGATGCCGTCGTCTCGATGACCACCTTCGAGCAGGCAGGGGAGATCGCCGCTCTTCTGAATGGCGAGGGCATCGCCAATCTCCGAATGCGTTACCTCGGCTGGTTCGGCAAAGGCGTCCATCACAAAACCCCGGTGAAGGTAAAGGCCGATCGCGTGGTTGGAAGCACAGCGGAGCTGAAGGCCCTATCCCAGCAATTGAAGGATTCCGGCGGCGGACTGTATCCGGATGTTGCCTTTCAGCACGTCTACCATGACGATGGGGCGTTCACTCCGTCATCCGATGCATCCCGTTTCGTGACCAGGGAAACGGCAGCGCTGCATCCGTATGACCGGAACATGAACCGGATGGATTCTTATTACGGTACGTACAATCTCATGTCGCCGGCGAAGCTTCCCTATTACGTGGACCGATTCGCGGGGCAATATGAACGTTTTGGCATCGGGGCTGTGTCATTGCGGGACCTGGGCGATGTTCTGAGCTCGGATTACCGGGTGCAGCGGGTGGTGTTCCGTGAAACCGCGAAGCTTATCGTGACCGATCAGCTGCAGAAGCTGCATGAGGTCTATCCGGATACGATGATTTCCGGCGCTAATGCATACAGCTGGGCTTATGCCAGCCACGTGATCGATGCACCGACGTCGAGCAGCGGATTCGGGCTGACGGATGAGGAAGTCCCCTTTTATCAAATGGTCATTCACGGATACCTGGATTATGCGGGGGCAGCAGTCAATAACCTGAATGAGCAAAATTTACGCAAGCAGCTTCTGCAGTCACTGGAATTCGGATCAGCTCCGCACTTCCTGTGGTCATATGAACAAAGCTCGAAGCTGAAGTACACGCGTTTTGATGACATGTACTCCACCCATTACAAGGATTGGTTCGAAGAAGCGGTTTCCTTGTACAAGGAGCTGAATGAGGTGCTGGCGCCGCTCCGGACGCAGCGGATGGTGGAGCATAAGCGGCATGAAAGCGGCGTGGTCGAAGTGAGGTACGAGAACGGCACGTCGATTCTGATCAATTATACCGATCAAGCCGTCGATGTTAACGGGGTCCTTGTGGAGCCGCAAAATTATGCTGTAGGGGGTGGCCGGGCATGAAAATGAGATTGTCCCTGACTCAGAAAAGATCCATGCTCGGTCTCCTTTTCATCGCACCATGGCTGATCGGTTTCATCTTTTTGTTTGCCGGACCTTTGCTCCAGTCCATCCTGTTCAGCTTCAGTAAATTGAACATTTCCCCCACAGGCTATGAACTGGAGTCGGTTGGATGGAGCAATTTCAACACGGCGCTGTTCGTGGACGCGAATTTCAACCGGATCTTGACGGAATCGATACTGGGCATGGTGGTGGACGTTCCGCTGATCTTGTTCTTCAGTTTGTTCTCCGCCATTCTGCTGAATCAGAAGTTCAGGGGGAGAGCCCTAGCAAGGGCGATATTCTTCCTGCCGGTCATCCTGGCGTCAGGCGCAATTTCCGCAGCGGAAACTTCCGGTCTGATTAATCTGGTCGGAAATGCTACGGTGGCCGAGGAGCTCGGGCAAGCTTCGGGGCAATTCAATGTGCTGTCGATGGTGCGCATTTTATCCGAGGCCGGATTTCCCCTTACCGTAACCGAGTATATTATCGGGGCGGTCATGAGGATCTACGATATTATCAGCAGCTCGGGTGTTCAGATTCTGATCTTTCTTGCCGCTTTGCAGGCCGTCCCGGGTTCAATGTACGAGGTCGCGAAGATCGAAGGGGCTACCGCTTATGAATCGTTCTGGAAAATCACCTTTCCGATGGTCAGTCCGCTCATCCTGACAAACATGATTTATACCATCATCGATTCGTTCGCGGACAGCACCGTGACCCGAACGATATACGAGACGGCTTTCAAAACGCAGAATTTCGGGCTCAGTGCCGCGATGGCTTGGCTGTATACCATCGTTATCAGCTTGCTGCTGATTATTATGGGGATCATCGTTTCAAGGAAAACCTTTTATCAAAACTAATGGCTAAGAGATTCCTGACGGGTACAGGAAAAAAGGAGGTCCGTATGGCATCGATTCGGGATCGCTCGGACGAAACGGCTCAGGAACGAATGAACCGGTTCAAGAACAAGGCGCTGCCTATTCTGTGGGCGGTGTTCCGCTACCTGCTGATCATCGGCATTACATTCATCATCATCTATCCGATCATCTCCAAGTTCTCTGTGGCGTTTAAAGACAAACAGGATATTTATAATCCAACGATTTATATGATTCCGGTGCATTTCACATTGGATAACTTCAAGCTCGTGCTCGACCTGCTGGATTATTGGCCGCTGCTGCTGAACACGATGATTTACGTATTCATCACGATGCTGCTGACCACGATGTCGACCGCGCTTGCCGGATATGGCTTTGCCCGGTTCACCTTTCCAGGAAGCAACCTGCTGTTCGGCCTAGTCGTGCTGACGATCTTGATTCCGATGAGCACGCTGATGGTACCGATGTATTTGCATTTTCGCAGCTTTGATATTCTGGGGCTGGTTCATTTGTTTACCGGAAAAGAAGGTGTTAACCTGCTGAACAGCTACTGGCCCTCGATTATTACTTCGGCTACGGCCACCGGGCTTAAAGCCGGACTGTTCATTTATATCTTCCGTCAATTTTTCCGGGGGCTCCCGAAGGAGATTGAGGAAGCCGCGCTGATTGACGGTGCAGGCGGGATTAAGACGTTTTTTGCGATCATGCTTCCCAATGCGATTCCGCCGCTTATTACGGTGACCCTGTTCTCGTTCGTCTGGCAGTATAATGACACCTTCTATACTTCGCTCTTTATGAGTGAGCAGTCGCTGATGCCGCTGAAGATCGCTTCCCTGCCCGCGGACGCGAACCAGTTTCTCCCGGCGCTGATGGGACTCGGTTCATCGGCCAAAGCCGATCCGAACTACGTGGCACTCGTGGTAGATACGGGGATATTGCTGGCCATTCTACCTCTTATTGGACTGTATTTGTTCGTGCAGCGCCACTTTGTGGAGAGCGTGGAGCGTACCGGGGTTGTCGGGTAAAGGCTGCTGCAGGACAGGTGCATCGCCGAAGGATCGATATCATCTCGCAGGATAGATGCCGTATTGGAGGAAGGGTCATGTCACAGGATGAATGTCGTGTTGCGGGATAGTTGCCGTGTTTTCAGGATGGATGTCGGGTTACTGGATAGGTGCCGTGTCGAGGGATAAGTCTTGTGCTTTGTTGCGGGCGGCAACCTTCACCTAATAAGAACTTACAGGACAGGAGTGAATCGCATGACAAAAGCAAGCAGCACCCGCTTTGAGGTCCAGCCGGACCTGATCAACCCGGCCGCTTCCGATCAAGCCAAACGGCTAATGGAGTATTTGTGCAGCATCTATGGCAAACGGATGCTGACAGGGCAGCAGATTGGCGTTGTATCCACGCCGGAGTTCGACATGATCCACGAGGTCACGGGGAAATACCCTGCCGTCGGCGGATTCGATTTCATGAATTACTCGCCTTCACGGGTGGAGCGCGGAGCCGAGTGTCAGGACACGGATCTGGCGATGAAGTGGTGGAATCGCGGCGGGATCGTGACCTTCTGCTGGCACTGGAACGCCCCGAAGGATTTGGTGGATTTGCCGCCGGATCGGACCTGGGGCAGAGGCTTTTACACCAATGCGACAACCTTTGATATCGCACAGGCGATGGCGGAGCCTTCATCGGAAGAGTACGGCCTTATCATCCGGGATATCGATGCTATTGCAATCGAACTTAAGCGTCTGCAGGATGCCGGCATCCCGGTGCTGTGGAGACCACTGCACGAGGCTTCGGGAGGCTGGTTCTGGTGGGGGGCCAAAGGCCCCGAGCCTTGCATCGCGCTCTGGAAGCTGATGTACGAACGCATGACGCATCACCACGAATTGAACAACCTCATCTGGGTATGGAACGGGCAGCACAGGGATTGGTATCCGGGCGATTCCTACGTCGATATCCTCGGAGAGGACATTTACCCGCCTGCCCGGGATTACGGTTCGCAATCTGAGCGGTTCCGCACGGCTTTATCGTATACGGATACGGCAAAAATCATTGCGCTGACCGAGAACGGCGTCATTCCCGACCCCGATCTCATGCTGGAGGACGGATGCCCGTGGGCATGGAATTGCACGTGGTATGGAAACTTCGTGTTCACAGAAGAAGGAAATGAACGGAGGTATTCAGAAGAGTATACGGACGAGCAGCAGCTGATCCGAACCTATCATCATCCGTTTACGGTCACGCTGGATGAGCTTCCGGATCTGAAAGGCTGAGCGGCCTTGTATCTGACAGGGATGCAGGCATAAGACGCAAGTAACGACTGTAGAGCTAGAGTGGAGAACAAGCTGATGCGCGGAGAAGCCATATCTGTATGGAATATGACCCGATCCGCATCAAATAAATATATAGAGATGGAGAGACTACATCATGAATCATAACGTTATGACCTTAAACCAATGGAAATTCAAAGCGTGCGACGAATCCGAGTGGCTTCCGGCACAGGTGCCGGGCTGCGTACACACGGACCTGCTGAAAAATGGCAAAATCCCGGATCCCTTCTACGGAACGAATGAGCATGACCTACAGTGGATCGACAAGAAGGATTGGGAGTATGAGACGACATTTGACCTGGATCCGAAGTTGAGCGCCCAATCCCGCATTGAACTCGTATTTGACGGCCTGGATACCTACGCGGACGTATTCGTCAACGGGACGAAGGTGCTTTCCGCGGATAATATGTTCCGTTCATGGCGGATCGATGTGAAATCGCAGCTAAAGATTTCCGGCAACGTGATTAACATTCGCTTCCGTTCCCCTATCCAGGAGGATCTGCCGAAGCTTGCGAAGCTCGGATATCCGCTGCCGGCTACGAATGACCAGTCTGAGCTTGGAGGCCTGGGCGATCAGAAACTGAGCATATTTTCCCGTAAAGCGCCTTATCATTATGGCTGGGATTGGGGACCGCGGTTTGTGACCAGCGGAATCTGGCGGGAAGCCCGGATTGAGGCTTGGTCCGAGGTGCGAATCGATGACTTGTTCATCCGTCAGGATGAGGTTACGGCTGACATGGCTAGAGTTACCGCAGTAGCTGCAATCGAAGCGGGGCAACCTTGGCAAGGGGTGCTGCGCGTAACCGCAGGCAGTCAGGTATGGGAACAGCAGGTACAGCTTGAAGAAGGCCGTCACTCGGTTGAATTAAATCTTGCGATTGCGGAGCCGAAGCTGTGGTGGTGCCGCGGCCTGGGCGAGGCTCATCTGTATTCGTTCCATGCCGAGCTGGTGGAAGCGGAACGGATCGTTGCAGGGAAAGAGGTTAGAACCGGCCTGCGCACCGTCAAGCTGGTACGGGAACAGGATAGCCGCGGCACTTCTTTTTACATCGAGCTTAACGGCAAGCCTGTGTTTGCCAAGGGGGCAAACCATATCCCGAATGACAGCTTCATAACGGAAGTGACGGCAGACCGTTACCGTCATGAAATCGCGTCCGCAGCGGAGTCCAACATGAACATGCTGCGCGTATGGGGCGGCGGTATTTATGAAGAGGACGTATTCTACGATCTGTGTGATGAATATGGAATCATGGTATGGCAGGATTTCATGTTCGCTTGCAGCATGTATCCAGGCGACGAGCCGTTTCTGGAGAACGTACGGCTGGAAGCGGAGGAGAACCTGGTCCGTCTGCGGAATCATCCGAGCATCGTGCTCTGGTGCGGCAACAACGAGATTGATTCTGCATGGGCGCATTATGAAGAGAAGGGCGGCTGGGGCTGGAAGCAGGACTATACCGAGGAACTCCGCGAGAAGATCTGGAGCGACTACGAAAAGGTATTCCACGAAATTCTGCCTGAGGCAGTAACCGGTTATGCACCGGGCGCGGAGTATTGGCCTTCATCCCCGCTGGTATCGCTCAGCCATGACAAGGAGCAGCATGCCAATCCGTCCACAACGAGCGGAGATATTCATTACTGGGGCGTATGGCATAATACGGAGCCGTTTGATAACTACAATGTTTATGTCGGCCGGTTCATGAGTGAATACGGATTCCAGTCCTTCCCGGAACCGAAGACGGTCCGTACCTACGCCGAAGACGGCGATATGGAGCTGGAGTCAACGGTTATGCTGGCGCACCAGAAGAACGGTGCCGGCAATCGCTTGATCAAGACTTATATGGATCAATATTATAACGAGCCGAAGGATTTTGAAGCTTTCCTGCATATGAGCCAGATTCAGCAGGCCGAAGCAATGAAGATGGCGATTGAAGCCCATCGCCGCAACAAACCGTACTGCATGGGTACATTGTACTGGCAGATGAATGACTGCTGGCCAGTCGCTTCGTGGGCGGGCATGGATTATCTCGGCAGATGGAAGGCGCTGCAATATGTTGCCAAGCGCAGTTTCCGGGATGTGAGTCTGTCGATCGAGTCCAAGGACTCCGACATTCTGGTCCATCTTGTATCTGACATTTCAGAAGAGGTCCAAGGGACTCTTAAGGTTCAGTTATTCGATTTTAACGGCAAAGAGCTCTATGTATCGGAGCAATCGATCCGTGCGGAAGAGCAAGCGTCGCTCGTTGTGTTCCGAGCTGTGAACGAGGAACTGCTTCGTGGACATGATCCAGCCGAGGTCGTGCTGTTGGCGCAATTGCTTAAGGACGGAGACGAGGTGGACAGCAAAACATTCTATTTCGTGAATGACAAACAACTTCGTCTGCATAGCCCGACCATCCAAGTGAAAGAGGTCGAGGGAAGCAACGGCACCACGTTTGTGCTGGAGAGCAACGTGCTTGCCCGCCACGTATGGCTGTCATCGGAAGCGGAAGGCTTCTACAGCGATAACTTCTTCGACTTGATACCGGGCATTCCGATGGCGGTTTCCTTCAGCTGCCGAAATAACGGAGAGCAGGCATTCGTACCGGGCAAGCCAGGTCAGGTCGAGGTTCGGTCCATGGCTGATTGCATTGACCCGGGGATGGTGCTGGCGATATAAAAAAGAGACCATAATAGATCCGCTAAAAAGAGCCGCCCCTTCAACCGATTCTGGTGAAGGGGCGGCTTGTTTGTCTTTAGTGGACCCATGAATTTGATGCTAACCATTTCTTTGTTGGCTTAATCATAAGCGGGTGATCACGGGGGTCGACACCTCGATCTGGATACCGTTATGTGATAAAGGGTATGCCATGGGTTGTGATACAGGTCGGATGTCAGCAAACGAAAAGAAGTCCGGCACGCTGCTATCAGTTATTTTAGGTTGGAACACATCCTGTTGGACATGCTCATACCCCATAAGCAAAGATCGGGAAGGAGGCTGAACATGAAAAAACAAGTTTTGTTCATCCATAGTGCAGGCCCGCAAGGTAATCACCAAGGCAGCAGCGGCTTGATCGCCCATCTACAAGAACAGCTCGGTGAAGCTTATCATGTTATATTCCCAGGCATGCCCGAGAATCTGGATTGTGCTCTGTGGAAAGCGCAGATAGCTAGTGAAATCGAGGAACTGGATGAGGAGCTTTTCCTCATAGGCCATTCCCTAGGCGGCTCGGTGCTACTGAAATATCTCTCGGAAGAAGGCTGCAAGCGAACCATCTCTGGACTGTTCTTGGTCGCAGCCCCCTATTGGGGCAAGGACGAGAATTGGCAGCATGAAGAGTATACGTTATCCAAGTCATTTGCAGCCAAGCTACCGCACATATCAAAGTTAATTCTATACCACAGCCGTCACGATCCAGTAGTACCTTTCGCGCATGCCCAGCACTACGCGAAGCAGCTGCCCCAAGCCGTCACCCGAACATACGAGGGTGACGATCACTACTTCGGCAAGGGCTTGCCCGAGCTTGTGGACGATATCAAGCGTAGATAAAAAAGGGACGAGATTAGCTGCCGCGTGGCGAATCATTCGTCCATGGTTTATGTGAAGCGCATCGAAGCAAAGGCCTACAACGTAATGTCCTACTTAAAGGTACTGCTCCAGCGGAGAAGGCGGAATGATTCTGGAGAAGCGATAGCGGTCTCCCGAAAGCTTTCTGAAAGAAAGCTGCATCGTAAGCGTAAACCGCACCCGGATTTCTACACTGGCCCATTCATTCATGAAATCTGGGGGCAACAGAGATCGGAAGAATCATCGCATGCGGAGCGATGCAAGAAACAGCCGGAGCGATGCAAAAGAATTCCTTACTCCCATTGCGATGCTATATGGGAGCCAGAGGTTAAGTGGCGCATATAAACCTCGCATCAAAAAAGACGACATCAGCTTTTCGCTAATGTCGTCCTCTTTTTTACTTGCTCGCTTTATATGCGCTCAAGAATTCCTTCACCTTCGCCGGATCGGCCACCAGCTCGTTGCCGGTTTTTACGATTGGGCTGACGGTGGAGTAGGCTTTGATTTTGTTATTGTTGTAGTAAGTCAAAATTTCATCCTGGTTGATGGAGTAGAGCACGGCTCTTCTCAGATCATCGCTTGTTGCCACATCACGGTTCTTCGTGTTGAACAGCAAGTAGGATACGGCGTTGCTTTCGATCGTTTGCAGCTTCAGCTTGCTGTCGCCTTTAACCACATCGTATTTCGTTTCAGGCACGCCGTAGTACAAGTGAATCTCGCCGCTGCGCAGTGCGGAAAGCGTGCTGTCTGCATCCTTGATAAAGCGCACCTTCACTTGCTCGATTTTCGGTTCGTGCTCGGTGCCCTTCATGTAGCCAGGGTTTTTGAAGAAGGTCGCTTCATAGTCATTTTTGGAAGACAGAATATAAGGACCGCTGGCATACAGCGTGTTGTTATATTTGTCGCCTTCGGTTACCGTGTTTTGGTCGCCGTAAGGGATGTCTTTGTTCACATCGAATTTCTCAACGTCATACGTGTTGATGGATTCCACTTGTTTCTTCGATACGATACCGGCCGATTGGTGAGCCAGGTAGTTCAACACTTGCGGGAACGGCTCAGTGGTCGTCAATTTAATGACTTGGTATTTACCGTCTTTCGTGCTTGCTTGATTCTTGTCGTCAACGAGGGAAGTGATCTTGGTATCCAAGCCAGCTTCCAGCGCATCCTTAATGCTTTCGCTGCCACCGGATACTTTGGTGTTCTCCAGTGCGCTCAGATCGGTTACAGCTTCAACCGTGTTGATATGCTCGTGAAGCGTGTAGGTGCGGTGATCCGGTACCGAATTTTTGTCTTTGGCTCTGTTCATGGAGAAGATGACATCGTTAGCGCCTACGCGCTCGCCGGAATCTTCAGCCTTTTTGTTTGTGATTTTAGCAAAGTTAATGTCGTCTCTAAGAATGAAGTAATACTCCGAGTTGCCTTCGCCAATGGCATGGTTATAAGACAGCGAGCCTTCGGATGTGATCTTGTCATCATCGGTCAGGTTGATCAGACGTACGTTCATGTTGGTGTTGATGATGTTGATGGAACCGTCATTACCCTTGATTGGATCAAGAGAAGTCAGTTCGGAGATCGATTGGGACAGAATTAGCGGCTGCGAAGCACGCTTGGATTGGTCTTTGAAATCAACGGCTTCCCAAGGAAGGGAACGGGATTTCGAGAGACGGACGGAATTTTCGTCCAGGACGTCCTTGTTGAACGCTTGGCTCTTCAAGGAGATGTACAATGGTGCGATATAAGCTTTGTCTGTTACAAGACGTTGTTCCAGCTGTTTGTAAGTCTCAACAGCGTCTTCAGGCGTTTGCGTTGCTGCTTGGTCGATCAGCTTGTCCACTTCTTCGTCGGACAGGATGCTGTAGTCGCCGCCGGTTTTGAACAGGGAACGAACGGCATAGTCAGGGTTACCCGTGACGGTAGTCCAGCTGGACAGCGCGATGTCGTAGTTGCCGGCATCCTGCTGTGCCTTGAAGCTGCCGTAGTCCGCCTGCAGATTCAGCTTCACGTTGAAGCCGTTCTTCGTGAGCTGGTCGCGAATGATGTTGACATCGGATTCGTTCGAGCTCATGCCAAGCAGTTCAATATTAACAGCGGATGTGTCTGTAGCTGTATCCGATGGTTCTTGCTGATTTTGCTGTGCATCATCTTTGGTTGTTACGTTGCATCCGGCCAGTACAATAACTAGCGAGAGAAACAGTAACAGCAAGGAACTCTTTTTCATTGGTGATACCCTCCTGAGTTGTATATATATAAAATATTTTTTGAAACCGATAGTTAGTGTGCCGAGGGCACGAAAAGTTTTAATCCAGTTTAGGATCCAGGGCATCCCGCAGTCCGTCGCCAAGGAAGTTGAAGGACAGGACAAGCCCAATGATGGCTAGACCCGGATAAATGGCCAAGTAGGAATGCGTCTCAAGATACGTGCTTCCGATCTTCAGGATATTCCCCCATTCCGGGATGTGCGGCTCAACGCCGAGACCCAGATAACTCAAGCTGCTCGTCGAGATGACGGCTGCACCAATGGTTAGCGTAGATTTGACAATCATGGGTGCAAGCGAGTTAGGAACGATATGCTTGAATATAATCGAGAAATTGCTGGAGCCGAAAGCTCTGGCCGCATCGACATATTCAAAGGTGGAGACCAGGAGCACGTTCGCCCTCATGGTTCTCGCATAAGTCGGAATTGCGCCTACGCTGAGCGCCAGGATGAGGTTGACGGTGTTGGCTCCGAATGCAGCAATGATCGCAATGGCGAGCAGGATGCCCGGAATGGCGTACAGCACGTCCAGCAAACGCATGATGATGTTGTCGGTATGGCGGCCATAGTAGCCGGAGATGGCACCGAGAACACCGCCGATGACAACCGGGATCGCTGTAGAGGCAAATCCGACGATCAGCGAGATTCGGGCACCGAATACGATTCGGGAGAACAAATCCCGGCCGAAGTTGTCCGTACCGAATGGGTACACAAGGCTTGGCGGCTGCAGGATGGCACTGTAATTGTTATCGATCGCGATGCTGTAATCAAAGGTAAACAGACTGCTTACCGACAGACAGAATAGGAAGATCACAAAGAACAGTCCGGACATGGCCGCCTGGTTGGCAGTAAGCTTCACCCACACGTCGCCCCAGCGGGTCATCGCCGGATTGCCGTTCTTGCGTATTTTCGCAAGCAGGTTGATGCCGAGCACCAAGGCAAAAATATTACCCGTCACCGCAGTCAGAATGAGCGGAAAGGCAAGCCAGGCCATCCGGGGAGGTGCAGAATTCGTTGTAACATATCGGGCAACGAGTATGAGCGCGATCAGCTGAATGACTGCAATAATCAGAAGCAAGGCCATCGCTGGCAGGAATGTATTCGAGACGTAAGGCTTAAACAGATTCAGTGCCGAGACCGCAATGACAAACAGCTGGGTTAACAGCATGTAGACGGCAATTGTATATTCAGGAGGCTTCTGTTTTTTTATCAGATTGAAACCGAACGTGACGGTAAACAGATTTCCTGTGACAATGCTCAGCAGCTGAATGTATCCCAGGATCCTTGTCGAGCGCCGGATTTCTCCCTGGCTATGAAGATCTCTGCGGATCAACAGCGTAATGATGATCTGAATGATGGTGAACAATGCATATGCCGCAAAGGCGGCGAACACCCACGGTTTGATGGTTCCCCCAGTGAAATCAAAGCTGTTCAGAAGCAGGATCACCGTTAAGGTCAAAGAAATAACCCATGTGAAGCTGGCTTGACTGTACTCGTGTGAGGATTTCAGCTGGTGTTTGGTTTCTTGTTTAGAAAGAAGCTTCTTGATCATGAGTACACCTGCTTTAGTATTGTTTCATCTTGGACCTGATCCGTGGATCGAAGAACGCGTACAAGATATCAATGATGACGTTCACCAGCGATATGGTAATGGCGGTGTAAACGACGCCGCCCATAATGGCCGGGATGTCAGGGATGAATTGTTTATCGACGATGTAGCTGCCGATTCCGCTGATGTTGAATACCTTCTCCGTAACGGCAGAGCCGCCGAGCATTCCGCCGAACTGAAGTCCGATGACCGTAATGATCGGAATGATGGCGTTGCGGACAGCATGCTTCATCAGAATGGTGCCCTTGCTGAGCCCCTTCGCTCTGGCCGTGATCATGTAATCTTCATTTATAACCTCCAGCGTAGAGGAGCGCGTCATTCTCGCTACCGAAGCGGTAAGTCCGGTACCGAGCACGATCACCGGCATGATCATGGACAACCAGTTCTCAGGGTTAAAGGTGGCGGGGAGCCACTGCAGCTTGATCGAGAAATTCAGGATGAAGATCAGTCCCTGCCAGAAGTTTGGAATGGACAGCCCGATCAGCGCGATAAACATAAACGTATAATCAAAAAACGAATTCGGTCTCGTAGCCGAGATAATCCCGATCGGCAATGCGATCACAATCGCGATAATCAGGGAAATGACCGTAAGCGTCAGCGTAATCGGGAACTTTCTGGCGATGCTTGAAGTAATCTCTTCATTGCCCGAGAAGGATTTGCCGAGATCGAAGTAGGCGATGCCTTTAATGTTGTTCCACAGCTGGGTGAGATAGCCCTGATCCAGTCCGTGCATTTTGTTAAAAGCCGCGATCTGTTCCGGCGTTGCCGTCTCGCCCAGAATGTTGGCCGCCGGGTTGAACGGCGACAAGTGGAGAATCGTAAAGACGAGCACCGCTACCCCGAAGATAACGAAGATCGTCATCACGAGTCTCTCCAGAATATATTTCAGGTAAGGATTGCTGTACAAAAAAATAAGGATGTACATCAGCAAGCCCGGAATAAGTGATATAATGAAGAACAACGGATTCTCGATGAGAGAACCAAACGTATCGGCCATGGTCAACCGTTTCCGGTTGCTCAGTTTCAGTTCCTTGACAGTCCGTTCCTTAAGGACTTCCCGGAATCTTGCTTCTACGATTTTGTCGACTTCCTGCCGAAGCTGCCCCTCATTGACTTTTTGCTTGAAGAAGTCGTGCTTGCGCTTCTGCTGCTCCATAATCTCGGAGCGAAGGGCCTCCAGATCTCCGGCAGCCAGCATCTCGCTGCGTATGCGGTTCTCAGCCGCCGCGTAGTCGTCCTTCTTTCTCTGAACCAAATAAAATAGGAAGACCACGAGATTCACGGGCGCTCCCAATAATAATAGTAAGTATCTATAAGAAGGATTCAGAAGGATCTTACTGTATGTGCTGCTTATCGAACCTATGAGTCTGTTTGGTCTTGCTGCTTCTGTCCCCCCCATAAGCTGCCTTTCCTCCTTGTTTCAAATTGCATTATTCCGAGTGATATAGTATATTTTATTTTAGCCTATTTTAAAAGTCAATAGATTATAAGAGTTGTAGATGATATTACTTTAATGACATAAACGCATAATGGCAGGTGAGCAGAGTTGGAACCGATATTGCAGGTTAGAAATTTGAGTGTAGCCTTTCAATCCCGTGATTCAGAATTTCACGCGGTGCGTGGGGTCAGCTTTGAAGTGAAGAAAGGGGAAACGCTCGGAATCGTTGGGGAATCGGGAAGCGGCAAAAGCGTCACCGCACGCTCGATCATGCGGCTGCTGCCTTCCCCGCCTTCTTATATGAAGGATGGGGAGATTCTGTTCCTTGGCCAGAACCTGGCGGAGAAAACCGAGAAAGAGATGGAGAGCATCCGCGGTCGCGATATCGGGATGATTTTTCAGGATCCGATGACCTCGCTTAATCCGACGATCCGAATCGGGGAACAAATATCAGAGAGCCTGGTCAAACACCAGAAGCTGTCCAAGCAGGAAGCGAAGCAGCAGGCGCTTGAGATGCTGAAGCTGGTCGGCATCCCGAACAGCGAAGCGCGTTATAATCAATATCCGCACGAGTTCTCGGGCGGCATGCGGCAGCGGGTGATGATCGCCATCGCCCTGGCGTGCAGACCTGCGCTGCTGATCGCGGACGAGCCGACGACGGCGCTTGACGTAACCATTCAGGCCCAGATCCTCAATCTGATGAAAAATATGCAGGAGCGCTTCGGTTCTTCCATTATATTGATCACGCATGACCTCGGCGTTGTTGCGGGCATGTGCGACCGTGTGGCGGTAATGAAGGACGGCGTGATTGTCGAGACGGGAACGACGGAGGAAATTTTCGAGAACCCTCAGCATCCCTACACCTTGAAGTTGTTAAACGCGCTTCCGCGCCTGGACGAGAAGAAGAAAGCGAAGCCCGCGCCGATCATTGTGCCAAGCACCGATTACAAGGGACCTCTGTTAGAGGTTAAATCCTTGAAGCAGTATTTTGATATGGGCAAAGGTAATGTGCTTAAAGCGGTGAATGATATCAGCTTTCACATTCAGGCTGGGGAAACGCTCGGGGTTGTCGGGGAATCCGGCAGCGGAAAATCGACGACGGGACGAGCCATCCTTCGCCTTCACCAGCCAACAGGCGGAGAAGTGCTGTATCAAGGAATGTCCGTAAATCGACTTTCTCCTTCGGAAATGAAGGCCATGCGGCGCCATATGCAGATGATTTTCCAGGATCCGTATGCCTCGCTCAACCCGAGATTGAAGGTGGTGGACATTATCGGCGAAGCGCTGGATGTCCACAAATTGACCAGCAGTAAGCAGGAGCGGAAGAAACGGGTCGAGGAGCTGCTGGATATGGTCGGATTGGATCCGGCCTATGCCACGCGCTACCCGCATGAATTCTCCGGAGGCCAGCGCCAGCGAATCGGGATTGCCCGGGCGCTTGCGGTGGAGCCGAAATTCATCGTGTGCGATGAGCCGCTCTCCGCGCTCGACGTGTCGATCCAATCGCAGATCGTGAAGCTGCTGGAGGAACTGCAGCATCGTCTAGGCTTGACCTATCTGTTTATTGCGCACGACCTGTCGATGGTGAAGCATATCAGTGACCGCGTTGCCGTTATGTATATGGGCAAAATCGTGGAGCTGGCTGAAAGCGAAGAGCTGTACTCCAATCCGCAGCATGATTATACGAAGTCCTTGCTCGCGGCGATTCCGGTACCCGATCCGAAGATCGAATCCAAGAAGAAACGGGTACTGCTGGAAGAGCGCACCGGTGAGGACAAATATAACCTCGAGCATTCGGAGCTTGTGGAAGTATCGGAAGGCCATTGGGTGGCCATGCCAACCGGAGCTTAATCGAACTATAACAGAACCTGTCCCGATTTTGGGGCAGGTTTTTATATGAGTTAATAAGAATAAACTTCAGATGCTTATTAGCATCCTGATCTCACAAAAAAAGCTTCCGCTTAAAGCGGACTGTCTCCTGAGAAGATGCGTAGATACACGTTGTTCTCTTCCAATGAGTCATGCCAAAAAATTCGCTCATAAATCGACGATTTGCATGGTACATAAAAAGGAATTGAGCCCTGCATGGCAAATATTTAATGCTAGGAAGCGTTCTCACGAGAAATGAGCCTACGGATTTCCAATTGTACGTACATTAGCAACATACCGATGAGGAGGAAGTGGAATGAATCGTTTGCAGCAAGGGGATGTCGTATTATTTCAAGGAGACAGCATTACGGATTGCGGCCGCGACCGGAACTTTTCCGGCAGCTTGGGGAACGGATACCCGCTATTGATCGACTCGTTGTTCGGCATGAAATTTCCTGAGTTAAACGTAACCTTTTTGAATAGAGGGATCAGCGGAAACCGGGTCGTCGACTTGAATGCTAGATGGCAGGAGGATTGCCTGGACTTGAAACCGGACTGGGTATCCATCTATATCGGAATCAATGACACTTGGCGCCGGTATGATAGCGGGGACCCGACAAGCACCGAGGATTACAAAGCCGGCTACCGTAAATTGATCGAACGCACCAAAGGGGCGCTTGACGCCAAGCTGATTCTGGTTGAGCCGTTCGTGCTGCCGCATCCGGAGGATCGCAGAGTTTGGCGCGAGGATCTGGATCCGAAAATCACGGCCGTTCGCGAATTAGCAGTGGAATACGGGGCGCTGCTGGTGCCGCTGGACGGATTGTTTGCTGCGGCGTCGGCGCGCCGCGAAGCTGCCTACTGGGCGCCGGACGGCGTGCATCCGTCACCGGCCGGACACGGGCTGATCGCGAAGGCTTGGCTTGAAACGATGGGCGTTCGTTTGGATTAATTCATTTGTCAGCGAAAAGCGGAATGCAAATGCTGCAGGATCAGCTTGGGTGAGCTGATCGATTAGGATGGGTAAAGAGCTCGGGGGGTGAATCACTGCCTTCCCGAGCTCTTTTTTTCTGATAGGATTTGCACGGGATATGAAATATGAGCGAGCCGCTACCGATACATATCAAATGGGGCTGGCGTTTGGAATGAAAGCGTCCCGAAGGCAGAACGAGAGTTAGAAATAACTTTCATTTTTTTTGCCATTGTGGTGTAATGCATTAAAGCGAGAAAATAAGGGTTGACGCCTCTAATTAAATCCTATAGGATTACTTGTATTAATTAGTATAGTCCTTTTAACGGAAAACAGGGGGAGAGAGAACATGAAAGGCAGTAAACACGTAAGGAAATTAACCGCGCTGGTGCTAGCGTTTATGATTGTCTTAACCGGCTGTGCTGAATCGGGCAGCGGCGGCGGTAGTGGAGCAGGCAATCTGGCGGACAAGGTCGAGAACCTGCCGGCAGGCATTGCCGAGAAGGATCCGGTGAAATTGATGGTCGTCCGGAAAATCGGGGGCGATGATCATACGGCGCAATTTTTGGCAGGCGCGAAGCAGGAAGGCGAGGCTCTCGGGTTTAAGGTAGATACCTTCTCGGCGAACGGGGATTCTGCTAAATTCCACGATGCGATCGCCCAAGCCATTGACAGCGATTACGATGGATTTATCATTTCGCATGGAGATGATCCCGCATCCGTTCAAGACGTGAAGAAGATTACGGATAAAGGAATTCCTGTCGTTACCTTTGACTCCTTGCCGGAGATCGGCGACATTGCAGGGGTAACCCAGACGTCGCAGGATGATGAGCAGCTGGCGAAGCTGGCACTGGACAAGCTGGTCGAGGAGCAAGGGCCGGAAGCCAACATCGTCTACCTCTGGGTGGACGGATTCCCGCCGATGGTACGACGTAATGCCGTATACCAGGAAACGCTGAAGAACAATCCGGGCATCAAGGAAGTGGAGCGTTTCGGCGTTGCGAGCGACCAGACTTCGCTGGAAACGCAAAATGCGGTATCCGCCATCCTGACGAAGTATCCGAAGGGCGAAATCGATGCGATCTTCGCAACCTGGGATGCGTTCGCCATCGGCGCAGCCAGAGCGCTGGAGGAAGCGGGACGCACCGAGGTCAAGATTTACGGCATCGACGTATCCAACGCGGACCTGGAGCTGATCCAGAAGCCGGACAGCCCTTGGGTGGCCACCGCAGCCGTAGATCCGAAAACGATCGGCGCGATCAACGTCCGTTTGCTTGCTAAAAAGATTGCCGGCGAGGAAACGCCTGCCACGGTCAATCTGGAGCCTGTATTGATCGAACGCTCCAGCCTTGAGGGTGCAGCCGAAGCAGTCAACATGGTCAACCTGGCGGATATTATCCCTAGCTGGGGGACGAGCACCGAATTCGAAGAGGACTGGATGAAGGCGTTGAAAGAAGCAAGCGGCAAATAAACAGCATTATTCATACAGGCGCTCTTGTCGGTCATCGATAAGGGCGCCCTATCCTATTTGAAGGGAAGAATACACTTGCGAAGCGTTATGGAGCCAACAACTGCCACATCGACCGACGTGTCGGATGCGGCACCCTTACTTCAAATGAAGCATATCTCAATCTCTTTTCCAGGCGTTAAGGCGTTAATCGATGTTGACTTTCAGGCGGTCGCAGGAACAGCACATGCATTAATTGGCGCGAATGGAGCAGGGAAATCTACATTAATGAAGATTCTATCGGGTGCTTACAACCATTATGAGGGCGAGATCTGGATCGATGGGAGCAAGGCAGACATTCGTTCCCCGAAGGAAGCGAAGGATCTGGGCATTCAGATCGTCTATCAAGAGGTGGATACGGCGCTCATTCCGAACCTGACGGTCGGAGAGAACATTATGCTCGACCGGACGGTTCACGATATGGGCAAGCGGCACCTGATCCGCTGGAAGGAGCTCCATCAGGAAGCTGAGTCGATTCTTGCACGGATGAACATCCGGGTTCCCGGCAAGAAGCTGATCTCGGAGCTGACGCTGGCGGAGAAGCAGATGGTGCTGATCGCAAGAGCCGTCTCCAAGCAGTGCCGGATTCTGGTTCTGGACGAGCCGACCGCGCCGCTCAGCCACAGCGAGACAGATCAGCTGTTCAAGCTGGTGCGCAAGCTGAAGCAGGATGGGGTTGGCATTATTTTCATCTCGCACCGCCTGCCGGAGCTGTATGAAATCTGCGATGATATTACGATCATGCGGGATGGTCAGCTGGTGAAGAGTGACCGCATTGCGAATATCGACCAGCCCAAAGTGGTGGAGTACATGCTGGGCTCCAGGATGGAGCAGCAGTTTCCCCATAGCCAGCGAGAGATCGGCTCCGTCTGCTTCGAGGTGAAGAACATGTTCGACCCAGGCAAAATCAACAGTGTTGACCTGCACATACGCAAGGGAGAAATCGTCGGCTTGGCCGGGCTGGTCGGGGCAGGGAAAACGGAGCTGTGCCGGGCGATATTCGGAGCATCCGACACATCAACCGGCGAGATCACGCTGAACGGGAATAAGCTCCGCATCCGCTCGCCGCACGATGCCGTCTCGCATGGCATCGCGCTGGTCCCCGAGGAACGCCGACGCGAAGGCGTCTTCGTGGAAGAGCCGGTGTCCGTCAATTTAACGGCTGCGGTGCTGTCCCGTTTTTCCAGATGGGGATCCTGGCTTAGCTTCAGCAAGGAAAAGCGGGCGGCGAAGGAGATTATCGAGTCGCTCGGAATTAAGACCCCGAACGAGCGGGCCCGAGTGAGAAACCTGTCCGGGGGCAACCAGCAGAAGGTGGCAATCGGCAAATGGCTGCTGGTCGACGCCGATGTGTATATTTTTGATGAGCCGACCAAAGGGGTTGACGTTGGCGCGAAGCGGGACATTTTTCATCTGGTGGCCGAGCTGGCCAAGCGGGGGAAGTGCGTGCTGTACGCCTCCAGCGAGCTGTCCGAAATCGTTGGCATCACGGATCGGGTGTATGTGATGTATGACGGCGGCATCACGAAGGAGCTGACGACGCAGTCATCCAACGAAGAGGAACTATTGCTTTACTGCACAGGAGGCGGATTAACATGAATACAGCAAGACCAATTAAGGAGAAGCCGGCGGCTAGTTTCGCTTTTGATTTTCTATATAAATACGGTACGTTGATCACGGTATTTGCACTTATTCTCGTATTCGGGACCGTCGCCGACAACTTTTTGAATACAAGCAACATTATTAACATACTCCGTTCGATCTCGATCGTGACGATTATTGCCGTGGGACTGACCGTATCGCTGGCCGTGGGCGGCTTTGACCTGTCCGTCGGCTCAACGGCGTCACTGGCGAACGCGCTCGTTATTTCCATGTTCGTCTGGCACGGGCAAAATATCGGCATCGGCATCGGCCTCACGCTGCTGTTCTGTCTAGCCGTCGGGCTGATCAACGCGTTTCTGGTCATCAATTTCAAGATCGACGACATGCTGATGACCCTGGCGACGATGTTTATCTTCCAGGGCATTGCCTTGACATATACCCGGGGCGCTACCATTTCCCAGAATATGATCCTGCCGAGCGGAGATTTTGCCACGGGTAAAATTCCGGCGGTGTTTGAGAAGATCGGGCAGGTGCCATGGATCATTATCATCATGGTGCTCGTGGTCCTCGTGGTCCATCTGTTCCTGACCTATACCAAACACGGACGGTATATGTACATGATCGGAGGCAACCGAGAAGCGGCAGCTTTATCCGGGATTCCGGTGAGCAAATACCGTTTGATTGCATACCTGGTCTCCGCATTGTTTGCCGCCATCGGCGGGATTATCCTTGGGGCTCGCGTCATGACGGCCGAGGTGGGCTCCGGCGGACCTTATCTGATGGATGCCGTCGCTGCGACCTTCATCGGATATTCCGTATTCGGAGCCGGCAAGCCGAACGCGCTCGGGACCTTTGTCGGCGCCGTTTTGATCGGCATATTGCAAAACGGTCTGATCATGCTGTCCGTGCCGTACTATGCAATGGATATCGTGAAGGGCTCGGTGCTGGCGTTGGCGCTTGCCTTAACTTACTATAAGAAGAGACATTGATGGCTAAGCGGCACGTATTTTGACCAACTTGTTCCATTCATCCTTATCAAGACCATCCCTCCGGTTATTCGCTCTGGAGTGGGTGGTCTTTTTTCATAGCCGGCTGCATTCTGGCAGGTTATCCATGATTTGGTTAGGTAGTTGACGGACTGAACTTGTATTGACTATCCTTGTAGAAGACTGATTTAATTGTACATACATTTGTCTCTTACAGAGAGAAAGGGGACTCATCATGAAAAAAACAACCTTCATACAACCGGATCCCAAGGCTTGGCTGGACACGTTTCACTTTGAAATTCCGATAAAGATAAGGTACTGCGAAACGGATATGCTGGGTCATGTCAATAACGTCAGTTATTTCATGTATTTTGAGCAGGGACGCATTGAGTATTTCGAGAACCTGGGATTGACCGAGGATCTGTTCAGCAAACAAAAGGTGTCGGTGGTTGCGGATCTGGAATGCCAGTATCTTGCTCAATTGTATCTGAAGGACCCGCTTAAGCTTCATGTCCGGGTGGCTGAGATCGGGCGCTCCTCCATGGACGTCCAGTATGCGATCGTGGTGGACGGCACCTTAAAAGCAGCCGGTCGCGGAACCATTGTGCTCATCGACACCGCGACAGGTAAGAGTACGCCGATTCCGGATTCGGCACGCGAGCGGATTTCGACTTTTGAAGGATGGATGTAACGTAATGTGAAAGATCACTTATTATCAGATGAGAAGGGAAGGGATTAGGGATGAACATCCGTTTTGCCGTTATCGGCACAAACTGGATTACCGAGCGGTTTCTCCAAGCTGCTCTGGAGACGGAAGAATTTATACTTGCTGCCGTATACTCCCGTACGGAAGAGAAGGGCAGGGCTTTCGCGGCGAAGTACGCGGATCCCAAAGTGTATACGGATCTTGTGACGATGCTGCAGGATGACGAGATTGACGCAGTGTACATTGCGAGTCCGAATTCCTATCACGTAGATCAGGCGATATTATGCATGAACTACGGGAAGCATGTTCTGTGCGAGAAGCCGATGGCTTCTAACGCAGCCGAAGTGTCCGCCATGATAGAAGCAGCGAAGAATAACAACGTTCTGCTCATGGAAGCCCTGAAGTCGACGTTGATGCCGAATTTCAAGACCGTTAGGGACAACCTGTACAAGCTGGGTCCGATTCGGCGTTATTTTGCAAGCTATTGCCAATATTCTTCCCGTTACGATGCTTTCAAGCAGGGGACGGTGCTCAATGCGTTTAACCCCGAATATTCCAACGGCTCTCTTATGGATCTGGGGATTTATTGCCTGTATCCGATGGTCACCCTGTTCGGCAAACCGGACTCCGTCAAAGCTTCCGGTTATATGCTATCCTCCGGGGTTGATGGCGAGGGCAGCCTGCTGTTGTCCTATCCCGAGATGGATGCCGTGATCATGCACTCCAAGATCAGCGATTCCTATGCCCCTGCCGAAATCCAGGGCGAGAACGGCACGATGATTATCGACAAGATCAATCAGCCTTATGATGTGAAGATTCATTACAGAGACGGCACCATTGAGAACGTGACCCAGCTGCAGACCCATGAATCGATGTATTATGAAGCCCGGGAATTTATCGATTTAATCCAATGCGGCGAACGGGAAAGTGCAATCAATACCCATGCCAACTCCCTCATTACGGCCGAAATCATGCAGGAGGCCAGACGCCAGGTAGGACTGCGGTTTCCGGCCGATTCCCGGACCGATATATGATATTTGTCATACTCCCGAAATGACGTTTATGACTACGACGTGCGTGACATTCTATCTATAATTAGATTAGACAAGTGCGTGATGCATGTATAACGTCCTTGCGCCATTTCGAGGAGGAAGACAACTATGGCTAAACCCGATAACAAACTATCCAGCTTGAAAAAGAACGTTGCCCCTTATGAAGAAATTGACACAAAGGCGAGTATAGGTCAGCTTTTCAATACACTGGTTCCCTTGATATTGCTATGGTATGCAGCCTATTTAAGTTTATCCGTATCATACTGGCTGACCATGCCCATAGCGATTATTGCATCGGGATTTGTTGTTCGGACGTTTATCATATTCCATGACTGTTGTCACGGATCTTTCTTTAAAAGCCGCCGGGCGAACAAAATTCTCGGTACGATTACAGGCGTTATTACATTGTGCCCTTACGAGCAATGGAAGAACACGCACGCGATTCATCACGCGACGAGCAGCAATCTCGATAAGCGGGGAATCGGCGATATGTGGGTATTGACCGTTGAAGAGTATGGAGCGGCTTCTTTTTGGCAGCGTTTATACTACCGGGTATACCGTAATCCGATCGTGATGTTCGGACTGGGTCCCATCGCCATATTTCTGGTATCCTACCGTTTTAACCGTAAAGGTGCGAGACGCAAGGAGAAAATCAGTAACTATATAACGAATATTTCGATTGTTGCACTGTATGCACTGCTGTGCTGGGCGATCGGATGGCAGGCCTTCCTGCTCGTTCAAGCTCCTATCTTCATGGTGTCGGGAATGCTTGGCATTTGGCTGTTCTATGTACAGCATCAATTCGAAGAAACGTACTACGAGCATGATGAAGAGTGGAGTTATATCAATGCAGCCGTAGAAGGCAGCTCTTATTACAAACTTCCGAAGGTTCTGCAATGGATCACGGGTAACATCGGCTTCCATCACGTTCACCATCTGAGCCCGAAGGTTCCTAATTACAACCTGGAGAAGGCGCATGAAGCTGCTCCTCCGCTGCAAAAGGCAACAACGATTACACTCAAAACCAGTTTGAAATCTATTCGTTTCCGTCTGTGGGATGAAGAGAAAAAGGTGTTTGTCACGTTTAAGGAAGCAAAGAAGTCGCTTCGAAAACCGAAGGAATCGGTATTGGCAAAAGCCGAGAAGAGCTTGGCGAGCAGCAGACCCAGAGTTCAGGGCGAGTAATTCCTTGCGGTTAAGAGGTTATAATAGGAATAAATAAGAATAACGGGTGCGTTATACAGAAATGAGGACAAAGCTAGAACCGACAGAAGGTGGGACTCCATGCAGAAATGGTATCAGATATTTCATAAAAGTACGGGGCTGAGCCCTTATGTATGGGTCGTCTTCTATATCCTTCCGTTCTATTTCATCTTCCGGTCGACTTCTACCTATCAGGTCGTATTCGGTACGCTGATGATCCTGATGTTCTTTGCTTTCTACGTGCTTTCATTTCTGGCCAAAGGCTGGCTCGTCTACTTCTGGACGAGTCTGCAAATTCTGATATCGATTACGATGTCATTGGTATTCGGGTATATCTATTTCTCGTTGTTCCTCGCATTTTTTATCGGGAACATCAAGAATAAGGCCGGGTTTATCACGCTGTATTCGATCCATCTGGTCACGACCATCATTACGGTCAATTATGGATTGTTAACGCGGAATCCGTTCTTTATCACACAGCTGCCATTTGTGCTTGTCAGCGTAGTCGGGGTGATTCTGCTGCCCGTGACGAACTATAACCGGAATAAGAATGATCAGCTGCAGGGTCAGCTGGAGGATGCCAACAAACGGATTTCGGAACTGGTGAAGCTGGAGGAGCGTCAGCGGATTGCCCGCGATTTGCATGATACGCTCGGACAGAAGCTGTCTCTCATTGGCCTCAAAAGTGATTTGGCCGGTAAATTGATGACGCAGGATACGGAGAGAGCCCAGGCCGAGATCAACGATGTACGCCAGACGGCCAGAACGGCACTCAAGGAAGTGCGCGAGATGGTGACACGGATGCGGGGGACCCGGCTTACGGATGAAATTTTCCGCATTCAGCAAATTCTAAAGGCTGCCCAGATTGAATTAACCTTTGAGGGAACGCTGGAGCCGGAAAATCTGTCGTTAATGAATGAAAATGTGATCAGCATGTGCCTGAAAGAGGCCGTGAATAACATAGTGAAACATAGCAATGCCACGGCTTGCTCCATTGTGATCGAATCCACGGAAACGGATCTGATTGCGAGGGTGAAGGACAATGGAACAGGGTTCGTGACCGATGCGAGAAACCGCGGCAATGGACTGCGGGGAATGAGAGAACGGCTTGAATTCGTAAACGGAAGCATGGAGTTCACTTCCGGCGAGGGGACTACGCTGGTCCTACGTGTACCTAATGTGCTCAGAATGCCGGATAAGGAGGCGGGAATATGATCCGAATTGTCATAGCCGAAGATCAGCGATTGCTGCTTGGAGCCCTGGCCTCACTGCTTGATCTGGAAGAAGATATGCAGGTGGTCGGGACGGCAGGTAATGGGAAGGATGCCGTACAGCTTGTCAAACTTCATAAACCGGATATCTGCATCATGGATATTGAGATGCCGATGATGAACGGACTTGAAGCGGCTGAAGAACTAAAGGGCTCTGGCTGCAAGGTGATGATCTTGACAACCTTCGCCCGGCCGGGGTATTTTGAGCGTGCCGTGAAGGCCGGCGCCAACGCCTACCTCCTGAAGGACAGCCCGAGTGAGGAACTGGCGGCATCCATTCGGAGCATTATGGCCGGCAGACGAATATACGCCTCCGAGCTGGTGGATGAAGCGTATTCCGGCGAAGAGAATCCGCTGACGGAGCGGGAAAAGGAAGTGCTGGGCCTGATTGCGGACGGCAAGAACACGAAGGAAATTGCCAATCAGCTGTTTATTACAACGGGCACCGTCCGGAATTATATTTCCGTTATTCTTGATAAGCTTGGTGTCAGTAACCGGATCGAAGCGATTACGCGTTTTAAAGAAAAAGGTTGGTTTAAATAATCATCCGAAAATAGCCGGAAGCCCCGTGGTTGCAGCCACCGGGCTTCTTTTTTGTGTGGGTAAAGAGAAAGGGGATCGGCCACAAGGTCGTTTTTTTTCGCGATATATGTATTTTTTTACCTGGTATAGTATTCATTATTATGCATAAATATTCATTCCCATTCGTGAGGTAGAGTATTTGGATATAATTTATATTTTTTGGAAAGCATAAAATCACTAATAAAATTAAGTCTGTCCATTATGGAATGAATATAGCATTTATTGGGTTATCAAGCAAGAATACTGCTGTTACTTTGTAAATGTATGCATTTTTATGTATAATAGAAATGATTGCCAGAAGTCAAATTTGAGGAGGAGGAGGTCTTCTATGGACCATATGATGTTTGAGGTTGGAACTGCTCTGATGCTGGTTGCTATAGCCTCCGTAATTGCTGGAAAGCTCAAGTTCTCGATCATACCGTTCTTGATTGTGCTCGGGATGCTTGTCGGTCCGCATGCACCAACGATAGGGATTCTTGACTTTAAGTTCATCGAGAGCCAGGGGATCATCGATTTTCTGGGACAGATCGGTATTCTATTTCTGCTCTTTTACCTTGGTCTTGAATTTTCCGTTCAAAAATTGATCAAATCCGGAAAAAACATTGTGGTAGGCGGAACCGTATATGTAGTATTGAACTTCGTACTGGGTGTGGCTTACGGTTTCGTGATCAATATGCCTCTGTACGAGACGCTGATCATTGCAGGGATGCTGTCGGTTTCCTCCAGCGCCATTGTCGCTAAGGTTCTTGTGGATCTGCGGCGCACAGGGAATGCGGAGACGGAACTCATTCTCGGCATGATTTTGTTCGATGATATTTTTCTTGCCGTGTTCTTATCGATTATGTCGGGACTATTATTAGGCGGGGCTACATCGATAGGGGCAACCATCATCTCGGTTTGCATTTCCATAGGTTACATGCTGTTGTTCTTTGTTATTGCGAGAAAAGGCCCGCCTATACTTAACAAATTGCTGAATATTACGTCCAGCGAGATTTTCATTATCGTAGTATTCTCGTCGATGTTCTTTATTGCCGGGTTTTCGGAGACACTGCACGTAGCCGAAGCGATCGGCGCGCTGTTGTTCGGACTGGCTTTATCGGAGACGGATCATAGCGAACGGATCGAGCAGCTGGTCATTCCATTCCGTGATTTTTTTGGAGCCATCTTCTTCTTCAGCTTCGGTCTCGGCATCGACCCGACCACGCTTGGGAATGCGCTATGGCTTGCTCTTGGCGCCGTGGTATTGACCATTATCGGCAACCTGGTCGCAGGCATGATAGCGGGCCGGAAGGCCGGATTATCGCATAAATCGTCGCTTAACATCGGATTGACCATTATGGCTCGCGGGGAATTCACGATCATCGTTGCGAATCTGGGACTAGCCGGCGGACTGTCGGCTATGCTGAAACCATTCTCGGCCCTCTATGTTCTGATTCTTGCGATTCTTGGTCCTCTTCTAGCCAAGGAGTCAAAACGTATCTACCGCGGAGCGAATAAAATATTCAAATGGAGCGAGCCTGTGGAGAAAGTAAAAAAAAGGAAGGCGTAAGGCTGCTGGGCTGATTTACTTTCTTCCAACTAATCTATATAATCTAGAGATTGAATTAACCCCAGAACGGAGGATTTTCACATGAGTATTATTCGCGAATCTGACCTGCCGGGTATCGGTAAGAAATTCCTTATTCAGGCGAGATCAGGGGATAAGCTGGTTATTGTTATTCATGACGATGGCCGAAGAGAGCTGTACCATTTTGAAGATGACGATCCTGAGGAGACCATCTCCCAGATTACATTAGAGGATGATGAGGCTAGACAAATCGCCGGCATCATCGGCGGCATGACGTATAAACCGAAAGCGCTCGAGACCATCGAGGTGACACTCGAGGATCTGATCATCGAATGGGCACGCATCGAGCCGCATTACAAAAGCGTCGGACAATCCATTGCGGGGCTTCAGGTTCGTCAACGTACAGGTGCTAATGTATTAGCGATTGTGAACAAGAAAGAGCAGAAAATCAATCCGGGTCCGGATGACATCCTGACAGCGGGATCGACGCTGGTGCTTGCGGGCGAGCGTAAGCAGATCAAGCAGCTGAAAGAACTGCTGGTTAACGGCTAATATTGCTCCTTCGTGGATGCGAAGATAACCATACCGAAAGCAAGCTCCTCCTTTTGCGGGGGGGCTTGCTTTTTTATGTGGAGGGGAACCTATTCATCAAAGGGATGATATCCGAAGCTGTTGTGCATAAGAAAAAGCGCCAAGGTCTCGTCCCTTTGCGCTTTTTCTGTTTAACAGCGGGATGCTGCGGATTATGGATTGCCAGAGGGGCCGGTTATTTCCGGGCAACGATCATGAACCGGGCGGAATTCGTCCGGATTCCCCGATCTGTGCGATGGTCTCTGATAAACTGCTGCAGGATGCGAAAATCCGATTCCTCCTGTCCAAATCCGGGGATAATGGGCGTGTGCTTCAGCAAAAAGATAAGATCCTCTTCACGTTCATAGTATTCATCCGCATCGTATTCGGCATATTGGATATTGCGGAACCCGGCAAGCCGAAGTTCCTCCATATATTGATCCTTTAAGGCACCGTCTTCACGGGAGGATTGCCCTCTGCCAAAGGCTTGAGCCAGATTGGCTTTATCAGATTCGCGAACCTGCTGCGTCAAAAACACGCCATCCTCTTCCAGTACTCTCCCCACCTCTGATGCACGAAAAGGGGAGTGTCTGCAGGAGATCAGATTGAAAAACGCCTCCGGAAATTGAAGCGACTCTGCATCCATCTGCATAAAGCGTACATTGGAAGCTGCAGCCTTCCGTTTATTACTCTGGGCAGTTTCTATCATCGAATGGGAAAGATCGATTCCAACTAGCAATGCCGGCTTTGAGGCGATGGACAACAAGCTCTCTCCTCCACCAGTGCCGATATCAAGCACAACATCGGATGATGTGCACCGCTTGCTTACCTCATCGTAAAAATTCCACTCCACGCCCTCCGAGATACATCTGAGCTGGCTGAAGTCCCAGCCGTTTAAGGCCCCTACGATATCATAAAACTGCTTGTATTCCTGTGAATTCATTTATATTGTTCACCTTCCATTTGAGATAAAATGGGATGCTGAAAACAGATCGTCTCTTATTCGTTCGCAGCCTGCTACTGTGATTCTGGCTAGGCCCGGTCCAGTATGATAGACCGGGCCTAGCTACTTCGAACGGCAAGGATCCTAATCAGCATCCAATTCACCCCAATTCTGAAAGATTATTTTTAAGAGTTAAGAAAGTATAAGCTTCAGAGGCTTACCATCCTTATCTCGCAAGAAAAACTTCCGCTATACGCGGTCTCTCCTCTGAGAAAGTACGTCGATAGATGTTTTTCTTATTGTAAGTCCAAGGATTCTTCATGATCAAGGAGAATTTTATTAGGAGGAAGGACCGTAATCTTAAGCAAATGATAAGAATTTGGAAGTATGGCGTTAAGAACTGTCTACTATACTTGATGAATCTGATCGCAAGAACGAGAATAATCGGATTTTAAGGATGAGAGGGTACTGTCATGAACAAATTAAAATCTTTGTCAAGGGAACGTCTTCCCGAGCTGCAATTGGTACGCGCATTCGCCATCCTCGGCGTGCTGTCCGTTCACTCCACATCGTATGCCGTATCTGCGATGACGGATTCCAACTACTTTTTTATGTACAACTTCATGAACATCTTCATGAAATTCGGAACGCCGACATTTATATTTTTGAGCAGTCTGGTACTCTTCTATAATTACTATGACCGTCCCATAACGAAGAAGCTGATCGGCGGATTTTACAAGAAAAGACTGCTGTATATTATCATTCCGTATACGCTGTTCTCCGTGTTCTACTTCGCGCTGCTGCACTATTTGTATTATCAGGGCAGGCCGTTCGGTGAGACGATGGAGAGCTTTGTACAAAAGCTGTTGACGGGCAAAGCGTATACGCATCTCTATTTCGTATTTATCAGCATTCAGTTTTATGTGCTGTTTCCGCTCGTATTGTGGCTGTTCAAGAAGGTGCCCCAGCTTGCAAAATGGGCGATACCGATTGGACTGGTGATCCAGTGGACGTTTATACTAATGAATAAGTATTATTGGCAGGTACCGAATAAAGGAAGCTGGGCATTGTCCTATATTGCCTATTTCATGCTGGGTGCTTTTATCGGCATCTATTACCCGAAACTGAAAGCCTGGCTTGTTATTAGCCGTTTGAACGCACGGCCTCATCGCATTACCGCCTGGGTGGTGCTGTGGATCGCATGGGCGGCGGCCGGTCTCGGGCATGTGTACATTTATTACAACAACCGGCTGCATGGAACCGGGTATAATTCAACGCTGTATGAGCTAATGTGGAATATGCATACGTACCTGGGGGCGCTCGTTCTGCTCCAGCTTGCGATTCTTTTTTATCGGGCAGGGGTGCGGGGATGGACGCCGGCGCTGGAAAGACTGGGTGCCGTATCCTTCGGTATGTATCTCATTCATCCGTTCTTTCTGCTCGTCTACCGGGAGTTTCCGTTAACTACGGGAAATTCAATGCTAACCCACCTGTGGTATGCAGGCGGTTTTGCGGCAGCATTAGGCTGTTCATGGATCGTTGTGGAATTGACGGTTCGATTTATACCAGGCTCCTGGGTGATATTCGGTAATATTCCGAAGGCGAAGAAATCGGTTAAGCCAGTCGATTCGCCATCTGTGCCGCTTTCCGGTTCGTAGTCTGCTTCATGGCAAACCAGGACGTATCCGAAGACGAGGGCATGGCTCTGGCGAAGCGAAGAGACAACCATCTACCGCACCACGCAGTCTGACATCCGTGAAGAATGACGTCGTACGGCGTTGTTCTGACAGCCGTTGATCAAGGAGGAGCCATGTCTGGAGTTACGATATTAATGGTTGATGATGAAACCGAAATTTTGAAATTGATGGAGATTTACGTCAGAAATGAGGGCTACACGCTGCTCACCGCATCTCAGGGCCAGGAAGCGCTGGAGATTCTAAGAACCCATAAAGTGGATTTGATCATACTTGATGTCATGATGCCGCAGATGGATGGCATTGAGGCATGCATGAGAATTCGGGAGGAGAACAACACGCCGATCATCATGCTGTCGGCCAAGAGTCAGGAGATTGACAAGATCGCCGGACTCAGCATCGGCGCGGATGATTACGTGACCAAGCCGTTCAGCCCGCTGGAATTGGTTGCAAGAATCAAATCGCAGCTCCGCCGATACAAACAGCTGAACAGTAACTCGGTGAGGGATGAGAACGAAATCCAGATCGATGAGCTGGTTATTAATGTCGCTTCCCACCGGGTGGCGGTGGCAGGCGTTGAGATTAAGCTGACGCCCCGCGAATTTGCTCTGCTGCATATGCTGGCCATCAATCGCGGACTCGTCCTTAGCATGGACAAGATTTATACCGAGGTGTGGAACGAACCGTTCATGGAATCGAAAAATACAGTCATGGTACATATACGCAAGCTGCGCGAGAAGATCGAGAAGGATCCGCAGCAGCCGGTATATATTAAGACGGTGTGGGGGATTGGCTATAAAATAGAGTAAACTTAAGCAGAGGTGACGAACTTGAAAATAATGAAGCTTCACAGCATCCGCCTGAAGATGCTGCTTATGCTGCTTGCCAGCATCGGCATCACGGCCGCCCTGCTTATCATACTCTACGCATTAAGCACGCTGATACTCTCTATTCCGGCCATCAAGCCGCCGCTCGTCTGGATCATTAACAACATTGGCTCGGATCCGGTTATGCTGGTTGCGGGCATTATTCTTTTTTTGGTCAGCTATTATGTGAGCACAAAGTGGTTTGTCCTTGATCTGCAGAAAATTCAGACTGGCCTTCAGGACATTACGGCGGGGCGATTCGATTCCAGAATCGAGCTCAAATCCCTAGACGAATTAGGTGTCGTCGCTTCCAGCATAAACCGTATGACCGATCAGCTGAACGTTTATCTGGAAGAAATCAGGAATGGGCTTCGCGAGATTGCCAAGGGGAATTTCGACACCGACATTCCGGTTCAGTCAGGCAGCCAGCTGGGTGAGGTGGCCGAGAGCATCAACCAGATGAGCAGGCAGCTTCACCAATCCATTCTGGAGGAGCGTAACGCGGAAAAAACAAAGAATGATCTGATTACGGGAGTCTCCCATGACTTGCGGACGCCGCTTACATCGATACTGGGATTTCTGGAGGTTATCGAGGAAGACCGGTACCAGGATGAAGTGGAGCTGCGTTATTACGTGAACATCGCATATGAGAAAGCGCAAAGTCTGAAGAAGCTGATTGATGATTTATTCGAATACACCCGGATTAATAACGGGCTTCCGCTGGATATCCGGGAGATCGATATGGCTCAGTTCATGAGACAGCTAATCGAGGAATTCGTTCCTGCCCTGGAGAAAGCCGGGCTGGAATGTAAGCTTGCTGCAGAGGAAGGGCTCGTAGTTCTTGCAGACGGCGCCCAACTCGTCCGGGCTTATGAGAATTTGATCTCCAATGCGATCCGTTACGGGGAGTCGGGCAAAAGGATCGACATTGCCGTCCGCAGCGATGGCAATCGGGTGAGCATCAGCTTCACCAACTATGGCGATCCGATTCCCGAGCGGGATTTGCCGTTCATTTTTGACCGCTTCTACCGTGTAGAAGCATCTCGTTCGAAGCAGACCGGTGGCACCGGCTTGGGATTGGCCATTACGAAGAGCATAGTGGAAGTTCAGGGCGGCGAAATCCGGGTACGGAGCGATCGGCAGCGAACGACCTTTGAAACGAGGTTTCCTACAGTCGTATAGTGTTATCTTGAATGAGCGAGCCTTGACAGAGGGCCTGCAAAACGAATGCAATTTCTGTAAAACAGAACCCAGTACCTCGGGCGGTACTGGGTTTGTTCTATACTGGAAAAAGGAAAAAGGAAGAGAAGTCGTTTGATTCACAGGCAGACAATTAACCGTGTTCGTCGTAAACCTGAAATGGATGGTCGATAGAATAAAGCGTCCCATCCTTATATTCGCTCTGAACCGGGAAAGGGTTCAAAAGAAATTCAGTCTGTCTCATACGTATCATTGTTCTCTCGAATCACTTCCATAAACTCCAGGACAATTGTTGATATGGCATCCTCTTGAGGCATATAGATATATTGACTGATTCTCATAATATCGTCTTTGTATAAATCAATGAGTTGCAGAATGGCTTGATCTTCATTCTGCTTTGCAGCTTGCAGCAAAATCATGAATTCGCGATCTGAGATAACTTTTGGATCATTTTTCTTTTCCATCGGTTCACCGCCTGTTGAGAGATATGGAGCTGCTTGGCTACTTCCGCTTCAGTGAGGTCTTCTAAGAAGAGTTTATATATAATGGTTCTTCCTTGAGGGGGTAATGAATCCAGTAATTGACCAATCCAAATGCGGTCATCGGATCTAGCATGAAATGACCCCGTCTGCACGGTACTAAAATCAGGGTATAGCGTTTCTCGTTTTCTAAGTTTTTTAGCCTGATATTGTATTCTCCAACCAATTCGATAAATTTCAGTTTTATAGCGCTCGTATGCTGTTATATGCTTTTTCATAAAGCATCCCTCCTATGCCTGTCTATCATCGTATTCATTATTTAGGGGAGAAAGAGAAAGTTAACGAACTACAAAACAGGAACATTTGTTCTCATTTCATTGTACCATTTTTTACATCCATTGTGAAATGGTAATCTACTCTATAAGTTGAATTATTGAATTCACTGTAGAAATCCACTCACAAAAAGGACAATAGAAAAAGGACAGCTCCGATAAAGACCGAGCTGTCCTTTTTCATTCTCATATTATTGGAGTGTGACCTTAGGATTGAGCGTGATCTCAAAGGCGCGCCACCAGATGAAATCAGGATTGTCATAAACCAGCGAAGCACTGTCGTATTCTGACAATGTCCACGAAGACCCCTTTATTTGTTTGACATTGCATGTCGGAGTGGGGGCACCGATCAGGAAAGCGTTCCTTCCGGCCAGCGTTGTTTTGTGGATCTGCATTTGATCTCGAAGAATCGTGAACACTTGCTGGTAAGCTGATTCTGTGTTAAAGAGACGCATGTTTTGATCAGCGAACGAGGCTTGAAGATTATCGTAACGAATATTGCTTGGAGTTCTGGAATAGCTTCGGACATCGACTACAGCAAGCCTCTTATAATAATAATCCTTCAAAAATCGTTTGAAGAGTAACGACCCATGAGCGTTCACGGCCATGTTCAATTCGGAGGCAGAGGACTCTGATACCAAAAAAGCGTAGCGCGCTTGCCCCATGCCAAGCGAGATGCCCATAAGGTTCCCGGCAGTGTTCCATGCACTATAACCCAATAGGCGTCCCGTGTACTGGCTGTCTAGCAGCGCTTCCGTTACCGTTGGATTGGCAGAGCCTTTTCCCGTGAAATCCATGACCACAGTTGCTACAAAGTTTGTTCCATTGGCATGGATACGGCTTACGGCACTGGACACCTGTGTTTCGTCTGTGATTGCCAGGATTTCAATGTTTGGCGTGCTAGTGACACATTGGCCACCAACAACATCAATATGACGAAGAATATTCTGATGAACAGTCATGTATTCATAGTTGTTGATGATTGTGGATCCATGAGGACCGAAATATTGCACCGAAATTTGCGTTTTTCTTCCTTCCCGATGCAATTGATTAGCCATCCGTGCTACCAGAGAATGACCCAAGCCATCTGCATCAGGCAATATAATGGCCCGATTCGGATTTTGCCCCTCACAACCGCCTAGATAACGATCGATGTAGTTCTCCACAAATCGAATTTCATTCATTTGCACGCCTTCTTTATTCGCATCGTCCACCCCAACGGCCAGGAAATCAATATAACCATGACGTACAAGTCTGTCCAAGACATAATGATTGGTTTTAAACTTATGCTGCCTTGTATTGTAGTAATGGGTTTTATTGAAGTGGACGGTATCGCCCAACTCGGTGCCATCACTGGATATATTATAGCCGTTCAAAATATCGTTGAAGTCTGTATATTTTTTGCGAGCTATCCCCATGAGACTGCGAGACTCTGTGTACGCGTTGTAAGAGAGTCCTTCCACATATGTGGTCGTAGCGAGTCGCATAATGGTATCCAACACATAGATTGGCTTGTTGGGATAAAGCTGTTTAATCTCGCGGATTACGTCAAGCAAGTCTGCTGTCCCTGAATCATAATGGGGATACGTTCCTCCTCCGCTTGTTCGTAAACGTCTGCTACCGATTAAGCCTCCATAAACGAGCATATCGATCGAAATAATAAAACCCTGGACGGAAGAGGCGTGACCCAATATGAACTGACGAATATCTTCCGGTTTACCAAAGGTAGGTGCCGAGGTGCCTATAAGTTGGCTGCCTGAAGCTTCTGCGACCGAATCGAGCCGGTTACGAATATCTGCAGCAAGAGGAGTTATCAGGTTCAAGCCTGAGGCTTGTCCTAGTTTGATTACATCATCAAGGTTTACCGGGCGGTCATCCAAGGGTACATACAATACATTTCTCATTGGTCAACTCTCCTTATATATGGTTTAATTGGCCTTCATATATATAGGTGAATTTCCCATTCCTTTTACAACCACAAATCAGTTTTTTTCATTAAGCAGTCCAAAAAAAGGGGTAGAAAAAGAAGTCGAAGAAGCTTGCTAAGATCTGTTATAACGTGGCGAAGGTAATTGTTCAGCTTTATTTAAGTATTCGTTAAGATTTTGGACCATGGAATGGTAAGATGTGTTCCTTATACTTTCCTTCAGGAACGTACATAAGGAGGCAGTCGGGATGGGATCCATACATCATGCGAAACGGAACATCAGGCTTACGATGGCATGGCCGGCAATCATTGTGATGGTTGTTGGTGTCATGTTGCTATCGGGATGCGCAGAGTTCAAGATGTCTAGCGAAGATACACGGATTGAGAATCGATCCGCTCAGGGGATGGCCACAGCAAGCAATAGAAGCACGTCAATGGCTCCAGCATCCTTTCTCGGGCAGTTATGGGAGGACATATCGTACGGGGTGACGAACCGCACCAGAAAAATGACAGGCAGGCCAACGCCGAGCCGTACTCTATCCGAAGCGAGTTGGCGTATGGAGGTGCGATAATGTGGAGAAGACGGCTAATTGTGAATTTGCAGCAGAAATCATTTTAACGAGAATCTTTTTGTGAATGTACATTAGCAGTAAGAGATGGATAGACTCCTTTCCTGGAAGGGAGTTTTTTTGTTTTGATTTTGGAACCGTTTGCCTTATAATAGCGTTTACATTATATAGGCTTGTATGGGAGAGGATGGTTTCTGTGAGTTTACGCGTATCGATCCGAAAGCGGCTATTCATCGGAATAACGGCAGCCGTCTGTATTTTACTTGTTGGGCACCCAACTCAGCGGACAGAGGAAAGCGCACATGTCGTATTCGCTGATGCTGCAGAAGCTGAGGGCTTTACATCCGGCCAACGTGTTACGATTCAGCAGAAGGCTGCATTGTTTCCTAATGCGCTTAGTAAGAATAGCCATCTGACAAATCTCAAGGTGAGCTATTACGGTGCCAAGGGAGAAAGGCTCCGGCTTACCTCCGTGAAGGGGGAATTAGCCTTTATCCAATCCGATTCCCGGGGAGACTTGTGGCTCCCGACATGGTATGTTTCCAAGGAAGCTGCCCAAGTGAAAGAAACGTTCCCGCTCTCGCTTCAACTGCGCAGCAGCGGCAGTATATATCTTGCTCCCGGAAGCGCAATGAAATGGCCGGTATCCCAAACCGGAACGTCGCTCATCGCCGTAGCCCAGTGGAAGGACTGGTACGGCGTCATGGTCGCACCTTCCAAGTGGAAGGAAGATTACCGGATCTACCGCCCGGCAATGATGTGGGTACAGGGTAAGGATACGACGGCCAAGAAGGCGATGCCTGATGGTCTGCTCGATGGAAATTCGGAAGTAACGACGGATATGGTACGCAACTTGACGGAGCTTCTTTTTAAGAAAGGGACTCCTTCTTCATATGTGAAAAAGCTGCTCGGCGAACCGCAGGTGAAGGAGACATCGCGGAATCAGGAGGAGTCCTCCAATAAACCGATGATACTCGGCGAGACCTGGAGATATGAACAGCGGGATGCCCATTATACCGTGACGTTCTCTCCATCCGGAAAGCTGACATCCAGCGAGTGGGTAATTCCTGGGACCGGATCTTTTGAGCGGAGTTACAGTCCTGGCGATGATTACGAGTTTACCTATCGTTTTGCCGCCGTGCCGCCTCAAAAGACGATTGAAGCCGAACCCGACTGGCGAAATCAGGGCAATCTGAATTTCACCTTCCTGCTTGAGGCAAACGAGGATGTCCTGCTCCTCAAGGGAGATGATGGCGGATACAGCGGGATGCACGATAATTCTTCCCTGTATGCGATTGACCGCAGCACCGGCAAGAAGCTGTGGCAGGAGGATGCGGGATTTGGCTGGTATACGGCTTTCACGGATAAGGAGCGGAAGCATGTTACGATGTACTCGGCTTATAACCCGGAGGTTCAGGATTATGTGGCCAGAGTGAGGCATATTCGAATGTCGGATGGACGAGTGTTGTGGGAGGTTAAGCCGAAGAATGAATTTGGCCTGACCATGATGGCCGCGGCCAATACGATTATTCTGGATGAGGCTTTGAATCTGAACGAAACCAAAAGCGTGCTGAGCGTGCTGGATCAGGAAACCGGAAAGCTGCGTTGGAAAAAGACGTTGCCCAGCGAACACCGCTTGCTGAATGCAGGTTCGGGTGATCCGTATGTGCTCGTCGAGCAGAACGGACAGCTTACCGCTTACGATCCGGTCACCGGCAAAGCGGCATGGAATGTAAAGGTTGGTAAGAGGGTTATGGACGATCCGACCCAAGATCCGTATTTTATCGGAGGGTATCGCTACAATCCGGTATCTCCTGCGGATATGACAACAAGATGGATGCTGCTTGGCAAGGAATGGGTTCTGCTCAATACGGAAACCGGGGTGCTCGAAGCCGTGTATCCAGCACGCGAGATGGAAAGGTTCGAGGTGCTGAATGAGCGGTATCTATTGGTGCAGCGTGCGCTGAACGGGGAGTATTTCAGCGGGGCTACCGCTTACGAAAGCGTATTGTATGACAGCCTGGAAGATAAGGAAATGTGGACCGTGAGAGGCAAAGCCGCACGCGGTGCCATCGAGGGAGAACGAATTTATCTTACACTGAACGGCATTCCAACTGCGGTAGATATAGAGAGCGGCAGCATCCTATGGAAAATGGGGACCTCTTCCAAAGCGGGTGACGATCTCTCCCATCTGGTTGGCAGCAGCTACGGAATTCTGGATTCGTACCTGCTGGTAAGTTTGGGAAGCGATCTCGTGGTGTTGAACAAGGAAGACGGCAGAAGCTTGGGCAGATTGCATAACGTAATCACCGGCAGCGTCGATTTGCGAGAGATGTATGCCAAGAACGGCGCGCTGAACGTAACGGAACGGGAAGTGCTCGTCGGTACGGTCAACGGAGCTTTTATTCGTTATGATGCCCGAGCGTTAAAGGAACGCTTGGATGAGCTGTTATAGCTTTTATCGATAGATGACACACACCGTAGGGAGACGTCCGCAAAGGAGGAAGACTTATGGGCAAGAGGCTTAAGATAACAGGGATTCCGATCATCAGCCTATTGTTGATCCTATGTTTGGGCTGCGGCAGCAAGCAGTCGGCCAGTTATGCGTCTCTGTTAAAGTACGATGACCAAGAGTATATTGGAAAAGACATTGAGGGTGCCGAGGCTTTTGCGGAGACAGATTTGACCTTGGCGGGCACGATTCAGAAGCGGCTCGAACCGGATCAATATCCGGATACGCATTTATCGTCGAACGAGCTGCCGGAAGGCACGGAAATTTACGTAGTCGATGAACATACGTTGGTGGCATTGCAGGAAGATCGAAGGTTTAAGGTGTTTGAGCGCATGGAATAAAACGAACGAATGGATGGATAAGCGTCCCTGGTGTCTGGCGACAGATGCGGGGGCGTTTTTGGTTTGTGTTTGATAAACGCAAGAACAAGAATTATTTGTTGAAAATTATATTGACTCCTTTTGGAAAAAATGCGATGATCAATATATCAAACAGATATATCGAATAGATATATTATATGAAATGTGGTGATGACATTGCTGGAGTACATTCTCCTCGGCATGCTAATGGAAGGAACAATGAGCGGCTATGATCTTAAGAAAACAATCGACAGCACTGTAGGCACTTTCTACAAAGCGAGTTACGGAAGTCTTTATCCTGCGCTCAAGAGACTCGCAGAGAAGGACATGGTTATGCTGACCGAGACGGATAACAGTAAGAACAAGAAGCTATATTCTCTGCGGCCCAGTGGTGAAAAGGCTTTTCTCGACTGGTTGTCTGGACCGATGCAGACAGGACGCAATGAGCAGCTGATCCGTATTTTCTTTTTTGATTATTTGGATGAAGAACTTCGTCAAAAACGATTGGCCGAGTACATATTTAAGCTGGATCAGGAAATTCACATGCTTGAAGCGGTGAAGAACGTCGTGGCTGGAGAATTGGCTGAGATCGAACATCCGGAGAATTATTACTATCGGGTATCGGTTCTGGCGTATGGACTGAACCATTTTCAGATGGAACGGCAATGGTTGAAGGATATTATGGAGAGGAAGGATCTGAACCATGTTAAACCGGAAAACTAAGGATTCTTTTTCGCATAAACACCCGATTTTCACCGTTGTCATTATCGAGGTTCTGCTGTTATTAGCCGTATTTGCTGCTGGGGCTTACTCTACGATTAAAGAGTTAAGTTACACTTCGCCTGTGCTGATCTCATTTATCCCAATCGCTCTTGTGTTGATAGCGTACTTTACATGGAAAAAGAAGTGGAACCCGCTCGGTTTCCTTAAGCTGAACAGTATACCGGCCGCCGGATGGCTCTATTATTCCCCCTTGCTTCTTATTCTAATTACAATCTCGCTTAAGGGGATGCGTGAAATCAGCGCATCGGAGATCCTGTTCTTTATCTTCTTCACACTGCTCGTTGGATTTGTGGAGGAGAGCATCTATCGGGGATTGATTTTGAAAACACTGCTGCCCAAAGGCATTCCAACCGCGGTCATCACCTCCAGCACTCTGTTTGCGGTCACGCATGTACTGAACGTCTTATCAGGGCAGGACATATTCCAAACGGTTTTACAGATTGTATATGCTCTGCTTATAGGCGCTGTATTGGCTCTGCTGATGGTGAAAAACCAAAATATCATCCCTCTGATTCTATTCCACTTCCTTCATAACTTTATCCAGTTTGTCGGTAATGACAATAGTGATGTATTTATCGGATACGATCTGTTCATTTTGCTGGTGCTGGCCGTCCACTGTGTCTGGTTGTCTCTCTCTTTAAGAAAACCTCCGGTGTCCACAAGAATAGATCAAGCGGGTTAATGGAGTGCTACTGGAGTGTCGCAACGATTTACTGTAAAATAGGTTGACTTTGAATGGATGCGTAAGGGCCAGGAGATTCCTGGCTCTTTTTGCTATGGATGCAAACATGTCCGGTAACGTCATTTCTGTGCAAACTCCATGCATGGAAGTTGCGGCGAATATTATAACTGACATCTAAATATAGTAGACGTAAATGCAAGCCTTGTTTACTTGCAATTTTAAATAACAAGGGGGGGACACTCATGAATCGCAGGACAACGCCTAACCGATCTCCTGAGCCGGGGGAGCTTGATTCTCCACCTCCCAGAAGGCACACCTTGTTTTGGAGACTATTCGCCAACTATTTTCTCCTCATTCTCATTCCCGTGATTGTTGCGTCGGTTCTCGCTCAGGTGCTGGTCGTTCGCATCATTGAAAAGGATGCCGAGCGTTTCAATCAAGTGATGATGAACCGCTTCTCCGAGCAGACGGACACCGAGCTGCAATCCTTGAAGACCAGCATGATTAATATCCTCAGCACCTCCAGATTACGGAGCGTGCTGCTCGCTCCCATGGCCTCTTCGCCGGATAGCCTGCTGCTTCCGGAATTGCTTCATTCCCTGCGGGAGCAGCTGCAGCAGCTGGAATCCGATGACTTGGTCGAGAAGGCCTATTATTATTTCGTGCACCAGGATTTGATGATCGATGCCGAAACCTACACGAATAAAGCGTATTATTTTCGTTCCCGCTATCCCCTGGATTTGAACCGACGCCATCAGCTGGAAGCCGAATTATCCGGCAAAAAAATGATGGATTTCATGGATTCCCCCGCCTCTTTGACAGCTGCCATGAGCTACCCGTTTAATACGACCGCCCCTGAAGTCTATCTCCTGGTCGAAGTGAAACGAGACAAGCTTGAGGAGCAGATTCACATTCCGGAGAGCTGGGTTACGGGCACGGCGATTGTAGATCATGGGGCCAAAGTGATCGCCCAGAACGGACTGACTGAGCAGGAACAGCTTGCTCTGCAGCAGCGAATACGTACGGACGGCACTGCTTCGCAATTCACGATATCGGACAAGAGGGGGCTGTCCTTCATGGCCTCCGGCTTCGATCCGTCCTGGCATTATATCAGCATGATCGACTTAGGCACATTGATGAAGCCGGTTTATATTACCCGATGGATCTGTTGGTTGTTCCTCGTATTCTTCCTTCTAGTCGGCGCACTCGCCTCGTATTATTTAAGCCGGCGATTATACCGGCCGATCCGGGAGATTAAGGATGGGCTGAAGCTGCATCACGCTCCGAATGGGGAAGTCGGCCATGAAGGAAACGAGTTTGATGCCATCAAACGTTATTCCCAATTCATCATGACGGAGAATAAAGAGCTGTACCAGATGGTGAACGGGATGCTGCCGATCGTGCAGGAGCAGTTTTTCACGAAAATCCTGCTGGGGCAATACCGCGATGCCTTATCGATTGAGTACTACGCCAAGGAGATTGAGTTTGCTTACAGCCACAAGGCGGCAAGAACCGTCCTGTGCATCTCTTTCCATTATGACCGGTCGGTTTACGACTCGACATCGGAATCCGCCAAGATCTTTATGCTGACCGAGCTGAAGGACAAGATTCTTCGGCTGGCACCCGGCATGGTCTGGATCTGCCAGACAAGGCCGGATTTGATGGCATGCATCGTTGAGCATGGCCACATCACGGAGGGCCAGGGTCATCCTGAAAAAGTAGCGGAGCAAATCCGGCACATTTTCCTGGAATACGGGACCTATTATAAAGCGACCATCGGTATCGGAAAGACCGTTCGTGCCATGGAAGAGCTGCACCAGTCTTATGAGCATGCCCTGATCATGCTGAAGTACCGGGGGCTGCATTCCACCGTAGAGATTTGCGGCAGACAGCCTTCCCGGGAGCTGCAGCAGTGGGATCCTTTCTTATCCGTGCAAGAGGTCCAGCGGATCCTAAATCAGTACAAAACCCGTGAGTATGACAAGCTGCTTCATTCTGTGCTTGCTCTGCTGGAGGAGGGAAAGGGCAAGGATGCAACAGCCGTGCAGATGAAATATCTGCTTGCCGATGTGCTCAACACCTGGATTCGGGCGGTGGAATCGGAGCGCAATGAACTCAACGTTCCGTATTACTCGGGGCTGTTCGAACGGATGAATCGCTGCATGACATGGGACGAGCTTACGTGCTGCTTTACGGAGATTCATGGTTTTCTGTTTCGGAAGCCGGCTTCCAGCAGCCGGAGTCAACAGTTTATGGAGATTCTGGAGTACATTCATAAGCATTACGATCAAGAGCTGTCGATTGAGCATTTTGCCGGGATGATGAATATGTCCATAGGGCATTTCAGCCGGACCTTCAAGGAGGAGATTGGCGAGAAGTACGTGGAATATATCGCGAAATACCGGCTGATGAAGGCGAAGCAATTGTTGCTTGAAACCGATTTGAAAATTGACGAAATTGCTGAGAAGGTCGGGTATTGGGGGCGAAATTCTCTGATTCGGGCTTTCCGCAGATACGAGGGCATTACACCTGCTAAATACAGGAGCTCCCACCAATAGGAAAGAAGAGACTGCATTATTTTCTGAAGTCTCTTTTTTTGCATGGACCCAAGCGGAAAGCCTTGTGCCACGGGGGTCGCAAAAGGAGTGTCTCCAGGAAAAGATGCACGCTTTACGCGAAAGAAGGACGGCTCGTATAGTGGGGACAACAACAAACGAATGTAAATGCTTTCAATCGGAGGTGAGGATTATTGGCGCAGCTATCACGGATCGGCTATGTTCTGAGAAAGCATAAAGCGTTGTACTTGCTGATGCTGCCTGGCATTTTGTATTACTTAATATTCAAGTACGCGCCGATGTACGGCATCATCATCGCCTTCCAGGATTATTCGATCGGCCGGGGCATTTTGGGAAGTGAATTTGTGGGACTCAAGCATTTGATTGAATTTTTCTATGTCACCCCCGATGCATGGAAGCTGATTCGCAACACAATCATGCTGAATGTGTACGATCTCCTGTTTCATTTTCCGGCACCGATCATTCTGGCGATCCTGTTCCATGAGCTGAAGAGCAAATGGTTCAAAAGGTTCGTGCAAAATATCAGCTACATGCCGCATTTCCTGTCCACCGTCGTAATCGCGGGCATTCTCGTGACCTTCCTGTCTCCGACCACGGGCGTCGTGAACCATCTGCTGGTTAAGCTGTTCGGTATGGAGCCGATCATGTTTCTGGGCATGCCGGAATGGTTCCGGACGGTGTATGTAGGCTCCGAAATATGGCAGAAGGTGGGATGGGGCACCATCCTCTATCTGGCTGCGATTGCCGGCATCGATCCGACGCTGTATGAAGCGGCCAAGATGGATGGGGCAAACCGGTGGCAGCAGGTCCGGCATATTACGTTCATCGGCATGGTGCCGGTCATGATTATTCTGTTCGTGCTGTCGCTCGGCAATTTCATGGAGGCCAGCTTCGAGAAAATCCTCTTGATCTACAACACGATGAATTACGAAACCTCGGATGTCATTAACACCTTTGTGTACCGGCGGGGCATCCTCGATGCCGATTTCAGCTTCGCGACCGCGGTCGGCCTGTTCCAGTCGGCGATTGGATTCATTCTGGTCGTTATGGCCAACCGGATCGTACGTAAATATTCGGAGACCAGCCTGTGGTAAGGGAGGTGCGTGATGAAAAAACAGGAAAGCTTCGCCTCGAAGCTGTTTGACGTATTCAATGTCTTGTTCATGATTGTGCTGATCATGGCGATGGCCTACCCGATGGTGTACGTCTTCTCGGCTTCCATCAGCAACAATGCCATGGTTGCGAGCGGCGCGGTGCTGCTGTGGCCGAAAAAGATTACGCTCATTGCCTACGAGCAGCTCATCTATAACCCCGATCTCTGGGTGAGTTACTGGAACACGATCCGGTATACGTTCCTCCATACGGTGCTGACGCTGATTGCGACCTCCGCGATGGCCTACCCGCTTGCGAAGCGATGGCTGCCGGGTCGGAGGGTGATTCTGCTGATGGCGGCGTTCACGCTTCTCTTCAGCGGCGGCATGATTCCAACCTTCCTGATCGTTCAGAAGCTGGGGATGCTCGACACGATCTGGGCGATCGTCCTCCCTTCCCTGATCAGCACATGGTATCTGTTCATTATGCGGACATTCTTCGAGGCGCTGCCGGAGGAGCTCGAGGACGCGGCTGCCATCGACGGGTGCGGATCCCTGCAGATTCTGGTACGGATCGTGCTGCCGTTATCCGTGCCCGTGATGGTCACGATCGGCCTGTTCACGGCCGTGAATCAATGGAACTCCTTCTTCAGCGCTTTGATCTATCTGAATGACCGGGAGATGTACCCGCTGCAAATCATGATGCGCAACATCCTGATCGCCGGCACGAATGTTCAGGGCGAAGGGGACCTGACGCATCTGGAGACGTTGAAATACGCCATGATCATGATCGGGACGCTGCCGATTCTGTGCGTTTATCCGTTTATCCAGAAATATTTTGTACAGGGCACGATGATTGGCGGCATTAAGGGGTAGTTATGGATTCCACGCTAATCCATTTCTATACGTTGTGATGATAAAAAAGGAGGTTAGGAAATGAGGCGAAAGGGGTTCAGAACAGCGCTTGCCATGATCCTGCTCTGCGCGATGCTGGTTACGGGATGCACCGGCGGGGGCAAGGATGATTCAGGGACATTAAGCCCTGACAAACCGGTTACTTTTTCATGGCTGGTATACGACCGGGTGGAGGGCAAGGTTCGGGATGACTGGGAGATTTTCAAAGAGATTGAGGCCAAGACGGGCGTCAGTGTGAAGTTCCAAATCGTAAGCCAGGAAGGACTTGAGGAGAAAAGGCAGATCATGATTGCCACGAACACGGCCACGGATTTTATCCAGGTGCCGACGCAGGACGGCCGGGAGCACGGGCCGGAGAAGGTGTTCCTGAACCTTAATGATTACTTGGACCGGGCACCGAACCTGAAAGCCTTTTACGAAAAATATCCTGAGGCCAAGGCGCTGGCAACGGGCACGGACGGGGGCCTGTACACCGTACCTGTCCTGGAAGGGGATGCGGAAGGCAAGGGCTTCAACTTTATCTGGTATGCCCGCAAGGACATCATGGATCAGCATGGGATACAGGCACCGACCACGGTGGATGAATTTTATCAGTATCTGAAAACATTGAAGGAGAAGGTTCCGGATTCCTATCCGCTCATCTCGAACGCCATCGTTGGTGATACGGGGCTGTATACGACCTTCGGACGTATCTTCACCGGCATCAGCGGGTTCTACAACCTGGATCCGACCACGGATCAATACGCATTCGCGCCGTACCATGAGAATTATCAGGATATGCTGGTGTATCTGAATAAGCTGTATGCGGAAAAATTGCTGGATCCGGAATTCTCGCTGCTGACGCAAGCACAGTGGGAGGAGCGCATACTGACGGGCAAATCCTTGGTGACCTTTTTCTGGAAGGCTGATCTCGAGTCGCTTGTAGCGAAGGCGCGTGGGGCCGGTACGGCGGAGTATGAGCTGGACGCGATTCCTTCCTTTGCCGCCGAAGGGATCAAGAACTATCAGTTCTCCCGTCCGGTCGTTGGCACCGTCGGCCGAGCGATATCGGCCAAAGTGAAGGATAAGGAGCGCGCCGTCCAATTCCTCGATTATTTGGTGAGCGAAGAGGGAACGAATTATTTGTCCTTAGGCATTGAAGGCAAAACGTATACGATGGAGGACGGCAAAGCGGTATATAACAAGGAGTTCGGCGAATCTCCGTTTAATGCGCTGCGCAAGGACTGGGGCGTATGGTATGACCTGATCACGTTGAATAACGCCAAGTCGCGAGAAGTCTGGGAGCGTGGCTTAAGCGAGAAGAGCAAGGATATCAATGCAAGGTATGAGCAGTATATTGTCCCGGCACCAAAACAGATCGTCAAGACGGAAGAGGAGCTGGAGCTCGAGAAATCGAAGCTGAACAATCTGAACAAATTCCTTGAACAGAAGGTGACGGAATTTGTGACCGGTAAAACCCCGATTAACGACACCACCTATCAGCAGTTTATTGACCAGGCCAAGAAACTCGGCTCCGATGAACTCCTTACCATGTACAACACCGCCTATACTCGCACATACGGCGGCAAGTAATCCGCAAGTGGAATGGAGGAATCAGGCAATGGACGATAAGAAAATCATCGATGTCGACGTTCATAACGAACAGGACGACAGGGCGCTTCTGCCATATCTGCAGGAGCCCTGGCGCTCCCGGGTAGCGACATCCGGCATCGGTTATGCAGGCTCAGGGTACTACTCGCCGATCGGCGTGATGAAAAAAGACTCGATCCCTCCGGGTGGAGGCAAAGCCGGCTCCGATCCCGATTATATGATCAAGCAGCTGATCGAAGGCTACAATCTGGATTATGCCGTGCTGACGGGTGTCGTCTACAATATCTCTTCCACGCATGATCCGGATTACGCGGCCGCGATATGCTCGGCATATAACGATTATCTGATCGCCGAGTGGCTCGGCAAACATAAAGCATTCAAAGGCGCAATGGCGGTAGCCACCCAGGATCCGCTGCTGGCGGCACGCGAGATCGACCGGATCGGCGGTCATCCGGATATCGTGGAGGTGATGATCTCCAGCGCGGCGAGGTCGCCGCTGGGTCAGCGCCACTATCACCCGATCTACGAAGCGGCGGAGCGGAACGGCCTTCCGGTCGCGATCCACCCGGGAGCGGAAGGCGGCGGGAGCTCGACGGCTCCCACCGCTGCCGGCTACCCGACCCGCTACATTGAGTGGCATACCTGCCTCTCCCAGATGTTCATGGCACATCTGGTGAGCATGGTATGCGAGGGCGTGTTCGTAAAGTATCCGAACCTCAAGGTCGTTCTGGTTGAAGGCGGAGTGGCCTGGCTGCCGGGCCTGATGTGGCGGCTGGACAAAAACTACAAGGCGCTGCGCGCAACCGTGCCCTGGCTGACGAGAATGCCGAGCGAGTACATCCGGGATCACTGCTACTTATCGACGCAGCCGATTGAGGAGCCGGACAATCCGCAGCACCTCATCGATCTCTTCAACATGATTGATGCCGAGAACATGCTGCTCTATTCCAGCGACTACCCGCACTGGGACTTCGACTCGCCGAGCCACATTTTACGGGGGCTGAAGCCGGAGGCAAGGCGGAAGATTTTTTACGAGAATGCGAAGCAGCTGTACAGGTTGGATTGAGGGAATGAGTGAATGGATTAATGGATGAATGGATAAATGGATAAATGGATGAACGGATGAACGGTCCGTATGAAAGCTTGCTTGAACAATTGAAGCTGGGGTATGGGTAAAGCAAAGTCAGACCACAGACGGGTCAAAGACCAACGAAAGACGAGCCAAAGATGAGCCAAAGACCAACGAAAGGCAAACGAAAGATGAGCCAGAGAAAAACGAAAGATGAACCAAAGGCGAGAGAAAGTCGAAAACAAGGGCAAAACAAAGGCGAAAAGAAAAAGGCAAAAACAAAGTTGAACTAAATTCAAAGCAAAGTTGAACCAGAGGCGAAAGAAGAAGGTCGAAAACACAAAAACAAAGTTGAACCAAAGGCGAAAGAAGAAGGTCGAAAACACAAAAACAAAGTTGAACCAATGGCGAAAGAACAAGGTCGAAAACACTAAAACAAAGTTGAACCAAAGGCGAAAGAAGAAGGTCGAAAACACAAAAACAAAGTTGAACCAGAGGCGAAAGAAGAAGGTCGAAAACACAAAACAAAGTTGAACCAAAGGCGAAAGAAGAAGGTCGAAAACAAAGGCAAAAAAATAGTTGAACTAAAGTCAAAGCCAAACTCAAAGCAAACTCAAAGCCAAACCCTACAAAGCTGGGCTCATAGGCAAGGAGGTGGCATGTATGGCGGTACATTACGTGCTGGCGGAGGAGGACGTTCCGGAGGGCTGGCACGCGGTCGTGAACATAGAGGGACGCGAAATCGGCATCTATCGGGTCAACGGCGAGTACCATGCGATTCTGAACTACTGCCCGCATCAGGGGGCGCCAATCTGCGCAGGACTGGTCTCCGGTACGACGCTTCCTTCGGAAGTATACGACTACGAATACGGCCGGGCAGGCGAAATTGTCCGCTGTCCCTGGCATGGGTGGGAGTTCGACCTGCAGACCGGCAAGTCGCTGTTTAGCGACCGCATCCGGGTGAAGAAGTATAAGGTGGAGGTCCATGAGGGCAAGATCGGGGTGGTGATGGGGAGGAAGCAGGCGGGGAGTTGAAGAGGTGTAATTAATGGGATGTAATTAATGGGGCTGAAGGTACCAGTACTACCCATGGGGACTCAAGTTTCTTGTGTCAGCTTTTAACGGACCCTAGATCCGTTATTTAAGATCAAAACTCGATTATTTACAATGTACCGGACTCCAGATCCGTTATTGTGCGAATTATGGGTGCCAATATCAATAAAAACAGCAAATAAGATCCTCTGTGTCCGCTAAAGCTACCCAAAGGGCTATTTTGTACAAAATAAGGTATTCTGAGTCCGTTAGAAAGTCCTCACGACCATAGAGCAAGAGGACTTAGGGACATATTGAATGATATTTGTACATCGTGCGCACTGCTCCCTGTGCGCACGATGCGTGGTTCGGGGCATGCTTGGATGGCTGTCGACCATATGGCGATCATATTTTTTGGACGTCCGGTTCACAGTGAACTGCTGCTCATTGCACTGTTCGTCTAAGCGGGGTCATAGGCACGGTGCGTAGTCCGGTATCGGCTTGGATGGCTCTCGATTGAAAAAAGAGCGAGTATGGTGGAGTGAGTCCCTCATACTCGCTCTTTTGGTCAGGGCGATTTTAGAGAACGGGTTACTGTTGTTACTCAATCCCCCTCACACCACCTGCGACAACACCAAGCCCCCGTAAGCAAACGCGGCCAGGATCACCAGCGCCGGGTGGATCTTGCGGATGTTCATGGCCCAGAAGGCGACGGCGGCGATGCCGAGGGATTGCAGGAGGCCGATGGAGATGACGGAGCTTTGGCCGATCTGCCACGTCAGGGTCAGCATCATGATGGCGATGACCGGCTGGACCAGCAGGGTCATGCCTTTGACCACGGGCGACGTGCGGTATTTCTGCAGCATATTCAGCAGCCAGATGAGCGCTACCGCGGAAGGGATGACCGTCGCCGCGAGGGCGAGAGTCATGCCCATCCAGCCGGATACGCCATACCCGACAAAAGCGGCAATTTTGGTGGCGATCGGTCCGGGAAGAGCGTTGCCAAGGGCAAGCATGTTGGAGAATTCCGGGTCGGTCAGCCAGCCGTGATTCGTGACAATTTCCTTATACATGAGGGGGATCGAAGCGGGGCCGCCGCCATACCCGAGAACGTTGGAGACAAAAAAGCTGACCAGCAGCTGCAGCCATTCTTCCATCAGGCGGACCCCTCCTTATCCCGTCTTTGTTTTTTGAGTTTGGCTACGGTTCTAAAATGCACGGTGCCATAAGCAAGGAACAGCATAATGACGAGGGCCGGATGGAGCTGGAAACGCTCCAGCAGGAGAAACGACACCACGAAAAATCCGATCCCGGCGTAAATGCCAAGTCCCTTTAGGGCCTTCTCGCCGAATTCGTAAGCCATCGTGCCCAGCATGACGGCAATGACCGGCGTAACGCCGGCAATCATGCCCGCCACCACTTTGGAGCTGCTGAGGAATGTCACGGCCGACAGCAGCGCGATCATCGCAATGCTGGTTGGCAGGATATGCGCGAGAACGGCAGCTATAGCACCAAGCACCCCTTTTTTCCGGTAACCGAGATAGGCGGCCATCTTCGTGGCAATCGGGCCCGGGAGCGCGTTGGCCAGCGCGAGCACCTCCCCGAATTCATCGTCGCTGAGCCAGTGGTAACGAACGACGGCCTCGTGACGGATCAACGGAATAACCGAAGGTCCGCCGCCGTAGCCGAGTATGCCGGTTCGGAACATGCCGAACATTAATTCCATGTATGGGTTGCTAGTTTTATCAGGCAAGGTATGAGTCCTTTCTGTCGAGAGAGTTAGAGTCGGATGCCCATTCGGCTTTTATAGCGCTTGATCAAGATCTGCGTGTCCACACTCGTAATGCCCGGGAGCGGGTAAAGCTTCTCATTTAAAAACATTTCCATTTCCTTATGATCGGTAAAAAGTCCGTGCATATGCAGTTTACTTGGACCGGTCATATGATACAGGCTTGTTACATACGGCTCGTTCTCCAAAGTATCCGCCACCTGCTGCAAATATTTGGGCTCCACCTCCACATTAAAAAAAGCGGACACCGAAATTCCCACTTTCTCCGGATTAATGACGGCCGCGAAGCGCTCAATGACGCCTTCATCGAGCAGCGCATTGACCCTGGCCTGTACGGCAACGCGGGACAATCCGATCTCCTTGGCCAAATCCGTGTACGAGATTCGCCCGTTCTTGCCGAGGATCGCAATGATTTTGCGGTCCGTATCATCAATCATGAGAGATGAGTTCTCGCCGGCAGCGTGAATATTCATGGGTTGCAGCTCCTTTTGTTTACTTATATGTAGAATTTCCTCATGTAATTATTACAAAACGTAATTAATATTCAATGTACACTTACGATACGTTTAAATATATAAGCAAATTACGATGTTTTCAATATAATTTGCGAATATTGAAACTTTTTCTCGGCATTTCAAGTCTAAGGCTATGGGTAGTGCTGAAAGAGCTGACTGGTTAGCATCCAGGCTGGATTCTATTAAATGGTTCGTTTGATATAAATACCCTTTTCTATCAAATTATGATAGGATAAACATGGTAAATGACTAGCTTCTTAGAAGTTCTTATTTGGAAAGGCGGCATGTATATGAAGAGATTATTTTACCTCATTCTGGTTATTGTTATGCTCATTCCGGCGAGTTTGGTCTCGGCGGCAGGCACGGATGGTAAAGAGACTCAGAGCAAGGTCCAGGAGACTAATGATAAAGCGGGTACAAGCACTCAAGCCAAGTCGAAGAGTAAACCGATAGATCTTGTTTTTGTAGGTGATATTCTGTTAGACGGATACGTGGGGAACCAGATTGATAGATTCGGGAACCTATACCCGTTTAAGAAGGTGGCCCCCATCTTGAAAGAGGCGGATATGGCATTTGCCAACCTGGAGACGCCGGTCTCCATTCGCGGCAAGGCTGCGGATAAAACCTTTGCCTTCCGTTCGAAGCCGGACACGCTTAAGGGCTTGGTATACGCGGGAATCGACGGCGTAACGCTGGCGAACAACCACATTCTGGACTATGGCCAGCAGGCCATGCTGGACACGATTACCCATCTGAAGCGCCAGAAGATCGGATACACCGGAGCGGGGCGAAATATTGACGAGGCCTTCCAGCCTTACGTGAAGAGCATTGACGGAAAGAAAATTGCGGTGCTGGGCGTCAGCCGGGTGCTGTCAGACAATTCCTGGATCGCGGGCAAGAACCATCCGGGCGCTGCTTCCGCTTACACGATGGAGCCGATGCTGAACCATATCAAGAAATCGGCAAAAACAAATGATTACACAATCGTGTACATCCACTGGAACGAGGAATTCGCTGACTATCCGGAAGAATATGCGCGCACGATGGCGAAGAAGATGATCGACGCCGGTGCCGACATCATTATTGGATCGCACAGCCATACGTTGATGGGCATCGAATATTACAAGAACAAGCCGATTTATTATTCGCTCGGGAACTTCGTGTTCAACCGCTCGACTCGGGGCGGGGATAAAACCTTGCTGTCGATGATGGTGCATGTTGAGATTCAGGGCTCCAAGATCACGAGCCGGGTTACGCCGGTGAAGATTATTCAAGGCCAACCGAATCTGATGGACAAGAAGTACAACAAAGAGATTATCGCGAAACTGAACAAACTCTCCTACAATGCAAAGATTGATGCCAACGGCAACGTCAGCAAAAAATAATAGGAAATGTTAAAAACAACTGCGGCTATATGCTGCGGTTGTTTTTTGTGTGCGGTTGGAAGTTCATCTTAAAAATAAGTCGGAAACTGGCAGAAAGGCGTTTGTTTTTATTCCCCGCATTCGACAAAAAGCTCCGCTTACGTCATTCAGTCGCAAATTCCTGCTAAAAAATAAAATAAAATTTTACAAAATATATTGTAAATTGAAATAAAATTTCAATATGATGAAGAGAGAGAAGACGAGTTAATTTCGGTCGCCCGGAGCGGTAATTACGGATCGGCAGCATACTTTTTTGCAGCCCTTCCAGCTAATGACTGAATGTAAAGCCGATAGCGGCAGAGTTAACTTCGTCTTAACACAGATCGGAGGTGGAATTAACAAGCCAGCGTTATACTCCCGAGTAGGTCTTTCGTTCATGAGCGGACTTACAACCGAGAGGAACCAGAGTCCAAGCACAGAGAAGGAGGAATTCATGTACATGTTAAGGAGCAAAAAGAGAATATCAGCGCTGCTCAGCGGTGTGATGTTTCTATCGCTGCTGTTTCCCGCAGGACAAGCTGCTGCAAGCGACCCAGCGGCCGCCGCTACATCGGTCATTGATATGCGGCAGATGGAGATCGGGCCGGGGGCTACATATACTTGGGCGAATATGCAAAAGGGCAGCGGCGAGCAGAAGGTCCATATGGTGGAGTTCAACCCAACGCAGGGGAATCTGGAGCTTCAGCCGGGACTCACGGACGGCAAGGTATACGGCATGCAGGGAGTCAGCAAAATGGCGTCCGATGCCGACAAGGCAGGCAATCGCGTCATCGCGGCGGTAAACGGAGATTTCTATGATATGTCCACCGGCATTCCGCTCGGATTGTTCATGGGGGACGGGGAGCTGTTGACGGATCCGCCCAGCGGCCGGAACGCCTTTGGCATTAAGCAGGACGGAACGAGCCTGTACGGCAGTCCGAAATTAACGAAAAACGTGACGATAGGCGGAACGGTCAGCAGCCTCTCCTCCATTAACCGTCTAAGAGGGACGGACGCACTTGTCCTTTATACCGAAAAATTCAATGCCACCACGATGACCAATAATCTTGGCGACGAGGTCATTCTGGATATCGTAAGCGGCAGGGCCGCCAGCGGGGAGACCTTGACGATGAAGGTGGCTTCCGTTCTTAAGGACCAGGGGAACTCGCCGATTGGCCAAGGTCAAGTGGTTCTGTCCGCTTCGGGCTCGCAGCGGAACAAGCTTGCCGGGTTGAAGGCCGGGGATGAAGTGACGGCGAGTTTTCAGCTGGATAACGAATGGCGGGACGTCACGATGGCGATTGGCGGTACCGTGATGCTGGTCAAGGATGGCGTCGTGCAGCAGCATACCGATCCGGCTGTACACCCGAGAACGGTGGTGGGCAGCAAAGCGGACGGCTCCGTTGTGCTGTTCGAGGTTGATGGCCGCCAGCCGGGGTTCAGTGAAGGGCTTAATTACATCGAGCTTGGTGAAATGCTGAAGGAGCTTGGCGTAGTGAACGCACTGAATTTGGACGGAGGCGGTTCGGCCACCTTCGTTGCCCGCCTGCCGGGAGAAACGGAGCGCAAAGTGCTCAACTCGCCGTCGGACGGCGGGGAACGCAAAACGGCCAACGGCATTTTACTGGTGAACAAGGCGCCAGAAGGAGCAGCGAATAAACTTGTCGTTACACCGACGCTGGAAAGAGTGCTGACTGGTTCATCCGCTACCTTCAAAACGGCGGCCGTGGATCAGAATCTGCATCCGGCGAATATGACGGAGGCCGCGGTTTGGAGCGTTGACCCAGCCTATGGGACAATCGACGCCACCGGGACGTTTAAGGCAGGCAACCAACCTGGATTGACCGAGGTATCCGTACAATCCGGTAATCTGACGGGAAAAGCCGCATTGGAAGTTGTTGATGAGCTGAACGAGCTCAAGTTCTCGGACGCGGTGAAGACATTCTCTTCCGGCTCGACCGAGACGCTCAAGGTCACGGCGCTTCGCAATGGTCAAGTGGTACAGGCCGACAATAGCCGTTTAGAGTGGCGTTCTGAAGGCGATATCGGGACGATTGACGGCAACGGGACGTTTACCGCTACGGACAAGCAGGACGTCAGCGGCAAAATTTTCGTGAAGTACGGTCAAATCGAGACCTCAATCGAAGTGAACGTCGGTCTTCCGCCGGTCATGCTCGAAGATTTCGAGAACGGCCTTAGCCGTTATAAACCGAGCGCCGGTGCGCAGTTCAAATCGACCAAGGTATCCATTGAAACCGATGAAACCTACATTCGTTCGGGGAATGGAGCGTTGAAGCTGGAGTATGATTTTACCGGAATGACAGGCACCTCCGGCGCTTATCTGCAGACCAACGGAACGACAGACAATATTGAAATTCCGGGCTATCCGGAGAAAATCAGCATGTGGGTCTATGGGGACGGCAATGCGCACTGGCTCCGTGCCCAACTGCGTGACAGCAAGGGCGCGATCCCGCTCGATTTTACCGATCAGACAACCGGCGTCGATTTCAAGGGATGGAAGTATCTCGAAGCGTCCGTACCCAAAGGAAGAACCCTTCCGCTGGTGATGGATATGCCTGTTCGTTACATGGAAACCCAGGCTGCAAAAAAAGACGCTGGTGCCATCTACGTGGACGAAATTCGGGCATTGTACGGTCCGGCCAACGACGATATCGATCCGCCGGTTCTGAAGAAATTCTCGCCGGCCGACGGTGCGGAGATTACAGAGAACACGCCGACCATTACCGTGTATGCCGAAGATGCAGGCTATGATCCTGTCGCGCACCCGGGAACGACGCTGATCGATTCGGACAAAATCCGATTCTATCTGGATGGAAGTCTGGTGCAGCATACCCTTTATCCGCCGGAAGGAAGAATCCATTACACGCCGAATGTTCCACTCGCCGATGGCGTTCATCAGGCGAAAGTCACCGTCCGTGATCTGTCGGGCAACCAAACGACCCATGAATGGAACTTTACCGTAAATACCGGTGCAGCCAAAGTGGTATACAATACGCCGGATACGATCTATGTTGGCGGCAGTTACACGCTGGATATCGGAGGTGTGAAAACATCCCAAATCCGCAGCGGCCATGTCGATTTCCAATTCGATCCCACCAAAGTGGAGAATCTGGAGCTCATACCGGGGGATAAGCTGAGTGCATCCCAGGTTAGCGCAAGCATTGACGGTTCAACAGGAAAGGTGAGAGTGACTTGGAAGGATATTCATACCGCATCCCTGCAGGATACGGATTGGATCGGCCAAATCCGGTATGACGTGAAAAAGAACGCAACCGGCAGCAGCATCATTTCGCTTACGTCCGGGGCGGTATCCTTCATCGATACGGGCAATACTGAGTTCTCGTTCTACGGTCTTCCGATGGAATCGCAGATCGCCACGCATTATGCGCTGAGATGGAATGAGGAGGGAACGGTGCAGGGTTATGAAACCGAGTTTAAAGTGACCGATGCCCAAGGTCAGCCTGTGGAAGGCGTACAGATCTTAGCAGACGCGGCAGCGGTGGGCATAACGGATGCGGCGGGTATCCTGAAGACCGGGTCGCTGACGTCCCAGGTCAAGACGTATACCTTGCAGGCAGTGAAAGGAAATCAATATAGTCCGGCCTTGGAGTTTAAGGTATCGCCGCTGGCTGGAAGTCCTACTCCGTTCAACATCAGCGTGGGTATGGGCGAAGATCCAACCACGTCGCGGATGCTGAACTGGCACACGGACCCGGCGACGGAAGGGACTGTCGTGGAATTGGCCAAGCGGTCCGAATTTACGGATTTCGATGCGCCAAACGTCCAGAAGTTCAATGGTGCCAGCGAGCTGTACCATACCTTGGATCTCGGCACGGTCCGCGTCCATAAAGCGACGGCGGCCGGTCTTGAGCCAGGCACAGAGTATGTGTACCGTGTCGGTGACGGCCAAGGTCATTACAGTGCCCAAGGCTCGTTTAAAACGACGGAACTCGCGGGAGATACAACGAAATTCTTGTACTTTGCGGATTCCCAGGCATCCACCGCCAAAGAGTTCGAGCTGTGGGGGAATACGATCGACAAGGCGGCAGCCGAGCATCCGGACGCCGAATTCATGGTCCATGCCGGGGATATGGTGGACAAGGGCTTCCTGGAGGAGCAGTGGAACTATTGGTTCGATGAAGCCCAGAAGCATTTCCTGAATACAACGTTAGTGTCGGCCATCGGCAACCATGAAGTGATGGGGACCAAGGAAAACGGGGACTTCCTGGCTCACTTTAACCAACCTGGCAATGGCTTGGACAGCTTGAAGGGAACGAACTTCTCTTTTGATTACAAAGACGTTCATTTCATTATGCTGAACAGCGAGTATCAGCTGGAGGAGCAGAAGAAGTGGCTCCAGCAGGATCTGGCCAACAACACAAAGAAATGGACCGTTGCGATGTTCCATCGCGGGCCGTACGGCAGCATTTACGACTCCGCCGAGGTACGCAGCCTGTGGGCGCCGCTGCTGGAGGAATTCGGCGTGGATCTCGTGTTAAACGGACATGATCATATTTATATTCGTTCCTACCCGATGATGGATAACCAGATTGTTGCGGACGGCGAGGGCACGACCTACGTCGTGGCGGGGTCATCAGGTCCTAAATTTTACTCCCACACGGAGCGCGGCTGGCATGAGGTGGTCGACGAAGAGAAGACCCAGATGTACGCCTCCGTGGAAGTGAAGGGAGACGCGCTTCATTTTGTAACCAAAACGCTTGGCGGACGCGTCGTGGATGAGTTTACGCTGACGAAGCCGAATCCGGAACAGATTGTTGTAAAATCTGACGAGCTGACGCTCGCAGCTGGCGAAAGTCACGAATTGCAGGCTGCGGTGAAGCCGAGCCGAGCTGAACGAACCGTGGTATGGTCCGTATATCATTCCGAACCGTCGGATCATGTCGTCAGCGTCTCCGAGGACGGCATTGTGACGGCTCAAGGGCTGGGCCATGCGGTCGTAAGAGCGACCAGCACGGTGGCATCGGATGTCTATACAGACGTGAGCATTACGGTAGATCGAATTCCGAACGGCAGCATCGAATCGATACGCTTAAGCGGCAAATCCGAGCTGAAGATCGGGGACACGGATAAGACGGTTACGGAGGCGGTTTATACCGACGGCAGCCATATCCGTTTAATCGAAGGCATTACCTATGCGAGCAGTAAGACGGACGTAGCTTCCATTGATGAACAGGGCTCGGTACGGGCTTTGGCGGTAGGGGCGACCGTTATTTCGGCAACCTACGAAGGATTCAAATCGGAGTACGCTTTGAGAGTAGTCGCCCGTGGCGGGGGGAATCCTGATCCGGGACCGGAGCCGCCGGTAGACCCGCCCGTGCAGCCGCCGGTAACACCACCGGTTACGCCTCCAGTAACGCCGCCGGTAACACCGCCGGTAACGCCGCCTGTTAGACCACCGTCAGGCAGCATCACCCTATCGGCCAGCGAGCTTGCAGCTAAACTGTCGAACGGGCAAGTGATCTTGTCGGTGGACGGAAACTTTACGGATATCACGCTGCCAGGGAATGCAGCAGACATACTCAAGGATGGTTCAATCCGTCTCGAAGCGAAGAATTTGTCCCTAACGATACCGGCCGAAGTGCTTCGTCAGCTGGGCGGTCTTGCAAATGCTGGGCAGCTTGAGAATGGCGCGATAAAACTGAGTGCCTCCACGTTATCGGATGCGGAGATGAAGGAGCGAATCACGCAAGCTGCCCGCGTCTCCGGCGCTAAGCTGACAGCAGCCGGAGCCATGCTGGAGTTCCAGCTTCAATTAACGACAGCGGATGGCAAAGTTCACAGCTTAACGGAATTCGATCATCCGATCATGTTAGAACTGCCGTTAACTTCAGATGTTAATGGCAAAAGAATCTCCATGTACTATTTATCCGGCAGCGGAGAGCTGGAGTATATCGGCGGTGTAAACAAAGACGGCCGCATGGCCGCGGGAATCCGCCATTTCAGCGCTTATGGTTTGCTGGATTACGAGAAAACTTTTGCGGATGTTCCATCTTCGTTCTGGGCTGCGGAAGTTATCGGCGATTTGGCTGCGAAGCAGCTTATCGAAGGCGTCAGCGCGGACCGCTTCGCACCGGCCCAGCAAGTGACCCGGGCTGAATTTGCCGCGATGCTGGTTCGTCTGCTGGATCTTAAGGCAGAAGGACCTGCACCGTTTGCCGATGTGGATTCAAGCAAATGGTACGCCAAGGCCGTGTCAGCAGCTGCCCAGTCCGGCATCGTGAACGGAACCGGCAAAGACAGCTTTACGCCCGACGCACCGATCAAGCGCCAGGAAATGGCGGCGATGCTGGTGCGTGCTTATGCCCACGCGATGAAACTGCAGCAGGAGAGCATCAGCGCGGGAAGCGGATTTACCGATCTCGCCGAGTCCCCGGACTGGGTTCGGGAAGCGGTAGAAACCGCGCATGCCCTCGGTTTTGTTCAGGGCCATACGCCGAGCCGCTTTGAACCGGATGGCCTGACCACGCGTGCGGAAAGCGCGCAGGTCATTTATAATCTGCTGAATAAGCTGAAGTAAATTCTAGAAGGCAGAATACCGCTTCTCTTCTCCTGTAGACCATCACAGTGGAAGAGAGGCGGTTTCTTTTTTTAGACTAACCGCGGTCTACCTTCATGGCATATACGTCGAAAGACATTTTTCTTACAGGTTAAAGAATGGCGGAAGTTCCGATATAATGATTACATGGTCAATGAGTGAATGTAAATCGGAGTAATGGCTAATCTGGTAACCGGGAAGAGGGGAAGAGGGGAAGAGGATGACGGAATACGCGAACACGCCGAAGCCGCCGTATTATGCCTGCATTTTTGTGTCCAAGCGTACAGAGGGTGACCGGGGTTATGGGGCGATGGCCGATAAAATGGCAGAGCTCGCAGCGCAGCAGCCCGGCTATTTGGGGGTGGAGTCTGCTCGGGATGAGGGTCTCGGGATCACGGTATCGTACTGGGATTCCCTGGAGGCCATTCGTTTATGGAAGGAAAATGCCGCACATCAGGTAGCACAGGAACGGGGCAAGAACGAGTGGTATGAAAGCTTTGGCTTGCGAATTTGCAAGGTGGAGAGGGATAGCTTCTACAAGCTTTAGGCAAGGCCAATCAAGGAAGAGGATGGGGAGGAATAATGATGATGCAGAATCCGGGCAAGATCAGATGGGGAATTATGGGGACAGGCTGGATTGCGGAGCAGTTTGCAGCCGATCTGGCGTATGTGGAGAACGCTCAGTTTGTGGCCGTAGGCTCACGTACGGCGAGCAGTGCAGGTGAGTTTGCGTCCAAATATGATATACCGCGGGCTTATGGCAGTTACGAGGAACTCGTGAAGGATCCCGATATTGACGTTGTGTACATAGCGACTCCGCATCCGCTGCACCGGGATCATGCCTTAATGTGTCTTCAGGCCGGCAAAGCCGTCCTGTGCGAGAAACCCTTTACGATTAACGGGGATGAACTGGAGGAATTAGTGGCGGCTGCACGGGAGCAGAAGCTGTTCCTGATGGAGGCCATGTGGACGCGTTTCCTTACGCCGATCCGGCAGGTGCGCGAATGGCTGAACGATGGACTTATCGGCGACGTTCGGCTCGTGAAGGCCGATTTTGGTTTTCGGAGCGGCTGGAATCCGCAGGGCCGTTTGCTGAATTTGGAGCTTGGCGGCGGCGCGCTGCTGGATGCGGGTATTTATCCGGTATCGTTTGCATCCATGATTTTCGGAACCGAGCCGGAGAAGATATGGAGTACCGCGCATATCGGCGAAACGGGCGTCGATGAGCAGTTCTCGGTTATTCTATCTTATGAATCCGGGAAGACCGCTTCATTAAACGGGGCGATCCGCCTAGGATTGACGAATGAAGCTTATATTTATGGTACAAACGGGTATATTCACATTCCGTCCTTCCTGAATGCAACATCCGCTTCGCTTCATGTTGATGGCGAGGAACCGGTGGTTGTTACGGATGATCGTCAGGAAAAAGGGTATAGCTTCGAGGCTTACGAAGTGGGGCAGTGTCTGCTGGAAGGGCGGCTGGAGAGCGACGTGATGCCGCTTGATGAGTCGCTTGCGATTATGAGGCTGCTGGATCAGATCCGGGGGCAGTGGGGCCTGAAGTATCCTTCGGAAGGTTAAGCCGTGACGCTAATTATCGGACTTTTTGAATACGTGAACTGAATGAATTATGAAGCCGATACGGGGGATTGTCCCGTGTTGGCTTCTTTTTTGTGTTTGCTACGGCATGGGCAGCTTAAATTCCTGCCTGATTTATAAAATTATATTTTATTAAAACTATTGAAATTTGAAATAAAATTTCAATATGATAGAGATAGAGATGAACATGTATGTACAGACCATCACGAACATCTACTCCAGCAGATCGACAGGAGGTGAGCTGCAGCCGATTTCGCTTGGAATTGGACTTCAGTTTGGATAGCAAGCACTCATACTAAAGGGAGTGAATTCGTGAATGATAATCAAAAGGCGTGTCTATCGAAGTAAGTCGATCCTATCCGTGACGCTGGCGTTAGCCGTGATGTTCAGCTCGGCTGTTTCTGCTTGGGGTAATTCCGTTGATGAGTACGCAAGCACCGGAGTACCAGGGGCGGTCGTTATGGAAGATTTTGAATCGGTAACAAATTTGTTTGCATCCTCCGCAAGGGGAAAGGCCCAGCTGGATGTAGTGGGGAGGCCGGAGCCAATCTATTACGGACATCACGCTGCAGCTCTAACTTATGATTTTGTGGGCAGCGAATCCGGCACCTCGGCAGCATATCTCAACTTCAAAGACCCGGACGGTTCTACCGGCAGAAGCGTCCCCGGTTCACCGACTGCCCTCGGTTTATGGGTTTACGGCGATGGCGGGAACCATTGGCTCCGGGCCCAGCTTCAGGATTCCTCCGGCGGCAAGCATGCCGTGGATTTAACGTCTACCTCCGGTTTTAGCTGGAAGGGATGGAAATACGTCAAATTTAACGTTCCCTCTACCATCAAGGCTCCTCTCAAAGTGAATCAAATCTATATCACCGAATTAAAAGATACGAATAAAAACAAAGGCACCGTATACTTCGACAGGCTGTCCGCATTCTATACGGGTTCCCAGGTGTACGGGCTCGACATTGGCGGGCTGACGCCCATGGGCGTTGGAGAAACGGTGAAACCCCAAGTATATGCAACCTATGAAGGACAAACGGAACCTGCATTATTAACAACCGGCGTGAAACTCACCAGCAGTGACGACAACATCGCTACGGTGACAGGCGCTACATACGACACCATTGAAGCAATGGCGCCGGGAACGGTAACCATAACGGCTGAATACGGAGATGCGCCAAAATCTCAGTATGAGCTTCATATTACGCAGGATGTGCCAGCCCCTGGAGAATTGCTGTTATCCGGGCCGCTGCATATGGAGACCAGTCTTACCGGAAAAATGAGAACCAGCGTGGTTTACTCCGTCTACGGAAACCAGACGGATCCTGTATGGCTGACTGAAGGAATTAGTTATGCAAGCGATCAACCGGGCGTTGTATCGGTAGATCAAGCTGGTCAATTGACCGCAGTTTCTGCGGGAACGGCAGGCATTACAGCAATGTACCGCGGAGTAACCGCACAGCATGCCATTACGGTGACGGACCCGGTTCCGGTTCTGCAGAGCATCGAACTTCAAGGTCTTACAGCGGTTACGGTTGGAGACTCCTTCGAGACGGCGGTGTCCGCAACCTACTCCTGGATGGAGGAGCCGGTGATCATAACGGAAGGTGTTACGTTTACCAGCAGTAATCCGAGTGTAGCCGCTGTCGACGATAAAGGAGTGGTATCCGGCTTGAAAATAGGTTCCGCTAGAGTAACAGCCACATTCCAAGGAAAGACCAGCTCACTCTACATTACGGTGAATAAAGCCGCCGAGCATCCGAAAACCGAGATGAGAGCCGCCTGGATTGCAACCGTCGACAATATTGACTGGCCCGCCAAAGGAGTCACCGATCCGGATCAGCAGAAACAGCAGTTTATCAGCCTGCTTGATCAGCTGGAGGATGCGGGGATGAACGCGGTCATTATGCAGATCAAGCCGACGGCGGATGCATTCTACCCGTCCAACTACGGGCCATGGTCAGAATGGCTGACGGGAGTTCAGGGCAAGGATCCAGGGTACGATCCGCTGGCATTCCTGCTGGAGGAAGTCCACAAGCGGAACATGGAGTTTCATGCCTGGTTTAATCCATACCGCATCAGTCTTCAAGGAGATGTCAACAAACTTGTGGCAGACCACCCGGCCAGGCAGCATCCGGAGTGGGTCGAAGTTTATGGCGGCAAGCTGTATTTCAACCCGGGGATACCGGAGGCACAGCAGTTTATCATCGACGGGATTATGGAGGTCGTTCGGAATTACGACATCGACGCCGTGCATTTTGACGATTACTTCTACCCGTATCCCGTAACCGGCGTGGATTTCCCGGATACGGACACCTTTAACCAGTACAAAGGCTCTTTTACGAATAAGGGCGACTGGAGAAGAAATAACGTCAATCAATTCATTCAGAAGGTGAACGAAGCTATCAAGGCCGAGAAGAGCTACGTGAAATTCGGCATCAGCCCGTTTGGTATCTGGAAAAATAAATCCAGCGATCCGACCGGCTCTGAAACCAATGGTCTCGAGAGTTACAATGCCATCTATGCCGACTCGAAGAAATGGGTTGAAGAAGAGTGGATCGATTATATCACGCCTCAGATTTATTGGAATATCGGTTATTCCGCTGCCGCTTACGATAAGCTGATCGATTGGTGGAGCGCGATTGTGTCCGGCAGGAATGTTCATCTATACAGCGGACAAGCCGTATACAAAATCGGGTCGAATGCCGATTGGTCCAATCCCGAAGAGATGCCGAACCAGATCCATTACAACCGCAACTTTGAGGAAGTCCGGGGCAGCATGTACTTCAGTTCCAAATGGTTTAAGGATAATGCGCTCGGATTTACCGACAGACTGAAGAACGATCTGTATCGATATCCGGCATTGATTCCGGCGATGCCTTGGATCGATTCGGAAGCGCCGACAGCGCCCAAGAAGCCCAAGGCTGATCACGAGCAGGATGGTGTGAAGCTAAGCTGGAAGTCGACAGATGACGAGACGTATTATGCGGTCTATCGTTTTGATGGCAGAGGCTCCGGCAGTGTTCAAGATCCGTCGCATTTGTTAGGAACTCTCCGAAAAACCGCCGATAAGACGCAATTCTTTGTTGATCATACCGCAGCGGGGGGACAAACTTACACGTATGTTGTGACGGCTGTCGATCGTCTGCATAACGAGAGTGCCGCAAGCAAACCGGTCACGGTGAAAGTGAAACATCATGGTAAGCCTGGAAAGCCTCCGGTGAACCCACCGGGGAAACCGAACAAACCGTGAGTTTACATCCTTACTGGTTAACGGTTGGTTTACTTCCCTAAGTAAGAAGTCGCTTTAGAGAGCGGACTGGCCCGCATCAGGTAAAGGGACACCCCGGCTTATAGCCTTGGGGCGTCCCTTTTGCGTTTGTTCCAATGGACATGCTGCGTGATACAATAGGTGCATTACGACCTGGAGTGTGGTGTATGTTCAAGAAATTAGGAATGGCATTGGTTTACGCCGCCATAGGTGGTCTTGTGTATTTTTATGGAGATACCATATTGGTCTGGATTCGATCGACAGACAGTATGACGCTGATCATGTTCATGGCTGTCATCATGGCCTTGTTTCCGGTGATCCCTTATCCGGTGGTAGGAGGCGTAATCGGTGCCGCCCTCGGGCCGGTTATCGGTGGAATCGTCACTTGGGTCGGCTCTACCGCTGCTTCCATCCTCATGTTTATATTCATCCGATACGGGTTTCAGGAATGGGGCGACCGGGTGCTTTACCGTTATAACAGGCTGGGAAAAGTGACAACGATGTTCGAACGGAACGCCTTTATGACCATCCTGTTTACCCGGTTGATCCCGTTTATTCCTTCCATTGTCATCAATGTGTACGCGGCTCTCAGCAAGGTAACGTTCTCATCTTACAGCATCGCGTCCGCGCTAGGCAAGATCCCTGCGATGCTGCTGTTCTCGATGGTAGGCGATCATCTGATGACCGACCCTTCCCACATCATGATAACCATTGGGGTATACGGCGTATTTCTCGGGATAACCCTGCTGGTTTACCGGTTGTCAGGCTTTGGCCGTTCGGGAAGAACGGAGGGCAAACGGTTATAATTGCTCAATGGATGAGGCGGGACCACTCCGTTCTGCAGATGCGGAGGTCTCGCCCTTTTTCTTTTGGAACCAAGCCCGAACCGCCTCGATCTCTCGCTGATCCATGCCGTTTAAGCTTTCGTTGATCTCGCTGAATATCATCTTCACCTGCAGAGACAGGAGTCCTCTTCTTCGCTGTCTGCGGGTGCCGCTGACCTCCATGGCGATAATCTGCGGTCGGCGTATATACCTGGTGGACATCGCAATGAAACGGCTGCGGATCGTCAGCTGTTTGTCCGTTACATTAAGTCCGGAATCCCGGTGCGAAAGGAGTCCCCAAGCTAACGAGAGCGGGAGGAGCAGAAGCGATAACAAACCGAGTTTGTCAAAATACCAAATGCATGCGCCGCTAACGATCGCGGCAAAAGCCAGCTTCCACCGCAGGTACATCCATTTTGCGCGGGGCGGCGGCGAAGCGGTAATAGGCTGAGCGCTGAATTGAGGCGTGACCCGATCCAGCAGCGCTGGAATATCTACGATCTTCAGTAGAGGATGAAGCATGAAATGCTTGTCGGACTCGGACGTAAGCACATGAACCTTCACTTCAGCGTAACCGAACCAGCGCCGGAATACGCCTTCTTTCACGGTAATGGCCAGCACTCGTTCGGGAGAGAAGAGCAGTCTTTTTCTCTCCAGCAGACCGCAGCTGACCGAGATTTGTTTCCCGATGCGCTCGACGGTAAATCCCGCATATTTGATCGTGTAGAGCACGGCGGAGAGCAGCCAGGATATGATGAACGCCACAGCGGCAATGCTGATCCAGCTCCCGGGCAGCAGCTTCCCTGCCGATTGAAACAGCGATTGGTACATTTGATCCGGGAGCAGGTCATCGGCAAAAGATAAAATACCGCCTACAAAGGCTAAAGCCAGAGACAGGTTGGGCGAGGAGAGCGCGGCAATGAGCAGGCGTCCCGAGGATAGCTGGAGCAGCGTGCTGCGTTCTTCCTCTGCCGTCCCAGGATCGTCTGCGGTATCTCTCCCGGCAGTAGCGCCGAAATCGGAACCCGTCAATGGATCGCTTCCGTATGCCATGTTCTGATTCGACGGTTGAATGGATTCGTGATTCTCTCGGGTTTCCGACGCTTGAACAGCTGCCCTCTCGCTCGGAGCGGGAAAGCTCTGATCGGATGGGTCGGAACTTTCATGAGCTTGGCGAACCTCCCGTTCCGTCTGCCTTGTTCGGGTTTGCTCGCGCAGCCAGCGCTGCAGCCGTTCGCCTTCGCTATTGGTGATGGCAGGCAGTATGCCGCCGCCTTCCGTTTTGCCCGGCGTTTCGATTCGGACCTGGGTGAGTCCCAGTATTCGCTGCAACAAAGGCTGCTCCAAATTCATGGAATGAATGCGGCCTGTATAGATGGACAACTCCTCACGAAACAGAACGCCGCGACGGATGAGGATTTTGTCCTCTTCTAACGTATAGACGAAGCGTTTCCACTTCAGATACCCGTACAGAAGCAGAAGCGAGACCAGGATGGCGATGACGGCGGACAGCCAATACCAGGGGATATCGCGCAGCGATTTTCCGTTAAGGAATTTGATGGATACGAGAGCGGCGATGGGAATGAGCGATTTTACGCTGCCTACGAGCGGGAACAGGATGAACAGCCGGTGCAGTCTTGTCGGTTCATTCATCGTGATCCACCACTTTAGCCAGCTCGCCGATCTGTTTTTTCAGTTCCTCTGCCTCTTCCAGCTTGAGCGCCTGAATAACATGAGTCGTTGCGGCGGTAACGACCTTTACCTTGGCTAGACCATATTTACGAAGGAGCGGCCCCCGCTCAAGCTCCACATGCTGTACACGCGTCATCGGGACAAGGGTGTCACTGAGCCAGATCCAGCCGGAGCGAAGCTCCAACTCTTCCTCGCTTACCTTGAAGCCGAATTGTTTGTAGGTGAAAGAGGGCACGGCCCAAGTAAACCAGGCTCCGAGAACCAGCAGTCCGATGGTGATCCAGCCCGGTATCAGGGTCCACCCGAATATAGCGGCGATGATCAGATAAGCTGCAGCAGCGAGCAGGATCACTCCATCCGTAATGAAACCCGTGATGCGGGAGATCGTTACGGAGTCCGGGTGACATCTGCGCATAGCGTCAAGCCGATTGTCCATATGTATGTTCCTCCTTGATGTTTAAGATTCGAACAGTCCGTGCATTTATATGTATGTCTACGTTGCTCGGGAAGGATTCGTTTCATCCCGTCTTCCGACTTGCTTGCCGTGCTTATCATTGTAGCATAACGGGCTAACGAGCAATTGAACCTGACCTAACGGTTGCATGAACATATGCCGAATCTGTTAAGCTTGAGTTAAGGAAGAACTTGAAATGATCGAGAATGAAAGGATCGCGTGCAATGAAAATAGACCGGCTATTAGCCATAACCGTCCTGCTTCTGAACCGGGGGAGACTGAGCGCCAAGGAGTTGGCCGATCGGTTTGAAGTATCAAGCAAAACCATATATCGCGATATGGATACGCTATGCCAAGCCGGGATCCCGATTGTGGCCCACCAGGGAATATCCGGCGGGTTTGAAATTATGGAGCATTATATGATCGACAAGTACTGGCTGTCCGCCGAGGAGATGAGTGCGCTGGTTACAGCTGTTAAAGGGATGAGCAGTGCACTGGAGGATCAGCAGATGGGCATCCTGCTTGAGAAGGTAAAATCGCTGCTGCATAGGGTAGAGCAGGGGCTTGGCGATGAATATCAAAGGGAACCGGTGGTCATGGACTTTCAGCCTTGGGGACAGCGTCAAGGACTGAAACCCGCCGTGGGCCTGCTCAAAAAGGCTATTCAAGAAAAGCGCCGGGTCGTGATGGAATATATCGATAGCCGGGGCAACGTGGAGCGAAGAACCATTGAACCGGCATCCTTGATTCTGAAAGGAAATATTTGGTATGTACAAGCCTTTTGCCTGGAGCGGGAAGACTTTCGAATCTTTCGGTTATCGCGCATGCAGCATATCAAGATGCTGGATGAGACTTCGGAGACAAGAATGATACCGAGCATGGAACGATTGGAATGGGAGTCCTCTTGGTCAAGCGCGCTGGAGCAGGAGACGGTGCTGCTATTCGAAGCTGCCGCGCGTCAGCGGGTGGCGGATATTTTTCCGCCGGAACGAGTAACCGTCAACCCGGACGGCTCTTTACGCGTTCGAGTGTTATACAAATTGGATGAGTGGTTTTACAGCATGATACTAAGCTTTGGGGATCAGGTGCTGATTGAACAGCCGGGCGAAGCGGCGGAGGAAGTGAAACGTAGAGCGCAATTGATTATGCAGCGATACGATAACCAGGACAGATAGATGTCCACGTTACCTCTTTAGAATAGAAATATATTCATCTCAAGGAGGAAACAACATATGAGTCATAGTCAACAGCAGAATCAAAGTGAACGATGGGTCGAGACTAGATCCGCCATGTTCATTCAGGGTGTCGGCGTTCGAACGACGAACGAAGCGGAGGCAGGACCGCAAGGCAAAATACCGCAGTTATGGGACCGGTATTTCCAAAGCGGGTTGCAGACGCAATTATCTGAAAAGGATCAAGCCATCTATGCGTTGTACACGGATTACGAGAGCGATGCATCCGGGGCGTACACCTTCATTATCGGCAACAGGATGGATGAAGCTGTGGCAGTTGCGGCTTCTACGGAGGAGCTGCAGCAGGCGTCCGTCCCGGCAGCTAAGTACATGGTATTTCGGACAAGACGCGGCCCTTTGATGGAAGTCGTTCCGCAGGTGTGGCATGAAATTTGGAGTTATTTCCAGCAATCAGCCGATAAAAGGACGTATACCGGGGATTACGAACGCTATGACATGCAGGAGTTTGATCCAGCGAATATTGTGGTGGACGTATATATCGCGATTGAATAGGAGTTAATATCGGCAGAGCATTCCAGTGCCTGGAGTGGAAAGCGACTATTCTTCGGATGATATGACCTAACCCGGGAATACGCGATATTGGCTAATCATGAAGAAGAGGGTGATCCTACAATGGGATTACCCTCTTTATTTTACGATCCAAAGTCCGGCTTCTTGATCATCGTTATGAACGTAGTGCCGCCATAATCAAACGTTGCAACTTCCGAGAAGCCCAGTTGGGTATACAAGCGAATGGCTCGTTCATTGAATTTGGCAACGGTCAGCCGAAACGATTGGCGATTGTGAAATTCAGCGATGGATGCCAGCACGAACGAGAGGAACTCTTTTCCCCGGCCTTGTCCGGTCGATTCCGGTTTCATGCCAAGTCCCAAATCCAGCAGATCCTCGTCATATGCACCTAACGGGATTGCGATCGGAATTTGGGCTGATGAGCCTGTACAGCAAAAGCCGAAGAGCTGCCCTTCCTCGTCCAGTATGGCGTAATACGAACACTCCAGAAGTTCTTTCCGAAACTCCTCATCCGGCTCGTTATTGTAGAAGTCATAGGGAGGTTCATAGCTCCATTGCATAATTTGATCGGCGTACGTTTCGGTCATGGCCGTGATACGAAGAGGCATTATTCTCATCCTTTGGGTTTGTTGATATAGGTTTCTTCCCTATATCCTTATTTCGATTTGGAAGTGAAAAAGCCTTCTCTTCCGTGTTCATAGCCGGTCTAAAGGACCCCGAGCCACTATGGAAGAGAAGGCATCCATTCCGAGAAGGTTCAGCTTATTTGAACCCGGTTAACGCCGATCCCGATTTCATGAAATACTTCTGTCCGAAGAAATAGATCAGGATCATGGGAATCGCCATGATGGTGGAAGCCGCCATCAGTTTTTCCCACTGCGCCCCGTGGTCCTGTTGAAAGCTTTGCAGGCCGACGGTGATGGTCCATTTTGCTGAATCGTTCAAATAAATGAGCGGGCCCATGAAATCCACGTACGACCAGACAAAAGAAAACAAAGCGACGGTGGCCAATGCCGGTTTCAGGATCGGCATGATGATCTTGACATATATTCGCAGCTCCGAAGCCCCATCGATCTTTGCTGCCTCGGACAATTCGGTCGGTACGCCAAGCAGGAACTGCCGAAGCAAAAAGATGAAGAACGGTGCCCCGAAGAATGCGCCGATGGTAAGCGGCATGATCGTATTGACCCACCCGAGCTTGGTGAAGATGATGTACTGCGGAATCATCTGCACTTGCGCCGGCAGTATCATGGTCGCCACCACGATGGTAAAGATGATGTTCCGGCCCTTCCAAGGAATGCGGGAAATCGAGTAGGCTACCAGCGGTGCAGAGAATAGCTGACCGATGATATTCACCATACAAATCAGAAACGTGTTCATCATGTAGCGGGTAAAGGGAATAGCTGAAAGCGCCTCTTTATAATTCGACCACTGAAACGTCTCCGGGAAGATGCTCGGCGGGAACTCGAGTATCTCTTCCGGCGTCTTCAACGAGGTCATCACCAGCCATACGAATGGAAACAGAAAGATCACAGCGAATAGAAGAAGGACCAAATGCGGTATGATCACTCGCAGCCTGACAGCCATATTAATCACCTCCGTAATAGACCCAGCGGCCTGACGTTTTTAACAGGATGAACGTAATCAGCAGCACAATGATAAACAGAATCCAGGCGAGCGCCGAGGCATAACCCATCTTCAGAAAGACAAAGGCTTCCTGGTACAAATTGACCGCGTAGAACAGCAGCGATTGCTCCGGCCCGCCCAAAGAGCCGCTTCCATCCACCTTGCCTCCGGCCAGGATATAAGACTCCGTAAAGATTTGAAAGGCGCCGATCAACCCCATAATGAGCTGAAAAAGAATAATGGGGGACAGGGCAGGGACCGTAATCTTCCAGAACCGGTACCACCAGTTCGCTCCGTCTACCTGAGCCGCTTCATAATATTGCCTCGGCACGCCCTGAAGGGCGGCCAGGAAGATTAATGCGCCTGCACCTGATCCCCATAGGCTCATCAGGATAAGAGACGGTTTCGTATAGCGGGGATCAAGCAGCCACGCCGGGTCCGTTAAACCCAGGGTGCGAAGTGCCATGTTAACCAAACCGAAGTCGGGGTTCAGCATCCATGTCCACAAGAGAGCGCTTGCAACGATGGGTATGACGGATGGAAGGTAGAAGATGGTGCGGTAATAATTGATTCCTTTCACTTTGAAATTGAGCATCATGGCAATCAGCAGAGAGACCGCCAGCGTGATCGGCACGGATATGAACGCCATGAAAAAGGTGTTACCGAGCGACTTATAAAAGCGGTCATCCGCGAAGATTAACTCGTAATTCTGAAGCCCTACCCACTTGGGAGGGCTGAATAAATCGTATTCGGTCAGACTCAGGTAGAGCGAACCGAAGAACGGGTAGACCGTAAAAGCCAGAAAGCCGATAATCCAAGGAGAAGCGAACGCCAGGCCAAGGAATACATAATGACGCTCCTTCCGGGACCAGCCTGATACGCGTTTTCGTTGATTGGCTGCTGTGGTGACCTTCATCTTCGCGATTCTCCTTCCGCTTTAAGTTTTTAGTATGCAGCTCCGCCCAATACATCGCTGCATTGGACAGAGCCTGCTCAGCTCATCATTTCACCAGCGGCTGAATCTTTGCCTTTACCTTGTCCAAGCCTTCCTCCATGCTGACGGTACCTCGGAGAATAGCATCATATTGCGCGCTGAATTCCGTCATGTACTCATTCGCGTAGGAAGAAGCCGGGAAGGACTTCAGGTTCTCGCTTCCTGAATAGTCCAGGAATTCCTTGAACCCGGGCACATCCTCATAGAGTGGATTGGAAAAGGCAGAGTTCCTCGTCGGGAGATTCCCAAGGGCAGCCGTAAATTCGGCCATTTGCTCCGGCTCGGTCATCCATTTGATGAATTTCCAGGAAGCATCCGGGTTTTTGACGCCTTTCGGGATATAGAATACGCTGGTAGTCACATTTCCGGAGTTTTTAAATTCCGGGTTGTTCTCATCATAAGGAATCGGGGCAATGCCATAATTCAGATCAGGCGCGTATTGTTTGATGAAGGTGGGCAGCCATTCTCCGTCAATCGTCATCGCATACTTGCCCGAGAAGAACGGATTCTGTGCCGACATGTATTGGCCAAGTCCGGAAGAGAATCGATCCAGATTATCGGAACCGTATTGATCCCAGATCTCCTTCGAGAGCTTAATGGCCGATTGGATCCCGGGATGGTCCGGGGTCACCTGCTGCGTCGCTTCATCATAAAACGATCCGTTGAAGGCATAGCTGAACGTATACGCATCCATTCCGGGCCACAGTCCGAGCCGCTGGAGGCGCCCGCCATCCTCGACGATGCTCAGCTTTTTGATATATTCTTTAAGCTCGCTTATGGTTTCCGGTGGACCGTCATAGCCGGCTTCCTGCAATATATCCTTGTTGTAGAACAGCATGGATACATGCATGGCCGTCGGGATTGCATACGTCTTGCCTTCATGCTGGGACGTGCTTAGGGCGGCCGGCACGAAGTCCTTAAGATCCAAGCCGTCCTTCGTTATATAATCATCGAGCGGCATCATGGCGCCGCGCAGCCCCCACGGCACGACATTTTGTCCAAATTGGGATGCGATGTCCGGAGGATTGCCCCCGGTTATCGCGGTAAGCTGTTTCTGATAGTCGCTTTGGGATAGACCCTTTACTTGAATGTCGGGATTGGCCGAGTTCCACTTGGCAATCAATCGTTCCAGTGCTTCCGCTTCCGGTCCGGTCCATCCGTACCAGAAGTCGAGCGTTACGGCATCCTGTGCAGGTGGATGATCGGATGGCTTGTCACCATCACTGCCTGATTGCGGCGCATTGCCGCCTGAGCATCCTGTTGCGATAGAGAACAATAGAATAAGGCTCCAGATCCAATGTTTCTTCTTACTCATTCCTCTTCCTCCCCTTGAGCTATCGTGTACAATCCGTGTAGCGTAATCAAAGTTCTATTAATTTCCCTCCCCAAAACAGTTGACTAAACAACCGGCCCTGATCCAGTTATTTGTAAGAATTATGGATATCGTAGCATGTAAAAAAATCATTTCATTTCACTATCGTGTTCAAAAATAGGATTATCGTATGGCATTGAACGTTCTATTTGATCGCTTGTTTACGAAAGTCGGTGGGGGAGATGCCCGTGTATTTTTTGAAGATTCTGCAAAAATAGGAGAGTTCGTTAAAACCGGTGGAGTAGCAAACATCCGTGACGGTTAACTCCGGCTGCTTCAGCATCATCATGGCTTGTAGAATCCGCAGGTCGGTGAGATACCGGTTGAATGTTTTGCCTGTCCATTCTTTGAAGAGGATGCAGAACGTGGACCTCGATAAATTCGATAGGGTGCATAGATCATTTATATTCATATCTTCCTGGTAGTGGTTATGGATGTGATCAACGACTCTTGTCATGATTCCCCGGTATTTCTCTGATTTCTCGAATCCTTCTCTGAGCAGTTCACCGTTGACCTGCCGTACCAGAATCGAGAGGAGGATAAGCAGCTTCGCCTTGAGCGCTATTTGAAAAAAAGGGGTACGTCTCTCGTATTCAATCAGCATGTCCTTCAAGACATTTTGGACCGTTACGTCGGTAACGGTGTCCAGCGTTATTTTGGCCTGGGCGTTCATTTCCTGGCGCAAAAAGTATTCCAGGAACGCCACATCGAAAAAAGCATGATCTGTTGGCATTTCCTGAAATCTCTCGTTCACGAAGGCAGGCATAAATTCGCATCCGTAAATCTCGATGTCCTCTTCGGGTGAAATGCTGACACTGTGCAAGGTAAATGGAGGTATAACAAAAATATCGCCTTTGGAGATCTCGTACGCCTGTTGATTGACGGTGTGTTGGAATCCCCCTTTCGCCACATACCAAATCTGAAAATAATCATGACAATGCGTCCATAAGCTCTGTTGATAGGTCAATTTATACATTTTGCACGGAAGACCTTCCAACATTTCCATCTTTGAGTTAAAATAAACGACACCTGATCCAGTTAGTTCTTCAAGATCCACCTGACTCCAATAAATACTCAATGTTTTACCCTCCCCTATTGATTTCCTTCAGAATTAAGAAAACGCTTTCAATTTAGGTGTCAGCTATTTTCTTAAAGATGATTATCCCTGAAAAACAAATCGTGTACAGCATTCCTCTTCCTGCCCTTTGAAATATGTTTCGCATTCGCAAACATCCTATTTCTAGGGGAACGTGGGGTTGTTATGAAAATTGTATATTTGGATGGTTTGAGAGGTTTCGCTGCCTTGATCGTGGTCGTATCTCATTTTTTTCAGGTGTTTGCACCGTCTGTTTTTGAGGGGAGGAAGGAGATCGAGCATTTCGCTTTCGAGGGGATTGCCGCGCGAACACCGTTCAATCTGCTGTTTAACGGCAACTTCTCGGTCTGTCTGTTTTTTGTGTTGAGCGGATATGTGCTCAGCTATCGATTTTTTCAAACCCGGGACAGGCTCGTCATTTATTCGTCTGCCATTCGCCGCTATTTTCGTTTGGCCGTACCCGCCTTGGTGTCCGTTTTGCTTGCTTATCTGATTCTCGTTCTGGATCTCGGAGCGTACGACAATATACGCGGAGTGACGTTATCTTCGATGCCGGATCCGTTTGCTGCTGACGCCAATCTGTTGGTCATGCTGAAGGAAAGCCTGTTTCATACCTTTTTCACGTATGGATCGCAATACAATCCCGTGCTTTGGACGATGACCTACGAGCTGTTTGGATCATTTCTGATTTTTGTTATTCTAGTAACTTGTGGCCGTCATGGGATTCGTTATGCCGTTTATGCCGTCCTTATCTGCGTATTCATCGATTCCTATTACCTGGGATTTATATTGGGCATGCTGCTCAGCGATGTAAAGAATAGCGGGAGGGACTGGCTGGCATCTATCCATCGGCCCTGGATCCATATCCTGCTTCTCTGTATCGGTATTTACACAGGCTCCTATCCCTATGTCGCACCGCAAGGAACGATTTATTCGCTTCTTCAATGGGGAGCTTCCGATTTTAATTTCTTTGTGTTCTATCATGTTATCGGATCCTTCCTCATCCTAGGGGTCCTGTTGAATTCGAACCGAATGCAGTCGATATTCAGCCACAGGTTTTTTGCTTATTTGGGTAAAGTCTCTTTTTCGTTGTACCTTGTGCACTTCTCCGTTATTTGTTCCCTGGGGAGCTTTATATTTCTGTTTCTTAGCCCGCTTCTAACCTATGGCTCCAACGTGCTGCTTACAACGATCATCACGTTCCTGGTTATCGCTGTCACGGCCCATGGGTTCTACAGGCTGATTGATGCCCGGATATTGCTCTGGTTAACGCGGTGGAACAAGCGGCTGTTCTCTGCTCAGAAATTAAGGGGACAGGGACATAGTGGGCAAGTACAAACGGACCAGACCATGAAGGCCGATTATATCAATACAGATCCGTTTATTTCAGCGTGTGGGCGAAAATAAAACGAAAAAACCTTCTCTTCCGCGTACATGGCCGGGCATACGCCCGGTCCATGCCGAGAAGAGAAGGTTTTCTTTTGTCACAGCGACCATTCAAGATCCGCTGGCATGGGTCTGCACCACATGCTGCCTGCGGTAGGCGCCCGGCGTCATGCCGACGGCCTTCTTGAACGTCCGGTTGAAGGAGGTAATGTTGAGATAGCCGACACGCTGGCTGATCTCATTGACGGTCAAGTCCGTGCATGCCAGCAGTTCCTTCGCTTTGTTCATACGGATGCCAAGCAGATGGTCGCTGAAGTTAAGACCCGTCTTCTCCTTGATATAGACGGAGAGGTAGGCGCTCGACAGGTTCAGCTTGGCTGACAGATAGTCGAGAGACAGATCATCGGCATACTGGTTATGGATAATGTTCATGAACATGGCGATGAGCGGCTCTTCGCCAGTATCCTTTTTCTTGCGAATGAGGGCGCAGGAGGCTTCGACGAGCTGGCGGAATACCCCCTGGTAATCTGTTAAGCAATGGCATTCTGCCAATCTTGCGCTCCACTGCTTTAAGGATTGGACAGATGTTTTGTCAATCTGGGCCGTCTCCATATAACTTAGAATCTTGGAAGCGACCGAATCGGCGAAGAAACGGAATTGCGAGATGCCGCCCTCCTTGCGCTGCATGGCCCCGAGCGCCTGATCGATGATTTGCAAGGAACGGCTGTCGCTGCCGGATTGCAGCGCGTCAAGCAGTCCTTTTTCCTGAGACGGGCTTAGGTTGACAGTGTTTGGAAGGACCCGCTGCTTGGTTACCACCTGTGATTCCTCCAAGAGATGTGCCTGTGCGGTCAGTCCTTTGACCTGATGGTAGGCTTGATTGAATTCGGACGAGTGGCTCACTTGGGAACTGACGGCGATGGTGACAAGGAACAATTCCTTTTCCTCATTTAACATGTCCTTGATTTCCTGCAGCAGTTCCTCCAGGCGGGCGGCTTCCTCCCGTTTAAAGATGGATACGATCTCATTCTTTTCGATCTGGAACGTGTGGGATCCCGGATAGCGTTCTGCCGTGATCAGATGAATATGTTCCAGCATATGGCGGACCGCCTGATCGGTCTGGAGGGGGAGCTCATAAACCGGATTCATCCGGAAACGGATGTGATACAGTACCACGATGAAGCTTCCATCATCCGACAGGAAATCCTCCCACTCGCTAATATCGGTATTGATGCTCTTCAGCTGACTGATATAAGAGTAACTGGTTAGAACGGATTTATGCTTGTTCATGCGCTCCCGTATTTCTTCCTTCTCCCGGAACAGCTCTTGAATCCGGTTCTGGATCAGATCGTATTCGGTGATGCTTCCGGATTCCGGCATGGATGAACTGTTGGCTCTGTTCAGCACGGTTGTTAAAATCTGCTTCACCGGCTTGTGCAATCTGCGACTCAGGAAAAAGGAAGCGGCAAGGGCCACGCCAAGCGACAGGCAGAAGATGAGCAGCAAACCGCCGGTCAACCGGCTGAGCTGCGAAGAGACATGGCTGTAAGGCACAGCCGAGACATAGGTCAGTCCGTCGGACCCGGCTTCGGCAAAATAGTAGGTTCCCTCTTTGAGCACGGCCTTCTGTCCGGCTTCAAACGTCGGCAGCTGATCTTGGTTCATGGAGCCCAGCATATAGAGCACTTGGCCTTCGTCATTCAGAATGGCGAGTGCACGATCATCGGATTCGCCGAAGAAGGACTGAGCGGCCTTGTCGATATCGATAAGGGCAATGACCTCATAAGGACTGTCCGGCTGCTTGTAGACAAAAGGCATCAGTGTTTTCTCGGACAAATCGTTGTTGATTTGATAAGTTGCCGCAGGGAGAAGTTTGAAGGATTCCTGATGGCCCTCGTAGCTGCTCCAGAACGAATATGGATACCTCGGGCTTGCATAGGAACGATTGAACATATAGGAAGCATCGCCGCTTCCGGATTTGCTCAGTACAAAATCAAACTCCCGGAGATAAATCAGGGTATCCTCCAGAAAGAACAACGGATTATAGATATCGCTCCGCATCTGCAGCATCACATCTCGAGCCTTCAAGTAATTGACTTCGTTTCCGGCCTGGTGGCGAAGCTGATTATTGAAGCCGATTAATTCGGATTGATTGTATATATCGAACATTAATACCTGCAATCTGCTGAATTGGTTGTTGAACCGCTCTGCCGTATCGTGAACCGCCTGCTGGCTGGTATCGATGATTTCTTTCTGCAGGCTGGTCTTAAAGAGTTGGAAAATGACCGTATAGAACAATCCGAATAACACGATGATGGCCAGAAAGCTCAGAAAAATTTTAAAGAATACACTGCGGCTTTTATGTCTGATCCAATTCACAGCCTTCCCCCCTTTATATTTTTCTGACGTCCAAGGTTTCACAACATTATATAGGACAAGTGTTAAGGATTGTGCCCGATTCATGTTAATCGTTCGTAAAAAATGGATAGTCAATATTTTAGATTTTAAGCAATGCTTTAGGAAATCGGTGTTTCTGCCCATTCATCCAATGAAAGGCGAGACATCATTAAAATGGTCAATACCCTTAATACGTTCGGGTCGTTTATGATGCAGTCGTGGACCTTGGGACACACGAAGACGCATAGACGAAAGAGGGGGGATTGCCGATTTTACAACGTCATCTAAACACCTTGGAAGCGCATTCAAACATTCGCAGGAAAAGTGCTTGGCGAAGATGGATGATGCAGGTTCGCAGAAACTGGCAGCTGTACGCTTTATTTGCACCAGTTCTGTTATACTTCATTGTATTTCATTATGTACCCATGTATGGCGTCCAGATTGCATTTAAGGATTTTATTGCGAACAAAGGGATCATGGATAGTCCATGGGTAGGCTTCAAGCATTTTGAACGCTTTTTTGACAGCTTTTATTTTTGGCGCATTATCAAAAACACGATGGGCATCGGGTTATATGAGCTGGCGGTCGGATTTCCGATTCCGATTATCCTGGCATTGATGATCAATGAAGCCAGATCGGGCCGGTTCCGCCGATTTGTACAAACCGTAACTTATGCACCCCATTTCTTATCTACGGTGGTCGTCGTCGGCATGATCATGATGTTCCTGTCGCCGGTCAGCGGCCTGGTCAATTCGATTATCACCTCCTTCGGCGGAGAGCCGATCGCCTTCATGACGGAGCCCTCCTGGTTCAAGAGCATCTACGTATGGTCCGGCGTATGGCAGGGTATGGGCTGGAGCTCTATTATCTACTTGGCGGCACTCGCCGGGATTGATCCGCAGCTGCATGAGGCGGCCAAGGTGGATGGAGCAGGCTGGTTCCGGCGAATATGGCATATCAATCTGCCGGGCATTGCTCCAACGATGACCATTCTGCTGATTCTGAACATCGGTTCCGTTCTGGGCGTCGGCTTCGAGAAGATCTTCCTGATGCAAAATTCACTCAATATGGAAGCGTCTGACGTCATTGCTACGAATGTATACCGGAGTGGTATACTGGGTGCCCAGTACAGCTTCTCGGCTGCGGTTGGCCTGTTTAACTCCGTTGTAAACTTCATCCTGCTGATTACCGTAAACCGGATCGCCCGAAAAGTCAGCGAGAACAGCCTATGGTAAGGAGGAATGATGCGTATGCCGCAAAGCCGAAGTGAACGAATAGCCGGAGTATTTATTTACATTATACTATCTTTTATCACGCTCCTTGTACTGTATCCTTTATTTTTTGTTCTTATTGCTTCCATTAGTGCACCAGAAACGGTCATGCGAGGGGAAGTATGGCTCTGGCCAAAGGAGCTGTCATTTGTCGGATATGAGCGGTTGTTTGCCAATTCGGAGCTTGTGCGAGGATTTCTGAACACCTTGCTCTATACCACGACGGGAACGGCGCTGAATGTTCTGATGACCATTGCGGCAGCCTATCCGCTCTCCAGGGTTGATTTCAAGGGTCGACATGTATTTACACTCATCATTGTCTTTACTATGTTCTTCAGCGGTGGAATGATCCCCAATTACTTGCTGGTGAAGGAACTGGGAATGCTGGATACGATTTGGGCCATCATTATTCCTTCGGCGGTATCCGTGTGGAACATTATCATCATGCGGACCTTCTTCCAGAGTTCCATTCCGAAGGAAATGCAGGAGGCAGCGTTCATTGATGGGGCGTCCAATATGCGGGTACTGCTGCGGATTGTGCTGCCGTTATCCGGACCGATATTGGCCGTGATGGTGCTGTTCTACGCCGTAGGTCACTGGAATTCGTATTTCAGCGCGCTGATCTACTTATCTGATCGTGCTAATTATCCGATGCAGCTGTTCCTGCGAGAGATTCTGGTACAGGGACAGATGCAGGAGATGGTGGATATCAGCGATGATTCACTGGCGCGAAGTCTGATGGACGCGGAAGCCATCAAATATGCGGCGGTCATTGTGACGAATCTGCCGATGCTGCTGCTGTACCCGTTCCTGCAAAAGTATTTTGTGAAGGGCGTTATGATTGGTGCAATTAAAGGTTGATTACGGATATTTCATGAGGAGGAATTGAATTTTATGGTGATGAGAAAATGGACTTCACTTACATTGGCAGCTGTACTGGCAGCCGGATTGCTGGCAGGCTGCGGTAGTAAAAGCGGGGAAAGTGCAACGGATAAAGGTGAGACGCCGCAAGCCAATTTTAACGAGACCGGCATGCCGATTGTGAACGAGCCCCTCGATCTGACGTTCTTCACGGGCAAGTCGCCATCAAACGGGAGCAAATTCGAGGAAACGCTCGTATGGAAAACCTATCAAGAGATGTCCAATGTGAATGTGACCTGGAACCTCATTCCATTCGATACCCTGACCGAGAAGCGGAATTTAGCGCTGGCAGGTGGAGATTATCCGGATGTATTCTACTCCGCAAGGGTCAGCTCCGCAGAGTTAACCCGTTATGGGGAGCAAGGAGTATTTATACCGCTGAATGATCTGATCGATAAATACGCACCGAATTTCAAAAAGCTGATGGAAGAGTACCCGGATATTCGAAAAGGGCTGACGATGCCGGACGGCAACATTTATTCCCTGCCATCTTTCTACGATCCTGCGCTGCTCTCCATGTTGATTGGTACACCGATTTGGATTAATCAGGAGTGGCTGGATCAGCTCGGGATGAAAGAGCCGCAGACGACAGAAGAATTCTATGCGTATTTGAAGGCGGTAAAAGAAACCGATCTAAACGGTAACGGAAAGCATGATGAGATTCCTTTCGCTTCAGCAGGCATTACCGGAATCATCGATCACTTGAAAGGCTCTTGGGGACTTGGCACAAGCGGACTTGGCCATAAATTGGTGGACATAGATCCGGACACTGGGAAACTGCGCTTCACCAAAGCGTTGCCGGAGTATAAGGAAATGCTCCAGTTCGTAAACAAGCTGCACCAGGAAGGACTGCTCGATAAAGAGATCTTCACGATTGAGGGCGGCGCATTGAATGCCAAAGGGCAAGAGGGCCTGCTCGGTGCCACAATTGTGCCGAATCCGGAGATGGTGATGGGTCGCAAAGAATACATCGGGCTCGGGGCGCTTAAGGGACCGCATGGTGATCAGCTCTATTCCCACGTCAAAGTGCCGATGGTTCACGTAGGTGCATTTGCGATTACCGATAAGAACCCGAATCCGGAAGCAACGATCCGCTGGATGGATTACTTCTACGGGGATGAGGGCGCCCAGTTCTATTTCATGGGTAAAGAAGGCGAGACATTTACGAAGAACGCTGACGGTCAGCTGGAGTATGTGAAGGAGATTACGGAGAATCCAAATGGATTAACGCAGGATCAGGCGTTGGCCAAGTATTTCACTTGGCTGGGGGGCAGCTATCCTGGCTTTGTGCGGGAGAAATGGTTTAAAGCCTCGGAGACACGACCTAACGCCATGGCCGCAGCCGAAAAGGCAGAGCCGTATGCCGTGAAGGAGATCCTGTACAACTTTAACTTTACATTGGAGGAAACGGAGGTCATGACCTCGATTGGTAAAGATATCGAGGATTACGTTAAGGAAATGGAAGCGAAATTCGTGAACGGCTCGGCCTCGTTCAGCCAATGGGATGAGTATGTGAATACACTTAATAAGATGGGATTGGACCGATACATGGAGGTTTACCAGGCCGCTTATGAGCGCTACCAGGCGGAGTAAACGGAAACGATGACAATCGAAAGACGTGGTACGGGGAGGAACCCGTATCGCGTTTTTTGCTATTCCAAACAATTGGTGAAATATTCCAAAAGGGGTGATAAGATCATATTTAATGACAATTAGATGCCTCAAAAAAAATGAGTACTCAAAATCCCACCTTGGCGGGAGTATATTCGTAAGTATCGATATCATGAGGGGAGGAGTCGCACATAGAGCGGAAGACGACTTTCAGGAATATTTCCAAGGGATTCGCGGCATGGTTATTTAAGCAGAGGCGCAGGCATAGCTCAAATAAAAAACTGGAATGGATAGTTGAGCGTTTGATTCAGGGTTCTCTGATCATGTGGGCCATCCTGTTCATACGTTGGTGTATATTGATAACGATTGCTACGATGAGGCATTTTGGAATCATTGATTAATGGCGATGAGTATGCGGGTACTCGTTCTGATAAGGGAAGTATCACAATAGATATGAAGGTAATTTCAAGCGGCAGTTAGCTCGGACACAGCTGCCGCTTGCAGAAGCCCGGCATGGATGTCGCGGCTTTTTTGCTGTCTATCGTCCTTTTTACACAATCCGCCACCTTTATTGAGCATGCGTTAACACTTCTTCCTTACACTTGGAATTAAATAAGGATAGAAGAGGGGATATGGAGTTGAAGCATAAAAGCATGAAAGTAGTCTCGCTGTTGATGGCGGCGGAAATCACGATAGCCTCTTTATTTTCGGCAGGCACCGTGATGGCTGAAGAGGGACAGGAGATACTCCAGACGGCCAGCGCGGAAACAGCATCCCAAGATGCAGCTATCGATATCGCTGCCGTTGATTTCGGCATTACCGATAAGATCTTTCCGGATGCGCATGCAGAAGAGGCATACACGGTGACCGTTGATGTGTATGGTGGACAAGCGCCCTATACCTTCTCGGCGACGGGTCTGCCGGCAGGCTTTGACATTACGCCCGATACAGGATTCATTACGGGTACGCCTGCTGCTGGTCAAGAGGGCGAATATACGGTTGAGGTAACGGTGCAGGATAGCGCACCCGTACCTGCGACCGCTCAGTCGCTTGTGAAATTGCAAGTATTGGGGAAACGCCCAGATCCGGTGGCTGACAAGCTGGCCATGAGGATGATCGGTCATTATTCGGTAGGTACCTCCAATAAGGATGGCGGCGTGGCGGAAATTGTAAAATACAACAAAGATAATGGAAAGCTCTATCTAGTCAATGGTTCAACCCAGCCGGCAAGTCTCGATATCGTGTCTCTTGGCGCTGACGGCAGCTTGCTGAAGGACAAGCAGATTAATGTGGAAGACTTGGCAAGCACAGACGGTTTTCTGTATGGGGACCTGACCAGCGTGGATATCAACACCAAGACGAAGCAGGTTGTGGTCGCTGTACAGGAGCAGGATCATACGAAAGCCGGCAAGGTCCTGGTGCTCGACTATGACGGCGGTTTGATCGGATCTTTTGAAACCGGCATCCAGCCGGACATGGTCAAGTATACGTCCGATGGCCGTTATATCCTGACGGCGGATGAAGGCGAGCCACGTACGGAGACCGCTCCTGATCCGGAAGGAAGCATTACGATTATTGACACCTTATCAGGCGAAGCAAGTCATCTGAAATTTGATGACCCGTCGATCATTGACGATCAGGTGCATATTCGCGGACCTGTGGAAGCGGACGGGCAAATTCGCAGCACCGGAACCAAAGCTGAAGCGATTCGTGATCTGGAACCCGAGTACATCTCGTTGTCCGAGGATGAGCTCACGGCTTATGTCGCCTTGCAGGAGAATAATGCAATCGCCGTGGTCGATATCGCCGCGAAGCGTATCCAATCGGTCAAAGGGCTCGGGTATAAAGATTTCAATCAGCCAGAGAACCAACTCGACCTCCTGAAGGATGGACAAATCAAGTTTGAGAACGTTCCTTTTTACGGCATGTATATGCCGGACGGAATTGCGACCTACAGCGTGAACGGACAGCAGTATATCCTGTCTGCGAACGAAGGGGATGCTACCGGCTGGGATGACCGAAGCAATGAAAGCAACATTGGCAAAATGAAGCCTAGTCTGGATCCGTTATCTCCGGCAGCTCAATTTTTGGCTGACAAGGGAACCACCTATGACAAGGTTGAAGTTGCCAGCGATATGGGCACTGAAGGGCTATATCTGTATGGAGGTCGTTCATTCTCCATCTGGAATGCAGCCGACATGTCCCAGGTGTACGACAGCGGCAGTGATTTTGAGAAGATTACGGCCGAGCGCTTGCCGAATCATTTCAATGCCAGCAATGATAAAACCGATCTGGACAGCCGCAGCGCCAAGAAAGGACCTGAGCCGGAATATGTTGCCGTGGGTAAGGTCGGACAGAAAACGCTGGCTTTTGTCGGACTTGAGCGCATTGGCGGGGTTATGACGTATGATGTCACGAATCCATCCGATCCTGCGTTTCTGAACTATATCAACACACGGGATTTTAACGGCGGGATAGAGTCGGATTCCGGCCCGGAGGGACTGGACTTTATTCCGGCCGCGGACAGCAAGACAGGACGGCCGCTGCTGCTGGTCGCTAATGAGGTCAGTGGAACGGTGGCCCTGCTGGAGCTCCAGGTAACCAAGATTACGCTGGACAAGACATCGCTTAAGCTGAGTCCAGGCGGCACACCGGAACTATTGCAGGCGAGCGTGGAGCCGATCCAAGGCGGTTCAACCGAGTTGGCTTGGAGTTCCTCCAACGAAATGGTGGCTGCGGTAGACCAGAACGGCCTGGTCACGCCGATCTCCGCAGGGGAAGCGGTGATTACCGTCCTGAGCAAGGATGGCTACGGATCAGCGGTAGTGCCGGTTAAGGTAACGGACGGTTCAGTGGATGGAGAACCGTGGAAGTTAACGGTGATGCATACCAACGATACCCATGCGCATCTGGCGGAAGTGGCCAGACGGGCTACGCTGGTTCAGGAGGTCCGCAGCGAAGGCGGGAACAGCCTGCTGCTGGATGCAGGGGATGTATTCTCCGGCGATCTATATTTCACCAAATGGTTTGGGCTGGCGGATCTGGCCTTCATGAACTATATGGGTTATGACGCGATGACGTTCGGTAACCACGAATTCGATCAAGGCACCAAGACGCTTGCAGATTTCGTGAGTAAGGCGCAATTCCCGCTTGTCAGCGCGAATGTGGATCTTAGTCAGGATGCTAACATCTCGCACCTGATTCGTAAGCCGGCGGTGATCGATACCGATCAGCCAAAGACGACGGCAAATAACGGGGTATATCCATACGTGACATTGCTGGTTGACGGCCAAAAGGTCGGGGTATTCGGCCTAACGACCGAGGATACGGCCGAGACGTCCAGCCCAGGAAAAGACGTAGTCTTCCGCGATGCGGTGACTTCGGCCCAGGCAACGGTTGAAGCGATGGAGAAGGACGGGCTTGATAAGATCATCGCCTTGTCTCACCTGGGTTACGCTAAAGATCAGGCGCTGGCCGAGGCCGTCGAAGGCATCGACCTCATTGTCGGAGGCCATACCCATACAACGCTCAATGCACCGGAAGTGGTGACGGACAATCAACACGGTACACCAACCGTCATCGTGCAGGCGAATGAATGGGGCAAGTTCCTCGGCCGGGTAGACCTGCAGTTTGACAAAAACGGCGTTGTTCTCGTTGGCGACGGCGAACTCGACGGCAAGCTGATTCCGGTAGACAGTACGGTCCAGGAAGACACGCAGGCCAAGGATATGCTGGCTCCTTACAAAGCGGAATTGGAAGAACTGATGAAGCAGGTTATCGGTACTGCAGGCGTCGTACTTGATGGCAAACGCGAGAATGTCCGCTCCAAGGAGACGAATCTCGGCAATCTGATTGCGGATGGCATGCTGGCTAAAGCCAAAGAGCTTAAGAATGCTGATATTGCCCTCACCAATGGTGGAGGTATTCGCGCCGCGATCGATGAGGGCGAAATCACGATGGGCGAGCTGAGAACAGTGATGCCATTCGGGAATACGCTGTTTGTCATGGATGTCACGGGACAGCAGCTGAAAGACGGATTGGAAAACGGAATAAGCGGTGCCAAACTGGCGGATCTGCCAGGGAAGTTCCCGCAAATCGCCGGGATGAAATTCAAATGGGATCCTAGCGCTCCGGCAGGCGATAAAGTGTTCGACGTACAGATCATGAAGGACGGAAGCTACAAACCTCTGGTATTGACCGAGACATACCGGATGGCAACGAACAGCTTTGTAGCCAAGGGCGGGGATGGATATAAATCCTTTGCCGATGCGATTGCCGAAGGAAAATACAACGAGGATCTGGGTTACCCGGATTATGAAATTTTTATGGAATATGTGAACAAGCTGGGCGGTAAGGTTACGCCTAAGGTCGAGGGGAGAATTACGGAGCAGAAGAAACCGGCGAATCCGGGCGACGGCTCTTCTCCTGGATCTGGATCAGGCGGGTCGGGAGGCGGTTCCGTAACACCGCCGGTATCACAGCCTAATCCTCCTTCCTCTGGCAAAAACACATCATTGCCAAACGTAATGGCAGGCAAGGATCTGAATATAACTGATGCAGGCGGAGCAGTGGACCGCATTACGGTGAAGGAAGAGGCGTGGAAGAAGGCAGTTGCCGGATTGTCTGCGAACGGGCAGCAGGAACTCATTATTCGGGCTCCGGAGTTGAACCGTGCAGCCGAGTTATCCCTTTCGGCAGCAGGTCTGAAGCTCGCCATGGAACGGAATTCGAATGTGACCCTGGTGCTGGAGACCGCACTTGGAGCCTTCCGTCTTCCAGTGACGGCTCTACATTTGGATGAGGTTCTGAAGCCGGCTCAAGGCTCTGGCAGCATCCAAGTGAAGGTATCCGTGGCTCCGGCAGCCAGCAAGGTAACGGATGCTATGATAAGCAAGGCAGCTTCCATGGGTGCCTCGATGGCTGCGAACGGAGCGCTTCAGTTTGGCGTAGCGGTTGGAGCACCAGGCGCAGAGCAAGAACGAAAGGATTTCGGGAAGCGCGTAATCAGCCGCATCCTGCCGCTGCCGGCAGGGACAGCTTCGAATTCGGTCACTGCTGTAATTTTTGACGCAGATGCGGGAAGCTTCCGATTTGTACCGGCCACAGCGACGACGTGGAATGGTAAACCGGCCATCGAAGTGAAGCATGCCGGAAACGGCATTTACGCACTGCTGCAGTATAAGAAAAGCTTTGCCGATCTAAACGGCCACTGGGCGAAAGCGGAAATCGAATCCATGGCTTCCAAGCTGCTCGTGAACGGAGTTAACGCTAACTCGTACGCGCCGGGCAAAGTAATCACGAGAGCAGAGTTTACGGCAATGCTGGTCCGCGCGATGGGACTTAGTCCGGTCATCGAGAGCGGAGCATTCAAGGATGTTCAGGATGCCTCCGCGTATGCCGGCGAGATCGGCGCAGCGTTGCGTTACGGCTTGATCGAGGGCGGCACTGGCGGTGCCTTCTTGCCCAATGCCAGCATGACTCGAGCGGAAATGGCCGTAATGATCACCAGGGCCATGGAGGCGGTGGATCCGACAGACCTGCCGAACCAGAGTGCGAATGCCAGTATTGAATTCAAAGATCAGGCATCCATCCCTGCTTGGGCGGCTGCCCATATTGCCAGTCTTACGGAGCAAGGCATCCTGCGGGGTGACAACCATGGTCATTTCGGTGCACTCGATTCGGTTACCCGTGCGCAAGCGGCACTTGTTCTGAAACGTACTTTGGCAGCATTGAACTTTATGAACTAAGCGAAGCAGGAATCCATTAGAAATTATAAGACCGTCCTTAAGGTTGCTGAAACCTTAAGGACATTTTTTTTATAACAATGTAAATTGCGAGCGGTTAAAGAGAAGTGCGCTGGTATCCGATAATATCCGTAAGTGTTAGATTAACGATGGGATAAGGATGTGGCTTCATGCGCATTGCGTCTGCATATACATACTGGAGTCAGGTGAAACGGATGGACGCCGAATCAGCCCAAGGCGGATTTGAACAGCTGCTCCAGAAGAGCAAGGAGGAAGAAGAGAATAAGGGAAAGCTGGTAACCGTAAGGGAAAACGGTTATTTGCGTCAGTATATGGTTCAACCGGATGGGAGCAAAATGCTGTTAAGCGAGACGAAGCAGTACGAGAGTGAATCCGCCGCCAGTTCAACAGATCTATCGATGTCGTTGCCTCAAACAGGCGGAATGAGTCATAATACCAAGGACGCTCTCGATCTGTTATGTCTTCAGGCTGGTGCGGTCGGTACCCGTTCCAGCTACAAGATATTCGATATTACCTAAAATGAATAAATACCAAAAAATCATACTGGTAACAAATCGATACTTGCTGTATAATTCTCAGTAAGTCTTGGTTGAACGTGAGATTTTTCATTGTATTCAAGTCTAATTTCACTTATTTTGAAAATAGATGTATTTACATGAAAGAATTCATGTTATAATTTCAATATATCAACTAAGCTCATAGGAATTATCGGTTAATTAGTGAGTGTGAATGCATTACAAAATAAAACATGAATATGGATCTTCGGGGTAAGGTGAAATTCCTAACCGGCGGTGATGCTTCGTTCCGGCGTGAACGAAACTCAGCCCGCGACTCGCTGCGTTCTGGTGTGAATCTGATCGCAGCGACTGACTTGGTGCAATTCCAAGGCCGACGGTAAAGTCCGGATGGGAGAAGATCAAAGATGAGTTTGCCGTGGATGCGAAATTTTCCATTCGGGCGCAGGCTTATTTGATCAGCCCCCGTTTACGTCGACATATGTCGATGACGGGGGCTTTCTGCTAGTAAGACCTCCGTATTCAAGACAGGAGAGGGCAAGATGAGTAATATTAATACTGGAGTCAAGGTGAGACCCTATGGTTCCGACACACAGGCAAGTCGACGTTTTAAGGGAGGGTTCTGGCTCGTCGTTTTGGGAGCCGCCCTGTGGGGCGTAGACCCCTTATTCCGGGTCATTCTGCTTAAGAATCTGACTTCGGCACAGATCGTTTTGCTTGAACATATCATTATTTCCCTGATTGCAATTCCTGTATTGTGGAAGAACCGGGAGGAACTAAAAGGCCTTGGCTGGAATCATGTAGGTGCTCTGCTGTTTATATCCTGGGGCGGCTCGGCATTGGCTACCGTATTGTTCACGATGGGGCTGTCGAGCGGCAATCTGAATGCCGTCCTGCTGCTTCAGAAGCTGCAGCCGCTGTTTGCCATCATTCTGGCCAGCCTGCTTCTGAAAGAGAAGCTTCCGCGCCATTTCGGCATACTGCTCATCATCGCGTTGGCGGGCACGTATTTACTGACCTTCGGTTTAACCTTGCCGATTGGCCATTGGAATGAGTTTATTCAAGTTGGCAGTCTCTTGTCCTTAGGCGCAGCAGCGCTGTGGGGCGGTTCAACCGTCATGGGGCGCCTGATGGTAGGCAAACTGAAATACGAGACGGTAACCTCGCTGCGCTTCGTGCTTGCCCTGCCGCTCCTGACCGTCATCACGTGGAGCGAGGGTGCAGCATGGAATATGCCGGCCTGGAATACCGGGGCCTTTGCCTTGGTATCGCTGAACCTGATCGGTCAGGCATTACTGCCGGGTCTCCTGAGCTTGCTGGTTTATTATAAAGGATTAACCACGACCAAAGCCTCCGTGGCAACACTCGCGGAATTGAGTTTTCCCATGGTGGGCGTGCTCATCAACTGGATCGTATTCCAGCAGATCGTGACAGGTCCTCAGCTTCTGGGATTCCTGCTGATCTGGGTCGTACTGTTTATTATTTCCAGACAGCAATCCGAAGCTTCCCCGCAATTGCAATAAAATCATACGTTTGTAGAAAAAGCCGATCCGGATGGGGTCGGCTTTTTTGCCGTTACACAAAACTGTTCCAGTAAGTTTGCCTGGCGAAAGGATCATTTTTTTGAAAGATATGTAGGGTTTCCGGAATTAAAGGTGTCTTATATAGTAGCACCGGATCTATGGCTTGGTTCAACCAAATGAGATGGTTATAAAGGGGGGAGGATCCATGGAGGATCGGACATTGTTGGACGGGCTTGCGCAGAAAGATCCGCAATGTTTTGAAACATTGGTTGACCGCTATTCACGCTACATAGCCGCGGTGGTCGCTAAAGTGGCCGGTGGACGGTTTAATTCCTACGATGTGGAGGAAATCACCGGGGACGTGCTGGTCAAGCTGTGGACAGACGGGCCCAAAATCATGCTGCGCGGAGATAGCCTCAAGCCTTATCTGGCCATAGCCGCGCGTAATCATACCTTGAATGTTTTGCGAAAAAGACAGCGGGTCATTGAATCCGAATTGGAAGATGATGCGGTTTCTTGTCCTTCTGCAGAGGCATTGGCTATTCTGCGGCAGGAGAAGGAAGCGATTAGCGGCATGGTCCAGGATATGGGGGAACCGGATCGCGAAATCTTCATCCGCAGGTACTTCTATTTGGAGAAAGTCCGAGATATTGCAAGCAGGCTGAATATGCAGGAGAAAGCCGTCACGGCCCGGATCCGCCGGGCAAAGGACAAACTGCGCATTCATTATGAAACCGAGAATCCGTAGGATTTCTATAAGGACCGTGTCTATAGGAGTGAAGCTTCGAATCGATAGCGAAAGGGGATGGATGCAAGTGAAGCGGCGAATTGTAGATATCATGGCCAATATCGACAATCAGGAGCTGGAGAATCTTCTCCTTACGGAGGAAGAGGAACGCGAGTTGACACAGCAAATCAGTATGGAACGCATCAAGAATCGAGCGATGAACCGTATTCAAGAGGAGGAAACGATGATGTTTAAAAACAGGAAAGTGAAAAAATATAAAGCCAGTATCGTTATCGCTGCCGCGATGATTATGATACTTAGCACGACCGCATTTGCGAGCCAATACATGGATAGCTTGAAGCAGTTCTTCGGTCAATCCGCGTCCATTGCGGAAGACGAACGATCACCTATACAAGGGACAGATACCGCGTCCGGGGTAACCATGAATGTGGAAGAAGGGGTTTATGTCGGCAACAGCGGTTATTTGGTGGTCAGCTTCATGAAAGAGGATGGCACGCCATTCCCCGAGGGTGTTTCGATCCCCCTACTTGAACTGAAAACGGAACATGATGTGAGTTATATGGTGGGGCAGCAGCTTCTTGAGGATAACAAAAAGCTTGTCGGCGTATTTGAGATGGATGCGATGAATGACCTCGACGGGCTTAAGGCACGGATCACAGCCGATCGAATCACGTCAGCGGACAACACCCAAGCCGTTGAAGGCCCTTGGGATGTTCAATTCACCATTTCTCCCGGGAAGCAGAGAGAGCAGAGTCTGAATCTGGCGATCGATGAGGGTGAGGAGGCACTGTCTCTCAGTGCTATTAGTGTCTCTTCCATCGGTGTAGCTATCGAAGGCAAGCGTACCGATGGTGAGCTGGATAAACTGCCGGAGTATACGCCGGAGGTTAAGGTTATCGCCGTTGACGGATCAGAACTGATGCTTCATGCCAGTTCGACAAGTACCACAAAGAGCGGGTTTCAGTGGCTGTATAATTTGGACAGCAAGAACAACCTCGTTTTTCTGGGGGATGTGGACATCAAAAGCATCAGCATTGACGGCAACGTGACGAAGCTGAAGTAAATATAGATATATAGGTGGCAGGAGGAATCTCAAGGGGCAGAAGTGATGACTTCTGCCCTTTTACTTGATCAACACCTCAGCAGGAATGGAATCCGAAAGCCGTAAGCGCATCAGGCCATAGCCTAAATACGCTTACGGTTTTTTTGAGGCTTCGGACCGAAATATGATTCATGAGAAAAAAATGTATTGAAATTGGAGAAAACGTCCATTAAAATGAAACTAACTACCATACTAGTTATACTAGTATGGTTAAACGCGACTCTCAACATAGGTGGGAGAGGCAGCTGGGTCACTTTGTCGGTATAACGTTCAAGATACGGAAGTCTATTGGTAAAACCAATATTGTAAGCGCTTAATATTGAAGGGGGGATCAATATAAGGGAGGATATTACCTGCCGTAACGCTGCAACCTGCTTATAGCCACAATAATTGAAAGCGATTTCTTCGTGAGTACTGAATGGAGCTGGATCATGAAACACGGCCATATTCCATGACGAAAGAGGTATGAGAAGAGGCCATACGGATTGGAGTGAATTACGTCGATGGAGCCAAAAGTTGCGCATCATTCCTTGCCAGCCGTGAAAGCGGCCAAGAAGCCATCCAAACTTAAAACCGTCGCTGCCCTGGTCCGGAAGGATTGGCAGCTGTATTCCCTATTGATTTTGCCGGTCATGTACCTGCTCATTTTTAAATATGGACCGATGATTGGCAACGTGATCGCATTCAGGCGATTTATGCCCGGAGGAAGCATCTATGGGGAGAAATGGGTAGGACTGCACTATTTCAACATGTTTATCCATGACCCGGCGTTCTGGAACGTATTCAAGAATACCCTGCTGCTCGGTGCGCTATCCCTGCTCTTTACGTTTCCGGTACCCATCATCTTTGCGCTGCTGCTGAATGAGGTGAAGAGCAGGCGATTCAAGAAATTCGTTCAGACGGCTTCTTATCTCCCGCACTTTCTGTCCATCGTCATCGTTGCCGGGATGATCCTGCAATTGACGTCGGTCAACGGCTCCGTTAACTCGCTCGTGGAGTTCTTTAACGGGGAACGAATCAATTTCATGCAGCGGGCCGAGTGGTTCCGGGCGATCTATATCTCGTCGGAAATCTGGCAGGGCATGGGCTGGGGCGCGATCCTGTATCTGGCCGCATTAACGACGATTGATGAATCGCTGTACGAGGCGGCAAGGATCGACGGGGCCAACCGCTGGAAGCAAACGCTGTTTGTCACGATTCCGGGCATCCTGCCGACGATTGTGACGCTGCTGATCCTGAACATGGGGGCATTCCTGGCGGTAGGGTTCGAGAAAATATTGCTGCTGTACAATCCGGTTATATATGAGACGGCCGATGTGATCTCGACGTACCTGTATCGGGTCGGTCTCGTATCGAACAACTTCAGTTATGCCACGGCCATTGGACTGTTCGAATCCATAATCGGACTTATATTGGTATTCTCCGTGAATGCGATCTCGCGAAGACTGACGGATCGAAGCTTATGGTAAGGAGGGAGCGGTTATGAAGGAGTCAAGATCCTATAAGGTGTTCAAAGTGTGCAATGCCATCATTCTGCTGTTCGTTGTCTTCATCACGCTGTATCCCTTCCTGAACGTGGTCGCTCAATCCTTCAGCGGCGAGTCGTACATCAATTCAGGGAAGGTGAACCTGATTCCGAGGGGCTTCAATCTCGATACCTACAAAACCGTCACCAATGACGCCATGTTCTGGACGAATTACAAAAACACCGTCGTGTACAGCGTGGTCGGCACCGCGATATCGATGTTCTTAACGACGATTTTTGCTTACGCCCTGTCCAAGAAAAGGCTGGTAGGACGCAAGTTCCTGACGATGTTTGCCGTGTTCACGATGTTCTTCAACGGGGGGCTGATCCCGAACTATGTGCTCATTAACAGCCTGGGCTTCAGCAACTCGATCTGGGCCATCGTAATCCCGGGAGCCATCAGCATATATAACATGCTCATCATGAAATCCTTTTTTGAAAATATGCCGGATGAGCTGGAGGAAGCCGCGGCCATTGACGGCTTGAACACGTACGGCATGCTGTTCCGAATCGTGCTTCCTTTAAGCAAAGCGGTCATCGCGACCATGGTTCTCTTCTATGCCGTCGGGCACTGGAACTCCTGGTTTCCGGCTTTCCTGTACCTGGATCAGAAGGAGCTCTTCCCGGTTACGATCTATTTGCGCAACATGATAGCGGGCGCAACGGGCGTGACCTCCGCCGGTGCTACCTCGGCCGATAACCTGACGCAGATATCCGCCAATATCAAATCGGTGACCATGGTGCTAACCATTTTGCCGATATTGACGATTTATCCGTTCGTGCAACGTTATTTCGTAACCGGCATCATGCTGGGCTCCGTAAAGCAATAGGAACATCCGTAAGGACATTTTATTGATATCATGGGGGGAATGAGAAAGTGAAAAAGAGTCATCGATCGTTTGCCGGCAAAGCTTTATTGCTATCGTTAATGTTTGCGATCTTGGCGGCGTGTACCGACAAGACAGGCGGCAAAGAGGCCGAAATTCAGGATAAGGGCGCCATGGAAACCTACGCCGTAGGCGATACGTTCAAGGCGACGGAGCCGTTCGATCTGTCCATCCTCTACAGCGACCAGCCGGCGTATCCTTACAAGCAGGACTGGATGCTTTTTGCTAAAATAAAAGAAATGACGAACGTGACCTTGAAGCCGACGATCGTGCCGATGAGCGATTACAGCCAAAAGCGCAGTCTGCTGATCAGCTCCGGCGATGCGCCGCTGGTCATTCCGAAGACTTACCCTGGGGAGGAATCCGCGTTCGTGGCTTCCGGTGCGATTCTTCCGATCAGCGATTACATTGACCTGATGCCGAATTTCAAGGACAAGATCGAGAAATGGGACATGGAAAGCGAACTGGAAGGGCTTCGCCAGGAGGACAAAAAATATTATGTGCTCCCGGGCCTCCATGAAGCGGTGTGGCCGGACTATACGCTGATCGTGCGCACGGATATATTCGAAAAGCATAACATCGCAATTCCGACCACCTGGGATGAGCTGTATACGGCCATGAAGCAGTTGAAGCAGGAGTACCTGGACGTTACGCCGTTCTCCGACCGCTTCAAATTCAACAGTACGCTGAACATCGCGGCTACGGGCTTCGGAACCAAAGGCGGATGGGGCTACGGCAGCGGACTTACGTATAAGGAAGATACGGATGAATTTGTGTACACGGCGGCAACGGATGAATATAAGGACATGTTGGCCTACTTCCATAAGCTGGTGGATGAAGGATTGCTGGACAAAGAGAGCTTTACCCAGGATGACGATCAGGCCGTGCAAAAGTTCGTGACCGGCAAATCCTTCATCATTAACGGCAACTCCCAGACCGTGGTCCAGCATCGCAATGATATGGACAAAACGCTGGGCGAAGGCAAGTATGCGATCAGCAAAATCACGGTTCCCGGCGGCCCGGCAGGCCAGCTGATGTCCGGCAGCCGACTCGAGAACGGGGTGATGATCACTTCCAAAGTGAAAGAGAGCGAGCATTTTAAAGCCATCCTGCAGTTTATCGACTGGCTCTATTACAGCGACGAGGGACAGGAATTTACGAAGTGGGGCGTCGAAGGCGTAACGTATACCAAGGAAGGCGGCGTGCGCAAGCTGATGGACGACATTAACTACAACGGATTGAATCCGAAGGGCACGAAGGATCTGCGGATCGAGCATGGCTTCTCGGGCGGCGTGTTTGCGTACGGCGGCACGACCGAGCTGCTTCAATCCATGTTCAGCGAGGAAGAGCAGCAGTTCCAGAAGAGCATGAGCGAAACAAAAACCGTCGTGAAGCCGGAGCCGCCGATTCCGTACTCGGTCGAAGAACGCGAGCGAGTGACGCTTTTGAGCACGCCGCTGAAGGACTACACGGATCAGAACACGCTGAAGTTCATTCTGGGCGATCGCGATCTTGCCGAGTACGACAAGTTCGTGAAGGAGCTGGATAGCCAGGGCGTAGGACAATACCTGGAGATTGCGAATAAGACTTATAAAAAATATAAAGAGCAACAATAACCAACGGATCGACAGGCTGCCGTTTCTTTATGGAAAGGCAGCCTGTTTGGAAGTTCGGACGGTCGCGATGTTCCATCCTGCACTGTTGACGACAAGGAGGTTGTTCTAAATTGAGTGTGACCGTTCAAGACGTAATCAACCGATTAACCGAACCAGCGGGACGCCTTGAATCCACGGTGGACGGGGTTGTAGCCGGAAGCGCGGATGCCATCGTTCACGGCATCGCCGTCACGTTCGCCGCCTCGTTTTCGGTTTTGCAGAGAGCCGTACAGACGGGAGCTAACCTTGTGATCACCCATGAGGGGATCTTTTACAGCCACCATGAGGATGGAGTGGATGGGATGCAGGCGAGTTCTGTCCACCAGGATAAAATAGATCTGATCCAATCCGGCAATCTGGCGATTTACCGGTTTCATGATGCGCCTCACAGGTATGTTCCCGATATGATCACACAGGGATTGGTTCAGGCACTGGACTGGGAGCCCTATATCGATACGTACCTTCCTACAGCTGCCCTAGTCACACTGCCCGGAGAACTGACAGTTCAGGAGATTGCAGAAGATATAAAAAGAAAACTGAATCTTCCGTATCTTCGTTATGTGGGGAATCGAAGCGGAATATGCTCCAGAATCGGCATAACCGTCGGCTACCGTGGCGGCGGTGCGCATGCTATTCCTCTCTGCGTGAATGAGCGGCTGGATCTGCTTATCGCCGGCGAAGGCCCGGAATGGGAGACACCCGAATATATCGGCGATGCAGTGGCTCAAGGCCGGAACCCGTCCATGCTTCTGCTTGGTCATGCCGCCAGCGAGGAGCCCGGTATGGCCTGTGCGGCCAAGCTGCTCCGGGAGCTTTTTCCGCAGATTCCCGTACATTATATACCGCCCGTGCCCTTGATTCAGGTAATATAGAGGGAGAAATAACTTCAAGCGGTATCGGAAGAGCCATCCGCATAGAAAGCGATGCGATCAGCCGAATTTTATAACGTAAGCAAAAAGAACACTTGAGCATAAGAGAAAGAGGTAACGACATATGTCAACAGAGCAAAAGATTAAAGGCTCTACCAGGGAGTATTCCTATCAGCTGCTGAAAGACCGGATATTCCATCTGGAGCTGGAGCCGGGTACGAAAATCTCGGAAAAGGAAATTGCGGATGAATTGAACGTCAGCCGAACGCCGGTCCGGGAAGCGTTCATGAAGCTTGCCGAGGAGGAACTGCTCGACATTATTCCGCAAAGCGGGACAATCGTATCCCGTATTAATCTCAAGCATGTTGAGGAAGGCCGGTTTATTAGGGAGAAGATCGAGAAGGAAATCGTGGCGCTCGCCTGCGAATTTTTCCCCGAAGAGTTCCGTTTCCGTCTGGAAACCAATATTGCGCTTCAGGACATATGCGCGGGAAACCATAATTTCTATAAGCTGTTTGAGCTGGACGAGGAGTTCCATCAAATTCTGTTTGAGGGTACGGGCAAAGAACGGACCTGGAAGATGCTGCAGCAACTGAACATTCATTTCAACCGCTTGCGGCTGCTTCGCCTGTCGAAGGACTCCAACTGGGAGAATATTATCTCGCAGCATAAGGAAATGTATCAACTGATCGTTAATAAACAAGCGGAGCAGGCCATGAACGTAATGGAGCGCCATCTGCGTCTTGTCGTTGTGGAGCAGGATATTTTACGCGAGAAGTATCCGCATTATTTTATTTAACAAGCTTTATTAAAAATAATGACCCGCAGGAGAGTCACTTGGGATCAAGTGACCAGCCTTGCGGGCCATTTTTTTCATTAGATCGATCTGCGGATAACACCGTCAAGAATTTGAGCCACATGAGATGGTCCTTGCTCCAGATCCTGTTGATCCAGGGTAACCCAGGAGTACTGTTCATCCATATCAAGGGATCGCTGGAGCCAGCCTGATACCCCTCTGCCTCTGCGGTCGACTTCGACCAGGACGGAAATCCCTTCCTGCTCCGGATACAGAATCAATTCAAGCTCTTTGATATGGCCGGCATAAGAGGAGCCAGGATAAAATTCAATTTCTTGCACAAAAGGAACGCCCTGGCCTAATCTCGGGTGATATTCACATGTGGCCATTTTGAAGCTGAAGCCAAGTTCTTCCACGGCGTCAAAAACAACGGATGCGCCTTCGTCCGGTTCAACGTCGATAAAATCACGGTCCTTCGGATCGATGGCATTGTCGATATCAAGGCCGGTATGGATCCATACCGGCTGCCGCGAAATGGTGAGCGGCGTTTCCAGCGGCAGGGCAAAAGAGAATGGTATTTCCTGTTGATCGCCAGGCTTTAACGTGAGGCGGCTGGAGACATTGATTTTGGCAAGGGTATAGGATTCTATGTACTTCTTGTCGTCGCTTTCCCTGGTGTATTCCGTCATCACTTTCAAGTAAATACGGTCGACCGTCTGCTCTACGTTTCCTCCTTTAATGTGAATGACGCCGCGTACTTCTTCACCTGGATAATAGGAGGATTTTTCGAGATGCGTATCGATCTGGGCTGCTCCAATTCCTACACTGGCTAGCATTTTGTTAAAAAACGACATAAAAGATACCTCCATAAGAGAATGTATGATAATGGAATTATACGCTGGAAGATTGCCTATGGTTTCCGAATTGCAAAAATATTTTTTTGCAGTTTACGTAGTGAAGATATTGACTCCCTGGAAGCTGAAGAATAGCCATGAAATCAGGAAAAAGAGTACAGCCCGTTAGCATTCGCAGGTTCGGCATGGTATATTGGACACGATACCATTAAGGATGGAGCATTCAAGGCATGAGCGAACAACAACGTTCCGGACAAGGAACCAAAAATAACAAATCAACGGCATACGGAAAGAAGCCGGGTGATAAAGCGGCTGCGAACCAAACAGGGGCCAAGCCGGCTTTTAAGCGCGAACATAGGAAGAACAAGGATTCGTTATCGGCTTCATCGTATTCGAAGGCGAAACCGTCCGATAAATATAAGCAAGGAGTACGCGGGCCACGGCCTTCATCCGGACGTGAGCACGCAGATGAGCTGCAAGCAGGCGACATTATTGTCGTTACGATCAAACGGCTTGGCATTAACGGCGAAGGGGTCGGTTATTACCGCCGTAAGGCAGTGTTTATTGACGGAGCGATCACGAACGAAGTTGTCAAAGCCGAGGTGAAAGAGGTCCAGCCTAAATTTATCAAGGCACAGCTGGTAGAAGTGGAGAAGCGATCGCTTTACCGGATTGAACCTCCTTGTCCGGTATTCGGCATCTGCGGCGGCTGCCAAATTCAGCATATCTCCTATGAGGGACAGCTGCAGGCTAAGACGGATATTGTGCGTGAGGCGTTCAGCCGGTATGCAGGACGGGACGATGTGAAGTTTAAGCCGATCCTCGGCATGGAGCACCCATGGAATTACCGGAACAAAGCGCAGCTGCAGCTGAAACGGAAGGGCCACGAAGTGATCGCAGGGCTCTATGAAGCGGACAGCCATACGATTGTGGACATTAGCGGCTGCCCGATTCAGCATCCGAAGGTGAATGAAGCGGTGGAGAAGGTCAAATCCGTCCTCGAAGAGTTGCGGATTCCGATGCACAAGGAGAATGGGAACAAGGACGGCGTTCGGACGATTGTGGTTCGTCACGGCTTCCAATCCGGGGAGCTTCAGGTGACGCTGGTGACGGCCGGAAGCAAGCTGCCAAGGCAGGATGATCTCGTTCGCATGCTGCGCCTTACCATTCCGGAGGTGAGCGGGATTTCACTCAATATTAATCCGAAGAAAACCTCACTCATCTTCGGAGACCGGACAATCTCGCTGTGGGGAGCCGAGAGCATGCAGGAATCGCTGAGTGACCTGCAATTCTCGCTGTCGCCCAGAGCGTTCTTCCAGCTGAATCCGCAGCAGACGGTCAAGCTGTATGAGTCGGTCCGGGGGGCAGCCGGATTGACGGGGAAGGAAACCGTCATCGACGCCTACTGCGGAACGGGCACGATCGGCCTGTGGCTTGCGCCTTATGCCCAGGAGGTGCGCGGGATCGAGACGATCCCCGAAGCCGTCGAGGATGCCAAGGCCAATGCGCAGCGAAACGGGCGGACTAATGCGAGCTTTCACGTCGGCCAGGCAGAGGAACTGCTGCCGCGCTGGGTCAAGGAGGGTTTGAAGCCGGACGTCATCATTGCCGACCCGCCGCGTACCGGCCTGGACTCGCGCTTCCTGGAGACGGTGCTCCGCACCAAGCCGAAGCGGTTTGTATACGTATCCTGCAATCCCTCGACCTTGGCGAAAGATTGCAAGGTGCTGCTTGACGGCGGTTATGAGCTCGATTGGGTGCAGCCGGTCGACATGTTCCCGCAGACAAGCCATGTGGAGGCGGTAACGCTGTTGATCAGGAAAGACAATTAAAGCGGAGATATTGCAAAGAGGGGCGAAAGAGCCCCTCTTTTTTCATTGTTATAGCAGGACACTTGAGACATCACATTACAAGATTATGGAACAAGACCGTTTGTAGTGAATATTGACCAATTCCAGTCCGCTTCGGTCGACAACACTCATTTTCTATGATATGGTAGCAAGTAATTAGGCATTTCGTTCCCTTGGGACGAGGTGCCTTCTCGCATATTTATAGCCGTTTTACATTAAATGTCTATATGGAGGTGATGCAATGGTGCTCCTGATTTCCCCGCTACGGGGGGAGAAATCCGTAGTTCATTATGGACGATCGATGGAGAGTGCACCCAAATAACGATAATCTGAGGAGTGTTGTTGAGATGAGAGTAAATTTACGAGCAGAAACGCGCGCCGCGATGAACAAAACTGGACTTAAGCAGCTTCGTCTTTCGGGACGAATTCCGGCGGTTGTATTTGGCACAGGGGAAAACAATATGATGATTCAACTGTCCACCAAAGAATTCGGCAAATGGGCAAGGAACGGCAAGGGAGGAATCCTTGAGCTCCATTTTGACGATCGGGAGCCGCTTCCGGTTTTGCTGGAGTCCGTTCAGCGTGATCCAATTACTCGTGAATACATTCATGTCGACTTTTTGCGCATCAATATAAATGAAGTTGTTCGGACGAGAGTAAATCTCGATTACATCGGCGCCGCCAAGGGAGCCAAACTTGGAGGCGTCGTCCAAATTCAAAGCACGTTCATCGAGATTGAGTCTTTCCCTGACCGTATTCCTGCCATCATTCCAGTTGATATCAGCGAACTGGATATCGGGAATTCCTTACACGTCGGGGATCTTAAACTGCCCGACGGGGTCGGGCTGATCTCTTCGGCAAACGAACTGCTCGTGTCGGTGGTGACACCGAAAGTCCAGTCGGAGCAACCGGAGGCTATGTAATTTCTGCTGCCGGCGATTACTTCCCGATACTCCATCGGGAAGCGATCGCCGGTTTTTTGCGTAAAATTTGATCAGAATCCGGAACTTTCCATCAAGTGAGACTAGGCTTGGCCGTCATTATTATTGTACACTCAAGTCATGTGAACTGCGGTCTGTCGCTTATTCGGCAGCTGCATACTAAGCCAATGAAGGAAGTGTCGAACCATGAATGCAGAATCCGTTATGGCGGAGCTTGAAGCGCTAGGCAAGGAACGGCTCAAGAAAATGTATCTGTCCAATGGGGCGCGTGAACCGCTCTTTGGCGTGGCGACAGGTGCCATGAAGCCGATGGCCAAGAAAATTAAAATCAATCAGCAACTGGCTGAGCAGCTTTATGCCACCGGGAACTACGACGCCATGTACTTTGCCGGCATCATTGCAGACCCTAAAGCGATGACGGCAGCGGATTATAATCGCTGGATGGATGCGGCCTATTTTTATATGCTGTCCGACTATGTGGTTGCCGTAACGTTGGCAGAGGCAGATATTGCGCAAGACGTTGCCGATCAATGGATCGCAAGCGGCGAAGAGCTCAGAATGTCGGCGGGGTGGAGCTGTTACTGCTGGCTGCTCGGCAGCAGACCGGATCGTGAGTTCCCGGAGAGCAAAATCTCGGCCATGCTCGAACTGGTGGAAAAGACCATTCACGAGTCTCCGGACCGAACGAAATCCGCAATGAATAATTTCATGTACACTGCAGCCATCTCCTATTTGCCGCTTCATGATAAGGCGGTTGAGACCGCAAAGGCCGTAGGACCGGTAGAAATGAAGCGGGACAATAAGAGCAAGTTCCTGAACGCTTCCGAAAATATTAGGAAAGAAGTCGAGAGAGGGAAACTAGGTTTTAAACGCAAGTATGTGAGATGTTAAACCATGTTTTTAATCGGCGGATTTGATGGAAGACCTAAAGAAGGCGGTGTTTTGCTGCCTTCTTTTAAATATCCTTTTTCATATAGTAATGCGTATGCCGTCCGGCATTCTCGATCTGGCCATATACCTCATACCCCTGCTTGATGTAAAAATCCAAGGCTTGGAAGCTCAATGTATCCAATTTAACAAACTCGCATTGTTTCTCTTTCGCTATTTTTTCCGCCTCGTTTAACAGCTTGGCGCCGTACCCCGATTTACGGAAAGCTTCATCCACGAACAAGTAGTGGATCTCCAGCCAGTTCCAGCATATTTCCCCCACAATTCCTCCCAAAATCTGACCGTCCGCATTCCTCAACAATAGGTTTACTTCCTCATAACGGCCCTTTAAGTCGTCTGGGAAATGCTTGAGATTATACTTAATCATTTGGTTCCTTACGTAATTTATGTCGGCGCTGTTTGATTCTGCAGTTTCATTAGTAAAATAAATTTGCATAAGGTTTGCTCCTTCTGGTATGCCAGATCTGTGGTATGTGTAGGATACGAAATCGGTTTATTCCTATCTTTCTCAAGATATCATAGCTTTCGAGTGGATCGGCGGTAAAAAATCTTTTTAAAAGAATGTACCCGTGAGGCAACGGGATGCCTATGCTATACTGAGGTTGTTATTTGATCCGCTTCATCTAAGGGAGGATTGTCCTTACATGTGTTGCATCGCATTCATACGTATTCGTTAATGATGGTACAGAACATCTAAATCCGTCCATTTTCATGTAAAAATGCGAAGGATTATTTGTGCTGTGCCTTTTTCATTACTATACGAATGAATGAGGTGCTTTTTTGTGTTTAAACATAATAAAAATAGTCGGAAAAAACTGAAGAAACCTTCTAACTTTTCCGCTCAGCATTTATTAATCAGCAAACGGCTGATTCATGATATGATCGATTTGGCCCGGATTCAATCCACCGATACCGTGCTCGATATCGGAGCGGGGACAGGGGCATTAACCTTTCCGCTGGCAGAGAAGGCGGCACACGTGCTCGCGATCGAGACAGATCCGGCGTTTATTGATAAACTGTTCAGCAAGATAAAAGATGGCAGCAACATTCGCGTTAACCCGTCTGATTTCCTGGAGGTTCCTCTTCCGAAAAGTCCGTTTGCCGTCGTGGCGAATATTCCGTATTCGATCACCACAGCGATCATGGCGAAGCTGCTGGATCATCCCGGCGTGCCGCTGCAGCGAGCCGTGCTGCTTGTGGAGAAGGGGGCAGCCAAACGTTTTACGGCAGTTCCGGTTCAAGATCCGCGTATCTTAAGCTGGAGGATGCATTATGACCTGCGGCTCGTGCGGACCGTATCTCCTCAACATTTTGCGCCGCCTCCCAAAGTGGATTCCGCTATTCTAGCCATCAACCGGAGGAAACAGCCGCTCATTGCCACGCAGCATCAACCGAAGTTTAGAGCGCTGGCAGCCTACGGATTGCGGGACCCGAGGCTGCCGTTATTCGCGTCTCTGGCGGGCGTGTTCACGCCTCCTCAGATTACGAAGCTGGTCCGAATGCTGGGGGTGGATCGAGATCTCCCCATCGGGAGGCTGAACGAAGAGCAGTGGGGGACTGTATTCCATACGATGCTCCAGCATGTGCCGTCGAATCGTTGGCCCAAACTTTCAAGCTCGAAAGGCAAATCCAAAAAAAGAGAATAATAACGGGGATATCCGTCGTTTCTAATACGATCATTTATAAAATGTTCGCAGAATTCGCTTGACCCTGACACTAGTGTCAGGGTTTACAATGAAATCGAATCGTTCATCCAGGAGGCGAAAAAGCATGAAAATCGGAGAACTTGCAGCCCGTACCGGCGTCAGCATCCGTTCGCTTCGATACTACGAACAGCAAGGATTGCTTATGCCGGTTCGCAACGAGAACGGGTACCGGGAGTATTCGATTCTCGCAGAAGAACAGGTGCGTACCATCCAGTTATATTTGAATCTAGGATTGTCCACCGAGCAGATCGCGGGTTTCCTGCATTGCGTCTTGAAAAATAAAGAGGCGTTTTGCGCGGAAGTGTTTCCGATTTTTCGTCAAAAAATTGCAGAGATCGATGCGCAAATCCACCAGCTAAACCATATCAAGATGAATCTGGAGGAACGCATGCAATCGATTCTGGAGGAACGAGAATCGGAAGAAGCGGAGGAATGCAAATGAGTTTACCACGAATAGATGCAGCCAGCTTTCAAGACGCGATTAAACAGAATGGAGTCACTCTGGTTGAATTTGGAGCCACATGGTGCCCGCCGTGCAAGGTGCTGCTACCCATTCTGGAAGAGCTGAGTCAGGAAGAAGCGGGTCGCCTGGATGTCTATCAGGTGGATTGTGACGAATCCCCGGAGCTTGCCGCTCAATTCGGTATTATGTCCATGCCGACGGTGATCGTGTTTCATAACGGAGAACCGGCAGACAAACTGATTGGACTTCGACCTAAGAGTGTGTACCAAGCGGCGCTAGGCCGTTATGTCTCATAGAATCGAATATAGATTGATTGAGCGAAAACGCCTCTGTTGTTTGATGACACAGAGGCGTTTTCTATTGAGGTAGAGGGCATTATACGCCGTGTATCGAATTCTTATATAGCAACCGTAATTCGCTGCCGAAGGAGATACTTTCATGAGATCAAGAAGGAAAATCATATCTCTTCTGACTATCATCGTACTAAGCTGTCTTGCCATGAGCGTGGTAGACGCGGTGATCCGTCCGGATTATGCTGTTAAATCCGCCATCAAGATCATCCTGTTTCTGACATTACCGATTGGTTACGCCGTGATCGCCGGCGGGGTACCGTTTCGGAGGCTGTTCACCTTCGAGAGAAAAGGCCTCCTGATGTCCTTGCTGCTGGGATTCGGCGTATTCACTATCATACTCGGCGGATATTTTTTGTTGAGTCCTTTATTTGATTTCACCAACGTAACAGGAGCCTTACAGGAGAACTTGGGGGTAAACGCAGGCAATTTTGTGTTTGTAGCCCTTTACATATCGATTGCGAATTCACTGCTGGAGGAGTTCTTTTTCCGGGGTTTTGCTTTTTTTACGCTGAAGGAGCAAGTCGGACGACGGTTTGCTTATCTATTCAGTGCAGGGGCCTTTGCCGTGTATCATATTGCGATGATGTCCAGCTGGTTCTCGGTAGGGCTATTCCTCTTATTAATCGCCGGTCTGGTTGTCGCGGCCCTACTGTTTAACTGGTTGAATGAGCGTAGCGGCAATATTTACGCATCTTGGATGGTCCATATGTTTGCCAATCTTGCCATTAACACCATCGGATTTATGCTGTTTGGGATCATCTGATGAAGGATTAGATTTGTTTGCGGATAAATATACGCCTTGCAAGGCGGTGGAAAATTTTAGGGAGGCGTTTTAACTGACAACAGAAATCTTTTTCTCAACCAACCCCATCGGTCATGTAACGGATGAGCAGCTCCAGACCATGCTGGACAGACACCATCTAGGGAACCTCATTTCAGCTGAGAAAACGTCTAAGGGAGTAGGAAATCAGACGTTGTTCATTAACTCGAGCAAAGGAAGCTATGTATTGAAGGGAAATCCCCTTTATGCAGGGCAGTTCGCTGAAGAGAAATTTTATACGGACTATTTGCAAAAATATACATCACTGCCTTTATCGGCTCCGTATCTGCTGGATGAGTCCAGCGATATTTTCGGCTGGAGTTACGCGATCATGCCCCGTCTTCATGGCGTACATATGAATGATCCACAATGTAGAGCAAGTCTTGGCGCAGCGGATCGAATGGATATTGCCTCTTCAGCAGCCAACATTTTAAATGAAATGCACGGCTGGACAGTGAATCAGTATGGCGAGCTCGACCCGCAAACACTAAAGATCCGCCCGTTTGAGGGATCTTATAAAGAGTGGCTCTACAACCGGATTCGGTTTTGGTTACAGGATGCCAAGCAATATTCCCAGATCACCCGAGCCGATACGGAATGGGTTGAAGAGGTGCTGCGTGCCTCGGCGGATGAGTTCGATAAGCATTGCTCCCCCACTTTTGTTATGGGGGATTTCAAGGCAGAGAATATGCTGGTAGCGTATGATACGGTTCGTCAGGCGTGGCGAATCAGCGGCATTTTTGATTTTACGACCGTATATTTTGGGGATGGAGCAGCGGATTTGCCCAAGATGGTGATTATGTATTGGGATTTCGAGGAACAGGAAGCAGCGCGGCATTTTGTACAGATGTACTTGCAGGGTTCTGCCAATAAGGAAGGCTTTGTTGATCGATTTAGAGTGCATATGCTCCATCAGCGTATATTGGATTGGGGATGCGCCAAAGCGATTGGTGCAGTTACTTGGGATCCGCAGCTTGCTTTTTCCGAATGGGCAAAAGATTATGTTTATGCCATGGACTACTTGAGATCGTGGATTGCATGATGCTTGTGAAATTCCGGATTGACCTTCACATCATGTGATGGTTTACAATGCGGTTAACCGAATGAAAAAGGAGCTGCTGCGTGTGCATATTAGTGAGTTGTCACGTAAAACGGGCGTAAGTTTGCGTTCCTTGCGTTATTACGAGGAGAAGGAACTATTGTCTCCGGACCGTCAGAATAATGGCTACCGTGAATATAGGGAGACGGATATCGAGCGGGTTCGGCTGATCCAGATGTATTTTAGCCTGGGATTGACGGTGAAGGAGATTATGAGTTTTTTCCAATGTGCATTTGATGAGCAGCCGAGAATCGAATGTCTTCCGAATGCGATTGAGATAGGTAAGCGGAAGCTGGATGATATCCAGCTGCAGATCGAGCTGCTGAAGCAGGCGGAAATTCATTTGCAGAAGAACATTAAGGCATGGGAAGCTATTTTGGACAAGGGGGATCGGCGTAATGAACAAGGTTGACGGGCTGGTTGTGAAGCGAGTTGCTGTCGTGACGGGGGGCAACCGTGGAATTGGAAAAGAGATTGCAAGGCAGCTTGCTGCCAAAGGACTTCAGGTGATCATTACGTCCCGGGACGAAGGGAAGGGGAGGTTAGCTGTCCAGGAATTGCTTGCGGCCCGGCTCGATGTAAAGCTGCAGGTGGCGGATGTCCACGAAATCAACGATGTGGCACGGATGATGGAGCGAATACAATCAGACTACGGCCGTCTTGACGTGCTGGTGAACAATGCCGGGGTTATTTTGGACCGAGGGGTTTCTGTGCTGGATGTAGAGGAGTCGGTCGTGCGGCAAACGCTGGAGACGAATTTTTTTGGTGCTTTTCGTATGACGCAGGCGGCGATCCCTCTGATGAAGAAGCATCATTATGGGCGTATTGTAAACATCTCTTCCGGTCTTGGTGCTTTCGAAATCATGCAGGATGGTTACGGTTTAAAAGGGTCGTCCTCGGCTTACCGTATCTCCAAAACGATGCTGAATGCGTTAACCTGCCTCGTCTCGCAGGAGGTAGCCGGTGCCGGCATAAAGGTAAACGCGGTTTGCCCGGGCCGGGTTCAGACCGATATGGGCGGTGAGGATGCTCCGTTAACCGTTGCCGAAGGGGCTGATACGGCTGTTTGGCTGGCGACGATGGAGGATGATGGGCCTAGCGGGGAGTATTTCCGTGAGCGGCAGCGAATCGCTTGGTGATGTGGCGGGAATTTTCGCTATGCAAGGGATGACATCTATTGTTTGGTTTACCGATGGATGACGCTGCTAATGATTAGCAATATAAAAATACTCTGAAAAAGACCCATTTCGAAGATGCTGATGTATAATAATCGGTATCAGGAGGTGCAGAGTATGAGTGATATCAACATTTTTGGCCATCAGGCTTTGTTTGAACATGTCTACAAAAGTGCTCCAATTGGCATTGCCCTGGTTACGATAGATGGAAATTGGATCAGCGTAAATCCTGCGGCTTGCAAAATGTTTGGCTTGACGGAAGAAGAATTGATGGCACAGCCGGCAACCGATTATATTTATTCTGATTGCATTAACAATAAAGATAAGCTGTTTCAATCTTTGGATGAGACGTCCTCAACCATTGCGGTGGAAAAACAATTCGTACATAGAGACGGCCGTGGCATCTGGGCATCGATGCATGTTTCTCTGGTTCGTGACGAAAAGGATCAAACTCCTTTGTTTTTCATTTCGCAAATTGTTGATATTACCAACAGCAAGGTTGCCGAGCAAAGGCTCCAGGAGAGCATTGAACGCTATACCTCGCTGAAGAAGTATAACCATGATGCGATCATTTCCTTCAATCTGGAGGGAAGGATCATTAACGGGAACCAGATGGCAGAGCAGCTGACTGGTTTTAAAATTCCCGAATTAATTGGAACCCGGATTTCCAATTTGATCGGTGAACGTCATCTTGCTCGTATACTTTCTCCTTTAGCGGATTATGTTGCTGTCGAGAAAGCTATAAACGTTATCCATCACAAAAACGGACACACGGTTGAAGTGCTAGCTACGCTTGCACCGATTGTCATTCATAACAAGAATGTGGGTTTTTACATTATTGCCAAGGATATGACAGAGCAGAAGAGACTCATCATCGAGAAGGAAGCAGCCGAGAAGACAAATAACGCCAAGAGCGAGTTTCTGGCGATGATGAGCCATGAGATCCGCACGCCGATGAATGGTGTGATCGGGATGACGGACTTGATACTTGAAACAGAGCTTGATGAGGAACAGCGGGAGTATGTACAGATCATTAAGAAAAGCGGGACAACCCTTCTGAACATCATCAATGATATTTTGGACTTTTCAAAAATCGAATCGGGCAGAACGGAGCTGGTGGAGGAAACATTTAATCTAAGAACGGCTTTGTCCGAGACATTGAACCTGATTCTTCCGAAGGCGCTGGAGAAAAATATTGAGGTGACCACCTCTGTAGCTTCTGACGTGCCGAATCAAGTGTATGGGGATGTGACAAAGCTAAGGCAGATCTTAATGAACCTGCTTAGTAATGCGATTAAATTTACGCCTAATGGCGCCGTCTCCATCGCTGTGCAGTGTGTCGAGGACCAGGGGAACTCGGCCCTTATCCAATTCTCCGTTATGGATACGGGCATTGGCGTGCCGAGTGAGAAGGTTGCGCAGTTATTTGAACCCTTTTATCAAGTGGACCACTATATGACCCGCCAGGTGGAAGGAACGGGGCTGGGTCTGGCGATCTGCAAAAAACTCGTTCAGTTGATGGGCGGAGATATCTGGTATGAGAAGAATCAGAACCAGCAGGGGTCTGTCTTTACGTTTACGGTTGATTTTTCGTTTAAGCCGAATGATGTCAATCAACAGGAGAATGGGGCCGTTCACGAGAATCACTCCTCAGGAAACGATCTGAAAATTTTGATTGCCGAGGATAATGAGGTGAATCAGTTAGTCCTCAAGAAAATGATTGAGAAGCTGGGATACCATTCGACCACCGTCCAGAATGGACTCGAGGCGGTTGAAGCCTTCGAGCGTTATCCGTATGACATCGTGTTCATGGACATTTCGATGCCCTTCATGGATGGAACGGAAGCGGTCCGGCTCATTAAAGAATCGGTATCATCCGAAAAACAGCCCTTTATCGTGGCCGTTACGGCCCATGCGATCAAGGGCGATCGCGAGAAATATTTAGGGATGGGCATGGATGAGTATGTAAGCAAGCCTGTCAGCATGAATGTTATCTCGGGCATTATTGATAAGTTTCTGGCTGAGCGAGATATGTCTCAAGCCTAAACAGATGAAAGCTCAAGTGATGTCGCTTGAGCTTTTATTCATTCTAATTATAGGAACGAATTCGCATGCAGTATGCAGCTGCTAATCTGCCGTCGCGTGTATGGGAGTTGCAGTCATAGTGAATGAAAAAACGGCCTGCGGGAAGAATCCCGACAGGCCGTTAAAGTTATAAAGGATGTCCTAAGAAGCGTTACCGGTTACGCTGCTTCCGCTTTTCGTAAGTTTATAGGTGATGACCTCGCCGCTCCAGAAATGGAATTTAAGAATCACTTCTCCGTCTTTGACCTCATTAAAAAAGGTAGGCTTGAGCTTGATTTCATCCGTTGAGTAGGATGGGGAGAACGTATATTCAAACTCTTTGAAGGAGGTCCAGTCCTGCGGTCCTGCATTGCCTCCCGTCGCGTATACCGCCTCCATCGTGGCTAGCTGATCTCCGTTGAACGTCGTTGGAATGCTGAACGAATCGGTTGTACCCTGCGTGTTGCGAAGCTCGGGCTTATCATGGAAGATGACCCTGAAATTCCAGTCCGCACCGCGGTTGAATTTGGCCGTCAATACAGCATTCACGCCGAATTGGCCGGATGAAGTCAGTCTGGACAGCAGGCTGGACGTAAACGTGATCGCATTTCCGTTAAGCGTATAATCCTGCCCGGCAACTAGCAGTTGTCCGTTTGTGCGGACTTCGGTTAACGAGTGGCCGTTTAAGTTCAAAGGTATGCTCTTATTCTGGATGGCCGTTCCTTTTTTTACGAAGACCAGATCGGTGTCAGCCGTGGAAGAGCGCCCGCTCCACCCCGCCTTCATGATGTTGTACAACTCCGGATCGGACCAGGTAAAAGCGGTTCGCTTAAAGTGCTGGCCATTGTCCCATAGCATATGGGTAATGTTCTTCTCTTTGAGATAATAGGTTAGATACTCGAAGAACTTCAGTTTCTCCCCCTGCTCAATGACTCCCGTGCTCTGATCGAACCCAAGCAGTCCATATTCACCCAGGATGACGGGAATCCCTCTGGCGATAAAGGTGTTATACACATTGTTGAATGTTTGATCGATATCGTTCCGGGTATCCGTCTCAAAACGGGTATAACCCGCGATGTTCACACTGAACGGCCAAAATCCATAATAATGGACCGTCGCAATCAGATTGGAGTCATTCAGCTTCGTCATGGTGTTATATAGTTCGCTCATTCTCTCCTGGGTTGGAGAGGCCTCCAGGGTAGATAGTACAAGCGGCCGGGTTGCGTTGCGTGCTCCAGAGCCGCGGACAATCCGATGGAATGACGTTTGAAGTTCGTCCAGCATCTGAAATGCTTTCGTTTCATCGGTGGTCCCTCCATCAGAGAAACGAGGTTCATTGACGCTTTCAAACATCAGTTTGTTGGAATGGTTCCGGAAGCGATGGGCAACTTGAGTCCACACGGCGTTGTACTTGGCAACGACCTCATTGCGATTGTTCTCCATATGGCTGATCCATAGCCAAGAATCGTGATGGACATTGATCATGACATACAGATCGGCTTTAAGCGCCCAATCGACAACCTCCTGTACCCGGTCCATGTAAGCAGTGTCGATGGTATAGTTCGGCCCGCTGCCGATATGGGTGTTCCAGGTTACCGGAATGCGGATACTCTTATATCCCTGTGCCGCGATTTGGTTGATCAAGGCTTTGGTGATGCGCGGATTTCCCCATGCTGTTTCGTCAGCCCCCACGGCATCCAGCGAATTGCCAAGGTTCCAGCCGGGCTGCATATCGTTGACGTAGGCTTGGGGATTTTTCTTTGGAGATCTTGAATGTTCGTTTTTCGCAGCGGATGCGAAAGATGGGAATAGTGAAAGGACTAGAACAGCGATAAGAGCTAAGGAACATAGGGATTTCTTATTCAGGTTTATCATTAGCATCTCCTTTTGTAATGAAGTTGTAAATCGGTGTTTTTAAATAGAGTGACTTCGTGTGAGGTATCTGGTCGGGTGTTGAGGTTCTAGTTGTCACGAAAGGATTTAGAGCAGACATTCACCTCCAAGTGTATATATTGAAAGCGCTTTCTAATTTATAAATTATCATATTTTCCCATTTGGAAGTACCCGGATAATTCCTCATAAAATCATGTGAAAATTAGTTATAAGATGCAGGTAGTTTTGGAGAGGGCTTGATGGGTGGAAAGGGATAAAAAAAGAGCTGACCCTCATGGTCAAGTTTGACATGAGGGTCAGCTCTTTTGGGACTGAAGCGTTTGGAAGTTTGATGGGAAACTTCTATACCGCTAACCGAATTTTTACGGAGTTGCTGTAGCTGTCGGCAATTTCAAGGTATTAGATGGTTTAGAGAGCAGAGTAGCTGTCTGCACATTTATTTGATCTTTTAGCTTTGAAAAAACATAGACGGCGTACTCCGTATCAGTCTTAATAGTCTGGTTTAATGCATCTACCGTTGGGATATCGATTAGTTTTGAAATATTAACGCCACTTGGTTTAATTGCAACATTTGTTTCCTCTTTGGCAACGGCTGCTGTTGCTTTTTGAAGATTGAAATCTTTGATATCTGTTTTTGCCACAAACAACAGCCGATAACTATCCATGCTTGCCTCATTGATCGCTTTCGTGAATTCAACTTGAAGCTTCCCGTCCTTATTCAAACTGGCTTTAACGGCCGAAGCTTGGAATGGGGCGGGTATGGTGAAGTTCTCAGATGCTGGAGATAAGGCGTTCGATTTTTGCGTTTTTCCATCCGCAACGACTAGAATGTAAGCTTTATACTCCTTACCCTCCGAAATGGCAACATCGTTCACGTCGTTCGAGTTGGTTAATTTTTGCTCTATTTCGCCTGCTTTAGGCTTAACTACAGTGTATTGATTGCTAGCCTTTATTGCTTCAGCCTTTTCTAAGTTCAAGTCTTTATCTGAAGAAACAACTAGGATTCGATATTCCGTAATCCCTTTAGTTGTTCCCGTGAACTTGACAGTGACATCACTGGCAGTACCATTACTACTTCCACTTGCAATTTCTGCTTTCACAGTGGAGGGAACCTCCAGAGCTGTTTGGTTTTCCAATGGTACTAAATTGGAAGCTTCTGAGAGCGTGTTTCTAATATTCTTACTGTTGCTGACTGATAGAACATACACACGGTATTTTTGTTGGTTAGCAATCTCGTTTCCGAATGCGTCTCGGGTGCCTTCTACGAGATTGCCATTATGGTTAGTGCCGGGAAAGACGGTAACATAGCTTTCTGCTGGGAGTCCATTAGCAACATCTAGATTGAATTTGTTCAAATCGGATCCATTTACAACGATGATTCGGTATTCACTAATATTTTGTTCGTTTGCAGCTTTAGTGAAGGATACTTTCAGGTCACTAGCGTTACCTTTATCACCATCATCAATCACTCGAACATTAATTGCTGCTCCTACCTGACTTACTCCCTGCAGTTTGATTTCGCCTGATGGAGCGGATAGAGCATCGCTGTATCTGGAGGAATTGTTGCTTACCGATAAGACATACACGCGATAGCCTTGATCATTCCGAATCAGCTCACCGTCTGTGTCTTGGGCATTAGCTCCTAAATTTTTACTGTAACTGTTCGCTTTTGACACTTTAGTGTGATAACTGTTTGATTGTGCTTGGGATAATGACAGATCCTTGGATGATTTGACTACAAAAATGCGATAATGATCGATATTGTTCTCTCCATTAGCAGGGGAGAAAGTTACTTTCAGATCGCTTCCGTTGCCTTCATTGCCCTCATCCGCTGCCGTAATATTCGCAGCCTTACCAACTTCCGTCAAGCCTTGTATCGTTACGTCACGAGAAACCGATGAAAGTGCTCTGCCGTAATTCGAGTAGCCTACCGACAAGACATACACACGGTAGCTTGAACCTCTTTGAATGAGATCCCCGTCGGAATCCTTCGTCGTGCTAGTCAAATCCCGAGTGATGGTTCCGCCGGTTTTGTAAACCGTGGTGTAATTCCCGTTGTTGTAAGCTTGCGACACGTTCAGGCTTTGGTTTGACTTCACAACGAGAATCCGGTAATGATCGATGTAACTTTCGCCATAAGCGGGACTGAAGGCGACTCTCAGATCGCTTCCGTTACCATTATTGCCGATAATGGACAAGGTTGGCGTGGAAACAGGGTTTACATTGCCCTGATTGTTGTTTCCAAGCGTAATCGATGAGTAATTGGATAGTGCATTGTTATTTGAATAACCTACGGACAGGACATATACGCGATAGCTGATACCATTGCGAATGAGCTCTCCATCGATATCACGGCTGTTGGAATTCAGGGTTTGAGTAATGTAGTTGCTGCTGTTGTTCTTATTGATTTGAGTGTAATAATAGCTGTTGTTTAAGTTATTGGCTCTATACAGATCGAAATAGCTATCGGATGATTTTACAACGAATACCTGGTAATAGTTGATATTCGAACGATCGGACGGCTGGGTGAATGACACCTGCAGGTCGCGTCCGTCATTGTAGTTGTTCACGTCGGTGACAGACAGGCTGGTAACCGCGCCCACATTGGAGCTGGAACTCAAGATGATGGAGTTAGATGGCGCAGACAGCACGTTATTATTGGAGTTATTATTGTTCACGGCCATGACGAATACGCGATAGTACACGCCGCTGCGAATCGTTGCTCCGTCTACGTCTCTAGCCCCCGATGCCAGCGTCAAGTTGTTGATGTTATTCCCGGTTTTGTTGACTTGGGTGTAGTTGTAGCTGGATACACCATTGGCTTTGCTTAAGTTGAAGCTGTTGTAATTGCTGTCCTTTACGACAAACACGCGATAAGAGTGAATGTTGGATTCGTTGGATACCTTGTTGAAGCTTACACGAAGATCGCGGCCATCACCATAATCGCTGATATCCGTCACCTGCGTAATGGATGGAACCGTTGCATTGCCTGTGCTGAGGGTGATGGAAGACGAACCTGAAGACAGGTTGCTTGCAAGCACGTTCTCATTGCTGCTCACAGACTGGACGAACACGGTGTAAGCGACTCCGCTGCGGATAAGCTCCCCTGACGTATCACGAGCGGAAGAACTCAGCGTCGTGGACAGCGTTGTATTCGTCGTGCTGGTTTTACTTACCGTCGTGTAATTTTGGCTTTGAACGGATTTGGCAGCCGCCAGATTAAACTTGGCAGCATCCTTCGTTTTTACCGCAAACACGCGATAGTTGGTTACACTGCTCTCATTCTGGGCCCGCGTGAAGCTGACCTGCAGATCACGGCCATCGCCATAGTCGCTCACATCGCTTGCTTTCACGTTGGTTGCCCCGTTTACTGAATTGGTGTTGGTCAGCGTCAACGACGGCGAAGCCGAGGAAAGGGCATATGTGCCGCCTGTTTTGCTGACTGCCAATACGTAGGCTTTATAAGCCTGGTTATCGCGGATCAGATCATTATCCACATCCCTTGAGCCCGACGTGAGGGTCAGCGTCGGATCCGAGCCGGACGGGTACACCGTTGTGTAAGCTGCCGAGGACACGCGCTGTGCCTCAGATTGGTTTAACGTCTTGGACTGCTTTACAATCATCACCCGATAATGCGAAATTAAAGACTCGGTGGATGATTTGGAGAAGCTCACCTGCAGATCGCGGCCGTCGCCGGTATTACCGATGTCCCGAAGAGTCACATAATTCACAGGCACGATACCGGTATTATTTCCGCCGCCTGAATTGTTCGTTGTTTTGACGGTGACCGTTTTCGTTTTGGAATTCCAGCCGATTTTTTGGCCGAGGGCTTCACTTACGAAGCGTACCGGCACCATGGTGTTGCCTTTTAAGTTTTTCGCCGGAACATCCAGCGCTACCGTCTTGTTATTGATGGTGGCCGTCTTGGAGTTGATTTTTAGAATGACGGTTGTGCCATCCTTGGTCGCTGTGACGGTTTTCGTTTTTTGATTCCATTTGACCGATGCATCCAAGGCTTCGAAGATGGATCTCATCGGAAGCATGACGCGTCCTTGGATCATGACAGGCGCTTGAGGCGTATACAGCTTGACGCCGTCAATCAAGACGCTGATGTTCACTGCCGCCTGTACCTGCGATTGGAATGTCATGGGGATTAACAGTATAGCTGCTAGCAAGGCAGTCCATATTCTTTTCACACACTCAACCTCCTGAAATTTAGCTTTGTTATTATTTTCCTCTACAATATGACGCATTGGCCTAGAATAAAGTTTCAACTATAACATCGGCAATCCGAAAATATTTTTTAGTACCTAGTCATAAAAAAGAAAGAAACAGCGTATTTCTGCCGTTTCTTCCCTGCTGCTAATGTTGATCAATAATGTTGAATTGTATCGGTGCCGCCCAGGATCGACCGGGTCACTGCATCATATATATTCGGCGGGTACTCGGCGATTCGGTGGCACAGGTACAGGAACCATTCTTCACCGTAAGTCAGATAAATCCGAATAGGGAAGCCGTCATCTTTCATTTGTCTGGACAGGTCCGGACGTATGCCATACAGCATTTCAAGCTCGACGGCTGAGTCGCGATACATTTTGTTGCTGGTCATATGCCGCAGGATCCTTTCATCATGGGTGGCGACCGATACGGGACTGCCTGCTTGAACGCATAAATCCACCATTCGTACATACCTCGAAGTCAGCATCTCGGAACGGGGAATATAGTGCCCCTCTTGTTCCTGATAAGCGCCTTTCACGATGCGGATCGTGCCGGAGCCGTCGGCAAGAATTCTTTCGAGGTCTTCCATCGTTCGCGGGAGCTGCGCTTGCAAAGTAATACCGACATTCGTGAATTGGGCCGAAGCTTTTCTGTACAGTTTAAGGATGGCATCCGTTTTGGCGGATTCCTCCATGCTGATGACCAGCTCCAATCCAGCTTCCTCGGCTTGGCCAGCCAGTCCGAGAAGATGCCGGTATGCCAAATCCTCGTCTACCGATAATCCGATATGGGACAGGTCGAGTGAAATGCGGGTTCCTGTCCTCTGTTCTGCACAAGCTTCAATTAACTTAGTAAACTCCAGGAAAGCCTGCGTGCATTCCGCTTCAGTCAGCGTATTCTCCCCGATATACTCCAGCGAAGTGCGATAACCTTTGGCGTCCAGAGCATCTCGACATAACAAACCTTGTTTCAACACATCGCCCGTGACAAAACGCTCTGCTGCACGCAGCAGGATCGGATACCATTCGGCGGATTGCTGGACGTACTGTTTGAGTTGCAGGTTACGGGCGACTGACTTCAAAGCGTCGGCAAAAGCCAGTTCCGTTAATGAATCGTTCAAGTTAAACACCTCATTTGATTAAGATCTCCTGTGATTCTATCAACGTATAGGCGAGAGGGTCTTGTATAAAATTGCGGTTTGTTTAAGATGTCGCTGCTTTTGCATACCGAAGTGGCGTTGTCCCTACGCACCCGGCAAAAGCTCTCGTGAAATGGCTCTGATCGTAAAACCCGGTCTCCGCAGCAACGTCGACGATGGCTTTTCCTAATAGCAGCTGCTCTTTCGCGTAATTGATGCGCAATAAATTCTGATAAGCGTGGGGAGCTAGATGATAGGATTCTGCAAACAAGCGGATCAGGTGGAATTTGCTGATCCCGGAGATGTCCTGCAGGGTATCGAGTGTAATGCGATCTTTGTAATGATGATCCAGATACTGCTTCACTCGCAGAATAGCCGGGGATTGATGAGCGCTGCCGCTAGACGCCATAGCGGCTTCCTCTTGAAGGAGACCCGTCTCCCGCATTAATGTCATAAGCACGGACTCCACTTCGAGGGGAGTGGCATTTTGCTGAAACAGGGTCCTGCAGGAACGGATCAGATAACGGGATCGTTCGTTTTGATATTTCGGATGCAGGATGGGCATATGGGGTTGATGGTATTTGGAATCATAGTCCGAAGAGGTTTGACCGAGCCACCGGGGATGGATAAAAATCATCGTGTACTTCCAGTTTGCAGGATTCTCGGGATGACAGGCATGAGGGAGCAGCGGCGGAAAATGCACAATATGTCCCTGGGCAGCTTCAAACCGTTTCCCGGCCGACCATACGCGGGTGGCTCCCTTTTCAATGAGGCCAATGGAAATTTCTTCGTGAAAATGCTTCTTATAAGAAAGATTGTCTAACGTATCGCATTCTTTAATTTCAAGAAACGGCAGGTCAGGATCACGCAAAAAAATGATATCGGGCATTACCGTCAGTCCTTTCCTTCAAACATCAATAGATTCATTATAAGGAAGGCGTTATGTTTGTTCAAAGATTGCGTCCGTATTTGTATATAACTTTACAGAAATATAACTATAAAGTAATATAATAAACATGTTGAACGATAACCTTTTTGAAGTATTGGCAGAACCGAACCGCAGGACGATATTGGACTATCTGCGCGTGAAAGAGTGCACGGTAGGCGAGATTGTAGATCTCATGCAGCTCAGCCAACCAGGCGTGTCCAAGCATTTGCGCATTTTGCGGGAAGCCGGTCTTGTCTCGCTGCGGAAAGAGGCACAAAGGCATGTGTACAGTCTGAATGCCAAGCCCCTGGAGGAAATCCACCACTGGCTGGAGCCTTACCGTCAGTTCTGGACGAATAAGCTGAATGATCTGGAGAGGCTGCTGGATGAGGATGAATCTCCTTAAACATCCTGATGTAGTTTGATTGGAAGATCCATTTTTGAATAAAAACATTCCTGAGGAGGATGAAAAATGCTGGCAGTAGTACAGCAAGACGAGTTCGGAACGACCGTCCGATTTGAACGCCGCCTGAAGCATTCGGTTGAGAAGGTGTGGTCCTATCTGACGGATAATGACAAGCTCACACAGTGGTTTTCGGAGCTAAAGGTGGAAGATTTGCGTCAAGGCGGAAGAATTACATTTGACATGCAGGATGGAACGTTCGAAGAATTTGAAATTACGGACTATCGGGAGTTTTCGGTACTGGAGTATACGTGGGGAGAGGACCGTGTGCGTTTTGAGCTGCATCCAGAGTCCGAAGGCTGTCGTCTGGTATTGATCGAGACGATAACGAAAATTACGGATCATACACCGAAGGATATTGCCGGTTGGGACGTATGTCTGGACGTCATTGAAGCACTGCTGGAGGGCAGGACGCTTGAATCGCGCAAAGACGCCTGGTCCGAAAAATACGAGCAATACGTTCAAGTATTTAAACAATTGCCGCGTGCATAACAATCTGCTCCGACCCAGCATGTAAACATGCCGGGTAGGAGCTTTTTTATTGGAAGATGGATGAATTGCATCTATAATCGGGTTAGGGATATATTCCCATATGGAAACCGCTTGGGTGGAGGGGTTAAAATGCCGGATTACACGGTACACATCTTGCAGCTTAGAGAAGATAACTATCATAACGGGCTTAAGCTGGGTCGCAGTCTGCGAAATCAACCGATATTAAAAGCGTTCGAAGCGGTCACCAAGCCGGAGATCGACACGGAACAACTGAAGAGCATTTATAACGAATTTGCCCCGCAGCTGTTGTCGGAGCTTGAAGGGCTGGCGGAAGGCTTGGAAATGCCGTTTTCCAAAGCCGCGGCGATTCTCGGCGGATATGACGTCCCGAAAATCGCGGCCATGGGATGCTCGGCGATGATCACGGCTTCGTATTACGTAAGAAATTACGATTTTACGCCTGCGTTTTACGATGGTTATTTTACAGTGGCTCAAGCCGATCAAGGCTTAGCGAGTGCAGGCTATAATTTGCAGGCAATAGGCAGGCATGACGGGGTGAATGAGCAAGGGCTTGCCGCTGGGCTGCATTTTGTCAGCTTTGACGGATACGGGACGGGACTGTCGTCATGGGTCGGCGTTCGGATGATATTGGAGTCATGCAGTACTGTAGAAGAAGCGTCTTATATGCTGCGCCATATTCCCCATGCGGCGTGTTATAACTTTTCAATAGGGGATGCACGAGGGAACATGGCCGTTGTGGAAGCAAGTCCGGATCAAGTGATTACCCGTGCGGGCGAGGCGGCGGTGATCGCCTGCGTTAACCATTATGAGGCTTTGACGGGCAAAAACAGGCCATCCATCGAGCATTCCCTTCGGCGTAAACGTTATATCGATAGCTTGGATGCTGAACAGTTAACCCAAACCGAGGTTTTCGGTTTGTTTAAGGACCGAAAGTCCCCGTTATTTTTTACGGATTACGACGATTTGTTCGGAACGCTGCATACCTTTTCGTACGCCTTCGAAGAAGGAAGGGTCATGACATCGCTTGCTCAGGGGCGCGTGCTTGATTTTTCGTTCAGGGATTGGGTCGAAGGCAAGGATCTTCAGGAAGCGACACTGACTGGGCATATCGATTGACAATAAATCTATCAGAGAAGCGCTTCTTCCTAGGCGAAGAAGCGTTTTTTTGTGCTGCTCGGGCTATTTCGAATTTGGAACATTCTGTGACATTGCCACCCGCGGGGGTGGCTGCGTTTTCTTTGGCCGATTTGTTTGTGCTACACTGATTTTAAAGGATCATTTCATTGAATGAACGTCAGAAAACAAGGAGTCTAACAACGGTAAAGACACAAACAAGAGGTTTAGCACAGTCACGACAGATGCCGAAGTTCGTATCCAATCACGGTGAACGGCGCTCTGGCTTAAGCACCGGATAAGCCCTCTTTTGGGTTACATTAGTTTACATAACGATTTTAGCCGATATTGCAACCATGAGTTGGGAGTGGGGTACACATGGCTTTTGTGAGCATGAAGGATGAATATAAGCGCTACCGAATGGGAGAGACCACGATTGTAGCCAATGATGGAATCAACCTGGAGATTGAAAAAGGCGAGTTTGCGATCATTGTCGGTCCCAGCGGTGCAGGCAAATCCACGGTGCTGAATATATTGGGCGGCATGGATACGGCGGATGAGGGACAAGTACTCGTGGATGGAACGGATATTGCAAGGTTTAACAGCAAGGAGTTGACCGGCTATCGGCGCAATGACGTCGGATTTGTGTTTCAATTTTATAACCTGGTTCCCAATCTGACGACAAAAGAAAATGTGGAGTTGGCTTCGCAGATTTCTCCTCGGGCCCTGGACGCAGAGCAAGTATTGCGGGATGTCGGCCTGGGTAATCGTCTGAACAATTTTCCGGCACAGCTGTCCGGCGGAGAACAGCAGCGGGTAGCGATTGCCAGGGCACTCGCCAAGCAGCCGAAGCTGCTTCTCTGCGATGAACCCACTGGTGCGCTTGATTATCATACGGGGAAGCAGGTGCTTAAGCTGCTCCAAGACACTTGCCGCCATACCGGAACGACGGTTATCGTCATTACGCATAATTCTGCCCTGACGCCGATGGCGGATCGGGTCATCGAGATCAACAATGCCAAGGTCCGAAACATGGTTTTGAATCCGAACCCCGTTTCTGTAGACAACATCGAGTGGTAGGGAGACATATATTATGAAGAAAAGAGCGTTGTGGACTGATATTTTCCGGGAAATATCGCGGACAAAAGCTCGGTTTCTGTCCATTTTTGCCATTATTATGCTCGGCGTCGGTTTTTTTGCGGGGATAAAAGCCACGGGTCCGGATATGCTGGACACAGCGGATCACTACTATAGCGATTTAAAGCTGATGGATCTTAAGGTTCAGTCCACCTTGGGTCTCGAACAAAGCGATATCGAGAAGCTGAAGTTGATTGCCGGAGTGGATGAGGTTCAACCTGGCTATAGTGCAGACGTATTTCTCGGTGACAGCGGGCGGATCGCGAAGGTCCTCTCCTATGACCCAGGAAATAATCTGAATCAATACGTGCTTACAGAAGGTCGAATGCCGGAGGCCGCAGGAGAGATCGTCATCGACGCGGGAGATCGGGGGAACGAATTTAAACTGGGGGATCAGATTACCTTTACCAATCCGGATGAGGAAGTCAATCTCAAGAAAACGTTTGACCACCTCACTTATACGGTCGTGGGAAGGGCGAAGAGTCCGCTGTTCATCAGCAGCATGAGCCGGGGAACGAGCGGCATCGGCAAGGGGACTGCGGATGTGTTCGCCGTTATACCGGAGCAGGACTTTAAACTACCTGTGTATACGGAAGCCTACCTGACCTTCCAGGACACCGCTGAATCAGCTCCCTATACGCCTGAGTATGACGAGAAGATCAAACGGCACAAAGAAGCGGTAGAACTGGCACTGAAGACCATGCCCCGGGAGCGGCTGGCAGAGATTCGTGCCGAGGGGCAGAAGAAGCTGAATGAGGCCCTGGACAAAATCAAGGATGCCAAGAAGCAGCTGACCGATGCGGAGCAGGAGTTAAAGGAAGCGAAAATCAAGCTGAATGAAGGAGAGCAATCCTACCGCGATGGCGTGAATAAACTTCAAACCGAGCTGGCACAGGGACAAGCCAAGCTGGATGCCGCGGCAAGAAAGCTTGCCCAGGGCAGAGCGGAGCTGAAGCGGAATCATCAGCAGTTGGAACAGGGACAGTCCCAGCTTAAGACAGGTCAAAGTCAACTGGATCAACAAAAGTTGGAGCTTGCGCCAAAGCTGGCACAAGGGCAGCAATTGGCGAAGGCGCTGCAGCAAATCTCCGGTTTAGATCCGAAAGACATACCGGAAGAACAGAGGCAAGAGCTGCTTTCAGCGGCTCAGGCAGCAGATCCGAAGCTGGGAGCAGCCACTGCGGGTTACATGGAGGGAGCATTGGATGGAGCTGCTTTGCAAAAGGCTGCTTCTGCGTTCCAGAGCGGTTTAAACGCAGCTTCGCAACAGATGGATCACGCTCAGCAGAAGCTGGATGCAAGCCGGGCACAACTAAAAGAAGGTGAGGCCAAGCTTCGGGAAGCCGAGCGTCAGCTCGTGCAGGGTGAAGCTTCGTTGAAGCAAGGAACGGAGGAGCTTGCTGCTGCTAAGCAGGCAGGGGAAGCCAAACTCGCGGATGCGAAAGCGGAGCTTAGCCAAGGACAGGAGAAATACCAGGAGGGTCTAAAGAAATTTAATGAAGAAAAAGCAAAGGCTGAGCGAGAAATCGCCGATGGCGAGAAGGAAGTGGCGGAGGGACAGAAGGAGCTGGAACAGCTTGAGCTGCCCAAAGTCTACGTCATGGACCGCAGCGTCAATCCGGGCTATACCGAGTACAGCGATAATGCGGACCGCTTATCTTCCATTGCAACGGCATTCCCGGTATTCTTTTTCCTGATCGCCGCCCTCGTCAGCCTGACAACGATGACTCGTATGGTTGAGGAGCAGCGGCTGCAGATCGGAACCTTGAAAGCACTTGGATACAGCAATCGGGATGTGATGAAAAAATTCCTGGTGTATTCGACGCTGGCAAGTGTTGCGGCCTCAGCAGCCGGACTGGGTATCGGCTTCACCTTGTTTCCCGCTATTATCTATGATGCTTACGGCGCTTTATACAACCTGCCGGATGTGAGAACGCGATTTTATCTCAGCTACAGCATCATCTCGATCATCGTGGCCGTGCTCTGTACGACCATGACCGCTTATGTGGCGACGCGGGTGGAACTTCGAAGCAACGCTTCGGTCCTGATGCGCCCCAGAGCCCCAAAGAACGGATCCCGCATATGGCTGGAGCGAGTTCCTTGGGTGTGGAACCGGCTCGGCTTTATTGGAAAAGTCACCGCCCGTAATTTGTTCCGCTACAAGCAGCGGATGTTTATGACCGTTTGCGGCGTTGCCGGCTGCACGGCCCTGATACTGACCGGTTTCGGTCTCAAGGATTCCATCGGGGATATCGCGCCGCTGCAATACGGAAAGATTATGCAGCATCAGGCGACCGTTGTATTCCAAGACGATAACGGCGATAACGGCATGCTGGAGGATTATAACAAGCGCATTGCGGAAACGCCGGAGATTACGGGGATTTTAAATGTGACGCAAGAGGCGATGACTGCGGCCGCCCCCGGGGTGAATACTCAGGATGTGAGTTTGTTCGTGCCGCAATCGCCAGATGAGATCGATTCGTTTATCATCCTGAAATCCCGTGGGCAGGAGCAGACGCTGTCCCTGACGGATGACGGTGCGATCATTACCGAGAAGCTCGCCAAACTGTTTGATCTCAAGATTGGCAGTACCTTCACCGTACAGAACAGCGACAACGATCCCTTTGAAATACGTGTAGCCGGGATAACGGAGAACTATGCCATGCACTACGTCTATATGACGCCGCTGTATTACGAAGAGATTTTTGATGCAGGGCCGGAAGTGAACAGTCAATTGCTGACGTATGACAACCACGATCACAATCCGGAGTGGGAAGACCAGCTTGGAGAATCGTTAACCGCAAGCCAGCGGGTGGCAATGGTCAGCTTCACGAGCGGGGTAAGCGACGCTTTCAGTGATACGATGGACAGCATGAACGTCGTGGTGGTTGTCCTGATTGTATCTGCTGCGGCACTTGCGTTTGTCGTGCTGTACAATCTGACGAATATTAACGTATCCGAGCGGATACGGGAGCTGTCAACGATCAAGGTGCTTGGCTTCTATGATAAGGAAGTAACCATGTACATCTATCGCGAAAATATGATTCTGACCGCGCTGGGGATTATAGCGGGCAGTCTGGGTGGCGTGTTCCTGCACCGGTTCGTGCTACTAACCGCAGAAGTGGATGCGATGATGTTCAGTCCCGCGATCCATGGAATCAGTTACGGCTATGCGGCACTGCTGACGCTGTTGTTCTCGGCCATTGTGATGGCCTCCATGCATTACAAGCTAAAGCGGATTGATATGATTGAAGCGCTGAAATCGGTGGAATAGCTATATGTTTCAACAAGAGAGCCCTATTCGAGAGGAGACAATCCTGAAGAATAGGCTCTTTTTTTCATCTCCTTTGCAATGCTTCCTACACAAGCCAGGAGTTGCGATTTGGAATGTGAATTACTGTGATTTTTTAATCAGTCGGTAAGTTCTAGGAGAAAATATATTATAATAGACATATCGAGCTCTTGTACGAACTAATATTGCTACTACATGAAGACCAGTGGGTAATTGATGTATGAACATGATAAAGGTCTTCAGCCTCGGAGGAATGCTTATGGGAATGGTTTTCTCGATCTTGAAAAAGTACCGCGTCGCAGCGATTGCGGCACTGGTCATGATGCTGATTGAGCTCACCGTTGAGCTGATTCAACCGCTGCTCATCTCTAAAATCATTGACGACGGCATACAGAAACAGGATTTGTCCGTTGTCTGGATGTGGGGAGCCGTTTTAACTGGAAGCGCTATTATTGCCTTTATAGCGGGAATATCCAGCTCTTTTTTTGCGGCGCATACGAGTCAGGGACTCGGCTATGATCTGCGTGATCAGCTGTATGAAAAGGTGCAGTCTTTCTCTTATTCGATATTTAACCGGTTTGCTACCTCATCTTTGATTACCAGACTTACAGGTGACGTCACCCAGATTCAGGATACGGTGTTCATGGGCTTGCGGTTTATGACGCGCGTTCCGCTCGTTGTGCTGGGAAGCATCATCATGGCATTGGTGGTGAATGTGAAGCTGGGCTTGCTGCTTGTCCTTACCGTGCCATTATTGTTTATTTTTATCGCTTGGATTATGAAGCGGGCAGCGGATGCGTTCCGCCATGTACAGCAGCGACTGGATGCGGTGAACGGCGTCATTCAGGAGAATCTGACCGGGATTCGGTTGATACGCGTATTCGTAAGGATGGGACACGAAATTGAACGCTTTGCCCGTACCTCTGGCAAGCTGATGAGCACCACGGTCTCGACCTTGCGATTAACGGAGACAACGATGCCGTTTATTCTTCTCATAATGAATGCAGGGATTATGGCGGTCCTGTGGTTCGGCCGCAAAGACATCGCGTCCGGCAGTGCCAGCGTCGGCGAAGTGGTTGCCGTAGTCAATTATTCCCTGCGTTGTATTGGTGCCATGTCCGCCCTGTCCTGGGTTGTCGTTGCCTTCTCCCGGGGACGCGCTTCCGCACAGCGGACGCAAGAGGTGTTAAATACGGAAGAGGATGCAGCAAGCGTGGCCAAGGATAAGAATAAAAAGGTTCAAATTCAAGGCGGCGTGAAGTTCGAGCAAGTGAGCTTTAGCTATCCGGGCAGCGACATCGACGTGCTGACGGATATTTCCTTTGAAGCGAGGCCCGGAGAGCGGATCGCGATTATGGGAGCAACTGGTTCCGGCAAGTCTTCATTAGTACAGCTGATTCCACGGCTTTACGAGGAAGAGAAGGGAACAGTACGCGTAGACGGAATGGACGCCGGATCGATCGATGAGGTAAATCTGCGCAGCAGCATCGGTTATGTGCCGCAGGAAGTGCTGCTCTTCTCCGGTACGGTGCGGGAGAATATTGCCTGGGGACGCGAGGATGCTTCCATGGAGGAAATTAAAGAAGCGGCGCGCAGAGCGCAAATCCACGATACCATTGAGCGTCTCCCTAACGGTTATGACACGATGCTGGGCCAGCGCGGGGTCAACTTGTCCGGGGGACAGAAGCAGCGCCTGTCCATTGCGCGGGCGCTTGTGCGAAAGCCCGCCATCCTTATTCTGGACGACAGCACCAGCGCCCTTGACGTCCGAACGGAAGGCGCTCTGCTGGATGCACTGAAGGATTTGTCCTGTACGACGTTTTTGATCACGCAGAAGATCAGCTCGACCACTTCGGCTGATTTAATTCTGCTGCTTGACGACGGGCGTTTGATTGGAAAAGGGAACCACGAAGATTTGATGGAAAGTTCCTCTCTATATCGACGCATCTATGAATCCCAATACGGAGAGGAGGCGCAGCAGCATGCTCAAGGCATTCACTGAACCGTTTCGTCATCCGAGACCGAAGATTGATCTTGGCAAGAATAAGGATGGCGGCCAGGGGAGCAAGCCTAAGGCCAAGGCCAAAAACTGGTCGGGCACCCTCTCCAGAATATGGACTTATCTCGCCCGCCGCAAAGGCAAGCTCGCACTCGTGCTGCTGATGGTGTTGATCAGCTCGGGCCTTGCATTGCTAGGTCCCTATCTGCTTGGCGTCGGCGTGGATAGATTTCTGGATGATGTGCGTAATCCGGACAGCTCCATCGACGCGGCCTGGTTGTATTTTCTCGTTGGCTTGGCCGCCGTCTATGTTCTTCAGGCTTTAACCACTTGGCTGCACAACGTCTGGATGATCGGCATCGCCCAAGAGACGGTGTACCGGATGCGGATGGATCTGTTCACGCATCTGCACCGGCTCCCGATCCCGTTCTACGGCAAGCGCCAGCAGGGCGAGATCATGAGCCGCCTGACGAATGATATCGAGAACGTGAGCTCAACGCTCAACAGCTCAGCTATTCAAATTTTCTCGAGCGTGTTGACCTTAATCGGCACATTAACCGTCATGTTATGGCTTAGTCCGCTCCTTACGCTGTTGACATTCCTGGTCGTGCCTCTGATGATGATGGGGATGCGCTGGATTACCCGGCGGACCGGCCCCTTGTTTAAGGAGCGTCAACGCAACCTGGGGGATCTGAACGGGTATATTGAAGAAACGCTGTCGGGGCAGCGGATTATTAAGGCTTTTTCCCAGGAAGAACGGGTTGTCCGCGAATTCGATGAGCGCAATCAACGGATTCGTCTGTCGGGCTTCTGGGCGCAGAGCATATCAGGCTTCATTCCGAAGCTGATGAACGGGCTCAACAACTTGAGCTTTGCGATCGTAGCAGGCATCGGCGGCATCATGGCGATTCAGGGGCATATTACGATCGGCGTCATCATTATATTTGAGAGTTATGCAAGGCAGTTTACGAGACCGCTGAACGATCTCGCAAACCAATGGAATACGCTGCTGTCTGCCATTGCGGGGGCGGAACGCGTATTCGAGGTGCTGGATGAAGAGGTTGAAGCGAAGGACGAAGGGGCTGCTGTCACGCTGAAGAGCGTGGAGGGCGCGGTGAAGTTCGACAACGTCTCGTTTTCTTATGAGAAAGACGGAGACACACTGGAAGGAATCAGCTTTGAAGCAAAGCCCGGCGAGATGATTGCGCTGGTCGGTCCGACCGGTGCGGGGAAAACGACATTAATTCAGCTGCTCTCCCGGTTTTACGATCCGGACAGTGGAAGGATTACCCTCGACGGGCGGGATATTGCTTCGATCCGAAGGGAGAGTCTGCGCGCGCAGATGGCTTTTGTGCTGCAGGATTCCTTCCTCTTTCAGGGCACGATCCGTGAGAACATCCGCTTCGGACGGCTGGATGCCACCGATGAGGAAGTGGAAGAAGCCGCGAAATTGGCCAACGCCCACTCGTTTATCGTGCGGATGAAGGATGGTTATGACAAGAAACTCAAGCCTGACGGCAGCGGCATCAGTCAAGGCCAGAAGCAGCTGCTTGCCATCGCGAGGGCGATTCTGGCCAACCCTTCCATGCTGGTGCTGGATGAAGCGACAAGCAGCATCGATACCGTAACGGAAATCAAAATCCAGGAAGGATTGCAGCGATTGATGAAAGGGCGGACGAGCTTTGTCATTGCCCACCGTCTAAACACGATCCGCTCGGCGGACCGCATCCTGGTGCTCAAGGATGGACGCTTATTAGAGCAGGGCTCCCATGATGAGCTGCTGAAGCAGGGAGGATTCTACAGCGACCTGTATTACGGCCAGCTGAAACGGGCGGCTATGTAACAACATGGCGCAGACACCATGATAAGGGAGTGTACCTCTGCCCTAGAACCACTATCATCATTTGTCCGAACTGCGGTTCCCCCAAATAAGGTTACCTGGTATAGGGCATAGTTGGAGCCGAGCGTCCCATACCATTTGGAATATCGCATTAGCCATAATCAAAACCACCGGAGAGGCTTTAAGCCAAGCAGGGCTCCGGTGGTTTTTTTGGGTATTCGGATTTTATGATTTTCACTCATTCGTTGACAGTGGTTCCGTTAGCTTCTACTTTTTGCGCGATTTGAGCTTGTTTACTGACAACCGTTCCGTATTTGGAGCATACCCCAATAAACTATGGACGAGTACTGAAGCTTCATCCCCTTGTGGAAGAGAGAAGTCAAGCTCTTTCCGCCCTCATCCGTGATTATCGGGAGGACTTGACAGCCAAGCAATAGTTAACGTTGTCGAATGCCGTTATTTTGTGATCAGGCTGACTCTCATTATAGGCCTGAAACAGCTCCCTTGTAATCTCGGAAGGAGTTAGATGTTGGTAAATCAACAAATTAGCCTCTTCCAGCAATTGCTCCAGCTCCGCGTAGGAATAGCCTGCCTGCATGGGTTCGCCCGCCCGCATGGCCATCATGACCTGCTTCTGCGCCCGTTCACCCGCCTCCGGGGTAAGCGTAAGCTCATCGGGATAATCAAAGACAAAGCTGCTGCCGCTGGGGACCCGCCGGGCAATGGACGACAACAGCTGCTTGAATGCCTGTTTTGGCAAATAATAACTGATTCCGAGCAAGCTGCTGAAGCTGATTCGTTCCGGGTCAAAAGCCGGGCAGGCTGCTAAACGGCTTGTCCAGTCTGCTTCTAAAAAGTCTGCGGCAATGCAATGTAGATTCGCCGGCTTGGCCAATGGGAGAGCGGATACGCGCCTTTCTTTATCCGCTGCCGTAACGGGATGATCGATCTCGAAAATACGCAGCTTTTCAGCCCACTCCGGCTGTCTGTAGGCGAAGGTGTCGTAGCCGGCTGCAAAGATTAGATACTGTTCGGCTCCCAAGCCGGCGGCAACGGCGAGTGATTGCTCGGCAAATGCTGCTCTCCCGAGCGGAGAAGGAGACAGCTGATAATCGACGACTTCGCGCAGCGCCTGCTCCTGCGAGCCGACAAACGACGGCCGGAAGAAAGATACGGCCTGGGACATGTTGAAGGCTATCTGCTCGTATTCCTGATCGGTTAACAGCTGGATGGCGATGGGATCGTCAAAAATTTTCACTTGATTATGCTCGGCGTGATACGCCCGCGAAAACGCGCTGACAAGAGCAGTCAGGCTTTTCTTTTCCATGATGGATCACCTCTTATCCGTTGTAGCATGGCAAAGCCGGTAGGATAAGACTTGACTTTCATGTAAATTTATGGTATAATGCAACTATTGAAATAATTAAAATTCACATTATCGCCATATTTGATAGGCGTTTTTTTATTTTATCCTAATTTTGGATGGGCTATCTGGTAAATAAGGCACCCGAGTGGAGCGATTGGATCGGCTACTTGGAGAATCCGGGAGCCACCAGCAGTGACGAAAACCAAGGGACTGTCCCAAAGGTCCATTGACCAGGGACAGTCCCTTGGTATGTTGTTGTAAGACGCTCCCGAGTACGAATCCATTTCTCCAATCGCTGCTGCCCCCAGCGAAAAATATTCGAGGACAAAGGCGACCGCTGCCGCTTTTCCGGGGTCGCCTTTGTCCCTCAGCTACTTCTTCGATTTTCAGACTAGATTTCCTCTAACTTTTTATCCAACTCGATTTTCTCAAGTGCATTTAATTAAGCCCAGTAAAAGTATACAGACGAGCTGACGATCCCTCGTGGACGTGCAGGATATGAATGTTCACCCCATCGATCGTTAAAGTAGTACTGCGGAAAGCCGGTTAACCGGGCTTCATGTTTGCGCCAATTGTACGAGGTGCGCCAATAGCCCGCCAGCTTCCTGAGATAGTCGAACGGAACGCCGTTATTCCAGCCCTTCATCCGCCAATTCGTCAGGCCGACGGGTTCGGGCTAGACGGTCTCGAAGGTCGTCGAGCTCACCTTGCGGAATCTCGATATAAAGCGGCCTGATTTCCGTATCGTATAATTCTGGGCAATCCTCATTTAGAGCCTGCTGCTTGAATCTTCAGCCTGCGCTGTGCGGCTCTCCCAAACTGCAGCATGAATAGCAGAAGAACTCCAGCTTGCAAGGCAACCAGGACGATATAGATGTTGCTGTAGGTGGAGGCGCCCTGGAACAGGTTCAGCGGATTCCAGGAGCTGCCGGCGCCAAGATCGACGGCTTTGCCGTACACCCCCGTGGCGATCGCGCCGGACAGGAAGTTAAGCAGCGAGAACAATCCCATCCCGACACCGGCTTGCTCTTTGGGCAGCGACAATGAGATGGTCTTGGAGAGCGAGATTTGCATAAATATTTGACCTACATTGCCAAAGACCAGAATCAGCGCAATGAGGTATGGCGATACGCCCGCGAAGGTGGACAACAGGGCGAAACAGAGCAGAAGCAGGGTGGACGCTGTATAGAACAGATAACGCGTTCCCTTGGTGTCCGCGAGCTTGCCGCCTCTTCCACCGAGTATGGCCGCAGCGACGGCTCCCGGCACCATAACAAATCCGATCCATCCCGGAGCCAAACCGTTAATATCCGCCAGCAGCTGCGGAGTAAGAAAAGGCAGGGCGTAACCGACACTCATGATGAATATGCCGAGGACCAGACCGACCGAATAGCTTTTGTTGCTGAATAAACGGGGCTGGACAAAAGGCTCTTTAGCCGATCGAATGCGCAGGAGGAACAACAGGAACAGCATGAAGCTGCCTACGCCGAATATCCATCCACTCTGCGTCACCGCAAGGAGCAGCAGCGCAACCGTTCCGGCGAGAAGACCGCCGCCGAGCCAATCGATTCGTCCACCCTGACCTTGTTCATTGCCCAAATATTTGCGGTACAGCGGCAAGGTAACAAGGATCAACAGCGGGATGCAGAAGAGCCATCTCCAGTGGAACACGCTGACGATCAGAGCCGAGACAACCGGCCCAATCGCACTTCCTATAGCGAGTCCGGTGGCGGTTATGCCGAGCGCGCGGCCCCGGCTTTCCGCAGGGGAATAGCGAACGGGAATGATCATGGCGGTTGCAGGAATGACGGCTGCCCCCGCAGCCTGGAGGATCCGCCCCAGCAGCACCATCCAGTAGGCTTGTGCCGACAAACCTACAATAGAACCGACTAGGAAGAGAAGCAAACCGAAAGTAAGCAGATTTTTGAGTTTATAGGTGTCGGCCAATTTTCCATATAGGACAGAGCCTATGGCATAAATCAGCATGTAAATCGACGATACCCAGCTGACCTGGGCAAAGGAAAGCTGGAATTGCTTGCTGATCTCCGGAAGCACGATATTAAACATCGTTGCGCTCATCGATGAGAGAATCATCGTAAAGGCCAGAATGCGTATTAATTTTTCAGCAGATGGTGGTTGTTGCTGATGTTCGTTCATGTGATTTCCCCCTTTCCTTTGGTTACGATTTATTCTACAATCGATAGTTAATAAATAAAAATATATATTATGACATGCATTCATATACTCAAGGGTATCAATAAAGGAGGAAGAACATCGTGGAACTGCTTCAGCTGCATTATTTTCAGACGGTGGCCAGAATGGAGCATATGACCAAGGCTGCGAAGGAACTCCGAATTGCCCAGCCTGCGCTCAGCAAGACGATTGCCAGGTTAGAGGAAGATTTGGGAGTACAGCTGTTCGATCGGCAGAATCGGCAAATCAAGCTCAATTCATTCGGGAAGGCTTTTCTGAAAAGCGTAGATACGGCATTGTCAGCGCTTGAGGAAGGGAAGAGAGAGGTGTCGGATTTGGCAGGTATGGAGCGGGGCAGCATCCGCATTGCAACGACGGCACTGCCTCGGCTGTCCAAAGCATTGGGAGCTTTCCGTGCGCGATATCCTGATGTGAATTTCCGCATTATCCAGATTCCGCCTGACTCGATGATGGAGATGGTGCAGATGCTGGAGAATGGTGAAGTCGATTTATGCTTTGCGGCTGCGGCATTGGATGATGACAAGTTTCGGGAAATCCCGGTTCTCCATGCCGAGGTGTTCTTGGCGGTACCCCACGGTCATCGATTGGCGGGCAGGAAGAGCATTTCCCTTCAGGACGTTGCGGGGGAAGCCTTCATCGAATACAAGGAAGGCCACCCGTTCCGAAAAATGAATGAGGAGTTCTGCCGATTGGCCGGGATCAGCCGGGATGTCGTCTGTGAAGTGGATGAACCTGCCGCTTTGGGAAGTCTGGTGGCCGCCGGGCTTGGAGCCGCATTTGTACCCGGGTGCAAAGGGGATGAAGAGCCGCCGTACGCGATGGTGCGTATCGAGAAACCTTCCTGCTACCGTACCTTCACTCTAGCGTGGCTGGAGCAGCGATATTTGTCCAAGGCCGCAAGAGAATTCCAGTCATTCCTGGTAGACTATTTCGGCGAGTTTCAGGAGCCGATGATGCATAGGGACGTGATCTGACAGATCACGTCTTTTTTCCTGTCCCGGCGATCCCCTTCTACATAGGCCGGGCCTTCTACGCATACAGATAGATCAAGAACTTTCAAGGGAGGAATACGATGCTGGATCCAGTACTGACATCTCCGAATTTGAAGCTGTTTGCGGACTCGAACGACACTTTGAACTATAAACGCGATGCGGGAAATTACATAACCCAGGTGTTTGAAAATCAGATGCCGGCCATTGCCACAGGATTCTTCAACGTTCATATGACCAAAGGAATTATCATCCAGCCCCATTGGCATACGAATGTCGATGAGCTGGTGTTTGTCATCAGCGGCGAAGTGCTGACTTCCGTATTTAATCCCTTCACCCAGAAGCTGATGACCTACAAGCTAAAACCGGGACAGGTATCGATGTTACCAAAAGGCTGGTTCCACTGGATTCTGACGCTTAGCGACAAAGCCCATATTCTGACCATATTTGATAAGCCGACGCCGGATATCGTATATGGATCGGACTTCCTTAGGCATATTCCCAAGGAGATCTTGCATATCGCATACTGCGTGAATGAGGAGGATTACGCCAAAGCGGTTGCTCCGCTGAAGGAAACGGTCATATTGGGGCCACCGCCGGGCTGCGGCAAGCGGGACGAACATGCCCCCTACGTTGAATCGATTCAGCGGCAGCCGTTTGACCAGCCATTTCCGTTGAACGCACAGCAACCTTCGCCGCCTAGCTATTATGGATATGCACCACCGCCACCGTATCCATCGTATCCATACAATTATCAACAAGCGAGGATGCAGCAGTACGGCGTTTCCCCATCGTATTCCCCTTATTCACAGCCGCCATCGTTTCCGCCGCAAGCTTCCTTCTCGCCACCCTATGCGCAACCGGCACCCTATGCACAACCGGTAACCTATTCGCAGCAGGCACATCAGCAATCGCCATTCTTCCAGCCGCAGCCCTTCCAGCAGCTTCAGTATCTGTACAAAACGAGTCCGGATCCAGAGTCTGTCTCTAGCCGTGGTCCTGAACCCGATACGGAAAATGGGCGAGAGGGCCAGTGACACCTTAAGCTTGCGGTCTGTTATTGCAAGCAGTATAAGATGATGACGCCTGATCATTTATATGACGACTCCGAAGTCTTCAAACTCCCTTGGTGGTTTCTTTTGAAACCACCCTCCGGAGAAGAAGGCTTCTTTTTGTATCCCGGATCGTCCGTATATTTTCCTTCTGAAAAAAGCCTTGCCTGATCTGGAACGTTCTGGTATGCTATTGTCCTTCTCTCATTTTCGCCTTGTCTGAAGTGGATGGGTCCGCCATCTAAAATGCTTATCGGAGGTGCTTCATGCTTTATTTCACATTGGCTTCCAAAGCCTATGCCCGCAATTTGCAGTACCGCGGCGCACACATGGTGCACAATATCGCCAGCGCGATGTTCGGCTTCATGTATGCCTGTATCTGGATCGGTCTCGGTGCAGACTACGCACTCGGAGATTACGGAACGCAGGGAATGGTCGGTTATATCGCCTTTACGCAAGCTGCGCTCTGGGTTTCCAGTTTCGTCACGAATGGCCTCGGCATTCCCCAAGCCGTGCGAACCGGCCATATCTCTCTGGATTTGATGCGACCCGTTCACTTGTTCAGTCATTTGATGGCCAAGGAATGGGGGCAAATCGCCTACCAATTCGTTTACAAATCAATCCCGATCTACCTGGTGTATTATTTTGCTTTCTCGCTGCATTTACCCGGAAAAGCATCTACCTTCCTCTATGTAGCCATTGCGCTTGCAGGAGCCGCCTATTTATCGATCTGCATCAACTATCTCATCGGCGCATCCGCATTATGGACAACGGAATCGTCTTGGTTGTATTGGGGCAACCATGCGATGATCAATCTTCTTGCAGGCTTCTTTATTCCGATTGAATGGCTGCCGGGCTGGCTTCAGACGTTGGCCTGGTGGTCGCCGTATCCGTATCTGCTCTATGTGCCGACCCGGATCTATCTGGGTTTTGATGACGTTTCCTATCTATGGGGGACGCTCTTGTGGTGCGTGCTGCTCACGATGGCCAGCCTGCTGGCAACAGGCTTCCTAAGACGGAAAGTGGAGGTGCAAGGAGGATGACCACGAGATCCTGGCTATCTCTGTACGCGCTGCTGATCCGCACCAGCATCAAAAGCCGCATGCAATACAAATTCAATTTTATCCTGGCTTCGTTTCTGGCGGCGCTGATCCAAATTTCTGAATTTCTTATGGTTGCTATCGTGCTCTACAAATTTGGGGCCATCCAGGGGTGGTCCATGCATGAAATCGGGTATTTGTTTGCCGTTATGACCTTATCGAAGACGCTCTACCGGACGTTTGCGGATGAAGTACATCATCTTGAACACTACCTGGTTAATGGGGAGCTTGACCAACTGCTGACCCGTCCCATGCCGGTGCTGCTGGCGCTCATGCCGCAGAAATTCCGGATTATGTTGGGCGAAGTGCTGCAGGGCGGTTTTCTGCTCTGGTGGTCGCTGCATGGCATGATGGCGGCAGGGCAAGTCGGATGGAGCGCGGTGCCGCAATCGCTCTATATTATCGTCACGGGAGCCGTCATCCTGTTCTCGATCGGACTTGCGACCGCCACGTTCGGTTTTTGGACGACCCGGATCACCGAGCTTCAAAATATTACGGAGGACGCGGCCCGGACAGCAGCCCAGTATCCGCTCACGCTGTATCCCAAATGGATGTCGTCGATCCTGCTGATCGTGGTCCCGGTCGGTTTAGTCAATTACATTCCGTCATTATACATACTGCGGGGCGAGCTCGGCGTTTGGGTGCTGCCCGCATTGGCTGGAGCGGCTCTGATATGTCTCTTCTTAAGTCTGAAATTCTGGCAGTTTGGTTTGACCAAATATCAAAGTACAGGGAGCTAAAGGAGGAACGCGTCAATGATTGAAGTCCACGACATACGCAAGGAGTTCAAAACGCCGGTTGTGAAGGAGGGGCGCTTCTCCGGGCTGCGAACCCTGTTCACGAGAGAATACCGGACGAAGGAAGCCGTGAAGGGAATCAGCTTTCAAGTGGAGCAGGGGGAATTCGTCGGATACATCGGACCGAACGGGGCCGGCAAATCCACCACCATCAAAATGCTGACCGGCATTCTCCACCCGACCTCGGGTCACGTATCGATCGGAGGCATGAATCCGCACAAGGAGCGGCGCAGCGTCGTGAACAACCTGGGCGTCGTATTTGGTCAGCGGAGCCAGCTGTGGTGGGACCTGCCGGTGAAGGATTCTTACGATATTTTGGCTAAAATGTACAGCGTGGATCAGGCGGACAAGGAGCGCAGACTCGGACAGTTTGCCGAATTGCTGGATTTACAGGCGTTCTGGGAAACGCCTGTGCGCAAGCTGTCGCTCGGCCAGCGCATGCGCGCCGACCTCGCCGCCGCGATGCTGCATGATCCGGACGTGCTGTTCCTGGATGAGCCGACGATCGGTCTGGACGTAAACGCCAAACGGAACATCCGCCGTTTTCTCAAGCTGATCAACGAGCAATTCGGCAAGACCATACTGCTCACGACGCATGACATGGATGATATCGAACAGCTGTGCAATCGCGTGATGGTCATTAACAACGGCGAGCTGTCTTATGATGGGACGGTAAAGTCATTACGAGACACCATCGGGCTGCCTACCGTGATCACCGTCACTTTCCGCGGTCCTTTTGTAATTCCCGAGGAATTTTTAGGTGAAGAGGCTTTTACCGTCCCGATTCGGGTGACAAGCACGCTGGATAACACCGTCACCATTGAGGTGAACCGCCGCGAGATGAATACGCTTGATATTTTTAAAGAGCTGGGCCGCTGGGGCGAGTTGGATGATATCGATATGGAAGATCCCGATTTCGAAGATGTGATTCATAAGGTGTACTGAGCAGAGTCAAGAGTGGGCTCCACCGCATATTTAAACTAAACTTAAACTTCAAGTCATCTGAATGCTCTTTTCGTTAAGTATGATGAGCTTGAGGTGATTGATATGAATCATTCAAGAATGAAAAAAGCCGGGTATACGGCTTGCATTGCCGCTGTTATGTATGCCCTCCCCCATTTCTGGTGGGGACTTGGCATCGGGTTTGCATTCCCAGGGGATTTCCAGGAAGCGCCTGATGAATTTTGGACGCACGTGATCGGTTACTGGGGAATGGGTACCCTGGCCTTATTGGCAGCCGTTTTCGCGCTTGCTTTTGCCAGGCCGTGGGGGCTGCGCTTACCGAAATGGTTGCTAACTATACCAGCTGCCATCGGTTCTGTTTTGTTGTCATTATGGGGATTTACTTACTTCGTAATGCAGTATTTGTTAGCGGTCGGCCGCGTTCAGTCGGCCCCCATGTATGCCGATCAAGATGCAAGCCCCATGGCGGTGTGGGGATACTTCTGGTACGCACTCTTCCTGATCTGGGGAATTTCACTGGGTACAGCAGCATACTATGGGGGAAAAGTTCGTAAGCAGAATAAATCAAAATCGTTTCACTAAATAACGCATGTATTTCTTTCGTTGGACATTTTTGGTAACCTTGTACAATATAATAGGATACACACCTAAAGAGGAGCCTGCACGGTTCCTTTTTAATTTGGGTGCAAATGGACATAGAGGAAGTATAATATAGAGATAGAGGAAGGAAACCTCTGCTCTGATCATACGAGCCCAAGAATAACATCTACATATAAAGGATGAGCCACCATGAAGTTGATGAAGCGGATCTGGTTCCGTATCGGTAACCATTACAGAAAGAAGCGGGATTTTGAACAAGCCCTTAAATATATGAGAAAAGGCGAAAGTGCCATTACCAGTTTCAATGATAAGCTGCACTATGCGGAGCTGCTGCACAACAGCGGCCATTCGGAAGAGGCCGTAGCTTATTTGGGGCGCGTGATCGATACGAGCGGAAGCCATCGCGCTTATGAGCGGCGCGCTCATATTTTGCGTGAGCTGAACCGGGAGCGCGAGGCCATTGAGGATCTAAATGAAGCGATTCGGTTGAATGCCGACAATTATATGAATTGGTATACCCGGGGGATTGCCCACAAGGATTTGAATCAATATGAAGAGGCGATCCGCGATCTGAAGGAAAGCATTAAAAGAGAGGACAGGAGCACGGTTATTTCAACTTATTATGAGCTGGGCATGACCTTTTACGAGAGCGGCAATCCGGCGGAAGCGGCGCACTATTTTCGACTAAGCATCCAGGAGCCGGAACGCGCCATCCCGATGTATTATTACATGCTGTCCGTATCCCTGGATCTGATGGATCATGTGCAGGAAGCCGTGGGAGTCCTACAGGAGGGAATCCAGCTGGCCGATCGGTATGAAGCGGAAGCGGATGGCGGATATGCGCTGTTTGCAGGCAGCACCAACTACAGCTACGGTGCATTTCAGACGTTTCAGCGGCAAGTGCTGGAGGCGTATTCCTTTCGGAAATCTATGGCGGACCTGTATGTGCAGCTTGGGGACATGGGACAGGCCGAGCACTATCTATCGGAGGCCATTGAACGGTATCCGGATTCATACGAGCTTTACTTAAAGAGAGCGGAGGTCTTCAATCGTTCCGGTAACAAAAATGCAGCCAAAGCGGATTTGGAATGGGCGATTGAAGCGGCGCCGGACGATTGCCGCGCGTATTTCGACATGGCCCGGATTTATCGCGAGGATGGTCTGGAGGATCAGGCCTACGAGCTGATTTCGAAGTTGTATGCAAGACAGCCGGACTCCCCGCTGGCCTGCTATTGGATGGCCGACTGCTATTACCGGCTGGGGCGTCAGGAGGAGGCGCTGGCGATCAATGACAAGCTGCTTAAGCTTGAGAATGATGATGCACCGAACTATGTGCAGCGCGCCGATATTTACATGGAGATGAATGATCTGCCATCAGCGGAGCAGGCTCTGAAGGAAGCAGCCGCGCTTCAGGACGGGACTGAAATCCGCAACAAGCTGAGTTATGTGCTCTATCTTCAGGGACGCAATGAGGAAGCGCTGCTTGAACTGCAGGAAGCGGTTAAGCAGGAAGAGTCCTTCTCCGAGCATCCGACGTATTTGGCGGCCAGCGGCCATATCTATAAGGAGATGGGCATGTGGGATCTGGCCATCGATGCTTATTCCCAGGCAATCCAGGCGCATCCGTCGAACCCGAGATTTTACGAGTTTCGTGCCGTTTGCTTTGTGGAGACCGGACAGCTGGAACGGGGTTTAGCGGACTGTGCTCAAGGGCTCAGTTTGAACCCGGGGCAAGGCAGCCTCTACAGCCTGCGAAGCGGAATCTATTATTCGATGGCGGATTATGCGCGGGCGAAGGAAGATACGCTGCAAGTGCTGGAGCTTTCGCCGGGTCATCCGGGCGCTTATTTCAGACTGGGACAGATTTATTACAAGGATCAGGACGAGGATGCGGCATTAGCTGCTTTTGACGAGGTACTGAGGCTGGTTCCCGAGCATGCCGACAGCTATTTGTACAAAGCACATATTTTTTACGGCCAGTTCGAGCATGAAGATGCCATACAGGCCATCGTGAACTGGAGCTTGCATCTTCAGAAGGAGATGCCGCCGGCGGATAAAATCCAAGCCATCGAAGGCTTGGAGGGCTTTGAAGAGAGCTTGCTGAACAAAGCGGTAGAACGGTTAACGGGCATGTATGGGCATCAGCTTTATTTGTCCTGAATGCCGCTCTTAACCAGCAGAATCATCGAATTCTGCATTCACCCTGTAAGTCCGGTGCTCATGTAGGGATGCGTTGATCACGAAGAAGTTAGAGTCCGCCAAGAAGTGGTGTCACATTTTGTCTGAAATTATGGTATGATTCAATAGTTGTTGCAGCATAACATGCTCGCAGGCTGCATAGCCAAGCGGGCTTTCTTCATGTGCAAGGAGGGGGATTATCATGATCTCACTGCAAGAGGTCAGTAAAAGCTTTGGCAGCGGCAGTGGCCGTTATCAGGCGATAGACGCTGTCTCTCTTCATATTGAGAAGGGAAGCATACACGGAATCATCGGCACGAGCGGAGCTGGGAAATCGACGCTGCTGCGCATCATGAATGTACTGGAGAGACCGGATTCCGGCCGAGTCGTGGTGAATGGTCAGGAGCTGACCTCCCTTGGGGGCAAGGAGCTTCGGGAGGCAAGAAGATCGATTGGCATGATCTTTCAGCTGTTCCAGCTGGTCAGCAACCGCACGGTATGGGGCAATGTTTCGATGCCGCTTGAGCTCGCAAAGGTACCGAAGATCGAACGGGCGAATCGTGTCCAGGAGGTTTTGCGTTTTGTCGGACTTGAGGATAAAGCGAAGTCGTATCCGGCTCAGCTAAGCGGCGGGCAGAAGCAGCGGGTAGCGATTGCCAGAGCGTTAGCCAATTCGCCGACCGTCTTGTTGTGCGATGAGCCGACCTCTTCCTTGGATCCCCAGACAACCGCGGATATTCTGGAGGTGCTCCGGCATATCAACCGAACGCTGGGGGTAACCATCGTAATCGTTTCCCACGAGATGGACGTGGTGAACGACATTTGCGACCAGGTGTCCGTTATGGAGAACGGACGTCTGAGCAGAACGTACCGCAATCAGCTAAGCGATGGAGAGACTTCTCGGGATTCCGGATCTTCCATGGACGGTGCAGGGAAAGTGGGGGATTGTTAGTTCCATGAATGACATCATTCCATATTTAAGTGATTATTTTGCCTATGTCCTGCAGTATCAGAATGAAATCTGGCGGGCGATTGGCGAGACGTTCATCATGGTGGGCATATCGATTGCTGCCGCTATAATACTGGGTCTTCCGGTAGGAACACTGCTATTTTTGTGTCGAAAAGGCCAGCAGTATGAGAACCGCCTTTTATTCTCCATTTTGAATGCCTTGGTTAACGTCATACGGTCATTCCCGTTTCTGCTTCTGGTTGTCATTATGATACCAGTCACGAGATGGATCGTCGGTACTTCCCTTGGGACGCTGGCCGCTGCGGTTCCTTTATCCGTCGTTGCGGTGGCTTACTATTCAAGGCTGGTAGAGCAATCCTTGCTGGAGGTGCCGAAGGAAGTGATGGAGGCGGCCGCTTCCATGGGGGCATCCACACTCCAGATGATATACAAATTCCTGTATGTAGAGGCCCGCTCGGGCCTTGTGCTTGGGCTGACAACATCCACAATCAGTTTTATCTCGTACTCTACGGTGATGGGGATCGTGGGCGGGGGTGGCGTCGGGGACTTCGCGATCCGTTACGGGTACCAGCGATTTGAGGGAGAGCTTATGTCATTTACAATCATCATTATGATCATTCTGGTACAGTCCATCCAGTTTGGAGGGAACCTGGCATCCAGACTGCTCGATAAGAGAAAAGTTTAATTCTATTTTTTGAACGCATGTACACCGATTATATTTTAACTGGAGGTAACCAAACGATGAATAAGAAATTAATGCTGCTGATGCTGACCCTCTTGCTGGTGCTGGCAGGCTGCGGACAGCAACCTGCCAAGGACAAGGTTCCGGAGAGCGCAGCACCCGATACCGCGGAAGAAGTTACATTAAAGGTCGCAACGCTCATTCCGCCAATGACCGAGGTGCTTGATCTGGTGAAGCCGATGCTGAAGGAAGAAGGCATCAACCTTGAAATCCAGATCTTGTCCGATAATGTGCAGCCGAACAATGCGCTGGCCCATAAAGAGGTAGATGCGAACTTCTTCCAGCATGTGCCGTACATGGAAGAGTACAATGCGAACAACGGCTCGGAATTGGTTCCGGTCACCCCGATCTATAATGCCGTTTTTGGAGCGTACTCCAAAAAATATAAGACCATCGAAGAGCTTCCGGACGGTGCAAGCATCGCGATTCCTAACGACCCTTCCAACATCGGCCGATCCCTGGTGATGTTCGAGAAGAACGGCCTGATTAAGCTGAAGGAAGGCGTCGGCATTCAAGCGACGCAGGCGGATATCGTGGAGAATCCGCATAAATACAAGTTCACCGAGGTGGATCTGCTCATGCTGGCCCGTACGCTCGACGACGTCGATATGGTTGCCATGACGCCGGCATACGCGAAACCGCTGGGACTTACCCCTAAGAAAGATGCTCTCGTAACCGAAGGCAACGACTCCGAATTCACCATTACGCTGGTGGCCCGTAAAGATAATGTGGATTCCGAGCCGATCCAGAAGCTTGCCAAGGCAATGACCAGCCCGGAAGTGAAAAAGTTCTTCGAGGATAACTACTCTGAGATTGCGCTGCCGGCTTTTGAATAAAGCGCGTATTTTATGGTTCATAATAACCGTTTTCCGAGGTTTTCGGGGGACGGTTATTTTTTTGAGTGCGGCCAAATATGGTATACTCTTCATGGATTTGAGAGGTGCACCTTACATACCCATACGTATTGGAGTTGAGAATTTATGAAAAAAGAAGTAATCGACAGACTCATTACCTATGCACAAGTGGATACGCAGTCAGACGAGAACAGTAATACCTGCCCTTCGACACCGGGACAGCTGACGCTGGGTCAGCTGCTGGTGGATGAGTTGAAGGAAATCGGCATGCAGGACGTAACGATGGATGAGAATGGCTATGTGATGGCCACACTACCGGCAAACTCGGATAAACAGATCCCGACCATCGGCTTTTTGGCACATATCGATACGGCTACCGATTTTACGGGCGCCGGTGTCAAGCCGCAGATCGTCGAACAATATGACGGACAAGACATCATTCTGAACAGAGCGCAGAATGTGGTGCTCTCCCCGCGGGATTTTCCGGAGCTGAATGGCTACAAGGGGCATACCCTCGTTACAACGGATGGCACCACCTTGCTTGGAGCTGATGATAAAGCGGGAATTGCCGAGATTATGACGGCGATGGCTTATTTGATCCAACACCCGGAACTGAAGCACGGTAAAATCCGGGTTGCTTTTACGCCGGACGAGGAAATCGGGAGAGGACCGCACAAGTTCGATGTGGAAGCCTTTGGGGCTAAATACGCATATACGATGGATGGCGGACCGCTCGGGGAGCTTCAATACGAAAGTTTTAATGCGGCAGCGGCGCTGGTCACTTGCAAAGGGAAGAATGTCCATCCCGGAACGGCCAAAAACAAAATGGTCAACGCGGCGAAAATCGCCATGGAGCTGAACAGCATGCTCCCCGCGGAAGAAGCGCCTGAACATACCGAAGGTTATGAAGGCTTCTATCATCTTACTTCCATTGAGGGTGATGTGGAGCTGACCGAGCTTCGTTATATTATCCGCGATCATGACCGGGAGCTTTTCGAAGGAAGAAAGGCCAAGCTGGCCTCCATCGTAGAGGAGCTTCAAAACAAGTATGGAGCCGAGCGGATCATCCTTCAGATGAAAGATCAGTATTACAATATGCGTGAAAAAATCGAGCCGGTCAAAGAAGTGGTCGACATCGCCCAGACAGCCATGGAGAAGCTGGGAATCAAGCCGATCATCGAACCGATCCGCGGTGGCACCGACGGTTCTCAACTGTCGTACATGGGCCTGCCAACACCCAATATTTTTACGGGCGGGGAGAACTACCACGGGCGGTATGAGTATGTATCCGCCGACAATATGGTATTGGCCGTTCAAACGATTATTGAAATCGTGCAGTTGTATGAGGAGCGGGCTTAAGTTAAATCTTTTCAAAAAAGGAGCTGCCGGCAAGAATGCCGGCAGCTTTTTCGTGTGCTCTTGTTATCGACCCGCATTAGATATCTTGCCTGTCTATAGATCATGCTTTATTAGAGCCTTTCTCCAGGCTGTATTTATACTCGCTTGGGGTCATGCCTGTCCATTTGCGAAACTGCTTGGAGAAATAGAGTGCATCATTGAAACCGACAGAGGAAGCAATCTCATGAATGGAGAAGGACGATTTCATGAGCGACTTGGCTTTCTCAATACGTACCTTCATGAGATATTGCATGGGGGACATGCCTGTATGCTGTTTGAACATTTTGGACAGATGTGCCCGGTGATAGCCAAGCGTTTTGGCCATTTGATCAATGGAGAGCTGTTGATGATACTGGGTCGAGATCCATCTCTCGGTCTGCCTTACGCCTCGCTCGATATCCGGCACGTCATTGGAGTTTGACGGAAGATGCTCACGGTTTAACATCGCCAGCTTATGGAGCAGCAATCGGAGCCACCCGGAAGCCTGAAGATCCTCAAGCCAGGGATGATCCGATTGGTTAAAGCCCAGACGGAGATGACGGTACATGTCGATCAGCGACCTAAGCTCAGCTTCATCCGTGCAGTGGATAATCGGCTTAGCCGGCGTAACACCCATGTCGGCCAGCAGCATCTTGGTGCCTTTTTCTTGTAATGCAACCCAGTTATAGTGCCAGGGGTTCCGATCATCGGCTTCATAACTGAACAGAACACCGGGAAGGATCACGAAGGTGTCGCCTGCCTGGCAATGATGTACGATGCCGGCACACTCGAAGATGCCTTGGCCTGTCAAGACGGTATGAATGAGGCAGTAATCATGAATGATCGGACCGATTTTGTGGCGTGGTATGGGAGTTCCCTCACCGCTGAACAGGATGTTCAGGTCGTGACCGCCCGGTGAAGGATTCATACCAATCGTGTAGAGCGTATGGTCTGGCAAAATAGACATGCGCTATCCCCCTTAAACGTGTGCGAGATCAATCGATATCGTGGATGTTGAGTTAGGGTTAGCTTACCTAATGAAACAACAAATGTCCATATCGCTCTTGTTTTGCTCCATATTCAAAAAAGACCGATTATCATATAGTTAGTCTTGTGAAAGCGTATTAATTCATGGAGTTTAGGGAGGGAATTAATTGATGTCTAAGATTACATTTATCGGAGCAGGAAGTACCGTATTTGCCAAGAATGTCCTGGGGGATTGCATGCAGACCCCGGCCTTGCAGGGATTTGAACTTGCTTTGTATGATATTGACCCGATCCGTTTGAAAGATTCGGAGAACATGCTGAATAATATAAAGAAGACCAGCGGCAGCACCTGTGTCGTCAAATCATACAGTGACCGCAAGGAAGCTCTTCGCGGAGCAAAATATGTCATCAATGCTATCCAGGTCGGAGGATACGATCCGTGTACGATTACGGACTTTGAAATTCCGAAGAAGTATGGACTCAGACAGACGATTGCGGATACTGTGGGAATCGGCGGGATTTTCCGTAATCTCCGCACCATCCCGGTCATGCTGGATTTTGCGGCCGATATGCGGGAAGTTTGTCCACAGGCGCTGTTCTTGAACTATACGAACCCGATGGCGGTGCTGACCAATGCGATGAACACGCTGGGCGGCGTGCAAACGGTAGGTCTGTGCCACAGCGTACAGGCTTGCATTCCGCATCTGTTCGATAATCTGGGGATGGACAAGGAAGGCGTGCAGGCCAAAATCGCCGGCATTAACCATATGGCATGGCTGCTTGAGGTAACGAAGGATGGCGTGGACCTGTATCCGGAAATTAAGAAGCGCGCGGCCGAGAAGCAGAAGGAGAAGCATCATGATATGGTTCGTCTCGAGATGATGCTGAACTTCGGTTACTACATTACGGAGTCGTCCGAGCATAACGCCGAGTACCATCCATATTTCATTAAGCGTAACTATCCGGAGCTAATTGAGCGCTTCAATATCCCGCTGGATGAATATCCACGTCGCTGTGTGAACCAAATCGAGGGATGGAAGGCGATGCGCGAGGATTTGGTCAACAACCAGGATCTGAAGCACAACCGCTCCCATGAATATGCTTCTTACATTTTGGAAGCAATCGAGACTAATGTTCCGTTCAAAATCGGCGGTAATGTGATGAACACGGGACTGATCACGAACCTTCCGAAGGAAGCTTGCGTTGAGGTTCCGTGTCTGGTCGATGCCAGCGGCGTAACCCCGACCTATGTCGGCGATCTGCCTCCGCAATGTGCCGCGCTGAACCGCACCAATATCAATACCCAGCTGCTGACGCTGGAAGCGGCGGCAACCGGCAAGAAGGAGCATATCTATCATGCGGCGATGCTCGACCCGCATACGGCTGCCGAGTTGTCCATCGATGACATCAAGAGCCTGTGCGACGACCTGATTGAGGCGCATGGAGACTGGCTCCCTAAATACCAATAAGGCTGATACCACTTTAAGCAAAAACAACAGAAATTTTGCAGCAAAAGAAATATTATTACTGGATCCATAAAAGAGAGACGCTCTGGTAACTACAGCGGCGTCTCTCTTTATCGTTAACGGGTTGTGTGCGGAAATTACCTATGCTACGGATTTATATTGGCGTGCGGGAGCGTGATAAGAAACACCGTTCCTGATCGTGGCGAGCTCCGAACCGAGACACTTCCATTCATGGCACGGATGGCTTGATAGGAGAAGGTGAGTCCAAGTCCGGTGCCGCTCATTTTAGTGGAATAGTAGATTGAACCGAGACGGCTCAATTGCTCGGGCGTCATGCCGATCCCGTTATCCTTGATTTCGATGGACACCTGCTCTGCTTCTTCATAGATGGTGATGTGGACCGTGCCTCTGTCAACGTCTTTGCTGGCCTCAATCGCATTCTTAATAAAGTTGACCAACAGCTGCTTGAGCTCCGCCGGACTGCCTAAAATGTAAATGGGGAGCTGAGGGTAATCAGCGCTGAGGGTCACGTTGCTCATATTAGCGTATGAAATCATGAGCTCGACGACAGACTTGATCTGGGCCGAGAGCTCGATTCTTTGCTGATACGGCAAGTGTGGTTTGCTGATCGAGAGATATTCGGACAAGATTTGCTCGGTCCGGCGAATTTCCTCCATGCTGATTTCCAGAAAACGTTCGGTTTTTTCCTGAGGGAACGTACCGCTCTTAATCAACTGCAGGAACCCAAGCACGGTGGTCAGCGGATTGCGGACCTCATGGGCAAGGGATGCGGCGACATGATTGACGGCTTCGGCTTTCTCATTCTGGATATACCGCAGATAAAGCTCTTTGTCGGATACGGATTTGTTAAACAGGGTTACGAGAAGCCATATTCCGAGCGAATTATGTACAGGCATGGCTAAAATATTAAAAAGAAAGTAATTCATGATGTAGTCGGGTTTGGTTATATAGAGTAGCAGCAGCGGGAGGACAGAGAAGCTGATGCCCGCTATAAAAACGATCCAAAATTTGTGTTTGGTTCGATGGTACATGAACGACAATAGAACGGACAGCGGGAACGTAAAGATCAAGATAATAATGGCATCGATCATGCCGGATCCGCCAATGTACAACCTGTAGATTAGAAATTCCACAAGCAGAATTGCCCCTGTCGCGAACCCTCCGAACAGCATGCCGAAAAACATAATGACATACCGCACGTCAAAGATCAGCCCGCTTTGAACGGACGAAGCAAAGGTCATGGACAGCAGCATGCACAGCGAACAAATGACAATGATGAAATTACGGGAATAGTTGACTGTCAGTTTTCTGTAATAGATGTTGTATGCGACAAAAGGCATCAACGCAAACAACAACTGCAGCAAAACATCTTTAATCACAGGCAGTAGGCCCACCCCTTTGAAGAGTATCGAATCGTCCGCTAGATTACCTTGTCCATTCAAGTTCGACGTCAATTGGAAAAATCCTTGAGGCTTGAATAAAAATAACAAAATTTATTCGTACTCAGATGGAGTGGAGGAACATATAAATTCATCGAGAAAGCGCTTGCAGACGACATATGTTTGTCCCGGATACTCAGCACTTAAGTGAGAACACATTTCCATGAATGGAGGGTTCACAAGTGAAGCTGAAGACCGTTCTAAGACCCATGTTCATTCTTTTGTTGGCCGCGTCTTTTTTTGCTGCCGGATGCCAGAGTGTAACGCCGCCGACCGCATCAGATCCGCCGCCGCCCAAAGAAGAGGTAAAGACACCCGGAGGCAGTGATGAGCCGGCACCGTCGGGCGATGCGAAAGCGACGCCGAGAAATGAAACGTTATACGTGAACGGTTTGCAATGGGGGGCACCTACGAATTTTAACTTGCTCAGCGGAAACCCGGCGTTTCCGATTAACTACGGAAACTCCAGAGAACTCGTCTATGAAACCTTGTTCATGGTCAATCAGCTGACAGGCGAGCTGGAGCCGCTGCTGGGTACCAAGTATGAATGGACCGACGATCTGACCCTGAAGATCGAATTGAACAAGGATGCCAAATGGAGCGACGGCAAGCCGTTCACCTCCGATGATGTCGTCTATACTTACCAGCTCGGCAAAAAATATGACATTAACTGGAGCAGCTTCTGGACCTACATCGAGGACGTAACGGCAGACGGGCCGCAAACGGTGAACATCAAGCTGAATAAAGACAATCCGAACAAATTGACGGTGCTCGACAGCATCGAGATCATGCCGATGCTGCCTAAACATGTATGGGAAGAGGTCGAGAAGAAAGCCAATAACGACCTTGCCACCATTCGTAAAGAAGTCAACGAGGACCCGATCGGAACGGGACCTTACAAAATGTATTTTTACAATGATCAGAAGATCACGATCGTACGGGACGATAACTATTGGGGGCAGGCACTCTTTGGCAAGCTGCCGGCTCCCAAATATATCACCCATGTCATCTATAAAGACAATGCAGCGGGTGACCTGGCATTCAAAAGCGGTCAAGTAGACGTATCGCAGCAGTTTATTCCGCAGGTATGGAAAATGTGGGAGGGCGGGGCTCCGGTTAAAACCTATATCAAAGACGCTCCCTATTATGTGCCTGGCTCCATGCCATCGATCTTCTTCAACATGACGAAGGAAGGACTCAACAATGCGGATGTCAGAAAAGCGATCGCTATGGCGATTGATTACGGCAAAATTTCGGAGCTGGCCATCAGCGGCTACTCGGCCCCAATGGAGCCGTCGTTGACGCTGAATACGGAGGCCGAAGCAAAATATGTAGACCAGGCGGCTATCAAACCGCTCCAATGGACAACGGATGTGGATGCGGCCAATGCGCTGCTCGATTCCATCGGCGCCGCGAAGGGGAAAGACGGCATCCGCGTCTTGAACGGAACCCGCCTCGGCCCGTTTGAAATCGAGTGTCCATACGGCTGGTCGGATTGGAATGCGGCGCTTGAGATTGTTGCCCAGAATGCGAAGGCAATCGGTATCGAGATTCGCACCAAATTCCCGGAAGCGCCGGTATGGACCAATGATCTACAGACCGGCAAGTTCGATATCATCATGAATACGCCTGCCGGCGGGGTCAGCCCAAGCCAGCCGTGGAACCGCGCGATGACCATCATGTACTCCAAGGGCGTTGCGCCTATGGGCGAGATGGCATTCTACAACTGGGGCCGGTATAAGAACGAGCAAGCCGATGCCATCATCGAGAAGATTCCAACCATTACGGACGAAGCTGAATTGAAAGCGCTCTATACTGAATTGACCCAAATCTGGTTAAAGGATATCCCATCGATTCCGCTCATGTATCGTCCTTGGGTATTCGATACGGTCAATGAATCCGTATGGAAGGGCTTCCCGACGGAAGGGGACGGCAGCAACATACCGCCTCAAATTTCGATGGATGGAGCCGGTATCAAGTCGCTGTATCAGATTCATAACTGATGGATAAAACTCATTGAACCAAGACCTATATTGGCGGATTTGCACCCCTAATATAGGTCTCTTTTCCACCAATTTCAGGGTGTGATCCATGGGGGTGAGCTGCTTGAGCGTTTACGGAAAATATATCGTCAAGAAGTTCTTCTGGTACTTTCTGACGCTGGTGATTGCGGTCACGCTGAATTTCCTGCTGCCCCGGATGATTGAAGGGAATCCGGTGAGCATGATTGTGTCTGAGATGACGCAGGGGATGACCGACAGCGATACGATCAAACGGGTCTATGAGACGTTTCTCGTCGAGTTTGGAATCGACAAGCCTTTATGGGAGCAGTTCTTCATCTATCTGAAAAATTTGGCGACAGGCAATCTGGGCACTTCATTCGGCCTATATCCGAAACCGGTAACGGAGATTCTGGCCTCGGCGGTTCCATGGACGATCGGGCTTCAGCTTCCGGCCATTCTGGTTGGCTGGCTGATCGGGAACGTGCTGGGCGCCGTTGCGGCTTACCGCAAAGGTGTATTCGATAAAGTGATATTCCCTGTGGCCTTGTTTGTGAATTCCATTCCTTTCTTTACCCTAGCCATTATTATGCTGTATGTATTCGCCCTGTCCCTGAACTGGTTTCCGCTGCACGGGGGCTACGATTACCAGATGGTGCCGTCACTCAGCTTTGAATTCTTCGCTTCCGTACTTCGGCATCATACGCTTCCATTTCTATCGATCGTGCTGGTTACGATTGGCGGCCAAGCCATTGGCATGCGGGAGATGTCCATCTATGAGCTGAATTCGGATTATGTACTATACAGCAAACTTCTCGGGATACGGGACTCCAAGATCGCGAGGTATGTATTCCGAAATGCGATGCTGCCCCAGATCACGGGATTGGCGTTATCCATCGGCACGATGGTGGGCGGTTCGCTGATCTGTGAAATCGTATTCAGTTATCCGGGAATCGGAACCTGGATGTTCACGGCGATCCGTCAGCTGGATTATCCGTTAATTTCGGGCTGCACCCTCTTGATCGCCCTGGCCGTGCTGCTGGCCAACTTTACGATTGACCTAATCTACGGCTGGATCGATCCAAGAATCAAGGCCGCTCAGATGGAGGATCAATAATATGAACAGTTCCTTTCGCATATTGATCAAATCGCCAAAGTTTATGTTCGGAGCCTGCATGCTGCTGGCTATGATCGGGATGGTGCTGATCTACCCGCTCTTTAACCGCAACGATCCGCTGGAGATGATCGCCATGGCGTACCAGCCGCCGGATTCGAAGCTGCTGCTGGGGTCGGATAACTTCGGCAGGGATTTATTCCTGGAATTGATCTATGGCATTCGGACCTCCCTGCAGGTTGGGCTGATTGCCGGCGTATTTGCTACTGTGATTGGCCTTGTGATCGGTTTAGCTTCAGGTTATATCGGAGGCATGATTGATAATCTGCTGACCGCCATCACCAACATTTTCATCGTGATACCTTCCTTTGTCATCCTCATTCTGATCTCGGTCAGCATCGATTCGCGCAGCTCGTTTGTTACGGCGGTTATCATTGGCATTACCAGCTGGCCCTGGACAGCCAGGGCCGTACGTGCGCAGACATCCTCGCTGCGAAACCGGGATCACGTAAATATCGCGAAAATATCCGGGTACAGCACGCCGCGCATTATCATCTCGGAGATATTGCCGTACATCGCTTCCTATGTCGTCATGGCGTTTGTGCTGCAGACGGCATCAGGTATTCTGTCCGAGGCTTCCATCTCGATGCTGGGGCTGGGACCGTACAACACGATTTCCCTTGGCATCATCATGAACTGGGCGCTCGTATTTGAAGCACCGGTTGCCGGCGCGTGGTGGGCCTTTATCCCGGCGGCGATCTCCATCGCCATCATCACCTTCTCCTTGTACATGATGAACACCGGCATGGATGAGATATTCAATCCGAAGATTAGGAGCTGATGGGTGTTGTGAGCACAAATATACTGGAAGTGAACGAATTGAAGACCTATTACCGTACCCGGTTGAAGGAGCACGTCTATGCCGTAGACGGGGTGAGCTTCTCGCTCGAAAAGGGGAAGACGCTTGGCATTGCCGGTGAATCCGGCTGCGGCAAATCGACCCTTGCGCTCAGCCTGATGGGTTTCTATTTTCCACCGCTGCATTATGGCAGCGGCTCGATTGTCGTAAGCGGCACGGATATCATGAAGCTTGGCAAGGAACAGCTCCGTTCCCAGGTGTCGGGAAGAGAGATATCGTATATCCCGCAAGCAGCTATGAATGCCCTGAATCCTACGCTCAAAATCATTCATTTCGTCGAGGATATTATGAAGGAGCATCGCCCTGAGCTGAACAAGAAGCAGGTGTGGGATATGGCGGCGGAACGGTTCGAAACCTTGAATTTGTCAACCAAGGTGCTGAACTCCTATCCGAACGAGCTGTCAGGCGGCATGAAGCAGCGGACGGTGATCGCTATTTCCACCATTCTGAACCCCAAAGTGCTGATTGCGGACGAACCGACCTCGGCGCTGGACGTAACCTCGCAGAAAGCGGTGATCAAGCTGCTGAAAAGTCTGCTGGATCGGGGCTATATTCAGTCTCTGGTATTTATCACCCACGAGCTGCCGCTGCTTTATCACGTAACGGATGACATCATCGTCATGTATGCAGGGGAGATCGTGGAGCGCGGAACCGCAGAGCAAATGATTTTTGACCCGATCCATCCTTATACGAAAAAGCTGATGGGTTCCATCATAGTGCCGGAGGAAGGCATGAAAGGCCATAAGCTGGCCGCTATCCCGGGCACCCCGCCTAATCTGAAAAACGTACCGGAGGGCTGCCGGTTTGCAGATCGCTGTTCCTATGTGCAAGACGCCTGCCGTAAGGGAAAGATAACGAGCCGGACCGTGGAGGATCGCATGTATCGCTGCATCGTGGAACCGGGTGTGCTTAAGGAGTGGTATGCAAATGAAGAGGAATGATGTCCTGATTCGGGGAGAGCATCTCACCAAGGTGTTCGGTTACGGGAAGCAGAAGACCACCGCCGTGGAGGATGTCAGCTTTACCTTTCATGAAGGCGAAATCATATCGATTGTCGGCGAGAGCGGAAGCGGCAAAACGACACTGGCGAAAATGATCATGGGCCTGCTGAAGGAGAGCAGCGGTACGATAGAGTATATGGGCAAGCCAAGGCAGCTGAAGCGGCACAGAGATCGCAAGCGCTATTGGAAAAATATCCAGGCGATCTTTCAGGACCCGTTCTCTTCGTTCAATCTCTTCTATAAAGTCGAGAAGCTGCTGCTCGATTGCATCAAGCTGCAGGGGGATAAACTGACGAAGGAGGAGCAATTCCGCAAAATGAAGGAAGCGTGCTCCTTCGTCAATCTAAAATTCGAGGAGCTGCACAATAAATACCCGTTCGAACTGTCCGGCGGACAAATGCAGCGCCTGATGATCGCCCGGATTTTCATGCTCCATCCGAAGCTGCTGATTGCGGATGAACCGACCTCCATGGTCGATGCATGCTCGCGGTCCACGATACTGGATATGCTCTTGAAGCTGCGAGATGAGAACAACATGACGATTATTTTCATTACCCATGACGTAGGGCTTGCTTATTATGTAAGCGATACGCTGTATATTATGGAACAAGGGAAAGTCGTGGAGCGGGGACCGGCGGAAGAGGTTATCTTGAATCCGCAGCATCCTTATACCCAGCAGTTGATTTCCGATGTGCCCAAGATTCACTCCGAGTGGGATTTGGCATGAGCGGCGTGGACAAATCTCATGAGAAAAGCTCGAAGCGCAACGCCGCTTCGGGCTTTATTTTACTTTCCGTTTATTGCGCGGATATGACACTTTGAATCGTTACGTAAAATTTCTCTATTCTTGATCTTCGCATTTGTGAAGGATTTGCCGATAAATGATATGGCTGCCATTTGATTCATTCCGCAGCTCGCATTCGGTATACCGCAAGGCATCTGACATGACTGCGTGTATGCTTCATAAGGAGATCATCAAACATCATGTGTACTTACTTCTTGGGGGCAACCATCCTGGTATTAGTCGCCCTCACCATTACATTCTGGATTTTAATGTTCAAAAGCGCATATCAGCGGAAGTTAAGCCATCAGGCTTTGGACATGGCCGAAGGCAGATTCCGCTTGCTTGATGATATGCTGCTTACGCTTGATGTGGGTATTTGGTCATACGATTTCGGCAGAAGGAGTATCCAAAATACTTCTTTGGCTTTTCATAAAATCACAGGTTATTCACATCATGATTTCGCAGGCGGCCTTTCCTGGGAAACGCTGATCCATCCGGAGGATATGGCGCTGTTCCGATCCTTGGTTGACAAACTTCGACAAGGCGACGCCGTTCATACCGAATACCGAATCATCCATGCGGATGGTGATGTTCGCTGGGTTCAGGTAAAGATGATTCCGACGTTGAATGACGCCGGTCAAATGATCCGCACGGATGGCATTGCCGTTGATATTACCACCCGCTTCCGCATGGAAGAGGCGCTGTATGATATTACAGAATGCAAGAAGATGGAACAGGCGCTCAAGGAAAGCATGAACCGGTATCGCAGGCTGGTGGAGTTATCACCGATTGCCATTGCAGTCTGCAAGGACCGCAAGCTCATGTACGTGAATCCCGCCGGACTTCGGATCCTTGGGGCGGCGGGTCCTGAGAACATCCTCGGTACCGATCCTTGGGACTGGGCGCTTGATCCCTATGAGGAGTGGGCCCGCAAACGGTTCGCGCAGCTGATTCGGACAGGGGAAGTTGTTGCCGAAGAACTATCCATAAGGCGGGTTGACGGAGAGCGGGTCGATGTCGTGGCGACGGCCCTTTATGATGCGCAATCGGACACGATTGAAGTTTTTTTCGAGGATATAACCGCCCGTAAATCAGCGGAAAGGGCCCTTATGGAGAGTGACCGGATCAACCGCCATATTCTGGATATCGCTCCTGTTGCGATGTTCCTGCATTCCGATTTTTCTTATATTTATGCGAATCCTGCGGGCTTATCCTTATTGGGAATTACGGACATCGCGCAATTGGACGGCACCTCCTTCCAGGACGTGATTCCTTCCGACCAGCTCGAGTTTGTGACGTCTGAGGTTGAACATGTGTACGCAAGCGGAAATACCTCGGAGCTCGCCGGCAACAAACTAATTCGGCTGGATGGGACGATCATTGATATAGAGGCCATAACGACGCCTATCCCTTATATAGGCCATCATACGGCGCTTACCATTATTCGGGATGTTACGCAGCAGAAGCAGGCCGAACGGGAGCGGATTGCGGCAGAAAGGCTTGTCAGGGAGAGCGAGGATCTGTATTTCAGGCTGCAGATGAGCCTGGATCAATTCTCCTCCGATCTTTTCGGGATGGTGAAGATCAGTGAATTGAATGCCCGGATCGTACGGGAAATCAAGAAGGTGCTGGGGACGGATCGGGTGAGCCTCATCCAGATAAACCACAACAGTCTGCATATCAAAATCCAAGGGGGCCATAAAGAGCCGCCACAAGGGGTGATTCGTGCGATCCATACATGCGGTCCAGAGCATATTCCGTTCTGTAAACTGTTTGAGATGTGTGACGGATATTTTGTCAAGATTGGAGAAATGAACGGGGATAGCAGCATTGTCTGTATTGGCGGCGAGGTTCCCTTGCTCCTGATTCAGGCCCAAAAAATATGGCTGGAGACCATTACGCGTTATGCAAGTGTTCTATACGATAACTTCCGCGTCATTGAGGATTTGACGAGGGAACTGGAGAAGCTGGGTTCATCCCAGCAGATCATGCCCCTATGGCTGCTGCGACTCATGCTTCATTTATCCGAAAATGAGCGGAAGCGATTGTCCCAGGACCTTCACGATGCCGCGCTTCAGGAACAGATTATATGGTACAGGAAATTGAATCAGATTACTTCGGATCATGAGCTGCCGGAGGATCTGCGCCCGCAGCTGGAGGAGATTGAGCAGGGGCTTCTGGATGTCATTTATCAGATTCGAATTACGTGCAACGAGCTTCGTCCCCCGCTGCTGAAGGAGGAGGGGTTGGAACGCTCGCTTGAGGCATTGTTTGAATTTACTCAGCTCCGCACCAATTATTCCATACAATTCGACTGCTCAAACTTCGATGATGATATCAGTGACGACCATTTGATCGGACTGTACAGGATTGTCCAGGAGCTGCTGGCCAATGCAACGAAGCATTCCAACGCAACGGAGGTAAGGCTCCGTTTGTCCACCCAGTCGGATGAAGTCAACCTGAGTTATGAAGACAACGGGATTGGGATCGACCCCAGTCAGCAATCGGACCAATTCAACAGCATGGGGATTGGCGGCATGAAAGAGCGAGTCAGGAGCATGAACGGCAAAATCCAGTTCGACTCGTCGGATAGCGGCGGGTTGGCTGTCTATATATCCATTACGGCAAGGTAATTCGCCGTCAGTGAAGCAAGCAAGATACCAGGCTGAAGGAGTCATGAGTGACGATGATCGAAATTTTATTGGTGGATGACCATCCCTCGGTGATGGAGGGAACCAAGGTTCTGCTTGAGCAGGAAAAGGATATGTTCGTGAAGCTTGCCAATACGCCGGAGCGGGCACTGGAGCTGGTGAGCGCGCTGCATTTTGACGTGATGCTGATTGATATGCATATGCCGGGCATGAACGGAATTGATTTGGCCAAGCAGATCCTCCGGATTGCTCCGGACGCGGTAATGCTGATTTATACGGGCTTTGAAGTCAGCAATCATTTTAATTTGATTATGGAGGCTGGACTGGCTGGATTTGTCTCGAAAACGTCGGGCAAAGAGCAGCTGGTAACGGCTGTTCGGTGTGCGCTGCGAGGAGAGGTCGTTCTGCCGTTGACACTCGTGAAGCAGCTCCGCCGCGTTACCGCAAATGGTCCGGAACGGACAGCAGGCGCGCCGGCAGCCCAGTCTATAACCGATAAAGAATATAGTATTCTCAAGGAAATCGCTCGCGGAAAGAGCAACAAAGAGATTGCGGGGACGGTGATCATGAGCCAGCGTTCACTGGAGTACTGCTTAACCAATCTCTTTCAAAAGTTGAATGTGAAGTCACGTATAGAAGCTGCACTGAAGGCAAAGCAAATGGGAATCCTCTCGGATTCGGATTTTGTCCAGATAAGCTGATAGAAGGTTTACTCTTTTTTTCGTTTCAGATCATGAAGCAATGCATCCTTCGATATGATTTTAGGTGAATTCGCAATCATTCGACAACAATCGCAGGGCGGCCCGCAAAATTCTTGCGTGCTCACGCAAGAGAATTTCGGTTACGAACGGTATGTAAGTGTATATGCTTATGTTACTGGATGGATATAGTCTGTTAGTAGGAAGGGTGGTTACTTGCGGCATGACAAAGGACCTATTTGAATATGGTGTCGATGACCTCTTGTCACCGGAAGAGATTGAAGAGGTTTTGGCGCAGCTTGAAGAAGAATGGAATGAATTTAACAGCCGGAAGAAGCGAGGGTGACTCATAATGAAACGATGGAAGTCTTTGAAATCTCTGTTTGCAATGAAACTCCAGAGTCGTATGCTGCTTGTCATTTTGGGGTCGATCACGATTTTTCTAGCTATCATGATGACTTATATCAGCATGACTACAACGGAGGAGGCTCTGGATTCGGCCAAGACGCTCGCGGTGACAACGAGTGAGAAGATTGGCGCTCTGGTACAAGCAGAGCTCGACGATGTGATGAACTCCGCACGTACATTGGCTGTAAGCTTTGTTGGAATGAAGGAGAGCGACACCACGAATCGCTCAGCCGTTAATGAAATATTGAGACGAAATCTGGAAGACAATCCTTCCTGGAAAGGGATCTGGACCTTATGGGAGCCGGATGCCTTTGATGGCCAGGATAACGAATACAGAAACAAACAGGGCAGTGACCATACGGGGCGAATGATGTCTTACTGGGCAAGAACGGAATCCGGCCTGGAACGTTCTGTCATCGAGGATTACGAGCACGAAGGGGAAGGTGACTTCTATCTCCTGGCGAAGAACAGCGGCAAGGAAATTATTATGGATCCGTACGTCTTCAAAGTAGGCAACGAAGATGTCATGATGACATCGCTCGTTGTTCCGATTATCGATAACGGCAAGACCGTCGGCGTGGTTGGCGTCGATATTTCCCTGGCGCATTTGCAAAGCATAATGGAGCAGTTCCGATTGTTCGATACGGGTTATGCTCATATCTATTCGAATACCGGCGTGATCGTAACGTCCCCGGAGGACGGATTGATGGGGCAGACGCTTGAGAAGGCATATCCTGGCAAGACGGTTCCTCTTATACTGGATGCGATTCGGGAAGGGGATGTCTATACCGAAGAAGATGCCGAGCTGTACAAGCTGTATACGCCCATTAAGACCGGATTGACGGAAACGCCATGGTCTGCCGCTATCATTATCCCGATGGATGAGATTACGGCGAAGTCGGATGCACTGATCATCTCCATTATCGTTGCTGGTGCAGCCACCTTGGTAGCTATGGCAGCTGTCGTAGTCCTGTTAACGAGATCCATCGTGAAGCCGTTGGGCGTTTCCGTTTCTATCGGCGAGTTCATGTCGAAGGGAGACTTCACGCAGGAGGTTCCTGCGGCTTATCTTCGCAGAGCCGACGAAATCGGCACATTGTCCCGAGTATTTGCGCAGCTGCTGGAGAGCATGCGGGAGATGATCGGCAGAGTGAACATGAACGCATCATCGGTAGCCGCCGCTTCACAGCAGCTGTCAGCTGGTGCCGAGGAACTGGCTGTTGGGAGCAGCAGTCAGGCTGAATCCGTGCAGACCGTCAGTGAGTTGTTCCATGAATGGTCGAATGCCATCAATTCGGTTGCAAGCGACGCCTCGGCAGCATCCGAGCTTGTAAATCAGACCTCCGGTATTGCAACGGAAGGCAGCGGCATCGTCCAGCAATCGGTGGAAGGCATGAATCGGGTACGGGATCAGGTTGCCAAACTCGAAGCGGACTCCCAGCGGATCGGTGAGATCATCGAGGTCATCGACGATATCGCCAAGCAGACCAACCTGCTTGCCCTTAATGCGACGATCGAGGCTGCTCGGGCCGGCGATCAAGGAAGAGGCTTCGCCGTGGTGGCGGATGAAGTGCGTAAGCTGGCCGAACGCAGTGGAGGGGCCACGAAGCAGATTGCCGATATCATCAAGGGCATGCAGAAGAATACGGCCGATAGCGTGGAGGCGGTGAATCAAGGCGTCATCCACACGGAAAAAGCCGGGGAAGCTTTTGCCTACATTACAAGCATGGTGAATGAATCGGCGGGCAAAGTGATGGATATTGCAGCAGCCAGCGAGGAGCAGGCAGCCCAGGCTGCCGAGGTGGCAACCGCCATTGAAACGATATCTTCGTCGACGGAGGAAACGGCGGCTACAAGCGAGGAATCGGCTGCAACGGCACAATCGCTTGCCGAGCTTGCCGAAGAGCTGAACCATACCGTATCAGCCTTCAAAATCTCGTAGCACCACTGGCATATTGATGATAAGCTTGGCCTAAGGGCCAGGCTTTTTTTCATGCAAGGCATTGGCGGCCTGCTATCGTAAGAAAACGACTTCCTAATCGCGGTCTGTTTTTTGTAAGGGACGTTGATAGACGTTTTTGTTATAAATGGAATGCTGCACTGCCCGGACGAAGGGAGGAATACGTGTTGTGAATGGCAGCTTGTTTCAGCAGACGCTAGAAGAGGGGGATTACGTCCCGCGCTTTTACGCCTATTACTATAAGCAGTGGATAAATTATGAAATGCCTTACCATCAGCATGATTCAACCGAAATCATGTATATGATCTCAGGGGTATGCCGGATTGACGTGAAGGTAGGCGATACGGAAAAGAGCCTCACGCTGAAAAAAGGGGAGTTTATGGTACTGGATGCCGATGTCCCGCATCGGTTAATCGTTGAGCAGGCGGCCTCCTGCCGAATGCTGAATGTGGAATTCGGGTTTATGGAAACTGAAGGAAGGTCACTTTCTCTTAGGCAGATTGCCCGGGAGGAGCAAGAGGTATCTTTTCTGTTGAATCGGCCGTTTCCCTACTTGGTGTTAGTGGATCAAGAGGAGGTATATCCGGTGTTAAGGAGCCTCGTCCTTGAACTTGATCAAAGAGGGACTGAGGGCAGAATGATGACGCATATGCTGTTTATTCAGCTGCTTGTATGCATCGCCCGGCTGTATGATGAAAGGGAACGTAGCGAAATGCAGCAGAGCGAGTTCTACATTAAACGAAGCGTCGATTTCTTGCATCAGAACTATGACCGCAATATTCAGGTGAAAGACGTTGCCGCTGAGGTGAATTTGCATCCCGGCTACTTGCATCGAGTATTCCGCAGAGGGACGGGCAGAACAATAACCGAGTATCTGACCATGATCCGAATGGAAAAGGCCAAAATGCTGCTGGAGCAGACGGATATCCCCATCCATGAAATATCGGATTATGTGGGTGTTGGCAGCAGGCAGTATTTTCATATGTTGTTCAAGAAGTATACGGACACCACGCCGGTGGAATATCGTCTGCGGAAGGACCGCAATGCCTGGAAATACGGTGATCAGGATGCCGGAGCAGATAAGAAGTGAGGATTTTTGACTCAGAAGAGTTCAAGAGGTCATAATTTTGATAACGCTTTCCACCACTTGATTGCTACAATAGCTACAATCTAATTTGCAGCTAGGGAGTGGATAGAATGTCATTTAAGGTTGCTTTTATCGGAGCGGGAAGCATCGGCTTTACCCGGGGAATTCTGCGTGACTTGTTGACTGTACCGGAGTTTAGGGATATCGAGGTCGCTTTCACCGACATCAGCCAGCATAACCTGGATATGGTCACGGAATTGTGTCAGCGGGACATTATCGAGAACGGGCTGTCGATTGCGATCCAGTCCACCACGGATCGACGACAAGCCTTGCAGAATGCCAAATATGTCATCTGCACCATTCGCGTAGGTGGATTGGAGGCGTTTCGCACGGATGTGGACATTCCGCTGAAATACGGCATCGATCAGTGCGTAGGCGACACGCTCTGTGCAGGCGGCATTATGTATGGCCAGCGGGGAATCCCCGAGATGCTGAACATTTGCCGGGATATTCGCGAGGTGAGCGCGCCTGATGCACTGCTGCTGAACTATTCGAACCCGATGGCTATGCTGACATGGGCATGCAATCAGTATGGCGGCGTGCGGACGATTGGTTTATGTCATGGCGTGCAGCATGGGCATCACCAAATCGCCGAGGTGTACGGTCTAAAGAAACAGGAGGTCGATATTGTCTGTGCCGGAATTAACCATCAGACTTGGTATATTCAAGCCTCGCATCAAGGCAAGGATTTGACGGCTGGACTGCTGGATGCGTTCGAACGGCATCCGGAGTACAGCAGGACTGAGAAGGTTCGCATCGATATGCTGCGACGTTTTGGATATTACAGCACCGAGTCCAACGGCCATCTAAGCGAATATGTTCCTTGGTACCGTAAACGGCCGGAGGAAATTACGGAGTGGATCGACCTCAGCAGCTGGATAAACGGAGAGACGGGCGGATATTTGCGAGTCTGTACCGAGGGACGCAACTGGTTCGAGACCGATTTCCCGAACTGGATGAAAGATCCGGCTATGGAGTACACGCCGGAGCAACGAGGAGAGGAACATGGCTCCTACATTATTGAAGGCTTGGAAACCGGCCGGGTATACCGGGGCCATTTTAATGTGGTGAATCAGGGCATTATCTCCAATCTGCCGAGTGATGCAATCATTGAGGCGCCGGGTTACGTGGACCGCAACGGCATTTCCATGCCGCATGTAGGGAATTTGCCGTTAGGGCCGGCTGCCGTGTGCAACGCAAGCATATCCGTGCAACGGCTAGCGGTTGAAGCGGCGGTTCACGGAGATGACAAGCTGCTTCGTCAGGCATTTATGATGGATCCGCTGGTCGGTGCGGTATGTAATCCGAAGGAAATTTGGCAGCTGGTCGATGAAATGCTGGTAGCCGGTGAAGCATGGCTTCCTCAGTACGCGGCTTCGATCGCCGAAGCGAAGGCACGGCTAACATCTGACAATCTGATACCCACCCGTCCGTATGAAGGAGCAGCGAGACTCAAGGTGAAGACGGTGGAGGAGATGCAGCTCGACCGGGAGAAGGCGAACAAAAACGCAGGTGAATCCGACAAAGGGAAGGATCGCGAAAAAACGTTAAGCTGATTGCGCATTAACGAAGGTTTCAAACAACAGAAATACTTATGGTTTCATGAATGCGTATTATACAAACACTTGGGCGAGGATGATATAACGGACAAAAATCCGTTATAATTCCTCTGCCAGAAGTGTTTTTTTTCTGCATGCAGTTCATCTTTCACCTGCATATACTACGGATACATAGATATAAATTCGGATGGACAATCCCATACCTTAGACAGGTACACAGTTTGGGTAAAAATGGTTACAATTCAATTAGATAGGCAAAGCTCACCATTAAGGAGGCATGGGGATGATCATTGGGGTTCCCAAAGAAATCAAAAATAACGAGAGCCGTGTAGGCATGACGCCGGGTACGGTCGTCAGTTTCAGGAATGCCGGGCACGAAGTGCTTGTTCAATCCGGGGCAGGCCTTGGGATCGGATTTACGGATGAAGCTTACAGAGCGGCTGGAGCCAAGGTGGTTGCTTCGGCTGCCGAAGCGTGGAAAGCCGAGATGGTTGTAAAGGTGAAGGAACCCCTGCAAGAGGAGTATGAATACTTTCAAGAGGATATGATCCTATATACGTATCTGCACTTGGCCCCCGAGCCGGAACTGACCAAAGCACTGGTCGACCGTAAGGTGAGTGCCGTTGCTTATGAAACGATACAATTAACGGATGGCAGCTTGCCGCTTCTGACACCGATGAGTGAGGTGGCAGGAAGAATGTCCATCCAAATCGGGGCGCATTTCCTGGAAAAAGCACATGGCGGCAAGGGTGTCCTTCTAAGCGGCGTACCTGGGGTCGCACCGGGTAAGGTTACCGTTATCGGTGGCGGCATCGTTGGCACCAATGCGGCAAGAATTGCGCTGGGACTCGGTGCGGACGTCAGCATCCTCGATATTAATCCCGGCCGACTTCGTCAACTGGATGATCTTTTCCAAGGGCGGGTCAAAACGATTATGTCCGATCCGTATCATATTGCGGAATCGGTGAAGGCCGCCGACCTTGTCGTGGGTGCGGTATTGATCCCCGGTGCAAGGGCTCCTCGCCTCGTAACGGAAGAGATGGTAAAAGAGATGAGCCCGGGATCGGTCATCGTGGATGTGGCAATTGACCAAGGAGGCTCGATCGAGACGATCGACCGGATCACCACGCATGATAATCCGACTTATGAAAAGCATGGCGTTATTCATTATGCGGTAGCCAACATGCCGGGCGCCGTAGCCAGAACCTCCACCATGGCACTGACCAATGTAACGGCACCGTATGGGTTGAGAATAGCAAGTAAAGGGCTCCGGTCTGCCGCTCGTCATGATAAAGCGCTTGCCAAGGGCATCAATGTCATCGACGGCAAGGTAACCTATGAAGCGGTTGCGGCGGCTCATGGTTATGTGTATACCAGCATTGACGATTATTTGCTGGCATAGCGATAACAAGTTTTACAGCATGCAGAGCCATTTTTCATATACTTGACACGATACCAAGGTTTGACGTAAACCTTAGCGGTGCTTTCGCTCGGCCGCCGTGGGCAAAGCTGAAAAATGGCTTGTTATGTTGGTTAGACGCCTTCGCCTAGTTCAACATGAACAGGAGCTGATGCAGTTCCGTTTCCTTCAAATGCCTCCACTCCCCCCGTTCGAGCTGATCCAGTGTAATATTCATAATCCGAACACGCTCCAGCTTCAGGACTCTGTACCCCAAGGCTTTACACATTCTGCGGATTTGCAGATTAAGGCCCTGCGTCAATATAATACGAAATACATCTTCGCTTTGCCTGTAAACCTTGCATGGTTTGGTTATGACGTCCAGGATTTCAACGCCTTGAGACATCGCTTGCATAAATTCGTCCGTAACGGGTTTGTCCACGGTCACCACATATTCTTTCTCATGATTATGCTCCGAACGCATCATTTTGTTCACAATATCTCCGTCGTTCGTGAGTAAAATCAACCCCTCAGAGGCTTTATCCAACCTCCCGATGGCAAAAATGCGCGATGGATAGTCAATAAATTGGATAATGTTTCCCGCCACATGCTCAGTTGCCGTACAGACAATACCGATGGGTTTATTGAGAGCCAGGTAAACCGCTTCGCTATCTTTATAAGGAATTTCCTTTCCATCTATCAACACGATATCGTGCAGCTCAACGTCCGCCCCTTTTTCACACACCTTGCCATTGATTGTAATGCGTCCGGCTGCAATCAATCGGTTGGTTTCTCTGCGCGAGCAATATCCCGTTTCGCTTATGTATTTGTTAATTCGCATGCTCCACCGCTTCTCATGTGTCATATTGCCACAGGTTCATTTTAGTTAGCTTTGATCTAGCCGGGGGGATCGCCAGCCGGAATTCCTCGAGCGATCCAGTTGGGAACATAACAGCTCCTCTGGCGGATCGAAGTGGTAACCGGGGAATATCGAGCCTAGTAAAAATCCTGCGACATGCTCTCTTCGTCTGCAACAGCCTGTATCTCCTCCGATCCGATGCTGATAAAGCGGTAGCCGTCGGCTGCCTGCTTCTTCAGGGCACGCTCTTTGATGAACTTGGGGCTGGCTTCGCCGTTATCTTCGTCATACACGAGCAGAATACCATCGGTCTTGCGGAGAAGCAGATCATCCCTGGCCGTAAACTGCCACGGCCCCTGATAAGGGCCCTTGCTGACGGGTGCATAGAAGTCTACCCCCTTCATCACTTCCTGAAAATAAGCTTTTTTATCGTCGTTCCATTGCTCCTCGGGATTCTGGTAGGCCGTCAGAATGGAGCATTTCAGGTTGGGGTATTGGGACTTTAGTTCGATAGCCGCTTCGATGGCCCATAGGTCCACGCCATATTGTCCTGGCGTGATGACCCACCGGAGGCCTTCCTCAAGCAGTGGAACCAGGCGATTGGCAATCGCCTTACGTATAAAAGGTATGCCTTGGTGTTTGTTATTGTAAATACCGAGCTCGTGGGCCCGATATCCGGTAATCAGAATGTTTTCCAATCGAGCACGCTCCCTGACAAAGAATAGGTCTAGTGTACCTTTTTCGGAAATTTTGATCAATCGATGTTACAAATCGTATAGAATGGGGAAGTAACTCGGAATACATATTTTAGGAGGACATTCGATTGAAGAAGTGGACAGCAGCATTACTAGGGGCAATTTTGGTTATGAGTATGACGGCATGCGGCAAGGACAACAAAGCAGCAGACGACGCCGCAACACCGCCAGCAACAGAACAAGGGACGACTCCTTCGACAGAGACGCCAGCTAAAGAAGAACCGAAGGAGGATGCTCTTCCGACTGCTGACGAGCTTCTCCAGAAATCGGCCGAAGCTTCCCAGAATTTGAAGAGCTTTGCGATGAAAGCCGATGTTAAACAGCATATCGTGGTTGAAGGCGAAGAGAAGCAGGAGCAGGATGTTAATATGTCGCTTGACTCGGAACTTACGCTCGAGCCGGTGGAGATGATGCAGAACGTCGTGATGGATTCTCCGGAAGGCAAGGTCGAGATGAAGCAGTATATAACGGAAGACGGTATTTACATGCTCATGGATGGTCAATGGATGCAGGTTCCGAAGGAATCGGAGCAGGAGATCCGCGATAGCCTGGATCCAAGCAGTGCGAGTCCGGAGCAGCAGGTAGAGCAGTTCAAGACCCTTGCTAAGGACTTCAAAGTAACGGAGGATGGAGACACATACGTCCTGACGGCGGATGTCTCCGGCGACAATCTGAAGGAGCTTGCCAAGTCCATGATGAGCCAAGCGGGCAACGATCCGCAGATGGAAGCCATGATGGATCAAATGGATATCAAGAGCATCCATATTATTTATGGCGTACAGAAGGAATCTTACCTGCCTGCAACAACCGATTTGGACATGGTGATGGCAATGGAAGCCGAAGGTCAGAAGGTATCCTTGGATATGAAAATGAAGAGCACCTACTCGAAGCATAACGAAATCAGTAAGATCGAAGTGCCGAAGGAAGCATTGAACGCGGAATAATGTTGTTCGGCTGATGAAATAAAAGGAATAAGAAATTTATGATATTCCTCATGAAAAGGCTGCCCCGATTCTGTAGATGCCTACAGACCGGGGCAGCCTTGTTTTTATCTAAAGGTCTCATTTCAAGGGTTTGGTCAAGGCAGCGTCTGCCTCAAATAGAGAACGAGGAGTGACATGAGTCGTGTTTGAATTCATGATCATAAGTAGCTCATATAATTTGGGACATCGCTATTTAAGGCTTATCGACCTCCACAATGACGCTGTCGAACAGCTGACCGTTAATGGAGACCATAATGCGCCATAGTCCTGGCGAAGGCAGCGACATGGAGGTAGGTATTGCTGCATCGGCGCCGTTATGAGGATAAGGACTGATACGAGTTTTAAATACATCAATGATCTCGGTCGTGTCTTTTTTCACGGCGGCGATGAGCAGATCCCCCTTCAATTCCTCGTCTCGCCCCCAGAAATGCCACATGTATTTATTGGGCTGACCAGCTATAAAGCCCGGATCAATAAAGCCGAGACGCCCTTCGATGCCTGTCATTTCAGTGGGAGGATATTTTGAGGAAAGCATCGCCTCCACCGGGTCTTCAGAAGCAGCCGAAACGAAACTCGGACTCGGCTCCCAGCTGCTGTCCGGCACATCGACCACGATATCGCCGTACTTCTCCTGATCCACCATTACGTCGAAACGCCATAAACCGGAGAGCGGCAGGGCAAAACGGGAAGATACTCGCGTAAAGTCATTGTATGCCATATCGGAAGTAATCTTCGTCTCAGCTAGCTCTTCAAGGGTAATGCCCGTATCCCGGTGTACGGCGGATATGCGGATCGTTTTCCCTTCAAGATCTTGAATGGGGGTTAGAAGATTCCACCAGGCACCGGCTGGAGAGCCCGCGACATTATCCCCGCCCGGAAATGCCTGAAGTTTATCTACGCCATCCTCCGTGTACACGCTGCGGGGAGCCCAATCGGCAGCATTCCCCCAACCCTTGATCGGGATCAGCTGTTGAATCACGGGTGATTCACGCCATCCCCATGCCGCCACGATTAGAAGAAGCATGAACACACTTGCGGTCATAATACGCAGACGTGTTGGAGACCTCCGTTTTTTTCTGCCCATTCTTACAGAGCCATTAGCAGCGTTGTTTAATACACTGGATCTCATCTCTTCGGTGAACATCGGCTCGTTAAATGGAGAAGAAGCGAGTTCCTGAATCCAATCGGGCTGCAGCTCTTGTTCGGTCTTCACTGGACATCCTCTCCTTTCAACATCATTTCCATTCGGGCTCGAGCCCGGTGCAGTCTGGATTTGATTGTTCCTTCGGATATGCCGAGCAGTTCCGCTATTTCTTTTCGCGGCAGCTGGTAATGGGATTCAAGAATCAGCACCTCCCGGTATTTGGGCGGCAGCTCCAACACGTACTTCCAAATCTGCGAGACGGCAGCGGCATCCATAAACTCTTTTTCAGCGGAGGGTTTGGTCTGCTTGGAAGTGATCCAGCCGGTTAATGATACCCTTGTCATATAGGAAGACTTGAGATAGTTCAGGGAAAGATTGCGGGTGATGGTTAACAGCCATGTTTTGACAGAGCTTCGGCCCTGAAAATCATTCCAGTGCTTAAATGCTCTCAAAAACACGTCCTGACTGATATCGTCAGCCGCATCTTTGCGTTTCGTTAGGAAGAATGCATAGTTCCATACGTCCTGGCCGAAGGACTCCATCCAGTCACTCAGCACGGTGCTCGCATCATTCACGGCTACCATCGATTTAAGGTACTCCAATAACATCACCTCGACTATTAGACAATCAAATGACGGATCGGTTCCCGAATTTCCCGCAAAAAAATTGAAACAATTTAATCTGCAAATCGTTGTATGAATAACAGGTATGCAGGAATCGAGGAAGGGGAGAAGTCCTATGCATTTATATTTTAAGGATAACTTTTTTAGCTCGGGTATAACAGATATTATGGATAGGGAAGGCAGTGTCATAGGAAGTCTGGATTTGAAGAGCGCTTTCGGCTCCTCGCTGGACGTATATAACGCTTCGGGAGATCCGGTATGCAGCGGGTCGTTTCGATTCTTCTCGAACAAATGGAATATTACTGGCGGCAATGGGGAAGAACTGGGCCTGCTGCGCATGCGGATGAGTTTTTTTACGAAAAAATTCGAATACGATGCGGGATCGCGGGGCGTATACGAGATCACTTCGCCTGCTTTTTCCAATGAGTATGAAATAACGGATGATGCCGGAGGGGGCATCGCCTCTTTTTCCCGCATTAGCGGCTGGCTTCAAGCCGGAGCCTATCAGCTTCAGAATGAGAGCGACGTTCTTGGTGACTGGGAGCTTGTTGCCGTCGTGATGGGCATTCACCAGATACGCAAACGCAACAACAGCGCTGCCGCATCGAGCTCTCATTAAGCTCAAGGGAACCCAGATTTAGATGATGAGAGGAGGAAGCAAAATGGATGAAGTCAGCGATCATCTGGATTATGGATTGACTCTTGTATTTATCGGTTTTAATCCGAGTTTGCGATCCGGGGAGGTCGGTCATCATTATGCGAACCCTCGCAACAATTTTTGGAGGATTCTGCATAAATCCGGTTTGACCCCGCGCTTATATGAAGCCGCTGAGGATGGGGAATTGCTTAAGCTAGGGTACGGATTTACCAATATTGTAGCCAGGCCCACAAGGGGGGCCGAAGACATAACCCGCGAAGAGTACAGGCTCGGTAGAGAGACGCTGCGCGAGAAGCTGGCCAAGTACAGACCGGAGGTTGCCTGCTTTGTCGGCAAGGGCGTGTATACCGAATTTAGCGGCAAAGCCAAGGCGGATTGGGGAATTCAGCCGGACTCCGTCATTGACGGCGTGCGTGAGTTTGTAGCTCCTTCTTCCAGCGGACTGGTGAGAATGCCCATGGATGAGATTATCGGAATTTATCGGCGATTGCATGATTTTATATCGAGGAATGAGTACTGAACAGGAGTGTACGACAAGAACCATTCATGGGTGGACAATGAAAAAGAGGAGCGTCCAGGAGACCCGGTTGCCGGGTTCTTGGTGCTCCTCTTATGGATATAGAAAATATAAGCTTTCAGTGAAGTGAAGGCGTTTAGGCTGCCATATTACGGACGCTTCAGCAGCGCAGGATCAATCCTTGGCACAAGCCCTTCATCGGCTGCGCGGTTCAGCAGGGCTGAAATCGCGGCATAACCATCCTCGCCCAGCTCCGCGGTAAATGGATTGACGTACAGGTCGATGTGAGCATCGGCGACATCCGGGTCCATTTCCTGAGCGTGATGGAGGACATAGGCCCGAGAGTCCTCGGGATGTTGCCAGGCGTATTCGACAGAGGAGCGGATCCAGTTCGAGATGCTTGCCAGATCCAGCGACCTGCGGGCCACAATGGCTCCCAGAGGAATAGGCAGATTGGTATCGGACTCCCACCAGCTGCCCAGATCCGTCATCATCTTCAATCCATAAGACGAGTAGGTGAACCGTGCTTCGTGAATGACAAGCCCGGCATCAATCGCTCCATCCCGGACAGCCGGCATAATCTGATCGAACGGCATCACCACGATTTCGCCAAGCCCTCCGGGTACGTTCTGTGCGGCCCACAGACGGAACAACAGATAAGCCGTGGAGCGCTCGCTTGGAACGGCTACCCGCCGGCCGGACAAATCCGCAGGGCTGTCAGGGGTTTTACCATCCGTCAGCTTGTCCGCTGTCAGAACGAGCGGCCCGCATCCGCGGCCAAGTGCTCCTCCGCAGGGCAGAAGGGCATATTCATCCAGCACCCAGGGGAGCGCGGCATAGGATATTTTTAAGATATCATGTTCTCGATCTTCGGCTGCCCAGTGATTGGTGATATCGATATCCGCATAGGATACATCCAGCTTGGGGGCGCCTGGAATCCGTCCGTGAACCCAGGCATGAAATACAAATGTGTCGTTGGGGCAAGGGGAAAAAGCGATTTTCATCGTAACACCTCCGGTAGTAATGAACTTGCGGTCTCAAGCGCCTGCAGCGCCTCCTTGATCTTCCATGCACTGCGGTCCCGCGGACCGACCTGATTGGAAATGGACCGGATTTCGAGCACGGGCACACCGACTGCAGCGGCAGCGGTGGCCACGCCGAAGCCCTCCATCGCCTCGGCTGCGGCGTCCGGTACCCGGTGGAGGAGACGTGCGGCCGTTGCGGCTGTTCCCGTCGTAGTGGAGACCGTCAGAACGGGCCCGAGGGTTACGGGAACGCCAGCATGTTGTAAGGCCTCCGCGAGTTTGCGGGCGGAATCCGGATGTGCCTGCACCCGATCCGTTCCGAAGCCGAGCTCCTGGACGCTGCTGAAGCCGTCTTCAGTTTCGGAACCGAGATCAGCGGCAATGATGGTGTCCGCAATAACGATGGAACTAACCTCAGCCTGACCGGCAAATCCTCCAGCGATACCTGCGCTGATAACCCAATCATAGGTGCCTTGAACCAACTTGCGGGCAGTCGCAGCAGCGGTTGCCGCTGGGCCGACTCCACCCGCGATGACATCAAATCCGTGAGCATGGTTAAGCCCGCGCTGCACGGCTTCTTTTTCAGCATCGACCGCCGTGACAATAAGTACGCGTGTGGATGACGGGTCTTGCGAGTTATGTGACTCGGTTATATCCACCGAGTTGGATGGGGTATGTTTCTGCATGTTATTTATCTCCTTCTTAGCTGTAACGATAAACATCGTTATCCTTTTACGTTATAACGTTCTTGTGGCGATGTAAAGTCTCGTGCATGTTAAGACTGGACTTTATCTGTAGCAGCAACTTTCCGATATAGAGTATAATGGACGGTAACTTACATACATCATGAGTAGATTCGGAGGTTGGATAGCTTTGCGTAAGAAGGGTGCGAACGGACAAGAAAGCCGGGCTAGACTACTGATTGTCGCTGCTAATGAATTTGCAAAGTCAGGATACCATCAGACCAAGATCAGCACCATCGTTTCTCGGGCTGGATTGACGCAGCCGTCATTCTATTTGTATTTTGAGAGCAAAGAAGCCGTGTTCAAGGAGCTGGTGGAGAAATTTCGAGCTGAGCTCAAGATCCTGCTCGAGGGCAGCAGATTGGAAAGTGGAATCGATGAGAATCATGTGACCGGCCGTTTGCAGAGCGTACTGACAGGGTTGTTCGCCTTTCTTGGCAAAGACCCGGATCTGACGCAAATCGGTTTTTTTATTGGGGATGACGCGGTGATCGTAAAGTCGGAAATGGCAGCCATGATTGAGCAAAATCTGAAAGCTGAGCAGCGGGACGGGTATTTTGACGGTGAATCCGATATGCATATCGTTGCGGAGTGCTTGGTCGGTGTCATTGAAAGACTGACCTCGCAGCAGCTTCTGACAGGCAAGCGGACTCCTGAGGATCTTGCGCGTCACGTGGTGAGTTTATTTATGCACGGTATCAGCATTTATCCAGCTAAGCGGGCTACATAAGGCAATGAAATTCAATGTACAAAAATAAGATAATTAACATATCAGAAACAGGCTGCAACATGGTTAGGTTTAACTGTGGACGGTCTGTTTTTTGCTGCCGGCCATAGCCAAATTTTAGCAAGGGTTTGATCTTTTTCAAAGAATTGCAGTATATTCATTATACGTTATGTAACCGATTGCAACTGAAGATGGCGAACGAAGGATCAAGGATCGGGGGACTTATTCATGAAGAAGATGATGCTGGTGTACGGTGCGCTTCTATTGGCTTTTTTCACCTATGTCTTCATGTACAGGCTGGAGGACAAGCGTTCTTCCGCTTGGGAGGAGGGCGGCCTGCACGGCAGCATGGGTGAGAATTATGTTATGGTGACTTTTCAATCCGGTATGGAATACTGGAAAAATATTCTGAAGGGCTTCGAGGATGGAGGGGATGCGCTAGGCGTAACTGTCGATTATCGCGGCTCTACACAATACGACGTGGAGGAACAGATCACTGTTCTGGAACAAGTGATTGCCAAAAAGCCTGCCGGTATCGCCCTGTCGGCCATCGATTCCAAAGCGCTGACGTCGACAATTAATAAAGCCGTGGATGCCGGGATCCCCGTCGTGCTGTTCGATGCGGATGCGCCTGACAGTAAGGCCTATTCGTTCCTGGCAACCAACAATTACAACGCTGGCGTTGCGGCCGCGGACAAAATGGCGCAGCTTCTCGGCCGGGAAGGGGAGATCGGGATTGTTACCCAGCCCGGGCAGCAGAATCATGATGACCGTTCCGAAGGCTTCAGGGACACTTTAGAGCAGCGATATCCCGGCATGTCCGTGGTGGAGATCAGGGAAGGCAAAGGGGATACCCTCGTTGCCAAAGAGGCTGCTGCCGACATGCTGGATAAGCACCCGGATCTCAAAGGGATCTTCGTAACGGAGGCCATCGGCGGAATGGGCGTGGCAGATGCCGTGATCGGCGCGGATAAAGCAAACCGAATTACCATCATCGGATTCGATACGAATAAAGGAACGCTGGACCGGATTTCCGATGGAACCATCGCGGCAACGATCGCCCAGGGGACGTGGAATATGGGCTATTGGTCCTTGCAGTATTTGTTTCATCTGCATCATGGTCTTACCGTACCGGCCCCGACGCTCGGCAATGACGTATCTCCGCTTCCGACAAGGGTGGACACCGGGATTTCCATTGTGACCCGAGAGAATGTGAATGATTATTATGCAAAATAGAAACAGAGCGGAATCCTGGCGCGAAGGCATGTCGCGGTGGCTGCGGTTCGGGGATTTGCCGCTGAGATACAAGCTCGTCATTTTGTTCCTCATGGTTGGCATCCTGCCCTCAATCGCGCTGAGTGTCCTCGTCAATTGGACGGTTAACCGCATTGTGGATCAGCAGGTAACCTCGAACACCATTCAATTGATCGGAAAGGTCAATCAGACCCTGGACAATGATATGGAGAATCTCCAGAACATTACGTATTTGATCGGATTTGACCCGCGCACGGAACGATTTCTGAATGGGGAAATTCAAGGGGACAAGCCAGCCGTTGGAACCGAAGATACGGGTGATTCCGGCCCGCGAACCGCCTCGGTCAAGCAGGACAATACGGAGAATTATGAGATTAAGCGGTACCTTCAAGGCTTCACGACGCTGTACCCGGAAATCGCCTCTATTCTTCTGGTCAATCGCGAGGGAGAGTATATCAGTAACGAAATGTACGCACGCAGTCCGGCAAGTTTGACGGAGGAAGAATGGTACCGCGAGGCTGTTTTAAATGAAGGGATTTTTACCGTGCTTGGCCATCCGGCAGAGCGTAATGTCACCACCCATGTTCATTACGGCAACGAGGAGCTGGTATCGGTCGTTCGCTCGATTGTGGATCCGGATACGAGGGAAGTAACCGGTGCGGTATTGATCGATTTGAAGCTGCGGGCAGTCGCGAGAGCGGTCCGGGATGTCACGCTTGGAAAAAGCGGATATTTGATGGTGGCAGAGGCCGGCGGCTCCAGCATCTATGCTCCGGAGGATTCCATCATTCCGTCCATTCCCCCCTCGTGGTTTCCGGAAGAGGACAGCGGCGCCTTGATCCGCGAGGTGAACGGGGAGCGTCTGCAATTGATATACGGCACCTCCTCATTTACCGGCTGGCGGACGATCGGCGTATTTCCAACCAGCGAATCGGTGTATGAGGTCCGGGAGATTCGTTTTTATATGATTTGTTTCTTGTTTGTGGTGTGTTTGTTTGGGGTTGCGGCATCCTATACGCTTTCACAGTCGATATCCAGACCGATCTGGCAGCTCATGTCCTTCATGCAAAAAGCCGAATCCGGGGATTTGACGACCCGTTACTGGGGAAACCGGCAGGATGAGGTGGGTATGCTCGGCCGCAGCTTTAACCGCATGCTTCTGCAGATTCGAAAGCTGATGAAGCTGAGCGAGCTGCGGGAAAAGCAGAAGCGCGAAGCGGAGCTGCGCAGCCTGCAGGCTCACATTAAGCCGCATTTTCTGTACAACACACTGGATACGATTCATTGGATGGCCCGCAAGAAAGGGGCGGACGATGTATCGAATCTGGTGGAATCCTTGTCGCGGCTGTTTCGGATCGGGCTCAGCAAAGGGGATGATATCATTCCCATGTCCGACGAATGGACGCATATCAGCAGTTACCTGCAAATACAGAAAACGCGTTACCGCGACAGGCTGCAGGTTGAGATGGAGCTTTCGCCAGAGGCTGAGAAATTGTACGTGCTGAAGCTCTTACTGCAGCCGATCGTGGAAAACGCGATATACCACGGCATTAAGGCCCGTAGAGGGCCTGGGCGAATTGTCATCAAAGCCGAGGTGAACGGAGACGTTCTTCTCCTTAGCGTCCAGGATAATGGGGCCGGCATGTCTTCTGATCGGCTGGAGGCGCTTCGCAAACAGCTTGCCGACCCGGTAACGGCCATGGAGGCGACGCCGGGAGAAGGGCTGGACGGAAGCCGAAGCTACGGCATGCTGAATGTGCAGGCACGTATCAAGCTAACGTTCGGCGATGAGTACGGAATCACGATTGACAGTACAGAGAACGAGGGAACCACGGTAGTGATTACGCACCCGCTGGTGCATGCCGTTCCTTCGTCCTCCGATCATGATGGGAGAGACAGGTTATGAAGAAAGCGTATCAAGTCTTGATTGCCGACGATGAGCCGATTATCCGCGAAGGCATTCGGGATGCGGTCGACTGGGAGGGACTCGGCATGGAGGTGGCTGCCGAAGCGGAGGATGGCGAAGAGGCGCTGGAGCTTGCGCTCAACCAACCGATTGACATTATGCTGGTCGATATGAATATGCCGTTCCTGGACGGCATCGGGCTTATGAAGCGGATGAAGGAAGAACGTCCCGAATGCCGGTTCGTCATTATTACTGGCCATGACGAATTTGCTTATGCGCAGGAAGCGATCCGGCTCGGGGTTAAGGATTATATATTGAAGCCGGTGAATGCGGATCACCTGATCCAGGTGCTGGGCAGCGTTCGGGATGAGCTGAACGACCATCAAATCCAGGAGAACTATCTTAAGAAGGCGTCCGAGCAAATCGAGAAGAACATTCCGCTGCTGCGGGAACGGTTCTGCCTCGAATGGATACATGGCCTGCTGGATGAGGAGGAGGCGCTCGAGCAGCTGGAATTCCTGGGACTGCCGCCTTGCCGTCCATCCCGGATCGGCATCGCCAGATGGACGGAGATGACGGCTCCGCAGCCTTTGATGAAAGAAAGCGACCGGCAGCTGTATCTGTTCGCGATGGAAAATATAATCGCTGAACTGTTTCATCCCGCGCCCTGCGTTTTGTTCCGGGATCACACCGGATGGATCGGCATCTGCTGCTGGGGAGTAGCGGATTCGAACATTGCGGCCGATGCCGAGCAGCTGATCCACAAGTACTTAAAGCTGGCTGTGAATGTACATCTGGAGCCTGTTTCGGAAGAAGCGGACGGCGCGGTTGCAGCCGCCTATGAGGCTTGCCGGGAAGGGGTGTTCAAGGAGGCGCAGCTCTCTCCGCTGGTACGGCGGGCTCGCCAGCTCATTCAGGAGCAGTATGCCGTTCGGGAGCTGACGCTGGAATCCTTTGCCCATGCCTTGCAGGTTTCGCCCGTCTATCTGAGCCGGACGCTAAAGAAAGAACTGGGCACGTCTTTTATCACGCTCATGACCCAGACGAGGATTCAGAAAGCAATCCAGCTGCTCAACTCCACCGAGCTTAGCATCCTGGACATCGCGGAGCGGGTCGGGTATGACAGCCAGCATTATTTCAGCACGGCTTTTAAGAAGGTGATGGGGGTATCGCCGAACCGGTACCGCAAAGGGGCGACGGTTCAGGAAGAATAAGCGGTTGAGTTAAGGCGATAGCCTCTGTTTTGTTGGGATAACCAACTAAACAGAGGCTTTTTTTATGCAGGCAACCGCTTGAGACATGCTGTGTACGGAGCCGGGACGTTAAGCAGCCATGTACACACTCGCGCGAATTCCAAACAACAAAAGTATGAAAATTATAAAAAAGGTTGTTTTCGTGGAAAGACCCCTCCACCCGTTGGGAGGTATCCTTTGTAGTACAGAGAGGCTTTTCGAACCTTCGGTTGTAAGCGCTCTCGATTCCATTTTTCGGAAAGGGGAACTACCGATGAAGAGAGGATTGCCAGGATTGCTGATCGCGGTGCTGCTCTTGGCCCTGACGGCCTGCAACCTCGCCGAAAGCCAAACCGGCGATGCTGAGAAGGGATACGTCGGCCTTGCGATGCCAACGAAATCATCCGAACGCTGGGTGGCTGACGGAAAGAACATGGAGCGGCTGTTTCAGGAAAAGGGATATAAAACCGATCTTCAATTCGCCGAGGACGTGATTGAAAACCAGATTTCCCAAATCGAGAACATGATTACGAAAGGGGTCGACGTCATCGTCATTGCTTCCATTGACGGCAATACGCTGACAGACGTGATCAAGAAGGCTCATGATCAGGGAATTAAGGTTATCGCTTATGACCGGTTAATTCGAAATACCGAGCATTTAAGTTATTATGCCACCTTCGACAATTTCCAGGTCGGTGTTCAGCAAGCATCTTATATTGAAGAGAAGCTTGGCCTGAAGGAAGGGAAGGGGCCGTTCAATATCGAGCTGTTCGGCGGATCGCCGGACGATAACAATGCTTACTTCTTCTATGACGGCGCGATGTCCGTGCTGAAGCCTTACATGGATTCAGGCAAGCTTGTGGTTCGGAGCAAGCAGACTACGATGGCCCAGATTGCGACCCTGCGCTGGGATGGGGCTTTGGCCCAGTCGCGGATGGATAACCTGATCAGTGCCAACTATTCGAGCGAAAATTTGGATGCGGTGCTGTCGCCCTACGACGGGATCAGCATCGGCATTATCTCTTCGCTCAAGGGCGTAGGCTACGGGACGGCGGCCAAGCCGCTGCCGATCATCACGGGTCAGGATGCGGAGCTAGCTTCCATTAAATCGATCGTGGCCGGAGAGCAAACGCAGACGGTGTTCAAGGACACGCGCCAGCTCGCCGAACAAGCGGTCAAGATGGCGGAGAGCGTGCTGAAGGGAGAAGAGGCCGAGGTCAACGATACGGAATCGTACGATAACGGCATCAAGGTCGTGCCAGCCTATCTGCTCCCGCCCGTATCCGTTGATGCTTCCAACGTGGAGAAAGAGGTTGTGGAGACGGGCTATTATTCCAAGGAAGAAATCGGATTGAAATAGCCTTTAGGCAGCGAACACGAAACGATAGGAAGGTGAAGCCAGATGTCAGAGTACATTCTTGAAATGCGGAATATTACGAAAGCGTTTCCCGGGGTGAAGGCGCTGGATAACGTGAACCTGAAAGTTCGCGAAGGCGAAATCCACTCCCTGTGCGGGGAGAACGGAGCGGGCAAATCCACGCTGATGAAAGTGCTGAGCGGCGTGTATCCACACGGCTCGTATGAGGGAGATATTTTGTTCAAAGGCAGCGTCTGCCAATTTAAAGATATTAAGCAAAGTGAAGTCCTGGGCATCGTCATCATCCATCAGGAGCTTGCGTTGATCCCGTATCTGTCGATTGCCGAGAACATTTACTTGGGGAACGAGCGCGCAGAGAAGGGCATTATGAACTGGAACGAGACGATGATCGGAGCTAAAGAGCTGCTGGATAAGGTGGGACTCAGCGAAAACCCAAACACGCAGGTCGGCAGCATTGGCGTCGGCAAGCAGCAGCTGGTCGAAATCGCGAAGGCCTTATCGAAGAAGGTGAAGCTGCTTATTCTGGACGAACCGACGGCAGCGCTCAACGAGGACGACAGCGAGAACCTGCTTGAGCTGATGCTGGAATTCAAGAAGCAGGGAATCTCCTGCATCCTGATCTCCCATAAATTGAACGAGGTGTCAAAGGTATCGGACTCCATTACGATTCTGCGCGATGGTCAGACCATCGAAACGCTCGATATGAGAGGCGGCGAGGTGAACGAGGACCGGATCATCCGCGGCATGGTCGGCCGGGATTTGACGAACCGCTATCCGGAGCGGACACCAAAAATCGGGGAAGTCATTCTGGAGATTAAGGATTGGACGGTGTATCACGAGCAGCAAGCAAGCCGCAAAGTAATTGATAAAGTTAATATGAATATCCGCCGGGGGGAAATCGTGGGCATTGCCGGGCTGATGGGTTCCGGCCGGACCGAGCTTGCGATGAGTATTTTCGGTAAGGCATACGGCAGGAATATTACAGGAACATTGCGCAAAGACGGGAAGGAAATCCGGAATCAATCTATTACCGAGGCGATTGAAAACGGCTTTGCTTACGTGACCGAGGACCGCAAGGAATACGGGTTGATTCTCATGGACGATATCAAACGTAACATCTCGCTGACCGGACTGTCCAAGCTGGCAAAGAACATGGTCATTGATGAACGGGAAGAAATCCTCGTGGCGGAGGATATGCGGAAGAAGCTGAAAATCAAAACGCCGAACATTCTCCAGAAGACGGGAAACCTCAGCGGGGGGAACCAGCAGAAGGTTGTCTTGAGTAAATGGATATATGCCGAGCCGGACATTCTTATCCTGGATGAGCCGACGCGGGGGATTGACGTTGGGGCCAAATACGAGATTTACGCGATCATTAACCAGCTGGCGGATGAGGGCAAGGGCGTGCTTGTCATTTCCTCGGAGCTGCCGGAGATTATAGGGATCTGCGACCGGATTTATGTCATGAGCGCGGGACGGCTGACCGGAGAAGTTAGCAGAGAGCAGGCTTCGCAGGAAACCTTGATGAGATACATGACCAAGAATGGAGGGGCTTAAGATGGAGACACTCAAAAAAATGTTCAAAAACAACATCCGCCAATACGGGATGATTATCGCCCTTGTTGTCATTATGATATTTTTCCAGATCATTACGGGCGGACTTCTGCTGGAGCCGATCAACATCACGAACCTGATTCTCCAGAACAGCTACATCCTCGTATTAGCCATCGGCATGGTGCTTGTCATTATTACGGGTCATATCGATTTGTCGGTCGGTTCGGTAGCCGCGTTCGTCGGTGCGGTTGCAGCGATCATGATGGTCGATATGCAGCTGCATCCCGTCATTGCCGTCATCGTATCCTTGATCGTCGGCGGTCTGATCGGAGCTTGGCAGGGATTCTGGGTGGCTTATGTGAAAATACCGGCTTTTATCGTAACCCTGGCGGGCATGCTCTTGTTCCGCGGTCTAACCATGATCGTGCTGGAGGGCCAATCCATTGCGCCGTTTCCGGGAGGCTTCCAGAAGCTGAGCTCCGGCTTTATCCCGGACTTCGGCAATACCGGCACCAATCTGATCGCCATTCTGGCGGGCATCGTCTTTACGGTTATTTTCCTGATCAATGAGCTTCGCGAGCGAAAATCGCATAAAAAATACAACTTCGAAGTTCTGCCAAACGGCTTGTTCCTCTTGAAGCTTATCCTAATTGCAGCGGTGATCAATGCCTTTACGTTCATGCTGGCCAGTTATGCCGGCCTCCCGAACATTCTGATTCTGCTGTTGGTGCTGATCATCATCTATTCCTTCGTGATGAACAAAACCGTGATGGGCCGTCATATTTATGCGCTCGGCGGCAACGAGAAGGCGGCGGGGCTGTCCGGCGTGAAAACCAAGAAGGTCACGTTCTGGGTATTCGTTAATATGGGCGTAATGGCAGCGATCTCCGGGTTGATCTTTGCCGCCCGCTTGAACGCGGCGACGCCAAGAGCCGGCACGAACTTTGAACTGGATGCCATCGCGGCGAGTTTCATCGGCGGCGCATCGGCCACCGGCGGGATCGGTACGGTCTTTGGCGCCATCATCGGCGGTCTTGTCATGGGCGTGCTTAATAACGGGATGTCGCTGGTGGGTCTTGGCATCGACTGGCAGCAAGGCATCAAGGGTCTGGTTCTTCTCGCGGCGGTAGCCTTCGATATTTATAATAAAAAGAAGAGCAGCGCTGCTTAATTCAAAGCGATGTAAATGATAAATGGCTGATTCCGGAGTAGATATGCTGCTACCCGTGAATCAGCCATTTTGGCGTACATGTTACATTTTGATCGTAACTCTTCGCGTGATCAGCCGAATCAGAATAAGCGCAATCAGGATGACGATCAGGGAGCCTGCAAGAGAGACCGGCAGCGTAACGGAAAATTCAGTCGTGACCGGCAGCCACTGTTCCCATATGGAAGCCAGCTCGAATTGCCATAATGCATCCATGAAGGCGATCAACACGAGGGCTAAGGCGATCCACCCCAAGCCGCGAATCCAGCCAAACCGGTAAAATCCGGATCCAATCATCCATCCCATCAGATAGTAGATAAAAATTTGGACGCCGTAGGAGACAAGTATCAGCAGCCAGTTGTTATCGAGCTTCTGCATCAAGGTGCTGCTGGCATCATGGGAGGTAACCATCCCGATGATCCAATTGATCAGACCCACCACGATGGGAAAGGCCAATGATAGATAGACGGCCGCCAATGCGGCTCCTTTAAAGAAATCCCTGCGCGTAATCCCGTTTCTTACATAATAGCTCAGAAAGCCGTAGGCCGAAATGATGCCGATGACGAGCATAAATCCTTTGGTTGAACGGTAAGTGATAGAGAAGAAGTCCTCCTCTGCGATTCCTTCGCGAACATTGACACCCATGCTGGTACCGATGCCGACTCCAATATAGATCAGCAGCACAACAAATAGAAAACCCAAGGACCAGCTGCCTTGCTGAATAAACATGTCCGTCGAAACTCTGGTTACGGCAGATGACGTTTTTTTCATGCGGAATATTCCTCCCCCGTCAGATGGATAAACAAGTCCTGGAGTGAGATCGGCCCGATCTCAAGTCTCGCCCGATGTGCGGCCAGCTGGGCTTCCTCGCCTAATTCTCCATAGACCATGACGGCTTTGGTAGAACCGAGCTGCTGCACGTTCAGCACCTTCATACCCTGGATGTATTCATCTACCTTTGCCGCCGGGCCCGTAATGGAAACGCCTCGGGATGTGAGGCTTTCATAATCGTCTTGCAGCACGAACTGGCCTTTGTGAATGATAATGACTTCTTCGAACAGATAATCCATCTCCGAAACCAGGTGGGTGGAGAGAATGAATGTACGGGGATGGCGCTCCTGGTCTTCCAGCAGCTCCCGGTAAAAAATTTCGCGTGACGGCGCATCCATGCCGAGATAAACCTCATCCAATATGGTCACCGGCGAGCGGCTGGCAAGGCCGATGCATACGTTAAAAGCGGATTGCATCCCTTTGGAAAGCTGCTTCAACTGTTTATCCAAGGGCAAATTGAATTTGCGTGCAAGCTCAAGGGCATATCCGGTATCGAAATGGGGCCGGTGTCTGGCTACCGATTCAATCGCTGCCTTGACCTTGTCGGTCTCGTCTTTATAGTCGATATCGTAGATGAAGGAGACCTCCTTCATGATTTTTGCATTTTCAAACGGCTGCTCACCGCCGACCGTAACCGATCCCGATGAGGGTTCACGAAATGAAGCAAGAACAGACAGAAGCGAGGTTTTGCCTGCTCCGTTCCGCCCCAAGAGACCATAAATTTTGCCGGCCGGGAGATGCAGCGAAACATTGCGGACGGCTTCGAGGTCACCATATACCACCGATAGGCGATCAAACTGAATATCAAGATTCATGGACGTCACTTCCTTTTAACTGGGTTATGATTTGAAAAAGCTCATCCGTGGATAAGCCGAGTTTGTCTGCTTCCTGTACCATAGGCACCACATAATGTTCCGCAAATGCACTCTTTCGGGTCTGGAGCAGCATTTCCTTGGCCCCCTCTGCAACAAACATGCCGACACCTCGCTTTTTATAGATGAGTCCGGAATCAACCAGCAGGTTGATGCCCTTTAATACCGTGATGTGATTGATTTTGTAAAATTGGGAGAGCTGCGTCGTGGAAGGAACCTGTTCACCTTCAAGCAGTAGATCATTCACGATCTGGTCCTCGATCTTCTCCTTGATCTGGATGAACAGGGGCTTATTATCTGGGTGTACGGTACCGCTCAATAAGAATCACCGCCTTGCCTTCATGTCCTGTTAAGGTTATATACTCATATATATGACTATATAACCAAAAGGTGAATCGAATGTCAAGCATTTAGTTGGATATCACGAATCATCAAAAGTTTTGGTAGAGAACAACGTCAAAAATGCCGACCAGAACGATCTGGTCGGCATTAATCTAAAAGGTGATGCGTAAGGTTTGACGGACATGCGCTGCTTAGCCGTTCACTTTGCCTCCAAAGTCTCGGAAGCGTCCATGGGAGGGAGTTTACCCCGTTTTAAATCACGGATCGTCAGTCCAAAATCGATCTGCAGATGCGGATAATCCGGGAAGTTGGCCCAATCGCCGCCCCACTGGAAGCCTAAATCTTTGGCAATTTCCACAACTTCCATCCAGTCAGCCTTGCCGTTTCCGTTCCCGTCATATTCCATATCCCAGATGACGCTTCCATCCTTTAGCCTTAGCGCAAAATCAATCGCAAGTCCATAGTTGTGGAGGGATTCTCCGGCCTTGGCATTCGTCACGATGTCGCCCTCAGTGCTGCGCCCCTGATTGTAGATGCGGGTCTGCTCTTCATGGCTGCGGTAACCGTCCGTTATGATGATCGTGATTCCTTTTTTCTTGGTGAGGCGGACAAGCTCATTTTTTTGCTGTAATACATAGGGGTGGAGCTGGGTGACTTCAGGTGTTTCTTTACTGTTAAAATCAAAATCGAGATCGTTGATGAATCCCGGTATGGAGGTTTGCAGCTGCATATAAAATATGGCGAGTAATAAGGCAGCAATCAGGAACAGTGTCGTTTTTTTGCGTTTGATCATGAGGACTCTATAATCTACCTACTTTCATATGATGGCTTACTCTATTATATCGGCATCCCGTCCCGTATTCCAACAGACGGGACCCCCTGACCAGATATCGACATGAATAGCAATCCATGGTTTATCGCATCCTATTCATAAACATGTACGCTATCCGGAAAAGGGGGAATTGCAATGAGCAACATTCAAAATATGTCGATGAGACTCAACCAGCTATCGGGCCAATTGACCGCTGCAGCGCAAAACGGGGGAATGAGCGAAGTCGGGATGATCGTAAGTGAGCTAAGCCATATCCAAGCCGAGCTTCAAAGCGCCCAGGCAGGGGTTACGCCTGAAACTTCTTCTGCCGTCCGGCAGGAGCTGGTGAATTGCCGAATGGTCTTGCATGGGATGATGAACGCAGTGCAGGATATCCGAACATCTATAGCGGAGCAGTACCGTCAGGTGCTGGGCGAGAACAAAACGGCATTCGAGCAAATGGACGAGACTGCGCAGCAGAGCGGGTACGCCGAAGCTTATCGACATCGTCAGCTGTTCCAGCAGATGGACCAAGTCAGCCAGCAGCTTCATCAGCTGGACGGCTCGATGCTGGACGCAGGTTATCAGATGGAGCGGGGACAGGTGGCCGGCGACAGTCTGAATGGAGCCGTAACGATTGAGGGGCTGACTTCCGGTACCGACGACAACGGAAGTTTGATGTGAGACTGCTCGATCGGAGGGACGGAACAGGATAACAGGTTTAGGCAGGGTTCGAAATTTTGCAAGCAATAAAAAGGAGCTGCGCGTATAGCGCGGCTCCTTTTGCGATTGAGTTTATGTCCTTAGGCTTTCCGCCATTCCTCGACAGCATTATGCAGACGAGACAACGCCTCATGGACGGTGGCGCGCGTGCAAGCCAGGTTCATGCGCATGAAACCTTCGCCTTCCTTCCCGAAGGCCGCCCCGCTGTTTAATCCAAGCTTCGCCTCTTGAACCAGGAAGCGATTTAAGTCCTCGTGGGACATGCCCATTCCACGGAAATCAATCCACAGCAGGTAAGTAGCCTCCGGTATAACCACCTTCAGCTCGGGCAGATGCTCCTGTGCGTAATTCGCAACCAGCTCCATGTTCCCGCGGATATAAACCAGGAGTTCATCCAGCCAAGGTTCGCCCTCACGGTAAGCGGCCTCGGTGGCGGCGGCGCCCATCGGCGTAATGGAGCCGATGGCGTAACGGTTCAGTATTTTGCGGAATTTGCTGCGCAGCTGCGCATTCGAAATGATAATGTTTGCCGTGTTCAGACCGGCGATATTAAATGTCTTGCTTGGCGCGGTGCAGATGATGGAACGCTCTGCGGCATCCTCGGACAGAGCAGCGAATGGCGTATGCGCCCCGGATTCAAACACCAGATCCGCATGGATTTCATCGGATACGACAAGCACATCGTATTGCTGGCAGAGAGAAGCCAGTCGCTCTAATTCTGTTCTGCTCCACACCCGGCCCACCGGGTTGTGCGGACTGCACAGAATGAGCATTTTGATTTTGCCTGTAGAAAAGCTCTTCTCCAAGTCTTCGAAATCCATCGAGTAATCGCCGTCCTCACTTCGAAGCAGCGGATTATGCACCAGCTCACGGCCATGGTCTTGAACGACGCTATAGAACGGCGGATAGACCGGCGTCTGGATGACGACTTGATCGCCCGGCTCGGTGAACGCATCCACGATCAGGCTGAGTGCCGGAACGACACCCGGACAGAATTGAATCCACTCCTGCTGAATACTCCAGCTGTGGCGTTTCTCCATCCAGTCGCATATCGCTTCACGGTAAGAGTCGGAAGGGAACGTATATCCAAATACACCATGCTCCACCCGTTGATGGAGCGCCTTTACAACGGCGGGAGGAGCGGCAAAGTCCATGTCAGCCACCCACATCGGAAGCGCATCCGGCACGCCGAAGATGGTGGGAACATTGTCCCACTTCTGACAGTCGGTACAGGTTCGGTCTATTGCAAGATCAAAATTCATATGTAAATTCCTCCTAGCAGAGATGAGTTAGCGTTAAGCTACAAATTTGGCTAATGTAATTAAGCCGGTAATTGTAATTACGTTTAGTATGGTCGATATAAGGACAGTTTGTGCAGCAAAATCAGGCTCATTCTGATATTCTTCCGCCAAAATGGATGAATTTACGCCAACCGGCATGCCTGAAGCAATGATCAGCGCTTGAGCCGGAACGCCTTTTAGCCCGAGCAGCAGCACGATCAGAATGCCGATGGCTGGCGCAACCAGCAGACGCAGCAGAACGCTGAGGTAAACATCGAGCCGGCGCAGGCGGAGCGGATATTTAATGATCTGTGCGCCAAGCGTCAGCAGGGCGATCGCGACCATGGATTGGTCCGCATACATCAGCGGCTGTGAGATAAAGACCGGGAGCGGCAACGCCAGGGCATGCAGCACAATGCCGATGACGAGGGCATAAGGAACGGGCATTTTTAGAAATCCGATGATGGCCTGTTTGTATAATCCTTCCGTCTTGGCTCCCTGAATGGAAATAACTCCGTACGTGAACGTAAGGAGGCTCTGAAAAGACATGATGAGCGCTTGTACCGAGCCGGCCATCGGGTCTCCCTTGAAGGCCAGATCATTGATCGGAAGGCCGTAGTTTCCCGAATTATCGAGCAGAAGGCTGTTGGTAAAAGCAGCTCTCATCCCCCGATTGAATTTGCGCTGCTTGGCAACCAGCATGCTGATCACGTAGAGCACGCCGATATAGAGCGCATAGAATAAGGCCACCATGCCCAGGAGCTGCGGTGACATTTTGGATTCGTACATACTCATAAATACCGCTGCAGGCGTAATGTAGTAAAAGTTGATTTTGGCGAGTGTGTACAAATCGAGTTTGAAGGCATATTGCATAATGATGCCAAAACCTATCAGGACAAAGATGGGAAGTACCACTTCTAGTAAAATGTCAGCGATCATGCTGTTGTCATCTTCTTTCCATGAGTGTAGCTTAAGGTAACTATCTGGCTGTCGTATGACGCCATGTCATTATATCATGACAACGGATTGTTGACACTTGATTCCGTATGGAAAAAAGAACAATTGTTGCTGTCCGCGTTACGGTCGCTTTATATCCAGGCTGTACGCAAAAAGGGTGCTCCCTTGGCCGATGACCAGGGAACACCCTTGAATGGCTGTAGCAATAGGTGCGTCTGTCGACGCGCCATTATTGCGGGTTGGTTGTCCAAATCCCGGCGGATTTGACAAATACCCGCTGCGGCAGCTTCAGTGCAGCGAGCACAAGCTCAGCTACGTCTTCCGGCTGCATCATCCGGTCCTCGTCCCCGATCTTCAGGCCGGCATTGACGGCAAGATCCGTGTTCACGGTGCTTGGGGTCAGTGCGGTCACCCGAATGTTGTGTTTGCGGACCTCCTGGAGCACGGCTTCGGTCAGTCCCATAACGGCAAATTTAGAAGCGTTATAGGCAGAGCCAGTGGCGAATCCGCGCTCTCCGGCCGTAGAAGAGATGTTGATGATATCGCCCATGTTATGCTCAATCATGCCGGGCAGCGCTGCGCGCGTCATGTAGTAAGTCCCCATCAGATTTACGTCAACGATACGTTTCCAGGCTTCAGGTTCCATTTCCAGCAGATTGCCGAACTGGGCAATGCCCGCATTGTTAATCAGAATGTCTACCGATCCGAGCTCCATGTTTACCGCTGCAAACGCAGCCTCTGCCTCGCTCTGCACGGAAACGTCGGCAACTGCAGCCACGGCTCTGACACCATATTGTTCAGCAACCAGGGCGCTCAGCGGCTCCAGATCAGCTGCCGTACGGGCGACAAGCCCAACGTGCACGCCTTCCTTGGCAAGAGCAATCGCCAGAGCGCGTCCAATCCCTTTGCCTGCACCCGTGATGAGGGCTGTTTTATTTTTCAGGCTCATGTACACTCACTCCTTCACATCAATAAAAAATATGGTTTCGTTGACCAGTATACCCTGTAGCATCGGCTACTACCAAATGCTTGCATTCCATCGACAGGAATTTGTTATAATCGTAGCAGCGAAAAAACGTAACGTGTTCATTATTATTTCAGGAAGTGGAGGAACAATCTATGCTGCACGCGCTGGATATCATAACCGCTTTTCGGCAGGGGGATGAAGCGGCTGCCAAGAGGTATCCATGGTTAATGAAACTGGTATCAGCCGAAGAACGAATCGTGAATCTGGAACGGATTACGTCCATTGGCCAATTGGCACATGCCAACCCCGTGCTCGATTATGTAGAACGTACATTGAAGATACTGGATTCGCTGCCTGTTTCCTATTGGATCAAAGAACTGCTGGAAGAAGTACTGGTGTGGGCGGAAACGGCCAAGGGCGGAACGATGCGGGATCGCCTTCGCTGGCAGCAGTCGGGTATGAACTTGTTCCTTCATAATATCGGGTCTGCCCAGTTATACGAGAGACATATCCGGGACGGCAACGGAACCATGTCTCCGCATGAGGAGATGGTCCATACACTCATACTTACCCATGGACTGCTCGGGCAACACATTCGCGGGGAAGTCGCTTTTGAGGAGAATCTGCCGCTGCATAAGCTTACGGAGGAAGGACGGCTGACCGCGGAGGAGTTGATCCGGCTGCTAATCCCCTTGAATCACTGCATCATCGGCGGCGTATCGGAGGAGCTCTGGCATTCCGTTCAGGAAGAAATAACTCAGCTTATTCGGAATCTTGCTGAAGGGACCGTACCGGATCGGTGGACTTACGAGGAACGGCTGCGCCGTCTTCGATCCGTTTCGATTGCCCGCGGAGAAGACTTCGATAAGCAGCTTCATGGGATTCGTGAGCAGTGTGATCTGCCAGCTGTTCTGCATGGATTTCAGGATATGACGCTCTGGTACGTGGAAGCCGCCTTGCAGGATTTCTCGTTGGAAGAATTCGTGAAGGTTCTCCTGCTTGCTCTCCATTCGGAGAAGCGGGACATGGATCAGCCGCTTGCGGAGGGGCAGGGGGATCGGCTGCTACCGGATTCGGTGAACCACTTAAGCTTTGAGCCGCTGATGAACGATATGTATTACGATTACAAAGGCGTCAAGAAGCTGAACGTATATAAGAAGAGAATGATTGAGCAATATTTGCGCCAAACGGATTGGACGTCTTGCCTTCATGGGTCGGTGATGGCCAACCCGCATCTGAGCCACCGGATTGAACGGAAGCCGGAGCTGCCGGATACGATATTTTTTACCTTCGAATTCTCGCAAGCAGCGGAGAAACTAATTGAATTTTGCATCGAAGCGGAGAAATCGCCCCTCTATGAGAAAGCGGTCCTGCTCCTGTTCGACCTATTCGGCCTTCGCCGCGACGCCTACGATAGATTTCATAACGAAGAGAGTTATTTGAGCGATATGAACAGCACGGGAGATTATAAAAAAGTGATTCTGGATTATATTACGGGAACGTCGGTGCTGGATATCGGGCCCGGAGGCGGCGTGCTGCTTGACCTGATCGAGGAACGGCTGCCGCAAGCTCGTCCGGTCGGGATCGACATCTCCTCGAACGTGATTGAAGCGCTGGAGAAACGTAAACGTTTGGAGCACAAAGCATGGGAAGTGATGAAGGGGGACGCGCTGAACCTCAGGGATTACGTGGAGCCGGGGAGTGTGGATACGGTTATCTTCTCTTCAATCTTACATGAGTTGTATTCGTACATTGAGACGGACGGTTCACGCTTCAATACGGCAACCGTGGAGGCAGCCTTGCTCAGTGCCTATGACGTGCTTGCTCCAGGGGGGCGCATCATCATCCGTGACGGGATTATGACTGAGCCCGAGGATGCCTGGAGAAGGATCCGCTTTCTTGAGGCCGACGGTATGGAATGGCTGATCCGATATGCCTCGGATTTCAAAGGGCGGGTCATATCATACGAGCAGCTGGCCGAGGCGGAAGTGCGCATGCCCGTAAACGATGCAATGGAGTTCCTGTACACCTATACTTGGGGCGCTGAAGCTTACGTTCATGAAGTGCAAGAGCAGTTTGGCTACTTTACGCCTACGCAGTATGCGGAATGTATACGCAGGACGCTAGGTCCTGAGGCGATCATCCGCGTGCAGCAGCATTATCTGCAGGAAGGATATGCCGAGGCATTGGCTGATCGAATCGAATTCATGGATGAAGATGGGAAGCCGGTGAAGCTGCCTGACAGCACTTGCTTGTACGTCATCGAGAAGCCGGCCCATTCCTAGAAGAGACAACAGGCTGTAACTTAAAAAAGAGACCCGCACGCTCATTTCAGCGTACGGGTCTTGTTTTGTTGTGTCGTTAAACCTGCCGGTATGGCCTGTATTTACAAGAGATCCGGGATGTGTGCCAATGCCATGAACTTGCGAGGCAATGCTAGTCCGAAGAGATGCTATTCCTGCTTCTTGGGATCCGGGTAATCCTTGCCGAGCGTATCAACCGTCACTTTCTTCATGACGGGAACCTCAAGCGGTTTGTCCATTTGATCCCGCTCCAAACCCACGATCTCCTCTGCGGTTTCCATTCCTTCGATCACCTTTCCGAAGGATGCGTACTGAGCATCCAGCGAAGGTGCATCCGCAACCATGATGAAGAATTGCGATCCGGCGGAGTTTGGATCCTGCGCCCGGGCCATCGATAATACGCCTGTCGTATGCTTCAGGTCATTCTGAAAGCCGTTGGACGTAAATTCGCCGGGAATAGCGTAGCCGGGTCCCCCCGTTCCGTTACCGTCAGGGTCGCCTCCCTGAATCATGAAGCCGGGGATGACGCGGTGAAAGCCTGTCCCATCGTAGAATCCTTGCTCCACCAGGGAGATGAAATTGTTCACCGTGTTCGGCGCAACCTCCGGATAAAGCTCAAGCTTTATCGTTTTGCCGTTCTCCATCTCAATGGTAACGATAGGGTGGCTGGCGTTCGGGTCCGGCACGTTCTGCTTAACCTCGGTTTCCTTCGGCGGTTCCGCTTCGGGTGCTGTTGCCCCGGTCGTCGAACCCGTTCCGCCGCCTGCGCCGCTTTCGGCTCCCTTGTCATTCTGACCGCATGCCGTCATCACGAGCAGCAGCGCCAGGATGACGAATAGGGCGGGCATCCAGCGTGTTCTGCGTTTCAACATCATTGATTCCTCCTGTATTCCTTATCAAGCCTTAAGTATTTAATCTGTATCATATTTTAGCACAGGTTGGACAAGTACTGAAAATCGAAAAAGGTGAGTATACATAATCTATAGGAAAACGTTATCGACGTAATGTCACAGAAGCCAGAGTCGGTCCTGCCTGAGTATCCATAATCAAAAAATAAGCCTCCGGACTTGTCGCAAGTCTGGAAGCTTGAGGAAAAGGAAAACGTTTAACTGTCTCTACTTCACCGGGAATATGCCCTCCACTTTGTTTAATGGGAGCAAAATCCGGGAACGGTTCTTATCCTTGGCGAGCAATTCAATAAAATCGGCTCCGATTCTGACCAGACGGATCCGGTTAAAGGCACCACGGGTAGAGAAGGTGGTCCGCACGCCTACCAGCACCGTTTTGCCCGGCGGCTTGACATCAAATACCCGAACCGAGTTGAGACTGGACGGCACAAAGAGCTCGCCCTGTACCTTGATGAAATTTTTCGGGAATACCCGCTGCAAACGTCCGGGTTGTAAACCGGTGTTCGGTGCGTTGACTTCTACCAGATGACCGGTTAAAGAGGCCAGCCGCTGCTGCAGCGTGATTTTATGTCCGCAGGGATGGATCGGCAATCCTTTCATATCAGCATCATCCTTCCAGGGTCGTATGGTGTAGTGTATGTTGGAAGGTATGACTTGGGTGAACGTAGAGGTTACATTTCCGGTGTGAAGGATCAGGAAGATGAAGAGTTTCCGCGGTTGCTCGTTTCACTGCCATCCGGCTTCTCGTGTTTGATGCTGTCGGGTATCGGGATACTGTCCGGATATGAATCCTCGACAAACAGGCCAAAATCCTCATCAATGTCGCGTTCGGTCACTAAACGTGGGTTCTCGTCAGGATGCTTCTTCATCGGCTGTTCCTCCTATCAAATCTAGTCTTTGAAATGGTTGGCTAGTATAAGAACTGATAGCTCGACCCATACTGTTTTACTATAAAAGATGTTGTATGGGAGGCATAGGCATGGAAAGAAAGGGAAACATATTAACAGCACTCATATGGGGTACCTTGATCGGCATCCTGCTGTGGATGTCATTTCTCGGCTGGCTGGATATCATATTCGGAAAATAGAGGATCGAACCCATACAAGTATAAAACCCGCCTTCCTATTAGGAGAGGCGGGTTTTGCAGGTTTAGTCGTCCTCACCATGGCTGCCGTTTAGTAGATCGGTACCGTGCATCTGTTCCGTTGGCGGGGCGGCTGGGTCCACCGGGCTGTTAGCCGCTATGGCGTCCGCATCCGGTACATCCTCCAGCGGCTGGTATTCATCTTCTTCGGTCGGGTAATTCGTAAAAATGTCCTGATTTAAAAACGCAGTTCCGCTGCCGGTTAATGAAGCGTCAGCTGCAAGCCGCCGTTCTGTATCGCCGGAATATTGGCCGATAATTTCGTCTCCGGGGCGAGAAGGGGGCTCACCTTCGACAGCTCGCCATTCCCGACTCGTTACATCATCTGCGACATCGCGAATGTAAGTTTCATCGACTGGTCGATCCCGTTCGATTCGGTCTGCTTCGGCCAGCCCCGAGGAGGAAAAGTTTCTCTCGTCGGCAATGGTCCGCTGATCGGGATCGGCACCGGTCGCTTCCCATGCATCGATGGCGCTGTGATCCGGGTTCAGACGTTCGTCAGGTTTCGCATCCGCAGGCGCAGCTTCATTCTGATCGTAGGCGATGTGGTCCGCGTCTTCGCTGCTTAGGCTTTGCTCCGTGTAGGTGTTGACGTCTCTCAGATCATCTTGTGGAATCATGTCCGTATCCTCGACTCTCCGTTTGGCCTCGAATTCCAAATATGTCAAATCTGCCAGCGTATTGCGGTTATTTTCGTCTCGCATAGGGTCCATCTCCTTCCAAGAGTTCAAATACAATAGGTTTCTATACTTCGACTTTACCCGCTGAATCAAGAATGAATCTTGGATCTTTTCAGGTTATGATAAACCAAACAAGTTTTATCTTTCCCTGTCATTTGCCGTATTATGAATATTTTTAAATTGGAAAAATGGACGTAATTCAAGACAAACGGGAGAAAATGAATGATATCGTGGGATAGGTTCCTTAAATTGAATAATGAAATTTTGAAATGATCCCGTTATAATCGAAAAAGTGATTATCGGACCAGGACAATCCTGAGAGTGGATTGTCAAACCACTATAATAGAACAGGAAGTGATCAGGACTTTGTTTCAATGGATTAAACAAGGCTTCTTTGGCAACTCGCGCAGGGATATTTTGTCAGGATTGACGGTAGCGTTCGCTCTCATACCGGAAGCGATCGCATTCTCCATCATGGCTGGCGTCGATCCCATGGTTGGACTCTATGCCTCTTTTGTGATAGCAGTCAGTATTTCATTCTTTGGCGGCCGTCCCGGCATGATCTCCGCAGCAACAGGGGCCATGGCGTCATTAATGGGGCCGCTCGTGGCGATGCACGGGATCGAGTATTTGTATGCGGCAACCATTCTTACAGGTATTTTGCAATTGTTGATGGGGGCGCTCAAATTCGGGCGGTTTATTACATTTGTTCCCCAGCCGGTCATCACCGGATTCGTGAACTCGCTGGCCATCATCATATTTCTGGCCCAGCTTCCGAATTTCAAGGGCGAGTCGTGGCCCATGTACTTGATGGTCATCGGAACGCTGCTTATCATCTACTTGCTGCCGCTGATTACCAAAGCAGTTCCTTCGGCGCTAGTTGCCATCATTGTGATGACCATCATCGCGGTGTGGTTCAAAGCTCCTGTGCAAACGGTGGGCGACATGGGCAACATTACGCAGGCTCTTCCGTTCTTCCACATTCCGAATGTAACCATCAGTTTGGATATGATCATGACGATATTGCCTATATCTCTGGCTCTTGCTGTCGTCGGGATGACGGAATCGCTGCTGACGGCGTCACTCGTGGATGAGATGACGGAGACCGGCAGCGACAAGAACCGCGAAATCCGCGGGCAGGGTGTTTCCAACGTGATCACTGGTTTCTTCGGCGGCATGGCCGGTTGCGCCATGATCGGACAGACAGTGATTAATGTCAAATCAGGCGGTCGCACCCGGTTATCAACGCTGGTATCCGGTGTGTTCCTGCTGTTTCTGATCATTGTGCTCGGTGATGTCGTGAAACAAATTCCGATGGCAGCGCTTGTCGGGGTCATGTTTATGGTTTCCATCGGTACATTTGAATGGGGATCGCTTCGCACACTTCATCGTGTACCACTAGGTGATGCCATAGTCATGCTGGCAACGGTAATCATCGTGGTGGCCACGCATAATCTGGCCATCGGGGTCATGATCGGAATTATATTAAGCGCGCTGAATTTCGGCTGGAAAATGGCAAAAATCCATGCCGTACCGCATGTGCAGCCAAACGGTACGAAGGTATACGAAATCCGGGGACAGTTATTTTTCGGAACGATGATGTATTTTGTAAACCTGTTTGACGTAAATGAGGACCCTGAGCAGGTCGTGATTGATTTTTCCAAATCCCATGTATGGGATCAGTCAGCCACCAATGCTATTTCCAAGGTATTGAATAAGTACAAGGAAGCGGGTAAAGACATCAGGCTCGTGGGGTTGAACGACGAAAGTCAGCGGATGGTTGATAAAGTCGGCCTTGCTTCAAGCTCCACACACTAGAGGTGTAAGGGATTGCTTTTAACCTTAGGGTTAAGGGCGATCCCTTTTCATTTGCCTGTATGTAATAAAAAATTTACAAACGGAACAGACGTTTCATGTTATATTGATTGTAAATGAACACGAAGTTTGTCGAATCGGCAAGACGGAGAAGATGCGGACTTTTATTGACTATAGACGGTTAGAGGTGCTGACTAGATGAAGGATATGCCCAAATCCATATTCCTGCTTCTGCTGGTGGTGCCGCTGCTGCTGATTATATCGACCATATCACCGGGAAAATCGGACGCAAAGAGTTCTCAAATCGTGATATCCGATTGGCAGTTTATGTGGGATAACGAACAACAGGAGGTTGTTTCGCCGGTCAACCTGCAGGGAAGAAGCTGGTTGGCGGGAATACCAGACAAGAAGGGCCCCCCCGAGTCAGATGGGGTGTATTCAGCATGGAATCGTTTTACTTTACCTGCTCTCCCTTGGAAACATTCGGCCATCATGATTGACCGCATCAAGGGACAGGATGTTGTGGCTTTCTTGGAGAATGAACAGATGTATGAAGCCAAGCGAGACTATATGTACACGAATCATTCTCTTCTGCTTCCGGTCCATCCGGATGATGCCGGCAAGACCGTTTATATATGGACGAACGGCGTAAAGGATATGACGTTAGGCATCGAAGGCGATATTATACTTGGCGAATATGAGCATTTGCGTGGAAACTTTATCAAGAAGGACCTGGAAGATTTCATATTGGGCAGCTCGTTTCTGTTTATTGCGGTGGTCATGTTCTTTTGCTGCTTGTTCCTCCCGAAGCATACGGTATCCAGCTGGCTGTCGCTTAGCGTGGTTATTCTGGCAAGCGGGGCTATGCTTATTACGTATTCACCGTTCCTATACACTTTCTATGGAGAGCAAGGCAGCGTGTGGGTCTCGGTGTTTGATATTTCACTCTTCGCCGTGCTGCCGGCGCTGTATTACTATTTTGAGAATATGTATGGCCCCGGGCCCTATCGAGTCATTCGCTACTGCCGAAGATTTCAAATAGCCTATTCCGTCATATGCCTGATATTTCTAGTTGCCCATGTGGTCAGCCATCATTCATTTTACGAGATCTACTATTTGGTTTCGGTGAAGATCCTGGGTATTCTGATTATCCTGCAGATGCTGCTGCTGGTCGGTACTACGATTCTGTATGCATCCAAGCGGAACAAGGACGCTTATATCTTTTCTGTAGGCTTTGGGATAATGGCGTTAGCGACGCTCGGAGATCTGCTGGCTTTTTATTACCATGACGGGGAATATCATTTCTTTTTATGGAAGTGGGGCATTATCGGACTGATTGTCTCCTTGATCGTCATGCTGGGCCGTAAATTCGTCCGCAGCCATGAGCAAGTGCTGCAGTATTCCAGGAAACTGGAGATGTTTAATAATGAGCTTCAGCGATCGGAGAAGATGGAGATCATCAGCGAGCTGGCCGCCTCAGTAGCACACGAGGTTCGTAATCCACTGCAAGTGACACGCGGCTTCATGCAGCTGCTGGCACAGAACACCAAACAGGCGGAGAAGGAGTATTTTGGCCTGGCGCTGAAGGAGCTGGATCGGGCTTCGGGAATCATCACGGATTTCCTCACATTTGCTAAGCCTCAATTAGAGAACGAGACCAAGCTGAATGTGTATGAAGAGTTGAAGCACGTAAAAGGCATCCTGCTGCCGCTTGCCAATCTTAGCGGAGGCTCGATCGAGCTGGATAACGCAAAGGAATTATTCATGAAGGGTAATTCTTCCAAACTTAAACAAGCGATGATTAATATCGTCAAGAATAGTATCGAAGCACTGGATGGAGAAGGGGTTATTCGCATATGGGCCTATGCCAAGGGAGAAGAAGTGGTCATTCATATCAAAGATGACGGCATCGGAATGGATGCTGCCGATCTTGAGAGACTTGGCGAGGCTTACTTCTCCAATAAATCCAAAGGGACGGGGCTTGGCTTGATGGTTACCATTCGAATCATCGAAGCGATGCATGGCACCATTCATTTTGTTAGTGAGAAGGGCAGCGGGACCGAGGCCATTATACGCTTTCCGGCCGTACCTGCTACGCAGGAATCGGAAGTATAAATGGAAGAGAGATACCATAACGGTGTCTCTCTTTGTTACATCTATAATAGAAAATTTTATCATTTTTCCGAATTTTAGAAGGTGGAAGGTTTTGTTGCATCGAATAACACAGTAAGAGTTTCACTCATTATAATGTTTGAGGTGCGTCAATGAAGTCTGGATGGAGAATCGCTGTGTTCCTGATCATCGTATTTACTTTAAGCCAGGGGCTCCCCAGGCTTGTCTTTGCCACCGAAGAAACGGCAGTTCGTGCAGCGATTAAGGAGTGGAGAATCCTCTGGTCGGAGTCCCGGGGGATACCAGAGAGCGTCCCCGTCCATATCAATGACTGGATGGAAACTTCGGCCGGTGATTCGAAGCCTTTTAAGCCGCATACCAAGGCATCCGCGTGGATTCATATGAAGATTCCCGAGATCGCATCCACATCCCCTGGCATTTTGATTGATAAGCTCCACGGACAGCAGGTTGCGGTTTATGCGAACCATGAGAAGATTTACGAATCTACCCGAACGTACAATTATGAGCTTAATTACATCTTGCTTCCTCTGCATCAGAACATGCTCGGCAAGGACCTTCACATCTGGCTGGAGACCACTAGAGATCATGTGACGATTGAAGGGAAAATCCTTGTCGGCGATTATCAGGACATGTTTAATCGGTTTATCAAGTCGAATTTAATGGACATCATTCTTGGGAGCGCCTTTATATTTATCGCATTGGTGATGTTGATCTGCGCTATTTTTTTGAATAGAAAATATTTGGTCGCTGTATTATCCCTTTCGTGCATTATTTTATCTGTAGGCATACTGGTGTTTACATACTCCCCGTTTCTTTATACGATTTTTAATCAATATGGAAATATTTACACTCACTTATATGACATCTCATTATTTATCTTACTTCCTTCGTTCAGTCTCTTTTTTGAAACCATCTTTGGACCCGGCTGGAAGGGCTTGCTGCGCAAACTCCGCAAGTTCCAGATATTTTACTCGCTGTTTTGCGGGCTGTTTCTGATTGTTAATCAATGGGGTTCGAATCAATGGTTCGATCTGTATTATTTCTTCTCCGTTCATGTAATGGGTATTGTGATGATCGTTCAATTTGTTTTGCTGGTCGGAAGCTCCATGTATTATGCCGTGAAGGGTAATAAGGACGCTGTTATTTTTAATGCAGGCTTTGCAATCTTCGCAGTTGTGGGCTTAAGCGAGCTGCTGCAATTTTTCCTCACCCGTGGCAGCTACAATCTCTTCCTCTGGAAATGGGGGATTGTCAGCTTCATTATTGCCTTGATTGTCATTCTGGGACGGCATTTTGCCAAAAACCACGAACGGATTCTTCAATACTCCAAGGAGCTTGAGATGTTCAACAATGAACTGCAGCGATCGGAGAAAATGGAGATCATCAGTGAGCTTGCAGCATCGGTTGCGCATGAGGTTCGTAACCCGCTGCAAGTTACGCGGGGATTCCTGCAGCTTCTAACTGGAAAAGCCCAAGCCACGGAACGCGAATATTTGGATTTGGCTTTGGTGGAATTAGACCGTGCATCCGGCATTATTACGGATTTCTTGACCTTTGCCAAACCGGAATTCGGCAAAGACACCGTGCTACGGGTTGCGGAGGAGTTTAAACATATCGAAGGCATACTTGGTCCGCTTGCCCACCTCCAAGGAGGCAGGATTACCGTTGATATTCCGGAGGATATTACGATTCGGGGGAATTCCTCGAAATTTAAGCAGGCTTTTATCAACATTGTTAAGAATAGCATCGAGGCGCTGGGCGAAGAGGGATTGGTTCATATAAGGTGCTATCGTCAGCAGGACCAGGTATTTATTCATGTTATAGATAATGGCGAAGGGATGGAGCCGGATGTGTTGGCACGGCTGGGAGAGCCTTATTTCTCCAACAAAACCAAGGGCACGGGGCTTGGTCTGATGGTGACCTTCCGAATTATCGAGGCCATGAATGGAGACATTTATTTTACGAGTAAAAAAGGAGTGGGGACGGATGCTGTCATTACGCTTCCCGCAGCTGGCGAATAATTCGCTAAGCTGCGGCAGCGCTTTGACGGCGATCGTCCCCACTCTTTGTGCCGATAACATCTATTTATGAAATGTCCAAGCTGTTATGTAGTCTTTACCAGATGGCTTTTGCTGTGGCTTCTGACTTGATCACGCCTGATGGATTCGGAGGAATGACCAGATACAGCTCGTTAGGGTTCTCTTCAAGCGTTCGAATCTCGATGTGGTCGGGAATCCGCACCCCAAGAACTTCCTTGATGGCGGATTTCGGATCGCTAAGCAATTTTGCCTTAAAGCTAGGATCCTCCCAAGCTTTTTGAATCAATTGTGTTTGAAAGATGGCTTCTGTCGTCATAAGAATCACCCTTTCAAATAAATTGGTTATTTTTTACTCTTAAAGAATACCATGGAACAAATATAAAATCTATTATTTTTTGCTTAGAATAGACAAGTAATAGTTTAATCCGCCAAAAGAAAGGGTTTCTTTACTGTTTTCGATATGATTTGCTTCGGCTTGAAGCTCGTCCACCATCGTTTGATGAAAGGAGATGAGATGGGGGGCGTCTATATCTACCGATAAGAGAAAGGCATGGGTCGCTGCCGCAATGTCTGCATAGGGCTTCAACGCGTTGTTGATATAGATGGCTTCTTGAACTTCGGCCATCGTCAGATTCGTGTCGCGTGGTCGTCCCAATTCCGATTTAATGAGAGACAGCAGACAATTGTAGCTGCCATCCGCAAGATCCTGTTTCCAATCGGTCCAATCGTCCATCATCTGCAAGGTAAGCAAAACATGGTTCATTACATCATTCGTTCGTGGAATGAGGCCTGCTTGATCAGATAAAAGCAATGCTGCCGTGCTTCCCAGCTTTACGGGAGCTGCCTTTTTTGCAACCATGATAGGGTTGTGCTTGAAGTAATCATCCTGGGTTTCATGGATAACGCCTTCCGACCATTCAAACGTGTAGTTTTTGAAATAAGACCAGAAGTCGGAGTTTGCTGGAAAATAGGGTTGATAGGATGTGAGAAATTCGTAATACAGCAGGTTAGCAAGTGCGAGATGATGTTTCGAATCTGTGGAAGACTGACTGTCATGGGGCGAGTCCATTATGTCGTCTTGAATGAAGTAGTATAACATGCCGATAATGTTGGCCGCTGAGAGGTGTCGGTATACATCGGCGGGGAGTTCGGTCAGTTCTTTCATCCAGAATGGAAGCAGATAACAAATGTAATTTTTGGAACTGTCCTGCTCGAACACGTCAAACTTTCTCAAGTAGGAAAGACCGATTTCATTCAAGGGAGCAGGGAGCTCGGATAACCTTGCTTCGCAGACAGAGAATGCGGCAGCAAGATCGTCCTCGAACGGCTTGAACCAGTTCATGCAATCACCAACCCTATTCTATTTTTAAGGTACAAGTGCTTACTTGCTATATTAACATGAATATTTATAAAGTTAAATATTACCAGTCTTTAAAACTGGATAATTATGGGGTTATTGGTGCTGCGGGGAGGCCTATTACAGACACTACATCAGTTTTTTTGTTTGATTATGGCGGCTGGCGTTTAAGTTAGGAATGTACAGCGATAACCGAAAATGACCATTAGGAGGAATTCATATGACTCAGAAAATTGTAGGAGCTTTTCGGACGGAGCAGGAAGCAACCCGGGCCATTGAGGAACTAAAGCAGCAAGGTTTCAGAGCCGATGAAATCTCTGTCATTGCCAAAGATCGCGGAGAATCTTCTCATATTCAGGAGGAGACCGGCACCAAGGCGCCTGAGGGCTTGGCATCCGGTGCGGCTACAGGCGGTGTGTTAGGCGGCGTAACCGGATTGCTGGCCGGCTTAGGTGCATTGGCCATTCCAGGCATTGGTCCGATCGTCGCGGCTGGTCCGATCGCGGCAACCCTTACGGGAGCAGCCGTTGGCGCCGGCGCGGGCGGATTGGTAGGCGGTCTCATTGGACTCGGAATTCCGGAAGAGCAAGCCGAGGAATATGGGGGCTATGTAGATGAAGGCCATATTCTGGTCATGGTGGATGCAGATGAAACGAACGGTGGCCGGGTATATGATATATTCCGCAGCAATAGCGCCCTTAATGAACATCATTACCGTGAGGAAGGCACCTATAGCGGTTCCGGTGCGCCGGTAGATTCACGCTCCGAAGCAGCGGCTGCCACCGAGGATGCGGTTCCGGACCCTAATCTGTATCAAGGTTATGGTGATGGTAATGGCGGTGCCATAAGTCCGGATCGGGATGAGATCTCGAAGAGACGGTAAAGGCCATTTATAGATATGGATTATCAATAACAACCCGCCCGGGATGAACCGGGCGGGTTGTTATGCGCGTTAGCGAGTGTTTACCGCTTACTGCGCAGTCTCTGTGCTCCCCTCGGCCCGTAACCGGGACCGCCGACAGGACCGTGTCCGTGTCTGGGACCACCAGGACCGCCTGGATGCCACGGACCCGGTCCGTGTCCCGGTCCGCCAGGATGCCATGGGCCATGTCCATGCCCGTGTCCAGGAAATCCGTGTCCAGGAAATCCGTGACCGGGATATCCCGGATAAAACGGAGGGAAAGGATAGATCGGATAATAAGGTGGATAGTATGGATAAGGATAGAACGGGTATCCGGGGAAAAGCCCTGGAATACCCAGGCTTGTTTGGGATTGCAGGCCTCTTTTTGGATGATGACTCAAGCCATGCACCTCTTTCTATCAGATAGGTTATTTCATCCTATGTGGAAACGGAGGTGAAGGGCACATATCCAGTTAAAAATAGGCGAACGACCATCGTTGGTATGAATAGCAGCGCTGTACTGTCGGGTAATAGATTCAGATCCATAACCAATTAAATAAAAAGGGTGCACATGACCTCCCCGCTAGGGGAAGGAATCAAATGCACCTTCAGTATCTGCGTCAAATATATTGAAGACCCGCTGTGTACGGGAGAGGGATAGGTTCAAAGGTTATGCTTCCGTTAGCCCGATAAGAGGATTCCGGATCAAACAGAATCGAGAGCAAACCCTCATCATCCAGTTCCAATACTTCATTGTTCAAGGCAAGACGGTAAGGACCATGCTCGCCATCTGCCTGAATCAACCCCTCTGGCAGCAGGGGAGCCAGCTGACGGAGCAGTTCCGGGCCGCTAACCAAATACACGGTCCCCTCATTCTGAATATATTCAGGCTTGATGCCGGCGGATTGGATTAACGCTGCCAGCTCTTTATCCTGCCATGGCAGCGGAACGGTTAGCTCTGACAGATTGAAGGAAGAGATCGCCTCGGCTATGACCAGCGCAGCCGCTTCAGGGCTTCCCCCCCATTCTACAAGGGTAGATTCTCTCGAAGGAGTCATCACAGCTCCGGGTACTGCGATGATAGCAAATGCAGTCAACACGCCGTTTTCTTCGGCGACAAGCACCTGCTGCTCGAGACGGATCACGTTGGAATAGGCGCTTGCACCCAGCAGATTGTTAAGCTCCGAAGCTGTGGTAACATAACCGGCTTCCCGCTGTTCCATGAGCTTTTGAAGGTGGAATAAATCCTGCGGCTGCATTGCCCGGATGCGCACTTGTTTTCCCGTTACCGCCCGTAAGGGCTCCATGACGGCCCGGTCTAGACGAAACCGGAGTGCACGGCCGAACAAACGGCTGCCTGCCCGGGTATACAGGGATCTTCCGCCGGAAATGAGGATTAAGGATGCCCCCGTAGCTTCGCCATGACGGATACACTGTTCCAGGAGACTGCCTGCGAGTCGCTGACCCCGGTATTCCGGATCTGTGCAGACGGAGCCGATGGAGTAGACATTTAAACGAGCACCGCGAGTTTGAATGGTAAATGGTACGAATCCCATGAATGAAACGAGTTTGTCTTGATCCCATGCACCGTAGGAATGGCTGATTCCCGGCGAGAATATCGGAGGAAAGGATACCCCCATAGAAGGCTGTTCCGGCTGCTTCAGAAATATACGGTCGGACAGCTCAACAGCTTGATGTAGTTGATCGCTTTTCATAATAGATATGTTCACTCGATTGACGCCTCCCCTATGTATGTCGCTTGTTACCAGTATAAAGTCATTGGGCGTGGAATTTCCAGTAAACGTTTGCAAATTTCTTGTCTGCCAGCTCCGCCGTTAATCTTTGACCGATGGAGTAGTTATTGTGTGCGAGGAAGCGATGATTTTCGGGTAATATAATGTACGAATTTGACGCACCGGAGGGATGAGCTTGCCAAGTTTTGTTGATTCCATGATTTTATTATGCGGCGCCTTGCTAGTGACAGGTGTATTGACCACCAAATTTTCTTCTCGCTTCGGCATGCCCGCCCTGGTGCTGTTTATTGCCATCGGGATGATTCTCAGCCGCTTCATTTATTACGATAATGCGGAGCTCACACAGCTGGTCGGCATATTTGCGTTGATTGTCATATTGTTTCAGGGCGGGATGCAGACCGATTTCAAAGAAATCAAGCCGGTTATGGGGACGGCCATTTCACTTGCAACGATAGGTGTGTTGCTGACAACGGTTGTCGTCGGAATATGCGCTGCATTCATTCTGGATATTTCGTTACAAGAGGGGTTGTTAATTGGTGCGATTGTTGGTTCGACGGACGCGGCGGCCGTCTTCTCGGTACTCGGCGGAACGAATTTGAAGAAACGGATTCGAATGACGCTGGAGGCTGAATCCGGAAGCAATGACCCGATGGCGGTATTTCTAACCGTATCCCTTATCGAATGGATCGAATACCCGGAACTGAATTTGATAGGTCTTATTTTTTCGTTCGTAATGGAGATGGGACTGGGTCTGGTTGTCGGTGTTCTTATCGGCATGCTGGCCGTATATGTGATCAATCGTATCAATTTCGATTCCTCGGGCTTATATCCCGTAACGGCACTGGGATTCGCCGTGATGTCGTATGCCGCCGCCGCTTGGCTTGGAGCCAGCGGTCTGCTCGCCGTATACGTGATGGCTTTGCTGCTCGGCAATACCGAGCTGACATACCGGAAGACGATTCAGGCATTTAACCAAGGTTTCGCCTGGATGATGCAGATCGTCATGTTTGTCCTGCTCGGGCTGCTTGTTTTCCCGAATGAGCTGTCGGAGGTTGTATGGCAAGGACTGTTATTGTCCCTGATTCTCATATTTATAGCCAGGCCGATCGGCGTGTTCAGCAGCCTGTTGTTTACCAAATTTGCCATGCGGGAGAAAATATTAATTTCATGGGCGGGCCTTCGCGGGGCCGTACCGATCGTCCTGGCTACATATCCCGTTCTGGCGGGAATCAAGCATGGAGAATTGTTTTTTAATGTCGTGTTCTTTGTTGTGTTGACCTCAGCGGTGATCCAAGGCACCACGATCTCTCCGCTCACGCAGATGCTTTCGCTGGTGGAGAAGGATAAAGCCAAAGCACCGACTTTATTAGAGTTAATGGCTCTTGGAAAAACGGATTCCGAGATCAACCATATTCTGGTGGATGGGGAGATGCCCATTATCGGCAAGGAGATTCAGCAGCTGAATCTGCCGGATGATATCCTCTTTACGGCTATTATTCGGGAGAAGCGGATCATTACGCCTAAGGGGAGTACGGTCATAGAGGCAGGGGATACGTTGTATGTGATGAATCCGAAGCAAAAGCGGAAGGAAATGAAAACGATCCTGGGGTTGTCTTAAGGTTACTTGAAGCCGGAGAAATATGATGCCTATCATAGCAGTTGATCTTAAAAATAAATTAGGATAGGAATAAATAGAAGGTAATTTCTTCATCCTATCTTCATCTGATAAGTTTCCGATTCCCTTTGCAAAAGAGACGAGAATCTGTTATGATTAATACAAGGATTTAGAATAAGTCTAAATACAATAACAAAGGAGACGATATAGATGAGTAACTTTACCCAACAAACACAAGGAACGACAACCAATGAACTTCAACAAATTTTGAACACGCAGGTAGCCAATTGGAGTTTGCTTGGCGTGAAGCTTCACCACTATCACTGGTATGTAAAAGGTCCTCAGTTCTACATGCTGCACGAGAAATTCGAGGAACTGTACAACACTGCAGCTGGTTATGTGGATGAGCTGGCAGAGCGGATGCTGGCCATTGGCGGCAAACCGGCAGCCAGTATGGCGCAATATCTGAACCTGGCCACGCTGAAAGAGGTTTCCGATGAAAACACGGCCGAGCAGATGGTCGGACGGCTGGTTGCGGATTTCGAGCAGCTTGCCGGCGAACTGAAGGCGGGAATCGAAGCCGCAGATCAAGAAGGGGACGACGCTACATCCGATCTGTTGACCGGCATGGTCAGCGATGTACAGAAGCATACCTGGATGCTGAATGCCTTCTTGGGTAAATAATTTCACATCTGTCGCCTGACGGATTGCGATAATAAAGAGGGAGATCGACCTGATGGGGTTGGTCTCTTTTTGTTAATCTTGCTTGTGATGTTGTAAGATTAAATTTGAAATTTATTGCGTCTTTCTTCAATTGAACTGCGTATACAGTTTATAGTTACTTTTAATGTTGGATAGGAGTAGTGAGGATGACAGAGATGGAATCACGACAACAGCTGGAGTCGCAGCTTCAAGAGATTTTGAAATGGGAGAAAGAGCAGAAGGATGTCATGTTCTGGGAGAAGCTCGGTAGAATTCCTTTCATGCTGCTGGATCGCCTCACGCCCAAGGCTGTTCAAGAGAAAATCGGAAACGCCTTGAATGAGGTAGGCGGATTTATTCAGAGCGGCGGGAAGCATCTGGTTCGCGAGAAGGCGGTTATGAACGTTCTGGCACAGGCAGCGGGATTGGACGGTCCGAATGCGGTTTCCGGCCCTTCCGTAAAGTCCGCTCAGGAGGAATCCATTGAAGATGAGAACGAAGAGGGGGTGGCGTCGACTTCCGGGCTTACGCTGGCATCTGCCGCGAAGCTGCCGCTCCAAGTCATGGATACTGCAGCGGATACGCTGACGGTAAAACGAGTCAAATTCGCCGCAGCGCAAGGAGCAGCCACGGGAATCGGGGGGATATTTACGATAGCGGCCGATCTGCCGATGGTGCTCGGTCAATCGCTTAAGGTGCTGCAGGAGATGGCGCTTTGTTACGGTTATGATCCGAACGATCCCCGGGAGCGGGTGTTTATCGTGAAGTGCTTGCAGTTTGCATCTGCCGATATCGTGGGAAAAAAAGCGGTGCTCGAGGAACTCGCCACTTTTGATGATGAACAAATGACAGAGCAGGTATTCTCACAGCTGCAGGGCTGGCGTGAAGTCGTTCAGTCTTATACCGATAACTTCGGGATGAAGAAGCTGTTTCAGCTGATTCCGATCGCCGGGATTGTATTCGGTTCGATCAGCAACAAAGGGACGATCAGCGATGTGGCCGAAGCGGGGAAAATGCTGTACAAGAAGCGGCGTCTGAATTACCGGCTTAAGAAAATGGAATATCCCCTGTAATCGTGTAGTCCTCCTGATAAAATGACAAAAAAAGGGGTTGCCCACCTTATGCGGGCAACCCTTTTTATCATCATTATAAATTTATGAAATTAGAACTGACATCATTCAGGAAAAAGGCTACCTATCGGTTGTCCACTTTTTCCGGATAGAGGTCATGATTCATCAGACGGTTTGCAGCGATCTCCTCGTATTTGGTCCCCGGACGACCGTAATTGCAATACGGATCGATGGAAATGCCGCCCCGCGGGGTAAATTTGCCCCATACCTCGATATATCTCGGATCCATCAGTTTGATGAGGTCATTCATGATGATATTGACGCAGTCCTCATGAAAGTCCCCATGATTGCGGAAGCTGAACAGGTACAGCTTCAAGGACTTGCTCTCCACCATCTTGATATCCGGAATGTAGCTGATGTAGATGGTCGCAAAGTCCGGCTGTCCTGTGATCGGGCACAAGCTTGTAAATTCGGGACAGTTGAATTTGACGAAATAGTCGCGGTAAGGATGCTTGTTGTCAAAGCTCTCCAATATGCCGGGATCATATTCAAACGTATATTTCGTGCCTTGGTTGCCGAGCAGGGTAACGTCTTCCATTTCTTCTTTTTGTCTTCCAGCCATATAAGGTAGCTCCTTTATTAAAATGAATAAATGCTCAATCAGGCGCAGCGTATTTTTTATTATAACGTCACACGCCGCGTTTATTGCCCCAAACGAGCGTGTGCAATTGCGGCAGGACACGCACATCGTTCAACCGGTCGGATTGCATGACGGCATCGACAAGCAACTCGTACCGATCCAGCAGATGGGAGACCAGCGAAGTGGTATCGCCTGTACCTACATCGGGATTGCCGGTCTGCAAATAAAACGGCACGTTCGGGTATCGCTCATGGACCGTTTCCGCATAGCTGAGGTCTTTATCGTCAAATACGACAACCTTGAGGCTGAAGGATCTGCCGGGCGCCCGAGCGGACAGCTTGGAGACGATATCATCGAGTTTGCCCCAGTCCGTATTCATACCTGAGCTTGGCGGCTTGGGGGAGATGGTGACCTCATCAATGTCATTCAGCCAATCCTGCCAGCGTGAACCTTGGGTCTCCACGGCAACGGTGATTCCATGTCGGTGCAGCTCATCCACAAGCGTGCCGAGCTGCGAGAGAAGAGCGGGATTGCCGCCGGACAGGGTGACATGATCGAAGCGCTCACCGCCCAGCCGGTACAGCTCTTGCCAGATTTCGTCTGCATTCATGCGCGAAATGGTGTCTTTGGCGGATCCGTCCCACGTAAACGCGGAGTCGCACCAGGAGCAGCGATAATCGCAGCCCGCCGTACGAACGAACATGGTCTTGCGGCCAACGACCATGCCTTCACCTTGAACAGTAGGACCGAAAATCTCCATCACGGGAATCGGACGGTCCACTGCTATGACCGGGGAGGAGGCAGTTGAATCGTTCTCAGGCTTTACATGCACATTATTCATCGATCATCCACTCCCGTCTGACCTCAGCGTAGCTGGTCGGCGTTTCGAACAGGCGAACGAATTCGGTTCGTGTGCCTTGTTGCTCGTGCGACTCTCTGCTGCGAAGGGATTCTTCCATTTTTTCAAACAGCCAGACCACCATGTTTTCCGCTGTTGTGTTCATTGGCGGCAGGGTCTCGTTCAAGTAACGGTGATCCAGATAAGGTTCAATGTCCGTTTTCCAGCAGTCCTTAATGTCCCCGAAATCCACGGTAATGCCCACTTCATTGGGAGTACCGCTGATACCAAAGACCACTTTGTATGTGTGGCCGTGCAGGTTCTTGCATTTACCCTCATAGCAATGCAGATGATGGGCAGCATCGAAGGTAAACTCCTTAGAGACAAGCACCCGCTTCCGATGGTAACGCAGGTTTCCGGCATCGATGTCCTCGCCAAGCTTCTGCAGATGCTCTACAATGCGGAAAGCCCCGGGCTCGCGGCTCATATCAGACGCCCCCTTCGGATACATGATTACGGCGCTGCATATAGTTATCGAGCCCGGCTTTTCTCAGCTTGCATGCAGGACATTCCCCGCAACCATCGCCCTTAATGCCGTTATAGCAGGTTAACGTATGGTCGCGAATGTATTCAAGTGCATTCATCTGGTCGGCTAGCTCCCAGGTTTCCGACTTGTCGAGCCACATGAGCGGCGTGTGAATGACGAACGGGTAATCCATGGCCAGATTCAGCGTAACGTTGAGTGACTTGATGAAGCTATCCCGGCAATCGGGATAACCGCTGAAATCCGTTTCGCATACGCCCGTGATCAGATGTTTGGCACCGATCCCCTTGGCCAACACAGCGGCAAAGCTGAGGAACAGCAGGTTTCGTCCCTCCACAAACGTAGTGGGCAAGCCGTCGCCTTCGGCAATTTCGATATCGCTGCGCGTCAGCGCATTCGGTGCCAGCTGATTCAGCAGGCTCATATCAAGCACGGTTTGCTTCACGCCTTGTTCCTTGGCGATCTGTGCCGCGCATTCTATTTCAAGCTTATGGCGTTGGCCATAATCAAAGGTTACGGTTTCCACTTCGGCGAAGCGTTCCTTCGCCCAGAACAGGCAGGTGGTGCTGTCTTGACCACCGCTGAAAACAACGACCGCTTTTTCATTTTTAAGCATAAAAAAACCTCTCATCCTTCATATTTTAAGAACAGCCGAAAGGGCTGAACCTGTAGAAGAAAGAGAAGTTCATTGAACTGAATCCGTAAAAAAACAAGCCTTATTCTTAAGGTGCAGCACCGAATAAGACACGATAGTTTTTTATAGAGGGAGTTCACGAACCTCTCCCACACACCGCGATAGGCGTATGGATTGTCTTCTGTTGTCCTTGTGACCGCATAGGGTGTTAGAATCCAGCATGCAGTCTGATTACACCCTCCATTATAACACGGCCCGATTATTTGATAAACACTCCGCCAAAGGGAATTGCTTCCCGCAGAAAACGCTTGATGATGCCTTCATCGTTTAATTCGTCCACGAGTCGCTGATTCTGGCGTCCCGCTTGAAACAATACGTAACCGTCACCGGTCAGCTTCCAGTGGTAGTTCATATGCTGGCTGGCCAGATGATTGCCGTATACGGTCAGGTCCAGCTTGGCCGCTTCCGGATAGGCGATGATGCTCCCGGCGTCCACATACAACGGCTCGGTTGGATGCAGCTTGACTTTACATACCGGACCTTGGGTCAAAATGCCGATGCTGCCATTTCCGGAAAACTTCATCTTAATCGCGTCTCGCGTGACCAGCATGTTCTTGATCTTAAGGATTCGTGTCTGCATCGTAACATGCTGGGTATAAAAGAAAACATGCCGAAAATCATAGAGCATGTCCTGTTCGCCTTCCAGCTCAATTTCATGCATATTGAAGCCTGGGGGGAGCGCAGCCGTAAACTGACTGGGCCCTGTAATATCGGCTCGAATCAGTTTTTTCTTGCGGTATATGCCCTTTACGTTCATGAGACGGTCGCTGCGTCCGGAGGAGGGCCCCCGATAGGCAACGATTTGCTCAGGATGGAGGACATGGGCCGTGTCCCCTTCAGTCAGGGAGAACGTAACCGCTTGTCCCGCTCCGCTGCCGGCTGCATCTTCCATTCGGATAATCATGGCCGCGCCTCCTTTTGCCTGGTTGGATGATAGGAATCTGGATAAGAGCTTGTCCTATTTAGAACGATTCGTTCGGCGCATGCCGAATCGCAGGACGCGAATGATGACAAAGTATCCGGCAGCTAATGCCACGGCGGTGATCGCCACGGTCTTTATACGTTCCGCCCCGCGATTTCGTGCGGCTTCAGCCTCCTGAAGCTGGCTTACCATTTGGGTTAATTGCTGGTTCTGCTCCGCGAGATTGGAGTTCTGCTCCGCCAGGGTCAGATTTTGCTGCTGCAGCCGTTCGGAAGCGATTCTGGCTTTATCAAGTTCCTGCAGGGCTTGGTTATAGTTGCTCTTGAGCTGGTTTATTTCATCGGGCAGTCCGGAGAACTGCTGGATATTATCGTACAAATTATTAAAGTAATTGGCGCTGGCGGTCCGTCCACCGGCCGGCAGCGCGATCCCCGCCACCAGCAATAGGAGAGAAAGTTGAATTAGCTTGGATTTTGTCGGCTTATGCAAGAGGGACCACCACCATTCGATTATTTATAGTAAATACGAATCAGATTCTGACAGGTTTCTATTAATATATTACCCACATTTGCGATGGAAGTGAATCTATTAGCAGGCCAAGTTGTTTAACTAGCTCAAGTAAAGGTTAATGTATGTAAGTAAGAGCCCAACAAGCCATCCCATACGAATGATCATAAAATGAACTAGCAGATAAAAGGAGATTACAATCATGATAAAGGATAACAACGTGAAGAAAATTATGATTACAGTGAATGGAAAACCCGTGGGTAACGGATTATTAATTGATAAAGTAACGTACGCTCCCATTCAACGTACATCAAGACATACTGGAGATAAACCCGTTTCGGCAGCAGAAATAGGTTAATAGACCCTGTATAGTGAAATCAACAGCTTTAAAACCCGGAGAACGTCTCCGGGTTTTTTGCGTTTAATAACGAATAGAACTTCATTCATTTGCTTATGAGTGTGGCATTAAGCAGGTGTTCTATTCCGGATTGGGGATGGTATCAGCCTTGTTAAGTAATTTCGGCATGGGGAGCCGGGCACTTTTACTGGGGCTGTTCTCAACCATCATTTTATTGGTTTCCTTCTGGTTTACGGGCAATATGATTACGAAGCAGAAACTTGACTTGAAGGAATTCATTGCGAAGATCGGTTCTTTTCAGCTGCCGTTCGGAGCGGCGCTTATCGTAAGCGGATTGATCAGCTTCATGTCGTTAAAGCTGGCATTCCTCATCCTTGTATTTGCTTTAATGACCGGACTGGCGGCGAACAGCGCAGCCATTATCGAATTGTACCGCATCGGATCCAACCAATGGATAAAATTTTTAGGGGTAGCTATAGGCATTTATGTATTATTATTTGCCATTGTACAGACCGTATTATTGTAGAAATAAGTCAATTACGAGGCAGAAAAAGACTTCCTTGTCCGACATCTGACAAAAATCAGCATATCCAAAAGACCGCAGCTGCTAGGGCTGTGGTCTTTTTTTGTCGAATTCATAATAGGAACATATGTTCCGTGACAGTAAGATGTCCATCTGTATTGGTACATTATTAGAAGAAGAGGAAAGAGGTGGATGTATTGCATTCTGGCTTGTTTTCGGATTTTACATGGAGCCACAGCCATGTATTCGCTGGGGGCACTAGTCAGGTCTTTCTGCTGATCGAGTGGAGGGCTGGTGTGTTAAAGCAAAAAAAGAAGTCTCATGGCGGCTTTAATCAGCCCATGGCTGAAGATGTCCAATTACACCTTCAATTAGGGGAATACGTTCAAGTAGGACATATGTATGGATGCCATGGCGAGATATTGAATGATCGCAACATTTCATTGTCTTTAGGTTCTTTGTCGGAAGGGAGAACCAAACAGCTGGTTCTTGAGCTAAGTGTCGGAGCCAGGCAATCGGGGGTGTATCCCATAATTACCGCTCTATGGACCTATATGGATGTTCAGAAGCAGCAGGTCGTCTTGCAGCCGTCTCGAACGATTCCGCTTCAATTCAGCAATCATACGGCATTGAAATACCGGGGGGCAGATGATCGCGTTGAGAAGGTGCTGAAGTTATACCAGAATGCTTCCATTCTGGAGCAAGCAAGAAGAGAGCTGGAACGGGGGAAGCTGGCTCGAGGAGAAGAAATGATTCGTAGACAGGCAGATGAGATGCTTTTATACGCAATCCGATTTCGGGATGCGGATTATTTGAGGGAGGCAGAGACCCTATATCAACTAATTGGATTGTATCTGAATACATATCGGCAATTATCTTCTGAAAATGCGAATAGGAAGAGGGACTTTAGACTTAAGGAATAACTGGGGATGAAGAATCTGTATATAAAAAAGGAAAAATGATTTCAGGGTCGAATGTACTATTTAGCAGTCAATAAATGTATGTCTAATTTACTAGAAAGATAGGGAGAATGCCATATGACAGACCGACTGATCCGACTAATGAGAATCATTACCCTTGTACAAGCAAGACCAGGTATACTGGCTCGAGAGCTTGCTGAACGTTGTGGAACCAGCGAAAGAACCATTTATCGGGATATGGATGCCCTCAGCGCCATGCATATTCCCATCACTCACCAAGGCCGAGGCCGAGGCTACACATTTATCGGGCATTTTGCAATGTACCCGCTTGGTTTAACGGAAGAGGAGGTACAGGCGTTATTTAAGCTATTGACCATATTGGAGCAAATCAAGTCAATGCTGCCCGATGAATTTGAAAGCGCTTATGAAAAGGTATTGGCTGCTGTATATAAGCAAAGCGCGGAAAAAGCTGAAATTCAGGCCGGGGACCGGGATGAATCCTCCACCGGTCTATAACGGTTCCACTACGTGTAACAATTAAACCTCGAACGAAAGGACACATCTTCATGTGACTATCGTCGAGGTTTTTATTAGTTTATGGGGAATTAATTATCTCATGTGGAGATGCGAATAGAGTAGTAAATTAGAATCAGGATAGGAATATTATACCAAAATAGATGGTTATATGATAATATAACTATAATTTCTCTCATTCATCCAAAAATGTCATGGATGTGTAATTGTGAGAGACGGCGGTTGATGTCCCTAAGCAAGGGCGTAGGAAGGAGATATGGAGCAATAGCATAGGTTTATTCCACAACTTGTATAGGAGGATATTCATGAAGAAAGAGGTAACTAATAAGGTAAGAAAATGGAATATAAAGCTATTGGTTATGGCTTTGATTAGTATGACATGGCTCGGGTTATGCGATCCTATTCCTGTTGAGGCAGATAGTGCCGTTGGGGGTCCTAAATTAGCAGTTTTGGTGGATGGAAGAAAGGTGAAGTTTCAAGGCGGAGATCCTACTTTTGAAAATGGCCGGGTACAAGTACCACTCAGAGGTATTGGTGAAGCTTTAAAGGCAGAAATCGGCTTTAGTGGTAAAACTGTTACTTACATGAAAGATGGAAAATCGATTGCCCTTACCTTAGGGAGTAAAGAAGCCATTGTAAACGGTAAAAATGTCACTATGGATACAGCTGCTAAAGCTGTTAAAGGGCGCACTTATGTGCCATTAAGATTTGTAAGTGAAAATCTTGGTGTACCAGTAAACTGGGATAAGGTTGGTAATTGGGTTTGGATTGGTTCGAAGGAAGTTCCAGATATAACGAAAGTAGCAAGTGTGAAAAAGTCGAATCTGAACAATGATTTTGTGAAAATGTTTGGATCAAAAACTCACTTGATAGATGGGAAAAAGGATGTTCGAATATTTACTATTGATGATCTGCCATTAAGAATAGATCGATTTATAGTTTACGATTTATGGCCAGTGATGTTCGGAGAATACCAATCAATTAGAATCCGATTTGATGCAGGACTTGGCCCAATCTACTACCTACAACAAGGAGAACTTCCTCGTTATCGAAATTCTGCGGATCCGATTAAGCAATCAGATAAAACGATTATTCGAACCTATAAAACTACAAGCGAGTATGATCAAATAGTCAATAATGATATCAACTATAAGCAATTCAATCTAAATAAAGCTGAATATATTGGTTTTCAGATGGGTACAGAATCATTAACTTTGCTTAAGAATCCTTTTAAGTGAATGGTAACCTTATGGGAAAAAAGAGAATTCTTTATGTACTAATAATTATGTTGACTATAAAAGTCCTTATTATTCAAAGTGCCTATGCAGCTCTTCCTACAACACCGAAGCCAAGCAACCGCAATGTACATTATTTTGTTGGAATGTTTACTTATGAGATTTGGCGTTATTCAGATGGACAAACTTGGACGCCGGAAGGATACGAGAACCAACAAAATAAATCTATGGATTTTCCGTATTCATTCGATATTCCTGACCGAAAGATTAAAAGTGTATCGGTAGAAAAATTCAATCCTGATATGACTGATCCAGATGGTAGGGATCTATATTTTCGTTCTCGTTATCAACAAGAAACATGGGATCAGAGGGTTCCAAACGTTAGTAAAAAATATACTCCTAATATTAAAGGGAATATTCGAGGACTAGGAACGGACAACGTATCTTTTAATGTACATGTCATAGGAGACTTAAAAGCAGATGATCCTCTTGAGACAACAAAAGAAGAGCAAAATGTGAATGTCAAAGGACTTCGTTATTACTTCCCTATCCTTTTCACAATCGAACTAGAACCCGAAGTAGGTAATGCCATTATAAAACATTACACAACTACAGGGCGTTCGCTGAACGGTACACCGGGCTTTACAGATCGTGAACAATTATTAGAGAAGAACAGTCCATACTCTTTTACTCATACTCCTGGGAATGCAGATTACACATATGTTGGACACAAGAAAAGCACTGTCTCAGCCCCGAGTGGTGGATCAATAACACCTGGTGACCCTAGCCGTTTTACTTATGATGGCTCATTCCCGACATATTATCTGTTTTTTTATTATGAGACCGATACACCGCCCCCAAACCCTGACCCACCTGAGGCCTCTTGCACGAGACCTTCTCCAGGGACGAAAATGAATGGTCGTTATATGGATCCGGTGGTCACAGCGAAGATTCTCGCTGACCTGCGTGGAAGTGAACGTTTTGATGTTTTGCAAGGAATACCGACGTCTGAAAGTTTATATGGTAATATCTTGGCTCGTAATTACCTGTATCAGAATACATTTGTAAACATGACAGGTGTCTGTTCCTTTAAAGTGAACGTTGAAAAGACATGGACCTTATATTGGGACCCAGGGAAACCAGGACCAAATAATCCAAGCGGTAATCCTACAACGGTACCTGATCCACAACAAGCCGAGGAGAAGGTCACAGAAGGATACACCGTGGAACGGCCATATTCTTATTGGGTGATTGATAACCTCGAAGTTTATAAGATCGATCAGGGGATTCTAAGGAATTACGCATTACCAGGTGAGCAAATTACAATTTATCCGCAAGGGTACCAGCCACCTCAGTTTACAGCCAGTGCATCTGGAGCGTTTTATCCTCCATCCCCACCTGATCCCATTATAGCTCCAGCAGGCTCTTACGGAGGAAACTCATATAAGACAAAACCTTCCCCGCCAAGTGAGAATCTACAGAGTGTAGCTGAGAATGCTGTAGAAAAAGTCGAGGTCACGAATGACTCTCTGATTTTTAACGGATCTACCATTATGAATTCGAATCGAACACCGGAAAAAGGGCCTGCACCGGGCAGTATCCCCGCTCCCACACATATTAGTGACAATGTGCTGTACAAGCCCAATAATATGATTAGTAGCGATAAGGTTAACAGGGCAAATACAACAAGCGCAGGTACAATTCAATATGGTTTATTACCAGGGAATATTAATGGTGGAAGCAACAAGGAATTTCCGATTCACGCCATCAACACCGTCACCGTCCATACGCCGGTAGTCAATTATTCCTCAGTGACGGATGATCAAGCCCACAATCAGAAGACGACCCCGAACCCGAACCGCTCTGCATTCATCTTGGATCGGCCGTTTACGGTACGCATCCCTACCTCGGGTCAGCACCGGAACATCCAGGGATACGGAGACCGGGACTATGCGAAGTATGTAAGATCGAAGCAGGTGTATTTTCCGTTCGATGTCTACAGCAGCGACAGGAGCACCTTTTATCCAAAAGACACCTGGATTACAATCCCTACGGCTCAGCTGGATACGGAGTTTTTCCTGCCGGTATGGGTGGATGAGGGGGATTATCAGGTATATTTCCGTACGATTGCGGAGAACGCTCCATCCGACTTCACGACGCAGCCCAGCGCGAACCTGGATTTGGCTCACCATGTGGCTACGGATATAGAACCGGTTGAAGTGATCGGGCGCGTATATGATTTCCATATCACGGATATTGCCGATTATAACTGGGAGACGGTCTTCCGCAAACAAAAAGGGAATGCGGCACCAAGCGGCGCGTCCTATTGGACAGGACTTCGCGATATTGACGGTGGAGCACGCGGGAACTCGCTGCCGTACACACTTCCCATCGCACCGGGCAAGCATCCGGCACAGGGATATAAGAATGCGGCCGTAAAGACAGGCTACCATTTCAAATTCGATTTGAAGACGAAGGGCAATATGTTTGGTGTACAAGACGGCATTTCAATTACCCCGAGCTTTTATTTTGTTAATCAGGACGGCAGCGGACGGCGGCCCGTTGATCTGTATTACCACAGCGGAAACCGGAAATTTATTCGGATCGGTTCCCCGCAGGACACGGAGAAGCGTTATGTCATCCTGAATGACAGGCTGCGCAATGTTCCGCAAGACGAGCTGCAGGCTACGGCTTCGTATTTGTACAACCGCGGCGGAGCCCCGGCGGGAATGTCCGCGGCAGCCTACATGAAGCAGTATTTGGAGAAGATCAGCAAAAGCAAGACCTGGGTAGGTCGGATCGACTGGATGCTGCTTCCATACGAAATACGCACACTGATCGGCCCGAAGTCAGGATTGCCAGCCTCCGTTGACACGGAGAGGGCCAACGCGGCTGTACAGCGCTGGTATGGTGAATACAGTCTTCCTGCCGACGTGTATGTGGTGAAGAAAGGGACCGATCTGGCCGCCTATGGGCGGACGAACCGACTGGACGAGAAATCCTCGATTTTTCTCAAAAAAGGGTATATCGTGGTCAATTTCAACATCGAGACGATCCGGGAGGGTAACATGGCCAAACCCCATTTGCAATACATTCATGGCCCACTCATGAATCAATGGCAGCTTGAAGGATACAGCCGCACGTATAACGATCCGTATGGTAAGCGGTTTTCTCTGATGGATGGGGATGTCATATTCTATCATGCCGATCAGTCCAGCAAAGGGGATTTTAAATCTCAGGTACCTCATTAAAGTGTTCACCTGACCTCCTTATAATAAAGAGGATGATCCCTAATCCTTACCCGTAACAACACCAAAACAGCCACGCCTGAGTATTTCTCAAAGGCGGTGGCTGTTTTTGGGTTGTGCTCGCAGTGCTTGCAATGAAAAAGCTCAGTTGATTCACGGCTGCATTGTTTACATGGAATTAGGTTTCGATACAGACAAGGAGCGGTGTATCCCGTATCGGGATCAAACCGTAAGCGTCATCGCCAGCGCATTCGGCTTATCTCAATACGCGGGCCAGGCATCGTTATCGTAGAGATGGCGGACAAAAGCCATTGGATTCCGATACGAGTTCTTCCACGCCTCTCCCATGCCTGCCTCCAGGAAACCATACCGTTGATCGCAGCCGTTGCACTCAATGAAATAGAGCCTTCCATCTTCGGTGATACCGATGTCCAGTCCAAAATCGGCAGCAAACGGAATAAACAGGGACAGGATGCGGGCGATATGCAGGGAGAATTCCGCAATACGCTCAAGGGTTTCTCCAACAGGGGCATTCGGCATGCAGCGGGTTAGAATGTCCGGTACCTGATAAGCGGAGCCCCCCTGCGCGATGTTGGAGACAAAGGTTTGAGGCGGCGAGGTTTTGGCGAACATGCCCGCGATTTCCCAGCTGCCGCTGCCCCCCCGCTGCACGGTGACCCTGATGTCAAAGGGACGCCCCCTGTATTCTGCCAGCGGAATGCGCTCCTGTGCCAGAAAGGGCGCACGTCTGATTCTCTGGTAGATTAACGGATGAAGCTTGCCCTCGGCCAATGTTACTGTTCTCCATCCTTTAGCCGAAGGGGAGGAGCGGGAATACGTCAATTGGCTGTGCCCGGTGCTGCTTTTTAGCCGCATAATGCCGATGCCGATGCTGCCGCTGCATGGTTTTAAGACGAGGTCACCATGTTGGCTTAACATGGATCGAATGGAGACGGGCGTAGCCTTTACCGTATGCGGTAAGGCATTCGTTAATCCCGGATCCTGTTCCAGCATATGGTGTATCGTATCCTTGCCGTAGCGCGTACGGCCGTTAAACACAAAGATTCCTTGTTTGATCAGATCGTCGATCCGCTTGAGTTCACGTCGGTTGTGGTAGATGGCACGCATATGGATGGCGCGCGGAATGGGAATGTGGACACGGCGGTACCCGGATGGAATGGGTATATATCCTGTCACCTTTCCGGTATCCAATGAAATATGATGAATGGTAAAAAAACAAGGAACCAGCCCGTACATGGCAGCGGCTTCTTCATAGTTAGCCAGTGATTCAGTGCCGATTCTCCCGCTGGAAATTCTGCGATACGTGTTGTTGTTGAGCAGAATGCCGACAAATTCCGGATGCATGGTCATCCTCCTTGTTACCACAGATCATGGAGTCTTTGTACCACATCGTATGCAGGAGGAAGTTTGTCCCGGGTGGACGGGTGTCGCCCGTGGTTGGCCTATTCTTTATCGAAAGATTAGTCACCAATAGACCCTGATTCGGTATATGTTAAGGTATCCGGCCATACACATGACAGGGATGCGCTTTTTTGAATTAGGGCAATGAAACACTGCTGGTATCAAGGGGATGGGTACCTATGATATATCAGTAGGGGTTTTTCATATAGATAAGTTGTGAGAAGGGTGTGGAGTTATGGGTTTGCGGAAGGTGGCCGTTGTGACGCCGGGGTCCTTTGTGATTCCTTCGGGGAGGAGCAGCTCTGTCGAGCGTGTAGTGGAGCAGACCATTCCATTGGCACAGGGAGCCATGGATGTGCGCATATTTGGAGTGCTTGGAAAAGGACTCCCTTCAAAAGACACGATCAACGGCGTTCCGTGTTACCGCCTGCCATCGGGAGCGAATTATTATCCTTCCCTGCTGCGGAGGCTTCAGAAATGGAGACCGGATATTATCGAAGTACACAATCGCCCGCTGTTAGCTCAGCGTCTGAAGATGCATCTCCCGGATGTAAAGACTGTACTTAATCTCCATTCCAATACCTTTATATCGCCTCCGTATATGAGCGAGCAGCGGTTTGGAAACATCGCCAGGTGGATGGACGGCATCGTGGTGAACAGCCGTTTTTTGCTGGAAGATATCACGATAAGGCATCCAGAGCTGTCGGATAAAATTACGATCAATCATCTTGGAGTCAGTCTGGAGCATTTTACCCCGCCCTTCAGCCCGGCAGCCAAGGCATTGCGGGAAGCCCGACTTGCTCATTACGGATGGAACGGGCGGCGCATCATCCTGTTTGCCGGACGACTTATTCCGGATAAAGGCGTTCATCATTTGCTGGAAGCACTGCCGCAGATCATCGATAAGCATCCGGATGTACTGCTGCTCATTATCGGGAGCGCCGGATACGGATCGGACCGGGAAACTGCCTATGTGCGGGAATTGAAAAAAGCTGCAAGACCCTACCAGCATTGGGTAAACTTTCGCCCCTTTGTGCCATACCCGGCTATTGCGGATTGGTATTCGCTTGCAGACATCGTGGTTGTTCCGTCTGCACCCAGAGAGGCGTTTGGCCTCGTGAATGTGGAAGCTATGGCAGCAGGCGTGCCGGTCATCGCTTCAAGTGCCGGAGGAATTCCGGAAATTGTGGAAAACGGAGTGACGGGATATTTGGTGCAAAGCGATGATTTTCCAGCCGGACTTGCGCAGCAAATTAACAATCTGCTGCAGGACGAAAATCTTCGCAGACAGATCGGAATGGCCGGTCGCGAAACGGTGCGGCAGCGCTTCAGATGGGACCATACGGCCGAGCGCTGGGTTCATTTGATGCAGACCATCTGAGGATAACCGATGGAACAGTGGCAGGCGCCCCCCTTGCCGAATAGGATGAAGTAACGATTAGAAGCAGAGGAGAGAGCCGACAGTGAACAAAGCCAGAAGGATCACCAGGGGAAGAGGGAAGAGACCGTACCGGCGATATCCTGGCCGTCTCAAGACATCCGCGTACAGAACGGGCATTGATCGTGGCGGTACGGCCGAGTATGAATTGGCCGATGATACGATTGACGCGGCTCATCTTCGACATCGCAGTGTGAGAAGCGAGGCGATTGAAGACTATTCTGTATATAGCATTCACTTATCCCCTGAATCGATTACTTCCTCTAAAATTGCGAGCCATTCGGTGGGCTTGGCGCATTTGAGCTTTAATCCGGTACAAGGGATGCCTGACAGGCCGTTAATGCAGCAGTTCGGCGATATGCCGTTCATGTTTCCCGAAGGCGTCGACACCATCGATGTTGCCATTTCGCTCCACTCCCCTTATGCCGATGGAAATTATGTCATGGTGGTATCATGCAGCGACCCCGGGTTTCAAGCGGGGGTCAAGTCACGGAATGAGCTTCAGGCGATGGTCGGCATCACAAGGTCCGCAGGCAATCCGCATGCAGCCGGATGGTTATCATGGATAGCAATAGGCGGGCAATAGAATCGTACAAAAAGGGCAGGGAGTTTACTCCCCGCCCTTTTTAGTATGTACAGATAGCGGATGGGGATAAGCGTTGGGGCGTAACCGTACATATGCCGTTACGATGAAGAAGAGCAAACATACAATAGGATAGATTGCCAAGGAGCAAGTGACCGTTACAAGGGAGGAGGAGTGCAAGTATGCGCAAAATGCAGCGGTTAAGGCCCCGAAGAAGGCCGGTTTCTCGGCGTCCTTCCAGGGAATCGTTGCAGCCACCCGCTATTCCTACCACCTACCGTCCTATGGAGCCACAGATCCCACGGGAGAATCACCCCCATCCTTGCGTGTCTGTCATTATTCCCGCTATGAATGAAGCCGGTAAGATTTCCGCGGTCATAGCAGAAGCGCGGGCGGTTCATCCCGAGACCGAGGTAATCGTTGTTGCGAACGGGTGTAAGGATCAGACCGCAGCTGTCGCAGAACGGATGGGAGCCAAGGTGTTGTCTTTTGCGGAGCCGCTGGGACACGATGTGGGACGAAGTGTGGGCGCAGAAGCAGCTAAAGGACGAATTCTTCTTTTTACAGACAGCGATATGGTTATTCCTTCCGGTGAGTTAAGGCCTTTCGTGCAGGCGGTTCAATCCGGCGTTGATGTGGCCTTGAACGATTATACCGGTCCTATCGATCGGCAGCCGATTCACCGGGTTATTCTTGCGAAATATACATTAAATTCGATGCTGGGAAGATCTGATTTGCGGGGCGCGTCCATGACAGCTGTACCGCATGCCTTAAGCCGTCGGGCGCTGGAGACAATCGGTGCAAGTGAGCTGTCCATTCCGCCGAAAGCGCAAGCGGCTGCGATGAACCGGGGGCTGCGTGTAGAGGCGGTCTATCGCGTGGAGGTTGGACGCTTGAATCCCGGTCGAATCCCGGGCGGAGATCCGCTGGAAATGCTGGTGCTTGGCGATCATTTGGAAGCACTGGAAGCCGTGATTGCAGAGCGTGGTATCCGGGGCGGATATCACGATGGTGGACGAAGACGGAGCGTGGTGAGGTGAGCACGTGCAAAAACGGATTCATAAAAAAATAAGTCGATCAGGATCTAAAGGACGAAGACGTTTAAGGAAAGGTTCCTCACGGGTGGTGGCATACCGTTTAACACGGAGCAGCCGTTGGGAACGGCTCGCGCTGAGTGCGGGAGGTATGTCCGGGAGAAGACGAGGAGCCGCCTCCAAAAGGGATGCATCCATGGCCTTGGGTCAATGGCTGGCTTCCAGCGGAATCCCCCAGCACCAACTTTATCACGTTCTGCCGGGGGTAGCGGAAGCGTTCCGACGAGGATACGCCAGAGGGGCCAGGCAGTCGATTCCGGCACCGCTGCTGCCGCCTCTGAACGGGCGTGCTTCCGTTATCGTGTCCGCCTGCAACGAAGCGGGTTCCATTCCGATGGTGCTGCGAGAGCTAAAGCGGCTTCCATTTCATGAAATCATCGTTGTCGAGAATGGGAGCCATGATCATACGTACGCGGCAGCGCGTGCATTTGAAGGGGTTACGGTGATCCACATTCCCGAGCGGCTGGGGCATGATGTGGCCCGTGCCTTGGGAGCGAAGATGAGCACCGGGGACATCGTTCTGTTCATGGACGGGGATATGCCGGTGCCTGCGGAGAAGCTGAGTTCCTATCTGGTTGCGGCAGATCGCGGAGTGGATGTGGCATTGAATGATATCATGCCATTGCTTCCGGAATTTGGCTGCCAAGATGAAGTTACCCGCTGCAAAACATTTCTCAACCGCATGCTGGGACGTGACGATCTGGAGGCCAATTCGCTAACTGCTGTTCCCCATGCGATGACAAGGCAGGCGCTGGAGAGTATCGGTTATGCGAATCTTTCAGTCCCTCCCAGAGCCCAGACGTTGGCCATAAGACAGGGGCTTCGAATTGAAGCAGTACAGACCGTGGATGTTTTGAGCGTAAACCGGCGAAGGAAGACGAATCGCGGCAAGGACAATCCAGTGGCAAAGCTGATCATTGGCGATCATATCGAAGCCCTGGGAGATACGATGAAAAACCTTGGCGGGCGCCTTCAATGGGGACAGGTGTCACGGACGGAATTAGCCTTACGGAGGAACAGCCTATGAGCGGACTAACGAGTATTATTATTCCCACGTATAACGGACTGCATCTGCTCCGTACCTGTGTGGAGCATATCCGGGCATATACCGATGTCCCCTACGAGATTATTGTGGTGGACAATGGCTCACGGGATGGAACCGGTGAATATTGTGTACGGGAAGGGCTTTTGCTTGTCTCGCTGCCGGAAAACACCGGTTTCCCCATCGCGTGTAACCATGGTCTCCGGTTGGCATTGGGAGATCAATTATTGCTGCTGAACAATGATGTTTTTGTTTCGCCGCGGTGGCTGACGTTATTGCAAGAAGCGTTATACAGCCAGGAAGAGATCGGGGTCGTGGGGCCTGTAACGAATTACGCAAGCGGTATCCAGCAGGTAAAGGTAGGTTATACGGACAGAGCAGGCTACATCCAGGAGGCAGAACGCTGGAATGTACCGAATGCGGCACTGTGGCACGAAGTGAATCGTATCGTGGGGTTATGCTATTTGTTTAGGCGCACGGTCATGGATCGGGTGGGATACCTGGATGAGATGTTCTCGCCCGGACACTATGAGGATGATGATTACTGCTATCGCGCTCGCCTTGCAGGGTTCAAGCTGGTGGTGGCAGGGAATGTGCTGGTGCACCATGAAGGGAGTGCAAGCTTCCGAACCCGGTTCCCGAGCGGATTCCAGGAGTTGATTGAACGAAACCGGAGACGGTTTGTAGAGAAGTGGAATGTAGACCCATTACAATTCATCGAGGAGAGAGGTGACGCATCATGAAGGGCGTATTGCTGGCAGGGGGGAACGGCACCCGACTACTTCCGCTGACGAAATATATGAATAAGCACCTGCTTCCGGTAGGAAAGCATCCGATGATTGCATATGGAATCCACAAGCTGCATCAGGCGGGCATCGATGACATTTTATTGATTACCGGCTCCAAATCGGTTGGCCTGTACGCCGAATATTTGGAGAACGGACGGAGCTTTGGTGTCAATTTGACCTATAAGGTGCAGGAGCAGGCAGGCGGAATTGCGGAGGCGTTGGAGCTGGCGAAAGGATTTATACCTCACGGTGAAAAATTCGTTGTTCTGCTGGGGGATAACCTGTTTCAGGATGATTTAAAGCCGTTCATTCAGCATTATGTACAGCAGCCTTCCGGTACGGCTATGGTACTGCTTAGTCCTACGGATAGCCCCCATCGGTATGGCGTACCTGTATTTGCGGAGGATGGCAGCGGGAAATTGCTTTTCATTGAGGAAAAACCCGTAAATCCCCGGAGCCGTCATGCGGTGACGGGAATATATATGTATGACCATAGCGTATTTGATATCATCAGCCGAATCAGTCCGTCAGAACGAGGGGAATTGGAGATTACCGATGTCAACAATCTGTATGCAGCCAACGGGACATTAATGTATGACATCCTGCAGCAGTGGTGGTGCGATGCCGGCACTTTTGAATCGTTGCAGGAGGCGGCTGTGCATATGAAGGATGAATTGCCATGAAAAAACGGCGTGCAGTTCGGGCTGCAGTCCATACCGGAGAGCAGCGAGAGGGGGGCGTATCGGGCGAGCATTACCGAGCCGGTTATGAGGCCGGTTATGCTCTCGGGCTAAGGCTTGGGCAGGAGGACCGGGGCAGTGTGTTCGAAGGAACGAGCATTATTATCCCTGCGGATTCTCAGCATGATGCAGCGGTTCAAGTCATACAGCATATTGAGACAATGACTCCCCATCTCTATGAGGTGCTTGTTGCCGATGCTGGCGCCACAGCGAATACGAGGCGGTATATTCATGATCGAAGAGGAGTCGTGCGTCACATCAAGGGGAATAGTGGAGATCATCTAGCCCGCGTAGTGAATAAGGCGATTTCAGCTTCACTTGGCGAGCATATCGCCATATTGGCCAACGATCCTCCACATATGGATAACTGGCTTGGGGTTCTGATGTGCGAGTTTGAGCGTGAACCTGGTATAAAAATGGTCTACGCCAGTTCTGCAGCAACGGGTTTAGGAGCTGCATTAGTGGGCGAGGAGAAGTCAGCTCTGCCGAGTTCCTCGCCCAGTCCATTGAGCTGTTTGCTGTTCAGACGTTCGCTCCCGGCAGAGATCGGAATGTGGACGGAAGAGATCCTTTCCGCGGAAGACCATATGCATAGATGGCTTGAACGGATACCCGCGGAACAGAGATTACAGATAGAGGCATCATCTATATTTTGCAAGCGGGAAGATATGATTTGATTGTTGCACGGAGAATCCGTTTTCCGCATATGCTGAACTGATAGAAGAGTGAAGGGGAGTACCGACGTGGAGAGCAAAATCGATGATATGATAGCGCATCTTTCGCATTCTCAACAGCAGCTGGCCCGGATTTTGGAAGCTCAGCGCCATGCTGCTGTTCGCATGGCTCAAATTATACATTCTCTTCCTGAATATGAATTTCAGCTTGCAGAAGGACCGAAATCATCAGGAGGACAGACGACCCAAATCAATCGCAGCATCGTGTCTTATTTGAATGCCATGGCGGATCTGCAGCAAACCGCAGCAGATAGCCTGGAGATCGTGTTAAAGGAAATGAGAGATCAAGAGGAAGAATAACCCGGTAATCTTACCGGATGACAGAGGCGGGAATGCAGGTGAGCAAAGAAGAGTCTTTGATGAGAATGCTGGAAGCAGCCGTAGCCATTCAGCGCGAGACCTCTCTGATCCTGGAAGGGAAGGCGGTCGAAGCTGAAAAAGTTCGCGAGTGGGTGCTTTCGCAGGATCCCTCTACCGGCGGATTGAAGGATTCGCTGGTGATGCATGAGCAGATCGTGGAGCAGATTGAAGGACTGACCCGAATCGGATCAGGGCTCTGCCGGAATCTGCGTGTGGCTTTAGGTACCGATGATCAGGCGTCAAGCGGAGGTTTTGATGAATTTGATTTTGGAGATTCGGATTGATGATTACACGCACCCACCGGGAACATGAAGCAAGGGTAGCCATGATATCATCTATCGCCAGAAGCCAGGAGGCATTGGCCGGCATTTTGGAGAATATCGCCGAAGTCTCGGCCCATTCCGACGTGACTGCGAAAAAGCTTGCTGAGAATATCCGGCTATTAACCGGTTACCAGTCGGTTATGACGGAGATGCTGACAGGCATACCGCTGAACCGAACGAAACGGGGGTCTCCTTCTTCCCCATGGCTTGCAGCCGGAAGGATTGCAAGCCACGGTACAGCAGACCAGGAACAAACCACGCACTTGGGAGGTTAATGACAGGATGAAAGTAAAAATAAAGGGCTTGCGAAAGAGCGGACGTGCACGTCGTGCCGGCAGCAAGAGATTGTCCTTGGCTGTAAGACGCTTGAAGATTGTTAAAGGTGCCAGACGGCGTCGTGGCGGAAACTTGAGTTTGCGTAAACGCCGCGGGATTCGAGGCCGCTATCGTTTACGAAGAGGAGGGCGCGTTTTCTATCCCGCCTCATCCCAGGCGTATAACCAAGGTTATAGTCAGGCATATGACGAAGGATTTAAATCGGGATTTGCGAAGGGTTATGAAGACGGGCAAATCCCTCCTGCACCTGTATGAAGGCGGACAGGGCGGCTCTCACGGAAGGTTTCGAATCCGTGAAGGACCGCTCTTTTTTTATTTTCACTCGCCGTTTTCAAGGGGGCGATACGTAAGGGCATACGCCAAATTCCCGGTTAAAGGGACAATCGTCCATGATGCATTCGTCCTCTTGGCATATAGTTATATGAACCTTTGTAAATCCCATAAGAGACAGGGTGAAGATGGTGAGCTTATCGTTTCTTACAGGTCAGAAGGAGGGCTACCAGGCAGGTTACAGTGAAGGTTACCGTTTGGGGGGGTGCCGTGCGCTGATGGAACGTATTCCAGTCGAGCCCTCGCCATATTTCAATCTGAAAATTCTGTATGTCCCCCAAGGATTTGAGTCCATTGATGAAGGGGTAGTCAAGGGACTTGGCCGAATCGTTCAGGAATGTATCGTGGTGCCGCCGGAACAAGTGGTGGAGGTAGCGCTGCAGCAAAAGCCGGATATCATTCTGGTGATGAACGGCTTGCACGTATTTCCGGAGGGGTTTCGCCATTCCATGAATCAGCTCCGGAACCTCGGCTTCCGGACGGCCATTTGGTTTGTCGATGATCCTTATTTTACGGAGGAGACACCGGGATTGGCACAGCACTTTGATGTTGTGTTCACGCACGAGCTGAGCTGTGTTTCATTGTATCAAAGCGTTGGGGTGAAGGAAGTGCATTATCTTCCGCTTGGCGTTCATCCGGAACTATTCACCCCTACGATGGCAGGGCCGGCATATCGTTCTGACATTTGTTTCATCGGGAACGCGTTCCGCAACCGTGCGGCACTGTTTGATGAATTGGCCCCGTTCTTGAAAGGGAAGCAGGTTCGTATTATCGGAGGCTACTGGGAACGACTTGCCCGTTATAAAGAACTCTCCCCGTTTGTGTACAGCGGCTTCATTCCGCCTGCTGAAACCGTGAAATTCTACAACGGCGCCAAAATTGTGATCAACCTGCACCGGCCCACACAAAGCGGTGACGATAACCGCAACAGCCTGAATTATCCGGGACGTTCGATCAACCCGCGCACCTTTGAGATCAATGCTTGCGGTACGCTGCAGATCACGGATATCCGTGAGGATCTGAGCCAGTATTATACGCCAGGAATCGACATCGAAACCTTTGGCTCCGTTCCGGAATTGAAACATAAGATTTCCTATTATCTCTCTCAAGAGGATCAGCGCAGAAGTATAGCGCAGCGGGCGCTTCAGACAACGATGACAAGACATACGTATGTTCACCGACTGCCGGAACTTCTGACTTTGATCGAAGCCAACCGATAGGACGGACTTTGTTTTTCGTTCAAGCAAATATCAGGGAGGAGCGAAGCGGATGGCTAGAAGTTTAGTTACAGGACCACGTCGGTCCGCCGTATCCGATGCATACGGGCAAGGCAGGAATGCCGGTCTTCAAGCGGGATACGATGAAGGGTACTTCCGGGGGAAATCACAAGGCATCGTCAACCGGATTGTATACACCCCGCCTGTGCGGGATATCCATGTCTTGTTTGTCAGTTCGGGAAAAGGATTTCCCTACTCGCCGATTGACGAGGCGATTATCGGCACGCTGCATGGCATGGTACGTCAGCTTTCGCTGACGGATGCGAAGCAGGATGTAGCAGCGGAAGCAAGCCGCACCAGGCCGGATCTAGTGCTGGTGCTGGACGGCATGTATCTTCCTGTGGAACAGATGGATGCCGTTCGGGCCATGGGGATTCGGACAGCCGTATGGATGACCGACGATCCGTATTATACCGATATGACCATAGGCTGGGTTCATCACTATGATTATGTGTTTACGCTGGAGTTTAACTGCGTGGCCCATTATCAGAACTTGGGCTGCGCTCAGGTTCATTATTTGCCATTCGCTGCATTTCCCGGTCATTATCGTCCGATTGTCAAACCTGGAGCGGCAACCCGCGATATCAGTTTTGTCGGCACAGCCTACCCGAAGCGGATTCAGTTCTTTGAGCCCATTATGGATCAACTGATGGCGCACCGTACATTTATAAACGGAAATTGGTGGGAACGATTCCCTGGGTATGGGCGATATAACAACCGAATCGAGGTCAACAAATGGATGGGCCCCGCGGAAACGGCAGACGTATACAACAGTGCCAAGATTATCATCAATCTGCACCGTGCGGTAGATGACGACGACATTAATCAAAATAGAGGTCATATTCCTGCGGCTTCCCCGAACCCTCGGACGTTTGAGATCAGTGCCTGCGGTACGCTTCAACTCTGTGATGAGCGCGCGGATCTGGCACGCTTTTACACGCCGGGTGTGGAGATTGAGACATACCGATCGCCTGGTGAACTGCTGGAGAAGATTGAGTATTACCTTACGAATGACCAACTGCGTAAAGATATCGCCCATCGTGCGCTGGAGAGAACGTTTCAGGAGCATACCTATGCGCATCGGCTGAACACGATGTTCTCGGTCATCTTCCCTTGATCGATATTCAGAAATAGATGAATGTTGGGGGAACAAGCGTCGTTGCGGTATCTTTGTCTCCCTAATATATTGTACCAACTGGGTGAAAAGGAGGTGGATCGCATCCGGTACTGCGAGAATCACGGTTACTGAAGATGCGGACGATACCGATGGCCCTTAAACCGAAAATGTTGATTTTTTCACACGTATCCAATCCTTCAAGCATTACGGGAGCGGAGAAGCTGCTTCTGTTCTTCTGCGGGCAGTTAGCTCCATACTTCGATTGTGTTCTGGTTGCACCGAATGAAGGCCGGTTGACCATGCTGGCCAGACAATCCGGGATTATGGTCAAAATATACAAAATCCCATTGCTCCACAGTATATATACACCTGGTGCCCATCTTATGAACGAAGCGGAAAAGTTAATGACAACACCTGTATTCCGTGCCTTGACAAAATGGATAGCAAAAGAAGGACCTCAGGTGATCCTTACCAATACCTGCGTGCATTTTATGCCGGCGGCTGCCGGAAAACGACTCGGGATTCCCGTGATGTGGCAGCTGACAGAAAAAATTACGGATAACGGGTATGCCCATTTCTCCACTTCGTTAATCCATCAGTACAGCAGTTGGATCATCAGTATTTCCGAATCGGTAGCCGAGAGCTTCCCGCCGGAAGTGAGGCAGACGAAGATGACGGTTCTTCCTCCATCCTGGAGCGAGTCTGACATTCAGCCGGAAGCATGGCCGGGATGGAGGGCTTCCTACCGGGAGAAGCTTGGGATCACATCGAACAGACCTGTAATTGGAATGATCTCGTCGTTTCTGATCGAGAGCAAAGGGGTCCATCATTTTATCGACATGGCGCTTTCACTCAAGGATGCCTATCCGGACGCGGTCTTCCTCATTGTTGGCAGCGTGCTGGACCTGGACTATGAGAGATTGTGCCGCGATCGGATTGCTTGGTCCGGAGCTCAGCACCGATTCATATTCGCCGGTACCCAGGATGATATCACTCAGGTGTACTGTGCACTCGATGTTGTTGTTGTACCGAGCGTGGTACCGGAGGGATTCGGGTTGACGGCACTGGAGGGCCTGATGTACGGAAAACCGGTTGTTGCCTATGCCTCAGGAGGACTCCAGGAAGTGTTGACAGCTGCCGGCTGTCCGCAACTGCTAGCCGACCCAGGGAGTACGGCCTCTCTGGTGGAGAAAGTAAGGTCCATACTGGATCAGCCGGATCAGGGAGTTTCCTTGGGAATGCAGAACCGGATGCAAGCACAGGCTGTTTATGGTCCTGCGATGTACCAGGTACGAGTGAACGAAATGGTTTCCCGGTGGATGAATGAGCATCCTGAGTGGTTCCAGGCGACGGCAAGAACGGCGAAGCACCGGGCTGCTCCGACGAGACGGCATAAACAGCAGCGTAAGCGGATCCGGAAGAAACGCGGCAAAGCCGGACTGCGCCGAATAATCCCTCGCACGAGAACCAGAGGAACAGAAGGAAAACCGACCAGGCGACGGGCATCAAAGCCTAGACAACGCAGAACGTCCGCAAGGCGACGGAAGGCATAAGACGAGGGGAAAGGCAGAGTGGTCCTCAGGCTCTGAGACATTGAGAAGCAGATATGCATTCACCTCTGCCTCCTCACGAATACGGGAAGAATGGTCGTGCTGCGGAAAGATCGCCTTCGGATCTGTGATTAACTTGGCAAGGGAGAATCCGATATGAAAGTCATGACAATCTTGGGTACGAGGCCCGAAATTATCCGATTAAGCTTGATCATTCCTCTATTAGACCAGTATGCAACGAGGCATGTGCTCGTGCATACAGGGCAAAATTTCACGAATACCTTAAGCGGGGTGTTCTTCTCGGAGATGGGACTCCGCAGTCCGGATTACGTCCTTCAGGACCGTCAGGCAACGCTCGGAGGCCAGCTGTCGGTCATGTTCAGCCGTATGGAAGAAATCTTGGAGCAGGAGAAGCCCGATACCCTTCTGCTGCTAGGCGATACAAACAGCGCGCTTTGCGCTGTGCTGGCTGAGCGTCTGGGGTATCCCGTGGTGCATATGGAAGCGGGGAACCGCTGCTTTGATCTTGATGTGCCTGAAGAGAAGAACCGCAAAGTCATTGATGCGGTATCCTCTATCAACATGCCTTATACGAACTATAGCAAGAATCATCTGCTTCGCGAGGGTGTGCCGAGTCAGCGTATCGTTCTGACAGGGAACCCGATCTATGAAGTCATGAAACATTATGAAACTCAGGTCAATCAAAGCCGGATCATGGAGCAGCTGTCCTTGTCGCCTCAGCAATATTTTCTGGTCACGATACACCGCTCCGAGAATGTGGATCGACCTGAGAATTTAAAGGAAATTTTAAATGGGTTAAACGCGGTTGCGGAAACGTTCGGACACCGGCTCATATGCAGCCTTCATCCCCGGACGGCTTCGCGCCTTGAAGGGGCGAAGGAGGTTAGTCTCCATCCGCTCATTGAATTCCACGAGCCGTTTGGCTTTTTTGATTTTGTGAGGCTCGAGAAGGATGCTCTGTGTGCCATCACCGACAGCGGCACGGTACAAGAGGAATGCTGCATCATGCACGTACCCACAGTAACGGTTCGGCGGACGACGGAGCGACCGGAAACTGTGGATTGCGGAAGTAACATCGTATCCGGCTTGAGTGCCGACCGGATCCATGGAGCGGTCAAATTGATGACTCAATTGAGTCGCGACTGGAAGTGCCCGGACGGATACTTGGCGGACAATGTGTCGCGTACCGTCGTAAAATATGTGCTTGGAGGGAAAGTGAATGTTCACTAATCAACGGATTTTGGTGACTGGCGGCACAGGCTCTTGGGGACATGAACTGATCAGCCAGCTACTGCCGCTAAATCCTAAGCAGGTCATCGTCTATTCCAGAAGCGAGGCTACGCAAGTGGCCATGGACCGTGAGTTTGAAGATCCGAGACTCACTTTCCGAATTGGGGACATCCGCGACAAGGAAGCTCTTACGGCAGCCTGCCAGGATGTCGATTACGTCTTTCATCTTGCGGCGCTGAAACATGTGCCTGTATGTGAGGAGCATCCCTATGAAGCTCTGAAAACCAATGTAGTAGGCACGCAGCATGTCATTGAAGCAGCCATTGAAAACCAAGTGAAAAAAGTGATATATATTTCAACGGATAAAGCTGCAAATCCATCCAACTTTTACGGCATGACCAAGGCGATTGGCGAAAAGCTGATTGTGTATGCTAATCTGTTGAGTAATCACACCAAATTCGTTTGCGTGCGGGGCGGCAATGTTCTCGGAACGAACGGGAGCGTCGTTCATGTATTCAAGAATCAGATTCGGCAAAAGGGACAGATCAGCATCACCGATCACAACATGACCCGTTTCTTCCTGACCTTGAAGGACGCAATCTCCTTGCTGTTCAAAGCGTCGATTGAAAGCATAGGCGGCGAAATCTTCGTTATGACGATGCCGACCTGCCGCATCGTGGATTTGGCGGAAGTGCTTATAGAGGCTTCCGGGCGAAACGACGTCACAGTGGTTGAAACCGGAATTCGACCGGGAGAGAAGATCCATGAAATACTCATGAGTGATTTTGAAAGCCAGACAACCGTTGTTTACGATGACGAATATTTGGTCATATTACCGACTTTAGATATTCCTGATCTGAAGGAACGGTATCAACACCTGCCCAAAGTGTCTTTCAACAGCTTCAGCTCGGAGCATCAATTGATGACGAAGGTCGAAATACGGGATATTCTGCGCCGCGGAGGATTCTTGCCATGAAGATGCTCATTCTCGGGGGAAATGGCATGGCGGGACATATGCTTGTACAGTACTTTCAGTTATCCGGCAAGCATCATGTCTTTTATACGACCCGGGACAGTAGCGATTCACAAGGCCTGGTGCTCGATGTAACCGATATGAGTGCTGTAGAGCATGTCGTTAAAGCGGTTGGGCCCGATATCATCATCAACGCCGTAGGCGTCTTGAATCAACGAGCTGAGGAAGACAAGATAAATGCGTATCATATCAACGGTTTTTTACCTCATCGGTTGCGATATTTAGCGAATAGCATTTCAGCCAGACTTATTCATATCAGCACGGATTGCGTGTTTCTGGGGACCAAGGGAGGCTATCGGGAAGATGATCTTCCCGATGGTGTGACTTCCTATGCGGTAACCAAAGCGCTGGGCGAGGTCAAAGACCCGGATCACTTGACGATTCGAACCTCGATCATCGGACCTGAAATTCGGCAGAGCGGAATCGGCCTGTTTAACTGGTTTATGAAGCAGCGAGGTGAGGTTTCCGGCTACCGGGCTGTGCTATGGAACGGTGTTACAACGCTGGAGCTTGCCAAAGCGATCGAATTCTTCATGAACAAGGACGTGGGGGGGCTCATCCATCTCGGACATCCGAATCCGGTAAGCAAATATGAGTTGCTGCTGTTGTTCAAGGACATATGGGGGAAACACGATGTGGTTGTGGTCCCGACCAACGAGTTTGTTCAGGATCGGACGCTGCGCAGCACGCGACTCGATGCAACCTATCCATTTCCGGATTATGCTCAAATGTTAAAGGAGATGTATGAATGGCAGCAGAAACATTAACAAACAAAAAACTGCTGATCACAGGAGCCACAGGTTTTACCGGCTTACATGCTTGTGCTTATTTCGTCCGGCAGGGCTGTACGGTCGTTGCTGCCGGTCGAAATAAGAAAACGCTGGATTCGATACAAGGCGTCATTTCCGCCGAGTGTCACCTGGAGGATCGTGAACAGGTGAATGACCTTATTCGAAATAACCTTCCCGATTATATTTTGCATTTAGCCGGAAAAAATTCAGCATCGGAGTCGTGGAAGCATCCTGCTTCATATATGGAGAGTAATGTTATGGGTACCATCTATCTGCTTGAGGCTGTTCGGCAGCACTGTCCGGAGAGTCGCATGGTGATGGTTGGGTCCAGACTAAGCGTAGATCCCGCAAAAGGCGCGGCCGCCGTTCCTCATCCATACAGCCTTAGCAAAACCTTTGCCAGTTGGTCCGCAGCGGCCTGGCACAGCATGTTTAACCAGCATATCGTCCTTGCTGAGCCGTCCAATCTGATTGGCCCTGGAGAATCGACAGGATTCTGCACGCTGCTTGCCCGGTATATTGCAGGCTGTGAAGCGGGTAGGGGCCTGCCGCTATTCCGTATCAGTTCCCGATTCGAATCCAGGGACTTTCTGGACGTTCGGGATGCGGTAGCTGCATACGGCGTACTTCTGAAGAGCGGGTCTTCCGGCATGACGTATCCCATCGATTCGGGGAAAGAGCATACGCTTGGAGAGCTGGCTGAGCGCTTACTGAAGGAGACCGGGACGGCGGTGCCCATCGATTGGGGACCTGAATCCGCCTCGCTTTCGTTGGATTCGTTAAATAGGGGGACCGGGGGCCAGCAAGGGGCCGGGCTCCTCAAAGCGCTGGGATGGAGCCCGCAATACGTCCTGGAGCAATCGCTTGCCGATATTATGGATGACGCCAGAATACAGGTGCAGTCCTCCACTTCATAAGTAAATTGAAATAAAACGCCGATGGATGCTCGTGATCTAATCGGTGTTTTTTTGTCCATAAAATTAGGCTTGATCATCAGTAATCTTCCATGTTAAAACCTTTCAGCATACCACTTCTGCCGCAAGGTCATCCTATACGATGTTAATACACTCATTATAGAGATGGAGGATGAATCATGATTAAATCCAAGGCCCTCAACCTGACCGTCTCCACGGCATTGCTGCTGAGTATGGCTGCAGTAGCAGGATGCGGTAACGCCAACGACGGCAACACGACACGTACGAACAATGTGGACAGTGGCCGTATCGGTGTGAATTCCGAACGGAACAACCAGAACGTCCGCAGCACGCAGCAGCATGACCTGACCAACCTGAAATACAGCAAAACGCTGTCGAAGAAAGTTTCGGATATCAGTGGTTTAGGTACAGCGCATGTATTCGTGACGAACCGCAATGCGTATGTATCGCTGTCCCGGGATGGCATGAACACGAATAACATCAACGGTCGTGTGACGGGTATGAGCACTGGAGCTAATCGTGCCACTGACCGTACGCTGACGGGCACGAACACCACGAATGTCAGAAACCGTACCTTCGGTACCTCAGGTACAGGCAGCGTCGGTCTCCTGCAAGGAATGGCAAACGACACAAGACGTGCTGTGGACAATACGACAGGTCTTGGAACAGGTTTAGGCCGTAATGCCGATAACCGCGGCTTCGGTGTAAATGGAACGACAACCAATGGCGGATTTGGCGGCAGCAATTATAATACGTTAAACGGAACACGCACGAATGGACTGATGGGTACTAACGGAACGAACGGTACGACAAATGACACTCATATGGGAACAGGCATCAATGGCGTTCCTTATGGCACTTACAACAACAATAATATGGGCATCATGAGCAACAATCGTGAAGAGGTTCCTCAACATGTACGTCAGGAGATTACGAGCAAAATTCGCAAGACCGCTCCGCATATCAGTCAAGTATATGTTTCCACGGATGAGGATTTTTATCAGCATGCCAATCGTTTTGGAACTGACGGTAATGCAGCGAACACGGTTGGAACGCTTACGCGCGATTTCGGCACATGGATTAACCGTGTGTTCCCACTGAACCTTGGCGGTCGTGACGGCATGAACGATACCCGCGGCAACCTGATGAAGAATGATACGGATGACGGTTGGTTTGGCGGTAATCGGAACAGCCGGTAAAACCTCTATACCAAAAGGAGCTGCTCTTTAGGAATGAAATCATCCCTAAAAAGGCAGCTCCTTTGCTATGTCTGCTATAAGTAATAATCAATCAGGATTAATGTTTGCGTTGTCCTTGAATCCAGACGCCTTGAAGCTCCAGATCACTTGAAAGCATCAGCACATCGGCAAGCTTGCCGGCTTCAAGAGAGCCTGTAAGATCTGCGATGCCGATCTTTGCGGCGGGATTAAGACTTCCAACGCGGGAAGCCTGCTCAATGCTTAACCCAACCTCTCGGACCAACAGCTGAAAGCCCTTGATCATCGTCAGTGTACTGCCAGCCAGGCTGTCTCGGTTGCTCTTGAGCGTGGCGATGCCGTTCTCGACAACAACCGGCAGGTCACCAATCGTATATTCGCCGTCAGCCATACCGGTAGCGGACATCGCGTCGGTAATCAGAATCAGATTTCCGTCTTGCTTCATGCGGGCCAGAATCCGAATGGCTGCGGGGTGGACATGGATACCGTCAGCGATAATCTCGCAGCTTAAGCGATCATCACTGAGCATCGCGCCCACCACGCCAGGCTTGCGGTGGTGCAGTCCTGTCATCGCATTGAATGTATGCACGCCATGGCTAAGACCTGCTTCAACGGCGGCTTCGACTTCCTCATAGGTGGCATCTGTATGCCCCAAGGCGGCTACGATCCCGTGGGTGTTCAGCCAAGAGATAGCCTCTAGTGCTCCCTCGCGCTCGGGTGCGAGCGTCACCTGGCGGATCAGGCCAGGGTAAGTGGATACCCACTCTTCCAGCCAATCGATATTAGCGTGGACGATATGCTCCGGATTTTGTGCGCCGGGCCATTTCGGACTGATAAAAGGGCCTTCGAGATGTACGCCCACCAGTCTTGTGTAAGGCATGCCTTGGCTCTGGTAGTCGTTAACTTCTTGCAGCACATGGTCGATGGCTGCCTTAGGGGCCGTCATCGTGGTAGCAAGCATGGCCGTTGTTCCCTGGGAGCTGTGGAACGACGTGATTTTATCCAGGACATCCTTGGAGGCATCCATGAAATCTTCACCGTTACCCCCATGTACGTGGATATCAATAAAACCGGGAATAATGTACCCATCCGGTTGATGGATCACTTCCGCTGCGGCCTGCTTCAGATCGGCAGGGAGTCCGGAAGCATCACCGGCGTAGGAGATGCTCTCACCTTGAATCGCCAGCACGCCGTCTTCGCGGATTCCGTTTGGCGTCAGGACTTGACCATACAGCAATTGGACAGATTCTTTTCGTTCGCCGCTCATACCAGCAGTCTCCCCGCACCTTGATCCAAAAGGACAACCACGTTCGGATGACATTGAAGCAGCGATGCCGGACATTGTGTGGTAATCGGTCCTTTCAATGCACGGTGAACAATTTCCGCTTTATCCTCACCACGGACGAGGAGAAGGATTTGCCGGGCTTTCAAGATCGTGGCAACGCCCATCGTAATCGCATGGGTTGGCACATCATCCAGGGTAGGGAAGAATCTTGCATTGGCGTTGCGTGTTTTCTCTTGCAGCTCAACCACATGCGTACCCCCACTCAAGGCTTCGCCAGGTTCGTTAAAACCGATGTGTCCGTTATGTCCAAGGCCGAGAAGCTGGAGATCAACCGGGCCGAATTCTTCCAACATTTTATCGTAATTCAGGCATTCTGCTTCCGCATCGGCAGCATTTCCGTTCGGCACATGGGTCCGTTCGATCTGGATGTCCACATGATTAAAGAACTTCTCATTCATGAAAGTGCGGTAGCTCTCGGGATGGTTCTCGGGAAGGCCTACATATTCGTCCAGATTATATGTTGTGGTCTGGGCGAAGCTGACCAGGCCCTGACGGTTCATTTCAATCAGTTTGGCATAGAGCCCGACCGGTGTGCTTCCTGTAGCCAGTCCCAGCTTAGCGCGCGGATTGGTGTGAAGCAGGCTGGAGATCAGGTTGGCACCTGTTTGCACAAATTGCTCTTCATCGCGGAATGTGTAAATATTCATTGGTTATTATCCTCCTCGGCTTTTGCGATAGTTTTGAACATTAAGATATGATTGCTCCAGACGGGGAACATACGTAGAGAAGTCCCGACTGGCCATACCCATGAACAGGATGTCGATAATGTGAAGCTGAGCGATACGCGAAGCCATGTCTCCCCGCCGCATTCCTTCCTCTAATGAAGATGAATACAGTGTGATGTCTGCCAGAGCGGAGATGGCGCTGCTTCGGTACGAGGTGATGCTGATCGTGAAGGCGCCGGCGTCTTTGGCACAAGTCAACGCATCGATGGTCTCCGGTGTTTCGCCGGAGTATGAAACAGCAACGGCAACATCGCTTGAAGCCAGGGTAGAGGCTGATGTGATCTGCATATGCGAATCTGCGAAAGCCGTGCAGTTTTTGCCGATCCGGATCAGCTTCTGGTAGAAGTCCTGTGCCACAATGGAAGAGGTAGCCACTCCGTACAGATCAATGCGCTTCGCGCGGCATAGGGCATCCACGGCACGCTCCAGCTGACCCAGATCGAGCAGCTCTGTCGTATCCCGTATCGAAGTCAGATGATTGGATTCAATCGCCTCGACGATGCCGGCAAGCGCGTTGCCGGCAACGATATCCTGATAGCGCGTATTTCCCGTGCGTGAGGCCATTTCGGCATGAGCGATCTCGGCGGCGAGCTTGAGCTTAAAATCAGGATACCCCTTACACTGAAAGTTCTTACAAAAACGGGTTACGGTGGCAGCGCTGACCTCACACAGCTCTGCAAGATCTTTAATGCCCATATGCACAATCTCGGATGGAGCTGTCAAAATAAACTCTGCGAGCCGTCGTTCCTGACGGGGCAGACTTTCCTTTTCGACAGAAATAATATGCAAGATTGGTGTCATCACAAGCCTCCTTCAAGGTTCCCGGTGAGCTTATTGCTTGGGCATAACAAATGGGATTCCATTTCTGAAAATAATTTTTATAAATATGAAAAAATAAAGAAAATTATTTTTACACCATCATCATAGACCAACCCTCGAGAGGAAGCAAGGACAAAAATCGCCAATACGGGCCAATCGCCCAAATTGTTCGCCTCTTTCGCACCTTCCCCCCTCATCTTACATAAGATGAGTTGACTGTATCCCTTACCCTTGTTAGACCACACATACCCGGGCAAGGAGGGGTGACACCATTGAAGGGGACCGACCATAACAGCAAGTTCTTGTTAACCCACCGTGAACGCGAAGTGTTTGAATTGCTAGTGCAGGACAAAACGACTCGCGATATCGCCGGGCAGTTGTTTATTAGCGAAAAGACGGTGCGTAACCACATCTCCAATGTCATGCAGAAATTAAACGTCAAGGGCCGTTCGCAAGCTGTCGTTGAGTTGATAAAACTCGGTGAGTTGAAGATCTGACACCATGCCGGTTGCATGAACGAAAGCACAGCGAAAGCCTTCCTTCCCGTAGCAACGGGAGTGAGAAGGCTTTTTTGTGTTTTCATTGCGGAAGTCCGGTTATATTCTGTGATTGGAAATGGGCAGAAACTGCCATGACAAATACAAGATATGTTAAAATGTTCGCAAATGTATTAATGTAGCGACGTCGTTTATACGTGATCATGGAGTGTAAATCTGCTAATCGTTTTTTAGCTATTTTGTACAAATAGCCTGCACATGTCGGAGGTGAAATAAACATGGGATGGATGATCGGGATGATGACCGGAGCCGTTCTAGTCCTTCTTGCAGTTGTATGGATCAGACGCAAGAAAAGAAGCGGAAGGGAGCGTAATGTTATCCATCTGAACACAACAACGCGAACCCGGAGCGGTCAGCACGGACAAGCATGCAGTAAATGCCGGCGCAAGCGACAATTAATCTTTTACGCGGATGACGCCGGCGCCGTAAGAGGGCTGTGCACCGATTGCAAAAGAGAGCTTGAGCGGCATCAGGAATTATATCCGGTATAGTATGTTTGGCTGTATATGAGAGGAAGTGCAAGGGGAAACTAACCTTTCGCATTTCCTCTTTTTTTGAGTAATAAAGTACATATGCCTTGGACCTTTGCGGAACGGCGAGGACTCCCTAACTTCAACAAGATTGTGTATAGTGAATTACAGTTCCAAATCGAAAGGGAGTGCAGAACTTGAACAGGTTTGGCAGGCTGAATACACTGCGGAATCAAATCTTCCTTGGATTTATGCTGGTGATGGTTATCGTATTGGCATTGGTCGGGGTGTTTGTATATGATCAGGTTTCGGCTTTGCTGCGCAACAGTGCGGAGAAGCATATTCAGCAGACGGCCGTTCAGGCCACGGGGAAGCTGGATGCGCTGCTCAAGCAGGTGGATACGCTGACGGCACAAGTCTCGACGAACGCGACGGTTCAGCGCTTTCTGGCGCAGGAGACCGCGGGTAAGCCGATAACATTCGGTGAACGGCAGTCCCTTCAACAGGAGGTTCGTAAATATGAAGCCTACGCTACGGGCATCCGGTCGCTGGAATTATATACGAAGGATTATCGGCGGCTGTTTCCACTGGATGAAGGAAGTCTGACCAGCCGGGTTAGGGGCGATTGGATTGCTGCGGCAGACCAGGGCATGGGGAAGCTGGTATGGTTCGGTCAGGATCCCCGGGACCCGGATGTGGTGGTAGCGGTACGGAGAATTCGGCTGATTGACCATTCCTTTGCCCACGGCGGATACTTGCTCGTGAAGCTGGAGAAGGACTATTTTGCGCTGGCGGACTCTGCAGGCGGCATGGGCACCGATTCGCGTGAAACGATGGGATTGTTTGATCAGGCGGGGAATGAAATCTCGTCCGATTTTGCCACCGTGGTGGATGCGAAGGAGGTTTTGCACCGCGAAGGGGAGACGGTTACGGTTGGCCATGAGGACTACATTGCCGTACAGAAACAGTCTGAGGCCACGGGCTGGAACCTGGTCATCCTGACGCCTGTCGATTATACGACGGAGGGGATATCGGTGCTGCGGACCGCGATCATCGTATCCGGGGGCGTGGGTGCGCTGCTGTTTCTGTTCTTAAGCTTTATACTGACCACGATGATCATCCGGCCGATTTTGAATCTGATCAAAGCCATGCGCGGCGTGAGATTGGGAACGCTGAAGCCCATTGCCGTCACCTCGAAGACGATGGAGATCAACGAGCTTAACAATTCGTACAACCAGATGGTGGATTCGCTGAATGAATTAATCGAGGTTGTGTATCAGAAGGAGATCATTCAGAGCCGGACGGAACTTAAAGCGCTGCAGGCGCAGATCAATCCGCACTTTCTTTTTAACACATTGGAAGCGTTTTACTGGGCGCTGGATGATCAAGGGGAAGAAGAGCTGGCCCAAATCGTGGTCGCGATGTCCGGCTTATTCCGTTACGTCATTAACCGCAAAGACGAGGATGAGTGGGTATCGGTCCGGGACGAGCTGGATCATGCCGAGCGTTATTTGATGATTATGAAAATGCGGATGCTGGACCGGTTATCCTGGAAAATCGAGGCGGATGAAGCCAGCAAAAACGTGCCGATTCCGAAGCTGCTGATTCAGCCGATCGTGGAAAATGCGATCCTCCACGGAGTTGAGCAGCGATTGGGTCCGGGCACCGTTATTGTACGGGCGAAGGTCTCGGATCACCCGGGATATACGGTCATTTCGGTTAGCGATGACGGCCCGGGAATGGACGAGGAGACGGTTGCCTCTCTGTATTCCTCCATGGAAAAGGGATACGCGGAATCTTCTAAAAAAAGCGGTGTTGGCATTGCCAATGTAGAGCAGCGAATCCGGTTGTATTACGCTTCCGGGCAAGCCGGCCTGCGTATTCACAGCGTGGTGGGTCAGGGAACGACGATTTCATTTCAAATTCCGAATGATTTTCAGGCTAATGGTGGGGAGGGGGAACAGCATGAAAACGATACTAATCGTGGATGATGAGCCGAGAACGAGGGAAGGGGTAAGGAAGACGCTGGAGGCATGGTCGTCGGGTCGCTGCAGAATCGTGACGGTTTCAAGCGGCGTAGAGGCGCTGGAGTGGCTGCAGGAGCAGGTGGCTCATCTGGTGGTGACGGACATCCGCATGCCGGAAATCGGGGGACTTGAGCTCATTGAGAGATTGCATGAACTAGAGCATCCGCCGGTCATTATCGTCATATCCGGTTATTCGGAATTCGATTATGCCCGTAGAGCGCTGCAATACGGCGTCGTGGATTATCTCCTAAAGCCGCTGGATAAGCGGAAGCTGGTAACTGCGGTCGAATCGGCCCTGGAACGCCGGGAAAAAATAGACCGGATTGAGCGGATGGAGAAACTGGTGGATCCCAAGCTCCTGGAGGCGGCGCAGCAGGATAAGGGCTACAGCATTCAGGTCCTGGAAGCGCTGAAGTACGTGGATCAGCACCTTCAGGAATCGGTATCGCTTAAGGAAGTGGCAGAAGTGCTTCATCTGAATTCCAGTTATTTCAGCGTGTTATTCAAAGAGCAGACCGGACTCACCTTCAGCGAATATTTAACGCGTCGCAGGGTACAGCGGGCCAAGGAGCTGTTGGCGGGCACATCGCTGCCTGTCGCGGAAATTGCGGAGAAGGTGGGATACCAAACGGCGAAATATTTCGTGAAAGTGTTCCGTGACCTTGAGGAGGTAAGCCCGAGTCAATACCGCCATAGCGTATCCGATAGCGGAGAGGAAATCTAATAAAAGTGGAATTAGTCCCAATCATTATGACCTTATACAATCATCCCCTCACTGATAAAATTTGATTAAAGCGGTTTCAATACGCGAACAGCATACTAGAAAAGGGGTTGTAAACGTGTTCAACAAAAAATGGACGGTTCTGCTTCTAACATTGTGTCTCGCACTGGTTGCGGCTGGTTGTGGATCGAGCAACAGCAGCACGGGGGATTCAGGCGACAGCGGCAGCGAGGGCGATAAAGTTACGGTGAACTTCATGCACTTATGGCCGGCAGGCGTTTCTGCGGGACAGAACAAAATCGTGAATCAGATCATCGAAGAATATCAAAAAGAGAATCCGAACGTGACGATCAAACAGGAAGTTCTGGATAATGAGCAATATAAAAATAAATTGAAAGTGCTTTCCGCCTCGAACGAGCTTCCGGACGTAGGGGTAACCTGGGCAGCGGGATTCCTGAAGCCTTATGTCGAAGGCAAGCTTTTTGCACCAGTAGATGATTTGCTGGACGGTCAGCTTAATGGCAAGTTCGTAGCCGGCACGACCGAGGCTTATGCCATTGACGGCAAAACGTATGCGCTTCCACTCGAGTTCAATATCGCTCCGGTATACTACAACAAAGCGATATTCGAGCAGCATAATCTGGCGATTCCGCAAACCTACGAAGAATTCAAAAATGTCGTGAAAACGCTGTCCGATAACGGGATTGCTCCGATCGCACTGGGCAACAAGGATCGCTGGACCGGTTCGCTCTGGTACATGTACCTGGCAGACCGAATCGGCGGACAAGAAACGCTTGCCAGCGCAATCAGCGGTTCGGGTTCTTTCAAGGACGAATCGCTTGTAAAGGCAGCCGCCGAGGTTCAATCGCTGGTGGATGGCAACGCGTTTGTCAAAGGGTTCAACGGCTTATCCAACGAGGAAGCGAAATCCGAATTCCTGAACGGCAAAGCGGCCATGTACATGATGGGGACCTGGGAACTGCCTAACTTTACGACCAATGAAGAGATTCCGCAAGAATTCCGCGACAGCGTCGGTTTCTTCAAATTCCCGACGGTTGAAGGCGGCAAAGGCGATATTAACAGCTGGGTAGGCGGACCGGGTGTCGGCCTGTTCATCGGCGAGAACTCCAAAGTGAAAGAGGAGTCCAAGAAGTTTGTTGAGTATTTCGTCACCAAGTGGGGCGAGCAGTCCGTCACAGGTGCCGGCGTCATCCCTGCAACGAAGGTGGATACCTCGACGCTTGAGCTTCCGCAGCTGTACATCGATCTCTTTGATGAAATGAACCAAGCAAGCAGCATCACCCTGTTCGCGGATGTTCAGATGGAGGCGAATGCCGCCGAGACACATCTGAACATGATTCAGGCGCTCTTCGGCAAAGCCGTGACGCCGGAGAAATTCTCCGAAGAGCATGAAGCGGCGATCTCCAAAGGGAACTAAGACTCTTTAGGACAACAAAGAAACGGGATCCTGATTTATCCGGCAGCGATGCCGGATAAATCTTTCCTTAAGACCATAGGAAGAAAGGAGTCGGACACTTTGGATAAAGTGATGTCCAACAAAAAAATCATCGCGCTGTATGTTTTGCCCGCACTGCTTGTGATTATGGCCGTCGTTTATATTCCGATCCTACTTACCGCCTATTACGGACTGAACGAATGGAACGGCATCGGTGCGATGACCTTTATCGGACTTGATAACTACCAGGCCCTGCTCTCGGACGGCAAGTTCTGGGACAGTGCATGGCACTCCCTGCTGTTAGCCGTATTCTCGGCAGCAAGCCTGATCATTTACCTGGCCGTGGCAATGGTGCTGGCCTCCAAGATCAAGGGCGCCAACCTGTTCCGTAAAATCTATCTCATCCCCATGCTGCTGTCCTCCGTTGCGATCGCGCAGCTGTGGCTGCGCATTTACCACCCGACGAACGGAATTGTGAACAGCTTCCTGGAATCCATCGGGATCACGAACCCGCCGGCATGGCTCGCTGAGCCGTCGCTTGTCTTGTTCGCATTGTTTATTCCGATTCTCTGGCAGTATGCCGGTTTCTATATCTTGATCTATTATGCAGCTTTGAAGAATATCCCGGCATCGCTGGTGGAAGCGGCCAAGATCGACGGTGCGACTTCCCTGCAAATTGCGTTCCGGATCAAGCTTCCACTCATCATGGAAGTGATTAAGGTTACGATCGTGCTGGCGGTGGTAGGTTCCTTGAAATATTTCGACCTCATCTTTGTTATGACGGACGGGGGGCCTAACGGCGCAAGTGAAGTGATGGCGTCCTACATGTATCACACGGCTTTCCGCGCTTATGATTTCGGTTACGGCAGCGCGATCGGATTCTTCCTGCTGGTGATCTGTCTGATCGTAACGTGGGTCATACGGAAATTAACGGCATCGAAAGAAACGATCCAATATTCATAAGGAGGAATGCTTCATGATATCCGGAGCCACAGGACAGCTCCAAGACGGGCGCGCCCGGTCCGGAAACGGAGTGGGGGGCAAGCTGGGTTACACGCTGCTGTATATCGTGCTGATCGGCGTTGCCGTATTCCAGCTGTTCCCGCTCGTATGGCTGCTGCTGTTCTCATTAAAAAACAATCAGGAAGTATTCGATCTTCCTCCGTTGTCCCTTCCGATGAATCCGCGCTGGGAGAATTATGAGAAGGTATGGAGTGCCGGCAACATCAGCGTATATTTTCTGAACAGCGTCTGGATCACCGTTGTCGCGACTGCGCTCACGGTCATTCTGGGAAGTCTCGTCACCTTCGCGATTACGAGAATGAAGTGGAAGGGCAGCTCCTTCGTCCTCGGATTATTTATGGTTGCCATGATGATTCCGGTTCACTCCACCTTGATCCCGCTGTTCAGCATGTTCAACAAGGTTGGCCTGACCGATCATCCGGTTTCTTTGATATTGTCGTACGTGGCCTTCAATATGCCGATTACCATTATGATTCTGCTCGGGTTCTATTACACGCTGCCGAAGGAAGTGGAAGAGGCGGCGGTCATGGACGGCTGCTCGGTTCACCGGGTCTTCTTCCGGATCGTGCTTCCGATGACGGGCTCGGTGCTGGCGACGACAGCCATCATTAACATGATCTACAACTGGAACGAATTTATTTTCGTGAATACGTTTATCAGCTCGGACATATTCAAGACGCTCACCGTCGGCGTGCAGAACTTTATCGGACAATACACAACCGATTGGGGTGCGATTGGCGCAACCTTGATGATCAGTATTTTGCCAATCCTGCTGATGTTCCTGTTCCTCAGTGATCGTATCGTGGAAGGCATCGCTGCTGGTTCGGTGAAAGGTTAAGTTTCATAGAACTCATCCATTTCCGGATAAAATAAAACGAGCCGCTTCAAGGAGACTTCTTGTAGCGGCTCGTTTGCTTTATATGATGCTGATTCAATCCTCGGTCGTTAAACCCATCCCAGTGCCCGGGCCACCTGAGTGACCAGGAAGGTGACGCCGATGGCGATGGCCGTCGGGATGGCAAAGGACAGGAACGTCCACTTTGCGCTTTTCGTTTCCTTCCAGATATTGACGAGCGTGGTTCCGCATGGATAATGAAGGAGCGAGAAGAGCATCATGTTCAGTGCGGTCAGCCAGGTCCAGCCTTGGTCCAGGAAGATTTGCTTGAGGGCAAACATATCGGTAACCTCGGTCAGGGACCCCGTAGCCAAATATCCCATCAGCAGGATCGGCAGCACGATTTCATTGGCGGGAAGTCCGATGATAAAGGCCATCAGAATGAAGCCATCGAGTCCGAGTGCGCGCGCAAACGGATCAAGAAATTCAACGAAATGAATCAGAATGCTGGCATCGCCAATATAGATGTTGGCAAGCACCCAGGTGAGCACGCCTGCAGGCGCCGCTACGATAATGGCTCTGCGCAGCACATAGAGGGTTTTATCCAGGGTCGACCGGAGAATGGTATTCAGTATCTTCGGTTTACGGTATGGAGGCAGCTCCAGGGTGTAGTGGGAAGGAATGCCTTTCAAGGCGGTTTTGGATAGACCCCATGATACCGTGAGCGTGACAACGACACCGATCAGCACCATGCCCATAACAACGGAAGCCGTTACGAGCGTCTGGGCTCCTCCCGAGAAACCTGCAGCCATGAACAAGGAGGCCAGCAGGATCAGGGTCGGCCAGCGACCGTTGCAGGGCACGAAGTTATTGGTCAGAATAGCGAGCATCCGCTCCCGAGGCGACTCGATGATCCGGGTCGACATAATGGCCGCCGCATTGCAGCCGAATCCCATCGCCATGGTGAGGGACTGCTTGCCGTGCGCTCCTGTTTTTTTGAACAGGCGGTCCAGGTTAAAGGCTACCCGAGGCAAATAGCCATAGTTCTCCAGCAGCGCAAAGGCTGGAAAGAAGATGGCCATGGGAGGCAGCATGACACTGACAACCCAGGAGGTCCCCCGGAACAATCCGAGAATCAGCACGCCATAGAGCCAATCGGGAGCATGGAGGGCCTGAAAGGCCATCGTCAGGTATCCTTCGATCCAGCCAAAGAAATTTGCCAGCATGGAAGAAGGCACGTTAGCCCCTGCGATCGTTAAGTAAAAAATAACGCCGAGCATGGCCAGCATGATCGGAAATCCCCACAGCTTGGAGGTGAAGATGCGGTCCAGACGCTCGGAACGGTACAGAAGCTCACGGTTGGTGACGGTGACGGCATCACTGCACAGCTCACGGGATTTTTTGAATAATTCGCCCACGATGTCTTCCCGAACGTCCTCTACCTGCTCAGCAGGAATGGCGGCTGTTAGAGCTTCCAAGCGCTTTAGCTGTTCCAAGTGAAATCCCTCCTTTATCCGAAGCCTTTAATCGTTCTTTCAGCGTCGCGATCAGCTTCCGGTCTCCATCAAGAAAACGGATCGCCAGCCATCTGGCTGGATATTCGTCGCCAAGAATGTCTCGTAATTCGGACTCCAGGCCGGAAATTCGCGATTCCAGATATTCGTTATATTTCATACGGTACGGCGTAGTCGGAGTCTGCCCTGTGCACATGAGAAGCAGCTGCTCGGACAGGGTATCCAGCCCTTCGTTATTTCTGGCCGATATCGGAATGACGGGAACCCCGAGCTGATCCGCCAGCTTGCGTGCGTTAATCTTGATACCTTTTTTCTTCGCTTCGTCCATCAGATTCAGGCAGATGATGACCCGGTCGGTCATTTCCAGCACTTGCAGCGCAAGGTTAAGGCTTCTTTCCAGCGCCGTAGAATCCAGAACCAGCAGGGTAACGTCCGGTTTCTCAAAAATAATATAATCGCGCGCCACTTCTTCATCGGCCGAGTTGGAGAACAAGGAGTACGTCCCGGGCAGATCGATAAATTGGAAGCGGGTGTCTTTGTAATCGTAATAGCCGCTTGCGAGACTGACTGTTTTGCCGGACCAGTTGCCGGTGTGCTGCTTTAGCCCGGTGAGCGCATTAAAAAGCGTGCTTTTTCCCGTGTTCGGGTTGCCAGCCAGCGCGACGGTAAAAGTTCTCATGATGACATCACCTTACCCCAGATTAACTGACTTTCTTCTTTTCTTAATGCTATGACGGTACCTGCCACTCTATAAGAGGTCGGATCGCCGAGCGGGCTGGTTTGCAGCACTTCGACAACGGAGCCCGGTACGAATCCGAGGTCCAGAAGCCGCCGCTTATGCTCTCCGCGGATATCCACCTGTTCAATCAGAAACCGCTCGCCGAGCGCTGCCTGATGCAAATGCTGCCGATATTTTGTCTCATCCATAAAGTTTAACCTCTCCCTACTAAATTGGGCCGAGCATATATTGTTTCCTCGAAGCAACTTTATGCCTATAGTATGACTGAATGTGTATGTTGTCAACTGGATTCATCAGATATTTATTCCAGTTTCATGCGGCGTTTGACGGTGCAATCACCATTTTATGCTTGAAGGGGAAACAAGATCCATGTTATATGTATATATGAGCAATTATTCATATAATTGGAGTGATACCTATATGATATGGGACGTAATCGTTATCGGCGCGGGGCAGGCAGGATTGGCAGCTGGCTATTGGCTGCAGCAGGCAGGGATGAAGTTTCTGTTGTTGGATCGGGGGATGGAGGCAGGCGATGCATGGAAGATGAGATATGATTCCTTGAGGTTGTTTACGCCGAGGACTCATAGTGCCTTGCATGGAATGAGGTTAGAGGGGGATCCCGACGGGTTCCCGGATAAAGATGAGATGGCGTCCTATCTGAAATCGTATGCAGCGCGGTTTAGGCTGCCCATTCAGTTTGAGACGGATGTGAAGTGTGTCCGGAAGGAAGAAGACCGTTTTATAATCGACACCCATCAGGGAGAATATCATGCAAAGGCGCTGATCATCGCTACCGGGCCGTTCCGGCAGCCTCGAATTCCGACGTTTGCAGCATCGGTTCCAGAGGACATTCTCCAGCTGCACTCATCCGATTACAGGCAACCTTCACAGCTTCAGGAGGGCGGCGTTCTTGTCGTTGGCGGCGGGAACAGCGGGGCACAGATTGCGGTCGAACTGTCACGTGGTCGGGAAACGTATTTGGCCCTCGGACAGCAGCCGCGTTATTTACCCATGACCATTGGGGGAAAGGGCATGTTCTGGTGGTTGGACAAACTCGGCATTTTATCTGCCGGCGGTTCCTCCTGGTTGGGGCGTAAGCTGAAGCGCCGCGGACCCGATTTTGGATATGAATTGAAACAAGCGGTCAAGTGCGGTAAAGTGGTGTTGAAAAAGAGAGCCGTTGATGCCGGCGCTTCCGGAATGCGATTCGAGGATGGAACGGAGCTTAAGGTTCAGAATATTATCTGGGCGACCGGCTTTGTTCCCAGCTATGATTGGCTTCAAGTGGATCGAGCGCTGGATCATGAGAAGGCTGTTATTCATACACGCGGTATCAGTCCGGTAAAGGGGCTCTATTATGCAGGTTTGCCTTGGCAGACGCACAGGGGCTCCGCACTCTTGGCAGGAGTTTCACGGGATGCCCGCGAAATCGTTCAAGCCATTATGGAGAAGAGGGGATTAGTTTATGGAAAAAGAGCACCATGAGCTGCTGCACGAAGACGAGGCCATGGAAGCGTCACGACTGCTGAAGGCCATCTCGGATCCGACGCGGATCCGGATTCTTCATTTGCTCTCGCAAGAAGAATGCCCGGTCGGCCATATTGCCGAGGTGCTTGGCATGAGTCAGTCGGCGGTATCCCACCAGCTTGGCTATCTGCGAAGTTTAAGACTGGTCAAATACCGGAGGGAAGGAAATACATATTTTTATACGTATGAAGATGAGCATGTCATCGGGATCTTACGGCAGGTGCTGGACCATATCGCTCATTAGAATCGCCTGACCCGTTCATGCTTGACATTCCGACCGTCCGGCTGTAATGTATTGGAAAATGAATTTCCCGTGAATAACGATCATCAAGGACATGAGGATGCAAGATTCGGCGAGACAGAAAAGAAGCCCTTGGCTGAAAGGCTTCCCCCGCTAGGCTGTGTCCTTCCTACCTTGTAGTTGCCCGCTGTGAACAAGCGGCGCCGGTTTGGCCCGTTACCGCCGTATGAAGCATCTTCAATGGAGCGTCTTTTGCGTCCGGCAAGATGGAATCAGGGTGGTACCACGAGCACATTCGTCCCTAGGAGCGAATGTGCTCTTTTTGCGCTCAGGCAGGTTCATTCATGGATATAAGAAGGAGTATGAGGAAGATGCGGCAAAGCCAATTATTGATGACAACGATGCGTGATGTGCCTTCCGAGGCGGAGGCACTGAGCCATCAATGGATGCTCCGCGGCGGCTATATCCGTCAAACGGCAGCAGGAATCTATTCGTATCTGCCGCTGGGATGGCGGGTCTTGCGAAAGATCGAAGCTATTATTCGGCAGGAAATGGATGCCTCCGGCGGACAGGAAATGCTCATGCCCGCTGTTCAGCCCGCCGAGCTGTGGAAGGAATCGGGCAGGTACGATGTTTACGGTTCGGAACTCATCAGGCTGCATGACCGCCATAATCGGGAGTTCGTGCTTGGACCAACCCATGAAGAAGTGATTACGTCCATCGTTCGCCAAGAGATTTCTTCGTACCGGAAGCTGCCAGTCAACCTGTACCAAATTCAGAACAAATATCGGGATGAGCGGCGTCCGCGTTTTGGTCTGCTGCGGGGGCGTGAATTCCTGATGAAGGATGCGTATTCCTTTGATCGGAACTGGGAAGGCCTGGATGTGTCCTACCGGAACATGTATGAAACGTATGAACGAATCTTCAGACGCTGTGGCCTGACGTTCCGGGCGGTGGAAGCCGATGCGGGTGCCATTGGCGGGCAAGGGGAAACCCATGAGTTTATGGCACTGGCGGATATAGGCGAGGATACCGTTGTTTCCTGTACCGATTGCAGTTATGCTGCGAATCTCGAGCGAGCGGAGTCTGCGGTTTCAGCTGAGCCTGCAGGAAGAGAATCCGTAAAGACAGACGGAAGCTCAGTTATAGAACGGGTAATAACTCCCAATGTGAAGAGCATTCAGGAATTGACTGACTTCCTGCAAGTCGGCCCGGAGCAATTGATCAAGACGCTGATTTACCACGTGGACGGAGAACGGGTTGCGGTGCTTGTCCGGGGAGACCGCGAAGCAAACGAGGCAAAGGTGAAGTCTTACCTAGAAGCAGAACTCGCGGAATTAGCGAGCGCCGAAGAGGTGATGCAGGCGACGGGAGCCCCGGTCGGGTTTGCGGGACCGGTAGGTCTAACCCTGAAGGTATTGGTCGATTCCGAAGTAGCAGCTATGGCAGAGGGGATCACCGGTGCTAACCAGGGGGATATCCATCTGAAGGGAGTCCGCCCAGGACATGATTTTTCGCTGGAACACACCGGCGATTTCCGGAATGTAACGGAAGGTGAACCTTGCCCGCGCTGTGGAGCTTCGCTTCAGTTTCATCGCGGGATCGAGCTTGGACATGTGTTCAAGCTGGGTACGAAGTACAGTGAGGCTATGAACGCCATGTACCTGGATTCCGACGGACGGGAGAAACCGCTGATCATGGGCTGCTACGGTATTGGCGTCTCCCGCGTCATGTCCGCCATCGCCGAGCAGTGCATCTCGGATGAGCGGTTGGTCTGGCCGATGTCCGTGGCTCCGTTCAAGGTGCACATTATCCCGGTTGCGGTTAAGGATGAGATTCAGATGAGACTGGCTGAACATATCTACAGCGAGCTGAACAGGGCTGGTCTGGAGCCGCTGTTGGATGACCGGGACGAACGGGCAGGCGTCAAGTTCAAGGATGCCGACCTTGCCGGCGCTCCGCTGCGTCTGATCGTTGGACGCGGAGCCGCTAACGGAGAGGTCGAATGGATGGGCGAGGACGGAATCAAGATCACCCTGCCTGCCGAGGAAGCCATCCAGCGCTCATGCCAGGAAGTAGACCGTCAGCTGAAGTGATGTGATGGAGCCTTTCAGTATGAGGCGAGCATTCATTAAGCTGGAGATGAGTAGAAGGAATTAACTTGGAATATCAAGAGGTTGCAGAACGTGCAATTTCCCAAGAGGGACTTTGTGGATCGAAAAGAGAGTGTAAACATCATGCAAGTCCTAAGAAAGTCTTACAGGATTGAAATGAAGCGTACTCAGCTAACTCAAAAAAATTACAGTTTCGCTAATGGAGAAGCATCCCCAAGTTTATATGACTATGGGGATGCTTTTCGTATATGAAAGAAGGTCATCTGCTTATTAAGATCAGATGGTACACGCTTTATGATGAACGAGCACGAAGCAGCGGAGCGGACGAATCGATTCCGTAAAAGCGGCAGCGGTCGCCTTTGCCATCGGATTTTTACAATCAATCAATACGATGAAAAAAATCCGGGGGCAACAGCGATTGGAGGAACGATGCGTACGTGAAGCGTCCTTTGATGGAAAACAGTAGCATCTAAACCAGGCACCCTGCTATACATATCCCGATTACAAGCTTATGATGAAAGAGTCGGATTTGAAGTCATAATGCAGATGGAGGTTGCATCTACAATGAATCAGGAAGAGAAGGGAAATAGCCCGGACATTCATCATATAGAAGAACATCAGCTCAGTCAGGTGAAGATTACATTGTCCAACCCTTTAAGATGGGTGAACAGCTATGTGCTGCGGGGGGATGACGGTGTGACCATCATCGATCCGGGGCCGCGAACGAGTTCCTCGGAGCAGGAATGGCTGGCGGCGATGGAGCAGCTCGGGTTCGAGTACAGCGACATCGCTTCGGTCGTGCTGACCCATCATCACCCGGATCACTATGGGCTTGCCGGGTGGTTTCAGGAGCGTTCGGGCGCCAAGGTGTGGATGTCAGAGCGGGCGCATCGGGAAGCGATGCTCATGTGGGGAACGGATTCCACAATGGATCACGAACTCCCGGTGTTCTTCAGGCAGCAGGGCATGCCGGAAACCAAGCTTTCCCTGCTGCCGGAGCATCTGAATGGCTTCTTCCCCCAAGTTACGCCGCAGCCGGAGATCTCGTTTATCAGCGAGGATCTGCCGTTCCGGATGGGCAGCCGGATATGGGTGCCGGTGCAAACGGCCGGCCATGCTCCGGGGCATCTGTCGTTCTTCCATGCAGACAGCGGCGTTCTGCTATGCGGCGATGCCGTGCTGCCGCAAATCTCGCCCAACGTGAGCCTGCTGCCCGGCAGCGACGCCGAGCCGCTGGCACTATTCCTCGCAGGGCTGCGCCGCCTGCGGGAGCTGCATGTCCGGACGGCGTACCCCGGACACCGCCACCCGTTCACGCATTTCCGTGAACGGATCGAGACGCTCCTCCTCCATCACGAGGAGCGCCTAGCCGCCATCGTCGGCATGCTGAGCGCTGCCGGCCGCCTAACCGCCTTCGAGGTCTGCACCGCCCTCTTCGGCGAGAAGCTCGGCATCCACCAGCTGCGCTTCGCCATGTGCGAAGCGCTGGCCCATCTCGCCGAGCTGGCCCGCCGCGGGGAAGCCGAGGAGATCGAAAACGAGGATGGAATGCGCTATTTTTCTGTACGGAAACAGCCGCATTCCTGATATAATTAAGACATAAATAAAACCGTCTGCTTGTACGTTGACTTCCATCATGCGTAGAATAGGCGGTTTTTTGTTTAATAGATTCAGAGGGCTACATTGTGGAGCATCTCTTGATCAGAAGCAGCCGGATAGTCTGCCCGCGCAGCCGCTGCGATCAGGATGCTTGGCAAGTGGCGCCACGGCTTTTTTATAGAAGAGGAGGCCGATAATTCCTAAGATGGGGGGCCTTTCCCTCAATAGAGTCAGAGTTAGAGTCAGAGTTTCTCACTACCCCGCATATAGTTGATGTACCTTGCTGTTTAAGTAAGGCATTCCCTCAAGGCTTTTTTCTTAATCACTCATCACCATGATTCACTCCACCATATTCGTATCGAAGCGTTCCCTTGGTTCCGCAATTTTCATGTTATAGGATTCGTATCTCATAAAGCCCCTTAAAGGAGAATCTGTCATGAAGAAAAAAGATGTGGTCGCTATGCTACTCGCAGGAGGTCAGGGCAAACGGCTGAAGGGCCTCACGAAGACGCTCGCCAAGCCGGCTGTTTATTTTGGGGGTACATACCGGATCATTGATTTTCCGCTGAGCAACTGCTCCCATTCGGGAATCGACACGGTTGGGGTACTAACCCAGTATGAACCTCTGGTTCTGCATTCTTACATTGGCGTAGGAAGCGATTGGGACATGGACCGGTTGAATGGGGGCGTATTCGTGCTTCCGCCCCATGAACGCGAGGACGGGACGACCTGGTACCGCGGGACGGCAGATGCGATTTATCGGAATCTTAAGTTTATTGATCAGTACGATCCCGAGCACGTTTTGATTTTGTCGGGAGATCACATCTATAAGATGGATTATGACCGTATGCTGACTTATCACAAGGAGAAGGATGCCGATTGCACCATCTCCGTCATCGAGGTGAGCCTGGACGAAGCGAAGCGGTTCGGCATGGTGAATACGGATGAGAACTGCCGGATTTTCGAGTTCGAGGAGAAACCTGCGCATCCGAAGAGTACGACGGCATCCATGGGCGTTTATCTGTTTCGCTGGAAGCTGCTGCGATCCTATTTACTGCGGAATGCGGAGCATCCGGATACAAGCCATGATTTTGGCAAAGACATTCTGCCGAGCATGCTGGCGGACGGCAAAACGCTGTACGCTTATCCGTTCGAAGGGTACTGGAAGGACGTCGGCACCATCGAGAGCCTATGGGAAGCCAATATGGATCTGCTCTGCGTGCAGCCCAAGCTGGACTTGAACGATCCGCTGTGGCGCATTTACACCCGGAACCCGAATCAGCCGGCAGAGTATATTTCTCCAACCGGCGTCGTCCGGAACAGCATGATTAACGAGGGCTGCACCGTGTGCGGCGAGGTAGAACATTCGGTCCTCTTTTATGGCGTGGAGGTAGGGGAAGGCAGTGTCATTACCGATTCCGTCATCATGCCCAAGGTGCGCATCGGCAGCCATGTACGAATACACCGGGCGATTATCACTGAGGACATGATCATTCAAGATCATGCCGTCATTGGTCCCCCTCCTGAAGATCCATCCCGGATTGTGCTTGCAAGCGGTCAAGATGAAGACGTCCTGAAGCTGCTTCAATCGTCGTCTTCGTCCCATAATAATCAAGGTTAGGACGGGATTCGCAGATGAGAGAACTCATGGGTATTATTAATTTGGAGCATGAACGGGATGTATTGAGTGAATTGACATATTACCGGTGCGGGGCAGCTGTGCCTTTTGCGGGGAGGTACCGCCTGATCGACTTCGTGATGTCCAATATGATGCATGCGGGCATCGAGGATATTGCGCTGTTTGTTCGCAGGAAATACAGGTCCCTGATGGATCATCTGGGCGAAGGCAGGCCTTGGGATATGCATCGCAAGCGGGGCGGCCTGTTCATACTTCCGCCGGATTGGAACGATGAAGCCGATGTGTCCGCCGGCGAGCTGCGGCATATTTATAACAATCTCGATTTTTTTGAGCGGGGAGCCGCGAAGCATATCGTGCATTCCGGCAGCCAGCATATAAGCACCGTCGATTTTAATGAGGTATACGAATACCATTTGGAGCAGGGCGCCGACGTGACGCTTGTTTATACAAAAGTGACTGCACCACGGGAAGAGCACCGTTCCTGTGTTCGCCTCGATGTCGATGAGGACGGCATGGTCAAGGATATTCATTACGATCACAAGCATGATGCGGTATACATGGAGATGTTTGTGATGGAGAAAGCGCGGTTTCTGGAGATGGCCGACCACTGCATCGCCCATGGGGGCAGCCATTTCTTCCGGGACGCGATCATGCTTAACCGGCACAAGCTGAACATTGCGGGATATGAATACCTCGGCTATCATGCGGTGATCAATTCGCTTGAGAGCTATTACCGTACCAGCATGAACCTGCTGAATCCTAAAACGTACAACAGCTTGTTTCGCAAGCAGGCGGTCCACACCAAGATCAAGTATGAGGTTCCCGCTAAATATTTGAATTCGGCCGATGTGAGCAATGCACTGGTGGCCAACGGCTGCCAGATCGACGGGGAAGTAAAGAATAGCATTCTGTTTCGCGGAGTACAGGTAAAACGAGGCGCAAGCATCCATAACTCCATCATCATGCAAAAATGCGTCATTGGCGAGAATGTGAGGCTGGAGAACGTCATACTCGATAAAGATGTGATGATCTCGCGGGATCATAAGCTTCAAGGGGATTTTCGCAAACCTTTTGTCATCGCCAAGGACATCTCGATTTGATCACAAAATAATTCGAATCCGTCAGGAGGAACTTTCTTTTGTTTAACAACAAGGAAACATTCAAGCAGGTCTTTACGGAGCAGTTGGTGAGTCGGTTAGGGAAGGGACTTGAGGAAGCGACAGCTGAGGATGTATACAAAACACTCGGCGGCATGATCCGGGAGTATGTCGGACGGGAATGGGCGGCCGCCAATCGGATATACCGGGATACCGGGCAGAAGCAGGTATATTATTTCTCGCTTGAATTTTTGATCGGGCGGTTAATGGGAAACAATCTGCTGAATTTGGGCGTGCTGGATATGGTCCGCAGCGGCCTTTTGGACCTCGGGTGGAATTTGGATGAGATTGAGGAGCAGGAACCGGATGCAGGCCTTGGAAATGGGGGGCTCGGACGTCTAGCGGCATGTTTTCTCGATTCGTTGGCATCACTAAGCTATGCAGGCCACGGGTGCGGAATCCGGTATAAGTACGGATTGTTTGAACAGAAGATTATTGATGGCCACCAAGTCGAGCTGCCGGACAACTGGCTTCAGCGGGGCAACGTCTGGGAAGAACGGCGGGCTGACAAGGCGGTGGAAGTGCGCTTTTGGGGCCGCGTGGAGGTGGATGTGCAGGAGGGGCGAACCGTGTTTCACACGATGGATTATGAGCGGGTTCTGGCGGTACCTTACGACGTTCCGGTGATCGGGTACGGTGAGGGGCAGGTGAACACGCTGCGATTGTGGAGCGCCGAGTCCGCTTCGGATATATCCAGAATCCGTTCGGCTCATCATCACAACAGCTATTATAAATTTTTGGAATATAACCGTTCGGTCGAATCGATATCGGAGTTTTTGTACCCGGATGATTCGGCTTACGAAGGCAAGCTCCTCCGGCTGAAGCAGCAGTACTTTCTCTGTTCCGCGGGCGTTCAGAGCATTCTCAGGACGTTCGACAAGCTGGGACGGTCCTATCATGAGCTGCCCGAGCATGTGGCCATTCATATCAATGATACGCATCCGACCTTGGTGATTCCGGAGCTGATGCGGATTCTTATCGACGATAAGGGTTTCGGTTGGGAGGAAGCCTGGGACATCACGAGCCGGACCGTTTCCTACACAAACCACACGCTGCTTAGCGAAGCTTTGGAGAAATGGCCGGCCGGCATGGTTCGTGAGCTGCTGCCGCGCATTTACATGATGATCGAAGAGATCAATAAGCGGTTCTGCGGCATGCTGCTGGAACGCTATCCTGGCGACCATGAGCGCATATCGCAGCTTGCCATCATTGAAAGCGACCAGATCCGCATGGTCAATCTGGCAATTGTGGGCAGCTATCATGTAAACGGCGTGGCGGCGCTGCACACGGAACTGCTTAAGACACAGGTCATGAAACCGCATTATGAGCTGTATCCGGAGCGATTCAGCAACAAAACCAACGGGATTACCCACCGGCGCTGGTTGATGCACAGCAACCCCGGCCTGAGTCAATTGATATGCGATAGTATCGGCGATTCATGGATCACGGATCCGCATCAATTAATTCAGCTCAAGGGACTGAAGACCGATTCCGCCTTTCAGCTGGGAATTCAGCGGATCAAACGGAACAATAAAGAACGGCTTGCCGATTACATCGCGAATAAGCAAGGGATTGTCATTAATCCTGATTCTATATTCGATGTCCACGTGAAGCGGCTGCACGGCTATAAACGGCAATTGCTGAATATATTACGGGTGATGCACGCGTATAACGAGATTAAGGATCAGCCAAGCGCGGATCGCGTTCCCCGTACCGTCATTTTTGGGGCGAAGGCAGCACCGGGTTATTATCTGGCCAAAAGCATCATCAAACTCATTAATGTCGTTGCCGAAGTCGTGAATAAGGATCCGCAGGTCAATGACAAACTCCAGGTGCTGTTCCTGGAGAACTATTCGGTGTCTCTGGCGGAGAAGATTATCCCCGCAGCCGATGTGAGCGAGCAAATTTCCACGGCTGGCAAGGAGGCATCCGGCACGGGAAACATGAAGTTCATGTTGAACGGCGCTTTGACCATCGGCACGCTGGATGGGGCTAATGTGGAGATGTTCGAGCTGCTTGGCCATGAGAATATGTTCCTGTTCGGATTGAAGCTGGAGGAAGTGCTTGAGTATTACAAGACGGGAGCTTATGTATCCAGGGAGCGGTATGAGCAGGATCCCAGAATCGCCCGTGTGCTGAATCAGTTAATATCTTCAGGACCTTTCTGCTGTCACGAGTTGGAGTTTGGTCAGATTCTCCAGTCCCTGCTTGATCATAACGATGAGTTTTTTGTATTAGCGGACTTTGCCAGTTATGTGGCAACCCAGTCGGAGATCGATCGTGCTTATTTGAATACCGGAGCCTGGACCGAGAAATCGATAATAAATATGGCCCACTCCGGACATTTCTCCAGCGATAACACGATTCACCGTTATGCATCCGACATCTGGAATGTTTCTCCTGTTATGGTTGGTGCGAACCGGTAATCTATCTCTATCATATTCTTTAAAAAAAGAACCCCGCCATAGGCTTGGCGGGGTTTCCATAGGTGCTCTATTGGAATGTTCTTCATCATATCATATGATGGATCTTTTCAAAAATGACTAGATAGATTTACCGATTTACGTGATTGGACAGCCCGTTTTTTCATAGGTGAGAGGAGGCTTCTTATTATAGAAGAAACTCATTGTTCCGGCCCGTAAAGAGGTATGCTTTCTAACTGCATTCGTCTATAATTCTTTGAAATTACCTACTCTCGGCTTGGATAGCTCCCGTCCGGTGAGCTGTTTCCTTCTGGTAGGCAGAAAAAAAGAAGATTCGCATGTTGAGCGAATCTTCTTTTTATGAGCGTTTTATTCTTTTGGAAGCTCTTCGGTCGTGCCGTACAACTCGATCTCACGCTCCGCTTGCTTGCGGTGGGCGATCCGGCTGCTGGCGGCTGCGGCAACCGCGCCGACGATATCGTCGAGAAAGGTATGTACACGGCCGCTTGATTTATCATTCAATTGCTCAAGGATGCCGGGTTTGAGTTTGTCGATATACCCATAGTTGGTGAAGCCGATGCTTCCATATACGTTAACGATGGAAAATGCCAGGACTTCATCCACGCCGTATAACCCTTCGTCATTGGCCAGCATTTCTTGAAGCGGGGATATGAGATTGCCTTCCTCCGCCAAAATATCTAGTTGAATTCCGGTTAATACGGCGTTTTGGACTTCGCGTTTGCTGAGTACGGCATCCACGTTCTCCATGCACTCGTCCATGGTCAAATTCGGGTAGTATTTATTCTGAAGGATCATCACCAGTTCCGCGATTTCCTCCAACTTGATTCCACGCTTATGCAGCAGGCTCCGTGTCGCATCCGCTACCTTCTTGCTGTTCAGACTGTATGGAATGTTTGAATCGTTTTCTGCCATGATGGAACTCACCTCATTTTCGTGGTTGATGAAGATGCATACGACGATTGTACTTTTTCCACCCCCCTTTGTCCAGAAAGGGCAAAACTGAGAGTTATTTTTTTGGAAAGGGCTCGTATACATAGGAGTACAACCTGTACAAAAAAATGTTAGGGAGGAACAATACATGAAACGTAGTAAACGTAACCTTCGCAGGCTTTCCGCCGCCGGGCTGCTTGCTGTTCCGATCGTGTTGTCCGGCTGCGGCGTATTTTCCGGGAAGCAATCGGAGGCGATTGACCCGCCGCCTGCACAAGTGGAGAAGCAGATGCTGAACACGGCCGGATCCACAGCGGCACAAGGTGACATTGGCACGCAGACAACGGTTTATCTTTCGGATGCACGGGGAATGCTGGCACCTGTAACCTTGGGTATTCCGAAGGTAGAAGGTGCAAGCGCCGTGAAAGAATCTCTTGAAGTGCTTGTGAACGGAGGCCGCTATGCTGGCTATGTTCCACAGGGTTTCCAGGCGGTATTGCCTGCAGGTACGCAGATCCATAATGTGACGGTCGATCCGGAGAGCAAATTGGCCGTTGTTGAATTCAATAAATCGTTTACGGAATATCAAGCGGCAGATGAACGAAGAATCTTGGAGGCGTTGACGTGGACGCTGACGGGACATGAAGGCATCGAATCGATGCAGGTATGGGTGGATGGAGTCAAACTAACGGAAATGCCGGTCAATCACACGCCGCTGGACCGTCCGCTTTCACGAGCAATGGGGATCAACCTTCAAAAGGCGGATGACGCATTGTACACTTCCTCTTCGCCGGTTACCGTCTATTTCTCTTCAGTGACGCCAGACGGCATTCAGTATTATGTACCTGTTACCAGACTTGTTCCGACTGGACAGGATGCGGTTAAGGCTGCTTTGAACGAACTGATCCGGGGACCGCATTACGGTGATGGGCTTGTCGAGGTCATCCCGGACGATACCACCGTTGCATCGGTCGAAAAAGGAGAGGACGGCGCTGTTACCGTATCGCTTCAGGACAGCATGTTTGAGCAGGGAGAGCAGGTTCCAACCGAGCTGCTGCAGGCCGTCGTGCTAACCGTAGCCGAGAATTCGGATGATGCGAAGGTCAAAATTCGAATGAACGATCTCTCCGAGGTCGTTGGAACGGATAGCCGTAATTACAGCGAGCCTGTCAGCCGTCCGGAGTTCATTAACGAAATTTCGATCTGACCCTTCACGGCCATCTTTGAAATATGCGCCGGAAAAGGTGCTTTTGTGCCTGCACTTTGGTAGAATAGGGAATGCTAATCAGGATTGCGATAAGAAGTAGGAGGCAGAAAACATGAGATCTAACGGACGTAAGAGCGATGAGCTTCGACCGATGAATTTATCGACCCATGTGAATAAATATGCGGAAGGCTCCGTGTACATCGAGATGGGAGACACCAAGGTGCTGATTACGGCAACCGTGGATGAGAAGGTTCCCCCGTTTCTGAAAGGACAAGGAAAGGGCTGGGTGACGGCTGAGTACTCCATGCTGCCGCGCGCAACACAATCCCGTAACCAACGGGAAGCCAATCGCGGTAAACTCAGTGGCCGGACGATGGAAATTCAGCGATTGATCGGCAGAGCGCTTAGGTCTGTTGTGAATCTGCATGCTCTTGGCGAGCGGACAATTACGCTGGACTGCGATGTAATCCAGGCGGATGGCGGAACGCGGACCACCTCCATTACAGGAGCATTTGTAGCTTTAGCCATAGCGGTAAATAAAATTGCAGAACAACATAAACTAGCGGTATTTCCGATTACGGACTACCTGGCCTCCATTAGCGTGGGCATTGCAGGCGGACAGGCGCTGCTGGATCTGAATTATGAAGAGGATTCCAAAGCGAAGGTGGACATGAATCTGGTCATGACCGGAAGCGGCAAATTCGTTGAGGTTCAGGGAACCGGCGAAGAAAGCCCGTTCTCTCGTGAGGAACTGGATCAGATCCTGGAGCTTGGGGAACAGGGAATCCGCGAGCTGATCGGACGTCAGCAAGAGGCGCTTGGCCCGATTGCAGCAAAAATCGGTTCCGTGAATGCGAGTACTGGAGTATAATCCCATGACATTGACACTTGGAGACACGTTAATCGTAGCTACCCGCAATCAGGGGAAAGTCAAGGAATTTGCGCATGCTTTTGCTGCTTTTGGTACGGAGGTCAAGAGCATGTACGATTACCCTGATCTGCCGGATGTCGTTGAGGACGGAGCCACATTTGCAGCCAATGCATTTAAAAAAGCCAAGGCGGTTGGCGACGCACTGGGATTGCCTGTTCTGGCCGATGATTCGGGATTGTGCGTGGATGCGCTGAATGGCGCGCCTGGCGTTTATTCCGCCAGATATGCCGGCGAGCACGGCGCGGATGAGGACAATAACGAGAAGCTGCTCGGTGAGCTGGAACAATTAAGGCTCGGTGAGGATACGGAGCAGCCCTTGCTAAGTCCGGCCCGATTTGTCTGTGTGCTGGTGCTGTATGATCCGGTCTCGGGAGAAAAGCTTGAGGCTGAAGGGAGCGTTGAAGGCTGGATCACGTCGGATCCGTCCGGAAAAGGCGGGTTTGGATATGATCCGCTGTTCTACCTGCCAAGCCATGAGAAGACGATGGCCGAGCTTTCCCTGGAGGAGAAGCAGGAGATCAGCCATCGGGGCCAAGCGCTGCGCAAGCTTGTAGCGGACCTGCAGGCACGATAATTGAATAGTAATACTATAAAAAGAAACCATACCGGCTATTGCGGGTATGGTTTCTTTAATTTTTCGTAAACAATAAGAACTTAACGTATGGATACGTTATACTCTTTGAGCCAGAAATGCACCTGGGCCAGGTAGGCAAACAGCTGCGGACCGGACATCAATTGACCGAACCAAGGGAGATTGGAGGAAGCATCCGGCGAAGAAGCCAATTCCCGGATCCGTGCCGTATTGATGAGCGGAAGCAGCGGCGAAGAAGGATCGTCCAGAATGGACAGCACCTGCGCTTTGACGGCTGCCAGATAGTTCGGATTGTGAGTTTTGGGATACGGGCTTTTTTTGCGGTACAGGACATCGTCGGGAAGCACACCTTCAAGAGCTTTGCGCAGAATGCCTTTTTCACGGTCGCCTGTCGTTTTGATGCTCCAAGGAATATTCCACACATAATCGATCAGGCGATGATCGGTATAGGGAACGCGGACCTCCAGCCCAACGCCCATGCTCATCCGGTCTTTGCGATCGAGGAGCGTTGGCATGAAGCGGGTGATATTGAGATAGGACATGACCCGCATTTTGGCCTGCTGCCCGGTCTCCCCGTCCAGCTTCGGCACTTCGGCTACCGCATCGGCATAACGGTCTCCGAGGTATTCCAGCGGTTTGATCCAGTCACGAATCTCGGCAGACAGCAGCCCGGCTCTCATATCCGGGGCGACAGACCATGGGAAAGTACCGGAATTCAGCATTTCTTCCCGGTGAAACCAAGGGTAACCGCCGAATATTTCATCAGCGGCTTCACCGGATATGGCGACGGTCGCGCCTTTTTTAATCTCACGGCAGAAGAGGAGAAGGGAGGCGTCCACGTCAGCCATGCCCGGGAGGTCCCGCTTCTGCGTGGAGACATCTAACGCTTCGACCAGTTCGGGCGTGTCGAATTCAATCCAATGGTGGTCCGTGCCCAGCTCCTCGTGCATCCGTTTGATCCATGGCGCATCCGCGCCCGGCTGGAAGGAATGGGATTTAAAATGTTTGTTGTTGTCCACATAATCGACGGAGTAGGTGTGCACTTGTCCTTGGCCCGTCCGTTTGTAGTAATCGACGGCGAGCGAGGAGAGCGCACTGGAATCAAGACCGCCGGATAACAGGGAGCAGACCGGTACATCGGATACCAGCTGACGTTCAACGGTGTCCCGCAGAAGATCGCGTAAGTAGCTTGCCGTCTGATCCGCATCATCCTCATGGGGCTTGCTTTCCAGCTTCCAGTAGGTATACTTGCGCAATCCTTCCCGGTTAAAGATCATCGCCATTCCAGGGCGAAGCTCTGCGATATCCTTGTAGACACCATGTCCCGGGGTTCGCGCCGGACCGATAATAAACACTTCCGCAAGCCCCTCGGCCCCGACCACAGGCTCCACCTTCGGGTGCTGAAGCAATGCTTTCGGTTCCGAGCCGAATACGAGCGTTCCGTCAATATAACTGTAGAACAGGGGCTTTACCCCCACCCGGTCTCGAGCCAAAAATACTTGTTCCCGCACACTGTCCCAAATCGCGAATGCAAATATGCCATTGAGGCGTTCCAGACAATCGGGACCCCATTCGATATAAGAGACTAACAAAACTTCCGTGTCGCATTTGGTATTGAAACGATGACCGCGTCGTACCAATTCGTCTTTAAGCTCCGCAGCATTATATAATTCCCCGTTATATACAATGGCATAGACTTCCTCTTCCCGATGAATGATCATCGGCTGGGCGCCATTTTCGGGGTCGATCACGCTGAGTCTTCGGTGACCGAATGCGCACGGGTTGGAAATCCAGGTGCCGGATCCGTCAGGTCCGCGGTGAGCCAAACTTTCTGTCATTTTTACCAGCAGCTGCGAATCCTGCGTCAAATCGCCGCTCCATTGTATAAAACCGGTTATTCCGCACATGACGGTTCATCCTCTCTTTGTCTTTGTCATACGCTGTCCCATCTTTTTAATCCTACGTCGCCAAAGTGATACAGATATATGCCGAAGGAAGGCATAAAATGTCTGTCCTTTTACGAAAACTAAGAAAGAGGACGAATATCAAAGAGAAGGAGAGATGCGTCCATGAATAAGTCGACCTACTACGTTTCCGTCCAGAGCCGCTCCGTGTTGACCGAACAGGGAGCGAGCGCTTATGAATGGGAGATCGAAGCAACGCCGGAAGAGGCGGACCAAGTTCGGATTGAGCTGGACATGATGCAGGAGAAGGAGGAGGAGGGGTTTCCAGGCTATGTATTCCCATGGCCGGATACGCCGGAGCAATCCTCCAATTCGTTGTTTCAATATTCCTTGGACAAGGTGTATCGAACCATTTATCAATTAGGCACACCGGCCACGCGCCAGCAAATGGAAGAGCTGCGATTGCTCTCCGACTGACTGAAAACTATACGGATCGTGCAGTCCCTGCACATCGCGATGAAGGAGAATGTATGATGTATGCAATTAAAGATGCAAAAATCCGCCGGATTACGGAAGTGAATGGCGCTCCTTGCGCTGAGGTTGAGGTCTATCCCGCAGCGGAAGGAGAAAGTGCATTGCTGGCTTATCTGACGCCGTCCTCCCCGCTGGGAGGTTATGAGCTGGTGAAAATCGTCCGCAGCGACGCCAGCATGGAGGTGGATTGGTACGACAACAGCATGCATGATGCATTTGTCGATGCCACGGATGAAGCGTTCGAGAGCACCGTTCAATCCACCGCGGAGGAAGATCGGGATGCATTCAAGCAGCAGCTGCTTTCTACAGGCCAGCTATATGAGCAGCTGAACCAGCGGCTCAGCGAAGGGTCTCAATATTTTTAGAGATATAAAAAAGAAAGAAGAGATCTGTCCGATGCTCATCGGCAGATCTCTTTTTGTATGTGTAAGGGCAATGCCGCCATACCAGCATTCCCCATCTAAAAAACTCAGTTCTGCCCATGCTTTCGAATGATATCCTCGTCCAGTTCCATAAAAGGCCATCCCGGATATTCAGCAGGCAGACGGCTTACTTCATCCAGTCGAGAAAGTTCGGTTTCATTCAGAATCAACCCGCTCGCTCCCAAATTATCTTGCAGTTGGTCAGTACGTTTAGCTCCTACGATAACTGTGGTGACCGCTTGTTGATGAAGGAGCCACGCAAGCGCAATTTGGGCGACAGTTGCCTCATGAGCTTGCGCGATATCTTGAAGCACATCAAGAATCGGGTACACCCGCTCCGTATCAATCGGCGGAAAAGCCAATTTGGCATGGCGGTCCTCGGAGCCTCCCCGATGTTCACGCGTATATTTTCCGGTCAAGAACCCGCCTGCTAACGGGCTCCAGACGATCAAACCCATATGCTGATCCTTTAGGGCAGGGATAATCTCTCTTTCGATATCCCTTGCGGCGAGTGAATAATACGATTGGCTGCTTTTGAATGCATGAAGACCGTGCATAGTGGAGATGCCGCGCGTTTTCATGATTTCCCAACCGGTCATATTGGAGTTGCCAATGTACCGGACTTTTCCGCTTCGGACAAGGTCATCCAGTGCACGGAGTGTTTCCTCCCAATCGGTTAATTGATCCGGGTTATGAATTTGATATAGATCGATATAATCGGTGTTAAGGCGTTTAAGGCTTTCTTCCACCTGACGAATGATATGCAGCCGCGACAGTCCAATATCATTGGGGCCCGGCCCCGTGCGCGCACGAACCTTCGTAGCAATCAGCGCTTGATGTCGCTTGGATTTCAGTGTTTTACCAAGAATCTCTTCAGAGCGGCCTTCGGCGTAGGCATTGGCTGTATCAAAGAAATTGACACCCGCATCCAAGGCCTGATCTACAAGATATCCTGCTTCCTTATCATCCAGCGTGCCGAACATTCCCCACTTCGCTCCTCCGCCAAACGTCATCGTGCCGAGCCCGATCTCTGATACCAGCACACCTGTATTACCGAGTAAATTGTATTTCATCTCTTTCCAGCCTCCTATGATTTGGTTTACACTAAGGGAGACGCTGGTCTGTTGGAATGGACGCAAAAATCAATCGAATTATTTTTGGAAAATGCCGGGGGTGAGCTTTCAGATGGATGCAGTCGCCATTTGGACGGAGTACCATGAGCCTGTTAAAAGGTTTGTCATGACTAGGATTCGTGAGCGCGCTGATGTGGATGATATTGTACAGAATGTATTTATGAAGGTCCACACCCATATCTCAGATTTAAAGGATGAGGAGAAACGGGGCTCCTGGATATTTCAAATAACTCGCAACAGCATCGTGGATCATTACAGGAAGACTCGTTCAGGTGAAGAGCTGCCGGAACAGCTGTCTGTTGTCGATGAATATGCAGAGATTGATTATGATCAGGAAGTGATTGCCTGTTTTCAGTCCGTGCTGCCATGCTTGCCGGATAAATATCGGGAAGCTCTTGAATTGACCGAATATAGAGGGATGTCGCAAAAGGAATTAAGCGAGCATTTGGGGATATCCTACTCCGGCGCTAAATCAAGAGTACAGCGCGGAAGAGAAATGATGAAAGAGCTGCTGATGGGCTGTTGTCATATCGAATCGGATGCATACGGGAACATCGTGGATTTTCGGATCGTGTACGATGAGCCGCAGCCGGTAAGAAAAAAGACCAAAAAATAAAGCTTGGTGCGTTCACCAAGCTTTTTATTATTATGTATCACAATGGGAATCACCCCGAAGCGTATATGTTCTTTCCAGTGGCTATAACAATGATGATATTCCTATATAGGACAATGGATTTTTACGTAGTTCTGCAAAAGATGTCGATAAAAGATAGGATTCTTGTCGATTCCGATTCCGCTTCAGTAGGGAGTATGGACCACGCGGGACTCTTGATTATGAAAGAGATGCAAATAGGGCTTTTCCTCTATATGATTACTGAAGAATCCTCCCTATAATGCTGGATTAGCGTCACTTCTAACATATTAGACAAGGGGAGATTGAAATTGGGTAGATGGAATAAACATATGGTTAAGCTGTGGGGAGCGGGAATCCTGGCATTGTCGATTACATTGGGCTCCGTCCAAGTGCCGGTATACGCGGATACCGTACAGAGCGTCACGGTTCTTGAGTCCACGCATGAGCTGGTGAACGGCAAGATGCGCGTGACGGCGGATATTCGCAACGGAGGAACCGGTGCGGAAGCGGGATTCTATGTCGTGGGTTATGATGAAAACGGCAAAGCGCTTGAGGTTGTCGGTGATTCCGAATATATGATGAGTGATGAAATCGGTACATATGAGGTGGATCTGGATAGCGGCAGCAGCGTTAAGCGGGTGGAAGTCATTCCTGCAGGACCCGCCGGCGATCAAGCACAGCTGCTGGCTTCAGGTTACTATACGAATAACGGCGTGATTAACGTGTCGGGTGTCGTGCAGAATTCAACGGTCGGGCACAACGTGGGCATGCTCGCGGTAGGTTATGATGCTTCTGGTAAAGCGGTTGAAGTGACATCGGCGGACAGCTACTTTGGCGGCAGTGATGTCGGTACGTTCATCGTACAGCTGAAGGCAGCCAAACTGATCAAAAGCGTAAAGGTATCCGTTATCGATCCGGTTGAAGATGCCGTGAAGCTGCTTCAAACGGGCAGCCGCCTGGAGAACGGAAAGCTTGTCGTGACCGGCTCGATTCAGAACCGGAATAAAGGCGGGCAAGCGGGAGTCATTGTTGTCGGCAGCAACGGCAGCGGCAAGGTTTTGGAAGTCAATACAACCTCGGGCTACCTTTCATCTAACGAAATCGCGACTTTCCAGGCTGAGCTGGAAGCTGGCAAAGCGGTCAGCGATCTCAAGGTGTTCCTGACGGGAAACAGTCAGGCTCCAAAAATCATAGCCGAGGGCAGAACGACGATCAACAATAAGCTCGTCGTTACGATCGGGGTGGAGAACGGGGATGTGTCCCAACGAATTACCGTGAAATCAACGGCATATGATGCAAAGGGACGCTCTTTGGGGACGGATACGGATTCCATGTTCATGACGGCCAATGAAACGACGACCCTGCGCATTGATTACGATACACGCGTAAAAAGCGTAAAGCTTAAATATTATGATCAGTCCGGCAAACAAATCGGAGAAGCGCCGATTCGCATCAAAATCAACGGTCAGCTCCAATCCTATGCACAGTCACCGGTCATGGTAGGGGGAAGCGTTCTTGTCCCAATGCGCCCGATCTTCGAATCCCTCGACGCCTCGGTCAAATGGGATCAAAAGACGCAAAGCGTATCTTCCAGTAAAGGATCTACCCAGATCAAGCTGAAGATGGGCTCCAAGCAAGCGGTCGTTAACGGAAAAAATGTAGTACTGGATTCGGCGCCGAGGATGGTAAAAGGCACCACGATGGTGCCGCTGCGTTTCGTTGCATCCGCGCTGGGCTGTGAAGTGAAGTGGGACGGAAATGAAAAAATGGTGCTGATTACAACGAAATAACACGAGAAGGACCATGCGGTTAAACGCATGGCACAACCAAATAACATAAGAAGGACCATGCAATTAAGCGCATGGTCCTTTTTAAATATGATCAGTAAGCGTACTCCCTCAGCACTTGAATGCCCATGATCACATTATAAACAAAAGCCCCGAAGTAGATGATGCCGAACAGGATCAGGTATCCAATGACGGAACCGAAGGACCCTGCGGTTACGGCCATGTAGATTAAAGGGATCGCAGCGATAATGGGGAACAGGTGCGAGAATAAGGCGCGACGGGCGTGCTTGGCTACATAGGCGTCCGGGGAAAAAATCCAAACGATGACAGGAAGGATGAAGGGGGCAAAGAAGATGCTGAAATACGATAAAGAGGATAAAAGCTGTCTCATGATATCACGCTCCTGAAGTCATTTTCATGATATTCATATTACCCAGTAAGCCCGCTCCTGATTCTGTTCCGAACCATTCTGAAAAAAAGTTCTTTGAAAAATACGAAAGATGCGATATAATATACTTCGTTACTGTTTAAAAGATTTTCATACATATTTGTCCCAGTAGCTCAGCTGGATAGAGCAACGGCCTTCTAAGCCGTCGGTCAGGGGTTCGAATCCCTTCTGGGACGTAAAAAGAAGACACCGTCAAACGACGGTGTCTTTTTATGTCCCGTGAGGATGAGAACCCCAAAAAAGGGGTTCGCCGGAGGATAAGCTTCGTTAGGATTACATCGCAGTCGGCCTGGAAGGCCGTACCCCGACTGGGACGAGAATGTCCCGTGAGGATGAGAACCCCAAAAAAGGGGTTCGCCGGAGGATAAGCTTCGTTAGGATTACATCGCAGTCGGCCTGGAAGGTCGTACCCCGACTGGGACGAAAATGTCCCGTGAGGATGAGAACCCCTAAAAGGGGTTACGCCTGCGCATAAGCTTCGTTAGGATTACATCGCAGTCGGCCTAGGAGGCCGTACCCCGACGGGGACGAGTACGTCCCGTGAGGGTGATGAATCCCCAATCCATAATACGACTAGAAACGTGGAGGTATATGATAGATGAATAAAATCACTATGACTTTGGTAAGAGAGACCGACAAGGATCTTCAGGAGCTCATCGCGAAGCTGGACGATTATTTATCAACGTTATACCCGGCGGAAGGAATATTCGGGCTGGATCTGACTGACCCCAAGGTAAAAGAAACCCTCTTCGTGTTCGCCTACCAGGAGGGCCGACCTGTCGGCTGTGGAGCTGTACGGCCGCTGGATGAAGAGGTGGTTGAGATCAAGCGGTTATTCGTGGATATTCCATACCGGAACAGAGAAATAGCCTCTCGGATTCTGCTCTATCTGGAAGAGCATGCGAAGAATCGGGGTTATCGTTTTTCGCGCCTGGAAACAGGCGAGCCGCAGGAGGAATCCGTTCATTTTTATAAGAAGCTGGGGTATGCCCAGATTGAACCGTTCGGTGAATATATCTTGAGCGAATATAGCTTATGTTTTGAGAAGTGTCTGACATCCTAGCGGTTTCGTCTTATAATAGAAGAAAAAAGTATTTTACGATACATATTGAGGAGGCGTCGAGCATGCAGCTTACGAAAATCTCACAGAATACCGCCATTTTATTGGAGCATGCCAAAAAATCGGGGCTAACTACCTCCGATCTGCTGGAGGCTGTGCGCTCGGGTGAGGTCGAGAGATTCCAAGTCGCGAACAATGGTCATTTTCACTATGAGGAATTGTTCTCTTATGCAAAAGAACATGGGGAAGATTTAGAGAAGGCCGTTAGCGAGGGGTACAAAATGACGTTTAATACCCGCAACGGGTTGAAGATCTGGCTGGAGGAAGCCTTCCACATCAGTTCAGAATCCGATTTTAGTGTAGGTGAAGGCATTATTGAGGGGCTGAAGCTCCAGGAGGAGCAGGTCGCTCGCTTGAAGGAAGCGCTGGCCGTCAACTGGACCCTGCAGGAAGAGCCTGCAGCAGATGCCGTCCAGATCAGATTGACCGTCAGAGGATTGCAATAATATATGATAGCCACCGTACGTATTCAACATGAATCGTACGGTGGCTCTTTTAGTACAGCGTCATTCGCTAATCTCTTTAGAGGGAGATTTACATCCGGCTTGGCGTGGGCAGTCCCAGTACATCCAGTGCTTCTCCAAGAGTGTTTTTAAATAAGGAAGTGAGCCATACACGGAACCGGAGCACTTCATCCGCCGATTTCAGAATTGGGCATGCCGAGTAAAAATTGTTGAACAAGGAGCACAGCTCATAAGTAAAGTTGCAGATGGCGCTTGGAGATAGATCCCGGCCGGCGGCATACAGGGTATCGTGCCAGGTGCTGATATGGCGAAGGAGCGCATGCTCCGCTTTTTCCATGGCAGGGAACCGGGCAGGCACTGACGGCGAAACACCCGCTTCTTGCGCTTTATTGAGCACGCTGAGTGCACGCGCGTAGGAATAGAGCAGGTATACCCCCGTATTTCCCGATATTTCAGTGGCCTGCTTCAGATCGAAGACCACTTCGGTTTGCAGTGCAAAACGAAGCAGATAGTAACGGATGGAGGCGGCTGCGATCGTATGACTGGACAAACCGTTTTTATCGGAACGGGTGTCTTCGATGACCTTGGCTACTTGATGGATAAGCTCGGTGATTTTAATTCCGATCCCCTGACGTCCGGACATCGCGTAGGATGCTTTCCCGTCGGAAGTATCGATGCCGAGATCCGAAGCGGCAGAAGGGCTTAACGAAACGACGCCGTAGCTGACATGACGGAGCTTGTCGGCCTCTTTATGGAATCCCAGGCTTTCCAGCGCCTGCTTCACCATCGCCTGCGGGTACTGCTGCCTGTAATCAATGACGTTGATGACCATGTCTGCTTTGCCGAAAGAGAGCTGCTCGCCATGAGTGCTCGTCGTCCAAACTTCGTTTGTGAATTTTTTATATACAAAATCGTTGGAGAGCACACCGTATTTCCACAGGTGATAGGCGATGTCTTTAGCGGTGTAAGTCAGGATGCCATTGGAGCGCACGAGCACTTTATCCATGCTGTGGTCTGACTCCGGATCGTCCACGGCTTCCGTTCCTATTTGCTTGAGCACCCAGCAGCCTGCAAGTTTGCCCTCCGTTTCCTGATGGAAGAGCGGCGTGTTCTTCAACAGCTCGAAAGCGGACGCCCAGAACCCCTCTCTGACAATGCTGCTCTCCCACACAAGCAGATCATAGTCAATGCCGAACTGCTTCATTTCTTCAAGATGCTCTTTGACAATTCTCTCGGCAACGAGCAGTCCGATCCAGGACAGATTCTGGTTACCCTCTTCCAGTGCGTGCAGAACCTCGGTCCGATGCTGAACCAGCCCGGGCTCCCTTTCGTAGGCCTTATTGGTACTTGAATACACGTCCCAGCAGTAATCGCCGAACCGGGCTTGTTCCTTTGACAGCGGCGTGTGGAGCATCCCGACCACTGTATCTGCCAGCTGATTGCCAAGGTCGTCGATATAATTATGAACCTCCACCTCGTAACCAAGCTTCCTCATCAGCCTGACCAGCGTATCGCCGATACAGGAGTTTCTTAGATGGCCGATATGGGCGGATTTATTCGGATTGATGGAAGTATGCTCAATGACAATCTTCTCGTTCGTTGCCGGGGGCAATTCAAAGTGATGACCAGCCCAATATTCCCAATCGATACGCAGATTCATAAAACCTGGTGCAACAATCTCCGTGGCATAGACTAGCTGTTTATAAGTCGTATCCTGCTCAAGCTCGGCTTGAATCAGCTCGGCAATATGCAGCGGAGCTTTACGAAGCAGCTTCGCAAGCTGCATCGCAATGTTGGTGGCATAGTCCCCATGCTCCATGCTGGCAGGCTGCTCAATCCGGATTGGAGTAGAATCGGGCAGTTGGACGCCCATATCTTCACACACCTGGTTTACAGCTTGTTGAAGGCTCGAAGTAATCAAATGACTTAACACGTTAAATCCCCCTTTGAAAAATAAACAAAACACGTCAGAAAAATCAAAAAAGCCCTCATCTCCTAAAGAGACGAGGACTTGTGCTCGCGGTACCACTCTTGTTGTTAAACCACAGAGGGTTTAACCACCTTGATACGATAACGGTGTAAGCCGGGGCTTCCTACGATATTTCATTTCGGAAGACCATCTCCTGGGTCCGTTTCACCGCCGACATTGTACCGGTTTCCACCCTCCCGGCTCGCTTGGACTAAAGTCAAGTGCAGTTACTCTCCCAATCAACGAAAATCACATGTTCAAGTTTTTCATATTATTAACCATTCTATTTAGAAAATCAACCCTAAAATTATGAAACTTTCTCTGCAAAGACTCGCAGGCGCTTGTAATCTGCATAAAATGCATCCTCACGCCAGAGCGTCGCCCGGGCAGCTTGGCTGATACGGGCAATGGCTTCGTCCTTCTCTTCAGCCGAGAATCCAGCAAAGAAACGATCGCCAAAATGCAGCAGCCAATACTTCACGCCATCCTTGCCCTCAGGCAGCTTCGTGGGACGGTCGAAGTGATGGGCGATACGCACCCGGAACCCATGGGATTCAAGCAAGGTCGTATATTGGCCCAAGCTGGGAAAATACCACGGATTTCGGGTGTCGGCATCCATTCCATAATGGTCGGCGAACACCGTTTTCAAAGCTTGGTAAATTCCGTCGATGTTCCCCTTGCCTCCAAACTCCGCTACGAATCGGCCACCGGGCTTGAGTGCGCCATAGACGGAGCGTACCACACCATCAGCATCCTTCATCCAATGCAGGGCGGCATTGGAGAAGATGGCATCATACGGCGATTCGGTGTCGAAGTTCTCGCCGTCTCCGGCCAGAAATGTAAGGCCGGGATATTTGCTTTTGGCGCGCTCAATCATCTCGGCCGAATCATCCATGCCGGTTACATGTGCACCCGAAGCAGATATTTCATTTGCCAAATCGCCGGTTCCGCAGCCGAGATCAAGAATCCGCTCTCCGGGTTGAGGTGTAAGAAGCTCTACTACGCCTTTTCCATAAGCCGAGACAAACGATAACTGCCGATCATAATCGTGCGCTTTCCATACTTGCTCTGACATAACAACAACTCCCTCACCCATGAATTATCCTCATTGTGACATGTTTATCTTATAATTAGAAATATATAAATGTGATTATATTGATAGGTTTTAACAATAAATGAACGAACAAAAAGCCGCTGAGCAGCGGTTTTATGTAGAACTTATTTAACGGCAACCAGAAGAACGCCAACGGCAATGAGTGCAACGCCGGCTGCGTTAATCCAGGATATCTTTTCTCCAAGAAACACAAAGGCCAGAATGACCGCGATGACAACGCTCAATTTATCGATAGGTCCTACCTGCGATACTTTGCCGTATTTTAGTGCAAGAAAATAAAACAGCCAGGACAATGCCCCCGCAATGCCGCTGAGCACAATGAAGCTTAATGCTTTCTTCTGAACCAGAATGTCACCGAGTTCCGAGAATTTGCCCTGAACCCCCACGACTCCCAGCAGAAACAGGGCCATAATGACAGAGCGGATGGCCGTTGCCGAATTGGCATCGATGTTTTGCAGGCCTATTTTTCCGAAAATGGCGACAAGAGCCGCCGTGACCGCCGACAGCAATGCATATAAAAGCCATAACGGCATGTTGTTCTCTCCTTCCTGACAAAGATAAAGTCTCTGATTAATGTACCGAATTCCACTATAATAGTATAGAGCAATTTACACGTTATCATGAATATCGATGAGATCGAATGATTTGGAAGGGACTGGATGAAGTGGTGTTACATATAGCGCCTTATACAGAAGAGTATCATGATCGGCTGGTGGAAATATGGCTTCGTGCCGTATCCCAAACGCATGATTTCCTGACGGAGGAGGATATCCGGTTTTATTATGAGATGATGCAAAACGGAGCGCTGAGAGCCGTAGAGATCTGGGTTTGCTTGAATACCGAACAGGGGGAACCGATTGGATTTATGGGGCTGGATGGCGCCAAAATCGAAATGCTGTTTGTGGATCCCCTCCATCACGGCCAAGGCACGGGAACGAAGCTGATCCGGCATGCCGAACAGCTCAAGGGGCGGAGGCTGCAAGTCGATGTGAATGAACAGAACCCCATGGCCCATGCTTTTTATAAAAGATACGGCTTCGTGCAAATCGGTCGCTCCGAGCTGGACGGCTCCGGAAAGCCGTTTCCGCTTATTCATATGGAATTACAGTAGGTCATGGATCACTTTTTTAGACTATCGAATATATAAGTTTTCAGCGCAGCTGAACCCAATCGATAATGCAAGAAAAACATCCTTTACACGCGATCTGTCTTCTGTGAACGTACGTCGATGGACGTTTTTCTTATACACACCGAAGAAGAAAGAGGTGCATCTAAACTGGAGGAATTCATGAAGTTTTTCCGAGTAATCTGTCGTTTCGTTATCCGTGGCGCTCCTATCAAAAAAGGGTCCTTCACGGGCTGGAGCATCATCTGAAGAATCGGCATCTGCATTTGGTGGCGCCGCCGGGTTCGGGGAAGACCGTTCTTGGACTGGAAATCATGCTGCGCATTAACCGGCCGACAATCATCCTGGCCCCCACACTCACCATCAAGCAGCAATGGGCGAGCCGATTCGTGGAATTATTCCTAGACGATCAAGAACAGCCCGAATGGATCTCCACCTCGCTCAAGCGACCGGCATTGGTAACGATTACGACCTATCAAGCCCTTCATAGCCTGCTTAGTACTGCTGGGGAGCAAACCTCTGTGAGGAAGAAAGGTGCGGCGGAGATAGAGCATGCGCATCAGGTTGAAGATGAGAACTACAGGGATCCCGAAATGGCCATGGAAGCTTCTGAGGCGGAGGTGATGGATAGCGCTAGCGAGGATGATATCACGAACGGTACCGAGGCTCAAGAAACTTTGGAATTGTTGAAGCGACAGGGCTATCATACAGTCATTTTTGACGAGGCGCATCATCTCCGGATGTCTTGGTGGCAAAGTGCTATGCAGCTGTGCGAAATGCTGGGCCAGCCGACGAAGATTGCCCTTACTGCCACACCGCCATATGATGTTAATCCAAGGGAATGGCAGCGGTATATCGAGCTTTGCGGTCCCATCGACGAAGAGATTAGCGTCCCGGAGTTGGTCCGTCATGGTGAGCTGTGCCCGCATCAGGATTACATAAGTTTGACCACGCCTACTCAAGAGGAGGCAGCTAAACTCCGGGAGTTTCGGCTGCAGGCAACCCAGGTTAAGGGCGAGCTGATCCGGGATAAGTTCCTGGCGGATTTGATTGTCAATCATCCTTGGATTACGCAATCCGAAACGTATACCGAAGAAATATTATCCTCGCCCGAGTATTACTCCAGTATGGTGCTTTATCTGCGTGCCGCCAATCAGCCCATCTGGAAGGAGGCGGTGAAGCTGCTCGGAATGAAGGAGAAGGAAACGCCCGATTTTTCGGAAGAGTGGTTGGAGGAACTCCTTAGCGGCATGCTGTATAAAGATCCGCATATGGATCGTGAGCTGCCGGAGTTAAAGGGTTTACAAAAGAGGCTCAGCCGAATGGGCATGATTGAACGCCGGAGGGTTTATATGCGTTCTACCCCGGCATTTGACAAAATGCTGGTCCAGAGCGTTTCGAAATTGCACGGCATCGGCCGTATTCTTGATTTCGAGCGTTCCGTGCTGGGGGAGAACTTGCGGATGGTGATTTTGACCGATTATATCCGTAAGGAGGACCTGCCGAAGGATGCAGCTGACGAGAAGCCGCTTCATCGGCTCGGCGTTGTCCCCATTTTCGAGTTAATCAGAAGGCAGCTGGCTGAGAAAAACAGCTCGCAGAGCGAGCATGAGCTGCCTATCGGAATTCTGACCGGCTCCTTTGTTGTGCTGCCGGCAAAGGCTCTGCCTTTAGCCAGGGTTTGTGCCGGTCGGCGAGATATTCACTTATCGGAGCGCCCGCTTGCTCACGACAGCCGCTATGTAACGATTGATGTTCGTGATGCGAATCGCTCGGCTATCGTCGCAATCATAACGGAAGTGTTTTCGGAGGGAGAAATCCGGGTGCTGGTTGGTACGGCGGCTCTTCTGGGTGAGGGGTGGGATGCCCCCGGAATCAATTCCTTGGTCATGGCATCATATGTCGGTTCGTTCATGCTGTCCAATCAGATGAGAGGGCGGGCGATTCGGGCGCAGCGCGGGAATCCCGATAAGACCGGAGCGATCTGGCATCTGGCCTGCATAGATACAGCCAAGAGCGACGGCGGCGAAGATTTGGGCTCGCTGGCCCGAAGATTTCGATCTCTCGTAGGTTTATCGATCTCGCACCAGACCATAGAGTCGGGCTTGGAGCGCATGGGTCTTGATCTTCGGAAAAGGCAAACCGCAGACAGCATTAACGCTTATAACCGCGACACATTGGAGCGTGCGAAGCAGCGGCATCTTCTGAAGGGGCGTTGGGATTCGGCGATTGCCCTTCACAGCTCCATGACGGAAGAACTGACGGCGGATCGAGAGAGCATCCCTAGGCCTGTCGTGTTTTCTCATACGGTGAAAGCCGTACTCCTATTCGCCGTTGGTCTGGGATTGGGCGCCTTCAGCGAGACGTTAACGTCTCCGCGTTTGTTCCAATCGGACGCGCCGGCCTGGTTCAATATACTAATCCCGGTTGCCTTTGCCTTACTCGTATCAAGCCCATGGGTATATAAAGCCATCAAAATGCTGGCGCGGCATCAGTCGCTGGAGCGAAGTATCCGTGAGGTTGGTCTCGTCGTTTATACGGCCCTGTTCGATATGAAGCTGGTCGAATCTGGGCCAAGCATTCACCGATTGAAAGCGGAGGAAGTGGGAGGAACCGTCACGTGTTGGCTTAGGGACGGAACCACTCAGGAAAAAACACTCTTTTTGGATTCGCTGCAGCAGGTGCTGGACCCGATCAATAACCCGCGTTATCTTCTATACCGTGAATCGCGAAGCTGGTTTATGAAGAAACGGGATTACCATGCCGTGCCGGAGGAAATCGGTCGCCGCAAAGAACACGCGGAACGGTTTGCCCAGCTGTGGCGCAAGCATATCGGCCCTGCCGAACTGGTCTATACTCGCACGCCCGAAGGAAGGAAAATACTTCTGACCGCGCGAGCGAGAGCGTTGTCTTCCATTTTCGTGAAGAAATCGGAGCGGGTCAGTGCTTGGCGATAGGCAGGACTGTTTGCAGAAGCTTATTGAGCAAGTGGCGGGTATGCGTTGCTTTAACGGACTCAGGGGCCGTTATTTGCGGGGAAAACGCTCTTACAGGTTCTGTAACGGACCTGAAGTCCGTTATTTAGGAAAAATGAGGGTAATTTGCCTATGAAAAAGCTAAATAGCGGATGTGGAGTCCCTTAAATTCTAAATTGGGCCGTTTTTTCTGAAATAGCGAACCTATGGTCCGATAGAGTTTGTGTTCTGTGTGGGATGTTTTGGAATCGACTATGGGGTTCATCCCCCTTCTGGAATGCAAGAAAGCCGCGACTATAAAAAGTGGCGGCTCCATCTTTTACGTCCCAGAAGGGATGCGGCCCTTCGGGCCGACTGCGAGGTAATCCTCCCGAAGCATAGGCTCCGACGAACCCCCTTGTGGGGTTCTCATCCTCGCGAACGCAAAAACACCGCCCTTAAGAGGCGGTGTCTTTTTACCTCCCAGAAGGGATGCGGCCCTTCGGGCCGACTGCGAAGTAATCCTCCCGAAGCATAGGCTCCGACGAACCCCCTTGTGGGGTTCTCATCCTCGCGAACGCAAAAACACCGCCCTTAAGAGGCGGTGTCTTTTTACCTCCCAGAAGGGATGCGGCCCTTCGGGCCGACTGCGAAGTAATCCTCCCGAAGCATAGGCTCCGACGAACCCCCTTGTGGGGTTCTCATCCTCGCGAACGCAAAAACACCGCCCTTAAGAGGCGGTGTCTTTTTACCTCCCAGAAGGGATGCGGCCCTTCGGGCCGACTGCGAAGTAATCATCCGAAGCATAGGCTCCGACGAACCCCCTTGTGGGGTTCTCATCCTCGCGAACGCAAAAACACCGCCATAAGACGGTGTCTTCTTTTACGTCCCAGAAGGGATGCGGCCCTTCGGGCCGACTGCGAGGTAATCCTCCCGAAGCATAGGCTCCGACGAATCCCCTTGTGGGGTTCTCATCCTCGCGAACGCAAAAACACCGCCCTTAAGAGGCGGTTGTTTTTTTACGTCCCAGAAGGGATGCGGCCCTTCGGGCCGACTGCGAAGTAATCCTCCCGAAGCGTAGGCTTCGTCGAACCCCTACCAGGGGTTCTCCTCCTCACGGACACAAAAAACACCGCCATAAGACGGTGTCTTCTTTTACGTCCCAGAAGGGATGCGGCCCTTCGGGCCGACTGCGAAGCTATCCTCCCGAAGCATAGGCTCCGACGAACCCCCTTGTGGGGTTCTCATCCTCGCGAACGCAAAAACACCGCCCTTAAGAGGCGGTGTCTTTTTACGTCCCAGAAGGGATGCGGCCCTTCGGGCCGACTGCGAAGTAATCCTCCCGAAGCATAGGCTCCGACGAACCCCCTTGTGGGGTTCTCATCCTCGCGAACGCAAAAACACCGCCCTTAAGAGGCGGTTGTTTTTTTACGTCCCAGAAGGGATGCGGCCCTTTGGGCCGACTGCGAAGTAATCCTCCCGAAGCGTAGGCTTCGTCGAACCCCTACCAGGGGTTCTCCTCCTCACGGACACAAAAAACACCGCCATAAGACGGTGTCTTATTTTACGTCCCAGAAGGGATGCGGCCCTTTGGGCCGACTGCGAAGCTATCCTCCCGAAGCGTAGGCTTCGACGAACCCCTACCAGGGGTTCTCCTCCTCACGGACATAAAAAACACCGTCATATGACGGTGTCTTATTTTACGTCCCAGAAGGGATTCGAACCCCTGACCGACGGCTTAGAAGGCCGTTGCTCTATCCAGCTGAGCTACTGGGACATAGAAATTTTTCAAGCAAAAAATATATTATCACATACGTCGGAAAAATTCAATCATTATTTTAAGTTGCAAAGATTATTGGTTCTGTAAGATTATGAGTGCAGCATATCGGGTTATATTGATAAAATATACGCTGGGATATATAAAAACAGTCGTCAACTTGTTGCCGGATGCGGCAACGCACGAGGGAAGATTGCCTTTTTTTAACTTGGCATTACATATGCTATAATCAACGAATACGAAAAACAGGACTAGAAAGGAGGTGTCCTTATCAAGGACTCTTACTCCCAAGAACAAGAGGACAAGAACATCATCCTGTTTCCGAAGACGCTGGACTATTACCAGATTCAGCTTACGGTTATGCTCGAGAATGAACGTTACGGTGAAGCGATGGAGGTTCTGCGCTTTCTGCTGAAATGCGGCGGACAGAATGAACGGCATTACGAAGAGTGGAATTCGCTCCTCGACTGGCTTGAAGCTGCATTTCCGGAACAGGCTGTACCCCGTTCAGTTAACGAAGCAGAGCCCGAGGAGGATGACCCGGACGAAGCGGACATGGCGAGGCAGATGGTTAGGGATAAAGTTGCCCAGGATGCCGGATATGCCGACAAGCTGCTGGCTTCGGTCATGAACGGACCGTTGACGGAGCAGACCATTTTGGCGCTGGAACAGCTTGCATACTTGGACCGTCCGGAGATCGACGCTATTTTGGTCGAGTGGCTGCATGATACGCCGCTTCATCCGCTGCTGCAATTTCGGGTGCTGCAAACGCTGCGGAGAAGAGGGATGGAAGGGCATGTGAGCCTTCATCGCGGGCAGGAAGCCGTCGAGATTGAGATCGATACGGTTCCCCTGGACCCGGGAGGTTTCCCGGATGCCATTACGAGAATTTTGGAGCGCGTTGCCGATCAGACTGAGGTTCATGAACCGACACTGTTTTATTTTGCGCAGGAATTATGGTCTCAGTTCATCATGGCGATTTACGGCACCGAAGATTACCATTCCATGCTGGATGAAGAAGAATCCACGCTTGATATATGGGCGGCTGCTCTGCATGACATTGTGTCGGAGAGTCTGAAAGGGTTTCGCAATGAGGAGGAAATCCGCCCGCTCTACGGCATAACGGACACCATGAGGTTCCGCTATGAGGGAGCCTATCGATCTCTCAAGCAATTTGTCGCAGCTGGCGTGGAAGATTAGCCAGAGTTGGAAAACGTTTACGGTATCGTAGCATAAGGGTTCGCCCTTGAAAAAGAATTTAATGTTGTTTATACTATAGTGGTTATTCGGTACGTGATACATTATTGCGTCGACCACGTGAATTATTTTGGAGGGGAAAGCATAAATGAAAGCAACTTGGGAAAAAATAGAGAAGAACCTTGGCGTTCTTGACGTTGAGGTTGATGCGGAGCGCGTTGCATCCGCCCTCGACAAAGCTTTTAATAAAGTAGCTAAAAAAGCAAATGTACCTGGATTCCGTAAAGGTAAAGTACCTCGCTCGATCTTTGAAGCTCGCTTTGGCGTTGAGAGCTTGTACCAGGATGCAATCGACATCCTTCTTCCGGAAGTATACAGCGAAGCTGTAGAACAAGCGGATATCTTCCCTGTGGATCGTCCGGAAGTGGACATCGAGCAATTCGCTAAAGGCGAAACTTTCAAATTCAAAGCAAGAGTAACTGTGAAACCAGAAGTTAAACTTGGCGAATACAAAGGTATCGAAGTTGCTGCAGTAGCTGCTGAAGTTTCCGACGAGGAACTGAGCGAAGAGCTTGAGCGTCTGCAACAACGTCATGCTGAGCTTACCGTTATTGACGAAGGTGCTTCCCAGTCTGGCGATATCGTTGTGATCGACTTTGACGGTTCCGTTGACGGCGTTCCTTTCGAAGGCGGACAAGCTGAGCGTTATTCCCTTGAGCTTGGAAGCAACACGTTCATTCCAGGCTTTGAAGACCAAGTGATCGGAATGGCTACTGGTGACTTCAAAGACGTGGAAGTGACATTCCCTGAAACTTACCATGCTGAAGAATTGGCTAACAAACAAGCCGTCTTCAAAGTGAAAGTTCACGAAATCAAACGCAAGCAGCTTCCTGAGCTGGATGATGAATTCGCTAAAGACGTAAGTGAATTCGATACGCTTGACGAGTACAAGGAAGATCTGAAGAAACAATTGCTGACTCGCAAAGAGCAAGAAGCACAAGGCGTTCGTGAGAACGAAGCCGTTGAAAAAGCAGCAGCTAACGCTGAAGTTGAAATTCCTGATGCTATGATTCAATCCGAAGTTCAAAACATGATGCGCGATTTCGACAACCGTCTTCGCCAGCAAGGCATGAACCTGGAAATGTTCCTTAGCTTCTCCGGCCAAACGAATGCCGATCTGGAAGGTCAAATGAAGGACGATGCTGAAAAACGCGTTCGCAACAACCTCGTGCTCGAGCAAATCGCAAAAGAAGAAAATCTCGAAGTATCCGAAGAGGAAATCAACAAAGAGCTGGAGAACATGGCTGACACGTACAAACGTCCTGCTGATGAAATCCGCAGCATCCTGGGTGCTAACGGTTCCCTTGACAGCCTTCGTGAAGAACTGCTTCTTCGCAAAACAATCGACTTCTTGTTGGAAAACAGCGTAGAAGGCGCTCCTGTTGAGAAAAAAGAAGCAACTGAAGAATAATAAATAGGCAGCTGCGATAAGCTGCCCTCACATTAGATAAGGCACGTACATTTCATGCGTGCCTTATTTTTAACTAAGAATAGCCAATTTACTACTAATTGTGACATGAATTGGTTATTAATTTCGACATACATAATGAGACAAGTTGGCAGGATATAATTCTTGGCAAGTTCATAGAATGTAAGCAGGGTTAAAAAATGACATCGTGCTTTGAACATGTTAGAATAACTTTTGTAACGCTGTAGTATATTTTTCAAGGAAAAGAGGTTGGTCGCATGAGTCTTGTACCTATGGTTGTGGAACAAACCAGTCGAGGCGAAAGATCTTACGATATCTACTCAAGATTACTGAAGGATCGCATAATATTCCTCAGCAGTGCGATCGATGACGATGTTGCCAATCTTGTCATTGCCCAGCTTCTGTTTCTAGCTGCGGAAGATCCGGAAAAAGACATCTCTTTGTACATCAATTCCCCTGGCGGTTCGGTTACAGCCGGGATGGGTATATATGATACGATGCAGTTGATCAAGCCTGATGTGTCCACGATTTGCGTTGGCATGGCTGCCAGCATGGGATCACTGTTGCTTACTGCAGGAGCGCCAGGCAAACGCTACGCTCTCGAGAACAGTGAAGTGATGATTCATCAGCCGCTCGGCGGTATTCAAGGTCAGGCATCCGATATCCAAATCCATGCAGATTGGATCATCAAGACCAGACAGAAGCTGAATCAAATCTATGTGGAGCGCACGGGTCAGCCCCTTGAAAAAATCGAACGCGATACAGACCGCGACTTTTTCATGAGCGCGGAGGAAGCGAAGGCGTACGGTATTATTGATGATGTTCTGTCTTCACCGACCAAATCTTAAGGGGTGGTAATAGCATGTTTAAATTTAACGATGACAAAGGGCAGCTGAAATGCTCCTTCTGCGGTAAATCGCAGGAGCAGGTCCGCAAGCTGGTTGCGGGGCCCGGTGTTTATATATGTGACGAGTGCATTGACTTGTGTTCAGAGATCGTTGAGGAAGAACTCGGCCATGAGGAAGAAGTGGATCTGAAGGATATTCCGAAACCGCGCGACATTCGTGACATTCTGGATCAATATGTAATCGGTCAGGATCAAGCGAAGAAATCTCTTTCCGTTGCTGTTTATAACCACTATAAACGGATCAACACCCAGAGCAAGATTGAGGACGTAGAATTGCAAAAGAGTAATATTTTGCTGCTCGGACCTACAGGTTCCGGTAAAACATTGCTCGCGCAAACCATGGCCAAAATTCTCAACGTGCCGTTTGCTATTGCAGATGCAACTTCACTGACCGAAGCTGGTTATGTGGGTGAGGATGTTGAGAACATTCTGCTGAAGCTGATTCAAGCAGCGGATTATGATGTGGAAAAAGCGGAACGCGGCATTATCTATATTGATGAGATCGATAAAGTGGCTCGTAAATCGGAGAATCCGTCCATTACCCGTGACGTTTCCGGTGAAGGGGTTCAGCAGGCGCTGCTGAAAATTCTTGAGGGAACCGTTGCTTCCGTGCCTCCGCAAGGTGGACGCAAGCATCCGCATCAGGAATTCATTCAGATCGATACAACGAACATCCTGTTCATTTGCGGCGGAGCATTTGACGGATTGGAACAGTACATTAAACGCCGGATCGGTAAAAAGGTTATCGGCTTTAATGCATCCGGAGAAAACCAGAAGGATCTTAAGCCAGGTGAATACCTGACGATGGTTCTGCCGGAAGATCTGCTGAAATTCGGCTTGATTCCGGAGTTCGTTGGTCGTCTGCCAGTTGTGTCTACACTCGAACCGCTGGATGAGGCAACATTGGTACGAATTCTGTCCGAGCCGAAAAACGCGCTGACGAAGCAGTATCAAAAGCTGCTTGAATTTGACAACGTAAACCTCAAATTTGAGCCAGGCGCGCTAGAAGCGATTGCCCGCGAAGCCATTAAGCGCAATACCGGTGCACGCGGACTGCGTTCCATCATTGAAGGCATCATGCTGGACGTGATGTACGAAGTGCCGTCCAGAGATGACATTAAGGATTGCGTCATTACGGAGCAGGTCGTTCGGGATAAAGTGATTCCTGAACTGCAAGCCAAAAGTAACGATGACGACAAGAAACAAGAAGAAAGCGCCTAATTTGCTTTAGCGCATTAGACGTGGAATAAATCTACGCTGATTCTCCACTTCCAGTTATACCCAGTCGGGTTTTGCTGGGGTGGAGCTTTGGCGTTATATGGGAGAGATCGTACCATGTTTTTGAGACAAGACACACGGCCCGTCAAGGTGGGTAATCTCACCATTGGGGGAAAGAACGAAGTCATTATTCAAAGCATGTGCACCACCAAAACAGCAGATGTGGAGGCGACCGTTGCCGAGATACTCCGTCTGGAAGAAGCGGGATGTCAGATCGTTCGGGTAACGGTGAACAATGAGGAAGCAGCTGCGGCCATTAAGGAAATCAAGAAACGCATTCATATTCCGCTTGTGGCGGATATTCATTTTAACTACAAGCTTGCCCTGATGGCGATCGAGAACGGTATCGATAAAGTCCGGATCAATCCGGGAAACATCGGTAAGCGTGAAAAGGTCGAAGCTGTCGTGAAAGCATGCAAAGAGAAGGGAATTCCGATTCGGATCGGGGTTAACGCCGGTTCCTTGGAGAATCATCTCCTTGAAAAATACGGGTACCCGACACCGGAAGCCATGGTGGAAAGCGCCCTGTATCATATCGGGATCCTTGAAGAACTGGATTTCCATGATATCATCGTTTCGCTTAAAGCTTCTGATGTACCGATGGCGATTGCAGCTTACACGAAGGCAGCGGAAGTAATACCATACCCGCTTCACTTGGGCATTACCGAAGCAGGCACCCTGTTCTCGGGTACCGTCAAGAGTGCCGCCGGGCTTGGCGCGCTGTTGTCTCTTGGAATCGGCAGCACGATGCGTATATCCTTGAGTGCCGATCCGGTGGAAGAGATCAAGGTGGGCAGGGAGCTGCTAAAATCCTTCGGTCTGATCTCGGATGCGGCAACCTTGGTATCATGCCCGACCTGCGGACGGCTGGATATCGATTTGTTCTCCATTGCCAATGAGGTCGAGGAGTACATCTCGAAGATCAAAGTGCCAATCAAGGTTTCCGTTCTGGGCTGTGCCGTAAACGGTCCCGGAGAGGCTAGGGAAGCCGACATCGGGATTGCGGGAGCACGTGGGGAAGGTCTTCTCTTCCGTTACGGAGAGATGATCCGTAAGGTGCCGGAAGAGACCATGGTTGAAGAGCTTAAGAAAGAAATCGATCATATCGTGAAGGTGTACGAGGAAACGGGCGAAATCCCGGGCCGCAAGCACAAATCCACGGTCTAAGCTGGATAACTAAGTTTCCGTATAGGTAGTTTCAATCTCTAATATAAAAACGGCAATCTCTGGACCACAAGAGATTGCCGTTTTGTTGTTTTTAAGAGTTTAAGGGGGGCGGGGCATTTCTGACACGCTAAGACGTGCAGGCGACCGTTTCAATGTATTTTACATTAACTATATCTTGCCCTTTATTGAGCTTCTTTGTTATGAAGCTCAGCTCCACCCACTCCCCCACCCTCATGATTTAGAAGGATGCCTGACGCCGCACCAGCGGAGCGGACGAATCGATTCCGGAGAAACGAAGTGGTCGGCTAAAAGTTTTCCACCGGAAAACTCGCATCGAAAGCATAAGCTGTTTCCGAATTTCTACATTGATACTCGTCATTCATGAAATTCGGAAACAACAGCGATCGGAGGAACGATACGTACGCGGAGCGTCCCATTGGAGCATCTCACTTAAGTGTCTTACTTAAGCATCTCCATCCACTTTTTGATACTTTTCCGCCTCCAGCGTTTTACCATCCGAGGAATCGGCAATACTACCATGTATTAACGTTTGGATGAAGACATAATGGAGTACAGGAGGAATGACTTGTGAATTTAAGTATCGTGATTATGCTGGTGCAGCTGTTTTTTGCGGTCATCATCGGCATTTATTTTTGGAATTTATTGCGCGGGCAGAAGACAAGCAAAACAGCGGTGGATCGGGAATCGCGCAAGGAGCTCGATAAACTCCGCAAACTCCGGTCGATATCGCTAACGAAACCGCTCGCTGAGAAAACAAGGCCGCAAACGATGGATGACATCGTGGGTCAAAAGGACGGCTTGCGCGCCTTAAAGGCCGCCTTATGCAGCGCAAATCCCCAGCATGTGATTGTATATGGACCGCCGGGAGTCGGGAAGACGGCCGCGGCCCGCGTGGTGATGGAGGAAGCCAAGAAGAATCCGCAATCTCCGTTTAAATATGACGCGAAATTCACAGAGATTGATGCCACGACGGCCCGCTTCGATGAACGCGGGATTGCCGACCCGCTCATCGGGTCTGTTCATGATCCGATCTATCAAGGTGCCGGAGCCATGGGGGTTGCAGGCATTCCTCAACCCAAGCCGGGAGCGGTGACCAAAGCCCATGGCGGGATCCTGTTTATTGATGAAATTGGGGAATTGCATCCGATTCAGATGAATAAGCTTTTAAAAGTGCTGGAGGACCGCAAGGTACTGCTCGAAAGTGCATATTATAATTCTGAGGATGCCAATACACCTGCCTATATACACGATATCTTTCAAAATGGCCTTCCGGCGGACTTCCGTTTGGTGGGTGCTACGACACGTTCGCCCGAAGAGATTGCTCCTGCGCTTCGTTCACGCTGCATGGAGATTTTTTTCCGTCCGCTTTTGCCCGAAGAGATTGGGAGGATTGCAGAGGATGCCATTCAGAAAATTGGTTTGAATGCTGCGCCGGAAGCGGTTGAAGTTGTGAAGCAGTACTGCTCTAACGGGCGGGAAGCGGTCAATATGATTCAATTGGCTGCCGGTCTTGCATTGACCGAGAAACGAGATTCGCTGCGGGCAGCGGATGTGGAATGGGTGGCCAGCAGCAGCCAGCTTCAGCCTAGGCCCGACCGGAAAATACCGGAGAAGCCTCAGATCGGCGTAGTCAACGGATTGGCTGTATATGGCCCGAATATGGGGGCACTGCTTGAAATTGAAGTATCTGCGGTACCTGTCGAGAAGGGCCGGGGTACCTACAATATCACCGGGGTTGTGGATGAAGAGGAATTTGGCGGAGGTTCACGCAAGCTGCGCCGCAAGAGTATGGCCAAAGGCTCGATCGAGAATGTCCTAACCGTGCTCGGTTCGATGGGCTTTACGCCGAAAAACTATGACCTGCATATCAATTTCCCTGGAGGAACGCCGATTGACGGCCCTTCCGCGGGTATTGCGATGGCTACTGCGATCGTATCAGCCATGAAAGGGATTGAAGTTGATAACAAAGTCGCCATGACCGGCGAGATGAGCATTCATGGAAAAGTAAAACCGATAGGCGGGGTCATCGCTAAAGTGGAGGCGGCATTCCAAGCAGGCGCGACCCGCGTGATCATCCCTAAAGACAACTGGCAGACGCTGTTCCAGGATTTGAGCGGCGGTTTGCGGGTAATTCCGGTCGAATCGGTGGATGAAGTGTTCGGCCATATTTTTGGCGGAACGTTCGCTCCCGAGGTTGTTCAGCTCCCCGCAAACGAGGGATTTCCATCCTCTTCCGCTTCATTGCTGCAGGCGACGCCTCCGCGCAACGGTAAAATAACGGACGCCGGAGGATGTTAAGCTTCGTATGGTTGGTTTTTTATACGCAGATTTGATAAAATAGGAATAGTGTCAACATTGAGAGCCATTGGAGGTGCGAAAGCGATGGGACCCAGTAAATCCAAAGGTCGTCGTTTTCCTTTACTGCCTTTGAGAGGTCTTTTGGTCTATCCAAGCATGGTGCTTCACTTGGATGTAGGCCGGGAGAAGTCGGTAAAGGCTTTAGAAAAGGCGATGGTTGAAGACAATTTGATTCTCCTATGTTCTCAATCGGAAGTGAACATTGAAGAACCGACGCAGGATGATATTTTTCGGATTGGCACAGTTGCGAATGTACGCCAGATGCTTAAGCTTCCCAACGGTACCATACGTGTGCTAGTGGAGGGTATGGAACGGGCGGAAGTTATTGAATATACGGATCAAGAGGAATACTATGAGGTCATCGCTCGGGAACTTCCCGAAGAAGAGAACCATGACCCTGAAGTTTCCGCATTAATGCGAACCGTACTGTCTCAGTTTGAGAATTATATCAATCTGTCAAAGAAGGTGACACCAGAGACACTGGCGGCCGTTTCCGATATTGATGAGCCGGGTCGACTGGCAGACGTCATCACGAGTCATTTGTCACTGAAGATCAAGGATAAGCAAGAAATTCTCGAAACAATTGATGTTCGCAAACGGCTCGAGAAACTTCTAGATATACTGAATAACGAGCGCGAAGTGCTGGAGCTGGAGCGTAAGATTAACCAGCGGGTCAAGAAGCAAATGGAGAAGACCCAGAAGGAATACTACTTGCGCGAACAGATGAAGGCCATTCAGAAAGAGCTTGGCGACAAGGAAGGCCGTGCCGGGGAAGTAGAGGAACTCCGAAGTCAGCTTCAGGAGCTTGAACTGCCGGAGCGCGTACACGAGAAGGTCGAGAAGGAAATCGACCGACTCGAGAAAATGCCGGCGAGCTCTGCTGAGGGCGGCGTGATTCGGAACTATGTCGATTGGCTGTTGGCGTTGCCGTGGACCAACATGACCGAGGATGATTTGGACATCGTCAAAGCGGAGCAAGTGCTGGACGAGGACCATTACGGACTCGAGAAGCCGAAGGAGCGGGTGCTGGAATATCTGGCGGTGCAAAAGCTGGTGAAGAAGATGAAAGGGCCTATTCTATGTCTGGTTGGCCCTCCCGGGGTCGGCAAAACATCACTGGCCCGGTCCATCGCCCGCTCTCTGGAGCGCAAGTTCGTTCGCATTTCGTTAGGCGGGGTAAGAGACGAGGCGGAGATCCGCGGCCACCGGCGCACTTATGTAGGGGCCATGCCGGGGCGTATCATTCAAGGCATGAAAACGGCAGGGTCAATGAATCCTGTATTCCTGCTGGATGAAATCGATAAGATGGCATCCGACTTCCGGGGCGACCCGTCCTCAGCCCTGCTTGAGGTACTTGATCCTGAGCAAAATAATACGTTCAGCGATCATTTCGTGGAAATTCCTTTTGATCTGTCCAACGTCATGTTTGTCACGACGGCAAACGTGCTGCATAATATTCCAAGACCGCTCCTGGACCGGATGGAAGTGCTGTACATTCCGGGATATACGGAGCTGGAGAAACTGCAGATCGCCAATCGTTATTTGCTGCCCAAGCAGAAGAGTGAGCATGGGTTGACGCCGGAGCAACTGATTCTGGACGAGGAAGCGCTCATGAAGGTGATCCGGGAGTATACCCGTGAATCCGGGGTGCGGAATCTGGAGCAGCAAGTGGCTGCGCTGTGCCGCAAAGCCGCCAAACAGATCGTCACCAATCAATCGGAATCCATTGAGATTAAGGCTGACGATATTAAGGAATATCTCGGTATTCCGAAGTTTCGCTATGGCATGGCCGAGCTTGAAGATCAAGTGGGCACGGTAACAGGGCTTGCTTGGACGGAAGTGGGCGGCGAGACACTAACCATTGAGGTAACCGTGGTGCCTGGGACCGGCAAGCTGACCTTGACGGGTAAGCTTGGCGACGTGATGAAGGAATCGGCTCAAGCCGCCTTCAGTTTTACCCGCTCAAAAGCGGTAGAACTGGGCATTGATCCGGATTTCCACGAGAAGCTGGATGTCCATATCCATATCCCGGAGGGAGCCATTCCGAAGGATGGCCCTTCAGCCGGCATTACGATTGCGACGGCTCTTATCTCATCTTTAACCAAACGGCATGTAGCCCGTGATGTGGCCATGACGGGGGAAATTACACTTCGGGGACGCGTTCTTCCGATTGGTGGCTTGAAAGAGAAATCCCTGGCAGCCCACCGTGCCGGCTACAAAAAAATATTACTCCCTAAGGATAACGAACGCGACTTGCGTGATATCCCTGACAGCGTGAAGAACGACGTTGAGTTCGTTCCCGTATCCCATATGGATCAGGTTCTGGAGCATGCGCTCGTTGAACAAGCGGGAGTGCACTAGAGAGGAAAGTCTAAATTATGAAAGTTACGAAAGCCGAGTTTGTCATCAGTGCTGTCGTACCTGCTCAATATCCTGAAGACGCCTTGCCGGAAATTGCTCTGGCAGGGCGTTCCAATGTGGGCAAGTCATCACTGATTAACCGTATGATATCCCGTAAGAACCTGGCCCGTACCAGTGCAACACCGGGGAAAACCCAGCAGCTCAACTATTATCGGGTGAACGACGACCTGTATCTGGTCGATTTTCCCGGCTATGGTTATGCGAAGGTATCCAAGACCCAGCGTGCAGCATTTGGCGAAATGATTGAGAGATATTTGCTCAGCCGGGAAGAATTGAAGCTTGTATTATTGATTGTGGACATGCGTCATCCACCCTCAAAAGACGATATCAGCATGTATGAATGGCTGCAGCATTATAACCGGCCGGTATGCGTGGTCGCGACCAAGGCGGACAAAATTCCGAAAACACGCCGCCAGAAGCATGTTAAGATTGTGAAGGAGACGCTTGGCTTCAAACCCTATCACTCTTTTGTCATGTTTTCATCCGAGCTCGGTTTGGGTAAAGATGAGTTATGGGCCATCATGGAGTCCCACATGGGGACAAAGGATGACGAGGAAGAGACATATTTGGATTCGGAAACGGAAGGCAAAGAGCAATCCTGATCCGGTTCATTTCGTGATATTTTTTTCGAGGGTAATGTAGGGAATCGGTGTATTCTTTATAGGAAAGTGAGCATCTTGCGGGAAATATCGCTCTGATTCCGGCTAATTCCGTTTTTTTATGAAATATGATGGATATTCTCGTTCGAACGGCAGGAAAGACCGCTTGGATCTGCTGTATAATGGTAGTAAGTTAAAAGAATTGAGGGAGATTTTTATGGCTCAGCGGTTAGCCACAGAATATGTTAATGCCACAATGCAAATGACGGATATTCAAATGGATCAATTTCTGCAATATACCCAAGCTTTCCGGGTTACTAACCGGGTAAAAGTCATGGATAGCGGAGAGCAGGAGTTTGTGCTCGAAGATGAAAGCGGGGAAGAAGTTCATTTGCCCTTTGAACGCAAGAATGGCTTGTACGTCTGTGAGCTGTCGTGCCGATTGGTTACTCCCCATCTGACAAATGCCGTACGCAAACTGTTTGCGGCTTTTAAGGGATCAGGTAAAGTGAATCGGATTTATCGCGGCTTTACGATGAGCTACGACTACCATGCGGGAACGGTGCACAGAATTACGCAAGTCGCCGGGAACGACAGCATTGTCATTTATGAGTACAAGAATACGGCAGGAGAGCTGCAGCGACTCTTCAACAGCAATGAAGCAGAGAAAGAGATCGAATCCATCCAGCATCATATTAATGTGCTTCTGGACCAGCGGATTGCAGCAGGGAATGATAAACTTATTACGAAGACAATAGATGAGCGGCTGCGACAGTTTAATCAACGCCTATTCGTGCTAGAAGCCTAAGGAGGCTGCCCTGTAACAGGGCGGCTTTTTTTATTATTGGATCCATGACACCAAGTAGTTCAGACGCACATATATTGAGCTGTAAAATATTTATGGGTTATTTTCGAAAAAGGTGTTGCATTTAAGCGTCATAGATGTTATTTTTAATCTCGTTGAAAAGAATATAGGAACCAGGATTCACTCAGGACATGTAATGTTGCGAGAGATTATTCCCTCGGGAAGTGAATGACGTAGGTCCTAGCGGATGAAATTTTCAAACATTTTATTCCTAGGAAGGGGGAACCCGGAAGATGGAATACTCAACTTTCGGAAGACACGTTGCTGTTGATACTTGGGGAGTCGATTTTGAACTATTGAACAGTGCAGAATTTTTACAAGCTCAGATGGTGGAAGCCGCTGAAGCATGTGGAGCAACGGTATTGTCCGTCCAATCCAAGCAGTTTGAACCACAAGGTGCGACTGTGCTGGTGTTGCTGTCGGAAAGCCATCTCTCGATTCACACATACCCTGAGAGAGGTTTTGCTGCGATTGACTGTTATACCTGCGGGGAGACAGTAGATCCGCAGTTGGCTATTGACTATCTGGTATCCGCTTTGAAACCTGAAAAATGCTATGCCAAGAAACTCGTGCGCGGACTCGGCGAAATGACCGTGGAAACGCCTGAGATGAAACAGGCTGAACTCGTTTAATCCAGCCTTCTAAAAAATGCGTATACTGATAACCATGGATTTTTCCATGGTTATTTATTTTGAGAACATGAGAAGATCGGCGGAATTCCAGGGAGGCGTTCTCTGAAATGAGATATCGTAGTAAATAACACGTATATCTAAGCTGTTCTATATCCACAATAGTAAGGTGCGATCAAACAGGTAGAAAGTTTCATGAATGGAACGAAGAAGTATGGGGATTTCATAAACATTTCATAAAATAGACAAGGCTGTTCAGCATACTGTGATATAATGAACAAGGTCAAGGATGTCCGTTGTGAACGGCAAAACTACTCGGAGAAATAGGCAGGTGAACATGCAATGCACATCGTCGTTGTTGGGTTGAACTATCGCACAGCGCCTGTGGAAGTCAGAGAACGCTTTACATTCTCGGAAGAAGACATGCCTAAGGCGTTAGAGCAGCTTAATTCGACCAAGAGCGTATTGGAGGGCGTCATTGTCGCTACCTGCAACCGAACTGAGATTTATGTTGTGGTAGACCGCCTTCATATGTGCGGCTACTTTATCCGCAGTTTTATGGAACAGTGGTTCGGCATTAATCGTGAAGAATTTACACAGCACCTCTATATATATGAAGACGAACAAGCGATTTCCCATCTGTTTAAGGTCACCTGCGGTTTGGATTCCATGGTCATTGGAGAAACGCAGATCCTGGGACAGGTGCGCCATGCTTTTTTGACGTCGCAGCAGCAGAATGCCACGGGTACTTGGTTCAATATGTTGTTTAAGCAAGCCGTTACGCTCGGCAAGCGGGCTCATTCGGAGACATCGATCGGAGAGAGTGCCGTCTCTGTCAGCTATGCAGCGGTGGAACTGGGTAAACGAATTTTCGGGGCATTTAACGATAAAAAAGTGATGATACTTGGTGCGGGCAAGATGAGCGAACTTACCGTGAAGCATCTTTATGCCAACGGTGCCGCTGAAGTAATTGTGGCTAACCGTACGCTTAGCCGTGCTCAGGAACTTGCAAGCAAATTCAAAGGGACGCCATGCACCATTGCCGAAGCCAAGCATTTGCTGAATGACGTGGATATCATTATTAGCTCCACGGGCTCGAATGAATATGTTCTGAATGCGGATCGGGTGAAAGAGAGCATGAAGAAACGCCAGTCCCGTCCGTTGTTCATGATTGATATTGCTGTGCCACGGGACATTGATCCGGCGGTTGGGGAAGTATCCAACGTGTTCCTGTACGATATTGACGATCTGGAAGGCATTGTAGAGACCAATATGGAAATGCGCCGGGCGGAAGCAGCGAAGATTGAAGTTATGATTCAAGAAGAGATGGATGCATTCCACACATGGCTGAAAACGCTCGGTGTCAGACCGGCAATTCGGGCCTTGCAGGAGAAGTCGAATGCCATTCATGAAGAAACGATGGAAAGCTTGTTTAACAAGCTTCCGGAACTGGATGAACGCCAGCGAAAAGTCATCCGTCGTTTGACCAAGAGCATCGTAAACCAGATGATGCATGATCCCATTAACCGGATTAAGGAAATGACGGGCGGCAAGCAGGGCGGTGAAGCACTGGATTATTTTTCACAAATCTTTGCGCTGGAAAGCTTGATCCATGAGAATGAGCAGGAAGCCCGCAGCCGCAACAAGAAAGCAACTGCACCCGTTAAAGCTGAACGGTCGAAGAATGCTGTAGATCAGCAGGCAGAAGAGAAACCGCTTAAGGTGTCTCTGGCCCCAGCCACCCTTTGAGGAGGGTGAGTATAACCCATGCTGTTAAACTTAATTTATATCACCGGCATTTGCATCTATGCCCTGAGCCTTCTGTTTTATATCTCGGATTGCGTTTCACGCAATTCGGTGGCGAAGCGGATAGGCACAGGGCTTCTTGTTATTACTGCGCTGTTACAATTTACCGGAATCGGCATCAGAGCGATGGAAGGCGGACATTTCCACTTTCCGGTATTTACTTTGTTTGATTTCCTGTTCCTGCTGGCGTTCTGCATATCGATCACTTCGATTGCTCTGGCGTATATGAAGCGGTCGGAATTTGCCGTCCTGCTCATGAACCTCGTCGGGTTTAGCGTCATGCTGGTCAATCGTTTATGGTTCACGGCAGGAGACAATGCATTGCACAGCTGGGAGACGGAACATCGTCTCTTGCTTATTCATATTGCCCTGGCGAGTATCAGCTTCGCCGCTTTGACCGTCGGGGCCGTGTTTGCGGCGATATATATGTTCCTGCACCGGAAACTGAAGCACAAGCAATGGAATGATACGATGCGCAGGCTGCCAAGTCTGGAGAAGCTGGATGTTTATTCCTATAAAGCGCTGATGGCCGGGACGATTATTCTGGTCATGTCGCTCATCTTGGCCGTGATGTCGGTGGCCATGGCTGGACGGTGGACCCTGTTCTTGGACATCAAAGTCATGTCTACCATGACGGCTCTTGCGATGTATTTGATTTATTTCATCAAACGTCGCTTGTGGAGAAGGTCCGGCAGGGAAGCGGCCATATGGGCTTTAATCGGGTATGGGTTCATTATTCTGAATTTCTTTCTCAATACGTGGTCCGCTTTCCATAGTTGGTCAGGAGTGTGATGGCAAGAATGGCCTATGATGATCATTATGTACCCGTAATGCTGAATTGCAGGGGACGTTTATGCTTGATTGTCGGCGGCGGCACGGTGGCGGAACGTAAAGCCGTCACCCTACTGAATGCCGGGGCAGTCGTACATATTGTAAGTCCCTTATTACGAAGCGAGAAACTTCAACGTTTAGAGAGCGAGAAGACTTTTCGATGGACGAAGCGGAAGTATCAATCAGACGATCTGATAGGCGCGTTTATGGTCCATGCGGCAACGGATGACAGCAAGCTGAATCTGCAAATAGCGGAGGATGCCGATCGTCTTGGCATACTGGTTAACGTGGCCAGCAACGGCGAGGCCGGAACGTTTATCAACCCGACGGTGCTGCGACGGGGAAGGCTTACGCTAGCTGTATCCACATCAGGAGCAGGGCCGATGGCCGCACGCGAGATACGCGACGAGCTCGAAGACCAGTTCGGGCCTGAGTATGAGGACTATTTGGATTTTTTATATAGGATGCGTTCGATGATCAGGGAAGAGGTGGAGTCCGCTGACGCACGCAGGCGGCTTTTGCACAAGGCAGACCGCATGGATATGCTCGGAGAGATTCGCCGCGGAGGTTATGAGCCCTGGAGTGCGGACAAGATCAAGCAGTGGATTGCGAATAATCAGGAGGAATGAAAGATGCGTACAATCGTAGTTGGCAGTAGACAAAGTGCTCTGGCACTGACACAGACAGGACAGGTTATTGATGACTTAAAGCGTTTAGCCAAGGAGCACGGTCTGGACTATGACTTCACCGTCAAAAAAATCGTCACGAAGGGCGACCGCATACTGGATGTTACGCTCTCCAAGGTAGGCGGCAAAGGATTGTTTGTCAAAGAAATCGAGCAGGCGATGATGGACGGCGAGATTGATATGGCGGTTCACAGCATGAAGGACATGCCTTCCGTTCTGCCCGAAGGTTTGGTGTCCGGCGCGGTGCCGGCAAGAAAGGATCCTCGTGATTGCCTGATCTCCAAAGAAGGAACAACGCTGGATGACCTTCCTGCAGGTGCCAAGGTGGGAACAAGCAGTCTGCGCCGGTCCAGTCAGCTCAAGGCCTACCGGCCGGATCTGCAGATCGAATGGATTAGGGGGAATATCGATTCTCGCATTCGCAAAATGGAGGACGGTGAATTTCAGGCCATCATTCTGGCGACCGCCGGTCTTCAGCGTATGGGCTGGGAGGACCGGATCACGTCGTACTTGCCGATTGAAATTAGCCTGCCAGCCGTCGGCCAGGGCGCACTTGGAATTGAATGCCGCGAAAACGATGCAGATCTGCTGCATTTGCTCTCTCTTTATAATGATGAGGTTACTGCACGAACCGTTGCGGCGGAGCGCAAGTTTCTAAGCGAGCTTAACGGAGGATGCCAGGTGCCTATCGGAGCTTACGCCGTCCTGAAGAATGTGGATGCCGGAGATTCCCGCGGAGAACAAAACGTTATACAATTAACAGGAATGGTAGGTTCTCCTGACGGCGAAATCATACTGAAGGAAAGCGCCGAAGGAACCGACCCTGAATCGCTCGGAGTGGAAGTGGCTGAAAAGCTGAAAGCTAAAGGAGCGGAGAAGATACTGGCACAAGTTAGGGGCTGAGGGGATGGCAGGCAAGGTTTATCTGGTGGGAGCAGGACCGGGCGATGCACGCCTGATTACGATTAAAGGCAAGGAATGCATTGAAAAAGCGGATGTCGTGGTGTATGACCGATTAGCTAGTCCTCGGCTGCTGCGATGGATGAAACCCGGAGCGGAGAAGGTCTATGTAGGCAAGCTTCCGGATCGGCATACGATGAAACAGGAGCAGATCAATCAGCTGCTGGTTGATTATGCTTTGGAAGGCAAGACAGTTGTCCGTTTAAAGGGCGGCGATCCAACGATCTTCGGAAGAGTGGGTGAAGAAGCGGAGCTGTTATACCGTCATGGCATCATGTACGAAATTGTGCCGGGGATCACCTCGGCGATCAGTGTTCCGGCTTATGCCGGGATTCCCGTGACGCATCGTGACCATGCTTCGTCATTATCGATAATTACCGGCCACGAAAGTCCCGAAAAGCTGGACCGAATGATTCAATGGGACAAGGTTACCAATGCAACGGGAACTTTGATTTTTATGATGGGTGTGGCGAAAATCGGTTATATCAGTCGTCAGCTGATCAAGCACGGCCGACCGCCGGAAACCCCTGTGGCACTTATTAGATGGGGAACCCGGGCAGAGCAGGATACGCTGACGGGGACACTGGCGGACATCGAGGACAGAGTCAAGGCAGCGGATTTTCAGCCGCCTGCGGTTATCGTTGTTGGACAGGTGGTGCTTCAGCGGGAGCACCTGAAGTGGGCGGAACGGCTGCCCCTCTTCGGCAAAAGAATACTGGTCACAAGGACGCGAAGCCAGGCCAGTGTATTGGTATCCCAGATCGAAGAGCTGGGCGGAGAGCCTTATGAGTTTCCCGTCATCGAAACCGTCATGCCTTCGAAGAGCGAGAGGCTTGCCGGAATTCAACAAGCACTGGACAAGCTGAGTACGTATGACTGGGTATTTTTCACCAGCGTGAACGGAGTTGAATTCTTTTTCCGCCACCTGAAGGAGAACGGTCGCGATATTCGCGCCTTAGCCTCGGCCCGCATCGTCGCGGTTGGCCCCGCAACAGCCCATGCTCTTGGAAAATACGGTGTAGTGGCTGAAGTTATCAAGGAGCGTTACCAGGCGGAAGGTCTTATCGATGCTTACGGTTCAGAGCTCCAGGCCGGTCAGCGCGTGCTGCTGCCACGCGGCGATCTGGCACGCAAGTGGCTGCCGGAGAAGCTGACGGAAATGGGACTGAACGTGACGGAAGCCGTGATCTATGAGAATGTGTTGTGCGGCGAGGACGATGATGAGCTGCTGAAGCTGCTTGAAGATGGAGGCATTCACGCCGTTACGTTCACCAGTTCATCTACGGTTACCAATCTCTTGAAGGTGCTGAAGGGGATGGGCGTGGAGGATCCAGTCGAACTGTTGAAAGGTTCGACGATTGCTTGCATCGGACCATTAACCGCGCAGACGGCTGAAGAAGCCGGACTGCACGTATCCCTCCTCGCCGAGGAAGCGACGGTCGACAGTCTGGTTAAGGCCTTATGCATTTGGAACGAGAACGATCCACGCCGTGTTGCGCCATAATATCCATAATCTCTTATATACATGAACGAAATTACATCATTTGGAGGTATACGTCATGAGTTTTCCAATCGTACGCCATCGTCGGCTGCGTCAAAATGCCGGCATTCGCAGCATGGTCCGCGAGACCGTGCTTCATACGGAGGATCTGGTTCAGCCGATCTTCGTGACCTATGGCAATGGTGTGAAATCCGAGATTTCCTCCATGCCAGGCGTCTATCATTTTTCGCTTGACACCTTGAAAGAGGAAGTAGACGAAATCGTAAGTCTAGGCATTCCTGCTGTGCTCCTGTTCGGAATCCCCGAGACGAAAGACAGCGTGGGCACATCCGGTTTCGCGGATGACGGGATTGTCCAAGAGGCTACCCGTCTCATCAAGTCGTGGCATCCCGATCTTCTGGTGATTGCTGATACGTGCCTATGCGAATTTACCGACCACGGCCACTGCGGTATGGTGCATACCTTTGAGCGTGACGGCCACACCTGCGGCGATGTATTAAACGACGAGTCGCTGGAGCTGCTCGTTCGTACAGCGGTTTCCCAGGCCAAAGCTGGAGCCGATATTATTGCACCTTCCAATATGATGGATGGTTTTGTCCAAGCCATTCGTTCCGGTCTTGACGAAGCCGGATTTTATAACGTGCCGATCATGTCTTACTCCGTTAAGTACGCTTCGGCCTTTTACGGACCCTTCCGTGAGGCTGCCGATTCCGCTCCGCAATTCGGCGACCGCAAAACTTATCAGATGGATCCGGCCAATGTGAGAGAGGCGCTTCGCGAGGCGGAGACGGACGTGCTGGAAGGCGCCGATATGCTGATGGTGAAACCGGCTATGGCCTACCTTGATGTTGTCAGATTGCTGAGAGACCAGTTTGATCTGCCAATTGTTGCATACAACGTGAGTGGTGAGTATTCCATGATTAAAGCGGCTGCTCAGCAGGGATGGATCAGTGAGCAGGCGATTGTGATGGAGCTGCTGACCGGGATGAAGCGTGCCGGTGCGGACATTATCATTACGTATTTCTCGAAGGACGCAGCACGCTGGATGCGCAGCTAGTAACCATTAACGATGAAAGAGTTAGGAGTGCATACGATGAGCCAAGATTTGCGAAAAGAAGATTTGTCGCGTTCTGCTTTTGAAGAAGCGAAGTTATATATTCCCGGCGGTGTCAACAGTCCGGTACGTGCGTTTAAGTCTGTTGGACTAACCCCGATTTATATCGATCGCGGAGAAGGCAGCCGGGTATATGATATCGATGGCAACAGCTTTATCGATTATGTCGGTTCCTGGGGGCCGCTGATTATGGGTCACGCGCATCCTGAGGTTGTTGAAGCGCTTCAGGAGACAGCTGCCAAGGGGACCAGCTTCGGTGCTCCAACCCTATTGGAAACGAAGATGGCGAAGCTCGTCTGTGAACGCGTGCCGTCGATCGAGGTGGTGCGGATGGTGAATTCCGGTACGGAAGCAACCATGAGCGCCATTCGTCTAGCGCGCGGATATACAGGACGCAGCAAAATCATTAAATTCGAGGGCTCCTATCATGGCCACGCCGACAGCCTTCTGATCAAAGCGGGATCGGGTATCGCAACGCTTGGACTTCCTGATAGTCCGGGTGTGCCAGAAAGCGTTGCTTCCAACACCATTGCGGTTCCTTATAACGATCTGGAATCGGTACAGCTTGCCTTCGAGCGGTTCGGCGAAGAGATTGCAGCCGTTATTGTTGAGCCCGTGGCAGGCAATATGGGCGTGGTCCCTCCGCAGCCAGGATTCCTGGAAGGTCTTCGCAAGGTCACTTCTGATTATGGCAGCGTGCTTATTTTTGACGAGGTGATGACCGGATTCCGCGTTGATCTGAACTGCGCGCAAGGCCGTTATGGCGTTACACCGGATTTGACATGCTTGGGCAAGGTGATTGGCGGCGGTCTGCCAGTCGGTGCTTATGGAGGCAAGCGTGAGCTGATGGATCAGATTGCTCCGGCAGGACCGATCTATCAAGCAGGAACGTTAAGCGGTAATCCGCTCGCCATGGCGGCTGGTTACACCACCCTGAAGCTGCTGACGCCTGCCGTCTATGAACAGCTCGAGGAGCGGGGAGCCCGTCTTCAGGCAGGATTTGAGCGTAACGCTCAGGAATTCGGTATCCCGCTTACGATTAACCGGATCGGCTCCATGGTATGTCCATTCTTCACGAATACGCCGGTCGTCAATTTCGATACGGCGAAGACTAGTGACCAGGATCGTTTCCGTCGTTATTTTGCAGCGATGGTACAAGAGGGAGTCAGCGTACCTCCTTCCCAGTTCGAGGGCATGTTTATCTCTGGCGCTCATACGGTAGAAGATATCGATGCTACCATTGAAGCCAACTACAACGCCTTCAAAAGCCTATGAGTTACGGGGGAAATTGGAGCAAACGCGGCGAATGGCTGGAGCTGACGCCGGGTAAGGCGCTATTGAGTCTGCCGGATCGGAACGAAGCCGCTGCCAAGTGGCTTATGGAAACGGTCGGTATGCCCGAGAAGCTGTATCGTAAGCTTCGTCATGAACAGGGGATACAATGGGGAGGGGATCGGCTTCGGCTGGTCCTTTTTCCTTATCGGGATTACGGCATCGAACCGAGATGGCAGGAGCTTGATGTATTGTATGAGGACGATTTTTGCCTGGTTGTGAACAAACCGGCCGGTATGGCAGTCCATCCGGACAACGAGAGCCGCGAGACGACCCTGAATCATGCGGTTGCCGCATATTACGAAGCCGAAGGCATCCATACGGCAGTCCGGCATATTCATCGGCTGGATAAGGATACAACAGGTCCCGTACTGTATGCCAAGAACGAATATGCGCAGCTAAAGCTTGACGAGGACATGCGGGAGAAGAAGATCGTCCGGATATACGCGGCTATCGTTCAGGGGAGGGTCTCTCAGGATCTGAAGAGAATCGATCTGCCGATAGGCAAAGACCGCTATCATTCAAGCCGTCGGAGAGTTTCATTAACCGGGCAGGCTGCAATCACGCATATTCTATCATCCGAGGTGTATCCGAAAGCCAGCCTGCTGCAAATTCGACTGGAAACCGGCCGGACGCATCAGATCCGGGTGCATCTAAGTCATATGGGACACCCGCTTCTGGGAGATTCCTTATACGGAGGACCAGGGGCGTTTCCGCGCCAAGCGCTGCATGGCGAACGTCTGCTATTTACTCATCCTTTCTCGGGCGAGGATATTGAGGTGAATGCACCCTGGCCTCTGGATATGTTGGAGTTAAGAGAGCGAATCATAGAGACATCGGACCGGTAAGAAAACTTGCAAGATCCTGAATGAACCTGTAACTTTCACGCACAATTCGCAAAAAAGTCATGCTCTCCTATTTTCGGCATATAGATAAATTGAGTGGCAAAACTTAGGCTCATGCCGTGATAACAGATCACGGATAGTATATGCCAAAAAGGAGGACATTCCCGTGTTTGACCAGTCCTACGGATTGCGGTTCGATATTTACGAGCGTATTAATTTAACGGAAGATTTGCCGGGAATCGAAGAATTGGAAGAGGCGGAGTTGATCCCGCATATTCAGGTGATCAGTCAGCAGGACCAGGCTACGCTTCGGGGTCATCTGCTTCTTGCAGGCCTGTATAAAGGTGACACCGAAGCAGGAGAGACGGAGCCGCTCGAACACTGGATCCCGGTTGAAATCACGGTCCCGATGAACCGGGTATTATCATTGGATGACATCGCGGTCGAGATCGAGAATTTTGACGTGGATTTGTTATCCAAACGCAGCTTGAACATTACAGGGGTTCTGTCGCTCAAAGGAATTCAGGCGGCGGCTCCGGGAGCCCGTGACCAAGTATGGGCCAATGAGGAATTCACAGTGGTACATGCTCCTGAAGCGACTGATTTGTATTCGAACGGGGAGCAGCAGTTCGCAGCCAACCCGTACGACCAGCTTCATGGCAGCGGAGCTCATACAGACGCTAACTCACCTTCTCCTTCTTACTTCAACGAGGCTCAGACCAGAGCCCAAGAGTTCGGGACGGATGCGCGCACACAGCAGTATCTGGCATCCTGGGCGCAGTATGAGAACCAAACACGGGATTCACAGGACTCAGCAGACAGCACCATTAGCATTTCTAATTCGCCTGAAGCTCGGGATACGGTCGAATATGCCTTACATAATGAGACGGAAGCTCAGGCAGCTGAGTCGTCGATTCCAAGTGTATGGCAATTCGAACGGGCTTCGGTCCAGCCCGAGCCGGAGCAAGAAGATCCAGCAGCCGGTTTTCCGGGTGTCATTGAGCGTAAGGGTGAAGAAGTGGAAGCCGTTCCGGTACTGGAATCACCGGAAACGGAGGAAGTGCAGCCTGTTTTTGCTGAGGAAGAATTCCCTTCGGAGGATATGGATGATATAACGGAAGAGGTTTCCATTAAAGCCGAAGAGGTTCCGACCAAGCCGGAGTTAAAGGTGGCCTTCAACACGAAGAACAGCAGCACAACCAGCGCATCGGGCGTAGGCTTCTCTTCGTTGCTTCAATCGAGCAGAACGGTTCAGGATCAGGATCAAGCCGCTCGGGACGAGGAAGAAGAGACGGAGGAATTGGTTGACTCCGCAACGGCCGAGGACGTGGAGTGGAAGAGTCTGTTCCTGGGTAACCGCCGTGAGGAAACGCCTTTCCGCAAGGTCCGGATGTGCATTGTGCAGCGTGAGGAGACACTCGACGTGATTGCCGAGCGTTATCAACTGACGCCGCGAGAGCTTTTGTTATATAACCGCATGTCCGAGCAGAATGTGGAAGAAGGCCAGGTATTATACATTCCCCAGTAATCAGCGGAGGAAGCGATCGCGTTTAGAACAAGCAGGTCAAGGTAGGATATCCTTGGCCTGTTTTTTGTGTTTGGCGGGGAGTCGGTTAGAAGAAGAGGGGAGTCGGACGAGCCGGGGCTTCTTTTTACAATGTATTAGAATTAATTTGGATCGACAGGTATGATGTCTAAATCGTTCGGAAACACTCGAAATATTGACTATATGCAACAACCACGGTATATTTGAATAGTATATGTACAGGTATTCCTAAAGCTAGAACAACGTTGAACGGGAAGAGTAGGAAGGTATGGCCTTCAGAGAGCGGAATTGCTATCAAGCGCTGTGAGATTCCGCAGGAACCAGCTTGCCGAAGTCGCCCCGGAGTTGCGGACTTGAGATAGAGTAGGGATCGATCGCTACCCTGGTTAGAGTTCGCCGGCCGCAGCCGTTATCTGCGTAAAGTGTCGTGCTTGATCGCTGGCCTTTCATGTTCTGCATGGGAGGACTCGATTCATGAATGATTATAAGCGCGAAACAAAGGTGGTACCGCGAGAGAACAGTCTTTCGTCCTTTGAGGACGAAGGGCTTTTTTTGTTTCAAGCAAACATGGATATCCATGGCCACGCCCGGAGGCTAAAACGTTACGGGTTGGCAAAACTGATTAACAGTATCGGAGGTACGAAAATATGGATCAAAAACAAAACCAATCCCAGTTAGACATGCCGACGACGTATGATCCGAAGGCAGCCGAACAAAAATGGTATCCGTACTGGAAGGAAGGCGGCTTCTTTGAAGCTGGCAAACGACCGGACGCGGAGCCGTATACGATTGTTATTCCTCCACCAAACGTTACGGGAATGCTTCACATCGGCCATGCCCTTGACTTTACGCTGCAGGATATCTTGATTCGCGTAAAGCGGATGCAGGGCTATGATGCGTTGTGGCTGCCGGGCTCTGACCATGCGGGCATCGCCACGCAAACCAAGGTTGAGCAGAAGCTTCGCGAAGAAGGCGTTACCCGCTACGATCTGGGACGTGAAAAATTCCTGGAGAAAGTGTGGGAATGGAAGGATCTATATGCGAATACGATCCGTGACCAATGGTCCAAGATCGGCCTGTCCCTCGATTACTCCAGAGAGCGTTTCACGCTCGACGAGGGGTTGTCAGAAGCGGTTCGGGAAGTATTCGTCAAGCTCTATGATAAGGGGCTTATATATCGCGGCAAACGTATCATCAACTGGGACCCGGCTGCCCGCACGGCTTTGTCCGATATCGAAGTGGAGTACAAAGAGGTCAACGGCCATTTGTACCACTTGCAATACCCGCTCAAAGACGGCAGCGGCTCCATTACCGTAGCAACCACCCGCCCGGAGACCATGCTTGGCGATACGGCGGTAGCCGTTCATCCGGAAGATGGGCGCTATAAAGACATGATCGGCAAGACTTTGGTCCTGCCTATTGTCGGCCGAGAAATTCCGGTTATTGCCGATGAGTACGTGGAGAAGGATTTCGGCAGCGGAGCGGTTAAAATTACGCCGGCCCATGATCCGAATGACTTCGAAATGGGTCTTAGACATGATCTGCCGCAAATCACCGTGATGGATGAATCCGGGACGATGAATGAATTTGCCGGCAAGTACCAGGGTCTTGACCGAGCAGAATGCCGCAAGCAGATCGTAAGCGACATGAAGGAATCGGGCGTGCTGCTTCGCATCGAAGATCATGTTCATCAGGTTGGCCATAGCGAAAGATCCGGCGCCGTTGTCGAGCCGTATCTGTCGACGCAGTGGTTCGTTAAGATGCAGCCGCTTGCGGAAGCAGCCGTTACTGCGCAGAAATCCGGCAAGGGCGTAAATTTCGTGCCTGACCGATTCGAGAGAACCTACCTGCATTGGATGGAGAATGTGCGCGATTGGTGCATCTCTCGTCAATTGTGGTGGGGCCATCGGATTCCGGCCTGGTATTCCGAATCCACGGGCGAAGTGGTTGTTGCCATGAATGAAGAGGAAGCGCGCGCGAAGCTTGGCAAGGACGATCTGAGACAGGATGAGGATGTGCTGGATACCTGGTTCAGCTCGGCATTGTGGCCGTTCTCGACCATGGGCTGGCCGAATCTGGACAGTGAGGATTTCAAACGTTATTATCCGACAAGCGTTCTCGTAACGGGGTATGATATTATTCCGTTCTGGGTTTCGCGGATGATTTTCCAAGGGCTTGAATTTACGGATCAAATGCCGTTCAAAGATACGCTTATCCATGGTCTGGTTCGGGATAGCGAAGGCCGCAAGATGTCCAAGTCGCTCGGCAATGGTATCGATCCGCTCGAGGTTATCGAACAGTATGGCGCAGATGCCATGCGTTATATGATATCGACCGGCAGTACGCCGGGTCAGGATCTTCGATTCCGCTGGGAACGTGTGGAACAAGCGCGTAACTTCGCGAACAAGATCTGGAATGCGTCACGTTTTGCACTCATGAATCTGGAGGGCTTCACGGCGGCGGATATCGACATTTCCGGAGAGCTGGGAACGGCCGACCGTTGGATTTTGCATCGTCTGAACGAAACTTCCCGCGACATTACGCGTCTAATTGATGCCTACGAATTTGGCGAAACCGGTCGACTGCTCTACAATTTCATCTGGGATGATCTGTGTGACTGGTATATTGAATTTGCTAAGCTGTCCCTGTACGGCGAGGATCAAGCGGCCAAGAAAAAGACGCAGTCGGTGCTTGCCTATGTGCTGGACCGCACGATGCGCTTGATCCACCCGTTCATGCCGTTCATCTCCGAAGAGATCTGGCAGCATTTGCCGCATGAAGGAGAGACGGTGATGCTGGCTTCATGGCCGACCTATGATGAAGCATTTGAGAATGCGGAAGCCGTTACCGAAATGAACCTGCTGATGGATGTCATCCGTGCTGTACGTAACATCCGGGCGGAAGTAAACGTACCGATGAGCAAAAAAGTAGAACTCCAGTTGAAGCCGGTAAGCGAGCAAATTGCCGGCATCATCGATCGCAATGCGGATTATATTCGCCGCTTCTGCAACACGTCGGAGTATCAATCCTCCCTTGCGCTTGAGGCGCCGGATAAGGCGATGACCGCCGTGGTAACAGGTGTTGAAATGTATCTGCCGCTTGCCGGGTTGATCGATATCGCTCAGGAGATCACGCGTCTGGAGAAGGAAATTCAGCACTTGAACAGCGAAGTCGAGCGTGTGGAGAAGAAGCTGAACAATCCAGGTTTCGTATCGAAAGCACCTGAAATGGTGATTGAAGAAGAACGGGCGAAGCTTGCGGATTACTCGGACAAACGCAGTAAAGTGATTGCGCGCATCGAAGAACTGAGAGGCTAAAGGGAAAGATGAATCTGGACCAGAAGGTGAGAACGATGGTTGATCATTCGGAAGCTGCAGTGGCAGCTCCGTTCCATACCTATGAGGAAGCGGTAGCTTGGATCAACGGGCTGATTCCGTTTGGAATCCGCCCGGGCATGGATAGAATTCAGCGATTGATGGAGCTTCTCGGCCATCCGGAGCGGCGGTTAAAATTTATTCACGTGGCCGGAACGAATGGAAAAGGCTCCACATGCGCTTTTTTAACAAAGGTTCTGCTTCAAGGGGGATTCACGGTTGGCACCTACACGTCTCCCTATATTACGAAGTTTACCAATCGGTTTCAGTATAACGGCGAGGACATATCGGAAGAGACGCTGCTTGAACTCGCTAATCGCTTAGAGCCGCTTGTAGCCGAAATTGCGGGTTCCGGGCTCGGATCGCCCACTATGTTTGAGGTGTCCACCGCCCTTGCGATACTGTATTACGCCGAGGTATCTTATCCGGACGTGGTGGTATGGGAGACGGGACTTGGCGGTCGTCTGGACGTGACCAATATCGTTCATCCCATCATTTCGGTGATCACGAATATCGGAATGGACCATACCGACGTTTTGGGTGATACCATTCAGGAGATCGCCACGGAAAAGGCTGGCATTATCAAGCCTGGAGTTCCTGTGGTGAGCACGGTAACTCAGCCGGAAGCTGTCGATATTCTGAAACAAACGGTAGCCAAAAACCGTACAAGTCTGTATCTCGTAGATGAACAGTTCTCCTATGAGCGTCTGCGTGGGAACGAAGAAAGCCAGACTTTCCGTTTTAAGGGTCCGTTCCGGGACATGGATCTGGACATCTCGATGCAGGGTGAGCACCAATGCGCCAATGCCGCGCTTGCGATGATGACGCTGGAAGTGCTTCGCCAGTATATGGCTTTCATCGTGGATGATGAAGAATTGCGTAGAGGGTTTAAGGATACTTTCTGGGCGGGAAGACTGGAACAAGTGCAGTCCTCCCCGCGGATTGTTCTCGATGGTGCGCACAACCCCGAAGGGGCTGAAACCTTGGCCAAAAGCTTGCCGCAGATCTATAAGTATCGGAAACTGAACTTAATGATGGGAATGCTGGCAAATAAGCATCATGAATCGTATTTGCAGCATATACTGCCAATAGTGGATACGCTTATCCTGACTGAACCGGATTTCCGGAAGAAACTGGACGCCAAGGCGCTTGGTGACATCGTAGAGCAGGTAAGGGAGAAATACGCCAAACATACACTGCAAATCATCATAGAACCAAATTGGAAAAACGCACTTGAAGAGTTGAAGTCACGGACGGAAGCGGAGGATCTTGGGGTGGTGTCGGGCACGTTGTACCTGATTGCCGACGTGCGTTCCAACCTCCTGGGCCTTTCCGATTCTGAAAAAGGTTGGTGATATCTGTTGAATACATCGGAACATGTTCATTTTATAGGAATTGGCGGCTACGGGATGAGCGCCATTGCAAGAGTTATGCTGGAGATGGGTTATAAAGTCACGGGTTCTGACGTGGCATCGCAAGAATTGACAGAAAAGCTGGCGGCCAAGGGCGCCAAAATATACATTGGACATACCGCCGAGCAAGTCCAGGGCGCGGACCTTGTGGTTTACTCGACGGCATTGTCCCAAGACAACGTGGAGCGGGTCGAGGCAGAGAAGTTGAACATTCCTGTCCTTCACCGTGCGCAGATGCTGGCGCGTCTTCTGAACGAACGCAAAGGGGTTGCCGTAGCGGGTGCGCATGGTAAGACAACCACTTCATCGATGATTGCGCTCGTAATGGAAGAATGCGGCGTCGATCCGACGTTTATTATCGGCGGGGAAATCATGAACGTTGGCACGAATGCCAAAGCTGGTGAAGGCGAGCACGTGGTGGCCGAAGCGGACGAGAGTGACGGTTCATTCCTTCAGTACCACCCTTGGCTCGGCGTTGTTCTGAATATTGAGGCCGATCACCTGGAGAATTACGAAGGGGATTTCAATCGTCTCAAGGCAGCATATGTACAATTCCTCAGCCAGATCAAGGCAGACGGTACGGCCGTAGTTTGCGCGGACGATAACAACATTCAGGCGATTTTGCCTGACCTAAAATGCAATGTGACCACATACGGCATTCATGCGGATGCAGAGTATACGGCAACGAATCTGGTGCTCGGCGACCGTCACGTCAGCTTCACGATGCTTCATAACGGCATGGAGCTGGGTACCGTGGAATTGTCCGTACCGGGTAAACACAATGTCTACAACGCCATGGCTACGGTGATTTGCTGCTTGAAAGGCGGAATCTCGTTCGAAGCGATTGTAGAGGCCATCGTCAAGTTCAACGGAGCTAAGCGCCGCTTCCAGGTGCTGGGCGAAGCTGAAGGAATTCTGGTGATTGACGACTATGCGCATCATCCGACGGAGATCGAGGCTACGATCAGTGCCGCCAAAGCTACAGGCAAACGGATTATTGCCGTATTCCAGCCGCAGCGGTATTCGAGGACCTTTTTCCTTCTGGATGCGTTTAGCCGCGCATTCGGGGAAGCGGACGAGGTGATCATTACCGATATTTATTCTCCTGCCGGCGAGAAGCAGATCGAGGGTATCAGTTCCGGTAAGCTGGTGGAGCTGATTGTCCAGAACAGCAATGCCGGTGCCCGCTATTTGCCTACGAAGGAAGATGTCCTGAGCGATCTCAAAGGTCGCGTAAAAGAAGGCGATCTGGTTCTGACGATGGGTGCGGGCGATATTTGGAAGGTCGGCGCTGCTTTAGCGGAGTCTATTAAAGGCAAGAAGTAAATGGATTGCAAGCATGCTTTGCTGCTTCGATGCAGCAGGGGATTGCATGGGCTTTTGTCTTTGAACGGAGGCAAAGCAGCGGATCGATAAGTAGAATACAGGCTGATCAAGATACTTTCTTGATCAGCCTGTTTGTTTTGTTTTTCGCACACTCATAAGTTGCCAAGCTTGATCATATAGCTAGGTGTAGAAGGACAAGTGAGGTGTGTGGATATGAATAAAGCACGAATGACGATTCGCTTCGATCACGATCCGCCAAAAGATAGTCATAAGGATCATATGCGTGAGGAACGGGATTCGTATCAGAAAGTTCCCGCAAGGCGCAATGATCAAGTTGATGACCGTCATCTTGTATTCGACGAGTTTGACTCAACGACTGATCGGTTTACCGATGCGGGCAATTCGTTTGAACATAGGAGCAGCATGCAGCATGATCATCTGCGCGTTGTTCCGCCGCTCCGGGTGGAGGACACTCGGGATGTGAACGGACAAGATTGGAGAACATCGCGTCATACCCAATCCAGGGGGCGATTAGCTGAGGAAAGAAGACGTCTGGATCATGTTGAGGGCGGGTCGTTCGGTGACGGGCCTGATCCTGCCGATACATATGACGATATGCGTGAGGTTGAGGATCTTTACGATCTTCATGATGACGCGTATTCCGGAAGTGTGGGCTCCGGCGCAAACGATTCGAATTGGAATCTCGGGCCCGAGAAGGATCTATATGAGTCACCTGCCGATGATTACGGTTATTATCGCTCGCGCAAGCCTACCTCCTTCTGGAAAATGGCTGTATCCGTGACCGCGGCTGTTGTGACGGGTTTGCTGTTTGGGTATATGGTGCTGTCCATGTTTAACGGCGGTAATGAAGGTGAAGACCCTGCATCGGGGCAGCTTGGAAGCAATGACGCAGTTAATCAAGCACCGGCTGACTCTTCCGGGGGAACGGGGGCATCACTCGCACCCGGTTCAACTGAATCGGCAGTACACGTTCCGGGTCAAATTTTTTATATGCTTCAGTACGGTGTATTCAGCACGTCGGAACGGGCAGAGCAGGCGAAAGGGGAGCTGCTGCAGTCCGGTATTGCGGCTGGGGGAGATTTGGATGAGGAGAACCGGGTGTACGCCGGCGTATCACCAGACCGCGAGCAGGCCAAGCTGCTCAGCAATCAGCTTAAAGCCGAAGGCGTCGAATTATACGTGAGAGAAATCGCGCTGCCTGATATAGAGTCAGCTGCCTTTGCGGGCGAGGAGCAGACGCTGACGGACTATTTCACGATAAGCGGGGAGCTTGTGTCGGAGTTGAGTACGCTATCGGCATCGCTGCTGGGGCAGCAGGAGGCGGGCGCGGTGGCGTCAGAGAGTATGACTGCAATCACAAATCTGCACCAGCAGTGGATCCAATCGATGAAGCTGCTGTCCGCCGGCTTGGGTCCGGAGACCGGGGCAGTGCTGCCGGCGATGGAGCAATCCATGAACAGTTCGATCACGGCGCTCTCCGAATATAACAAAAACCAATCCAAGGGGCATTTGTGGGAGATTCAAACGGGCATGATGAACTATGTCATGGGCCAAAAGAAACTCCTGGATGGCCTATAAATTCAAATTTACGTCAAATCCGGCTCGGAACTGGAAATAGTTCCCCCTGCCGGATTTCTGTTTGTATTGCTTATCGATTCACCGTATAATAATTAGGGTGTCAAAATATGGCGAGGGAAGAGGATGCATGAAGAAAAACAAAGGAATGCTCATCTTGTTTTTGCTGCTGGGGTGGCTGACGGGAACTTGGCTGGCCAAGGCGCTTCAACCTGTTAAGGCTTTGTCGTTTTTAACGTCAACTACACCGATTAAGTGGTCGCCTAGCGCTGATTTTGACATTATTCGTTATGACATTAACCTTGAACTTAACTTTTGCCTGCTCAGTCTGCTTGGCATTATAGCAGCGCTTTGGTTATACCGCAGGCTCTAAGACATGACAAAGGAGATTATCCCCCTTGAATGAGAAGAGAAACCGCCGTATCATATTGGCCTCCACCTCTCCTCGGCGTCAGGAATTGATTGCCTCCCTTCGTATCCCATTTGAGATTATGCCTAGTGAAGCTGACGAGGACACCCCGCATGGGTGGTCGCCAGAGCGAATTGTGGAGTCACTGGCACTACGTAAAGCGGAAGCGGTTCTCCGAAAGCTGACGGATGATCCGGGAGATGGTATCATTGTGGGAAGCGACACGATTGTAGTTGTCGATGATCTTGTCCTCGGGAAACCGGAGGATCATGCTGACGCGGCAAGGATGTTGTCCATGCTTCAAGGACGGGCTCACCTCGTGTACACGGGCGTCGCTTGTGTCGACCGGGAATCTGGTCGTACCAAGGTCGCTCATCGTGTGACAACCGTAAAGATGAAATCGTTAAGTGATGACGCGATCGCGGCTTATGTAAAGAGCGGGGAACCTGCTGACAAAGCGGGCTCGTATGCGATTCAAGGCTTGGGTGCAACCATCGTGGAAGGAATCGAAGGCGACTATTTTAACGTTGTCGGCCTGCCGCTTTCTCTGCTGTCGGACATGCTGTCTGAAATGGGGATGGATGTACTCACCGATTCATAGATATAGAACAACGGCATACGAAATGTAGGGGTATCCTGAAGTTTCGGTGACCTGCTGATTTAAATCTTAGAAAAGAGGGGAATATATGGAGTCGCCAACGCTATTGCTGCGCGACATCCCCCATGATGAACGACCAAGAGAGCGCATGATGCAATATGGGGCGAGCGCTTTAAGCCATGCAGAATTGCTGGCGATATTGCTTCGGACCGGAACCCGCCAGGAATCTGCCGTACATATAGCCCAGCGGCTGCTGGGGGAAGCAGGCGGCATCCGGCAGCTCGTTGATCTTAGCATTGAGGAAATTACGCAAATCAAAGGAATTGGAACCGCTAAGGCTGTTCAGCTGAAGGCTGGCATCGAGCTTGGACGGCGCTTGGCCGCATCGAGACATGTAGAGCCGGTTATTATTCGCAGTCCGCATGACGCGGCAGAACTGCTCAGTGAACAGATGCGCTATTTACAGAAAGAGCATTTTGTCTGTGTATTTTTAAATACGAAAAATCATGTCATTGCCCAGGAAACGTTATCGATGGGAAGCCTTAATGCTTCCATCGTTCATCCCCGCGAGGTGTTCAGAGCGGCCATCAAATGCAGCAGTGCATCCCTGGTGTGCGCGCATAACCATCCTAGCGGAGATCCGACGCCCAGCCCGGAAGACATATCGCTGACTGCACGTTTAGTGGAGGCAGGACAGATTGTCGGGATCGACGTACTGGATCATCTGATCATTGGGGACGGATCGTTTGTAAGTTTGAAGGAACGGGGCTTGATGTAATATAATAGTTCAGATTGACGAAGAAAGGGAGATACATCATGTTAGGTGGTTTTACGAAAGATTTGGGAATCGATTTGGGGACGGCAAATACGCTGGTTTATGTTCGTGGGAAAGGAATTGTCGTAAGAGAGCCTTCCGTGGTTGCTCTGCGTACAGATACGAAGAGCATTGAAGCCGTTGGTGAATCGGCTAAGAAAATGATTGGACGCACACCAGGCAACATTCGTGCCATTCGTCCGATGAAGGACGGCGTTATCGCTGATTTTGATACAACGGCTACGATGATTAAATACTTTATTCGTCAAGCACAGAAGCAGCGTTCCATATTCCCCCGTCATCCGAACGTGATGGTATGCGTACCTTCCGGCATTACGGCGGTAGAGCAGCGTGCGGTGGAAGATGCCACCAAGCAAGCGGGAGCACGCGAAGCTTACACGATCGAAGAGCCTTTTGCAGCTGCAATTGGTGCCGATTTGCCTGTGTGGGAACCTACGGGCAGCATGGTCGTTGACATCGGCGGAGGTACGACCGAGGTTGCGGTCATTTCGCTTGGCGGTATTGTAACCAGCCGCTCTGTACGCGTTGCAGGCGATGAGATGGATGAGTCTATTATCTCCTATATCAAACGTCAATATAACTTGATGATCGGTGAGCGCACATCCGAGCTGCTTAAGATGGAAGTCGGTTCCGCCATGCCGCTGGAGACCGTGGAAACGATGGAAATTCGCGGCCGTGACTTGGTGACGGGGCTGCCGAAGACGATCACCATTACTTCGGATGAGATTAGCGAAGCGTTGGCAGATACCATTAATGCGATTGTTGAAGCGGTAAAGGTTACGCTTGAGAAATGTCCTCCGGAGCTTGCTGCGGATATTATGGACCGGGGCATCGTGCTTACGGGAGGCGGCGCATTGCTTCGCAACCTGGACAAGCTGCTCGCCGAAGAGACCGGCATGCCGGTGATCGTTGCAGAGAATCCGCTGGATTGCGTAGCCATTGGTACAGGTAAAGCGCTCGAGAACATTCACCTGTTTAAATCCCGGAGCAGCTCTGCCGTCCGTTCTAAACGGTAGAAACCGAATAGAAGTGTAAACCCCTAATGTTGGGAGAGAAAACAGTAAGTTAGAGGGTGTTGCAACTGTTTAAGCTGCTAGGCAATAAGCGTTTGTTTATTATGCTCATCGGGCTGGTAGCGTTTATCGCTATTATGGGGTTTACGCTCGGCCCGAGAGCTTCTTTATCTTGGCCTGAAAAATTCGTCAAGGATACGGTCGGTTTTGTGCAAAGTGTGTTTTATAAGCCCGCTGCCTATATAGCGGGTTTCTTTGAAGATGTGCGGAACATGAAGGCAATCTATGAAGAGAATGAGGAGCTGCGGAGAGCCGTGGCCCAATATTCCCGAGAGAGTGCGAATTACAATACGATGAAAGCTAATTACGAGAAGCTTCGGGACCAGCTCCATTTTACAGAGAACCAGAAAAATCGGGACAAGTACGAATACCGTACGGCTCAGGTTCTCAGCGTCAACTCGGATCCAAACAATCGGACGCTTGTTATCGATCTGGGCGAACGCGACGGGGTTAGAGCAAACATGTCCGTTACCACGGTAGATGGTATGGTAGGTATCATCAGTAGCGTAAGCAACTTTACCTCCACGGTGAAGCTGCTGACCACGATGGATGCCCAGGATCCGAATCCACAGCCGATTTCGGTAACGGCCATCGGCAAAGAAGATAAAACGTTCGGTGTGGTTGAGAGCTACGATGAGAAGACCAACACGCTGCTCATGACGCGGATTTCGGAAGATGACCCGATCAAGAAAGACGACAAAATCATTTCATCCGGTGCAGGAGGCGTTATACCTCAGGGCTTGATTATTGGCAAGGTGAAAAGTGTTCAGGTAAGCCAATACGGTCAAAGCAGAACGGCTACCATCGAACCGGCGGCCAAGTTTGATGACTGGAAGTATCTAATCGTCGTCTTTACCCCTGAGGAGCCGAAATGATGGCGCGTAAACAAATTCTCGTCCTGCTGCTGTTCGTGCTGTTTATTCTGCAGGGCACGGTGGTTTTCTGGTTAACGCCAAGCTCGCTGCAGCTTCAGATTTATCCTAATTTCGTGTTGGTTTGCTTGTTTTTTGTATCGATTTATTATCATCGCCACACGGGGCTGGTACTCGGACTCATATTCGGCATGCTTCACGATATCGTGTATTACGGCGAGATGATTGGCACTTATTCGTTCGCTATGGGCGTATCCGCATATCTGGTGGGACTTGTATTCAAGTCCCCGCGGGCGCCGCTGCCCATGATGATGACCATTGTCATTCTGGGGAGCCTGTTGTTTGACAGTACGCTTTTTGGCATATATAAGGTGTTTCGACTCAATCCGACTTCTTATAATTGGTCACTGCTTCATCATATGCTACCCAATCTCCTTGTTCATTTTGCCTTTGCTCTGGCGATTTACGTTCCTCTTCGCAAGCAGATTGAGTTGGTTACGAAGAATCAGAGAAGGAAGGCATCCTGAACCCTCCATTATGACATTTTACTAGACTAGCAGGAACTTGAAGGTTTGAGCGCGAAATGTATAGGGATGGGAGGGACAGGCTTATGGCTGTAAAATCCAATCATGTGACGATTAAGGGCATCAAAGATGGCCTGGTATTCCTGCTTGATGACCAGTGTGAGCTGGAGGAGCTGCTCGGCGAGCTGCGCTATAAGCTGGAGCACAGTCATCAGAATATTTTGACCGGACCTATCATTCATGTGGATGTGAAGCTGGGTTCCCGGAAAATTTCCGAAGAAGAGAAGCAGACGATTCTTGACATATTGAAGCAAAAGGGCAATCTGTTGATACGTAATGTGGAATCACCGCCGTTTGAGTCGGAGCTCATACCAGAGGAGAAGCTTACGCTTAAGACAGGGATGGTGCGTTCCGGACAGGTGCTGCATCATGACGGCGATCTCTTGTTCCTCGGGGATGTGAATCCCGGCGGAACCATAACGTGCACCGGTGATATCTACATATTGGGAGCTCTGCGCGGAACCGCGCATGCCGGTGTAGAGGGCAACGAGGAAGCGATTATAGCGGCTTCGTATTTTGCCCCTACCCAGCTCCGTATCTCCCAGATGATCAGCAGACCGCCGGATGAATGGGAGACGCGGGAAACGGTCATGGAATTTGCGTATTTGAAGGACGGTAGCATGGAGATCGATAAGATCAGCAACATCTCACGTTTGGGTCGGGATTTTAATGTGTTTAAAGGGGGGTAGAACATGGGAGAGGCAATCGTCGTAACTTCAGGTAAAGGCGGAGTCGGTAAAACGACGACATCGGCGAACATCGGCACAGCTCTGGCACTGCTCGGAAAAAAAGTGTGTCTGGTTGATACGGACATCGGTCTTCGTAATTTGGATGTCGTGATGGGCCTGGAAAACCGGATTATATACGATTTATGCGACGTTGCAGAAGGGCGATGCCGACTTAACCAGGCGCTGATCAAGGACAAGCGCTTCGATGAGCTGTATATGCTTCCTGCAGCCCAGACCAAAGACAAGAATGCCGTTTCTCCAGAGCAGGTGAAAGATATCGTACTTGAATTGAAAAAGGAATTCGAATACGTCATTATCGATTGTCCGGCTGGAATCGAGCAAGGATTTAAGAATGCCATTGCCGGCGCAGATAAAGCGATTGTGGTTACAACGCCCGAGAATGCGGCCGTGCGGGATGCGGATCGGATTATCGGCTTGCTGGAGAGCTCTCATGTAGAGTCTCCGAAGCTTGTTGTAAACCGGATTCGCCCGAACATGGTGAAATCCGGCGACATGCTGGAGATTGAAGATGTGCTGCAGGTGCTGAATATTGATCTGATCGGGATCGTCCCCGATGATGAAATGGTCATTAAAGCGGCCAATATCGGGGAGCCTACGGTGATGAATCCGGACTCTCAGGCAGCCATCGCCTATAGAAACATCGCCCGGCGCATCCTGGGTGATACCGTTCCTCTGATGCAAATCCATCAGAAAAAAGGAATGTTTACCAAATTCAAAAAGTTTTTTGGAATGGGTTAAAGACTTTAACACGAACCGGTGCCGGGAGGCATCGGTTTTTTTGTTCTGTTCGCCTCTTCAATAGGGCTTGTTCTAAATATCTTTCATCTCCTCATAGGATAGAGTAAGAAAACAAGCCCCAAGGGGGAAAGAACAATGGACATCAAAACTTCAGTTAAGAACCGAAGAGAAGCCCGCATTCGCGAGCTGCTGGAAGGAGCGTTACCGGCGCCGCATGATAAGTCGTCATGGGGGCCCGTTCCCGAGAAAAAGCCTCCCCATCCCAATCTTCACAAGACAGGCTTTATACAGGATCACAGGGCGAACCCATCCCCGCTTCTTGCAGAGAGTGAACCGGATCCCGAGCGGCTTTGGAAGCAAGGGCACCGCGGTTGGTATGGTGAGCTGGATCCCGGTGATCCAGGGGAACCGCCAAGAAAAGCTTCGTTTCTGTCGGGCTTAGTGCGCCGTATCATCGTCAGTGCGCTGGTGTTTGGATTGGCATGGGGGGTATTTTCGTTTCAGCACCCGTGGGCTCTTCGTACTCAAGCTTTTATCGTTGAGGGACTGAGCCATGAGATGGATTTTCAGGCAGCCCAGGTATGGTACGAGGAGCATTTTGGAAGCGCGCCTTCCTTCATTCCGATTTTTGGACAAACCGACGAGCACTCGACGAAGGTGAATGCCGGGACTTCTTTAGTTCCTCCGCTTTCCGGAAAGGTGGTCCAATCCTTTGCCGTGGATCTGAAAGGCATCGTTTTGGAAGCCGGAGGGGGTTCTTTAGCAGACAGGGCGGTTAAGAGTATAGAGACCGGACGCGTGCTTGAGGTTAAAGAACATCCTGAGAATGGGATCACCATTCTCATACAGCATACAGGAGAGAGAACGGCGATATACAGCAGATTGGCAGAAACGGGACTTAAGGTAAACGATTGGGTCCAAGGTGGAGATATTGTCGGCACATTGGCGTCTTCAGGCGCAGGCAGCCCGCCCTCCCTTTATTTCGAACTGAAAGAGGGGGATCGAGGTATCGATCCGGCGGAAGTGATTCCGTTTGATTAAGTTTAAGGGAACGGTATTGTCGCTGCATCCTCTCTTTGTTATTGTCATGCTGGCCTCCGTATTCACCGGTCGCTTTTTGGAATTGCTGACCCTGTTTATTATCGTTTTTATTCATGAATTGGGACACGCCGCCGCAGCGGCAGCGATGGGGTTCAAGGTACGAGCCATTCAGATGCTGCCGTTCGGCGGCGTTGCTGTCATAGAAGATGACGGCAGGATGACTGCAATGAAGGAAATCATCATTGCGCTTGCGGGTCCGCTGCAAAATGTCATCATGATTGGAATTACCCTGATGTGCAGATGGGCGGGATGGGGAGACGAGCAGCTGTTGTCTTATATCATTCAGGGGAATCTCATCATCGCGCTGTTTAACCTTCTCCCGATTCTTCCGCTGGATGGCGGCAAAGTGCTGCAAGCCGTCATCAGCTTGCTCGCCCCATATCATGCGACCTTGCTGTGGGCTTCCCGCGCTGGTATTTTGTGCAGCCTGATCATGATCGGATATGGCTTGCAGCCGTTATTTTCCGGCGGCGGTATTCGTTTAAATGTGCTGATGATCGGCCTGTTTTTAGCGTATTCCAATTTTGAAGACTATCGGAATGTGCATTACCGGTTTTTAAGATTTTTGGTCAATCGGAGCGAGATTTATGAACGAAATTTGGATGGACTCGGTCCTGCGCAGCCAATCGTTGCAGATTCTTCGAAACCTTTGGATGATATTATGCGTCTATTTAAACGAGAGAAGTATCATCTGATTTATGTTATGAGCGGACGAGGCAGCCTGCTTGCCGTCGTTCCGGAGCAGCATGTGATTTCTTCTTATTTTGCATCAAATGGTCCGCCTTGGTATGCGTAAATCGTAAACACCATGAGGAAGACGCAGGGCGGGCCATGATTCTTTATCCATTCAACTCATCTGAGATTGTGTTAGGATAAAAAATAGAATATCGTCTTCCATTTGAGGGGTGAAGCCATGAGGCAAATGATAGTTCATTGTGAACATGAGACCATTCAGATGGCCCTCATCGAAGATGGGAGGTTAGCAGAATTCGCCGTTGAGCGGAGTTGTGAGCAAAGTGTAGTCGGCAGTTTTTATAAGGGCAGGGTCGTAAATGTGCTGCCGGGGATGCAGGCGGCTTTTGTAGATATCGGGCTGAAAAAGAATGCATTTTTATATATTGATGATGTGCTCCATCCTCATTTAGAGAAGCAGCCCAAGCAGAAGCCTTCCATTTCGGAGCTGCTAACGGTAGGCCAGGAATTGATCGTGCAGGTGATGAAGGAACCGAGAGGCGGCAAGGGGGCGCGGGTCACTACCCATTTTTCGCTGCCTGGCAGATGCATGGTGTACATGCCTACTGCGGATTATGTTGCCGTCTCCAAGAAAATTGGACGTGATGCGGAGAGAGCAAGGCTGAAGAGTATCGGCGAGCAGCTTCGCACGGATGAAGAGGGGATCATTATCCGAACGGTATCGGAGGACGAGCCTCTGGAATTCCTTAAGGGAGATCTTGAGTATCTGCGAAAAGAGTGGGCGCGAATTCTCGACAAGGCCGAGCTTTCTTCTGCTCCGGCGCTGCTTCATCGCGATTTAGGTCTGCTGCAGCGTTTTCTCCGCGATGCCTTTGACCCGCTTCATGATGAACTTGTGATCGACAGCAAGCTTAAAGGCGAGGAGACCAAAAGCTATCTGAAGGAAACCGTCCCTGGTATGGAGCCCAAGGTTACATATTACTCGGAAGGAAGTCCGATTTTTCAAGCTTACGGGTTGGACGAGCAGATGAGAGCCGGCTTTGCAAGGAAAATCACGCTTCCGGAAGGTGTGACCATCGTTGTTGATCAGACGGAAGCCATGACCATCATGGATGTCAACACAGCCAAATATATCGGTGGCGATAATTTCGAGGAAACGGTGCTGAAGACGAATCTTCTGGCGGCGAAGCAGATTGCAAGAATTTTGCGGCTCTGGGATATCGGAGGCATTATCATCGTTGATTTCATCGATATGGATCGTGAAGAGCACCGGGAGCAGGTTGTTTCTGCCATGGAGGCTGTAATGCGCAAGGACCGCACCAAAAGCTTTGTGGTGGGCTGGACCAAGCTGGGACTGCTGGAAATGACCCGCAAAAAAGCCAGGGAAAGCTCTTCGCTCCCATTTGCCAAGCCTTGCGGGGCTTGCCGGGGCAGAGGTTTTGTTATCGAACAATGATGTTGACGGTGAACATGGATTATGATATTATCATTAGGTATGTGTCTAGTGATGGTTTGCTGCACATGCTGTAACCGCTCCGGTTGGGTTAGCAAGGACGTTCCTGCTTTAGGACGGACACCTTATACTAGGCGAGTCTGAGACATAGGGAGGTGCAAGCAAATGTACGCTATTATCGAAACAGGTGGTAAACAATACAAAGTTCAAGAGGGCGACGTATTGTTCATCGAGAAGCTGACTGCAGGTGACGGCGAGAGCGTGACTTTCGACCGTGTACTGGCCGTATCCAAAGAGGACGGGTTGGTAACAGGTACGCCGGTTGTTTCCGGTGCGACTGTAACTGCAAAGGTAGAGAAGCACGGTAAAGGCCGTAAGGTCGTTGTATACAAATACAAGCCGAAGAAGAACTACCACAAGAAGCAAGGTCATCGTCAACCTTACACTAAAGTAACCATCGAGAAAATCCAGGCGTAAGTAGGTGCGGTAATTGATTACTGTACAAGTACTGCGCGGGGGAGATGGACGGATCCATAGCTTTAAGGTAACGGGGCACGCGGGATATGCCAATCCTGGAGAAGATATTGTATGTGCTGGAGTTTCCAGCATTACAGTGGGAACGGTCAATTCCATTGAAGCGTTAACCGGAACTGTTATGGAGACCCAGATGAAGGGCGGCTTTCTTAGTGCGAATCTTCCGCCGACGGCAAACGACTCCGTCTCGGGACAAGTTCAACTGCTTCTCGAATCCATGGTTGTTATGTTACAGGGAATTGCCGATTCATACGGCAAGTATATAAGAATACAGGAATTGACTACTTGAAGAAGGAGGTAGACAACATGTTGAAATTGGATCTTCAGTTATTCGCATCGAAAAAAGGTGTAGGTTCCACAAAGAACGGTCGCGATAGCGAATCGAAACGTCTTGGTGTGAAACGTGCAGACGGTCAAGCAGTGACTGGCGGCAGCATCTTGGTTCGCCAACGCGGAACGAAAATTCATCCAGGCACGAACGTAGGTATCGGTAAAGACGATACTTTGTTTGCGAAAGTTGACGGCGTTGTGAAATTTGAACGTTGGGGTCGTGATCGCAAGAAAGTGAGCGTCTACCCGGTTGATGTCGCTCCAGTAGCGGCTGCAGTAGAAGCTTAATCGTTTCTTATGCTGCATACAGAAGAAGCCTTTCGGCATCGTTGCCGGGGCTTCTTTTTTTGTAAATAACGCAAAGATCATCATCCAGGGGATGAACCGTCCTGAAGGTCTATGATATACTGGGATTTGGTGAATGTAACCAATTGCTGTTGAAAGACGAGGAGAAGCGATGAAATCCTGGAAATGGATAGCAGCTGGGGCGGGGTTAACCTCCGTAATACCCGTAGCATGGATGGTATGGAAACCGACTTTGGCTGCAGGAGCAGTGTTAACGGTTTGGGCTGTCGCTGCGTCTGCCTGCGGGGCTTGGCTTGTCCGAAAATCGGAGGAGCGCAGGCAGCAAGCCATCATTCGGAATGTGGAGCAGACGGCGATTCAGATGCTGAATCACCATCGTCATGATTGGATGAATGAGCTTCAAATTTTGTACGGCTACATTCAACTTGGAAAGCTTGATAAAACAGTGGGTTCTGTGGAAAGAATAAAGGACAGGATGGCGACGGAAAGCAGAATCTCTAAGCTGGGCATTCCTTCGCTGGTTTTTTATTTACATTCATACCGTACGTACAGCAATAATCTGCAGCTCGACGTTGAAGTTGTGGACCAGGTGCAACTGGAAGACAAAGTATCGCCACAAACGGCGGAGTCTTTTACCGAAGCTATCATTCAAACGGTGAGAGCTTTTCAATTAAGCGGAAAAGCGTCTTGGGGGGATACCCGGCAATTAACATTAACATTTATGCAGCAAGAACAAGAGCTGATGGTATGGGCACAAGGAGAAGGATCCTTTGGAGACCCGGACAGCTTGAAGCTTCAGATTGAACAATCCGTAAAAGGCGAAGGCATTCGGGTAGAACAAACGGAGCCGGGGGAGACCTCGTATCGTTTGTATTTGCCGTTTGTGACTTGAGGAAGGTGATTTCATGTTTGTAGATAAGGCAAAAGTATATGTAAAAGGCGGAGACGGCGGCGATGGTCTCATTGCGTTCCGTCGAGAGAAATACGTTCCTGAAGGCGGACCTGCCGGCGGAGACGGCGGTAAGGGCGGCGACGTGATTTTCCGGGTGGACGAAGGACTGCGCACGTTGATGGATTTCCGTTACCAGAAGCATTTTAAGGCCAAGCGCGGGGAAAAAGGCCGCAATAAAAGTCAGCATGGGGCCAATGCGGATAGCATGATTGTCCGTATCCCGCCGGGTACCATCTTAACGGATGACGATACCGGTGAGGTGATTGGCGATTTGACCCGACACGGTCAACAGGTTGTTGTTGCCAGAGGAGGCCGTGGAGGGCGAGGAAATATCCGCTTTGCTACCCCGAACAATCCGGCGCCTGAGCTTGCCGAGAACGGCGAGGAAGGCGAAGAGCGTTACGTAACCATGGAACTTAAAGTGATGGCTGATGTAGGTCTCGTCGGGTTCCCGAGTGTAGGCAAATCAACCTTGTTGTCCGTTGTATCTGCGGCTCAGCCAAAGATCGGCGCATACCACTTTACGACCATAACGCCGAATTTGGGAGTTGTTGAGGTTGGAGACGGTCGCAATTTTGTTATGGCTGACCTGCCTGGTCTGATTGAGGGTGCTCATGAAGGCGTGGGACTTGGTCATGAATTCCTCCGGCACGTGGAAAGAACACGCGTCATTGTCCATGTCGTGGATATGGCAGGCACGGAAGGAAGGGATCCGTTTGAGGACTGGGAAAAAATCAATGATGAAATCAGGCTCTACAACCCGGTTCTGGTCGAACGGCCGCAAATCGTAGCCGCTAATAAAATGGACATGCCGGAGGCCGAAGAGTATCTAGCGGCCTTCAAAGAGAAGCTGAAAGAGATTCGTCCGGACATCGAGGTCATGCCAATCTCCTCGCTGACCCGTCAGGGTATTCAGGAACTTCTTTACCGCACGATCGATGTGCTGGAGAGCATTCCGGACGAGCCGGCCATTGAAGAAGTATCCGAGGTTTCCGAGCGCAAGGTTTATAAATTCAAAGCGCAGAACGACAACTCCTTCACCGTTACTAGGGATAATGAGATGTATGTTGTGCATAGCGAGCGAATTGAGCGGATGCTGAAACGGATGCAGATGAATTCGCATGATGCCATTCTGAAGCTTGCAAGAACGATGCGCCATATGGGCGTCGATGAAGAACTTCGGAAACGGGGCGCGACAGAAGGCACCATTGTACGAATTGGTGATTTCGAATTTGAATTTGTTGAAGGCAGCAGCTACTATTAATGCGCAAAAAATACGTTCGTAAGAAAATACCGCAAGGTCTGTTTAACAGCAGGCTTGGCGGTATTTTTTTATGGAGGAAGTTGTGTCCCGGATATCACGTAAACATGCTCTGTGTTTTATGGCAACGGTTAGGAAGTTGTTCAGAGATATCATTTTCCACTTAGGTTTCCAAATTTTGCATCCACATATCGGGTAAATCGTATACAATGGTAGTACAATAGTCCTTTTCCATAGACTATCAGGATGGAAGGAACGGTGTATAAAGGAGAGTAGAACTATGGCTATTATTGAAGTTGTAAAATACGAAGGACCGCCGGATGTGTTTGCCTGGCGTTATCCGAATCAGGAGTTAGGTACATGGACCCAACTTATTGTTCATGAGACACAGGAGGCCATCCTGTATAAGGGTGGTCAAGCCCTGGACTCCTTCGCGGCTGGGCGGCATACACTGAGTACGGCGAATATACCGATATTATCCAATGTGATCAATCTTCCATTCGGCGGGAAGTCTCCCTTTACGGCAGAAGTCTGGTTTGTGAACAAACTTCGTTCACTGGACGTGAAATGGGGGACCAGCTCGCCGATCCAGCTGCAAGATCCAAAATACAATATTATCGTATCGGTCCGGTCTTTTGGCCAATTCGGCGTACAGATCAGCGATCCGCGAAAGTTTCTGGGAACCCTGGTTGGCACACTGCCGGCTTTTGACCAAAGCACACTGATTAAATATTATCGCGGCGTACTGATGTCCAATATTACGGAAATCATATCCTCCTATATCGTTCGCAAAAAAATCAGCGTTGTGGAGATCAATGCTTACATAGCGGAAATATCGAAGCATATCATGGAAGCGATTGCGCCTTCATTTGAAGAAATGGGGATCACCCTGCTGAATTTCTATGTGGACTCCATCAACATCCCGGAGAATGACCCGGCAGCTGTTCGAATCAAGGAAGCGTTGGCAAAGAAAGCGGAGATGGACATCATCGGATATACCTATCATCAAGAAAGAACCTTTAATACGCTGGAGGGGGCGGCAAAGAATCAAGGCAGCCCGGCAGCGGTCATGGGAACCGGATTGGGCATGGGACTTGGGATGGTTGGTCCGATGTATGAGACCGTGGGGAAAATGTTTGAGGACTCAAAGGATCCAGGAAAGAACGAGCTCCATACCAAACAGAAAGCGTGTACCCAGTGCGGAACACTGAGCGCAGAAGAGGCGCGATTCTGTTCGGGATGCGGACAATCGCTTCAGGTGCAGGCTGAGGAGGAACTGGCGAGCACCGTTCGATGCAACGATTGCGGACAGCCACTGCCTCCCAATGCCAAGTTTTGTCTTCACTGCGGTGACCCGTACCATGCATGCCCTGAATGTGGCCATGACCACCCGGCCGGTGCCGTCGAATGTCCGGATTGCGGTGCAGCGCTTCCTATGCCTTGCAGGACATGCGGTGAACTGGTGGATGCAAAAGCCAAGTTTTGCCCGCACTGCGGGTCAAGCCATGCGCTAACATGTCCTGGATGTCATCATGAGATCAAACCAGGCCAGAAGTTTTGCATGGAGTGCGGACATAAATTGATGTGAAGTGAAAGTGAGGGAATAGAGTGAGTACAAGAACCACAAGTCGAAATGGATTATGGCTGGCTGCCGCGGTGCTTCCGGTCTTAACCATCCTTCTGTTCGGATTGATCGGAGGGATCGTTCAGCTGAATGCTTGGATATCGGGCATCGCTCTCGGATGCGCCGAGGCGGCCATTCTCGTCTTTATCGGTTTAGTTGTCCACCGGCGCAAAGCGGGTTCGCCAGGAGCTCCTTTTTATATTGCTTCAGGCGTCATTATAGGAGTCTATGCCATTTCCGTTTTGCTGGAGGTCATTCTGCTGGGATATTTATTTAAGCTGCCTGAATCTTCTTATTTTATGATTCATCTTATAACCTTACTGGGGTTCTCGGTGGTTTTGGGACTGATAGCTCTGACGGGAAAATATGCAGGAGCTCATGAACGAAAGGAAAGTGATCATCTGGCGGTTCAGAAAGAGACGGTGGCCTGGATCGGGGGAATCCGAAGAAAACTAGGTGAGATGCCAGGAGAGAACATTCATTCGTTAGACCGGCAGATGGCCGAGCTGGAAGAAACGCTTCGTTATAGCGATCCTATCACGCATACCTCTTTATATGAAGTGGAGCATATGATCCAGCAAAAAATCGCATTGTTGGAGGACCAAGTGGCGCTGATCGGAGAGACGCAAGCAGAACAACGCGATGAGCTGGCAGAGCAAACCGTTCACATCATCCGCGATATCCTGAGAACGGTACAGGATCGTAACACCGAACTTCTGAAGGCAAAAGCGGGATCGACCTAATGCAGATGATAGAGGGGATAGAATATGGGAGCGTCTGAACTGAAGCGCTTTAAACAGAAGTTCACGACCATGGATTATTTCATTATTGCGCTGGCGGTACTGTTTTTTCCGCTGGCCATTGTGCTGGCGGCTGTTCGGGTGCTTGTCACCCATCGCCATAACCACTGTAAGGGAAGAAACAACCGGCTCTTCGGGTGGGTTCTGGTCATAACCTATGGAATCATTGAATTGCTTATGATCCTCGCGACGATTGAAGATAAAGATGTCGACGGCCTCTATTCGGCTTCCATCGTATGGGGCGTTATTATACTGGTTCCAGCCATCATCATGCTGTTGATTGGCAAGAAAGAAGATAAGAAATTCAACCGTTTGTTGCAATTTTATTCGAATGCCATTATGCAAAGAGGGCTCGACCAAATTGATCATATCGCTCGAGAGGCAAGGCAAAAGCCGGCCCATGCCGTCCGAGATATCACGTTCATGTTTGAACGGCGTATGCTGCCTAATGGAAAGCTGGACAATGGAGTTGTCATCATCCCCTCCTTGCAGAGGAGATCCCAGTCTTCATTCCAAGGAGAATTTGTTTCACGCAGCGGACAGCGAGTGCAGTATTCACTAGGTCAAGTTGCGGCTGAACCAGCGGCAATAACCCGAAACGAAGCGGAGCCCAATCCAGGGCCGAAGTCTGTGGAATGCCCGGGCTGCGGGGCAAGGTCGGTCGTAACGCACTTGGAGAAAAAAGAATGTGAGTATTGCGGTTCGGTGATTGTGGCTTAACCTTAGTTATGCGTCCGATTAACAAAATTGAGGAGATCGTGGTATGAGCATTCCAATAAAGCCCTTTAAATCGCAATTTTCAAAATTCGATTATTTTATTATTGGCTTGACGTATGTGTTTTTTCCATTAGCGTTGATCATTGCTGGATTTCGTATTTTGCCTACACAACAACATCACAGTTACAGGGGCAGAAATGCAAGGCTGATGGGATGGGTATTGTTCGGTTCGTATATTATGACTTCTGTGATCTTTTTACTGGCGAGCGAAACCAGTGAGGAGTTCTTAAACGACAATTTAGCAATGGCATTGTGCCTATTAGTCCCTGGCCTGCTGCTGCTTGTTGCTGCTGACCTGGCAGACAAGAAATTCCGAAAGCTGTTGAGAATTTATGCAGAGGCCGTCTTGCAGCGGCGTCTGATTTACATCGATCATATTGCGATTGCAGCGAATCAAACTCCATCCCATGTGGTCCGTGATTTGAACTTTATGATCAAGGAGCGGATGCTCCCTTACGGGAAGATTGAGAATGGTGTGCTGATGATCACTTCACTGCATAGAGAGTCAGTAAAGTCAGCCGAGATTCAGCAGGATATTGGATCGAAGTCTGTGGAATGTTCAGGCTGTGGTGCAAGAACCGTGATTTCACACCAAGAGGAAAAAGAGTGCGAGTACTGCGGCACGATCATTGTTGCTTAGATTTCACGCGGACCGTTTGAACTCAAATGTTTTATCGGCAGTCTCCGCATACCGGAGACTGCTTTTTTTTGCGCATCATTTACAATTTTGACGTGAATATCGATGTGTTCCGGTTTGAATTGCGATATAGTATAGGCTATAGAGTTGACATATAAATATCGGGTTAACCAAAAAACTGGACACTTATGTATTGCCCTTACATGGTATATCCAGTATAATGTCCACTATACGAATACAGTAGTCTTTGAGGAGAGGACGTTTGTGAAGGAACGCTACTATTTGGTCCGGGAAGACATCCTTCCCGAGGCTGTGGTTAAGACGATGCAAGTAAAAAAATTGCTGGCATCGGGAGACGTTAGAACGGTTCATGAAGCCGTTGAACAGGTTGGGCTTAGCCGAAGCGCTTTTTATAAGTACAAGGATGGAATCCATCCCATCAATCAACTGGAACGTGATGAAATCGTAACGATTTCTATCGATATGGAACATCGCTCGGGGATGCTATCCGAAGTGCTGGGGCTGGTAGCGGGTGAAGGCGGGAATGTGCTAACCATTCATCAGAGTATTCCGCTGCAGGGAATCGCCAATGTCGTGATTTCCGTCGAAGTTTCCCGGCTGAATGAGGAGCTGGATGACCTGCTTGACGGATTGAGGCGAATAGCTGGAGTAAGAAGAGTGCAGATGATAGGCCAAGGTTAAGTTATGACGAATTAAATAGATATCTATGTGATGGGATACAGGAGGTAGTGTATTAATGAAACCGGTCAAAGTAGGGCTTTTGGGATTAGGAACCGTAGGAACAGGGGTTGTCCGCATCGTAGAGGGACACCAGGAGGATTTGAGCAGCCAGGTCGGTTCGCCGATTACGATAGAACGTATCGCTGTCAAACATTTGGAGAAGTACCGCAGTGTCAATGTGGATCAGAATAAACTGACGGAAGATCCATGGGCGGTCATCCGCGATCCCGAGATTGATGTCATCGTTGAAGTGATGGGCGGGATCGAGCAGACGAAAACCTATATTCTCGAAGCGCTTGAGCGCGGCAAGCATATCGTTACCGCAAATAAGGATCTGATGGCTCTCCACGGTGCCGAAATATTGGCCAAGGCGCAAGAGAAGCAGTGCGACGTGTTCTACGAGGCAAGTGTTGCTGGCGGTATTCCCATTATCCGCACGCTGATTGAAGGCTTCTCCTCGGATCGTATCATGAAAATTATGGGGATCGTGAACGGTACAACCAATTTCATTCTGAGCAAGATGAGTCAAGAAGGTGCATCGTATGAAGATGTCCTGGCCGAAGCTCAGGAACTGGGTTATGCAGAAGCTGACCCGACCTCCGATGTTGAAGGATTGGACGCGGCGCGCAAGATGGCGATTCTCGGCACACTTGGCTTCCGCACGAACGTCGAGCTCCAGGATGTAACCGTTAAGGGAATCTCGCAAGTGACCAAAGAAGATATCGCTTATGCGAAGCGTTTGGGTTATGAGATGAAACTTCTGGGTATCGCGGAGCGTCAGGACGATGAGTTCAGCATCACGGTTCAGCCTACGATGGTTCGGAAGGGACATCCTATCGCAGCCGTGAATGGGGTATTTAACGCGGTTTATGTATATGGAGAAGCTGTAGGCGAAACGATGTTTTACGGAGCCGGCGCTGGTGAGATGCCAACCGCTACATCCGTTGTGGCAGACCTGGTTGCCGTTATCAAGAATCTGAAGCTCGGCGTCAACGGTCTCAAAGCCATCGTTCCTTACAAACCGAAGAAACTCAAAACCGACGAGCAGATCATGTATAAGAACTTCATTTTGCTTCATGTCGACGATAAAGCAGGTGTACTTGCCCAAATTACCCAGGTGTTCGCTGAATATAACGTCAGCCTGGAATCCGTTGTCCAGCAGCCGAACGAGCATAATCCGGACGCAGAGATTATCATCGTCACCCACAATGCGAGCAAAGCCAATATGGATGAAGTGTTGAATCATTTTGAAGGCCTGGAAGTCATTCGCCGGATTAAAAGTGTGTACCGTGTTGAAGGATAAAGGATTAGAACTCATTAAATAACCCTATATAATTTTTTCTTAAGAAAAGGAGAACAAGAGAGATGCCGTATGAAGGATTGCTTCAAACCTACAGAGAATATTTGCCGGTGAATGAGCGTACTCCGCTTCTAACGCTAAAGGAAGGGAACACCCCTCTGATCAAAGCTGTGAATTTATCCGAAGAGCTTGGAATTGATCTGCATTTCAAATTTGAAGGGCTGAATCCTACGGGTTCATTCAAAGACCGCGGGATGGTGATGGCCGTAGCGAAAGCGATGGAAGAGGGAAGCCGCACCATCATGTGCGCTTCAACGGGCAATACGTCTGCAGCAGCTGCTGCTTATGCCGCTCGTGGCGGATTGAATTGTATCGTAATCATTCCGAACAACAATATTGCGCTGGGCAAGCTCGCCCAAGCGATGATTTACGGAGCGAAGGTCATTGCGATTGAAGGCAATTTTGACCGCGCGCTGGAAATTGTGCGTGAGATTACGGCGAAGCATCCGATTGCGCTTGTAAACTCCGTGAATCCTTATCGAATCGAAGGTCAGAAGACGGCTGCATTCGAAGTCGTTGACCAGTTAGGGAAAGCGCCGGACGTGCTGGCCATTCCGGTCGGCAATGCGGGGAACATCTCCGCTTACTGGAAAGGATTTAAAGAATACCATGCTGCGGGCAAATCGTCCTCTCTGCCGAGAATGCTTGGATTTGAAGCGGAAGGAGCGATGGCCATCGTGAAGGGAGAGCCTATTGCAAATCCGGAAACGGTAGCGACTGCCATCCGTATCGGGAACCCGGCCAGCTGGAAAACCGCGGTTGCGGCCGCTGAGGAATCCGGCGGACAGATTAACTATGTTACGGACGAAGAGATTTTGGAAGCATACCGCAAAATCGCATCGCGTGAGGGCATTTTTGCCGAGCCAGGATCGGCTGCCTCCATCGCAGGCGTTTATAAAATGAAGCGCGAAGGATATTTTAAAGGTGGAGAGTCCGTAGTCTGTGTGCTGACAGGGCATGGGCTCAAGGATCCGAATATCGCCATTTCTACCGTGAACGCCGAACCGCTCGTCGTATCAGATACGGAATCAGCCGTAATGGATGCTATTGCTAAGCTTGAAGGAGCTGCACGGGTATGAGTTTGTCCCAAGGTGTCCGGGTGAAGGTACCGGCCAGTACGGCTAATTTGGGACCCGGATTCGATACACTCGGCATGGCATTGTCTATGTATTCCTGGATCGAGATGAAGGCGTCGGAGCGGACCGTATTCCATCTTCATGGTGATGAGATGGGCGGTCTGCCGACCGATAAGAGCAACCTGATCTATAAGGTGGCTCAGATGGTTTTTGAAGAGGCGGGACAGGCTGTTCCCGATCTTGAGATTTCCATGTATTCCGAAATTCCGCTTACCCGCGGTCTTGGCAGCAGTGCTTCGGCGATTGTAGGGGCTCTGGCGGCTGCCAATGCGCTGATCGGTTCACCCCTGCCGGATTCCAAGCTTTTTGATATGGCGACGAATCTTGAGAAGCACCCGGATAATGTAGGAGCTTCATTATTTGGAGGGATTATTACGGCTGTATGGGACGGAGCTCATGCGGATTATATACGTATTGAACCTCCAGCAGACCTCGGAACGCTCGTTGTTATTCCCGATTTCGAATTGGCAACATCCAAAGCAAGAGAAGCGCTGCCCGCCCAGGTCAGTTTAGCGGATGCTGTGTATAATATTAGTCGGTCCTCCTTGATGACCGCGGCTCTTTCTGCAGGCAGACTGGACTTGATATCTGCCGCAATGCAAGATCGGATTCATCAGCCTTATCGGGTACCGCTTGTGCCAGGGATGAGCAAAATTTTGGCCGAAGCGACAAGCCACGGAGCGCTGGGGATTGCGCTAAGCGGAGCGGGCCCGACGATGATTGCGTTGGTGGATCGGAACGATTCGCGGGTAGAAGAATTGAGCGCGTATTTAGTGCAGACGATGAAGGCGGAAGGAATTTCGGCTTCGTGCTACCCGTTGAATCCAGTTGCCGAAGGCGTCCAGCTCTTGGAAGATATAAATAATAGATCCTTTTTGGATATGATTAGAGGGGAAGTTACCGCATGAAAAAAATAGCCTTGTTGCCCTCAGGATCGGTATCTCATGAAGCGATACTTTATCTCCTTAACGGTGAGCCGGTGGAATTTGTCCACCATAAACTGATCTCTGATGTATTTATGTCTACAGTAGAAGGAAAAAGCGATTACAGCGTAATCCCGATTGAGAATACCATCGAAGGTTCCGTGAGCCTTCATATGGATTGGTTGGTCAATGAGGTGGATCTGCCGATGCAGGTGGAGTGGGTTTATCCTTCCATTCAGAACCTGATCGGAAATGCTGCCGAGTTCCAGTCCAATGACGGTACGATGGATTACAGTAAAATCACAAAAATTTGGTCTCACCAAGTAGCAACGGCCCAGTGCCGTCAGTTCCTCGCGAAGGCCGCGCCACAGGCTGAGTTGGAGCAAGTAGGCAGCACCTCGGAAGGGGTTAAAATCGTAAAGGAAAATCCCGGCCAGGGATGGGCGGCGATCGGCACTACACTAGGCGCTGCCACTCACGGATTAAACGTGCTTGCCGAGCGTATTACCGACCATGATAATAATTACACCCGGTTTGTATTAATCGGACGCGAGCCGATTTTAGTCAACCGTTCGCCGGAGCATATCAAGACCAGCATTCTCGTGACCCTCCCAGAGGATGTGCCGGGAGCGCTGCATCAGGTGCTTTCGGCGTTTGCTTGGCGGCGCCTGAATCTGTCGCGGATTGAATCCCGTCCGACGAAGAAGAAGCTGGGTAATTACTATTTTTACATCGATGTCATGGCTGCAGCAGATTCGGTTCTGTTGGTCGCCGCCATGGGAGAGATTGAAGCGCTGGGATGTGTGGTTCGTGTGCTGGGTACTTATCCGGGCTATGCGTACGAGAGTGAGAAAATGGAGGTTAAGTAAATGTCAGAGCAATGGATCTATCTGGATGGAGAATTCGTCACAAAAGAGAATGCAAAAGTATCCGTTTTTGATCATGGATTCCTGTACGGAGACGGCATATTCGAAGGGATTCGGATATATAACGGCAACATCTTTAAGTGCAAGGAACACTTGGATCGGCTGTACGATTCCGCCAAGTCCATCGATTTAGTCATCCCATTGGCATATGATGAGCTGCTGGAGGCTATGGCCGAGACGATTCGGCGCAACGATATGCGAAACGGGTACATCCGTATCGTAGTATCCCGAGGTGCAGGCAATCTGGGTCTGGACCCGCGTCGCTGCCCTAAACCAACGGTGTTGATCATTGTGGAACAGCTGGCGATATACTCCGAAGAAGCTTATCTTAACGGTTTGAAGGCCGTATCCGTAGCCCAGCGCCGCAACATTCCGGATGCGCTCAATCCGAAAATCAAGTCTCTGAACTATTTGAACAACATTCTTGTGAAGATCCAATCCAACTTTGCGGGAGCGGATGAAGCGATCATGATGAACGCACAAGGATATGTGACGGAAGGCTCAGGTGACAATATTTTCATCGTGAAAAACGGCGTGGTCACAACGCCTCCGTGCTACCTTGGTGCGCTTGAAGGCATTACGCGCCAGGCGATTATCGATTTATGCGATAAACTCGGCATCAAATTGAAGGAGGAGCCTTTCAGCATGCATGACGTATATATTGCAGACGAAGTGTTTTTTACAGGAACCGCCGCTGAGGTCATCGCCGCTCGTGAAATTGACGGACGGATGATCGGAAAAGGGCAGGCTGGTCCAATTACGCTTCAACTGCTCGAGGAATTCCGCAAAATTGTGGATCAAGACGGTTATAAAGTATGGGAATCCTAACGTTTTAGGACAGCTAAATAAACGACTTAAACCATCCTTTCATGTCGATGAAAGGATTTTTTTTGCCCAGAGGGATGTCAATCGCCCATTCCGTGCATAGGATGTAGTAACGAAAGCGGGCGAATAACATGACGCCTAGAAGAGTGTAGGAGGTTTTAGCGGCGTGAAGATACACATCGTCAAGGAAGGCGACACCCTATATGAGCTGTCCAAAAAATACGACGTTCCATTAGCGAAAATCATCGATGCCAATCCACAGCTGGTGGATCCGAATAAGCTCGATGTCGGTGCCAAAATCAAAGTACCGACAGAGCCTGTTCCGGTACCAGGCGGCAGCCAACCCATTATCCATAAGCATACGGTAAAGCAGGGGGACTCCCTCTGGAAACTGTCGAAGGCATGGGGCGTAACCCTGAAGGAAATTATTGATGCCAACCCGCAGCTTAAAAATCCGAATGCCCTGCTGGTTGGAGAGGTCGTGAACATCCCTTCATCAGGCGTATATTCGGAGTCGGGCACAGATGACGGGGTTTCGATGAGCAGTGGCAGTGGTTCGAACCCGGGCAAGAAGAAGCCGGGCGGTAAGGATTACACCGGAGTGAAGGAAGAAATCACAGCGCCGATCGAGCAGCCACCGGTTGTACCGGAAGTTAAGGAACCCGAGCCGCCGATTTTACCAAAACTGCCTGAGATTTCACCATTCCCCGAGGAGCCTAAAAAATTCGAACCGGAGCACAAACCGGAGATTTTACCTGAAATCAAGAAGCCGGTCATCCTGCCGGAGGTCAAGAAACCAGAGATCCTGCCAGAAGTGAAGAAACCGGATGTCCTGCCGGATTTTAAAAAGCCTGTGATCATGCCTGAATTCAAGCCGGAGTTCAAACCTGAATTCAAACCCGAATTCAAACCAGAGTACAAACCGGATTACAAACTGCCATATAAACCAATAGAGCCGGAGTTTACGCATCCTGTCAAAACCATGCCGTTACCTTACCCAATCCATCCTATGGCCGAACCATGTCCGCCGTTTGCGGAGATGCCACTTCATATGATGCCGCATCCTTGTCCGGAATTTCCTTTTCAAGAAGCGCCTGCATTTATGATGCCTCCATACGGTGGTTATCATGAAGGACCATGTGGTTGCCATGAACCTAAACATTGGCATGGAGCCGAATACGGCACAGCTGTCCATCCGTATCACCATATACCGCAGGAAGCGATGCCTGTATCCTATAATGAAGGCTGGGGAAATGTACCTTCAGGATATCCGGGTGTTTCTGAACAGCCCATGAGCTTGGAATATTCCCAGTTCTCGATCACGGAATCATATACAGGAAATGTGGGTTCCGATTACCATCCATATCCTGAGCATCATCATACAGCGGCGACATATGGTTATGTTCCGTCTCCTTGCGGATGCCATGGGGGAGAAGTTAGTCCATACCACAATAAGCCACATCACGGGTACCCACAACACGGGCATCACCAGTACGCACCCGACATGGCGGTACCGTATCAACCGTGGCAGGGTGGAATGGACTACAATGCTGGGGCATACGGCCATCCGTCCGCACTCATGGGAACTCAAGGAGCATATCCTCCATTTGTAAATCCATATGAACCAAACTGGAATGATCGGCAGAACGACCAGCCGTTCGATTCGGCATTCAATCCGTCGGCTCCATACGAAGCGGAGCAATCCAATATGTCGGTCAGCAGTGAAATTGGGAATGAAACGGAACCATCCGTATCCAGAGATACTTCCATTGAAGAGGATGCCAAGGAGAGAGCTAAAGTCCATCGTCAGCAAGCCAATAAAACAAGAACAGCAGCCAAGAAATCACGAAAGCCTCAAGGTTCATCAAAAGGTAAACGCCACAATCCATGGATCAAGGGTTAAGACATTATCAGTGAAGGCCAGGTTACAGCAAAC